>NZ_JBNPUF010000006.1:0-554991 GCF_051168035.1 Bradyrhizobium sp. HKCCYLRH3059 | reverse complement strand
CCGCTACGACCGCCCGGATGGGCACATCAAACCGCCCGAACGAACTCAGATCTGGATAAAACTTGGGGGCAAGGTCACGGGTACTCAACCTCGCAGCCAACGGCTCCATTTGACACGCGGTTGATCAAACTTAGCACTGAGCCGGCCGGCGTTCTATGGTCGCCGCCAGTGACGATGGTATGCTTGGCGGAACGCTCACTTGAGACCATCGAGCCGAGCTTGGACTCGTGGAACGGACGTTAGAGCCGTGGCGAAAGCTTGCGCCCTGGTCGCTAATTCGGCATCAGGACCGACGACTATGAACCAGCGCTGGCGTTGCACGTAGGAACGCTATCCCGCTGTGCGGGCACGGAGACATTTGTCCGCAGAGTGATGAGGTTTCCGGCATCCGCCTTGTTGGAGAGCCAATCACCACAACGGCGCTACACAAATTCGCTGCTACGGTCCGTAAGCGGATGCGAATCGAAGGCGGGATATCGCCGCGATCGTCTTCGCGCCTAGCCCAGCGGGTTGAGGTGGACGACCGGGAGGCCCGAATCATGGGTCCAAAGAGCAACTTGCTCAGAACGCTCGCCGCCATTTCGGGCGTAGAATCGGCTTACAGGCGGGGTGCGCAGTTCTGTTCCGGACTGGCGGAAGGGGTGTCCGCCGATCTGGTGTCCAGCGACGTTTGGTGATGTACAATTTATCCCCATTTCTCAGGCACTTCATGAATTCGGTCGGTCAGCATCGTCTTGCCAAATGCTGCACGATCCCACATAAAATGTGGGGTTAAATGTGGGGTCTTAGCTCTTGCGAGCTAGGCGGGAACGATAGGCATGCGAACTCGAAAGAAGCATCCGGAAAAGGCGCTGACTGCGTTGAAGATCAGGTCACTGAAGAAGCCAGGCCGCTACGCGGACGGGAATGGCCTCTATCTGAAGGTAACTGAGTCCGGAGCTAAGCGATGGGAGCTGCGCACCGTTGTGCGTGGTAAGCGCTGTGACATCGGTCTGGGAGGTTTGAAGCTCGTCTCGCTGGCCGAGGCCCGCGAGCAAGCTGAGAAATACAGGAAAATCGCCCGCGACGATGGCGACCCCATCGCCGAAAAGCGCCGGGCCAAGCGAGTGGTGCCGACCTTCACTGAGGCGGCAGAATCCGTCCACAAGGATCATACAAAAGCTTGGAAAAATGCCAAGCACAGCGACCAATGGATCAATACACTCTCGACCTACGCCTTTCCGGTGTTCGGCGACCGCAAGGTCGACCAGGTTCAGACGCCGGACATTTTGAAGGCGTTGACACCCGTCTGGCTGGCCAAGCCGGAGACCGCGCGCCGCGTGCGCCAGCGCATCAAGACCGTGCTCGACTGGGCCAAGGCCGCCGGATTCCGGTCGGGGGACAATCCGGTCGACGACATCAACCGGGCATTGCCCCGGCAGCCCGACCGCAAAGGTCATTTTGCGGCGCTGCCGTACGCAGACGTGCCGGCGTTCATCCGGAAGCTGCACGATCCCGAGCCGACGATTGCCAGCCTAGCCTTCGAGTTCTTGATCCTGACCGCAGCGCGCACCGGTGAGGTGCTCGAAGCGAAGTGGAGCGAGATCGACGTCGACCGGACGGCCTGGACCATTCCGGCGAACCGAATGAAGGCGGGCCGGGACCACCGGGTGCCGTTAGCAACCCGCTGCGTCGAGATCCTGGAGCGGGCCAAGGTCCTCGCTGCTGGCAGCGACTTCGTTTTCCCTGGCAGGTCGAACGACAAGCCGATGTCGAATATGGTCCTGCTGATGATGGTGCGCCGGCTGAAGGTAGACTGCACGGTGCATGGTTTCCGATCGGCTTTCAGGGACTGGGCATCGGAGCGCACCAACTTCGCGCGTGACATTTGTGAGGCCGCCCTCGCTCATATTGTGAAGGACAAGACCGAGGCGGCATACCGACGAGGTGACTTGTTGGAAAAGCGGCGCGAGCTGATGACGACTTGGGCCGCATTTGCAACCGCCGCAGGCGCCGAAATCATTCCGTTGCGCCACTTGAGCTCATGAGCGAGGTCGATCCGGAGTTCCTGTTGATCTCCGAAGCGGTCGCACGCCTCGAGCGCGGCATGTATGGTGGTGACCTTAAGCGCCCGAAACCTGTTGAGATCGCAAAGAAATACTATCGCCGAGCATCAATTGGATTCGGCGTTCAAAAGCAAACGGCCGCTGCGGCGGTCAATGCAGCGATTACGTCCGGCGTTCTCTCTGTAAATGTATTCGTCCCTCTAGGTACGAATGAAGGGCATCGGCCGCTTCAGGTCCCGCTCGATGTTTTGGGCCAGTTGCTTAGGATACGCGGCAGTCTCCCGGATGAAGCGATCCGGCCCCCGGTTGGTCTTCTCCGCAACAGTGTTGTCGCGCCCGAGTTGTTTGCTGGGCTGTCCAATTCGCCGATGTACCTGAAAAAAAGTGAATTCGACGCCTGGTACGATAAGCAAAAAAGCCGGGGACGATGGCCGTCTCAGCGTGGAAGTAAAAAGTCCCGCATCGGGAGACCATCGAAGCAGAGGGACGGACTGCGTACGTCTATTATTGCGCGCATTGAGGAGGGGAGCTGGTCCGCCACGATGACCGTCGCCACGTTAGCGGATTTGCTCGTTTCAAAGGGTGTACCAACAAAGCGCAACACGCTGAAGCGTGCAGTCGATCAGCTGTACAACGAAACCGGCGATCCTCGGTACCGCATTGTCCAGCGACGCCGGACGCTTGCCACACCCACCAAGCACAACAAAACTGGTGCAAAACCATCTGAATAGAGGTGTTTCGTATAGCTCATAAGCACTTGTAATTACAGCGAGAATTTTTTGTTTTCCCCATTTTCAGCAATGGGTCCTCTGCCTGGGGCTTGAATGAGCGATCCGCTGACCTTCATCTCCAAGAGGGTTCAGCAATGTCTGACATTAAGCAATCCCGTCCAGCCGAGATCTGGTCCAATCGCGTCGGCTACGTGCGGTTGGCCGATATCCTGGCTCCTGTGGGGCCGATCCCCGTAGGAAGAAGCACTTGGTGGAAGGGAGTCCAGGAAGGACGCTATCCAAAGCCAGTTAAGCTTGGGCCGCGCATCACTGCTTGGCGTGTCGCCGACATCCAGAATCTGATCGAGCGGGGCGCCGACTAACATGACACAGCTCGCAAAGGAGGCGATCACCGCCCAAGTGACGATCTCTCTGCTAGAGAGCTCCCGTCCAGCTGAGTGCTCCCGAAGCGCAGGGGAGAGGCTGACATGAGCTGGTTAGTCACAGCCAGGGTCCAGAAGACGCGGATTGGCGGGTCTAGCGCCAAGGCCGTTCTCCTCGCGTTGGCAAACTTCGCAGATGATACGGGCGGAAGCTGCTTTCCGAGTCAACGCGTTGTCGCAGAGATAACGGAGCTTTCGCCGGATACCGTCCAACGCCAGATCCGGTTCCTGGTGGCCAACGGATTCATTCAAGCCGAGAAGGAGCGCCGCAAAGGCCATTGGGCTTCCTTGTCCTACCGAATCAACTTGGAAGCCTTAGCCAACCCGACCGCACCGTGCGGCACGGTCAACCAAGCCGCAAATTGCGGCAAGCTGAAAGAGGAGGATGCCGCATCATCCGAGGCGGCCGGGCCGCGTCGCGCGGCGCAGCCAAGCCGCACAATGCGGCAGAATCCTTCCAAAGATCCTTTCATTGAACCTGCAGAGGAGACGCTCGCGAAGGCGACGCCGATACCAAAGGATTTCAGACCGACCGAAGAATCCCTGGCCTTCGCAATCAGCCAGCTAGGATCCGGCGATGCCGCCGAGCGATCTCTGGAGCGGTTCCGAGCTCACCATCGTCAGGTTGCGGGCAAGCAAGCGCTTAGCCGCGACTGGAGCTCCCGCTTTCGGCTTTGGGTTGACGAGGATGCCAATCGGCTAGCCGCTCGATCGCAACCTCAACGTCTAGGTCGGTCCAACGTAGAGGAAGATCAGAGCCAAATTAGCGAAAAGGCTTGGGACGATGTGTTGGCAGTCTTTCTAAGTACCGGACATTGGACGAAACACGTGGGCACTTTCGGCGGCGAGCCCGGATCGAATTCCTGCCGTATACCCCCTCGCCTGATGATGAAGTACGGATTTATAGCTGCTGAAGGACCAAACCACGGATGTCGCCTTAGAGGGCGTTTGCAGCACCGTCTCGCCCCATGTGAAGGGACCAACGTTCGGATCGACAGACCCGGAACGGCACACGTGGCCCGTGGGACACAAAGCGATTCCCATGTCACACTGTGACATGTCACAACGGTTGACTGTGTCAGGAGCAAGATGGGCTACTGTAGTTGCTCATCTCGTCTGCACACTGCTCTAGATCGTCAGCTCCTCAGCTGTGCCAGGGCGATGTCCATCGGCCTTCAGATTTCGTGGGCCGAATGACAGACCAGCAGACCGGACTATGCTCGAAGCGCGACGCATTAAGTCAGGTTTGCTTCGCGTATGCTTGGAGCATTCCGGACGGATGCTAGTGCGTCCATCGGAGCGGCCCTCAGACCTTCTCCGCTGGAAGCTTTGAAACGTAAGCATCCGGCGTAGGCCGCCAGCAGTCCAGCAGTCAGCGTCATGCCGCTTGTGCGGAGCGCAATCGTCAAACAAGCTCGCGAGCAAGCCGGCAGTTTGCTACCCCATGATCACCGTCGGCTTGTTCGGTAAGCTTGACCGAAAGGTTGGCTGTGCGGACAATTCATGCTCTAGTGCGAAAAAATGGCCAAAAAAATGGAAAGAAAAATCGCTCCAACCAAAGCCATCCTGAAAAGTGATTCCGAAATCGTATACATTAGGGTCGATGGATCAAATATCTTTGCAGATCCACCTAATAGCTTCCCAGCGTATTGGATCTCTTCCGGGCTGAGATAGCCCACGGTATAGATTTCGTGGACCTCCGTCCTTAAGAAAAGCGCGCTGAGCTGACGTATAATAAACGCGTGAACAGAACGGGGACGGATCTCATTATATCGACCTCCGTCCAGGTAGATGTCTCTATATCCGAGGAGCATCGCCGTTAGATCAACCGCTTGCTCGGAGCCATGCAATGGGTGGCTTGTGCTGTCCAATACAAGGTGCGCGAGCTCGTGCGCAATGGCCATCGTGACCACTGCGCAACTGCTCTGTTGAAGAAACGACCGCCTAAGATAGATGGTGGCAGTAGTCTGCCGGAACTCGGGCGTTCCAAACGAAGGCATCGGCACTGGCCGTGACACCCATGCAGGCGCTTTCGATGGCCCACCCGAGCTAACAAGCCCGACGCGGACGCGCAATTCAAGCTTCATGCTGTTGCGCACGAACTTGACCATTTCGATATAGTCTTGGTCGCGGTGCTGTCGCTTCAGTTGATCGAGCGCGATCGGCATCTGCATGGGAAAGCTGCGCGTGAGCTGATCCAAATGAGCTCGAATCATTTCCCTTCTGATCGGCCGGTTCTTCATCCTTCGCTTGCGGGACTAGTCGCACATTGATGATCCTCAGCGCTCTGCCGAGATCGGAGGCTCCCAAGAAGGCCGACGATCGTCAGGCAAAGGAGCCACCCAGGTCCGGCGGCGAACCCGAAGATGACGGCCGCCCCCAAGGAACGGCCATCGATCAGAGCTCCACAGACGTTTAGGGCCATTACGATCGAAGCTATGGTCCATAAGCTTCGCCACGGAACGCTGCCTTTGGATATCGCGTAGAAAATCTTCATTGTTGCTTGCGGTCTGGACGGCGGCTAAATAGTAGCACTATTGTCCGTGGTTTGATAGTCCCCGCAGCAGTTTCTTGCGCCGATGAGGGCGCAGGCGCTGGTTGCCAGAAACATCAGACGGTTACGTGTTCGGCTCGGGCTCTCGCAGGAGGCGCTGGCCGTCGACGCTGCGATCGATCGGACTTACGTCAGTCGTCTTGAGCGAGGGTTAGAAAACCCATCGGTGCTGATTCTCGAGAAGCTAGCGGGAGCACTTCAGGTCTCAATACCCGAACTGTTCGTCCCTCCAGTCAAGGGAGAGGCGGCGCCGCAGCCGTTGAAGGGGGGCAGGCGGCCTCGAATGCGATGAGGGGCTCTCGCAAGTGGACGGCGAATCGCCAGAAATAGGGAGCGGGTTCGGCGGCCGATCGCCTTTCGGCGTCTCTGGCGACGCTCTTTGGGTGGAGGACCCGAAAGTGGCAGTTGATGGAGCTGCTTTTGCGAAACGTCCTCACCCACGTCTTCGAAGCTAGTGATTCCGACCGAAATCCATGCAGCGGAAGGTCCAAACTGTAGCTTTCTGAGCATCGGTTGGGCTAGCCTGCCTCGAACGCACGAGAAGTCTCCTGCAATCAAAGGCTAGACCGAAGTGGTTGCGGCAATGGTCAAATTTTCAGTTGAGTGACGTTCGCGGTCAGGTTTAATCATTCGAATCATTCTAGGTTGTGTTGATGTCTAACGAAAGCGAGATGGATACCCTTGTCCGAAGTTTGCGAGACTGGGTCTGGCAAGGGAGGTGGAGCGCATGAAGCTTGAAGAGCTTGCTGCCGGGCAGAGCCTCTCGGGAATCGAACCCGCAGATGTCGTATCAGTGGTCGCCCTGGTTCCGCTCGCGGAAGACTCGGTACAGCTTATTTACCGCACACCTGACGGCGCGATGAAGGAACGCCTGCTGGGCCGCGTCGACGAATCCGCAATCGGTATTGCCATCGCCGAGCGCCCGTTTTCCTTTGACGGCGATGGCGGTGCATTTCAGCTCGCATGCGAGGCCAAGCGGATCGACCTCGCCTTCCTTTTTGATCCGATGATGGCGGTGCACAGCTCGAACGTCGAGCCGTTGCCGCACCAGATCACCGCCGTTTACGAGTCGCTACTGCCAAGGCAGCCACTCCGGTTCGTCCTCGCCGATGATCCGGGCGCAGGCAAGACCATCATGGCGGGTCTTTATATCCGCGAGCTGATCATGCGCGCAGACTCGCACCGCATCCTGATCGTCGCGCCAGGTAGCCTAGTCGAGCAGTGGCGCGACGAGCTGTTCGAAAAATTCGGGCTGGAGTTTCACGTCTTTTCCACGCTGCTGGAACAGACCTCGCCGAGCGGTAATCCATTCGATGACTTTCCGCGCCTGATCGTCCGCCTGGACCAGATTTCCCGCAACGAGGAACTGCAGGACAAGCTCTGCGCGCCGGGCTGGGACTTGGCCGTGTTCGATGAAGCTCACAAGCTGTCCGCGCACTATTTTGGGTCCAAGCTCGAGAAGACCGCGCGCTTTCGCTTCGCCGAGAAGCTGGGCACCCATGTCCGCCATCTGCTGCTGATGACGGCCACGCCCCACAACGGCAAGGAAGCAGATTTTCAGCTTTTCATGTCGTTGTTGGATTCGGATCGGTTCTACGGAAAGTTCCGCGACGGGGTACACAAGGTCGATCCTTCCGACCTCATGCGTCGCATGGTCAAGGAAGAACTCCTGAAGTTCGACGGGACGCCGCTGTTTCCTGAGCGTAAAGCGTACACCGTCAATTACGAACTCTCACAGATTGAAGCAGCGCTGTACGATGCCGTCACGAATTACGTCCAGACAGAAATGGGTAAGGCCGACCAGCTCGAAGGCGCGCGCAAGGGCTCGGTTGGCTTTGCGCTGACTGCCCTGCAACGGCGTCTCGCCTCTAGTCCCGAGGCGATCTTCCAGTCGCTCAAGCGCCGTCGTGAGCGGCTAGAGAACCGGCTGCAAGAACTAAAGCTGGGCATCAGAGGTCGCCAGCCTATCGCGGAAACGCTTCCCGATGTTCCCGAAGACGATGACGATCTGAGCGCCGAAGAACAAGAATCACTTGAAGAAGATTTGATTGATGAAGCGACCGCGGCTAAGACCGTCACCGAGCTTGAGGCCGAGATAATCATCCTGAAGGGCCTTGAGAAGCAGGCCAAATCCGTGGTCGGATCGGGGCAGGATCGCAAGTGGGATGAGCTGTCCAGGATTTTGCAGAATAATCCCGAAATGCACGATGCTTCGGGGCGGCAGCGCAAGATCATCATCTTTTCGGAACATCGCGATACGCTGAACTATCTTCACGCGAAGATTGCCGGCGTCCTTGGCAATCCTGATGCCATCGTCACCATTCACGGCGGCACGCATCGTGACGAGCGCCGCCGCTTGCAGGCGCTATTCCGATCAGATCCCGATGTCCGCGTGCTGGTGGCGACCGACGCCGCCGGTGAAGGCGTGAACCTTCAGAACGCGAACCTCATGGTCAATTACGACCTGCCGTGGAATCCGAACCGGCTGGAGCAGCGTTTCGGCCGCATCCACCGCATCGGGCAAACCGAAGTCTGCCATCTGTGGAATCTGGTGGCCAAGGAAACCCGCGAAGGCGCTGTGTATCACCGTCTTCTAGAAAAACTCCGAGTGGAGAGCGACGCGCTCAAGGGCCGCGTGTTCGACATTCTCGGCGAAGTTTTCGAGGGCACCAGCCTTAAAGACCTACTGATCGACGCCATTCGTTATGGTGACCGGCCCGACGTGCGCGCTCGCCTGACGCAGAAAATCGACCAGGTGCTTGACCGCGATCATCTGAAATCCTTGCTCGACCGCAATGCGCTGGCACAGGAAACGATGAGCCCCGAACGGCTGTTCGCCGTGAAGGAGGAAATGGAAAAGGCCGAAGCAAGGCGCCTTCAGCCCTTCTTCGTCCGCGCCTTCTTCACGAAGGCGCTCGACGCCCTTGGCGGCACAGCGCACCCACGGGAGGCCGGGCGTTATGAAATCACCCACATACCGGCGGCGATCCGCGAGCGCGACCGCCGCCTGACCGGACGGAATCGCCGCGAGCATGAGCCAGTGCTACGGCGTTACAGCCGAATCTGTTTTGAGCGGAAGGCTATCCAACCGCTCGATAAGCCGGGGCTTGAACGCGCGGTTCTCATGCACCCCGGCCATCCTCTCATGCTCGCCATGTCGGACATAATTCTGGAACAACACGCTAACCTCCTGCGGCAGGGTGCAGTTCTGGTCGATCCGGCGGATGAAGGGCTCGCCCCAGCGCTGCTGTTTCTTCTCACCCACGAAATCAAATCCGGCGACGGTACCGTGCTGTCGAGGCGGTTGCAATTTGTCCGCGTCGGGCCGGACGGCAAGGCCGAATTCGCCGGATGGGCTCCGCATCTTGATCTTGAGCCGCTGGCCGAGAGCGCGCGCAGCTTGCTCAAGGATACGCTCAAGGCGCCGTGGCTTGCCTCGGGTCAGGAACAGCGCGCCTTGTCGCTGGCTGCGACGACGCTGGTGCCGGAGCATTATGGAGAAGTGGCGCAGCGGCGTATCGCCCATGTAGAAAAGACGCTTAGCGCCGTCCATGAGCGCCTGAGCAAGGAAATTGCCTTCTGGCAGGACCGCTGGCTTAAGCTCAAGGAGGATGGCGAGGCCGGCAAGGATGTCCGCCTCAATCTTCAAAATGTCGAGCGCACGCTTGCCGACCTGCAAAGCCGCCTTGAGAACCGCAAGAAAGAGCTGCAAGCCATGCGCCATGTCGTCAATGGCACCCCGGTTGTGCTGGGCACGGCGCTGATCGTTCCGGCCGGACTCATGAACAAGCTCCGCGGCGATGAGCCGGTCGATCCAGCCGCTACGACCTTCGCCGCCGATCCGGCGGCGCGCTCGCGCATCGAGCAGCTTGCCATGAAGGCCGTGCAGAAAGCCGAGGAGGCGCGCGGCTGCCGCGTCGTCGATGTGTCGGCCGCCAAGTGCGGGTGGGACTTGAGTTCATATCCGCCGTTGATTGATGGCAAGCAGCCAGATCCGCGCCATATCGAAGTCAAGGGCCGCGTGAAGGGGGCCAGCACTGTCACCGTCACCCGGAACGAAATGCTCTACGCTTTCAATCAAGGCGATAAGTTCGTCCTTGCCATCGCCCTCATTGGCGATGACGGCGCGATCGATGGCCCACATTACATTTGCAACCCCTTTGACCGCGAACCTGGCTGGGGTATTGCTTCCATCAATTTCAGCTTGGGCGATCTGCTCGCCAAGGCAGAGGGGCAATGATGGTAGCTATCAAAGCTCCTAAGAAACTGATCGAAGTCGCGCTGCCGCTGGACGCGATCAATGCCGCCTGCGCTCACGAAAAGCAACCTGGCATTGGCGCACATCCTCGCGGTCTGCATCTATGGTGGGCACGGCGCCCGCTGGCGGCAGCACGCGCTGTGATCTTTGCGCAGATGGTCAACGACCCTTCCTGGAAGTGGGAGCTTGAGCATCCGGGCGAAGTTCCGCCCAACAATATCAAAGCAAGCTGGGCCGCGAGCCGTAACCGGCTGTTCGCCATTATCAAAGACCTAGTGAAGTGGGAGAACACCACCAACGAAGCCGTACTCGAAAAAGCTCGCGCCGAAATCCGGAAATCTTGGCGCGAAACCTGCGACCTCAACAAGGATCATCAGCAGGCGGCGGAATGGTTCAATCCGGACAAGCTACCGGCCTTTCACGATCCCTTTGCCGGCGGAGGCGGGCTGCCGCTTGAGGCGCAGCGCCTGGGGCTGGAAGCCTATGCGTCTGACCTCAATCCGGTTGCGGTTCTTATCAACAAGGCGATGATCGAGATTCCGCCGAAGTTTGCAGATCGTCCGCCGGTGAACGCGCCAGCACTCGGCAAGCCAGATCTAGTTGGACATCAATGGAAGGGCGCTAAGGGCCTTGCTGACGACGTGCGCTACTACGGCCAATGGATACAGGAACAAGCAAAGAAGCGCATTGGCTACCTTTATCCCCCGATCGAGATCACGGCGGATATGGCCAAGGAACGGCCTGATCTGAAACCTCTCGTCGGCCAAAAGCTCAATGTCCTTACATGGATTTGGGTAAGGACCGTCAAAAGCCCCAATCCAGCATTTCGCCACGTCGATGTACCGCTAGCCTCGACATTTATCCTGGCAAGCAAAGCCGGGAAAGAAGCCTACGTCCAGCCTGTCATCAAAGGTGGCGGTTACGACTTCACCGTAAAGGTTGGGAAAGCTCCGCCCGGTGCGAAAGAAGGAACTACTGCTGGTAAGCGTGCCGCTTTTCGCTGCCTGCTGTCCGGCGTGCCCGTTGACTACAATCACATCCGATCTGAGGGGAAAGCCGGTCGGATGGGTACACGATTGATGGCGATTATAGCGGAGGGTGCGAGGGGCCGGGTGTATCTTTCTCCATCACCAGCCCATGAGGCTGTGGCTCTCGAAGCATGCCCAGAATGGAAGCCGGAGATTGCACTTCCAGACAATCCTCGCGATTTCAAGACACCCAATTATGGCCTGACTACCTTTGCCGATCTCTTTACACCTCGCCAACTCGTGGCGTTGACTACGTTGGGCGATCTCGTAGTGGAGGCAAATAGTAGAATTACCCGGGATGCTATCGTTGCGGGAATGGACGAGGGCATTGCTCTCAACGCCGGCGGTTCGGGTGCTCGCGCCTACAGTGAAGCAGTGGGAGTGTATCTGGCCTTTGCAATAGACAGATTAGCAGATTACGGAAGTTCAATTGCGACCTGGAAGCCTTCTGGCGAACAGGTCATGCAGACATACAAGCGGCAGGCTTTGCCGATGACTTGGGACTTCCCAGAGTCCAATCTTCTGGGGACTAAGGCGATATGCTGGGGGAACGCCGTCAAGTACACCTACGAAAACCTGCTCTCCGCCGCGGGTGCTATGAGCAGAGCCAGTGCGCATGCAGTACAAGATGATGCGCAGAACCAATCGCTAAGTGCTGGTAAGGTTGTATCAACTGATCCACCCTATTACGACAACATTGGCTATGCCGAGCTGTCTGACTTCTTCTATGTCTGGTTAAGGCGTACCCTTAAGCCGGTTTTTCCCGAACTATTCGCCACCCTTTCTGTGCCGAAAGCGGAAGAACTTGTAGCGACACCATACCGCCATGGCGATAAGGCTAAGGCCGAGGCATTCTTTCTCGATGGTATGACGAAGGCGATGCGGGGGCTCTGCAAACAGGCGCATCCTTCGTCTCCCGTGACCATCTACTACGCCTTCAAGCAAGCCGAAACTGAAACCGCCGAAGGAACTTCGAGTACAGGCTGGGAGACGTTTTTGGATGCCGTAATCCGCTCGGGATTTGCTCTCACTGGCACTTGGCCAATGCGAACGGAGCTTGAAAACCGCATGATCGGCGCAGGAAACAACGTCCTTGCGTCCAGCATTGTTCTTGTATGTCGTCCACGCCCGGCGACGGCCGAGACAATCTCGCGACGCGCCTTTCTGCGCGAACTGAATCAAATACTACCTGAAGCGCTTGATGAAATGACGCGTGGCTCCGGCGATGACCGCTCGCCAGTGGCGCCGGTGGATTTGTCGCAGGCGATCATCGGTCCCGGCATGGCAATTTTTTCCAAATACGCCGCCGTGCTCGAAGCGGACGGCACACCGATGACCGTGCAAACGGCTTTGCGCCTTATCAATCGCTTCCTGGCCGAGGACGACTTTGATCACGATACGCAATTCTGCCTGCACTGGTTTGAGCAGTTCGGGTGGAAAGAGGGTAAGTTCGGCGATGCCGACGTTCTGGCACGCGGGAAAGGCACCAGTGTTGATGGCGTGAAGCGGTCGGGCGTGCTGTTCGCCTCCGGCGGCATCGTGCGCCTGTTTAGGTGGAGCGAATACGATTCCGAGTGGAATCCGGCCGACACTGACCGGCTGCCGGTGTGGGAGGCTCTGCACCGCCTGATTCAGGTGTTCAGGATGGAAGGGGAAAGCGGCGCGGGCAAGATGCTGGCGTCGGTCGCGGACAAGGCTGAAGCAACACGGCAGCTCGCCTATCGTCTTTATACCTTGTGCGAGCGCGCAGGCTGGGCCGAGGATGCTCGCGGCTACAATGAAATCGTAACGAGCTGGAGCGCCATTGAATCCGCGGCCGCAGCGGTCCCGAAGGCGAGCCAGGCTGAGTTGTTCGGCTGAGGGGCTGATATGAAACCTTGGAGGGAAGTTGCTGTTCCCCATCAAGACGTTCTTGAAGGGACTTTCCAGCAATCGGAGTTCGCCGCCGACATCACGGCTGTCAGTACCGGCAAGGCCAGCCGCGAGTATCAGGATGCGGTCGCCTTCTTTGACCGGACATTCATTACCGAAGGCATGGCGCTTCTGCTGACGCAGGTGGCGCAACGGCTTGTCGGCAAGGCCAGCGAGCCGGTTATCCAACTTCAGACCGCGTTTGGTGGTGGCAAGACGCACACCATGCTTGCCGTCTATCATCTTGCCACGCGCAAATGCGCATTATCAGAACTTGCCGGCATCCCGGCGCTTGTCGACAAAGCTGGGCTGATGGAGGTGCCGCAGGCGCGCGTCGCCGTGCTTGATGGCACTGCGCATGCGCCGGGTCAGGCGTGGAAGCGCGGCAGCCAGTCCATCAAGACGATCTGGGGCGAACTCGCCTGGCAGCTTGGCGGCGCTGAAGCCTATGCGCTTCTGGCCGATGCGGACTCCACCGGAACCTCGCCCGGTAAGGATGTGCTGCGTTCGCTTCTTGAGAAATGTGCGCCTTGCGTCGTGCTTATCGACGAGCTTGTGGCCTATGTCCGGCAATTCCCGGAATCGCAGGCGATCAGCGGCGGCAGCTACGATAGCAATCTTTCTTTCGTGCAGGCCCTCACCGAGGCCGTGAAGCTGGTCCCGCGCGCCATCGTGCTTGCGTCGCTGCCGGAATCCGATCTTGAAGCCGGGAGCCAACGTGGCGTTGCCGCTTTGCGCGCTCTTGAGAAGACCTTTGGGCGTGTGCAGGCGCTTTGGAAGCCGGTCGCCACGGAGGAAGCGTTCGAGATTGTGCGCCGCCGCCTATTCGAACCGGTGCGAGATGAAAGGGCCCGCGAAATCGTCTGCCGCGCCTTTGCCGACCTCTATGTCGGCGAAGGCGTGAAGCTTCCCGCCGATACGCAGGAACGGCGCTATTACGAGCGGCTGTTGAGAGCCTATCCTATCCATCCTGAAGTGTTCGACCGGCTGTATGAGGACTGGACGACTGTCGACGGATTTCAGCGCACACGCGGCGTCCTTAAGCTCATGGCCAAGGTTATCTATCGCCTGTGGAAGGACGACAACAAAGACCTTCTCATCACGCCCGGAAGCCTGCCGCTTCATGACGGCAGCAGCCGCAACGAACTCACATACTACCTCCCCGCCGGCTGGGATGCCGTGATCGAGCGCGACATTGACGGTGAGCGCTCGGAAACTACCGCGCTTGAGAGCCGAGAACCGCGCTTCGGTCAGGTTGGCGCGGCGCGGCGTATCGCGCGAACAATATTTCTTGGCAGTGCACCATCGTCCGTTGTGTCCAAGACCGTCGCACGCGGGCTTGACCGCGCCCACATTATCCTTGGCTGTTTGCAGCCGGGACAGACTTCATCCGTCTTCGCTGACGCGCTTAGCCGGCTTGCCGACCAACTTCATTACCTCAACGCTTCGGGCGACAAGAGCCAGGACGCAACGCGCTTTTGGTTCGACACCCGTGCCAATCTTCGCCGCGAAATGGAAGACCGCAAAAGGAGGTTCGACGACAAGACCGAAGTGCGCGGTCGGATTGCCGAGGCCGTAAAAAAGGCCGTCGGCAGCGTATCGTTTTTTGACGGCGTCCACACTTTCACACCGCATGCCGACGTGCCAGACGACAGCGCCTTGCGTCTGGTCGTCCTACCGCCCGAGGCTTGGTACTCCAAGGAGGAAACCCGGCTCGCCTTCGACACCGTTCTCGGCTTCATCACCAAGAATGGACCGAAGCCGCGCTATCGAGCCAATCGCTTGATCTTCCTTGCCCCGGATCACGCCACGCTATCGCGCTTAGCCGACGTGGCCCGCGTGGTGCTCGCATGGGCATCCATAGTCGACGACGTGAAGGAGGGCCGTCTTAACATTGACCTTTTACAAAAGAATCAGGCCGAAAAAGAACTCAAGAGCGCAGAGGACGTTCTGCCCCGCGCTGTACGCGAATGCTACAAATGGCTTCTCTGCCCGGTGCAACATGCGCCGACAGACCCCAAGCCTGAGATCGAGGCGTTCGCCCTCAATACGACCGGCGCGGCCGGCACTGAGATTGAGCGAGTCTGTACGGACAATGAACTAGTTATCACCGCGTGGTCGCCCATCCATCTGCGAACCAAGCTCAAGGAACTTTATTGGAAAAGCGAGCAGATCGCCAAGGCCAGTGTGTTCTTAGAAGACACGCTGCGTTACCTATACATGCCGCGCCTGAAATCGAAGGAGGTTTTGGCGCAGGCGATCCACGCCGGCGCGAAGACTAAGGACTTCTTCGGCACAGCCTACGGCCAGACCGATGGCAAGTTCGATGGATTCGCTTTGGGCAACGGCCACGTTGTCTTTGATGACACGCTGCTTCTGATCGAACCTGAAGCGGCGCGTGCCTATGCCGAAGCGATCCGCCCGACACCGCCTCCCGGCGTTTCCGGTCCCGGCCAAGCCGTAACGAGTCCTGCCGCAACGCCGGAGTATCCGCTTCCCGGCAGTTCACCCATGGGAGGAGCGTCCGAGCCGGGAGGAAAGCCACTCGTGCCACCCCCAGCGAAGGTGAAGTCGTTTTTCGGTGCAGCCGACGTTCCGGCGGCCACAGCTAAGATGCGGCTGGTACAGCTTGCTGACGAGATCGTGTCTGTGCTCGCGTCGGATCCTAGTGCGCACATTCGGCTCACCGTGGAGATTTCAGCCGACTTTCCTGATGGGGCGAGTGACGCCGTCAAGCGAGCAATTTCCGAAAATGCGCGCAGCCTTGGCTTGAAAGCAGCAGACTGGGAATAAACGACAACAGGGCGCCTGTTTCTCGACGCTAGGGAGAATATATTGGGGGGTCGTTAATTAATGCCCATTTCCTATTTCAGAACAAAAGATTTCGATCGATCGCTTAGCTCAGCGACACAAGCCGGCGGTAGAAGCCAAAAGATCGCGAACAAGGTGAAGGCGATCTTGGGCGGCATCGCCTATCCAGATCCTTTCACCGGATATCCCGTTACCAATCACGGCGAGACCCGACTTCCAAGCTGTGTAAAATACGATCTCGGTGACGGATGGCGATTGGTTACCCAACAAACTAACAACGCTTGTTTCTTCCTTTTCGTCGGCGACCATGAGGATGCAAACCGTTGGTTGAATGGTCACAAGAATCAGCTGTTCGGGATTAAGGATGGTAGGACCATCCTCGTTCCCGGCTTCGGTGGCGAAACCCTGGCCGCGACCCATCATATTGCAGATCACCAGTACCAGCCGCTAGTCGACCGTCTCGGAACCGATGAGATGGACTATCTCCTGGATGGAGTATCTCGGAGTATTGCTCGCCAGCTTGAGGCGTTGGACGGGCAAAGCACGTCTCAAAAAGTTGCCTCAATTGCAGCCTCCATCAAAGACGTACAGAAGGCAGAACTGGTGCAAGCCGTGTTCTCGTTACTATTGGCAGGCAACTATGATGGCGCCCAAGCTCGCATTGGCCTCAGCATGGGACGCATCAAGAGCTTCGAGGATTGGGATCCGGCAGAGAGCATTGAGGTCCTTGATGGTGAAGATGTTCGAAGAATTCGGATCGGGTCTGCCGAATACGAGACGTGGCTGCGCACTTTCGAGAAGCAAAATGCCTGGTACGAGTGGTTCCTATATTTGCATCCAGAGCAAGAGAAGGTCGTCAATAAAGATTATCCTGGTGTTGCTCAGCTCTCTGGCGTCTCAGGTTCCGGCAAGACATGCGTCTGCGTGCGTCGCGCCCTCCGGCTCGCTCAGTCTGTCGGCTCGAATGTATTGGTGCTAACCCTCAACCGGAGCCTTGCCGGCTTGCTTACCTTGCTGATCGATGCTGCTTGCATTGATCCTGAGGTTCGATCACGCATCACCGTCGTTTCATTCTTTGAGCTTGCACAAAATCTATTGATCAAGTTTGAGCCCCAAAACGAGAAGCTGTACGCAGATGTGACGTGGAAACTTGGCGAGCACGTGGACGAGGTGTTTAGGGAATATTACCGCTGCTGGACCAACAACCGCGATGCAGAGGTATTGCTTCCGGTACATCGCATTATCACCGCGCGCGGGATCAGTGCGGAAACGTATATCCGCGAAGAGTTCGATTGGGTTCGGAGCGCAGTAGAGCCGCACAGCCGCGAAGACTATATAGCGATTGAACGAAAGGGCCGAAAATTCCCGATCATCGAGGAGCGGAGGAGGATGTGCTAACGGGACTGGCCGGCTGGGAGCGGAAAATGCGAAATGTCGGCGTTGTTGATTATCTCGGGCTAACCTCGGCTCTTAGCAATCATCTTTCCGACATCGCACCTGAGTACACAAACATTCTTGTCGATGAGGCTCAGGATTTCGGCACCACCGAGCTTGGAGTTGTAAGACGTCTGGTGCCATCTGGTTTGAATGATATTTTCCTCTGCGGCGACATCGCACAAACGATTCTGCCGAAACATCGGCTAATTGCAGAGGCCGGATTATCGCTGGTAACCCGAGAGCGGATCCGTCAAAACTACCGAAATTCGAGAGAGATACTGCGCGCTGCATACGACGTGC
This sequence comes from Bradyrhizobium sp. HKCCYLRH3059, assembly GCF_051168035.1. Classification (NCBI taxonomy): domain Bacteria; kingdom Pseudomonadati; phylum Pseudomonadota; class Alphaproteobacteria; order Hyphomicrobiales; family Nitrobacteraceae; genus Bradyrhizobium; species Bradyrhizobium sp. HKCCYLRH3059. Next base: position 537,494 of record NZ_JBNPUF010000006.1, on the reverse strand, counting down.
TCAAAAACAATCTGCATGAAGAAATCATTGGCGATGAAGACCTTGAGATCTTGGACCCGAAGTTTGCGAACTTTAGTGGGCCTATCCCAATGGCTCTCGCAGCGAACACGCTGGAGGAAGAGATCGCATATGCCTACAAATACGCCCAGACCCGTCTTAGCGACACCGCGAAATCCGCGTGCATCGCGTTCGCGGGCTTTTCGGCGCGAGATGTCGCGATGTTCGCGGAAAAGTACGGGGTGAGTGCGTTGGACGGGACCTACAATCCAACCCTGGTCCCCATCGTTTTTTGCGATCTTGAGCAGACCAAAGGATATGAGTTCGATACGCTGATCATCATTCAATGCGCGGATGGCGTGTTGCCGCCGCGTGACGCTCCCAAAGAAGAAGAGTTCCGCACCTCGTGCAAGCTCTACGTCGCGATGACCAGGGCAAGAAAGGAGCTCATCCTATCTTTTCACGGCGCCATTAGCTCCTGGATCAAGGCCGTTTCGACAACGATCGGTACCGGTTTTTGGAATGAATTCGAGGTCCTGGATCCGCAATTGATGCGTGGGATTCCGGACAGGCTCCCTGAATGCGAGCCGACTAGAGAGCTTGAAGATACAGGAGGTCTTACGGGCCGAGAGTTCATCTATACTTCTCAAGCGATCGGCCTCTCTTCGGATGCCCAGGATAAGCTCATTGAGGTAGTCGATGGGCGTGGTCTACGAGCAGCCGGTACCGGTGCCAGATTGAAATGGCCTGATATGAAATCGTTCTTCGAGGACTTGCGAGCCAGCAGACGAAGCGACCGGATTATCGGTTCAACCGTTGCCGACGAGCTAAGGCGGTTAACGTCTTAATACAGCCCGATCCTTCATCCACGAGCACGCCGAAGAGTCGATCGTATGTGGTCGTAGTGGCCTAATGTACCAAATTTTTGGCGCTCTCCGTAAGACCGTCAGCCGCGGGTTGAAGGTGGATGTGCCCAAACTCTTCGGGAGACGGAAGGTGAACGCTGACATCCCGGCAGACAAGGACGTCCTAAGCTTTGGGTCGGCGCACAATCCTGCGGTGTGGGAAAAGCATAGGTCGTTACTTTCCGACCCCCCGGGGCTAGATGCGGTGTTGCAGGTAATTCGGTCAAAAGCTGGGAAGGTGTCCCGCGGTGATATTTTTCATATCGTTGACGCCAACAGTAAGCTTGCCGCTATCGCCGCGATTGTTTGGGGCTTTCCTCGTGGCAGCCGGCCCGGAGGTGATTGGAAAAGTTTTGCGCATGCTTTCGAGGTTTCGTCTCAATTTGTTGTCCTGCTCGAAGAACTAAGGGGAAGCCTCGTTCCAGGTTCCGAGGGAATAGCACGTCTGAACGAAATTGTCGCGGGGGTAGGGTACGCTACTACAACGAAGATCGCCTACTTCTCCCGGATTGTTTTCCGCGAGGGGCCGGCGTTGATCTTGGATTCGAATGTCATTAAGGCGATCACAGCTCCAAACAGCCGTTGGACCGCCAATTTCCCGCGAACTCGCGCAATCCTTGGGTCGTCAAACTTCAACTCAAAAGCACTTACGTCGTACGGCGTCTATATAGAAGAAGCCGCACGCTGCGCAGCGAGAATGGGCGCACTGCCGCACTCTGTCGAATTGGCATTGTTTCGAGAAGCCGTAAGGCCAGGTTCTTGGAGTTAGTACGCTGCTGGTCCACTTTAGCGTTTTTCCCCACAGTCCCGATGAGGGCGCAACGGCCTAGCCTGTTATCCGAAGCCACTGCATGACTTTGTTTGCGACACCGGGGGCTGCTTACTCTAGGGGGCGCGTTTCAAACGGCCCATCATCAAGAGTTGCGCGAGATCCAGATTCTGAACCTCCTCCGAATTGATGGACACCTGTAGTAGGCTCGAGGAGCCAGGAGGTGTCGGATGGAAGGACGTCAACGTCGGTCGTTTACGGACGACTACAAGCGGCAAGCGGTTGATCTCGTGGCGTCGAGTGGCCGCTCGATCGGATCGGTGGCCAAGGAACTTGGCCTGCGCGATTCCGTGTTGCGGCGCTGGGTGGAGTTGCGTGGGGCAGGCCGAGAGCCGACGGCGGCGGCGCGGCGCCCCACAACGCAGGCGACGCTGCCGTCGGCGGACCACGCGGCGGAGGTCGCTCGTCTGCAGCGAGAGAACGAGCGGCTGCGCATGGAGCGCGACATTTTAAAAAAGTCGATCGCGATCTTTGCTGGAGTTCCGAAATGAGATTTCGCTTCATCGAAGATCGCCGCACTGATTACCCGGTGAGGATCCTGTGCGAGGTGCTCGAAGTGTCGCCGGCCGGCTATTATGCCTGGCGCTCGCGCCCGGAAAGCCAGCGCTCGGCCGCCAATCGCGAACTTGTCGACGACATCAGACGGGTTCATCGCGACACCTGCGGACGCTATGGCAGCCCGCGTATCCATCGCGAGTTGAAGGATCTGGGCCGCGGGGCGAGCCGCGGCCGCATCGAGCGATTGATGCGCCATCACGGGATCAGGGCCATCATGGCCCGGCCACGGTGGGTGCGGACCACCGACGGCCGCCACGACCTTCCGATCGCCCCGAACCTGCTCGATCGCAACTTCGTCGCCACTGCGCCGAACCGGATCTGGCTCGCCGATATCACCTACATCGAGACCGATCAGGGTTGGCTCTATCTCGCCGTGGTGATGGACCTCTTCAGTCGCAAGATTGTCGGCTGGGCGATGGCGGATCATTTGCGAGCCGACCTGCCGTTGGCAGCCTTGCGGATGGCGATATCGGCGCAGCGACCTGCTGTCGGCCTGATCCACCATTCAGATCGCGGCGTTCAATATGCCTCGGCCGAGTATCGCAAGCTGTTGCAATCCGTCGGGTTCAAGCCGTCGATGAGCCGCAAGGCCGACTGCTATGATAACGCCCCGATGGAGAGCTTCTTCCATACGCTCAAAACCGAGCAGGTCTATCAAACACATTATGCAACCCGGGCAGAAGCCGCCCGTGACACCTTTGCTTATATCGAGGGCTTCTACAATCGGACCCGTCGTCACTCGGCGATCGGCTATATCAGCCCCGTCGAGATGGAACTAAAAGCAGCTTAACCCTGTCCATTTTTTCGGGGGAAGATCATTCCGCTCTCGCCGCGAGCCCACTGGGCAAAGCGGAAGCAGGGTAATCAATAGCCGTCATCGAGCGTCGGTGATCAGTGACGAGAGCGGCGCCGCCACAGCGCTTGATGGCGGAGATCGCCGTCGAAATCGTCGCTGTTACCGAACTGAACACCGGAGAGCTGAGTTCAGTAAGTAGAGTGGCGGGTGACGCCCAAGCGCCAGAGGATAGAAGCTATCGACCCGATCGAGCGGGGTGCATCCTAGCGCATGTGTAAGCCGACCGCATTGCCTCAGGAAAATCGGCTTCTTCTGGCGCCGTAATCCAAGCGCCAGCGAAGAAAAATCGTGGGGCGCAATGTGGGGTCATACTAGAACGGCGATAAATGCTTCAATGAAACCAATGGATTACGTCACCATTTGGCGGAAGGGGTGGGATTCGAACCCACGGTACCCTTGCGGGCACGCCGGTTTTCAAGACCGGTGCCTTAAACCACTCGGCCACCCTTCCATCCGGCGTCGTGTCCGGGACGTCGGCGACGTCCACGCCACGGCAGCGCGGTATCGACGCGATCCTTGTTTAGGGTGCGGGCTTGCGGCTCGTCAACGGCGCATTCACGCCTGCCCGGACGGCCTCAGCTCAAGGCCCGCGCTCACCTGAGCGCAAAAGCCATCAGGCCGGAGCACAAGATTGCGGTGCTCAGCGCTGCCAGGGCGAGAAAGCTCCCCGAGAGCAAGTCTTGGTGTCGCAACGCTTGATGTCGTAAATCTTGGTGTCGCATGGGCCACCTGCTGCGGCTGCGCTACCGGTCCGATCTCGCACCGGCCGGAGAAAACCGAGGGCCGGGCGATGAGCGGTCTGGATGATCTGCTGGTCGAAACTGCCAGCTTCAGGGATGCTCCTGAAGTGTCGTTATTGAAGCGGACGCAAACATCGACGCGGACGAGAGCCGACCATGGCGTCGGCTGTCCGATATGTCCGGACTCAGGCCCGCGAGCGGACGCCTTCAAACGCATGAGCAAGGAAGATCCCGGCGCCAACCAAGCCCATCACTGCCGTCATTGCTTCGATCATAGCGAACACACCCTGTTGCGCCCCACGTGAAGCAAACGACGTGCAGCCCTGCACAGTCAAAATGATTCAGGTCCCGGGAAATGAGAACACTCGTAGGTGAGGATTTCACGCAACATATGTGTCCAAAAAGGTGCACTCGCAACACGGAGGCACAGCGGAGGTGCACGCCTGGGCGGCCACCGTCCACGTCACAACCGCAGGAAAGCTCCGGTTAACCACGGCGGGGCCCACCCCATTTCCGCCGTCTTCGGGTTGCGTTATCCTTGTGCATTGAGTTGCGGGGATGCGACTCGGGGACAAGCCGGGACGCGCGGGCCTGATGGGAGGGCTCGGCTGCGACCGGCACATTGGTAATTGGGGTCGATGGGGATTGGTCAAACAGATCCGGTCGAGAGAGCGGTGCGCAGTGCCGTCGCCGTCCTCGCCTGCCTGATGGTCGCGAACTGCGCCTCGTCCAACAAATTCGCCAGCAAGGTCGATCCGAAATACGGCGTGTCGTCGAGCCCGCGCGTCGTCGGATTCGGCGAGCCGGTGCCGAAGGGCGGTGGCGTCTACCGCATCGGCAAGCCCTATACCGTCGCCGGCAAGACCTATGTTCCCGAGGAGGATACCAACTATCGCGCCGAGGGCATGGCCTCCTGGTATGGCGATGATTTTCACGGCCGGCTGACCGCCAATGGCGAGGTCTTCGACATGACGTCGCTGACGGCTGCCCATCCGACGCTGCCGCTGCCGAGCTACGCCCGCGTCACCAATCTCGCCAACGGCAAATCGCTCATCGTCCGCATCAATGATCGCGGCCCGTACCACGGCAACCGGCTGATCGACGTCTCCAACAAGGCGGCCGATCTGCTCGAGTTCAAGGGCAACGGCGTCGCCCGCGTCCGCGTCGAATATGTCGGCCGCGCCCCTCTCGAAGGGTCCGACGATACCCAGCTGATGGCAACCCTGCGCACCGGCATCCCGGCGCCGGCGCCTTCTCTCGTCCGCGTCGCCTCCGCCCGGCCGTTCGTTCCCGAGATCGGCGCAGGCCGCCCGATTCGCGGCGAGGTCCCGCTGCCCGAGGGGCGTCCCTACACGCTCGGCAACACCTCCGCCGACCTGGCATCGGTTGCCGCGACGTCGGAGATGTCGGCCTCCAGCCGGACCCGCGGACGGAGCCTCGAAAACCCGCGCGCGGTGTCCTACGATCAGGGCGGCCGATACGTGCCGTCATCGAGCGGCGCGGCGGACGGCGCTGACGAGGCCCGCGAGATCCTTGGCGGCCGCGGACTGTACTGATCTTCCATACGATCTCGCACGTCGAACCAACCGCCCCAGCCGGGGCGGTTTCGATTCGAGTGCGCCGCCAACGGCTATTGGGAATGCCTATTGGGCGCTGAACGGCACCCGCGCCTTGGCCGAAAACGTCCAGACGCGGGTGTTGCTGCCGATGCCGCCGAGCTCGGCACCGAGGCCGACACCGATGCCGCCGGCTGTCTGGATGCCGAGACCGCCGGTGGCGCGGGCCGACCAGCCTTGCAGCAGCGGCGTCGAGGCCAGCGCGCCGGCGGCAAGCGTGTTGGCATCCTCCCTGGTGAAGTAGTAGTCGCCGTACAGGCCGACGAACGGCGTCAGAAGAAGCCCGCTATCGAGCCAGACGACAGGGTAGGCGGCGCGCAGGCCCCCCGACGCGCGGCCGCTGGCGAAATCATTGGTGCCCTGCCGCGTGCCCAGCGAGTCCGTATAGGCGTTCTGGTGTTCCCACAATGCGTAGACCTTGGTGGACGGCTCCAGCACCAGGCCGGCCCATTTATACGTGCCGGTCAGACCGGTGGAAACCATCCAGCGCTGGCCGCTGAAATTGCCCTGGGCGGTTCCGGCACTGCCGTCATAGCCGATGCCGGAATAGGCCACGGCTGCATCGAAGCGCAGCGTGGGAATGATCTTCCAGCCGAGATAGGCGCCGGTGGTCCAGCCGTCGCCCTTCAGCTTCCCGTTGATGTCCTGCTGGGTGTAGCTGAAGGTCTCGTAGCCGCCGAGCACGCCGACGAGGAAGTTCGGCGCGGCGCGGTAGGTCAATCCCATCGTGGCGTTGAGCTGCTGGCCATAGATCGAGGCTTGGCTGGCCTGGGTGACGCCGCCGATGCTGGTGCTGCCCCAGCGGTCGACGCCAGAACCGCGCACATCGGCCCACAGCAGCCACTCCTTCTGCTCGTGCCATTTCGGCGCGGCCTGCTTCCTGTCGCCGCGATCGATGGCCGCGAACGCATCGTCGATCCGGCCGCGACCACGTCCACGTGGCTGGGACGCGCCCGGCAGCAGCGAGGAATAGGCGTTGCTGTCGCCGCTGCCGGCGCGGTCGCCGGCCGGGGAGCGCTCGTCCTGATCGCGCGGATCGGCCGAGAAGTTGAAGCGCATGCGGGCATTGCCGGGCGTCAGGAACGAACCGCCATCGTTGAAGCCGTCGGCGATGGCGTCATCGATCGCGCCGGAGATCGCCTGCCCGGAATTCTGCGCGACCAGCTTGCTCACGGTCTGCTGCAGCGAGCGCAGCCGAACGCTGTCGACCGGCACGTTGACGGTCTGGGCAAGGCCGGGCGAGGTGCTCGCCGTGAACAGCGTGGTGCCGGCATAGCTCGCCGTGATCGTGTGGCTGCCGACCGCGAGCGTCGAGGTGGCGAACGTCGCAACGCCGCCCGCCAGCGTCGCCGTGCCGATCGGCGTGCCATTGTCGTTGAAGGTGACCGTTCCGGTCGGGGTGCCGCCCGACGCTGAAACCGTGGCCGTGAAGGTCACGGGCTGCCCGAACTGGCTCGGGTTCTGCGACGAGGTCAGCGCGACCGTCGTGACCAATTGGCCCACCGACAGATTGAAGGTGGCATTGGCCGAGGCACTGTTGGTGTCGGTCACGCTCACCGTATACGTGGTCATTGCCGCCGGAACCGTCGGCGTGCCGGTGATCTGGCCATTGCTCGTGTTGAAGCTCAAGCCGGCCGGCAGGGCCGGTGAAACGGCAAACACCAGCGTGCCCGTACCGCCCGAGCCCGTGACCGGCGTGAATGGCGTCACCGCCTGGTTGATCGGCAGCGAGCTGGACGGCACGGCCGTCGTGGCCGTCACCGCACCATTGATGGTCAGGCTGAATGTGTTGCTCGCGGTCGCGTTGGCGGCGTCGGTCACGGTCACGGTGAATGTCGTCGCCGCGCTGGTCACCGTGGGCGTTCCGGAGATGCTGCCGTTGGCCGCATTGAGGGACAGTCCCGCGGGGAGCGTCGGCGAGACGGAATAGGCGAGCGGCGCGGTGCCGCCGCCGCCCGTGACCGGCGTGAACGGCGTCACGGCGTGGTTCGCAGTCAGGGTGGTCGACGCGATCGCCTGGGTCGCGCTGACCGCGCCGTTCACCGCCAGGCTGAACGTATTGGTCGCCGTCGCAGTGTTGGCGTCGGTGACCGTGACCGTATAGGTCGTGGCGCCGCTGGTGGCCGTCGGCGTGCCCGTGATCGCACCCGAGGTCGTATTGAAGGCGAGCCCTGCGGGCAGCGCCGGCGCGATGCCGTAGCTCAGCGGCGAGGTGCCGCCGGCGCCGGTGATCGGTGTAAAGGAGGTCACCGCCGTGTTGACGGTCAATCCTTTGGACGCGATCGCCTGGGTCGCCGTCACGGCACCGTTGACGGCCAGGCTGAACGTGTTGCTGGCGCTGGCACTGTTGGCGTCGCTCACGGTGACCGTATAGGTCGCGGCCGTGCTGATCGCGGTTGGCGTGCCCGTGATGGCACCCGTCGAGGTGTTGAAGCTGAGCCCGGCGGGCAGTGTCGGTGCGATGCCATAGGTGAGCGGCGACGTGCCGCCGCCCCCGGTCACCGGGGTGAAGGATGTCGCGGCGACATTGACGGTCAGGGACTTGGCCGGGATCGACTGGGTGGCGCTGACAGCGCCGTTGACTGTCAGGCTGAAGGTGTTCGTGGCGGTCCCGTTGTTGGTGTCGGTGACGGTCACGGTGTACGTCGCGGTCGCCGCGCTCGTCGAAGGCGTGCCGGAGATCGCGCCCGTGGAGGCGCTGATGCTGAGGCCGGCCGGAAGGGACGGAGAGATCGAATATGTCAGTGTCCCCGTGCCGCCGCCACCGGTGACCGGGGTGAAGGCGGTGATGGCCTGGTTGGCGGTGAAGGTCCGCGAGGCGATCGCCTGCGTCGCGGTGACCGCGCTGTTCACCGTCAGGCTGAACGTATTGCTGGCCGTGGCAGTGTTGGCGTCGGTGACCGTGACCGTGTAGGTCGTAGCGCCGCTGGTCACGGTCGGTGTGCCGGTGATCGCGCCGGTCGAGGTGTTGAGCGTCAGGCCCGTCGGCAGCGCGGGGGCAACGCCGTAGGAGAGCGGCGGCGTGCCGCCCGATCCGGTCACCGGCGTGAACGACGTCGCTGCGGCATTCTGCGTCAGCGTCTTCGAGGCGATCGCCTGCGTCGCGCTCACCGGCCCATTGACGGTGAGCTGGAAGGTGTTGCTGGCGGTGCCGCCGTTGGAATCCGTCACCGTCACCGTGTAGGTGGTCGTGCTGCTGGTCACCGTCGGCGTGCCGCTGACCTGGCCGGTGCTGGTGTTGAAGCTGAGTCCGGTCGGCAAGGTCGGCGCGATGGCATAGGACCGCGGCGTTGTGCCGCCACCGCCGGTGACAGGGGTGAACGTCGTGATGGCCGTGTTCACGGTCACCGTGGCCGAGCTCACCGACTGCGTCGCGGTGACGGCGGTGTTCACCGTCAGGCTGAACGTATTGCTGGCTGTGGCACTGTTGGAATCGGTGACCGTCACCGTGTACGTGGTCGCGCCGCTGCTTGCGGTCGGCGTGCCCGTGATCGCGCCGCTGGAGGTGTTGAGCGAGAGGCCGGCGGGCAGCGCGGGCGCGATGCTGTAACTGAGCGACGGGGTGCCGCCGCCGCCGGTGACCGGCGTGAACGATGTCGCGGCCACATTCTGCGTCAGCGTCTTCGAAGCGACCGATTGGGTCGCGGTCACGGCCGAGTTGACTGTCAGACTGAACGTGTTCGAGGCGGTCGCGCTGTTCGCGTCGGTCACGGTCACGGTGTAGGTCGTGGCGCCGCTCGCGGCCGTCGGCGTGCCGGTGATCGCGCCGGTCGATGTGTTGAGCGTGAGACCGGTGGGCAGGGACGGTGACACGCTGTAGGTGTAGGCCGGGGTGCCGCCGCCGCCGGTGACCGGCGTGAAGTTGGTCGATGGTTGATTCTGCGTCAGCGTCTTGGAGGCAACGGACTGCGTGGCCGTCACCGCGCCGTTGACCGTGAGGCTGAAGGTATTGCTGGCGGTCGCGGAGTTGGCATCGGTGATCGTGACCGTGTAGGTGGTCGCGGCACTGGTGACCGTGGGCGTACCGGTGATGGCGCCCGTGGACGTGTTGAAGGACAGACCGGTCGGCAGCGTCGGGGCGATGCCATAGCTGAGCGGTGCGGTGCCGCCGGAGCCGGTGACCGGCGTGAAGGATGTCGCGGCGGTATTGACGGTCAGCGACTTCGACGCGATGGCCTGCGTCGCGGTCGGGCCGGGCAACGTGACGGTGATCGTGAACGAGGTGTTGGTGGTGCCGGCGCCGCTACAATTGCCGGCGGTGTGCGAGCAGTCGCTCGCATAAAAGAGCGTGATGTTCTCGGTTCCCGATCCGGACAGCGAATCGATCCGGATAGTGTATTCCGGCACCTGCGTGAAGTCGCCGCCGATCGGCACGGGAATCAGGGTGTAGGTCGCCTTGGCGCCGGTGTAGCTGAGATTGGTGTAGCTCAGGCCGCCCGCCGTCATCGGGAGATTGTTGAACGCATCAATCGGCGGGCTGTTGGTGCCATTCGAGTGTCCGTAGAGACCCCAGAGCACCACGTCGTTGGTGACGCACAGACCGACGGCATTGCCGGCGCCCGTTCCGTTGATGGTGATGCTGGTGCTGGTGGTCGAGCCGGTCGTGAAGTTACAGGCCGCCTGCGCGCCCACCATCGAGGCGAGCATCAAGGCAAGAACCACCGAAACAAAACCCAGCGCACGCCGCAGAGGCGTGCATGCCGCATGAAAATTCCGGCGCCAAGTCCCGGTTGACAATTTGGTCGTGCCCCTTACGGCCCCTCATTGGCTGAGAGTGCCGCTGAAAAAAATTGGTTCGAAGAAATTTTGGTAACGCAATCGTAACCTTGGAGAAGCAGCGCCTTCCGGGCAAGTCGATTCAACCAGACCGGGCACGACTTCTGCTTGGCGTTGCATAGCGGCAACAGCGCAATCTACGGAACTTTATTGTCTTGACGGATCCGAGCGACGCAACCTAGACTTCTCCTACAGGTTGTTTCTCACGCTCTCAAAAATTTCAATGCGGAGGCTGTTTGATCAAGCCGCCGCCATTCGTTTCAAAATGACATTGGGGAGAGACGCGCATGCCGTTGACGCCTGTGTTGGGGCAGATCATGCCTTTTGCGGGATCTCAGCCGCCGAGAGGGTGGGCGTTCTGCAACGGCGCGCTACTCGCCATCCAGACCAACCAGGCGCTGTTCTCACTGCTCGGCACCTATTACGGCGGCAACGGCGTGACGACATTCGCGCTGCCGGATCTGCGTGGCCGGGCCATCCTCGGATCGACGGGCAGCTCCGGTCAGTTTCCCGCAGGGATGGTCAGCGGCGAAACGACCGTGACGCTGACCCTCGCTCAGATGCCGGCTCACAATCACCTGGTGCAGGCCTCGACGACCAATGGTGCCGGCCGAAGCGCGGGTCCCACGAACAATCTGTTCGGGACCAATACGCTGCCGGCGGACGATCCCAAGAAGATCTTCGCGACCGCAGGATCGGGCGAGGTCCCGCTGGCCGTGGGCACGAACATTCCCGAGATCGGCGGCGGGCAGGCGCACAACAACATGCAGCCCTACCTCGTGATCAACTACCTGATCGCGATGCAGGGCGTCTTCCCCTCGCGCAACTGAGCGTCTTCGGATCGATCGAATCCCCCCAGTTCCGCGCCGCGCCTGCTCTCACGGCGCCCACGGCTCAATGAAAGGATGTCGGGATGTCAGACCCGTTTCTCGGTGAGATCAGGCTGTTCGCCTTTCCGCGCATACCGGACGGCTGGCTGGCCTGCGACGGCAGCTCGCTGTCCATTTCAAACTACGATGCGCTCTATACGATCCTCGGAACGACCTATGGCGGCGACGGCATCCAGACGTTCAACCTGCCCGATCTGCGCGGCCGCGTGCCGCTCGGGCAGGGCACGCCGCCCGGTGGCGCGACGTATGTGCTTGGCGAGGTCGCGGGCGAGGACGAGCACCTGCTGATCACGACCGAGTTGCCCGCGCATAGCCATGCCCTGCTGTCGTCGACGGTCACGGCCGACACGGCGATCCCCGGACCCACGGTCCATCTGGCGACCGCGTCCACCGGGAATCTCGATGCCCCCATCGCCGATGCCGGCACCTACTCGGTCATGGCGCCCTGCGTGGCCGCCGCGGGACAGAGCGTCCCGCACAACAACATCATGCCGACCGTCGTGGGCAACTACTGCATCTGCATCAACGGCGTCTATCCCTCGCCAGGCTGAGGCGTCGCGGTTCGACCGGCTTCATCGCACATTCTCGAGGAGAGACGACGTGTCTGATCCCTTTGTTGGCGAAATCCAGGCTTTTCCCTTCACTTTTGCAACCGGCGGCTTCAATAGTGCGTGGTTGCCGTGCTTCGGCCAGCTGCTTCCAATTCAGCAATACACGCCGTTGTTCGCCTTGATCGGCACCTATTTCGGCGGCAACGGCACGACCAACTTCCAGCTCCCCAATCTGAGCGGCGCGATCACCAACGGCCAAGGCGACGGACCCGGCCTGCAGCCCCGCGTGATCGGCGAGATGATGGGCAGCAGCACTGTCGGGCTGGTTTCGGCCGAAATGCCCGCGCACACGCATAACCTGCAGCTCGGCAGCAGGTCCGCGCCGAACGCGGCCCCCGGGCCGGGGACGCCCGGGACGATGGTGGCGATCGATCCCTCGTTCAACGGCTTCGTGGCGCCGCCGGCGAACGTCAACCTCGCTCCCAACGCGGTCACGACGTCCGGGCAGAGCATCCCGCACGACAACATGCAGCCGACCCAGGCACTGATCTGGTGCATCTGCTATGCGGGTATCTTCCCGTCGTTCAACAACTCCTGAGCCGAGCAGGCTCGGAGTGACGACCGGGAGCGAGATCGTCTCGCGGGATGTTCGCTTGCGGCTGCGGCCCGCCGAGACCGCCGACGAGCCGTTCCTGCGCGACCTATTTGGCTCCGTCAGAGGTGCGCAGCTCGCCGCGGCCGGTCTGCCGCCGGCGATGCTCGATCTCGTGCTGGCGCAGCAATATCGCGCCCAGGTCGCGGGCCACGCGGCGCAATGTCCGGCAGCGCAGTCGCTGATCATTCTCCGCGATGCCGCGCCGGTCGGGCGGCTGCTGCTCGACCGCGCGGCGTCGCGATGGCACGTGGTCGACCTCGCGCTGCTGCCGGGCGCGCGCAACGCCGGTGTCGGACGCGAGATCATGCAGGCGGTCGCAACGGCGGCACGGGAGCAGGGCGCCGACGTGCTCTCGCTCGCGGTCGCGACGACGAATGAGGACGCGATCCGGTTCTACGTGCGGCTGGGGTTCCGCGATGTGGCGGACGAGGCGATGGCGTCGCATCGCATGATGGAGCTGCCGCTCGCGCGCTAGCGAGCAGGAGCCACCTCGCGCAGGAACGCGATCAGCGCCGCATTCACCTCGGCAGAGCGTTCCTGCTGGATCCAGTGCCCGGCCCCCTCGATGATCAGCTTGCGCCGCAGATCCGGCAGAACTCGCGCCATGTCCTGGACGCGCTTGGCGCCGATCAGCCCGGTGACGACGGCGTCCGCGCTGCCGGCGATGAACAGCGACGGCTGGCGGATCTGCGCGTCCTGCCACGGCGCGGTGAGCTCCCAGTTGCGATCGATGTTGCGGTACCAGTTCAGGCCACCGCGGAAGCCGGAGGCGCCGTAAGCCGCGACGAACTCGGCGAGATCGTCCTCGCTCAGCCACGCAGGCAAAGGCAGATCGGGGGCGACGTCGCCGAGAAAGCCTTTGTCCGGTGCGACGAACAGCGACTGCGGATCGGAGAATCCGCGCGCCAGCATCGTGCGCATCGTCAGCGCCACGTCACGCTCGAGCTCGGCCTCCGCCACGCCGGGCGTTTGAAAATACTGCCAGTAGAAGTTCTCGATGCCGCCGGCACTGAGCGTGTCGAGCGGCCGGGCGCGACCGCGAAACGGGGGAGGGACGCTCAAGCCCGCGACGGCCGTGAACACGTCCGGCCGGAACAGCGCCGCATGCCAGGCCACCGGCGCGCCCCAGTCGTGGCCGATGATGACGGCCTGACGCTCGCCGAGCGCCCCGACCAGTCCGACCATGTCGCCGACCGTGTCGAAGATGGTATAGGCGCCGATATCCTCAGGCGCCTGCGAGCGGCCGAAGCCGCGCATGTCGGGCGCCACGACGCGATAGCCGGCGGCGGCGAGGGCCGGGATCTGGTGCCGCCACGAATAGGACAGTTCGGGCCAGCCGTGGCACAGCACCACGAGGGGGCCTTCGCCCTGTTCGCGCACGAACAGCTCGATTCCGTTGGCCTTGATGATCCGCGTCGATGACACTGTTTCCACCCTCGATCGCTCGAATTTCGAGTTGGCCGTGTTGATTGCCGGCGCTCGACCTATCGCACCGCGCGACGGGCCGTGCAAATCCACGGGACAGCGGACGCATCCGCGGGATTGCCGAGTTGTTTGCGTCCCCCGCAACTGCTAGAATCCCAGTGCGCTCCAGAGCTTAGCCGATGAATTTCATGACCTTACCGCTGCGCCGCTCCGGTTTCACGTCCGGACGGGCGACGCGTGCGCTCATCGCCTTGACGGTGGCGGTTGCCGTCGGCTGGAGCGGCGCGCTGTACGCCGCCAACCAGAGCGTCCAGGGCGCGCGCAAGGAGGATGGCGGCTTCGACGGCGATGCGCCGACCGCGATCCTGATCGAGGCCAACAGCGGCAGTGTGCTGTTCGAGAAGAACGCGGACGAGCTGCGGGCGCCCTCCAGCATGATGAAGCTGATGACCGCCGAGGTGGTGTTCAACGCCGTCAAGGAGGGCACGATCAAGCTCAACGACGAATACCGCATCAGCGAGAATGCTTGGCGCCGGGGCGGGGCGCCCTCCGGCACCTCGACGATGTTCGCCGCGCTCAACAGCAAGGTCTCGGTGAGCGACCTCCTGCATGGCGCGATCATCCAGAGCGGCAACGACGCCTGCATCGCGCTTGCCGAGGGCATGGCCGGCAACGAGAAGATCTTCGCCGCCGACTACATGACCAAGCGGGCGCGCGAGCTCGGCCTCACCAAATCGACCTTCGCCAATTCCAACGGGCTGCCCGATCCCGGCAACAAGATGACGGTGCGCGAGCTCGCCATGCTCGCCCGGCACATCATCCTGGATTTCCCGGAGTTCTATAAGATCTTCGGCGATAAGGAGTTCACCTGGAACAAGATCCGCCAGCAGAACCGCAACCCGCTCTTGAACGCGATGGAAGGCGCCGACGGCCTCAAGACGGGTTTCACCAAGGAAGGCGGCTACGGCATGGTCGGCTCGGCCGTGCAGAACGGCACGCGGCTGATCGTGGTCGTCAATGGCCTGGAAGATTCCGAGGACCGCGCCACAGAGGCCAAGAAGATGCTGGAATGGGGCTTCCGCAATTTCGAGACCCGTACCCTGTTCGCCGCGGAGCAGCCGATCGGCTACGCCAAGGTGTTCGGCGGCGAGAGCCGCTCGGTCAAGCTGTCGAGCCCGGTGCCGGTCAAGGTCATGGTGCAGAAGAACGGCGGCGACAAGCTGATCGCCCGCATCGTCTACAGCGGCCCGGTCAGGGCTCCCATCGAGCCCGGGCAGAAGGTCGGGGTTGTCAGGGTCTGGCGCGGCCCCAATATCGCCATGGAGGCCCCTGTCTATGCTGCGGAGGCGGTGAGCAGGGGATCCACGATGCGGCGTGCGATCGATGGGGTCAGCGAGCTCGTGATCGGGATGTTCCGCGCCGGGGCCGAGAAGCTCTAGAGACATGGCGGAAGCAGCTTTGAAACGTGGTCCTGGCCGCGGCCGATTCGTCACCTTCGAGGGTGGCGAGGGCGCCGGAAAATCGACGCAGATCAAGATGCTGGCGGACCATCTGCAGAAAGAGGGTGTGCGCCTGGTGCTGACCCGCGAGCCCGGGGGATCGCCGGGCGCGGAGATCATGCGCCACCTCGTGCTGTCGGGCATGGGCAAGCTGCTGGGCCCGGAGGCCGAGACGCTGCTGTTCGCGGCCGCGCGGGACGACCATGTCCGCAACGTGATTCTGCCGGCGCTGAACCAGGGCAGCTGGGTGCTGTGCGATCGCTTCTTCGATTCGACCCGGGCCTACCAGGGCAGCCAGGGGAAGGTCGCGCCGGACGTGCTCAATGCGATGCAGCGGGTCACGATCGGCGACCTCAAGCCGGATCTGACCCTCATCCTCGATGTTCCCGTCGAGATCGGTCTGCAGCGTGCCGGGGCGCGGCGCGGCGCCGGAACCCCGGACCGGTTCGAAGGCGAAGACATCAAGTTCCACAAGGGACTGCGCGACGCCTTTCACAAGATCGCCGCCGAGGATCCCCGGCGCTGCGTGCTGATCGACGCTACGGCGAGCGCGGAAACGGTCTCGCAGCTCGTTTGGGACGCCGTGCGCGAACGCCTGTTCACGGAAGTGGCGGCGGCGTCATGAGCGCACGCAAGGTCGAGCCGGAGATCGCGGTCCGCCATCCACGCGAAACCACCGCCTTGTTCGGGCATCGCGACGCCGAGGCGGCGCTGCTGTCCGCCTACCGCAGCGGACGGATGGCGCATGCCTGGCTGATCGGCGGCCCACAAGGCATCGGCAAGGCCACCTTGGCCTACCGCATGGCGCGCTTCGTGCTGGCCCACCGCGATCCCACCACCGCCGAGGTGCGCGCCGCCGATTCGTTGTACGTCGACGCGGAGGACCACGTCGCGCGCCTGATCGCCTCCGAGGCTCATGGCGGGCTGCTCACCTTGGAGCGCTCGGCCAACGACAAGGGCGTGCTGCGCACCGTCATCACCGTGGACGAGACCCGCGAGACGATCTCGTTCTTCGGCTCGACGGCGGCGGTCGAGGGTTGGCGGGTGTGCATCGTCGACACCGTCGACGAGCTCAATCCGAACGCCGCCAACGCGCTGCTCAAGATCCTCGAGGAGCCGCCGCAGCAGTCGCTGTTCCTGCTGGTCAGCCACGCACCGGCGCGGGTGCTCGCCACCATCAAGTCGCGCTGCCGCCGGCTGGCGCTGCGGGCGTTGTCCACCGACGACGTCGTCAGCGCCGCGGCCGAGGCCAACGGAATGGACGGAGCCGATCCGGCGCTGCGCGAGGCCGCCAGGGCCTCCGAGGGCAGCGTCGCCCGGACCCTCATGCTGTTGGGCGGCGACGGGCTGCAGCTGCAGACCCGGACCGCGGCGCTGCTCGCGAGCCTGCCTCGGATCGACCCGGGCGAGCTGCATGCCCTGGGCGATGCGCTCGGCACCAGCGACCGCGTCGCGCTGGCGAGCTTCCTCGACAGCATCGAGCGCTGGGTGGCGGAGCGGCTGCGGGCCGCAGATCCAAACGCGGAACTGCCGCGCCTTGCACGGCTGGCGGAGGTATGGGAAAAGATCGTCCGCGCCGCGCGCGACACCGAATCCTATAATCTGGAGCGAAAACCGCTGGTTTTCTCGGTGTTCGGGATGCTCGCCGAAGCCACGCGGTAACCGCGCCGACCATCATCCCGGGATCATCAGGATCAATCCGTCGACCGACGTCGTCAAAGAGGAATCTGCCGTGGCGAAGGCCAGCAAGACAAGCGTGAAGAAGGGCAAGCCCGCGAGCAAGAGCGGCGCGAAGAAGGCTGCCGCCAAGGGGCCTGCGAAGGGCAAGGCCAGCGCCGCCAAGGCGAAGGCGGCGAAGGACAAGGACGCCAAGAAAAAGACCGCCAAATCCAAGACGGCGCCCGCGAAAGCCAAGAGCAAAGCCCCGGCGGCGAGCGCGGCCAAGAAAGCGTCGAAGAGCGCCGCCAAGAAAGCGGTCAAGAAAGCTGTGAAGGCTCCGGCCAAGAAGGCCGTGGCAAAGCCCGCCACAGCGCCGGTCAAGAAGACGGCCGCCAAGCCCGCGGCAGCAACGAACAAGCCTTCGGCCGCGAGAAAGCCCGCCGCTCCGAAACAGCCGGCTGCACCGAAGAAGGTCGCGCCGGCCATCGTTGAAGCGCCGAAGCCGCCACGCGCCGCGAAGCCGAAGGCACCCCGCAAGCCGAAGGTCGAGGCCGTGGTCGTCGAGATCGACGAGATCGACGAGATCGTAGCGCAGGTCGCGGTAGCTCCCGTCGACAAGAACACCTTCTACGTCACGACAGCGATCGCCTATCCCAACGGCAACCCGCATATCGGCCACGCCTATGAGGCGATCGCGACCGACGCCATCGCGCGCTTTGCGCGGCTCGACGGCAAGGACGTGTACTTCCTGACCGGCACCGACGAGCACGGTCTGAAGATGGTGCAGACCGCGCAGAACGAGGGCATGACGCCGTCCGAACTCGCGACCCGCAATGCCGGCCGGTTCCGCGAGATGGACGAGCGGCTGAACGTCTCGTTCGACCGCTTCATCCGCACCACCGAGCCCGCGCATCATCGCTCCGTCCAGGCGATCTGGAACCGCATGCGCGAGAATGGCGACATCTATGCCGACAGCTATGCGGGCTGGTACTCGGTACGCGACGAGGCCTATTACGCCGAGGATGAGACCGTCGTCGGCGAGGACAACGTCCGCCGCGGACCGCAGGGCACGCCGGTGGAGTGGGTCGAGGAGAAGAGCTATTTCTTCCGGCTGTCGGCCTATCAGGACAGACTGCTCGCTCTCTATGAGAGCCAGCCCGATTTCATCGGGCCGGATGCGCGCCGCAACGAGATCATCAGCTTCGTCAGGGGCGGGTTGAAGGACCTGTCGATCTCGCGCACCACCTTCGACTGGGGCGTCCGTGTGCCTCACGACGACGAGCACGTGATGTATGTCTGGGTCGACGCGCTGACCAACTACATCACCGGCGTCGGCTTTCCCGACGAGAGCGATGCGAACTGGAAATACTGGCCTGCCGACGTGCACGTCATCGGCAAGGACATCATCCGCTTCCATGCGGTGTACTGGCCGGCGTTCCTGATGTCGGCGGGCGTGCCCGTGCCGAAGCGGGTCTATGCCCACGGCTTCCTGTTCAACAGGGGCGAGAAGATGTCGAAATCGGTCGGCAACGTCGTCGATCCGTTCAATCTTGCCGACCAGTATGGCGTCGACCAGCTGCGCTATTTCTTCCTGCGCGAAGTGCCGTTCGGCCAGGACGGCAACTACAATCACGAGGCGATCGTCGCGCGCATCAACGCCGATCTCGCCAACGACCTCGGCAACCTCGCACAGCGCTCGCTGTCGATGATCGCAAAGCAGCTCGGCGGCGTGCTGCCGGAGCCCGGCGAGTTCTCGGCCAATGACAAGGCGATCCTGGCGGAGGCCGATGCGATGATCGGCGCGGCGCGCAAGGCCATGGCGACGCAGCAGATCCACCAATGGCTGAATGCCGTGTGGTCGGTGGTCGCGGAGGCCAACCGCTATTTCGCGGGCGAGGCGCCGTGGGCGCTGGCCAAGACCGATCCGAAGCGCCAGCACACCGTGCTCTACGTCACCGCCGAGGTGATCCGGCAGGTCGCGATCCTGACCCAGCCGGTGATGCCCCAGGCGTCGGCAAAGCTGCTCGACAGCCTCGGCATCCCCGAGGGTGAGCGGACCTTCGCGCGGCTCGGCGGCGAGGTCCGGATTGCGGCTGGCACGCAGCTGCCGCCGCCGCAGGCGGTGTTCCCGCGCTACATCGAGCCGACGGCGGCGTGATGCTGGTCGACAGCCATTGCCATCTGGATTTTCCGGATTTCGCAGAAGATCTGGATTCCATCGTCGCGCGTGCCGCCGCCGCCGGCGTCGGCCGCCTGGTGACGATCTCGACCCGGGTGCGCAGGCTGCCCGAGCTGCTGGCGATCGCCGAGCGGTTCGACAACGTGTTCTGCTCGGTCGGCACCCATCCGCACAATGCGGATGAGGAGGACGGCATCGCGGCCGAGGAACTGATCGCGCTGACCAGGCACCCGAAGGTGGTCGCGCTCGGCGAGGCCGGGCTCGACAATTTCTACGACCACGGCTCCAAGGACGCCCAGGAACGCGGCTTCCGCGCCCACATCGCAGCAGCGCGCGCGACCGGCCTGCCGCTGGTGATCCACACCCGCGAAGCGGACGAGCAGTGCAGCCGCATCCTCGAGGAGGAGATGGCGCGCGGACCTTTCCAGGCCGTGCTGCATTGCTACACCGGCGGGCGTGAGCTGGCGATGAAGGCGATCGACCTCGGACTGCACATCTCGTTCACGGGCATCGTGACGTTCAAGAAGTCGGACGCACTTCGCGCGCTGGCCGCCGAGGTGCCGGCCGACCGCATCATGGTCGAGACCGACGCGCCGTATCTCGCGCCCGGCAAGTTCCGCGGCAAGCGCAACGAGCCGGCCTACGTCGTCGAGACGGCGAAGGTGCTGGCGGAAACCCGCGGCGTCTCGTTCGAGGAATTCTCGCGCCAGACCACCGAGACCTTCTTCAAGCTGTTCTCCAAGGTGCCGCGGCCAAAGGAGGCTGCATGACGCTGACGCTCACCATCCTCGGCTGCGGCTCCTCGGCCGGCGTGCCGCGCCCGGCGCTGGGGTGGGGCGCCTGCGATCCCAACAACCCGAAGAACCGCCGCAGGCGCTGCTCGCTTCTGGCTGAGCGCCGCGGAGCCCATGGCGTCACGCGGGTCGTGATCGACACGTCGCCGGATCTGCGCGAGCAGTTGATCGACACCAACGTCGATCACATCGACGCGGTATTCCTGACGCACGAGCATGCTGACCAGACCCATGGCATCGACGATCTGCGCTCGGTGGTGATGCATCAGCGCCGGCGCATTCCGGTCTACCTGAACCAGTCGACCGCGAAAGACATCATGCACCGGTTCTCCTATTGCTTCATCTCGCCACCGGGAAGCGACTATCCGCCGATCCTGACCCAGCACGCGATCGAGGCGGGCGAGACCCAGGCGGTGGAAGGCAAGGGCGGCGAGCTGAAGCTGACGGCGTTCCTGGTCCAGCACGGCAATATCCCCGCGCTCGGCTATCGCATCGGCGATGCCGCCTACACGCCGGACCTCAACGACATCCCCGAGGAGAGCTGGGGCGCGCTGGAGGATCTCGACCTCTGGATCGTCGACGGCCTGCGCCCTGCCTCGCATCCGAGCCATTTCTCGGTCAACGACGCTCTCGCCTGGATCGAGCGCTTCAAGCCGAAGCGCGCCGTCATCACCAACATGACCGCCGATCTTGACTACGAGGTGCTGCGCCAGAGCCTGCCGGCGGGCGTGGTGCCGGCCTATGACGGGATGCGGCTGGAGGTCGGGTAGGGCGATCGTCCGTCGGCCAAGGCCGTCATTGAGAAAAGCCGAAGGCGACGAAGCAATCCAGAGTCGTCGGAATGCTTCTGGATTGCCTCGCTTCGCTCGCAATGACCTTCATGCGCGGCCGGCTGCGATGGCCACCGCGTTTGAAGTTCAGCCGACGTCCAAAAACACGGAGACGCTGCCATGCTGTCGCTGTTCTTCGAGGTCGAGGTCAAGCCGGGCCGCCTCGACCAGTATCTGCAACTCGCCGCGGCGCTGCGGCCCGAGCTCGATGCGCTCGGCGGCTGCCTGTTCCTCGACCGCTTCCGGAGCCTGTCGCGCGACAATCTGATCCTGTCCTACCAGATCTGGCAGGACGAGGGCGCCATGACCGCCTGGCGCGTCCATGCCCATCATCACGACATCCAGACCCTCGGCCGCGACAAGGTGTTCTCGGACTACCGCCTGCGTATCGCCGAGTTGGCCCACGAGGTAAAGCCAGGGCAGGCGGCCTGGCAGCCGGAGCGGCGAGGCACCTACAATGATCCGAAGCGGCGTGCGCCGACCTATGTGCTGGCCGTCGAGACGGCGGCCCCGCAATTGAGCGGCGTGAAGGACCTGCCGGTCGCGAGCTTCTCCAGCGTCTACCGGGAAGGACGCTTCGCGCATCTCGTCGAATTGCCGAACGAGCCGACCGGCGTCGCACTGAGCACGCAGCTGCTCGCCGAACCCGGCGCCGACAACATCCGCGTCGTCGAAGTCACCCGCGACTACGGCATGTACGACCGCCGCGAGGCGCCGCAATACTATCCGGAGAAGAGCAGGGGCTCTTGATCATTTTCGTCATTGCGAGCGCAGTGCGTAGCGCGGATTAGCGGAGCGCAATCCGCCATTCTGGCGTCAAGGACGGCGGGTTACGCGCCGAGGCGCTAACCCGCCCTACTCATGGGCACCTACGCCGAGATCGCCTTGGCCGAGTTCACCTCGTTGCGCAGCAGGAATTTCTGGATCTTGCCCGTCGACGTCTTCGGGATCGGGCCGAACACCACCACCTTCGGCGTCTTGAATCCGGACATGTGGCTGCGGCAATAGGCGATGATCTCCGCTTCCGTCGCCTGCGCGCCGTCCTTCAGCTCGATGAAGGCGCAAGGCACCTCGCCCCATTTCGGATCGGGCTTGGCGACGACGGCGGCGAACAGCACGGCAGGGTGCTTGTAGAGGATGTCCTCGACCTCGACCGAGGAGATGTTCTCGCCGCCGGAGATGATGATGTCCTTGGAGCGGTCCTTGATGATGACGTAGCCGTGCTCGTCGAGCACGCCGAGGTCGCCGGTGTGGAACCAACCACCGGCAAAGGCTTCCTGCGTCGCCTTCTCGTTCTTGAGATAGCCCTTCATGACGATGTTGCCGCGGAACATCACCTCGCCGATGGTCTCGCCGTCGCGCGGCACCTCCTGCATCGTCTCCGGATTGAGCACGGTGACGGCTTCCTGCAGCGGATAGGGCACGCCCTGGCGCCGCTTCAGCCGCGCGCGCTCAGGCGCCGGCAGGTCGTCCCAGCCGGGCTGCTCGGCGCAGACCGAGGCGGGGCCGTAGACCTCGGTCAGGCCGTAGACATGGGTCAGCTTGATGCCGATGCTCTCGGCACCTTCGAGCACGGCGACCGGCGGCGCGGCGCCCGCGATCAGCCCCACCACCGGCTTGTCGCGCTTGCCCTTGGGCGCGTCGGGCGCGTTGATCAGGACGTTGTAGACGATCGGCGCGCCGCACATATGCGTCACGCCGTGGGTCTTGATCAGCTCGAAGATCCTGGTCGGCTCGACCTTGCGCAGGCAGACATTGACGCCGGCCGCAGCGGCCATGGTCCAGGGGAAGCACCAGCCGTTGCAGTGGAACATCGGCAGGGTCCAGAGATAGACCGGATGCTGGCCGAGCCCGCCGGCGAGGATGTTGCTGACGGCGTTGAGGTACGCGCCGCGGTGATGGGTGACGACGCCCTTGGGATTGCCCGTCGTGCCAGACGTATAGCTCATCGCGATCGCGTCCCATTCGTCGGTGGGACGGCGCGGCTCGAAGCTGGGATCGCCCGAGGCGACGGCTGCTTCGTACTCGATCTCGCCGATGCGGCTACCGCCGGCATAGGAGGCGTCGTCGACGTCGATCACGAACGGCTTTGCGCCGCTCATCAGCTTGAGCGCCTCGCTGATCACGCCGGAGAATTCCGGATCGACCAGGATGATCTTGGCCTGGCCGTGGTCGAGCTGAAACGCGATCGAGGACGCATCGAGCCGGATGTTGAGCGTGTTGAGCACGGCGCCGGCCATCGGCACGGCAAAATGCGCCTCATTCATCGCGGGGATGTTCGGCAGCATCGCCGCCACGGTGTCGCCGACCCCGATGCCGCGGCCCGCGAGGTACGACGCGAAGCGCCGGCAGCGGTCATAGGTCTGGCGCCAGGTGAAGCTGCGGCCTTCATAGACCGTGCTGACGTGGTCGGGATAGACGGCCGCGCTGCGCGCCAGGAAGCTGAGCGGGGTCAGCGGCACGTAGTTGGCCGGCGTCTTGTCCAGACCGAGCTGATACTGGTTCGTGCTCATCACCACCCTCCCTCGTCATCTGAAGAGTCTACAGGAACCCGATCGAAATCCACGGAAAAATCGCAACGATGACGAGGCCGATGAGAAGCGCCAGCAGGTAGCCCCAGATCGGGCGGATGCCCTTCGCGGGATCGACCCGGCCGATCGCGCAGGCGGCGTAATATCCGACCCCGAACGGCGGTGCGAACAGACCAATTCCCATCGCCAGGATGATCACCATGGCATAATGCACCTCGTGCACGCCGACGGCACGCGCGATCGGAAACAGCAGCGGGCCGAACAGCACGATCGCCGGAATGCCCTCGAGCACGCTGCCCAGGATCGTGAAGGCGACGATCGAGACCGCGATGAACGTCGCCGGGCCGCCCGGCAGCCCGGTCATGGCCGCCGCCAGCGCCCGCGAGAAGCCGGACTGCGTCAGGCCCCAGGCCATGCCGGTCGCCGTCCCGATGATCAGCAGGATGGCGCCGGACAGCGCCGCCGTCTCGATCAGCATCGGCATCAGGCGGCGCCAGTCGAAACGGCGATAGACCAGCAGGCCCGCCAGCACGCCATAGACGATGCCGATGGTCGAGACCTCCGTCGCCGTCGCGACGCCCTCGACGACGGCAGCGCGGATCACGAAGGGCAGGGCCAGGGCAGGGAGCGAGACGATGAAGGCCTTGCCGATCTCGGCTCCGGTCGCGCGGCGGACACCGCTCATGTCCTCGTTGCGGTAACGCCACCACACCAGCGCGCACAGCGTGATCGCCAGCACCACGCCCGGCAGCAGGCCGCCGGTGAACAGCGCCGCAATCGACACGCCAGTGACGGAGCCGATCGTGATCAGAACCAGGCTCGGCGGAATGGTCTCGGTCTGTGCGCCGGTGGCGGCGAGCAGGGCGACGAGATCGCCGGGCTTGGCGCCGCGCGCCTTCATCTCCGGAAACAGCACCGGCGCGACCGCCGCCATGTCGGCCGCCTTGGCGCCGGAAATGCCCGAGACGAGATACATCGCGCCGACCAGCACGTAATGTAGCCCGCCGCGGACGTGACCCAAGAGGCTCGCCAGGAACGCGACCATGGCGCGGGCCATGCCGGTCATTTCGATCAGCAGGCCGAGAAAGACGAACAGCGGCACCGACAGCAGGATGAGATGGCTCATGCCCTCGTCCATGCGCCCGACCAGCACCATCAGCGGCGTGCGCGTCGTCAGCGCCAGATAACCGAAGATCGCGAGCCCGAAGGCGAACGCGATCGGCACGCCCGCGAAGACGCACAAGCCGACCACGCCGACGAAGAAGATCACGAGGTTGATGTTGCCGAGCGGCTTCAGCAGCGGCTGTGCCACCCAGAACAGCGCGATGACGGCTGCGACGGAGACGACGGCCAGCAGCATCGTCCTGACGCTGGCCGTGCGGGCGAGACGGATGAGGGCGAACAGCGCCATCAGTCCGATGCCGACCGGCAGCGCGGCGGCGCGCCAGATGTTTTCGATCTGCAGCGCCGGCGTCGTGATGAAGCTTTCCTCGTAAGCGTACTCCCAGGACGGCCAGGCGATCATGACAAGGAACGCCAGCGCCGCGGCAGTGGCGACCAGATCGAGATAGGCGCGCAAGCCGGGGCTGGCGCGCGCCACCATTGCCGTCATCCGCATGTGCTCGCCGCGGCGGAACGCAACCGCAGCGCCGAGCATCGCGAGCCACAGGAACAGGATCGAGGCCAGCTCGTCCGACCAGATCAGCGGCCGGTGCAGGACGTAGCGCGCCACGACGCCCGCGAACAGGATGACGATCTCGGCCACGACCAGCAGCGCGGCTGGGATCTCGACCAGGAGACCCAGCAAGGCATCCAAGCCATCGAGCCAGGACCGGCGGCGAGGGATCTCGATGACCACCTCGCTGATCGCAATTTCCGTGAACTCGGCATGCGCCATGACGTCACCCGAACGCGTCTACGTCATTCTTGTTTTGAGCATGATCGTTTCGGAAAGCCGGTCCCACGTTTCCGGATCACGCTCGAGGTTACGACAGCTTGCCGACGGCCTTTTCCAGCAGCGCCCAGGCCTCGTCGCCATACTTGCCCTTCCACTCGGCATAGAAGCCGGCGGTACGCAGCTTGTCGCGGAACGGCGCGACGTTGGGCTGATTGAAGGTCAGGCCCTTCGACGCGAGCTCTGCTTGCAGGCCGGCATTGAGCTTGGCGACGTCCTCACGCTCCTTCACGGCGGCCGCGTTGATGTGCTTGGCGACGATCGCGCGCATGTCGGCCGGCACGGCCTCCCAGGCGCGGCGGTTCGCCAGGAACCAGAAGCCGTCCCACATGTGGTTGGTCAGCGAGCAGTATTTCTGTACCTCGTAGAGCTTGGCGGTCGAGATGATCGCCAGCGGGTTTTCCTGGCCCTCGACCACCTTGGTCTGCAGCGCCGAATAGACCTCGCTGAAATTGATCGAGGCGGGCGCGGCCTCGAACGCCTTGAACATCGAGGTCCACAGCGGCGACACCGGCACGCGGATCTTGAAGCCCTTGAGGTCGTCGGGCCCATTGATCGGCTTGGTCGACGACGTCGTCTGACGGAAGCCGTTGTCCCAGATCTTGTCCATGACCACGAGGCCGGCCTTGTTGATCTGGCCGCGCACGTAGGCGCCGAGATCGCCGTCCATGGCCTTCCAGACCGTGTCGTAGTCCGGGAACGCGAAGCCGATGCCGTTGATCGACGCGGCCGGCACCAGGGTCGCCAGGATCAGGCCGGACAGCGTGAAGAACTCGACGCCGCCGGAGCGGATCTGGCTCAGCATGTCCGTGTCGGAACCGAGCTGGTTGTTCGGGAAGATCTGCAGGTCGAACTTGCCGGCGGTCTCGGCCTTGATCGCCGCCGCCATCTCCTTGGCGCGGACGTTGAGCGGATGGGAGTCGGGCAGGTTGTTGGCGTATTTGTAGGTGAACTCGGCGCTCTGCGCGCGCGCCACATGCGGCACTGCGACGGTGCCAATTCCACCCAGTACGGCTGTCGCCGCGGAGGCCTTCAACAGCGCGCGTCGTGACAGGCTCATTCTCGTTTCTCCCTGGAGAAGCTTCTTCTTGTTGCATCGCGCCGCCGCACGCATCGCCAGACGAATCCAGCGACATCAGCGACGTCATCTGCGCTTATTGCAGCGATGGGCCGCAGCAGCAATATCGGCGTTCGCAGCAGGTCATGCGCAGCGCGAGTCTCGGCCACGGCGAACGCCCGTCAGCTCGGGCTGGCCGGGGGTTCTGAAGGGCCCGCGGCTGCCGCAAATTCGAGGATTTGGCGCCAAGTCATTGAAC
This sequence comes from Bradyrhizobium sp. HKCCYLRH3059, assembly GCF_051168035.1. NCBI lineage: Bacteria > Pseudomonadati > Pseudomonadota > Alphaproteobacteria > Hyphomicrobiales > Nitrobacteraceae > Bradyrhizobium > Bradyrhizobium sp. HKCCYLRH3059. The sequence continues at coordinate 510,934 of NZ_JBNPUF010000006.1, read as the reverse complement.
TCTCTACGCATATAAATATTCCATAATATACCTTATGCGAATTGGCCATGGACGGTGGAAGCCGCACATCGGCCCGCCCAGCGCACGTCGGCGCCTGTGCGAAATCGCCCCCGCCTCGTCACCCCGCAGTCTTCGTTTGGTCAAAGCCCAGAGGTCAAAACCGCATCCTTCAGGATTGGGCACGGGCGTATCGTGAATGGGATCCGAAGACATGCCAGTTCAGTCGACGTCGAAGGAAGTTGATCCGGGTGATGTCGCGCTGCCGCCTGACGACGCTGTCTGCGAGGAGATCTATCAGCGGGTGCTGGCCGAGGTGCGCGCACGTATCGATCAGCGGATCGCCGACATCGAGGCCCAGGCCGCTGCTGATGCGGTCGAGGCTGTCGAACCCGCTGCGGGCAGCGAGCACGTGGAAACGCCTCCTCCGCCCCGGCGCCGGCCCGTATTGCGGGCCATGATCACGCTGATGGCCTCGGCCGGGCTCATCGGCGCTGCCATCACCCTGGCGCGGGACCATACCGAGACCATCACCTCCGTCACCGACCGGATCGAAGCGGCGGTTCAATCCATCCGGCGTGAGAACGCTCAGGCGGCGAATCCGCCGGTGGCACTGGAGACGGCGGCGAACGGATCGAGTGCGGCCGAGACGGCCCCTGCCTCACCATCACCAGCCGTTTCACCAACACCGGAGACGTCATCATCGACCTCAACGCGCGCCAGCGATCCATCCTCCGCGATGGCGGAGGCTACGCCGGAGCATGACGTGCCGTCTGCTCCCGACCGGGACGTCGCGCCGCTGATCGACAAGATCGCGCATGACTTGGCCGAACTGCAGAGCGGGTTTCAGGAGTTCAAGTCCGGCCAGGAACAGGCCAACCGCGATCACGCCAGGGCGATCGAACAGCTGCAGGCCAGCCAGGACCAGCTCGCACGCGCGTTCCGCGCAGCGAAGACCGAGCCGACGACCGTCGGCGCCGCGGCGCGCCTCGCGCCCCGGCCGCCACAGGCGCGCCCGCCTCGTTTCCCGTAGCTCCGAACTCATGAGAGATCCGGGCAGGGAGCAGGGATGTCCCTGCTCCCTGCCCCCGTCCCTCACAGATAGTTCGCCGCGGCTTCGGCCTCGAACCGATCCGGCGGGCCTTCCCAGACGATCTTGGCATGATCCAGCACGTAGACGCGGTCGGCGTGCGGGAGCGCGAAGGTGACGTTCTGTTCGCCGAGCAGCACCGTGATCTTGGTGGTCTCGCGCAGTCGATCGAGCGCCTTCGACAACGTCTCTAGGATCACCGGCGCAAGTCCGAGCGTCGGCTCGTCGAGGATCAGGAGCTTCGGCTTCATCATCAGTGCGCGCGCGATCGCCAGCATCTGCTGCTCGCCGCCGGACAGCGTGCGCGCCAGCTGCGGCTGCCGCGACTTGAGGATCGGAAACAGACCGAACAGCCATTCGAGCCGCTCGGCACGCTCGGCGTCGGACAGCGCATTGCCGCCGAGCTCTAGATTTTCGCGCACGCTCATGTCGCCGAACAATTCGCGCGTTTCCGGACACTGCACGATGCCTGAGCGGGCGATCTGCGCCGCCGTGCCGCCGGCAAGGCTGCGCCCTGCCCACTTCACGTCGCCCGAATACGGCACCAGGCCCGAGATCGCGTTGAACAGCGTCGTCTTGCCGGCGCCGTTGAGGCCGACGACCGAGACGAACTCGCCCTCATGGACGTGCAGCGAAACGTCCTGCAGCGCCTGCGCCTTGCCGTAGAGCACGCCGACCTTGTCGACCTGCAGCGCCGGCGTGACGTCCTTGAAGCTGGCCTCCGGCCGCGCGGTCGAGACCAGCGCGCCGCCGAGATAGACCCGGCGGACGGTCTCGTCCTGCATAACCTCGGTCGCCCTGCCCTCGGCGATCTTCTCGCCGAGATACATCGCCAGCACGCGGTCGACCAGCGCCGACACGCTCTTGACGTTGTGGTCGACCAGCAGCACCGCGTGGCCGTCGTCGCGGAATTCGCGGATGAGCTCGGAGAAGTCGGCGACCTCGGACGCCGTGAGGCCGGCGAAAGGCTCGTCGACCAGCACCAGCTTCGGGCTGCGCGCGACAGCCTTGGCGAGCTCGAGCCGGCGCAGGTCGGCAAATGCCAGCGTCGGCGGCCGCCGGTCGATGACGCTGCCGAGGCCGACGCGCTCGGCGATCGCGCGTGCGCGCGCATCGACGTCCTTGTCGGCGAACAGCCGCGTCAGCTTGTCCGGCAGCAGCGCGACCTTGATGTTCTCCAGCACGGTCTGGCGCGCCAGCGGCCGCGAATGCTGGAACACCAGCCCCACGCCCATGCGCGCGATGCGGTGCGACGGCAGGCCGGCGAGCTCGATGCCGTCGAGCCTGACCGAGCCCGCGGTCGGCCGCTCGACGCCCATGACGCTCTTCATTGCGGTCGACTTCCCCGAGCCGTTCGGCCCAATCAGGCCGAGGATCTCGCCGGGATGGATCGAGAAGCTGAGATTCTTGACGGCGACGAGGCCGCCGAAGCGCTTGGTGAGGCCGCTGACTTCCAGCATCGGAGCGCTGCTCATGCCTTGCGTCATGCCTTGGCCCCTCCCCTGATCATGCCGAGGAAGCCGTCGGGGAAGAACAGGATGACCACGAGCGCGATCACCGAGACGATCAGGGTTGCGAGCTCGCCGAGCGGCCGCAGCAGCTCGCCCATGCCGATCAGGAAGATCGCGCCGATCGCGGCGCCGATGACGGTGCGGCGGCCGCCGAGCACCGCGGCGATGATGATCTGCACGCCGACGCCGACATCGACAAAGGTCGAGACCGAGGCCGTGCCCATGTAGAACACCATCAGTGCGCCGGCGAGCCCGGAGAAGAACGCGCTGACGACGAAGGCGGCGAGCTTGTGCTTGGTGACATTGAAGCCGAGTGCGCCGGCCTGGATCTTGTCCTGCCCGCTCGCCTGCAGGATCAGCCCGATGGCGCTGCGCGACAAGCCGAACAGGATCGCACCGCTCACCAGCATGAAGCCTAGCGCGATCCAGTAGTTGGTCTTGGCATCGATCGAGATCACGTCCGGCACGGCGAGGCCGATCTCGCCGCCGGTCAGCCCCGCGGCGACGACGATGAAGTTCTGCAGCATCAGCACGGCGACCAGCGTCGTCAGGCCGAAATACGGCCCGCTGACGCGCAGCGCCGGCAGCGCCAGCACGACGCCGCCGACGACCGCCGCCAGGGCGCCGGCGGCGATGCACAGCCAGATCGACAGGCCCGGCGAGAAGTGCGCATCGAGAATGCCGGCCGTATAGGCGCCGACGCCGATCAGGAAGGTCGGTCCGAAATTGACCTCGCCAGCGAAGCCGAACAGCAGGTCCCAGGACATCGCGAACACGGCCGTGTAGTACGCGACCGTCAGCAGCCCGAGGACGTAGCCTGAGACGTAGGTCGGGAGGACAAGAGCCACGATCACGGTCAGGAGCGCGATCCAGAACAGCCGCGACGTAACGAATGCAGGCATGCTCACCTCCGTCCGAACAGCCCTTGCGGGCGCAGATACATGACGACGACGAGCAGCAGCAGCGCCGGGATCGTCCGGTAGGCCGGCGAGATCAGATAGGCCGTTCCGGTCTCGAGATAGCCCACCACATAGGCCGCGATCAGGGAGCCCGACACGCTGCCGAGGCCGCCGAGCACCACGATCGAGAACGCGCTCGCCGTCAGCGGCCCGACGCTGTAGGAGCTGACCCCCAAGAACATGCCGAGCAGGATGCCGGCCACCCCCGCCAGCAGGCCGTAGATGGCCCAGACGGTGAGGTAGATCGACGATAGTTCGATGCCCAGCAAGGTGACGCCGCGCGGATTCATCGACGCCGCCATGACAGCCTTGCCGCGCCTGGTGCGGTTGACCAGGAACCACAACAGCCCGATGGCGACCCAGCAGATCACGGCGGTGAAGTATTCGTTGCGTGGCGTGCGCACGCCGAACACCGTGGTGACGCCCTCGACGATCGGCAGCACGGTCTTGGCATTGTTGGTGAAGAAATATGCGATCGCCTCCTGGATGATGATGCCCCACAGCAGCGTCGCGGTCAGGATGAAGATCTCCTTCTCCGATTCAGCAATCACCTTGGAGCGCTGGATCGGCCTGACGGCGATGAAGTAGGTGGCGAAGGCCAAAATGAAGCCGGCGAGGATTCCGATCAGCGCGCCGGTGTAGGGCCCGACACCGAATTCGCTGGCGGCAGCCCAGGCTGCAACCGCGGCGCCGACCATGATGGCGCCGTGGGAAAGGTTGAGCACGCCCGAGACACCGAAGATCAGCGTGAAGCCGGTCGCGCCGAGGGCATACAGCGCGCTGATGGCAAAGCCATCGATCAAGATCTGCCAGAAAAGCATTGAAAATCGACCTGCAACGTCAGACTGAGGCACCAAGAAAATGGGCCGCTCCTTGAAGGAGCGGCCCGCGATGCGTCAGTTGCTGGCCGCCTTGAGCTTGATGAAGGACGGCCAGGTGGCGGTGCCGGCGGCGAGCTCCTTGGGCCAGACGTTGACCTGCTTGCCGTTCTGCCATTGCAGCATCAGCCCGGTGATGTAGCCCTTTCCGGTCCGCAGCGCGTGCGGGTTCGGGTCGCCCTTCGGCTTGAAGGCGATGCGGCCGATCGTCCCGACATAGTCGGTCGCTTCCATCGCCTCGACCATCTTGTCGGGATCGGTGCCGCCGGCCCGATGGATCGCATCCGCGATCATGTAGACGTCGTCATAGGAGGTGTAGCCGGCATAGGACGGGAAGTTTCCGAACTTCTTCTGATAGGCCTCCACGAACGGCAGCGTCTTCGGCGTCACCGCGACGCCCGGTCCCGACACGGCATTGTACATGACGCCCTCGACGGCGCCGTTGGTGTCTTTCCAGAAGGTCGAGTTGGTCGCCTGCGAGGAAATGCCGAACATCGGGATCGGCACCTGCTGGCTCTTCCACTGCACGGTCGGCTGGGTGCCGACATGCGAGATGCCGGTGATCATGACGTCCGGCTTCAGGCCCTCGATCTTGTTGAAGATCGGCGTGAAGTCGGTGGTGTCAGGCGACATGCGGATGTGGTCGACGACCTTGAGCCCGATCTCCGGCAGGCATTTCTCGTAGCCGGCGTCGAGCGGCGTCGTCCACGCCGCGTCCTCGCTCATGATCACCGCGGTCTTCATCTTGTAGGGCTCGACCAGCAGGTCCTTGGCCGCGTCGCAGACGAGGCCGGCCAACGAGGTCGAGGTCAGATAGCCGTGGAAGGTGTATTTGAGCTGGTCGTAGTTCTTGGCGATGTTCTGCGTGATGACGTCGGACGCTGCACCGGGCGTGATCATCAGCGTCTTGAGGCGCCCTGCCCACGGCTCCAGCGCCAGCACGACCTCGGAGATGTAGCTCGCAATGACCGCGTTGACCTTGTCCTCGCTGACGGCGCGCTGGAAGGCCCGCACCGATTCCGCCGAGGAGGAGTGATTGTCGTAGACGACGATCTCGATCTTGCGCCCGTCGATGCCGCCCTTGGCGTTGATCTCCTCGGCGGCCAATTGCGCTGCGGGTGCGATCGACGAGCCGGCGACGGCCTGTGCCTCGGAGATGACACCGATCCTGATCGGGTCTGCGGCCGAGGCGGCCGAGGAGACGAGCGCAGTTGCGCAGCTCGCAAGCAAGATGGACTTGAGCGAAATCATGAAACCTCCCGAATCCTTATGCCTCTGACGGGCAGGCTCGACTTTGGTCTCCCATATGCCAGTGAGCAAGGGAACATCCGAGACGTGCTCTGCGCTCAGCGCATTGTGATAGCGCGCCGCGCTCATGGCTCACGGTATGTCTTACAGGACTGCATGGTTCCTGCGCGCCGCCCAAATATATCCGCTGCATTGCAGCAGCGGCTATTCCGAGTTGAAGAGGGCCACGTCCTTACGACGAGGCGATCCCTTACGACGGGGCGATTCCTTACGACGAGACGGTGCCCTTTGACCTACATGAAGCTTCTCGACTGAAGCGGCAACCTCAACTCAACCAAACTGACGCACGTGCCCAAGCATCTCGTGCACGTCGTAGGTCATGACGGCGAGAAGCGCCGCGAGCGCGAGATAAGTCCCGGCATATTCGAGCTTCGTCTGCAGCGTCGTGCCATAATAGGCGACGTTCTCGGGCGCGCCGGGATCGTAGCGCCAGGCCTTCATCAGTTGCGGGGCTGCGAGGATGGCGATGATGATCAGCATCGGGCTCGGCCGATAGAGCATCAAGGCCAGCAGCATGGGAACGCCAAGCAGCCAGATGCGCGGACTCAGCACGCTGGTGACGCGGCCGCCGTCCAGCGGCGAGATCGGCAGCAGGTTGAACAGGTTGAGGAACAGGCCGAAATAGGCGATCGCAAGCAGCAGATTGCTGTCGTCCGATCGCGCCCACAGATAGACCGCAAGCGCGGCCGCGGTCCCGACTAGCGGACCGGCGAGTGCCACATAGGCCTCCGTCTCGACGTCGACCGGCTGCTCCTTGAGCGCGATCCAGGCGCCGACGAACGGGATGAAGGCGGGAGCGCCGACGTCGAGGCCGCGCTGACGTGCGGCGACGTAGTGTCCCATCTCATGGGCAAACAGGAGCGCAATGAAGCCGGCCGCATAGCGCCAGCCCCAGATGCCGGCATAGACGACCAGCGACAGCAGCATCGTGCCGCCGCTCATGGCGAGCTTCCCCCATTTCAGGCCGGAGAACAGGATCAGCAGGAGAGCCTTCACGTCGGCCCGCCCGCGTTGTCGCCGCGCGGCTTGCGGCGCAGGAAGTTCATGACAGCGGCCCCGGCGCCGACGACGGCGAAGATGATGATCTTGGCGAACTTCAGGACGAACGCACCGGCCAGCGCCAGCAGCCCGAGCTTCTTCGCGGCAACGCCGCCGACCAGCGCCAGCAATCCATATTCGGCGATCCGATCCGTGCTGGCGCTGAAGTCCTCATAACGCTTGCCGGCATTGTAGGAGAGATCGGACAGCAGCTCGTGCGCCACCGCCTTGTCGCCCGCGATCCGCTCCGAGCCGGACAGGAGGTTCAGGCTGAAATAGCCGTCACGCCCGAGTGCGTAGGTGTTGTAGTTGACGTTCTTCGGCGCATCGTCGGGCTGGCCCTTCTCCTTGGCGAGCAGCGACCAGACGAGACGATGCGTCGTGGCGTCGTAGGCCGGCGGCTCGACCCAGCCGACCACGGCCATTTCCGGAAATCCGCGCGCCGCACGGTCCTTGTTCGCCTCGTCGGCGCCGGCGCGAAGGTTGCTCAGCAGATCGTCCGCGTTCCAGCTCTTGGCGTCGTCGTCTTTGATGTAGCCTTCCTTGATGTGCTTGATCACCACCATCCAGTCGTCGTTCTGGCGTCTGCCGACGACCAGCCCGACGAAGGTCGCGTCGTTGACGACGTTGCCGAGCGCGCGAAGGACCCGCAGGCCTTCGTTCTTCGGGACGTAGAAGTAGTCGGCCGGCAGCTTCAGCGTGCCCTGGTCGATCAGCACGATGTCGCTTGGTCCGTCGGTGCCCGCTTGGCTCGCCGCCTGCCAGGCCGCCATCAGTTCAGCCTTGCGCGTGGCCTCATCCAGAGGCACGGCCTGCGCGTGAGCGGACAGGACGACGAACGCTGCGCACAACATTGCGCGCGCAATGACAATCAAGCTTTGCACCGGCCCCAATCCCCCCAAGAACATCGGTCGGATAGTACCTCGAAGGCTCGGCAGCGCGCAACAAGAGGGCGATTCAGGCCTCTCGAAGCGATCGACTGGCGCTGCAGCGAGGGAGAGATGGTCCGAAAAGGCCCCCTCCTCGTCACGACGCTGTCTTGCTTTCGGCCAAAGCGGCGGGTCGAGTCACGTTTGAAAATTCAAAGAGAACATCGGCGTCGGCGGCGGGCCAAGGGTTTGGGGATCAGCAATGCAGTCCACACAGAACGTGCAACAGATTGATCAGAGCGAGATCGGCCTCGCCCCTGGGAAGCCCGAGAAGACAAGCTATGATCAACTGTACCGGCGGGTCCTGCGTGAGGTGCTGACCCGAATCGATACGCGGCTCGCGGCGATCGAGAGGCCCGGCGTGGCGGCGGATGCCGCGGCGGCAGCGAGCACGAGCGGGGCGGCAGACGCCGGGGCCAGCCGCTGGGCGCGGATGAAGGCACCGCTCGGCAGGCTGCGCGGGCGCAACGCCGTGGGTCTCGCTCTGCTGGTCGTGCTGGTCGGTGGCTCGGTCGCCTGGTCGCAGCGCGACGCCGGCACCTCGCTGATGGACCGTTGGATGCCGGGCGCCAGCGAAGCTCCGCAGGACGAGGCGTCAGCCCAGCAGGGTAGCGAGGATGCCATGATGTCGAATGCCTCGCTGAGGGGAGCGGAAGACACCACCGGCCCCCGCGAGCCCGCGACGTTGATGCAGAGGATGGCGCGTGACATCGCCGATCTGCAGCAGGGCATCGAACAGATCAAGTCGACGCAGGATCAGGCCAGCCGCGATCACACCCGCGCCATCGAGCAGCTACAAGCCGGCCAGGATCAGCTGATGCGTCTGGTGTCACGAATGTCCAACCAGTCGGTGCAGGCACGCGGCACGGTGCCCCCAGGCCCGCCCCAGCAGATCATCGTGACGCCGCAGCAGCGGACCACCACGGGAATGGCCCGGCCGCAGCCGGCGCAGCCGCAGGGCTCGACGTTCGGGACACTCTTTACCCGCAACACCTCGGGCATTCAGCCGCCGATGCCGCGTTGATGGTGTGATCGGCCGTGCTCACCGGTGGCGGTCTTGGCCGCCGCCGATGCGCGCTTGCCGATCGGCCCCTTATCTGCCTCTTACGAGCAGGTGTGAACGCGCCCGTCGTAGCCGCGGTAGGTGCCCTTCTCCGCGTCATAGGTGCGGAAGCTCTTGCAGTTCACACCCCGCCTCTTCGCCTCCCGCTTCATTTCGCTCTTCTGTTCGCTCTTGGGCTTGCGGACGCGTTGCTCGCGCTTGGCGGGCTTGGCGTCGTCCTCGGCATGTTGGGCATGCGCGTGGCCGTGCCGTCCGGGCTTGGCCGACGGGGACGCGGTGTCCTGCTTCGCAGCCGCCTTCCCCGGCGTGGCCGCGGAAGAAGCTGCGGCCGGCGGCGCGGATGTCTTGGGCTCGGCCGGCGCAACCGCGGGCTTCACCTCGGCGGCGGCAGCCGGCTTTTCGGCGGGCGCCGCGGCTGCGGGCTTGCTCTCCGCAGCCTTCTCTTCGGCTTTCTCCGGTGCGGGCGCGTCCTTGGCGACGGCGGCGGGCTGAACGGCCGGAGCGGGCTCTGCCGGTTTCGACTCGGTCACGGCCGGCTTCTGGCCGACGTCGGTGCCGGAGTTCGGTTCGACCTTGGTCTCGGATTTGGCCTCGGCCGGCTTGCTCTCGGCCGCAGCATCCGTCGCGGCTTTTTCGGTTGATACTTCGTCCGCCGGCTGCTGGCTCGCGCTGTCTGTGGCCTGAACGGGCTTGGTGTCCGCAGCGGCTGGCTCGCCGGGCTTCTCGGCCGTCTTCTCGGGCTCGGCCGCAGGCTTGCCGGCGGCATCCGAGGGCTGCTCGGCGGGCCTGGTTTCAGCAACCGCGGGTTTCGGCTCGGACTCTACGGGCTTTTCGGCCGTCGGCGCGGCAGACTGCTCCGTGGCGGGCTTGGCCGCATCGTTCGCGGCTCCCTGGGCCCAGGCGCTGGAGCCAGCGATCACTCCGAGGACGCAGAACAGAACGCCCGCGCGGACGGCTGGCGGACAAACAACGGAAACTTGCATGCTGGAAAACTCGCTTGAGGGGCCGGCAGATTGCCGGTTTACGTCATCTGCAGCCAGCTTTCGCCACGAAAACGGCATGCGCGCAAAAGAGTCGCACGAGGTGTGCTTTCCGCATCATGGATTTGCAATCGCGGCGTGAAGGCCGGCGCGCCGACACTCAGTGCGTCGGATGCCGACGGCACATCGGCCGCCTGAATGGCGCGGATTGCGTCCGGCTGGACCCCGGGTGGCGTCGCGGCGCTTCACACGCTCACGGCGTTCCGGCTTATCACGTGATGGTAGTACGACGCGCTGAGCTTGGGCGTGCGCACCTGGGTGTCGAAGTCGACGTGATAGATGCCGAAGCGCTGCTTGTAGCCGAACACCCACTCGAAATTGTCCAGCAGGCTCCACAGGAAGTAGCCCTTCACGGGCACCCCCTCGGACGTTGCGCGCTGCAGCTGGGCGAGATAGTTGCGCAGATACATCACGCGGTCGAGGTCGTGGACCTTGCCATCGGCGGTCAGCTTGTCGTCCGAGGAGGTGCCGTTCTCGGTGATGTAGATGGTCTGGAGATTCCAGATCTTGGCGGCGAGCTTCGGCACCCAATAGGCCGTCTCCGGACCGAGCAACAGCCAGGGTGAGCTCATGTGCGGGAACGAGGACGGCATCGGCAGCACGTCGAATCCGGCCGCGCGGTCCGACGCGACGACATAGGCTTGCGGCGCGTAGATGTTGAGGCCGACGAAATCGACCGGCGCCGAAATGATCTTCAGTTCGTCGGCGGTGAATTTCGGCGCATCCTTGCCGGACCACGCCAGGAAACCCTCCGTGTAGCGCCCCTCGAGGATGACGTTGAGGAAGCCGGCATTCAATTCGCGCGTCGCGATCTCGGCGGCGCGGATGTTCTCCGGCGTGTCGATCGCCGGCAGGCAGGCCGTGATGTTCTCGGCCATGCCGACGCGCATGCCGGCGCGCCCGCCGGAGCGGATGGCCTGGACGGCGAGGCCGTGCGCCAGCGCCACGTGATGGCGCGCCTGGTTGACCTGCTGCTGCGGCAGCTTCAGTCCGGGCGCGTCGACGCCGAGGCCATAGCCGAACGGAACGAAGCGGCCGCATTCGTTGATGGTGAAGATGGTCTTCACACGGTCGCCGAGATGCTCGGCGACGTAGCCCGCATAGTGCGCAAAGGCCCTGGCCGTGTCGACCGAGAGCCAGCCGCCGACGCGGTCCTGCAGCGCCTGCGGCAGATCCCAATGATACAGCGTTGCGTACGGCGTGATGCCGTTGGCCAGGAGCTCGTCGACGAGGCGGTTGTAGAAGTCGAGGCCCTTCGGATTGGGAGTCAGCCCCCCGTCGGGAAACAGCCGGGGCCAGGCGATCGAGAACCGATAGGCCCGGCAGCCGAGCTCCTTGATCAGCCGCACGTCGTCCTTGTAGCGGTTGTAGTGATCGCAGGCGACGTCGCCGGTGCTGCCGTCCTCGATGTTGCCCTGCAAATGCGTGAACACGTCCCAGATCGACGGCCCACGGCCATCGGCCGTTGCTCCGCCCTCGATCTGGTACGACGACGTCGCCGTCCCCCACACGAAATCGGCGGGAAACCGCCGCCCGGCATCCTCCTTCACCGCGCCCTCCTCCGCTTGCGCCGGGCCATTGGCCGCCCCGAGGGCGGCCAGCCCGGCCAGCTTTGCAAGATCACGGCGGGAGACGTCGTTCGGCATTGATGAACCTCAAACCTCTGTTGCTATCGTGCCCGATCGGGACGGCGAAAGCATCACGAACCATATCTGCGCTCCGATTTGAACAGTCCGAGGTGGCGGCAAGGGAGCGGCCTCGATCACATCTGCGTCCGGAATCGGCGCGTCAATGACCGACGGCGCCGCGCTCGGCATTGTGACCGCCGCACGGCTGCGGCGGCGTTGAAACGCGACTGCTCGCACCGTCGGTTTGTAACGTCCTCGGCTCGACAGCGGTGCCCGATTACGCCTATGGTTGTGCCATGACGGATCACGACCACCATCACGACCATCCGCACGATCACTCGGACCTGTCCGAGACCGATCTGCGGGTCCGCGCGCTCGAAAGCATCCTGACCGAGAAGGGATATATCGATCCCGCTGCGCTCGACGTGCTCATCGAGACCTATGAGAGCAAAGTCGGTCCCCGCAACGGCGCCCAGGTCGTGGCGCGTGCCTGGACCGACCCGGCCTATCGGGCACGCCTTCTTGCCGACGCCACGCCGGCGATCGGTGAGCTCGGCTATGCCGGCCGCCAGGGCGAGCACATCGTGGCGGTCGAGAACACGCCGGATCTGCACAACATGGTCGTGTGCACGCTGTGCTCCTGCTATCCGTGGCCCGTGCTCGGCCTGCCGCCGGTCTGGTACAAGTCGGCGCCCTATCGCGCCAAGGCGGTGAAGGATCCGCGCGGCGTCCTGAAGGATTTCGGCTTCGACTTGCCGCCGACGACGAAGATCCGGGTGTGGGATTCGACGGCCGAGGTCCGCTATTTCGTGCTGCCGATGCGTCCCGCGGGGACCGACGGCTGGAGCGCGGAGCGGCTCGCCGAGCTCGTCACGCGCGACAGCATGATCGGCACCGGCCTGCCGAAGCAACCGCACGAGGTCGGCCGCTGATGGATGGTGCGCATGACATGGGCGGCGTCGCCGGCTTCGGCCCGGTCCGCCCCGAGCCGAACGAGCCGGTGTTTCACGCCGAATGGGAGCGCCGCGCGTTCGCCATGACGCTGGCGATGGCGACCCCCGGCGGCTGGAACATCGACATGTCGCGGTTCGCGCGCGAGAACCGTCCCCCAGACGACTACCTCGGCATGAGCTACTACCAGATCTGGCTCGCGGGCCTCGAACGGCTGATGCAGGAGCGGCATCTGGTCGACGCCGATGAGATCGCCGCCGGCAAGGTGCTGCATCCGGCCAAGCCCGTCGCCAAGATCCTCACTGCAGATGCCGTCGCGCCGACACTGCGTCGCGGTGGCCCGACCGAACGCGTGGCGACGCAGCCGGCGCTGTTCGCCGTCGGCGACAGTGTTCGGGCCAAGGACATCAATCCGTCGACACACACGCGGCTGCCGCGCTACGTGCGCGGCCATCTCGGCCGCGTCGCGGCGGTCAGAGGCATGCACGTGTTTCCGGACAGCAACGCCCATGGCGGCGGCGAAGATCCGCAATGGCTCTACACGGTGGCGTTCAGCGGTGCCGAGCTGTGGGCCGATGCGCCCGATCCGCTGCTGGAGGTTACGGTCGACGCTTTCGAGCCCTATCTGGAGCCAGCCCGATGAAACCGGACCGTGAGGCGGCGGTCGCGGCGACGCGCGCCCTGCCCGGCATTCCCGTCGATGACAGCGGGCCCGTGTTTCGCGAGCCGTGGGAAGCGCACGCCTTCGCGATGGCCGTCACGCTGCACGCCCGCGGGCTGTTCACCTGGCCCGAATGGGCCGCCGCGCTCGCGGAGGAGATTTCACGCGCGCAAGCGGCCGGCGACGCCGATTGCGGCGATACGTATTATCGACACTGGCTGGCGACGCTCGAACGTCTGGTCGCCGAGAAGGGCGTCACCTCCGCCGATGCGCTCGCGCGCTACCGCGACGCCTGGGATCACGCGGCCGATCGCACCCCACATGGCAAGCCCATCGAGCTCCGGCCCGAGGATTTTGCCGGCTGAGCGTTTCGCAAGCGTCGCGAGGATGCTTAATGCCCGGTGAGCGGGCGATCCTGCTTTTGATGGTGCGGTCTTAACGGCCGGCTATTCATGCCGCGAACAGCCGTATTCGTTCGAAATTGAACATTCATCAGTGCATCCGTAGCGTCCCGCATCTTCTTTGCTGAAGTTGAGGGGACGTTGAAATGCCCGCGCCAGAGTTCGCCACCATCGTCGACACGCTCGCCGGCGTGCGTCAGGACTATCACGAGAAGCTCAAATCGATTCCGCAATACGAGGCCTTCCTGCTGATCGAGAGCTCGACCGAGAAGGCCGCCGGAGCCCTGCACGGCACCGAAGCGTCGGGCTCCTCCATCGCCACCGACGTGATCGACTCGCTGCAATATGCGCGCAACCGGTTCGAGCAGCACATGGCCTCGATCCCGGAATATCGCGTGCTGGTGGCGATCGACCGCGTGATCAAGGAGATCTCGCAGCATCTCGGCCTCGCGCCGCATGATGATGCCGCGGCCACAGAGAGCCTTGCCGCGGCCGCCGAACAGCCCGCCGAAGCCGCCGAGGCGGTGGCCAGCGCTGCGAGCGCCGACACGGATGCTCCCGCCGAAGAGGCCGTGGACCCGGCGCCGGAGCAGGCAGAAATGGCCGAGGACGAACCGGCCGCAGCGGAGCCGGTCGAGGCCGAGGCCCCGACCCTGCGTATCGTCGACAAGCCGGCGAAGTCGCCGTCGATCGTGCCCGCCGATCACGACGGTGCCGCCCACGACGACGACATCGTGGTGCTGAACGCGCCTGCCTGGGAGAAGAGCGGCAGGGACGCCAGTCACGACATCACTGCGCGCCTCGTCGCGCAGGCGGCCTCCGCCGCAGCCAATGAGGCCGATGACGGCCACGACCTCGCCGATGCGGATCTCGTCATCGTCAGCCAGCGTGAGCCGTCGGACAACGAAGCCGCCTGAGCGCTCGTCTGTCGCGCAACTCTCCGCGGGGCCCGAGGGCCCCGCTTCCGATTCAGGATGGCCCGCCCGCCGCGATGTATTCGCGCCATCCTTTGGCGCGCAGCTCGCAGGCGGGACACTGTCCGCAGCCATGCCCCCAATCGTGCCGCGCGCCGCGCTCGCCGAGATAACAGGTGTGCGACCGGTCGCGGATCAGGTCGACGAGGCCGGCGCCGCCGAGGTCATGCGCCAACTGCCAGGTCGCGGCCTTCGACAGCCACATCAGCGGCGTGTGCAGCTCGAACGCGCGCGCCATGCCCAGGCTCAGCGCGCTCTGCAGCGCCTTGATGGTTTCGTCGCGGCAGTCAGGATAGCCCGAATAGTCCGTCTCGCACATGCCGCCGACGATGTGGCGGATGCCGCGGCGATAGGCGAGCGCCGCCGCAAAGGTCAGGAACACCAGATTGCGGCCCGGCACGAAGGTGTTGGGCAGGCCGTCAGCGCCCATCTCGATCGCGACGTCGCGCGTCAGCGCCGTCTCGGAGATCGCAGCCAGCGTTGGAATGTCCAGCGTGTGGCTGTCGCCGAGCTTGGCCGCCCAGTCGGGACGCAGGCGCGCGATGCCCTCGACCAGCCGGTCGCGGCAGGCGAGCTCGATCGCATGGCGCTGGCCGTAGGCGAATCCGATCGTCTCGACGCGCGCGAAGCGGTCGAGCGCCCAGGCCAGGCACGTCGTGGAATCCTGCCCGCCCGAGAACAGCACCAGGGCTGTCGTGTCCTGCTCACTCATGGCCCCCCGCTTAGCATCATCGACGGGTCGGGCCAACCCGCGGAGCGATCCCGCGTAATCGCCCTTTTTGCTGGGAGCCGCGCGCGGCTTGGGGCATACAGGACACGATCGAACGATGCTGTCAGGACCTGCCCATGATCCCCTCCCGCGACATCTCACGCCTGATCGAGATCATGGCGGCGCTGCGCACGCCGGTCACCGGCTGCCCGTGGGATATCGAGCAGACGTTCCGGACCATCGCGCCCTACACCATCGAGGAAGCTTATGAGGTGGCCGATGCGATCACGCGCGACGATCTCGACGATCTGCGCGAGGAGCTCGGCGATCTCCTGCTGCAGGTGGTCTATCACGCCCGCATCGCCGAAGAACAAGGCGCGTTTGCATTCGGCGACGTCGTCGAGGGCATCACGAAGAAGATGATCCGCCGTCATCCGCATGTGTTCCCGGACAAGGACGGCAACGTCACTCAGCCCACCAAAGGCACATGGGACCGCATCAAGGCCGAGGAGAAGGCCGAGCGCGCCGCGCGGCGGCCGCCCGAGGCGCAGACGGGCAAGTCCTCGCTGCTGTCAGGCATCAAGGCCGGACAGCCTGCGCTGGTCCGCGCGATGGAGCTGCAGCGCAAGGCCGCGACCGTCGGTTTCGACTGGAACGATCCGCGCGCGGTGTTGCAGAAGATCCGCGAGGAAGCCGACGAGATCGAGGCCGCGCTCGACAACAAGGATGCGACCGAGCTGACCGAGGAGACCGGCGATCTCCTGTTCGCGCTGGTCAATCTTGCCCGCCATGCCGAGGTGGATCCGGAGACCGCATTGCGGGGCACCAACGCCAAGTTCGAGCGCCGTTTCGCGCACATCGAACAGGCGCTGACGGCCAAGGGCCGCACACTCGAACAAGCGTCGCTCGACGAGATGGACGAATTGTGGAACGAGGCGAAGCGACTGGAGAAGTAGCGTCCCCGTCTCCGAAGCCGTGATCAGCCGCCCTTGCGCGACAGCACGGCCTTTGCGATCTCGACGAAGCGCTGCGCGGCCGGCGACAATCCAAAGTCGGCGCGGCTCAACAGCGAGACATGCCGATGGATCGTCGGCTGCGACAGCGGGATCGCGGCAAGCGTCGGAAATTGTGCCTTCGGCAGCATGTGCGCGGGCAGGATGCTGATGCCGGCGCCCTCCGCCGTGAGCGCCAGCGCGGTCGTGATCAGCGACACCTCCCACGCCGGCTTCAGCGCCCGCCCCGTCTGCGCCAGCGCTTCGTCGATCTGACGGCGGATGCGCGTGCCGTGACGCATCGTGATCAGATCGGAGCCCATGATGCCGTCCCACGTCAGACGGCGGTGCTTCTCGAACCGACCGTCCTTGATGCCGATGGCCGAGAGCCGACTTTGCATCAGGGTGTCAATCCGGACCTCCGGCACGCCGTCGTCCTCGACGCTGCCGAGGCCGAACTCCGCATGCCCGGCCATCACGATCGCGAGGAGTTCGTCGGGCGCGACATCACGCAGATCGATCCTCACCTCGGGATGGCGCGATCGAAACGTCGCAAACACGCGTGGCAGCAGCGCCGACGCGACGCCCGCTGAGACCGCGATGGAAATTCGGCCGGCCTTGATCTCGGCAAGGTCGCGCATCCGCTGCGACAGCCCCTGCGTCCCCGCCAGGATGCGTTCCGCGGCGGTGATCGCCTCACGGCAGGCCGCCGTCGGGTGCAGCGCCCGCGTCGTGCGATCGAACAGCTTGAGCTGAAAGTTCTCCTCGATCTGCCGGATCAGCAGGCTGATCGCCGACTGCGTGACGCGCAGCTCGGCGGCCGCCCTGGTGATGCTGCCGAGCCGATACACCAGGACCAGGGCCTCCAATTGCCGCAAGGTCGGGGGCATTAGCTTTCCTCATGAATGAATGAGAATTTTGTGGCTAATCGAAAGAGTTTGATCATGCAACATATTTGCAAACAGCCGGCGGCTGCTGCGAAGCGCGCCAGGCAACAACAAGCACATGGGGAGGGACATTTGACGCAAGCGATCAATCTCACGCGCTACGTCGACGATCGGCCGCTGTCGGGCTTCCAGATCAGGGTGATCTGCCTGTGCGCGCTGGTCGTCGGGCTCGACGGCTTCGATGCCCAGGCGCTCGGCTTCGTCGCCCCTGCCCTCAGCAAGGACCTGCATCTGGCGCCGGGCGCGTTGGGGCCCGTGTTCGGTGCGTCCCTGTTCGGCGTGATGATCGGCTCGCTGGTGTTCGGCGCGCTGGCCGACTATCTCGGGCGCAAATGGCTCGTCGTCGCCGGGGTTCTCGTGTTCGCGCTTGGATCGCTGGCGACCACCCAGGCCACCAGCGTATCCGACCTCGTCATCATTCGGTTCCTCACCGGCCTCGGGCTCGGCGGCGTCCTGCCCAACACGATCGCTCTGACCGGCGAATATTCGCCGCAGCGTCGCAGGACCCTGTTGATCATGCTGATGTTCATGACGGTGTCGCTCGGATCGGCGATCGGCGGAGCGGTCGCGGCGAAGCTCATCACCGCCTATGGCTGGCAGATCATCTTTCTCATCGGCGGCATTCTGCCGCTCATCCTCTGTCCGGTTCTCATTATCTGGCTGCCGGAATCGCTCTCGCTGCTGGCTCTCGACGACAACAAGAATGATCGCGTGCGCGCGCTGCTGAGGCGGATCGATCCGTCGGACCGCCTCCCCGCCGACGCGCGCTTTACGATCATCGAGGAGAGTGGCAAGGGCTTCCTGCTGCCGCAGTTGTTCACCAAGCGGCGCCTGCTCCCGACCCTGCTGCTGTGGGTGATGTTCTTCATGAACATGATGGACATCTATTTCCTCAACAGCTGGCTGCCGACGCTCACACATGGTGTCGGGCTTGACGTCCAGGCGGCGATCGCCGTCGGCATCGCCTTCCAGCTCGGCGGCATGCTTGGCACCGTCGGGCTCGGCCTGCTGATCGAAAAGTTCGGCTTCGATCGCGTCCTGTTCGCGACCTACGTTGCCGGCTTCCTCTCGATCATCACCATCGGTATCGCGGGAGCCTCGTTGCCGGTTCTCGTGCCGGCCGTCTTCATTGCCGGCGTCGCGGTGATCGGCGGACAGATCGGCTGCAACGCCTACGCGGCGCGCATCTATCCGACCTACATCCGCGGCACCGGCATCGGCTGGGCACTGGGCATCGGCCGCTTCGGCTCGATCCTCGGCGTCACGATCGGCGGGTTGATGCTCGCGGCGAAATGGGACGTGTCCTCGCTGTTTCAGGCCAGCGCGGTGCCGCAGCTGTTCTCGGCACTGGTGATCCTGGGCCTTGCCGTCCTCGGCATGCGCGGCAGTCTTCCGACCGCCGAGGGCACGCAGAGGGATGCGCTTTCGACAGCCGAGCGTGCCTAGGTTCAGAGCAGAAGAGAGCTGACATGAAGACGATTCAAACCCAGGTGCTCATCGTGGGCGCCGGTCCGGTCGGACTGACCGCCGCCATGGATCTCGCCTCGCGCGGCATCGAGGTCGTGGTCGCGGAGATCAGGCGCGCCGGAGAGCCGCCCAACGTAAAATGCAACCACGTCTCCGCGCGCTCGATGGAGGTGTTCCGCCGCCTTGGCATCGTCCAACAAGTGCGCGAAGGCGGCCTGCCGGCCGACTTTCCCAACGACTGCGCCTATCGCACCACGGTCGTCGGCCGCGAGCTGACGCGCATCCCGATTCCGTCCCGCAAGGACCGCTATACGGCGACCGGTGGACCCGACACCGATTGGCCGACGCCCGAGCCGCCCCATCGCATCAACCAGATCTATCTCGAGCCCATCCTGTTCGCTTGCGCCGAGGCGCAACGCGGCATCACGATCCTGAACCGCGTCGAGGTCGATCGGTTCGACCAGGATGAAAACGGCGTGATCGCGCGGGCACGCGATCTCGACGCCGGCCGAGACATCACCATTTCGGCCGATTATCTGATTGGCTGCGACGGTGGCCGCTCCGCGGTGCGCAAGCTGATCGGCGCGCGGCTCAGCGGCACCGATGTCGTGCAGCGGGTGCAGTCGACCTACATCCATGCCCCTGCGCTGAAGGACCTGATCACCCAGAAGCCGGCCTGGATGACGATGTCGCTCAACCCGCGGCGCTGCGGCACCACCGTCTCCATCGACGGCCGCGACAACTGGCTGATCCACAACCACCTCGCGGCCGAGGAAGTCGAATTCGACAGTGTCGATCGCGATTGGGCGTTGCGCACCATTCTCGGTGTCGACGACCGTTTCGAGTACGAGGTCATCAGCAAGGAGGACTGGATCGGACGCCGCCTGGTGGCGGATCGCTTTCGCGATCGCCGTGCCTTCATCTGTGGCGATGCGGCGCATCTGTGGATTCCCTATGCGGGCTACGGCATGAATGCCGGGATCGCCGATGCGGTCGACCTGTGCTGGATGCTCGCCGGCGTGCTGCACGGCTGGGCTGCCCCTGCCCTGCTGGACGCCTATGAGGCGGAGCGGCAGCCGATCACCGAGCAGGTGTCGCACTTCGCGATGAACCATGCGCTCGCCGTGATGAGCCAGCGACGCAGCGTGCCTGCCGAAGTCGAAATGGACGGCCCCGTGGGCGATGAGGCGCGCCGCAAGGTGGGACAGGCCGCCTACGACCTCAACGTGCAGCAATATTGCTGCTCCGGCCTGAACTTCGGCTACTACTACGACCGGTCACCGGCCATTTCGTACGATGGCGAGACGCCGCCGCCCTACGGCATGGGCCATTTCACCGCGTCGACCGTGCCGGGCGCACGCTCCCCGCATGTGTGGCTCGCCGATGGCCGCTCGCTGCTCGACGCGCTCGGCCCGGCCTATACGCTGGTCCGGTTCGATCCAACCATCAATGCCGAGGCGCTGGTCGAGGCCGCAGCCCGCCAGGGCGTTCCCTTGACGCTCGTCGACGTCGACCGGGCCAAGGGCGGCTACGACTTCGCTGACAGCCTGCTCGTGGTGCGACCGGATTCGCACATCGCCTGGCGCGGCGCGGCCGCACCTCAGGAGCCCGACGACCTGTTGGACCGCCTGCGCGGCCTCACAACCCAGGCTGAGGCCGTGCGCCGTGACAATGCCGTCGTCGCCTGATCCTCGCCACCGCGCCATGACACGCCACACCACCGCGCACTACTTCCTCGAGGCGCTCGTCGAGAGCGGCATCGACTACATCTTTGCCAATCTCGGCACCGATCATGTCTCGCTGATCGAGGAACTTGCACGCTGGGACAGCGAAGGTCGACGGCACCCCGAGGTGATCCTGTGCCCCCACGAGGTGGTCGCGGTGCACATGGCGATGGGCTATGCGAGCGCGACCGGCCGCGGTCAGGCCGTGTTCGTCCACGTCGATGCCGGCACGGCGAACGCGTGCATGGCCATTCAGAACGCCTTTCGCTACCGGCTGCCGGTGCTGCTGTTCGCTGGGCGGGCTCCGTTCGCGCTGCATGGCGAGCTGCCGGGAGGACGTGACACCTACGTCCACTTCGTGCAGGAGAGCTTCGATCAGGGCAGCATCGTGCGGCCCTATGTCAAATGGGAATACACCCTGCCGTCGGGCGTCGTCGTCAAGGAGGCGGTGGCCCGCGCTGCCGCGTTCATGCACAGCGATCCGCCCGGCCCGGTCTACATGATGCTGCCGCGAGAAACCCTTGCCGAGACCTGGGACGAACAGGCGATGCCGGCCTACCCGGCCGCGCGCTATGGCAGCGTCAAAGCGGGAGGCATCGAGCCGGAACGCGCGCAGGCGATCGCGGACGCGCTGATGAAGGCGGACAATCCGATCGCGGTGACCGCATATCTCGGACGCAGTGCCGAGGCGGTTTCTGTGCTGGAGCGACTGGCGCTGGTCTGCGGAATCCGGGTCGCCGAGTTCAATCCCATCACGATGAACATCTGCCAGGACTCCCCTTGCTTTGCGGGCGCCGATCCTGCCGCGCTTATTGCTGGCGCCGATCTCGGGCTGCTCATCGACATCGACGTCCCCTTCATTCCGCAGATGCTGAAGGCGGCCGATCGGCTGCGCTGGATCCAGATCGACATCGACGCCCTGAAGGCGGACATCCCGATGTGGGGATTTGCCACCGACCTCCGCATTCAGGGCGATTCGGCCGTCATTCTTCGGCAGGTCCTGGAGCTCGTCGTCGCACGTGCCGACGATACATATTTGAGGAAGGTGCGCGACCGGATCGCGAGCTGGCAGCCAACCCGCAAGGCCGCGCATGCGAGACATACGTCGGCGGCCGCGCAGAAGGGCTCAATCGGCGCGATCAACCCGGCCCATTTGTTCGCGCGGCTGCAGGCGCATCTGTCGGAGCACGACATCGTTGTCAACGAGGCGGTCCGCAACGCGCCGGTCCTGCAGCAGCAGCTTCGCCGCACCAGGCCGATGACCTATGTGGGCCTGGCGGGCGGCGGCCTCGGCTTCAGCGGCGGCATGGCGCTCGGACTCAAGCTCGCCAATCCCTCAGCGCGCGTGGTGCAGATCGTCGGCGACGGCGCCTATCATTTCGCCGCGCCGGATTCCGTCTACGCCGTAGCGCAGCAATATCAGCTTCCGATCCTGACCGTGATCCTCGACAATAACGGCTGGCAGGCGGTGAAGGCATCGGTTCAGCGCGTCTATCCGGACGGCGCGGCACAGCAGACCGACTCATTTCTTTCCCGGCTCTGCACCGGCCGTCAGGACGAGCAGCGTCGTCTCGCCGACATCGCCTGCGCATTCGGCGCCCATGGCGAGCGGGTCGACGATCCCGAGGCGCTCGATGCAGCCATCGAACGCTGCGTCGCAGCCGTCGATGGCGGTCGCGCCGCAGTGCTGCACGTCGACATCACGCCGCTTTAGTTCGATCGAGCGCGACCAAATGGCGGTCTGATCCGGCGCGACGGTCAGTTGTGCAGAGATGTAGACGACCAGTGCGGCCTACCCACAGCAGCAAACAACAATCCGCTGCACCACGACATCACGTTTGACGCTATCAGCGCGTACCGCTCTTTCTGCGCGGTACCTGTGACGATTGGCGAGAAGCCCAGCGGGATCGAGGCCACGCTTCTTGACAGTCGAGCGGTGCCAACGACGATCTACAACACCTCCTTGCCTACATCGAACTCGCCCCTGCGGGCGCGGCCACTCTGGACGTGGTCTTGCCTGAAGGTGTCGACAGCTGTGGAACGACACGGAGAAAGCAACTGGACACGAGGCATAAAACGCATCATGCGGAGCTTCGAGACAGACCAGGTGAATCTTCCAATCTGGCTAGGGACGCCTCTAGATCAGCGATTGCGCTCCCATATCGCGCGCTTGCCACGCTCCGGGCCCTAAGCAGGTGCGCCCGCGCTTCCTCCAGACGCTTCACGTGCAAGCAGGCCCGCACACGTGCAGCATGTATCGGAAACCTATGCCCTCCATAGCGACTGGCGCGTTCGAAAAACCGCATTGCGAGATCCAGATCAGATCTACAACGAGCAGTTAAGGTGCCTAGCATCGTCCAGAACTCTGCTTCATCGACACCGAAGAGCACGTCGTGGCCGAATGCGTCTTGTCCAAAAAAGCGCCGCCGCGCATCCGTCAAGATGTTCGCGAGTTGGTTCGGAGCTTCGAGATCCGTCTCAAACTTGGATAACAGATTAATATCGAACCACTTTTCATCCACAATGGAACTGCAAGCAATCCAAGCCTTGAAATTGTGGGCATGATCGAAGCCCTGACGCAATGCCTCCGAAAGAAACGAGAGTGCATCATTCACAATTGTCAATCCTCTGCTTCGATCTTGCGAATATGCAGCAGTCGAAGCCTCGCCTATGACGTGTGCCACACGGCTCAACGCAGGACGAAATCCGAAATCGATGCCCGTCCAAAATGCGTCTATCGACTTGGTATATTGAAATGTTTGTCGATAGAAGATTGGACGATATTTCGCAGCCGCGCCGTACTCTAAAAGCTCGGGGCTCTCTAAGGTTTGGCCTATAGCGGCTATTCGTTCATCGTACTCCGCGACCGACCTCAGGGGGAGCAATCTTGCTTTCGAGTATTCCACGAGCAAAGACTGCAGCAACGCCGACGAGGATCTAACGAGAGAAAGGCTGCGTTTCGCGCAGCGTTCAGCTTCGCTGAACGAGCGTTCTTGGTGTGATTGAAGTCGCTGCAAGCGACCTCGCCACCTGACCACGGATGACTTTACAATTAAACTATAAGCCAACGCGTCACGATCGTCAGCTGAACTACTAACGGAATCGAGCTTGTCGTTCAGCGACTTCGCCAGCGTTAGCTTTTTCTGTGCATCGAATACACCGTATTCATCCCTTAAGAAAAGCAGCATAAGCGAAACCGCGACGGGCACTTTTCGCGGGTCCACTATCGTTTTCAGTATAGCGATGCTCGCCTGCAGCCCCTTCTCCCATCGAGACGAGGAATAGTCGTTCTCCAACGACGTAGTTTTGAGCTCAAGTCGCGCCAGCTCCACCCATTGCACGGCAGTTTCAACCAAGGGATTGAGCGCAATGTCGCCCAGGACACGCTCTGCCTGCCGGAGAAGACTGCGCCCCTCTTTTGGTCCACTCAGGGTCGCCTCATTCATCAGGTCATATATTCGACCGACCCTGACATCTTGCGCCAACTCGTGGTGGTCGAACCTAAATGGACTACTCTGAAACAAGTCGTCCACGAATCTGGCGACGTGACGAGCCTTGTTAATGACCATCTGGAAAAGAATCGCCGGCGGGTATTCGCTCGGCTTCTCTTGATCGATCAGGTGATGGTGCTTTCGGCAAAGCAGCATCAAGTTGTTCTCAGAATCGAGATCGACGTGCGGAAACGACGCTTTGAATTCGGATCGACTACCCTCATTCACCGGCAGGATGTGACAGAGCTCGCCGATCATCTCGATGTGCCCATTGGACCATCTTGCTGCGATTTCCCCACAAGCCCCGTACTCACAGCGGCCAATCGATCTCATAAAGATCGAGGTTCGGACACTCTGTCGGATTTTTTCTCTTGAGGCCATACGCGCAACCCGCATGTCGCTCGACAAAATAATCTGATTTAGACAAAAGGCGCTTCTGAACGGCGTGGCTGTTGGCAGCTCTTGATACAAGGCAATATTGAGAATTAACACGTTTTAGTTGTAAGTTTTCCATGTGTAAAGTCATCTGCGTCTATGAGCGGAGATGGCTGTGAGAGCCGTTCAATCGGCTGCATCCGTTTGATTCTGCTGCGCGATGATGCTGATGTGGCTTACTAGGCGACCGCCGGAGACGCTCAAAGAATATAGAGAATAAGCGCTCAAATCAGCTGATTTGGATGATTGCCGCTCG
Source organism: Bradyrhizobium sp. HKCCYLRH3059 (assembly GCF_051168035.1). NCBI lineage: Bacteria > Pseudomonadati > Pseudomonadota > Alphaproteobacteria > Hyphomicrobiales > Nitrobacteraceae > Bradyrhizobium > Bradyrhizobium sp. HKCCYLRH3059. The sequence continues at coordinate 486,485 of NZ_JBNPUF010000006.1, read as the reverse complement.
ATCGCGGGGCAATCGATAGTGGTCGGGTACCTTTACTGTTTCACGCCACCCGCGGCACGCCGTGATAGCGCTCGACCACGATGTCGCGCTTGGTGGCGTCGACGCGCACGGTCATGTCGTAGCGGCCTTCGTTCAGCTCCTTGGCCAGCACCTCGGCGTTGCGATGCAGCCAGGAGATGCCGGCGCCGTCGGCCGCGTCGATGGTGAGATCGAGCGTGGTCCGCGCCGCCGCGAGACGGTCCTCGATCGTCTGCAGGAGCGCGTCGACGCCGTCCCCGGTCTGGGCCGAGACCAGCAGGCATGGCCGCTCCGGCGGCCGACGCCCGGCGATGTTGGCGAGGTTCTCGCGCGCTGCCTGGTCGAGACGGTCGATCTTGTTCCAGACCTCGATGATGGTGTCGGTGGCCTCGGGATCGATGCCGAGCTGGCTGAGCACCAGCTCGACATCGTGCTGCTGCGCCTCGGCATCCTCGTGCGACATGTCGCGGACGTGCAGGATCACGTCGGCCTCCAGCACCTCCTCGAGCGTGGCGCGGAAGGCGGCGACGAGCTGCGTCGGCAGGTTGGAGATGAAGCCCACGGTGTCCGACAGCATCGCCTTGCCGCCATGCGGCAGCGTGATCGCGCGCAAGGTCGGATCAAGCGTCGCGAACAGCATGTCGGCGGCCTGGACGTCGGCGCGCGTCAGGCGATTGAACAGCGTCGACTTGCCGGCATTGGTGTAGCCGACCAGCGCCACGACGCGATACGGCACGCGCTGGCGTCCGGCGCGATGCAGCCGCCGCGTCGCCTGGACCTTCTTCAGCTCGTTCTCGAGCCGCGTGATGCGGTCGCCGATCAGGCGGCGGTCGGCCTCGATCTGGGTCTCGCCGGGACCGCCCATGAAGCCGAAGCCGCCGCGCTGGCGTTCGAGATGGGTCCAGGACCGCACCAGACGGCTGCGCTGATAGTTGAGATGCGCGAGCTCCACCTGCAGCGCGCCCTCCTTCGTCTTGGCGCGGCGGCCGAAGATCTCCAGGATCAAGCCGGTGCGGTCGAGCACCTTGGTGTTCCAGGCCTTCTCGAGGTTTCGCTGCTGGATCGGCGAGAGCGCGCAATCCATCACCACCAGCTCGACGCCATGGCCGGCGATCACGCCGGCAATCTCTTCGACCTTGCCCTTGCCGAGATAGGTCGCAGGGCGGATTTGCCCGATCGGCGCGAGAATGGCCTCGGCCACCGTCAGGTCGATGGCCCGCGCGAGGCCCGCCGCCTCGTCGATCCGTGCCTCGAAATCACGCATGTCGGATTGGCCTGCTTGCGCGCCATCGTCGCCGCGGCGCGCTCGCAAGTAGGGGCCGACCACGATGACGAGCCCGGTCCCCTTGTTGTCATCCGGCCTCGACAGGCCGATGGTCCCTTCGCGATCGCGGGGTTCCAATCAGGTCACTCTCACGTCAGGTCACACTCACGCAGACGCGTCCTCGCCGCCCTCGAACAACTGGATCGGCGCGCCCGGCATGATGGTGGAGATCGCATGCTTGTAGACGAGCTGCGAGTGACCGTCGCGCCGGAGCAGCAGGCAGAAATTGTCGAACCATGTGACAATCCCCTGCAGTTTCACGCCATTGACCAGGAAGATCGTGAGCGGCGTCTTGGTCTTGCGGACATGGTTGAGAAAGGTGTCTTGTAGGTTTTGTGCGCGGTCGGCCGCCATTGTTGTTATCTCGCAGTCTTGTGCTTTTTCTTATTGAACCTTCGATGACCCGATCGCAGGCCCCGGATTCATCGAGGTGACCCATGGTCCATTGAGATCCCCCTCGAGGGACCATGGGATGCCGGATTAGAAGACAGGCGAGCATATTAGGCAAGCCGCTTGCAAGGAGGCCGGTTCCAAAAGAACCGGATTCATCCGTAAAATTCCGGAAATGGACGAATTTTCCAATGTAAATTCGTCCAGTCGGCAAGTTTGGCCGAGCTGGAGCCTCAGCCGACGCCGAGCGCCTTCAGCTTGCGATGCAGGGCGGACCGCTCCATGCCCACGAACTCGGCCGTGCGCGAGATGTTGCCGGAGAAGCGGCTGATCTGGGCGATGAGATAGTCGCGCTCGAACACCTCGCGTGCCTCGCGCAACGGCAGTCCCATGATGTGCTCGCCATTGTTGCTGGTCGGCATCGCCGGCACCATCGATCCCACATCCGGCGGCAGCATGTCGGCGGTGATGATCACCTCCGGTCCGCCGGCGGCCAGAATCATGACCCGCTCGACGTTGTTGCGAAGCTGACGGACGTTGCCGGGCCACACATGCGACTGCAGCACGGCCATGGCGTCCTGGCCGATCTGCCGCTTCGGCAGGCCGGTCGTGGCCGAAATCTGCTCCATGAAATAGTCGATCAGCTCCGGAATGTCCTCGCGGCGCTCCGATAGGGGCGGAACCCTGATCGGCACCACCGACAGACGGTGATAGAGATCCTCGCGGAAACGGCCGGTGGCAATCTCCTCCTCGAGATTCCGTGCGGTCGAGGAGATGATGCGCACGTCGACGTGCACCTTGGTGGTGCCGCCGGCGCGCTGGAACGTCTGATCAACCAGCACGCGCAGGATCTTGTTCTGCGTCTCGCGCGGCATGTCGGCGATCTCGTCGACGAACAGCGTGCCGCCGTGGGCCTCTTCGAGCGCGCCGGTCTTGCGCGCCTGCTCGCCATTGGACTGCTCGATGCCGAACAGCTCCTCCTCCATCCGCTCCGGCGTGATCGCGGCGGCGTTGATGACGACGAACGGGCCCTCGGAGCGCGGCGACTGAGCGTGCAGCGAACGCGCGGCGAGCTCCTTGCCCGAGCCGGGAGGGCCGACGATCAGGATGCGGCTGTTGGCCTTGGCGGCGCGCTCGATGGTCTGGCGCAACTGGTTCATCGATGGCGAGCGGCCGGTCATGCTGCTCGCGGTCGGCGCCAGCTGCTTGAGCTCGCGCACCTCGCGCTTGAGCCGGGAATTCTCCAGCGCACGCGTCGCCACCAGAATCAGCCGGTCGGACTTGAACGGCTTCTCGATGAAGTCATAGGCGCCGCGCTTGATCGCGGCGACCGCCGTTTCGATGTTGCCGTGGCCGGAGATCATCACGACCGGAAGGTCGGGATGGTCCTTCTTGATCTGCTCGAGGAGCTGCAGACCGTCGAGCTTGGAGCCCTGCAGCCAGATGTCCAGGAACACCAGGTTGGGACGGCGGCTCGTGATCTCCGCGAGCGCCGAATCGCTGTCGCGCGCGGTTCGCGTCGTGAAGCCTTCGTCATCCAGGATGCCGGCGACCAGCTCCCGGATATCGGCTTCATCGTCGACAATCAGAATATCACTCGCCATGGGTCACGCCTGTCTCGTCAGCTGCCGGTTGCGGCTTGGATTTTTGGTTCATCATTGGTCGTTTGAACCGTGTCAGCGGTTTCGCCGCCGGCCTCGGTCTTCGGCGCATTGTCAGACGCCGCCGCCTGCTCCTTCGCGCCCGTCTTCGCGGCCTGGCCGGAGACGGCAAAGCGCAGCCGCATCCAGGCGCCGCGCTGGCCGGCGCGGAAATCGGACGCGTCCTTCAGCTCGAGCTTGCCGCCATGGTCTTCCAGCACGCGGCCGACGATCGCGAGCCCGAGGCCGGTGCCCTTGGCGCGCGTCGTGACATAGGGCTCGAGCAGCCGCTGCCGCGCCACCTTCGGCAGGCCGATGCCGTTGTCGATGACGTCGATCAGCACGTCCTCACCCTCGCGCGAGGCGACCACGTCGATACGGCCCTTGCCGAGCTCCGCCTCGGGCACCACCTCGATCGCCTCGGTGGCGTTCTTGATGATGTTGGTCAGCGCCTGCGAGATCAGGCGGCGATCGAACTGCGCGCGCAAGGGGTCCTGCTTGATCTCGGTCTCGATGTCGATCTCGGGATGCGCGACCTTCATCAGGAACACGGCCTGCCGCACGGTGTCGGCGACGTCCTCGCCCTCCATCACCGGCTTCGGCATCCGCGCGAACCGCGAGAACTCGTCGACCATTCGCCTGATGTCGTCGACCTGCCGCACGATCGTCTCGGTACATTGCTCAAATATCGCCTTGTCCTCGGTGATGACCTTGCCGAATTTGCGGCGAATTCGCTCTGCGGACAGTTGAATTGGCGTCAGCGGATTCTTGATCTCATGCGCGATGCGCCGCGCGACGTCGCCCCAGGCCGAGGTGCGCTGCGCCGACACCAGCTCGGTGATGTCGTCGAGCGTGATGATGTAGCTGTCGCGCGCCTGGTTCGTCTGCTCGGCGGTGACGCGCACCGACAGATTGCGCTCGTGGCCGTCGCGCTGGATCGTGATCTGGCCCTGCACCAGCCGCTGCTTGCCCTCGCGCGCGGTCTTCATCATGTCGTCGAGCTCGGGCAGCACGTCGGAGAGCGGATGATCGAGCACCTCCTGCTCGGCATGTCCGATCAGCTTCTCGGCCGAGCGGTTGAGGATGCCGACGCTGCCGGAGGCATCGACGCCGATGATGCCGGCGGAGGCCGACGACAGCACCGCCTCGATGAAGCGGCGCCGGCTGTCGATCAATTCGCTGGCGCTGACCAGCTCGTCGCGCTGGGTGCGCAGCTCCTGGGTCATCTTGTTGAAGGTCTGGCCGAGCTGGGCGAGATCGCCCTCCGAGCGATGCACCGGGACCTGGACGTTGAGATCGCCGGTCGACACGGTGTTGGCGGCATTCATCAATTGCCGGATCGGCGCCACCAGCCAGTTGGCGAAGTTCAGCCCGATCAGCACCGAGGCCATCAGGATGGTCAGCGCGATCACCGCGAACATCAGCGCGAAGGCGATCTGGATGCCGAAGCGCCGCGCCTCGACCTGGGCGTATTCGGCGACCGACAGCTCGGTCTGCTTGAGCTGCTCGACGACCTGCGGATCGAGCGGACGCGCGACGTAGAGGAAGGTGTCGTTGAACGCGCGCAGCCGGATCACCGCGGCGACGTAGTTCGACTCCGGCAGGACCGCGATCTCGGGCTCCTCCTCCCGGACATTGTTGAGGAACTCCGGCGCCGGCGGCGAATAGGCCAGTTGCACCCCGCCGGTCTCGGCCCAGACGATCGGGTTGGTGTTCTTGTCGATGATCATCGCGCCCGGCAGGTTGCGCGAGGCGGCGCTGGCAGTCAGCAGCTCGCGGAAGCTGGCGCGGTCCTGGTCGAACAGCGGCCTGGCGCGTGCGATGTCGGTCGCCATGCCGATGATGTCGCCGCGGATGAACTGCGCGTGCTCCTGCATGTAGGCGCGCGCGATGGTCAGCGAGTTCTGGATCGCGACTTTCGCTGGTCCGGAGAACAGCCGGTCGAGGCCGCGATCGATGGTGACGTTGGCCGCCACAGCGACCAGCACCGCCGGCAGGACCGCGATCACCGAGAACAGGCTGACGATCTGCACGTGCAGCCGCGCCGCCGCCCGGCCGCGCCGGCGGGCCTGCACCACCTGCCAGACCTCGCGGATGATGATCCCGACCAGGACCAGGATCGTTCCGGCGTCGATCAGGTAGAAGGTCTTGACCACGTCGGTCGTGGGCTCGACCGGGGTCAGCCCGACCAGCACGATGAAGGTGAGGAAGGCCGACAGCAGCGCGAGCGCCACGGCCACCGGCGCCAGCCAGGTACGCCAAGTCCAGCGCCGGCCCTCGGTGGACGACGCATCGAAGGGGGTGGCCGATGTCTCTGCGCTGGTCATTCCGGCAAGGTGGGTGATGCTGAACGCGGCACGTCCGGGAATCGGACTGATGCATTCCTACCACGCTGTTGCCAAATTGCGACAAATCCGCGGCGCCGGAGCGCGTCGCGGATTTGTCTACATTAATTCTCACCTGAGGCGGGTCCAAGCCCGCCGTAGAGGTATCATATCACCATCAAGCGCCGCTGCGGTACACTTGAATGTCGAGGTCGCGGATCTTCTTGCGCAGCGTGTTGCGATTGAGGCCGAGGAGATCGGCGGCGCGGATCTGGTTGCCGCGCGTCGCCGCCAGCGCTGCCGTCAGCAGCGGAATCTCGATCTCCTTGAGGATGCGGTGGTACAGCCCCGGCGGCGGCACGCCGTTGGGAAATCCCTGGAAGTGCGAGGACAGATAGGCCTCCACGGCTCCGCCCAGATTGTCGATCGAGGTCGGCGTGTTCGAGCCGGTGGTCACCGCCGGCGGCGCCAGCTCGCCATCGATGACTGACGCCGTGATGACGTCCTGCGGATACAGCGCGGCCAAACGCCGGGCGAGATTCTCCAGCTCGCGGACATTGCCCGGCCAGCGGTGCTGCTTGAGCCGCTCCAGCGCCGCGGCATCGAGCTTCTTCGGCGGCAGCCCGTCCTTCTCGGCCAGCGCGAAGAAGTGGCGGACGAGATCCGGCAGGTCCTCGATGCGTTCGCGCAGCGGCGGCAGCCGCAGGGGCACGACGTTGAGGCGGAAGAACAGATCTTCCCGGAAAAGCCCCTGCTGGATCAGGATGCGCAGGTCCTTGTTGGAGGCGGCGACGATGCGCACGTCGGTCTTGATCGGGGTGCGGCCGCCGACGGTGGTGTACTCGCCCTGCTGCAGCACGCGCAAAAGCCGCGTCTGCGCCTCCATCGGCATGTCGCCGATCTCGTCCAGGAATAAGGTGCCGCCCTCGGCCTGCTCGAAGCGGCCGGAGGCGCGGGTGTTGGCACCGGTGAAGGCGCCGCGCTCGTGCCCGAACAGTTCCGACTCGATCAGGTCGCGCGGGATCGCCGCCATGTTGACCGCAACGAACGGGCCGTTGCGGCGCTTGCCGTAATCGTGCAGCGCGCGCGCCACCAGCTCCTTGCCGGTGCCGCTCTCGCCCGAGATCATCACCGTGAGATCGGTCTGCATCAGCCGCGCCAGCACGCGGTAGATGTCCTGCATCGCCGGCGAGCGGCCGACCAGCGGAATCGATTCGAACTCGCCGTCGTCGGGCTGGCTCGCCGCGCGCTCCTTCGGCTCGGCCAAGGCACGGCCGACGATCGCGATCAGCTCCTTCAGGTCGAACGGCTTCGGCAGATACTCATAGGCGCCGCGCTCCGACGCCTTGATGGCGGTCATGAAGGTGTTCTGCGCGCTCATGACGATGACCGGCAGGTTCGGCCGCATCTTCTTGATCCGCGGCAGCAGGTCGAACGCGTTCTCGTCCGGCATCACCACGTCGGTGATGACGAGATCGCCCTCGCCCTGGCTCACCCAGCGCCACAGCGTCGCGGCATTGCCGGTCAGCCGCACCTCATAGCCGGCGCGTGACAGCGCCTGGTTCAGGACCGTGCGGATGGCCGTATCGTCGTCGGCAACGAGAATGCTACCTGCAGGCATAGGTGGTCCTCAATTTGATCCCTGTGAGGCATGCAACGGCGTCCCCGAAACGTCATCGCCATGGCTGTGATTTGGGCTTTGGTCTGGTTGTTTGGTTGCGCTGTACATCGGCATCAGCACCCGGAAGGTCGTCTTGCGCGGCTGCGACTCGCACTCGATGATCCCGCCATGGTCGCCGACGATCTTCGCGACCAATGCAAGTCCGAGGCCGCTTCCGGTCGGCTTGGTGGTCACGAACGGATCGAACAGATTGGGCATCAGGTCTTCCGGCACGCCGGGGCCGTTGTCCCTGACGCAGAACTCCAGCGGCAGCGACACCCGCGATTTCTTGCCGGGCACCGACAGGCGCACGCCCGGGCGGAACGCCGTGGTGAGCTGGATTTCCGCATCCGAGCCGAGATCGACGACCGCTTCCGCGGCATTCTTGACCAGGTTCAGGAACACCTGGATCAGTTGATCCTGGTTGGCGAGCACCGGCGGCAACGACGGATCGTAGTCCTCGACGAAGCGGATGTTGCGGGCAAAGCCGGACTGCGCCAGCCGCTTCACGTGATCGAGCACGGAATGGATGTTCACGGGCCCGCGCGCCACCGGGCGGTCGTCGCCGAACACCTCCATGCGGTCGACCAAAGTGACGATGCGGTCGGCCTCGTCGCAGATCAGCCGGGTCAGCATGCGATCCTCGGAGGAGGCCTGCTGCTCGAGGAGCTGCGCGGCGCCGCGGATGCCCGACAGCGGGTTCTTGATCTCGTGCGCGAGCATCGCGGCCAGTGCGATCACCGAGCGCGCGGCGCTGCGATGGGTGAGCTGGCGGTCCATCTTGTCGGCGATGGTGCGCTCCTGCAGCATGACCACGATATGGCCGGGCCGCTCCGGCAGCGGCGCGACGTGCAGGTCGACGAGCCGATCGGCGCCGGTGCGCGGCGTGCCCAGATCGACCTTGTACTCGTTGACCGGCGCGCTGGTGGTGCGGACCTGATCGATCAGCGCCAGCAGCGGAGAGCCGAACGGCACCAGCTTCTTCAGCGACTGCCGCTGCAGAAACTGGGTGGAGGAATCGAAGAACGATTCCGCCGCCATGTTGGCGTCCATGATCATACCGTCCGGGCCGATGACGAGGACCGGATTCGGCAGGGCGTTGAGGATGGCGTCGCCATCCGATGGAAGTCGCTTGCGCTGTTCTGCGGCTGAGCTCATGCGGCTGCACTCCAGGCAAAATCGTCGAAGGCCTCACGCAGCGCCCGATGCACCAAGGACGGCTGCTCGGACGTCAGGATACGGTCGCGCCAGGCCTTCAGTTTTTCGGCCGGCGCTTGCGCGTGCTGGGCGGCGACGTCGAGCCCCCAACTGAGATGCTTGCGGGCGTGGCGCAGGCCGACACGCGCGCCATAGTGACGGCAGATCTCGTCATAGAGCGCGGTGAGAAGACTGAGCTGCTGCGCCAGCTCCGGCGCGCCCTCTTCCGCACCGCCCTCGAGTCGGCGGCCGATCTGGCCGGGCAGCCAGGGCTGGCCTTGCGCGCCGCGCCCGATCATCACGGCATCGGCGCCGGAGGCGTCGAGCGCCTCGCGCGCGTCCTCATAGCTGGTGATGTCGCCGTTGACGACGACCGGCAGATCGACGGCGTCCTTCACGGCGCGCACCGCGCTCCAGTCGGCTTCGCCCTTGTAGAACTGCTGCCGCGTACGGCCGTGCACGGTGATCAACTGCACGCCCGCGGCCTGCGCGCGGCGCGCCAGCTCCGGCGCATTCAGGCTGCGCTCGTCCCAGCCGAGCCGCATCTTCAGGGTCACGGGCACATCGACTGCCTCGACCGTCGCCTCGATCAAGGTCAGCGCATGATCGAGATCGCGCATCAGGGCCGAGCCGGACTGGCCGCCGGTCACGTGCCGCGCCGGGCAGCCCATGTTGATGTCGATGATCTCGGCGCCGCCATCCTCGGCGACCTTCGCGCCCTCGGCCATCCAATGCGCCTCGCAGCCGGCGAGCTGCACCACATGCGGCCCGACGCCGCTCGCCTCGCAGCGCAACCGGGATATCCACCGCCCGCGCACGAGATCGTCGCTCGCAGTCATCTCGGACACCACCAGCCCGGCGCCGAGCTCGGCCGCGAGTCGGCGGAACGGCGCGTCGGTGATCCCCGACATCGGCGCGAGAATGGCCCGGTTGGCGAGCGAAACGTCGCCTATCTTCAAGGCTTTGGCTTGTGTATTGGCCGGACCGGTCACGAACGACTCTTAAAGCTCTTTGGACGCATCATCGCGTCTGCGCTGCACTCTCAAGCACAAATCTTGTGCAGTCAAGCGTCATGCCTACACTTTAGCCAAGACGATCGGCATTTCAAGTGCAGCGCAGCAAAATATGCTTGTTCGGCAGTCATGGTAAACCCGTGAGCCGCCGGATTTTTGCATGGCTCGGCAAGGTGCTCGCAGGCGGCAGGTGCGATCGCCCCCCCCTCAACGCGCCAGCGGATCCCGGCGCTTGTGTCGCGATCGCAGGTGCCGTTCATGCGACGTGTGATCCTGCTCGCTTAACATCTTCTGCAGATGTAAGAAGCCGCGAACCCCATCATCCTCATCAGCATCGATACCCTGTTCCCATGACGACTTCTCAGCGGACTGCAGCCATTCTCGTCGCGGCCGGACGTGGCCTGCGCGCCGGCGCCGGCGGTCCGAAGCAATATCGCATGATCGGCGGCCGCACGGTCATCCATCGCGCGCTCGCCGCCTTCGCCGATCACCCCGAGGTGGCGGTGGTCCAGCCGGTGGTGAACCCCGACGACATCGACATCTTCAACACAGCCGTCTTCGGCCTGCGCCACGAGGCCCCAGCGCATGGCGGTGCGACGCGACAGGCCTCGGTGCTCGCGGGCCTGGAAGCGCTGGCGCTGCACAAGCCCGACATCGTGCTGATCCACGATGCCGCGCGTCCGTTCGTCACGCCCGCCGTGATCTCGCGCGCGATTCGAGCGGCCGGCAAGACCGGTGCGGCGATTCCCGTGGTGCCGGTCACCGACACCATCAAGGAAGTCGGCACGGGCGGCGACATCACCGCGACACCGGAGCGCGCGAAGCTGCGCATCGCCCAGACGCCGCAGACCTTCAAGTTCGACACGATCCTGGAGGCACACCGCCGCGCCGCGCGCGACGGCCTCACCGAGTTCACAGATGATGCGGCGATCGCCGAATGGGCGGGATTGACCGTCGCGACCTTTGAGGGCGATGTTTCCAACATGAAGCTCACCACACCGGAAGATTTCGTGCGCGAGGAAGCGCGCCTTGCCGCGCAGCTCGGCGACATCCGGACCGGCACCGGCTACGACGTCCACGCCTTCGGCGAAGGCGACCATGTCTGGCTGTGCGGCCTGCGTGTGCCGCATAGCAAGGGGTTCCTTGCCCACTCCGACGGTGACGTCGGTCTGCACGCTCTGGTTGATGCAATTTTGGGCGCCCTGGCCGATGGCGACATCGGCTCGCACTTCCCGCCCTCCGACATGAAGTGGAAAGGCGCCGCATCCGACCAGTTCTTGAAATACGCCATCGAGCGCGTGACCGCCCGCGGCGGCCGCGTCGCCAATCTCGAGGTCACGATGATCTGCGAGCGCCCGAAGATCGGCCCCCTGCGCGACCAGATGCGCGCCCGCATCGCCGAGATCACCGGCGTCGACATCTCGCGCATCGCGGTGAAGGCCACCACCAGCGAGCGGCTCGGCTTCACCGGCCGCGAGGAAGGCATCGCAGCGACGGCGAGCGCGACGATCCGTCTGCCGTGGAGCGCCTAGAGGCGCACCACCCTGTCACCGTTCATGGAGCTTTCGATCTGACGGTCGGATGAGGACAACGCAGCCATGGCCAGCGAACGTCAAATCGGCTCTACCAGCGCGCTGGCCCGCTCGCTGCTCGACCTCTGCCGGTCGCGCAAGCTGATGATCGCGACCGCCGAGTCCTGCACCGGCGGCCTGGTCGCCGCGGCCCTGACCGACATCCCCGGCTCCTCCGATGTCATCGACCGCGGCTTCGTCACCTACTCGAACGAGGCCAAGCGCGCGATGCTCGGCGTCGAGGCTTCGACGCTGCAGACCTTCGGCGCCGTCTCCAAGGAGACCGCGATCCAGATGGCGGTCGGCGCGCTGGAACGCGCCGACGTCGACCTCGCCGTCGCCATCACCGGCATCGCCGGCCCCGGCGGCGCCACCCCCGGCAAGCCGGTCGGCCTGGTCCATTTCGCCGTCGCCGCCCGCGACGGCCGCATCACCCACCGCGAACACCGCTTCGGCGCCATCGGCCGCAGCACCGTGCGCACCCGCTCGGTGCTGGAAGCCCTGCGCCTGCTGATGGAGCTGGCGCGGCCACAGGTCGCTGCCAAGCCGAAACGCGCGGCGGCGACGCGACTACGTCCGCGCGTGGCCCGCACCCCGCGGCTGCATCCGGTCAAGCGGCCGAGGCGGCCCCGGACGTAGTTGGAAGTGACGCGCGCGGCTCTCGCCGCATCGTCATCGCGAGCGCAGCGACGCGATCCAGTTCTACCGACCTGCATCGTCGAGCTGGTGCTCCTGACGGATCGATCGCGAACCGAACCGCGGCTGGAATTGCGCATCATCGGCGCGGTCGAGGTCAGGATCGGACACCTGGACCGCATGGACGGTTTCCGTCTGGACGTCAGGGACATCGGTCATTGGCACCGGGAGAGAATGCGCTTCGAGGTGGTCGATGACGAATCGCAGTTGCTATCTCTGCAATGTGCCGATTTTGAATTCCTCCTGATCGGTTACGCTGAAGGCACGATCAATTGAGCATCGAAAGTGCGCCTCGCAATGATGATAAACGGAGAGTTGCCGCACGATCTCGAAAGCGTGATTTAACAATGTTGTCATGAATCAAGCTTGGGCTGGCGTTGAACCGTCAAGGACATCGCGACGACGGACGCGAAGCGCTCCTGACAGCATGACAAGCTCGCTAGACCATCGCGCACCGCGAACTTGATCGACGCAACCCTCGCGAGAGCGCGCCGAGCTACATGTCAGGAGGAGATCATATTGCTAGACCGCACATTCGCTGCCCTCTCGTTCGTCCTCCTACTCCTGACCTCCTCCGCCCAAGCCGCTGGCTTGCAGCTCTTGGAGGTCGATCACGGATTCCACGGCATGATCTGGACGCCTTGCGCCGCAGACGCCGGTAGCGTGCCGGTTGGAAGCCTCGCGATCCCAGGGCTGGAGACACTGCCCGGGGTAAAGAATTGTCCAATCAATGGCACGAAGCTGCCATTGGTCGTCATGTCCCACGGTCGCGGCGGCTGGATCGGTGGAAACCACGATGTTGCGGAAGCGCTGGCGGACGCGGGATTCATCGTCGCGGCGATCAACCATCCCGGCGACAGTGTCGGTGACCTGGCGCAGCGCGACAGCCTGTCGGTCTGGCTCTCACGGCCGCAGGACATCATGCATCTGATCGATTTCATGTTGAACGATTGGACAAGCAGAGCCGCGATTGATCCGGACCGGATCGGCTTCTTCGGCTTTTCGCGCGGTGGCTACACCGGAACCGTTCTCGCCGGCGTCGACCCGGACTTTCAAAGGGTGGCGCACTACTGCACGCAACAGAACCCGTTCTGCGAGCAGGTCCGCAATGGCGAGTTTCCCAGAAGCTGGCCGCACGACGAGAGGATCAAGGCGGCCGTGCTGGCCGACGCCGCCCACACGGTCGGATTCACGCGAGCAAATCTCGCGAGCATCAAGATTCCCCTCCAGGTCTGGCGCTCGGAGCTCGGCGGCAACGGGGTCGATCCGGAAGGGACCGCCCGCGTAACCGCGAGCCTTCCCGGCACGCCCGAGGTCCACACCGTGCCCGCCGCGCATTTTGCTTTCCTCGCGCCGTGCTCCGCGGAGCTCGCGGCCGCCGTCCCGCGCATCTGTGCTGATACGCCTGCGGATTTCGACCGCGCGGCGTTTCACCGAGAGTTTGACGCCCAGGTCGTCAGGTTCTTCTCCGAGAAGCTGGGCAAGTAGGATCCGTGGCAGAACCTGCGTTCCGCCGCGTCGCTCTCAAGCGCGCCAGAACGGGCGCCGGCACAGCCGCCGCGCCTCGTCGCGTGTCAGGCCGTAGTCCTGCAGCACCTCGTCGGCGATCCGCGGCAACTCCCGGGCGAAGCGGCGGCGCTCGCGCCAGCGCTCCCACCAGAGCCGCAACCATGACGCGGGCTTGAGGTCGGCGCAGCTTTGATGGGGAGCCGGTGGCGCCAAGTAGTAGATCTTGGCGCCCGGCCTGGGCGAGATGGGATGGCGCGACAAGGGATCACGACCGAGCGCGCAGAGCCCCGGCGATCGCGAGGCGCCGCGGAGCATACGCTCCTCGATGGCGATGACCCTCGGATCGTCGGTCGTGCTCGGCATGGCGGGCTCCCCTTCAAATGAAGAACCTGCCGGCAACAAAAAAGCCGCCAGGTCCCTGGCGGCTGTTCGGATCAAATGCTGCAAATCGTCAGATTGAGCGCGATCCTCCCGCCGCCAGCGAGCTACGGTGCGTGATGCGACCAAAACGATGGGGGGCGGCGGTGATCATGGCCGGCTCTATAGCCGATCCATCTGAGGTTGTCATCCATCGAATGGATGCGAGGCCGAGCGGCCTCCCCCAAATTTGCTCAGGACGGAAAAGCACCGACGGTCCGCGCAAGTTGCCGCGCCAACGGTCCAGGCAGAGCCTCATCGAAAATCCGGCTCAGCGTGCGGTAATACCAGATCGTGCCATCCCTTCCACCGGTGAAGCGTTGCCACACGACGTCGCCGACCTCATCAAGGTCGCTCGCGATCGCTTCCGCGTTGTCAACCTTGTCAGCGAGCGAGACCAGCAGCGATGACACCGGCTTGAGCGGCAGCCGGGCGAGATAGGCTTCCTTCCGCGGGCGCCATTCGGGTTTCGGATCGACCCAGGAATCCGTGCAGTCCGCGACGATCCCGGCGACGCCATCGCCAAAACGCCGGCGGATCTCATCCAGCGTGGCCTGCCCGCCCTGGTCCTCGGCGGCGTCATGCAACAGGCCCGCGATGGCCTGCACCTCGCTGCCGCCCGCCGACAGCACGCGGCTGGAGACGCTCAGCAGATGCGCGATGTAGGGTACGTTGCTGCCCTTTCTCAATTGGGTCCGGTGCAGCCTTGTCGCATAGACGAGCGCTTCGTCGTAGAGATGAGAGAGTGACATTGCTTGCTTTCTTCTCTGGCTGACGCAGGGTCAGACCGATGGTTCGTCGTTGGTCACTATCGGCATTGTTCCAATCATTGGGCACCACGTCGAGCATCATCCTAGCCGACCCGTCGGGCAAATCAGCTGGCGTGCGCAATAGCGGAGAGCCCGTTTCCGGTGTCTTGCTGCGATCAAAGCGCATCGCGAGGGCGTGCGCCAAGACACTGATTTCCTCAATCCGTTCAATGTCCGACTCACTGTCCAGTCCTACCGACGAAAATATTCTCGTTTCTATTTTCCAGAACTCGTGTTTCCCTCCCCTCATCCCGCCTCGACACGAGGGGCGTATCGCGATCGTCACGACACGCGAGGTGGGAAGGCGATGGCCGCCGAGGGGCCGCAGCGCGTCTTGGACGTGCGGACGAACGGCTCTTGGCGGACGTGAAGTCGCAGCGTCCTGACACCCCGAAGCTGGTGTCACGCCGGTGGAGATGATGATCCGCCGGTCACGGGGGCAAAACAGCCGGTCCCCGGGGAGACTGCGTATAAGCGTGAAGACCGTCGCGCGGGGAATGCCGGGATGTCTCGGCTGCACCTGTGGTACCTGCCGCCTGCATTTTTTTCCGCAGGCGGGCCGTGGGGGCGGCGAGCTCCCGGCATTCCCTGCGCCCTCGTGATCTGAGAGGGCCGATCGAGATGCACAGCCCGGGCGTGATGGCGCCGCGGAGGATGCGGCTGCCTGTCCGCTCGATGCCGTCCCCCATCATCCAGATCGCCCACGATTATCGTACGCGCCGCCCTGGCCTAAAGGTTTTGGTTAATTTTGTCCTGCTACGTCTCGCGCATTCTTCTCTGACAGTGGATTCGGGACCCCATGGCTTTCTTCTCCGGCAAGTCGGCTGATCGCACGCATAACCTCCTGATGACGGAGCTGTTCGAACGTCATCGCGACGCCATCCTGGTGATGTCCGACGGCAAGATCATCGCCTGCAACGAGACCGCGGTCCGATTCGGCGGCTTCCGCAGCAAGCAGGACCTGCTGTCGCGTTCGCCGGCGACCATGGCGCCGGAGTTCCAGCCCGATGGCAAGCGCTCCGCCGACGTGGTGCGCGAGATGGATGCCAAGGCCAGGCGCGAAGGCCACGCGACGTTCGAGTGGACCACCAAGCGCGCCGACGGCAGCCCGGCGCTGGTCCAGATCACGCTGGTGCCGACCCAGGTCGAGGGCCAGACCTACGTCATGAGCTTCCGCCGCGATCTCTCCGACCTTGTCGCCGCACGCGAGGAGAAGAAGCGCGCGCTCGACCGGATCGCCAAGGATTTCGAGACCTCGGTCGGCGCCATCGCCAATGCGATCTCCGGCGCCTCGCGCGAGGTCGAGACCACGGCGGCCTCGCTGACGACGACCGCGGATCAGGCCGCGCAACGCGTGGCGCTGGTGGCGTCGGCGTCGAACTCCGCCTCCTCCAACGTGCAGTCGGTGGCCGGCGCCACCGAGGAGCTGTCGACCTCGGTCAGCGAGATCAACCGCCAGGTCGCGACCTCCTCGACCATCGCCGCCGAGGCGGTCGAGGCGTCCTCGCGCACCAACGACCTCGTCAACAGCCTGGCGGACGCGGCGGCCAAGATCGGCGCGGTCACCGACATGATCAACGCGATCGCGAGCCAGACCAACCTGCTGGCGCTGAACGCGACCATCGAGGCGGCACGCGCCGGCGATGCCGGCCGCGGCTTCGCCGTCGTGGCCTCGGAGGTGAAGAGCCTGTCGAGCCAGACCGCCAAGGCGACCGACGAGATCAGCGCGCACATCAGCGCGATGCAGCGCGCCACCAGCGATACGGTGGCTGCGATCCAGGGCATCGGCGGCACCATCGGCCAGATCAGCGAGATCGCCAAGACCATTGCGACCGCGGTCGATCAGCAGGGCCACGCGACGCAGGAGATCGCCCGCTCGGTCAGCCAGGCCGCCAGCGGCACCCGCGAGGTCGCCACCAACATCGGCTCGGTCAGCCAGACGGTGGAATCGGCCGGCGGCGCCGCCCGGCAAATGCTGGGCGCAGCCGGCCAGCTCGCCAAGCACGCCGACGAGCTGCGCGGCAAGGTGAAGGACTTTTTGACCGCCGTGCAGGCGGCGTAGGTTTCGGTCGCGGCTCGACGTGTCCGCGATTGCACGGCTCCGCGAAGATGTCGCGGAGCAGCTGTTTGAAGACGTGGATAGGATTTTGAAGCCAAGTTGCGCTGGCCACGGCTTCGTGGGTGCAACTTGCTGTGAGTTGGCAGGCCGCCAGCCTCACCCTCCGCTGTCATCCCGGGCAAGCCGCAGCGGCGCAACGCGCCGCGGAGGCGCCGACCCGGGATCCATACGCCGCAGCAGATGTGGTTAGACGAGCTCGGAGTTACCTGCCTGCCGCCACAAGCAGTCCTGTGGTTATGGATCCCCGCTTTCGCGGGGATGACGACGGAGGGTGAGGCGCCCTCTATCGTCTACCACTGGAAGACATGGAGAAAGACTTACGTCGACGACACCGCGGGCTTGCGGCCGTAGATCGCATCGGCGCGCTTTTCGAACGCCGCCGACATGCGCGCGAAGACGGTGTCGAACATCGAGCCCATCAGCATCGCCAGCATGCGGCTCTTGAACTCATAGGCGATGAAGAACGTTACCTCGCAGGCGCCCTGCTCGCGCGGCTCGAAGCTCCAGCGGTTTTCCAGGCTGGAGAACGGCCCGCTGACATACTCGACCAGGATGTTGCGCTTGGCCCGATCCAGCGTCACCCGGCTGGTGAAGGTCTCCTTCACGAGCTTGAACGACACCGTCATGTCGGCGACGACGACCTCGGTGCCGTCAGGCTTCTGGCTGCGCTGGCGCACCACCAGCTTCTCGCACAGCGGCACGAACTCCGGATAGCGCTCGACATCGGCGACGAGGTCGAACATCTGCTCGGCCGTGTGCGGCACGCGCCGCTTGTTGGAAAATCTCGGCATCTCGTCTCGATCAGCGCGCCATGGCTTCGCGCGCGGCCTTCAGCTTGGCGAAATCCTCGCCGGCGTGGTGCGAGGAGCGCGTGAGCGGGCTCGCCGACACCATCAGGAAACCCTTGGTGTAGGCGACGGTCTCATAGCCGGAGAACTCCTCCGGCGTGACGAAGCGCATCACGGCGTGATGCTTCTTGGTCGGCTGCAGATACTGGCCGATGGTGAGGAAATCGACCTCGGCCGAGCGGAGGTCGTCCATCACCTGCAGCACCTCGTGGCGCTCCTCGCCGAGGCCGACCATGATGCCGGACTTGGTGAAGATGGTGGGATCGATCTCCTTGACCCGCTGCAGCAGCCGGATCGAGTGGAAGTAGCGCGCGCCGGGCCGAACCGAGAGGTAGCGCGATGGCACGGTCTCGAGATTGTGGTTGAAGACGTCGGGCTTGGCGGCGACGACCTGCTCCAGCGCGCCGTCCTTGCGCAGGAAGTCGGGCGTCAGCACCTCGATCGTGGTGGTCGGACATTTCGCGCGGATGGCGCGGATGGTCGCGGCGATATGGCCGGCTCCGCCGTCGGCGAGATCGTCGCGGTCGACCGAGGTGACGACGACATGGGCGAGGCCGAGCTTGAAGGTCGCCTCCGCGACGTGCTCCGGCTCGCCGGCGTCGAGCGCCTCGGGCAGGCCGGTCTTGACGTTGCAGAAGGCGCAGGCCCGCGTGCAGGTGTCGCCCATGATCATGAAGGTGGCGTGCTTCTTGTCCCAGCACTCGCCGATATTCGGGCAGCCGGCCTCCTCGCATACGGTGACGAGGCCGTTCTCGCGCACGATGTTGCGGGTGTCGGCGTAGCCGCGGGTGGTCGGCGCCTTGACGCGGATCCAGGCAGGCTTCGCCGGCGAGATCGAGTCCGGCCGGTTCGCCTTCTCGGGGTGGCGGGGGCGCAGCGGCGTGTTCGCGTTGATGTCGACGATGGTGACCATGGGATTCGCACAAACCTCTGTTGCGCCCTAGCTATTCCGTGCCGCGGCGCGCCGCAACCGGCTGGCCGAGGATACCAGGGCATGGCAGATATGGGCAGCGCGGAACAGCGCTCAGCACGGCGGATTTCCTTGAGAATGGCGCAAAAACCGGCAAAAGCCCCCGGGGTTTCACGGCCCCGGCGCAATGCTACGGCCAAGCGGCTGACGCGGGCGTTCTTCGCCCGCGAGGTGCTCGCGGTGGCGCCGGAGCTGATCGGGGCGACCTTTCTGGTCGACGGCGTCGGCGGGACCATCGTCGAGGTCGAGGCCTATCACCACACCGACCCCGCGGCGCATTCGTTCCGGGGCCCGACGCCGCGCAACCAGGTGATGTTCGGTCCGCCCGGTTTCGCCTACGTCTACCGCTCCTACGGCATCCACTGGTGCATGAACTTCGTCTGCGAGGTGGAGGGCTCGGCGAGCGCGGTCCTGATCCGGGCGATCGAGCCGACCTTCGGGATCGACGAGATGCGGCGGCGGCGCGGGCTGGAGGATGTCAGGGCACTATGCTCGGGGCCGGGCAAGCTGACCGAGGCGATGGGGATCACGATCGCGCACAACGGCCTGCCGCTGGATGCTGCACCGATCGAGCTGTTCGCCCGACCTGAGGATGTAGAGGTCGTCACCGGCGTCCGCATCGGCATCACCAAGGCGGTCGAGCTGCCGTGGCGGTTCGGGCTCAAGGGCTCGCGGTTTTTGAGCAAGCCGTTCGCGCGCTAAGCCCATCGCAGTCGTTCCGGGATGGTCCGAAGGACCAGACCCGGAATCTCGAGATTCCGGCTTCGATGCTTCGCATCGCCCCGGAATGACGGAGGAGGGAGAACGACGTCACGCGCCCTGCAGCCGCGACAACGCCTCCTGGAACTTGGCCTTGCGCGCCAATGCCGCCTCGCGCTTTTCCTTCTCCTCCTCGACCAGTTCCTCGGGCGCGTTGGCGACGAACTTCTCGTTGCCGAGCTTCTTGTCGACGCGCTCGATATCGGCCTCGGCCTTGGCGATTTCCTTTCCAAGGCGGGTGCGCTCGGCGGCGAGATCGACGACGCCCTTGAGCGGCAGCGCGGCGACCTCGCCGCGCACGACGAGCTGGGCGGAGCCTTCGGGCGCCGTATCGGCGAAGGAGATGTCGGAGAGACGCGCAAGGCGCTTGATGACCTCGCTCCAGCGCGGTGCGCGCTCCCTCGTCTCGGCGGAGGCACCGACGAGCGCGAGCGGCATCAGAGTCGCCGGCGGGATGTTCATCTCGGCGCGGACCGAGCGGATGGACGTGACGAGATCGACCACCCAGCCGATCTCGGCCTCGGCCGCCTCGTCCTTGAAGCTGGCGGCGTCGAACGAGACCAGCAGCGGCGGCACCAGGGGGTCGCCGAAGCTGGCGGCCGACAGCGCGGCGATCTCGGCGACCGTCGGCCTGTCGGTGCGGTGCGGCCAGGGTGACAGGGTCAGCAGACCGTCGCGCTTGGCGGTCGACTCCCACAGCGCCTCGGTGATGAAAGGCATGAAGGGATGCAGGAGCTTGAGGATCTCGTCGCGCGCCCAGGCCACCATCGCGCGGGTCTCGGCCTTGGCGGGGCCGTCCTCGCCGAGCAGGGTCGGCTTGGAGAGCTCGACATACCAGTCGCAATAGACGTCCCAGACGAAGCGGTAGATCGCATTGGCCGCGTCGTTGAAGCGATACGCCTCCAGCGCCTCGGTGACCTCGCGCGTGGCAGCGGCCGCCTCATGGGCGATCCAGCGGTTCAGCGTCTCCTTGGCGGAGCCCGGATCGAAGCCGTCCGGCACGGTGCAACCGTTCATCTCGGCGAAGCGGCTGGCGTTCCAAAGCTTGTTGGCGAACTTGCGGTAGCCGTCGACGCGCTGGGTCGACAGCTTGATGTCGCGGCCCTGCGCCGCCATCGCGGCCAAGGTGAAGCGCAGCGCATCGGCGCCGTGCTCGTCGATCAGCGCCAGGGGATCGATGACGTTGCCTTTCGACTTCGACATCTTGGCGCCCTTCTCGTCGCGGACGAGCGCATGGATGTAGACCGTCGAGAACGGCACTTCCTTCATGAAGTGCAGGCCCATCATCATCATGCGGGCGACCCAGAAGAAGATGATGTCGAAGCCGGTGACCAGCACGTTGGTCGGATAGTAGCGCTTCACCTCGGGCGTGGCGTCCGGCCAGCCGAGCGTCGAGAACGGCCACAGCGCCGAGGAGAACCAGGTGTCGAGCACGTCCTCGTCACGCGTGATGAAGCCTTCGCGCTTGTTGCGGTCGAGCGCCATCTCGCGGCCCTGCTCCGCCGTGATGACCTCCTGCTCGACGTAGTAGCCGATCGCGTGACCGACGGCCTCCTCCTCGGTCTCGGCGACGAACACCTTGCCGTCAGGGCCGTACCACGCGGGAATCTGGTGACCCCACCACAGCTGGCGGGAGATGCACCAGGGCTGGATGTTCTCCATCCAGTCGAAATAGGTCTTCTCCCAGTTGCGCGGCACGAACGTCGTCGCGCCCGACCTGACGGCCGCGATCGCCGGCTGCGCCAGGGTCTTGGCGTCGACGTACCACTGGTCCGTGAGATACGGCTCGATGACGACACCGGAGCGGTCGCCATGCGGCACCATGTGCGTGTTCGGCTCAACGCGCTCGAGGAAGCCGAAGGACTCCAGCCGCTCCAGGATCTTCTTGCGCGCAGCAAAGCGCTCGATGCCGTGGAACTCCCTGGCGAACTCCTCGGAGCCCTCGGGAAGGCCGCGCAGATAGTCCTCGTTGTCGACCAGCGCGATGCAGCCTTCGCGATCGAGGATGCTGATCTGCGGCAGGCCGTGGCGGCGGCCAACCTCGAAGTCGTTGAAGTCGTGCGCCGGCGTGATCTTGACCGCGCCGGTGCCCTTCTCCGGATCGGAATAGGTGTCGGCAACGATCGGGATCTCACGCCCGACCAGCGGCAGGATCACGCGCTTGCCGACGAGGTGCTGATAGCGCTCGTCGTCCGGATGTACCGCGACCGCGCTGTCGCCAAGCATGGTCTCGGGACGCGTGGTGGCGACGACGATGAAGCTGGTCGGATCCTCGGGGCTGAACGTCGTCCCCTCGATCGGATAGCGCAGGTACCAGAGGTTGCCCTTGACCTCGATCTGCTGGACCTCGAGGTCCGAGATCGCCGTCAGCAGCTTCGGGTCCCAGTTGACCAGCCGCTTGTCCTTGTAGATCAGGCCGGCACGGTGCAACTCGACGAACACCTTCACGACGGCCTTGGACAGACCCTCGTCCATGGTGAAGCGCTCGCGGCCCCAGTCGCAGGAGGCGCCGAGGCGCTTAAGCTGGTTGATGATGGTGCCGCCGCTCTCGTCCTTCCACTGCCAGACGCGCGCGAGGAACTTTTCGCGGCCCATCTCGCGGCGGCCGGGTTGCTGGCGCTCCATCAGCTGACGCTCGACCACCATCTGGGTGGCGATCCCCGCGTGGTCGGTGCCCGGCTGCCACAGCACGTCGCGGCCGCGCATACGCTCGAACCGGCACAGGATGTCCTGCAGCGTATTGTTGAGCGCGTGCCCCATGTGCAGCGAGCCGGTCACGTTCGGCGGCGGGATCACGATGGTGAAGGGATCCGCATTGCGCCGATCGGGGCGACCGGCGGAGAACGCGCGGGCATCCTCCCAGACCAGGGACATGCGACCTTCGAGATCGGTGGGCTGATAATTCTTATCGATCATGGCATTTCCAGCGGCGCGGGGCCGGCTGTCCAATTCGGGATGTCGCGGAACTCGTCCGGGCCTTTTGTGACACGACCTGAAAAAGCTCGCGCAAGCTGTTGGTGCTTGGGCTGTTTTCGGACTGATGTCCGACCGCGGACCGCGCTCCTGGAAGAGCCCTCTCGATCCGTCCGGCAGGGATCAGCTTGACAGGGCTAGAAAGCCGCCGCGGCGCGCCAAGTCAACAGCAGCGGCGAACATTGACGGATAGCGTCTACCGCCCGCCGCGGCTCACTCCAGAACGGAACACGAGATCGTGCCGTCCTGGCGTCAGCGGCCGCGCGAGACGCGCTCGATCTCGGCCTTGACGATGCGCTCCACCAGGGCCGGAAGATTGTCATCCAGCCACGATTTCAGCATCGGACGCAGCATCTCCTTGACGAGGTCCTCGAGCGTCCGGGCGTTGTTGCTCAGCACCGTATTGGCCAGCGCGTTGAACGCCGATTCGACGGCGTTCACCGTCGATGGGGCCAGGATCGGCTGCTTCGGTGTGACTTGCTCGAACGCGGACTCGAAGCTGGCAGCCTTCTGATTGAGCCGCCCGGCCTCGATGAACTCGATATCGTCCCGCGGATCCACCTTTCGGAAGGATGCCGCGGCGGGGGCTGGCGCTGGAGCGGGAGTCGGTGGGGCCACTGCCATGTCGTCGGTCAACTCGAGTACTTCAGGTTCGGGCTCGGGTGCTACCGGCCGAACCTCTGCGACCGGAGTCGTTTCATCCAAACCCGCCAGCAATGCGTCAATGTCATCCTGGTTGTTGCTTGCGGACGCCGCCGGCGGTGCGGGAGGCGGAGGTGCGGGCTTGGCGGGAGCCGCAGCAGCGATCTTCGAAGGTGGGATGTCGTTCATTACCGGCTTCGCAGCCGGGGCCGCCGGCTTCTCGGCCTTGACCGGCTCCGGCGCGGCGGCCTTGTCTGCCGCCGGCGGCTTACCCTCGTCGTCGGCAATGATACGCCGGATCGACGCCAGAATCTCCTCCATGGAGGGTTCTTGGACCTTCGCAGGCTGCGTCATTTCCGACTCCAAATCAGCAACGCTGCCGTACGAACCGGCTCAGCGCAAAAGTCCCGGGCGCCGGCCCCAAGTGGCTTGGACTTCTCAACGGACATGCCAACTTGTCTCCGGACAAGGCCTGATCGATGCAAAACAACAGAACGATACTGCCCATGTCGGAGTCTATTCTTGGAAGAACTTCCGACGCAGTCCGAATCGTTCGGCGGCCATTTTGAGGCTATGTCATGGCAACAAATGAATGCAAGCAACGCTGGCCGCGAACCCGGTGGAGCACGGAGGTCGCCCGTCAAGCGTCGCCCATTCGTCACAACCACAGCATGTGCCACAAAAAAATCCCCCGGCCAAGGACCGAGGGATCAGGGTCGATATTAAGAATGTACTAACGACCATCCGGCGTCCGTACACCCGCCCAGTTATCCCGGACCTGCTGGTAGTGCACGCTGGGATCGTAGGTGGTCGTCGGCAGGTTCAGCACCTGCGGTGACAGCCGCCCCACGGTCTGAAGCACCGTATAGGATGCCACCACGCGGTCATGCTGGGCGTTCACCAGCGAATTCCGCGCGTTGACCAGCGCCTGCTGAGCGTTGAGCACGTCGAGGGTGGTGCGCTGCCCGGCCTTGGCCTCTTCGCGGACACCATTGAGGGCGATCTCGGAGGCTGAGACCTGGGCCTGTGCCGACTGCACCTGTGCCTTGCCCGCGAGCAGCTTGCCCCAGGCAGATACCACGTCGGAGCGAGCCTGATCGCGGGTCTGCTCCAGGACCAGACGCTGCTGCGCCAGCGACTCCTTGGACTGCCGGATCAGCGCGTATTCCGCCCCTCCATTGTAGATCGGGACGTTCACCGAGGCGACAGCCGACGCGCTGAACCCACGATAGGATTGCAGGCTCGACTCATAGCCCTGCTGCGCCTGAGCCTGGACGTTTACGGTCGGCAGCAGAGCACCCTCGTTGATCCTGACCTGCAGATACTGGACGTCGATGCCGTACATCGCCGAGGTTACGTTCGGGTTTTCCGTCAGAGCCGTTTCGACCGACTGCTGGAGGGTTGCCGGCAAATAACGGTCGACAGGAGAGCCCGGCGCCAAGTTCTGGGGATCGTTGCCGATGATTCGGCGGAAGTTCGAGCGGGTCGCCGTTAGTTGGGCCTCTGCTGTGAGCTGCTGCGTGCGGCCGGCGGCGAGCTGAGCCTCGGATTGCGCGACGTCGGTGCGGGTGACCTCGCCGACGTTGAACCGATCGCGGGTCTGCTTGAGCGTCTGCTCCAGCACCCGCGTGTTGCTGCGCTGGACCTCGACGATCGCCGCATCGCGCAGATAGTCCATATAGATCGTGGCCGCCGCTAGCAGCACCTGCTGCTCAAGAATGCGGAGAGCCTCGCGTTGCGCCGAGACGTTCGCCTCAGCCTTGCGCACGCCGTTTGCCGTCTGCTGACCGTTATACAGATTCTGGTTGACCGTCAGGCCGACGCTTCGCGGCCTCTGCACGCCGTTCACGGCCGGCGTCGCGGGTGCCGCTTGCAAATCCGTATACTGAATGCCCGCCGTCGCATTCAGACTGACCTTCGGCCGATACCCCGAGAGTGCCTGCGGAACGCCTTCGTCGACCGCACGAGCCTGGGCCCGCGACGCGTTCAGTTGCGGGTTGTTCTGATAGGCACGCACCAGCGCAGCCTCGATCGTGTCGGCCAGCGCAGGCGTCGGGCCTGCACAAGCCATCACGAGGACCACAGCCGCCGCTGCGGTGACGAGCTTCACCCCAAACATCCCTGTTCCATTCATTTGTTACCGGCTCGAACGCCAGAGCCGGGCCGTAACCTGTTGAAGAGACTCCCGCGCACCTCGCACCTTATTCCCCATGCAAGCGCAACGGAACCACCCAAGCCTGGAACCCGTATCGAAAACTGTCAACGTGCAGCATCCAGGCCACACTTCTGATTTAAAACAGAATTTTGCCCGCCCGCGGCCGCGAAGACGACGCACCAAGCCGTGCTGCGCGACGGGCGGCTCGGCAATTCAGAGGGGTCGCTAAGGACCTCGTCGGACGACTTAAAAAACGAACTCGGGGACCCGCTCGAGACCGGAAATGACCGGCGCCGCAGCATCGAACAGAACCCTGCTGCCGATATCACCATGCGATCGCGTAAAGATCATGGCGCGGGCGGGACGCGCGGCGGCGAAGACGCCGACCAGGCGGCCGCCCTCCTTCAATTGACGGCAAAGACCGTCCACAGCGACCTCGGTCGCTCCATTGAGGAGAATCACGTCGAAGCGGCCGTCCGCCGGATCACCCTGCGCGGCCGGCGCGACTCGAATCGTAACCGGGCAGCCATCGACGGCGGCAAGCAGCTGCTTGGCGCGCCCTTCGATGGCAGAATCGACCTCAGTCGCCGTCACGCTGCCCGCCAGTCGGGCGGCCAGCGCGGCGAGATAGCCCGTCGCGCATCCAACCACCAGCACGCTGTCGGTCGGCTTGATCTCGGCAGCCTGCAGCAGTTTTCCCGTCAGCATCGGCTTGATCAGATACCGCTTGGCCGAGGCGGTTTCGGAGACGTCGAGATCCAAGTCGAGGTAGGCCAGCGCCTGCCGATCTGTGGGAACGTAGGCTTCCCGCGGCACGGTCAACAACGCATCCAGCACGCGGTGATCGGTGACGTCGTTGGTCCGGACCTGACCATCGACCATTTTCTGGCGCGCCGTCGCGAATGAAGACATGAGCAGACCTGCAAGCAAAGCGGATGGACCGCGGACGATCTGCGCAATCTTTTGGTACAAGGCCCTGGAAAAGGCAACATGCGGGTTTCAACGGAGCCGCTGGGACGCCACCTGTGAGTGAGCCGACCGCCGGCTACTCGATCACCACGGCCAGTCGCCCGAGCAACTGCGCGATCTCGTCAATATGTTCGGAATCACCGCGCGTCATCATGTCGGCCAACCGCGTGAGACATTCGTCATCGCTGAGACGCTCGACCTGGTCGGGAATCAACGAGGGCGCGGAGACTGCTTCAGCGAATGGGACGACGGTGTTTGGCATCTACGACACTCCATGACCGCGGGCACTGGCCGGTTCCAGCAAACTATCGGGGCCGGTTTGCTCCCTTCCAAGTGAATTTCCTGTCATCGAACTGTGGGCGACCGCTGCCCAGCAAGCGTTCAAAATCAATCTAACCATCTGAAATTTCGGTATTTTATTCCTGAGCCCGCAATCGTCGCAAAGATGCGATTTCGTTCTATGCAAGGCGAAACGGCTTTGTTATACGCAGCCGCATTCGCGAACATTGCTTCGCCTGTTCCTCGGTAGCTCAGCGGTAGAGCATTCGACTGTTAATCGAATGGTCGCTGGTTCGAATCCAGCCCGGGGAGCCATTCTGGCCATGCCGAATGGTTCTATATATCCTCCCAATCCCTCTTTCTTGTGACGCGGGACATCCGCCGATTGGCCGCGAACGTGCGCCGATCTTCGCTGTCTTGCCTTGACCGCGCATGGAGCGTCGGGCAAGCGGGGCGCATCTCTTGCAAGTGACGACCAGCGATGCCGATTTCCGATCATCTGAGAGCCGTCCGCAGCAAGATCGGCCATGATCTTTTGGCGACCACAGCGGTTTCCATCTCCGTGTTCGACAACCAGGGCCGCATTCTGCTCGGGCGCGACGCGGAGACGGGCCTCTGGACGTTGCCCGGCGGCGCCATCGATCCGAATGAGCACCCGGCCGACGCGGCCACCCGCGAATGCTTCGAGGAGACCGGGCTCGTGGTCCGGCCGATTCGCCTGCTCGGGGTGTTCGGGGGCCCGGAGTTCCTCATCCGCTATCCCAACGGTGATCTGACCTACTACACGGTGATCGCCTTCGAGGCCGTCATCGAAGGCGGCGCGCTTGCGCCCGATGGCGAGGAGATCGCGAGCCTTCGATTCGTCGATCGTGGGGAATGGGACCAGCTCCCGGTGTCGCCATCGAGCCGGATCATCTCGCGGCAGGCGCTCCAGCACGACCCCACCCCCTACTTCGCTGCCGCGAGCTGGCGGCCCGAAAGCTGAACCGGACTCGAGTCGTTGGATCCTGTCGCCGCAATTCTCATGCTGATGGCCGGTCTGCTTCACGCGAGCTGGCATGCCATCGTCAAGACCGGCAGCGGCCTCTCCCTCCTCGCTGGCATGGGTCTGGTCAGCAGCGCCCTGATCCTGCCCTTCCTGTTTCTCGTTCCCGTTCCGGCACTCGCTACCTGGCCGCTCATCGTGGCCTCGCTGGTCTTGCACGCGGGCTACAAGGCGAGCCTCGCAATGGCCTACCGTTCGGCCGAGCTTGGACGCGCCTACCCGATCGCGCGTGGCATCGTTCCGCTGTTCGCAACGCTATTTGCCTCGCTGGGTCTGCAGCAACTGCCACGGAGCGGGCAGTTGATCGGAATTGCCGTCATCGTCCTCGGCATCACCGGCCTGGCGAGCGACCGAATCCACGGTCCGATCGACCGCCGCGCGTTCTGGGCCGCCGTCAGCGCCGCCGCACTGATCGCCGGCTATTCGGTCGTCGATGCGGCAGGCACCCGGCAGACCGAAGGCTGGGCTTCGTTCACGGTCTGGATGATCGTACTCGACAGTGTCGTGTTCTTTCTCGTCGCGATGATGCTGCGAGGACCTGCGCTGGTGTTGGAGATCCGAGACGCCTGGATCCCGGTGCTGATCGCAGGCACCCTGGGGCTGACGTCGTTCGTGGTATTCCTTTGGGCCTTGAGCCGCAATCCGATTGCCAATGTGGTCGCGTTTCGCGAATGCAGCGTCCTGTTTGCGACGCTGATCGGCGTGCTGTTCCTGAAGGAGCGTGCAACGCCGCGACGACTCTGCTGTGCAGCGCTGATCGCAATGGGGCTGGTCGCGGTCGCCCTGCTCAAGCCGGACTGAGATTCTTCAAACAACCGGAGCCATCACCCCCGGACATCATAGTTCCATCTTCATCGCATGATGCACAACAGAAGGCCGGCCAGCGGCCCCGGACAGGAAGTTCCGTAAAACCCCTGGTTGCCGAATCGCGACAACTAATTCAGTGTTAACTACTTTGCCATTTTCGAGCCTCAGCCTATTGTCCTTGTAGCGTGAGCGTCCTTCAGTCCTGCTGATACTGAGGTGGCCCATGCCTACTGTCCTCATTATTGATGATGATTGTGCCACGCGCGCTGCGCTGGAAACATTATTGAAGAAGAAGCGGTTCTGCGTGTTTCTCGCGCCGGACGGTCCGACCGGCATTCGATTGATCGGCAGCGTGTCCTTCGATGCCGTCGTGATCGACATGTTCATGCCGGGCATGGACGGCATCGCAACCATTCGCGAGCTCATCAAGCTCGATCCCACGGTCCCGTTCATCGCGATCTCCGGTTACGCGTTCACCGACAAGAAACTGGGTGCTCCAGACTTCCTCGGTATGGCAATCAAGCTCGGAGCGACGGCAGCGTTGCAGAAGCCGTTCGACATCCTCGATCTGCTCGAAGCGGTCGATCGTGCGATCGAGGTGCGCCAACGACTTCTGAGCGAGGCGCGGCACGTCGCTCCTCATCCACGTCTGTCAGGAAGGGCTCATGATGAACATCCTGGTCGTTGATGACGAAGTCGGCGTTTGCTGTGTCATCCAGCACCTTCTGGTTCGCGAGGGCTACGCGGTCACTGCCGTCACCGACGGTCGGCTGGCCATGGATGCCGTGTCCCGCGATGATTTCGCCGCGGCTCTGATCGATCTCAACTTGGCCGACATGGACGGCAACGAGGTCATCCGGGCTGCACGGGCGGCCCGGCCCACGATGCCCATCGTGATGATGTCGGGCATGGTGCTGGAATCAGGACGCGGGACGCCTGATTTGCTCGGCCCCTCGCCCAGAATGGTCGGCCTTCATCGTTTGGCGAAGCCGTTCAAGCCGAAAGACCTGTCGCAGCTGATGCGCGACATTCTGGTGCAGGACACCGAGCTTCTCGCCGTCGCGGTTTGACCGCCAGCGATTCTGCCGCTTGCGTCGAGCCGGACGTTTGGAGCGGGTCGCCTCTTCGGCCTTTGCCAGTGAAGCGGCCTGCGACTCGCGGCAGGCGTTGCGGATCTCTTGCTCCCGGTCGGCTACGGGCCGGATCGTGATCGCTGCACGGCATCACCTGCCGCGCGGGCAGACGGGTCACCGACGACGCGAAGCCTTGGGATGTGAGCCCGTTCACACTGGAACAAAGCGGACCGCGGTATATTTGGAACGAAGGGCACCGCTAACCAATTGGGTCCGTCGTGCCCGATCGTTAGAATTTGAACGATCCGCTCAATTTGAAAAAAGTGGAATTTCGCCATCGTGGCTCGCAGTTTGCGCGAGGGCGAGATGAGCGAAGCCGAATACGAGTTGTTGATGGACGTTGTGAGAACCGCTATTGCGCCCGAGACCGAGACCGATTCCATGGCCCGCTTGTTCTCAATTCTGCATTTCCCCACGGCGGCCAACGACAACCAGGGCGCCTGGCCGCTGATCCCGTTTCCGGACGGCTGGTTCGCGGCCTGCTGACGCGCGATCTTCTGTCGTCATGCAAGCCAAGGGATCGGCACGCCGGAACGCTGCCGCGGTCTTCATTTTCTGAGATGGCGACTGCCGAGGCCGCCGCCCTTCAGATAACCGGCGCTACTTCCTGACTGCGAATACCCAGACGACGCCGCCCTGCGGGACGTTGTCCTCCAGACCGATGTCGCCTTTCGAGAGCGCATCCTGGATGCGCTGCGCATCGACGCCCCAGCCGGATTGCACGGCGATGTACTGCGTGCCATCCGCCTCATAGGCGACGGGCATGCCCATGATGCCCGAGTTCGTCTTCTGCTCCCACAGCAGCTCACCGGTCTTGGCATGGAACGCCCGGAACATCCGGTCGTTGGTGCCGCCGACCAGAACGAGATCGCCCGCCGTCGCGGTCACCGACCCGAACAGCTGGGATTTCGGGAAATTGTGCGACCACACCTTCTTGCCTGTCGCCGGATCCCAGGCCTGCAGCTCCCCGAAATGGTCGGCACCGGGCCGCACCGTGAGCCCGATGTCCTCGGCCTTGGTGCCGAGCCAGAGCTGGCCGGGAACGAGCGGCAGCTTCTCCCCGGTGAAGCCGCCGCAGAAATTCTCGTTCGCCGGCACGTAGACGAAGCGCGTCTTCTGGCTGTAGGCCGCGGACGGCCAGTCCTTGCCGCCCCACAACGAGGGACAGAAGTCGACACGCTTGCCGAGCGTCGGCTTGTGCGCGGGATCTACGATCGGCCGTCCCGTCTCGGGCTCAATTCCCTTCCAGACATCGGTGTGGACGAAGTTCCAGCCGTTGACGTAGTTGATTCGCACCGGCGTGCGCTCGAGCACCCAGAAGATGGCGTCGCGTCCGGGATGGATCAGGCTCTTGAAGCTGCGGCCGTCCCGCTGCAGGTCGACCAGCATCGGTGCATCGACCTCGTCCCAGTCCCACGAGTCGTTCTGGTGATACTGGAAATGCGTCTTGATCTTTCCGGTAGCAGGATCCAGCGCGATCACCGAGCTGGTGTAGAGATTGTCGCCGGGGTGCAGGCCCCCCGGCCAGGGCGCGGCGTTGCCGACGCCCCAATACACCGTCTTGGTGTCCTTGTCGTAGGTGCCGGTCATCCAGGCAGACCCGCCGCCATTCTTCCAGTCGTCGCCGCTCCACGTGTCATGCCCGGGCTCGCCTTCGGAAGGAATAGTGAAGGTGCGCCAAAGCTCCTTGCCGTCCTCGGCGTCATAAGCGGCAACATAGCCGCGGACGCCGAACTCGCCGCCGGATCCGCCGACCATCACCTTGCCGTCGACGATGAGCGGCATCAGCGTGAGATATTGTCCCTTCCTGTAGTCCTGGACCTTCTTGTCCCACAGCACCTTGCCGGTCTTGGCGTCGAGCGCGACCAGATGATCGTCCGTCGTGGCGAGGTAGAGCTTGTCCTGCCACAGGCCGACGCCGCGATTGGTCGGATGCAGCTGGAACAGATCCTCCGGGAGCTCGCGCTTGTAGCGCCAGTACTGGTCGCCGGTCTTGGCATTCAGCGCGATCACCTGCCCCATCGGCGTCGTGATGAACATGACGCCGTTGTTGACCAGCGGCGGCGCCTCGTGCCCCTCGACCACGCCGGTGGCAAAGGTCCAGACCGGCACCATGTCCTTGACGTTCGTGGTGTTGATCTGGTCGAGCGGACTATACCCCTGGCCATCATAGGTCCGGCGATAGAGCATCCAGTTGCCTGGCTCGGGATCTTCGAGCCGCGTGGGCGTGACAGGACTGTAGTTGTCGATCGGGCCGGCCACGGCTGCCGGTGTGGCGAGACAGGTGAACGCCAGGGTGCTCGATAGCAGCCATTGCTTGATCGCGGTGGACGTGATGGACATGGACAAACCTCCCCTGCTTCGTTTTTCGATTCACTTGTTGTCGTGACGGGTGTCGAGACGATGCGAGTTCCGATAGGCACATGGGATCTCATCAGCCCTGTTGGCCGCCTACCTTTCCAATGAAGGACGCAGCGATCATGAGCGCGCCGTCCTTGATCACGAGGGGAAGCGCGGCGAGCCGCCGGGGCGCGGGGCCGAACACGACCTGCGCCCCGCGCCTCGGGTCGTACTCGGAATTGTGGCACATGCATTTGAAGACATCGTCGTTGCCCTCGGTCGCCTTGATCCAGGCCGTGACCGGGCATCCCGCATGCGAGCAGATGGCCGAATAGGCGACGATGCCTTCGGCCGCACGCCGACGCGTGTCTTCGTCGAGTTCGTTTGGATCGAGCCTGACGAGCAGCACCTCGTTCAATCGCGACCCGTCACGCACGATCGCATTCGCTGGATCCTTCGGCCACCCATGAACCGGTGGCTCGCCAATCTTCAAGTCATCAGGCGTGACCGTCTGCCCTTCGCGTTCCCCTTCCGAGAACACGATCAGGTCGCCTTTTTGCGGCCGCTTCTCCTTGCGCGGATCGTCGTCATCGGCCGCCGCGCTGGCAACCGTTGCGCATGCGGCAAGCGTGCCGAAAACCACCGAGCGGCGTGTCGGGTGATCATCCATGACAGATCTTTGCGTGTGAAGTTGTGTGCGAGTCGCAGGCGTGCTGTTTTAGGGAGCTCGACTCCCCGCAACGCACCCTGACATAGAATAATTAGAACGACACAACCTTACGAAATCAAGGCGTGTTGCGCGATTTCGCCGCGATGTCTTCAACTATCGTCGCTGCTGCGCGTCATCGCCGGTGCAGCGGTTCGGCGAAAGCTCCTCGTGATCGGAAGCGACGGTGTCGCCAGCTCCGTCTGGAATTGCGACCACGCGAGTTGTGGACCATGGTTCGCGATGAGGGCGGCGCGACAATCCCTCTATGCGCTGCCGTGCCCGATGCCGACCAGTTCGAAACGCGGCTGGGCGGATCGAAATTCCAGCTGGCCGAAGGCCCGGATCGACGACGTCGGCCTTCGCGACGAGAATGGTTGCCTAACCGAGAGATTGCCTATATTGCTCCGCCCACAGGGGCCACGTGGCGGAGTGGTTACGCAGCGGTCTGCAAAACCGTTTACACCAGTTCAATTCTGGTCGTGGCCTCCACTCGATCAAAATCAAGCGGTTGGACTACCCATTGGGGCCGCGAACCGGCGCTAGATGGGCAGATCGTCGATGCCGCCGGGATAGCTGACCTGCGCGCGCGGCCAAGTCAGAATTGCCCCTCGTTCACCGGCCGAGACGCCCGTCCGATCCGAGCCGGATCTGCCGGCCAGCCGGGGCGCGTAATCCCGGAACTGCACCACATTGGACTTTTCTGCTTCCGGCATGGCTCTCATCCTCGTTCCATGCGGCAATGCAAGAAGCGTACCTCCGGTTCCTAAACCCGCCGTTTACGGTTGCGCCAATCCGGCTTGCGGGCCTTTGAGCGGGGCGTGAGCTCCGGCTGCGCTTTTTCCACCTCCCGATACCGCGCCAGCATGCGCTCGAAGCTCGCGTCGAGGGCCGTGGCGATCTCCGGCCGCCGTTCCAGCGCGGCCATCAGCATCCCCGCAGCCTCGATGGTCGACAGCCCGTCGCGGCGCGGTTCGCGCCGCAGCCGGCCGTAGCGCGACGGCTGCCGCGGCCCGAGGATCACGCGCTGGCATTTCAGCATCCACGGATTGCGCCACCACAGCGCCTTGGCCTGGCTCCAGGTGCCGTCGAGCAGGATCACGCCCTCGATCGACTTGAGGATGGCGCGCTGGTTGTCGGCGACCTCACCCTTGCGGGTCACCGCGACCACCTCGCTCTCGGGATCGAGCTCGGCCGCCTTCGCCGAGCCGAGATAGAGAATGGCCCAGCGCGCGGGATCGGCGACCGGCCGTCCCAGTGCCTTGGCGAGGCTTGGCCAGGATAGCCCGACCTTGACCACCGCGTTCTTGAAATGCAGGGCGGCGAGCCGCGCGGTGCCGAGCGCGCGATCCTGCTCCTGCGGATGCTGCAGGATCAGGAGCCCCAGCCGGCTCTCCAGCGGTGTGACGCTGTCGCAGATGCACAACGGCAGCGGTTTCTGGCAACGCGGGCAATCGGGCGGCGCCTCGGTGGCGAGCGGCGGATGGTCGTGTGGTTCTGGCATGCGGCGGCTATACGCGCCCGCGGACAGGGCCACAACGGCTCATTCAGCGGGCGCGGCGAGCGGCTCCGGGGTCGAGCGGCGGCGCAGCCGGTCGATCAGCAGGTAGATCACCGGCGTGGTGTAGAGGGTGAGGATCTGCGACACCAGCAGCCCGCCGATGATGGTGATGCCGAGCGGGCGGCGCAGCTCGGTGCCCGGACCGGTCGCGATCACCAGCGGCAGGCCGGCGAACAGCGCGGCGAGGGTCGTCATCAGGATTGGGCGAAAGCGCACCCGGCAGGCCTCGAAGATCGCATCGGCCGAGGACATGCCGCGCTGGCGCTCGGCCTCGAGCGCGAAATCGACGAGCATGATGCCGTTCTTCTTGACGATGCCGATCAACAGGATGATGCCGACGAAGGCGATCACTGTCAGCGGTGTGTTGGTGACCTGCAAAGCGAGCAGCGCGCCGAGCCCGGCCGACGGCAGGGTCGAGATGATGGTCAGCGGATGCGCCAGGCTCTCATAGAGCACGCCGAGCACGATATACATCGCGGCCAGGGCGAACAGGATCAAGAGCGGCTGGCGGCCGCTGCTCTTGTTGAAGTCCCCGGCATTGCCGTCGAAGCTGCCGCGGATGCCCTCCGGCATGTGCAGCTCGTCGACGGCGCGCTGGATGTTGGCGGTCGCGGTCTGCAAGGGCACGTCCGGCAGCAGGTTGAACGACACGGTGGTCGAAGGGAACGATTGCGAGTGATACACCGCCAGCGGTGACAGGCCACGCTCGGCCTTGACCAGCGCCGACAACGGCACCTGCGCGTCCCCTGCCCCGGCCACATAGATGCGGTCGAGATTGGAGGGATCGGTCTGGAATTTCGGGTCGATCTCCAGCACGACCATGTACTGGTTGCGCTGGCTGTAGACGATCGATATCTGGCGTTGCGCGAAGGCGTTGTTGAGCGCGTTGTCGATATCCTGGACGCGGACGCCGAGGCTCGCCGCCTTTTGTCGGTCGATCCGCAGCGCGAGCTGCAGGCCACCGGGATCGCGGTCGCTGGAAATGTCGGTGATGCCGTCAACCGTCTCCAGGCGCTTGGCGACAATCGGCGCCCATTTCTGCAGAAGGTCGAGATCTGGGCTGCTCAATGTGTACTGATAGTCGGAATCGCTCTGACGGCCGCCGGTGCGCACGTCCTGCGCGGCGAACATGAAGAGCCGAATGCCGGGGACCGTCGCGAGGCTCCGCCTGAGGCGGTTGATCACGAGCTCAGTGGAGACGCCCTCGCGCTCCGCCGGGGGCTTGAGATTGATGAACATGGTGCCGCGGTTGGACGTCGCGCCACCCGGCCCGCCGCCGCCCCCGATCGTCGAGCCGATACCGGCCACGGCGGGATCGGCCATCACGATGTCAGCGAGCCGCTGCTGCAGACCAAGCATGGACTGGAACGAAATGTCGGCCGAGGCGCGCGTCGCACCGATGACGAAGCCGGAATCGTCGGTCGGGAAATAGCCCTTGGGCACCTTGATGTAGAGCGTCACCGTGAGCGCGATGGTGGCGAAGAACACGATCAGGGTGAGAAACGGATAAACCAGCACGCCGCGCAGCGTCCAGGCATAGAAGCGGACCATGCCGGACAGCGCGCCTTCGACGATACGGTCGAACCAGGTGGCACGATCGGACAGCGTCTCCTTGATGTAATGCGCGCAGATCATCGGCGTCACCGTCAGCGACACCAATGTCGACACGACGATTGCGAAGGTCAGCGTCAGCGAGAACTCACGCAGGAGACGGCCAACGACGCCGTCCATGAAGATCAACGGCACGAAGGCCGCAATCAAGGAAAGGCTGATCGACAACACGGTAAAGCCGATCTGGCGGGCGCCATCGAGCGCGGCGCGCATCGGCGACAGGCCATGCTCGAGATTGCGGTACATGTTCTCGATCATGACGATGGCGTCGTCGACGACGAAGCCGACGGAGATCGCGAGCGCCATCAGTGACAGATTGTCGATCGAGAAGCCTGCGAGCCACATCGCCGCGCAGGTACCGGCGAGCGCCAGCGGCACCGAGACGCCGGCCGCGACCGTCGGCACCAAGCGGCGAAGGAACAGGAATACGACGACCATCACCAGCACGGCGGTCGCGAGCAAGGTCCACTGCATGTCGTCGACCGAGGCGCGAATGGTCCCGGTGCGGTCGACCAGAGTGGAGATCTCGATGCCCGCCGGCAGCCATTGCTTGAGCTCCGGGATCAGCGCCTTCACACGGTCGACCGTCTCGATCACGTTGGCATCGCCCTGCTTGGCGATCTGGATCAGCACCGCTGGCTGCTTGTTGAACCAGGCGATCGAACGCACGTTGCGTACGGAATCCTCGACGTCGGCGACATCCGACAGCCGCACGAAGCTGCCATTGCTGCTCTTGATCAGGATGTCGCGGAATTCGGCCGCGCTGCGCATCTGCCGGTTGATGGCGATGGTCTCGCTCTGGCGGCCGCCCTCGAAGATGCCGACAGGCCCGATCGGATTGGCATTGATGATCGCCGTCCGGACATCGTCGGTCGAAATGCCGGCATTGGCGAGCGAGACCGGATTGAGCGCGATGCGCACGGCGGGTTGATCGGCGCCGCTGACAGTGACGTTACCGACGCCGGGCACCTGGAACAGCCGCTGCGCCAGCACGGTGTCGGCGACGTCGTACATCGCGCTCGTCGTCATCGTCTTCGAGGTCAGCGCGAGAACGAATACGGGAGCCGCGGCCGTGTTCGCCTTGCGGAACCGCGGCAGCGCCGGAAGGTCGCTCGGAAGGTCCGACAGCGAGGCATTGATGGCTGCCTGCACGTCGCGCGCCGCCTTGTCGATGTCGCGGCCGATCGAGAATTGGATCTGGATGTTGGTGGTGCCGAGCGAGCTCGTCGAGGTGATCTGGTTGACGCCAGCAATCTCGCCGAGTCGCCGCTCCAGCGGCGCCGCGACCGTCCCCGCCATGACGGACGGGTCCGCACCCGGGCGCGACGCGCTGACGAAGATCGCGGGGAAGTCGACGTTCGGCACCGGTGCGACGGGAAGGAAGATATAGGCGACGATCCCGACCAGGAACAGGCCGATCGAGAGCAGCGTGGTGCCGACCGGCCGGCGAATGAACGGCTCGGAGATCGAGGCCATCACTGGATGCCTTCGGTCGCACCTGCGATCGGCGGCGACGGCAGGTCCGGCGCCGACGGCAGCGCGCGCTCGAAGCGACGATTGATGCGGTCGAGCGCGAGATAGATGACCGGCGTCGTGTACAACGTCAGCAATTGGCTGAGCAGCAGGCCGCCGATGATGGAGATGCCGAGCGGAAAGCGCAGCTCCGAGCCGGTGCCGCTCTCGATCGCCAGCGGCAGCGCGCCGAACAGCGCGGCCAGGGTCGTCATCATGATCGGGCGGAAGCGCAGGAGACACGCCTGCACGATGGCGTCGTAGGGGGTGCGGTTCTCGTGACGCTCCGCCTCGAGCGCGAAGTCGATCATCATGATCGCGTTCTTCTTGACGATGCCCATCAGGAGGATGATGCCGATCAGGCCGATCACCGAGAGATCCTGGCCGAACAGCATCAAGGCCAGGATGGCGCCGACGCCCGCCGACGGCAGCGTCGACAGGATCGTGATCGGATGGATGTAGCTCTCATAGAGCACGCCGAGCACGATGTAGATCGTAACCACGGCCGCGAGCAGCAGCCAGGGTTGGCCGGCCAGCGACTTGGCGAACTCGGCGGCATCGCCCGAATAGACGCCGATGATGCTGCCGGGCATGCCGATGCGGTTCTCGGTCGCATGAAGCGCGTCGACCGCCTCGCTGAGCGCCGCGCCGGGCGCGAGGTTGAAGCTCAGCGACACCGCCGGAAACTGCGCCTGATGCGAGATCGCCAGCGGCGCCGTGGTGCGCTTGAGGCTTGCCACCGCAGAGAGCGGCACCTGGCCGCCGGCGCCGGGCAGATAGAGCTTCGACAGGACCGACGGGTCGCGCTGATACATCGGCAGCGCCTCCAGCACCACGCGGTACTGGTTGGCCTGGCCGTAGATCGTCGAGATCTGCCGCTGCGCGAAGGCGTCATTGAGCGTGTCGGTGACGCCCTGCAGGCTGACGCCGAGCTGGCCGGCGCGCTGGCGGTCGATGGTCAGCTCCGCGCGCAGGCCGCCCTCCTGGGCTTCGGAGGAGACGTCGCGGAATAGAGGGTCGCGGCGCATTTCTCCGACAAGCTGCCTCGCCCATTTCGACACCTCGGCGGCATCGGCACCGGTCAGCGTGTACTGGTACTGCGAGCGGCTCGCCTGGGTCGAGATCTGGACGTCCTGGACCGGCTGGAAGTACACGGTCATGCCGGGCACGCCCGAGGTCTTCTGCTTCAGCCGGTCGATCACCTCGGCGACCCCGTCCTGCCGCTCGCCGAGTGGCTTCAAGGTCATGACGAGACGGCCGACATTGGTGGTCGGATTGACCGATCCGGCGCCGATCACCGAGACGACGCCGACGACGTCGGGGTCAGCCTGGATCGCGGCGGCGACGTCCGCCTGGCGCTTCTTCATTTCGGCGAACGACACGTCAGGGCCGGCTTCGGTCACCGCCGTGATCGAGCCGGTATCCTGCAGCGGCAGGAAGCCCTTGGGCGCGACGACGTAGAGCGCCAAGGTCGCCGCCAAGGTCGCGAAGGTCACGACGAGCGTCTCGGTCTGGCGGTCGAGCACCCAGAGCAGGCTGCGGTGATAGACCGCCACCGTGCGGTCGATGAAGCGGCTGATGGCGTTCAGCCCCGGCAGCACCCATTCCTCGCTGGCATGCTTCAACAGCCGCGAGCACATCATCGGCGTCAGGGTCAGCGAGACCACCGCCGACGTCACGACTGCGATCGTCAAGGTCAACGCGAACTCGCGGAACATGCGACCGACAAGCCCGGACATGAACAGCAGCGGAATGAACACCGCGATCAGCGATACGGTCAGCGAGATCACGGTGAAGCCGATCTCGCGCGCGCCGCGCAGCGAGGCGTTCATCGCACTCTCGCCATTTTCCATGTGGCGCACGATGTTCTCGATCATCACGATGGCGTCGTCGACGACGAAGCCGGTGCCGATGGTGAGTGCCATCAACGAGAGATTGTCGAGACTGAAACCGGCGAAGTACATCACGCCGAAGCTCGTGATCAGCGACAGCGGCAGCGCAACGCCGGCGATGATCGTGGCGCGCAGCGAGCGCAGAAACAGCAGCACAACCAGCGTCACCAGCACCACGCTGAGCACCAGCGTGAACTGCACGTCGTGCACCGAGGCGCGGATGGTCACGGTGCGATCGCTGACGATGGCGAGCTTCACGCCGGCGGGAAGCGTGCGCTGCAGCTTCGGGATCTCGGCACGGATCTGCTTGACGACCTCGATGACGTTGGCACCCGGCTGGCGCTGGATGTCGAGGATGACCGCAGGGACACCCTGGTACCAGCCGCCGGTCCGATCGTTCTCCAGACCATCGATAATCGTTGCGACATCGCCGATCGTGACCGGCGAGCCGTTGCGGTAGGCGATGATGATCGGCTTGTAGGCGTCGGCGGCTCCGATCTGGTCGTTGGCCGTGATCAGATAGGCCTGCTGGGCACCGTCGAGCGATCCCTTGGGACCGGAGACGTTGGCGCCTGCGATGGCGGCGCGCAGGTCCTCCATCGAGATGCCATAGGCGGCGAGCCGCGCCAGGTCGGCCTGCACGCGCACCGCGGGCTTGAGTCCGCCGAGCACCGAGACGCGGCCGACGCCGGAGACCTGGCTCAGCCGCTGCGCCAGGATCGTGTCGGCCATGTCGCTCATCGCGCGCAAAGAGATCGTGTCCGAGGTCAGCGCGAGCGTCATGACCGGTGCGTCGGCCGGATTGACCTTGGCGTAGGTCGGCGGATAGGGCAGCGACTTCGGCAAGACGCCGGCGGCGGCATTGATCGCCGCCTGGACGTCCTGCGTGGCGCCATCGATGTCGCGTCCGAGATCGAACTGCAGCGAGATCTGGCTGACGCCGAACGAGCTCGTCGAGTTCATCGCCGAGAGCGACGGGATCTGGCCAAGCTGGCGCTCCAGCGGCGCCGTGATCAGCGAGGCGATCACATCGGGGCTGGCGCCCGGCAGTTGCGTCGTCACCTGGACGGTCGGGAAGTCGACCTGCGGCAGCGCCGAGACCGGCAGCGCGAGATAGCCGAGCAGGCCGCCGATCAGCAGCGCGACGCCGAGCAGCGAGGTCGCGATAGGACGGCGGATGAAGGGTTCGGAGACGCTCATCGCGACTGCTCGTCACTCTTGCGGTCGCGTCATGGCTGCGCCTTCGCGCCGCGACCTGCTTCACTCCCTCCCTGGGGCGCTGCACCGGCATCGGTCTGGCCCGCGGCCTGAGGCCTGCGACGCGGCTCGCCGTCCTTCGCGCCGTCAGGCGGAGCTCCGCCCTCCTTGGCCTGGTCCTTGCCTTGATCCTTTGCTTGCGGATTGCGGCCGCGTTTGCGTGGCGCCAGATCGGCCTGCGGCGTCTGCTCGGCGCGCCCGACCACCACTTTGACGCCCTCGGCGAGGTTGGCAAAGCCTGTCGTCACCACACGGTCCGAGGGGCTCAAGCCGCTCGCGATCACGGCCTCGCTCTCATTCTGCTGCACGACCGCCACCGGATGCGCAGAGACGATGTCGCCCTCGCCGATCACGTAGCTGAACGTACCTGCCGGCCCGCGCTGCACGGCCGACGTCGGCACCGTGATCGCCTGCGACAGGGTCTCGACCTTGAGGCGGACATTGACGAACTGTCCCGGCCAGAGCTGAAATCTGCCGTTGGGGAATTCTGCTTTCAGCTTCAGCGTGCCCGTCGTCTGATCGACCTGGTTGTCGATGCCCCGCAACGTGCCGGTGTCAATGACGGTGACGCCGTCATTGCCGAACACGTCGACGGCGAGCGGTCCCTTGGCGGCGGCCGCATTGACGCGCATGATCTGCTGCTGGGGCAGGCTGAACTGAACCGCAATCGGCTGCAGCTGCGTGATGACGACGAGGCCGGTCGCGTCAGAGGCATGAACGATGTTGCCCTGGTCGACCTGGCGCAGGCCGGCGCGGCCGGAGAGCGGCGCCACGATCTTGGTGTAGCTCAAGGTCGTCGCCGCATTGTCGATCGCGGCCTGATCCGCCTTGATCAGCGCCTGCTGCTGCGCCACCACCGCGCGCTGCGTGTCGGCCTGCTGCTTGGAGCCGGCATTGCTGGCGGCGAGCTGCTCGTAGCGGGCGAGGTCGAGCTTCTGGTTGGCGAGTTGCGCCTCGTCCTGCGCCTTCTTGGCAACGGCCTGATCGTACTGCGCCTGATAGATCGCCGGATCGATCTCCGCGAGCACGTCGCCCTTCTTGACGTCCTGCCCTTCGACGAAATTGACCGCGATCAGCTTGCCGTCGACCTGCGAGCGCACCGTGACCGTGTTCAGCGCGCGCACCGCGCCGACGCCGTCGAGATAGACCGGCACGTCCTTGATGGCAGGCGAGGCAGCCAGGACCGGAACGGGAAGGTCGGGCCGCGCGAAGCGGTTATTGGCCTGCTGCTTCTGCTGCATCGCCGACCAGCCGATATAGCCGAGGCCGCCGAGGATCAGCAGCGTGATCGCGATCGACACCAGTCGC
This sequence comes from Bradyrhizobium sp. HKCCYLRH3059, assembly GCF_051168035.1. Lineage (NCBI taxonomy): Bacteria > Pseudomonadati > Pseudomonadota > Alphaproteobacteria > Hyphomicrobiales > Nitrobacteraceae > Bradyrhizobium > Bradyrhizobium sp. HKCCYLRH3059. The sequence goes on along the minus strand of NZ_JBNPUF010000006.1, from coordinate 445,031 downwards.
CGTGCCACGCTGGACCGCGCGCGCTTCACTGCCGCTGCTCCCTTCTCGTCCGGTTTAAAGAGCATCGGCCGACTTCTCCATGCGCGGCTCCCAGCCGCCGCCGAGCGCCTGGTAGAGGCTCACAAACGCCTGCAGGCGCGCCAGTTGCGCCTGCGATAGCGCGTCCTCGGCCTGGAACAGCGTCAATTGCGTATTCAAGACGGTCACGATGTCGGCAGTTCCCGCGCGCAACTGCTGCTCCGACAATTCGAACGCACGCCGCGAGGCGGCGACGACCTGGCGCTGCAATTGCAGTCGGATCGTGGTCTGCTTGATCGAGAACAGCGCATTGTCGACGTCGGTGAAGGCCTGGATCACGGTCTTGCGGTAGGTCTGCAGCAGTTCATCCTGCCGCGCCTTGGCGTTCTCGAAGTTGCCCAGAATCCGGCCGCCGTCGAAGATCGGCTGGGTCAGGCTGCCGGCGAGGCTGAAGAACGCCGCATGCGGCTGAAACAGCGACACCAGTGCCGCGCTCTGGTAGCCGCCGTTGCCCGTGAGCTGGATGCTCGGAAAGAACTGCGCCCGCGCGCTGCCGACATTGGCCGTTGCCGATGCCAATTGGGCCTCCTGCCGGCGGATGTCCGGACGCTGCGTCAGGATCTCCGACGGCAGACCAGGCGTGACCCGCGGAGTCCTGATCTGATCGAGCGAGCCGCCAATGACCCGAATGCCTTCGGGCGATCGCGCGACCAGCACGGCCAGGGCATTGACGTTCTGATCGAGCGTCTGGCGCAGCGGCGGCACCGCCGCCTTCTGATTGGCGAGCACGCTCTCCTGCTGCGCGACGTCGAGATCGTTGCCGGTGCCAGCCTTCTGCCGCTCGCGGATGGCATCGAGCACACGCGTGGCGCTGGCGATGTTGCGCTCAGCCGTCCGAATCCGATCCTGCGCGGCCAGCACCTGGAAATAGGCATTGGCGACGGTGGCAAGCGTCGTCAACTGCGTGACGTCGCGGTCGAAGCGGTTGGCTACCGCGGTTTCCTCGGCCGCCTGCAGCGCGTCGCGATTCTGGCCGAAGAAGTCGAGCTGGTAGCTCGCAGAGAGCGAGGCTTGGTAATTGACGACCTCGCGGCCGCCATTGGTGAGCCCGCTGGAGCTCGACCCGGACGTGCGCGAATAGGTCTCCTGCCCCGTGCTCGACAGGCTTGGCAGCAGCGCCGCGCCGGCCTGCCGCGCCAGCGCATCGGCCTGCCGGAACCTTGCCACAGCAGCGGCAATGTCGAGGTTGACGCTCTGCGCCTCCTCCATCAGCTGGGTCAGCTCGCGTGATCCGAAGCCGCGCCACCAATCCAGCGGCGGCGGCGCCGCCATATCGGAACCGGACGCCGCCTTGTAGCGCTGGGGCAAGTCGAGGGCCGGATCGGGAATATCCTGGGTCAGCAGGCAGCCGGCCGAGTTCGCCGCCAATCCGATCGCCGCCAGCCAGTGGACAAATCGCCGCAGGGTAGCCGGCACACGGCGCTCCCGCATCCCGGCGACGATCCGCGGGTCAGCGGACGCGCGGCAAGGCTCGTCGACGGCGATCGGCACGATGGACACTGGCGTGATGCTTCCCTGTAGTCTTGGGAATCATTCTAGCCGCAGCCCACGGCGGCGGACAGCCCTGCAGCCCCCCCGTCGCCCCAGCAGCGATGGTGCCGATAAAGTCCACCGAATCGACGAATCTCCCGTAAATCAGCGGAGTTTCGTGAAGGCAGAGCCACGGGCCCCCGGCTGCCGCCTTACCAAGATTTCATCTGTCGAATGCCGTTTTGGCCGGGGCGTGACGCGGCGAGCGCGCCCGTGAAACCCTTTGGCTGGGACTCCGTAACTTGCACGTGAACTTCAGGGGGCATTCATGCGAGTTGCGGTGGTCGGAACGGGTATTGCGGGTAACGCCGCGGCCTGGTCCCTGGCGAAACGTTATCCGATCACCGTCTACGAGCGTGATCTCCGTCCGGGCGGCCACAGCCATACCGTGACGATCGACTATGACGGCGCTCCGGTCTCGGTCGACATCGGCTTCATCGTCTACAACGAGCTGAACTATCCTGAGCTCACCGCCTTGTTCGACCATCTGGGGGTCGAGACGGTCGACAGCAGCATGAGCTTTGCCGTCACCGCGGATGCCGGCCGCTTCGAATGGAAAGGTGGCGGAAACACCTGGCTCGACACCGCCAAGGGGCTGTTCGCGCAGCCGAGCAACCTGCTGTCGACATCCTATCTCTGGATGCTCAGGGACATCCTGACCTTCAACGAGCAGAGTACAGCCGACTTCAAGGCCGGCCGCCTGCATGGCCTTACGCTCGGTGATTATTTCCGGCGCAACCATTTCGCCCCGCGACTGCTCACCGACTATCTGGCGCCAATGGGGGCCGCGATCTGGTCAGCCCCGGCGTCCGAGATGCTGGACTTCCCGGCCGAGAACTTCGTCGCGTTCTTCAGCAACCACAGGTTGCTGCAATATGACCGTCCGGTCTGGCGCACCGTCAAGGGCGGCAGCCGGCGCTATGTGGAGAAACTGACGTCGAGCTTCCGCAACCAGATCAGGCTCGGCAGCGCCGTGACCAGCATCGAACGCACCGCCCACGGCGTCGTCGTTCAAGACAGCAGCGGGCGTCGGGACACCTATGATCACGTGGTGATTGCCGCACACAGCGACCAGGCCTTGTCGATGCTCACCGACGCGGACGAGCGGGAGCGCGGCATCCTCGGTGCGATCAAATATTCGCCCAACACGATCTATCTGCACCGTGACAGCAGGCTGATGCCGAAGCGCCGCCGCGCCTGGGCCTCGTGGAATTTCCTGCGCTGGCAGCGTGAGGGCGTTCCCATGAACGACGTCGCCGTCACCTATTGGATGAACAACCTGCAGGACATCGACGACGCCAAGCCGCTGTTCGTCAGCCTCAACCCACCCTTCGCTCCGGCCCCGGAGCTGACCTTTGGCAAATACATCTGTGAGCACCCACAATATACGGCTGCGGCCTTTGCGGCGCAGAAGCGCCTGGCAGCGATTCAGGGGCAGCGCCATACTTGGTTCTGCGGGGCCTGGACCGGCTACGGCTTCCATGAGGACGGGCTGCGCTCGGGTCTCGCCGTGGCGGAGGCGCTCGGCGCGAGCGTGCCATGGCGCGGGTTTCCCACCGAGCTCGCCGAGGCTGCGGAATAGGCGCGATATGGACATGGATCACTCGGGACAGGATGACCGAACGGAAGCGGCCGCGCTCTATGTCGGAGAGGTCATGCATGCCCGCATGCGGCCGACCACGCACCGCTTCCGGTATCGCGTTATGAGCCTGCTGATCGATCTCGGCCGGCTCGACCAGGTGGACCGGCAGGCCTCGCTGTTCGGGGTCAATCGGCGAGCGCTCTACAGCTTCCACGAGGCCGACCACGGTCCGCGCGACGGCTCGTCGCTGCTGGCCTATGCGCAGACCTGCGCGGCGGATCAGGGGATCGATCTCGGCGGCGGACGCGTGCTGTTGCTGTGCTATCCGCGGCTGCTCGGCTACGTGTTCAATCCGCTGTCGGTCTATTTCTGCTATCGCAGCGACGGCACCCTGGCGCTGATGATCTACGAGGTCCGCAACACCTTCGGCGAGATCAAGCCCTATGTGCTGCCGGTCAGATCCAATGAGCTGTCCGCGGCAGGGCTGCGCCAGACGCAGGACAAGACCTTCTACGTCTCGCCGTTCATCGACATGGCGATGCGCTACCATTTCCGGGTCATGCCGCCGGGCGACAAGGTCAAGTTGCGGATTCTGGAAACTGGCCCCGACGGGCCCCTGCTCGCTGCAACCTTCTCTGGCCGCCGTCGCGGGCTGACGTCTGGCTCCCTGCTCGCAGCCTTCGTCTCGCTCCCGCTGGTGACTGTCAAAATCTTCGCCGCGATCCATTGGGAGGCACTGCGGCTGTGGGCCAAAGGCGTCCGCCTCGTCCCGCGTGGCGAAATCAGTGCAAGCCCTGGAACCAATACCGGCTTGGCGGGGAACGGCAGCCACGCTTATATGTCACGACGCTGACCGGAAACGGCCGGCTCGCTCTGCGTCCGTGATCCCTGCCCGCACAGGTGCCGCACCGGCCAGCCGACGGGGACGTGGGCTGGAGCCGTTTGCGTGAGTGGACCTGCCATGCCGGACGTCATCCCAGTCACCCCTGATACCATCGACAAGGTGCTTGCCGATCTTCCCCGCCTGCCCCGCCTTGCCCTCGGCTTCGGCTCGCGGTTGCGAAAAGGCACGCTCGACGTGACCCTGCCGGACGGACGGGTGATCCGGCTTGGCGGCGTTGAGCCCGGGCCGGCCGCCGCAATGATCCTGGCCAATTACGGCTTCGCATCGCGTCTTCTCAATGGCGGCGACATCGGCATCGCCGAGGCCTATCTGAACGGCGACTGGGATACGCCGGACCTGACGCAGTTTCTCTATCTGTTCTGCGTCAACCAGCACCTGCTGCAGTCGATGCTGGAAGACAAGCCGCTGATCCGGTTTGCCCAGCTGGTCCGGCACTGGTTCAACCGCAACACCAAGCGTCAGGCGAAGCGCAACATCTATGCCCATTACGACATCGGAAATTCGTTCTACTCGGCCTGGCTGGATCCGAGCATGACCTATTCCTCGGCCTTGTTCGAGGAGCACACCACCGACCTCACTGCAGCGCAGACCAACAAGTACAAGCGGCTGGCCGAGGCGATCGATCTCAAGCCCGGGCAGAAGCTGCTCGAGATCGGCTGCGGCTGGGGCGGCTTTGCCGAATATGCCGCCAAGACGTTCGGCGCCAAGGTCGTTGGGTTGACGATCAGTCAACAGCAGCGCGACTTCGCGCAGCGCCGCATCCAGGAGGCCGGGCTCGCCGAGAAGGTCGAAATCCGCCTGCAGGATTACCGGGACGAGCGTGACCACTACGATCGCATCGCCTCGATCGAGATGATCGAGGCGGTCGGCGAACAATTCTGGCCGAAATATTTCTCGCAACTGCGAGACCGCCTGCTGCCGGGCGGACTGGCCGGTGTCCAGGCAATCACCATCCAGGACAGCCTGTTCCAGCACTACCGCCGCGAGGTCGACTTCATCCAGCGCTACGTCTTTCCCGGCGGCATGTTGCCGACACCGCAGATTCTGAAGTCGCTCGGCGACCGCTTTGGCATACCCGTCATCCGCGAGCGGATCTTCGGGGAAGATTATGCCAGGACGCTTGCGATCTGGCGAAATAACTTCCGAGAGGCTTGGCCGGACCTCACGCCCGCCGGATTCGACGAGCGCTTCAGGCGGCTCTGGGAATATTATCTGTCCTACTGCGAAGCGGGTTTCCTCTCCGGGAATATCGATGTTCGCCAGGTCGTCTTTGCGAAATCGGGGGGCTGATCCAGCCGGCTTACGCTCCCCTGGATATCAGGCTAGGGTCCTCTTAAGTGTGCTCGAGGAAACTCCTACGGTATCTGCAAAATGACCATTCATAACGACGTCGTCGCGGCGATCGGCAACACACCGCTGATCAAGCTCAAGCGCGCCTCGGAGGCGACGGGCTGCACCATTCTCGGCAAGGCCGAGTTCATGAACCCGGGCCAGTCGGTCAAGGACCGCGCCGGCAAGTGGATGATCCTGGAGGCCGAGAGGCGTGGCGATCTCAAGCCCGGCGGCCTCGTGGTGGAGGCCACTGCCGGCAACACCGGCATCGGTCTGGCCGTGGTCGCCAGCGCGCGCGGCTATCGCACGCTGATCGTGATTCCGGAGACGCAGAGCCAGGAAAAGAAGGACATGCTGCGGCTGTGCGGCGCGGAGCTGGTCGAGGTGCCGGCGTTGCCGTTCAGCAATCCCAACAACTATCAGCATGTCGGCCGCAGGCTCGCCGACGAACTGCGCATGACCGAGCCCAACGGCGTGCTGTTCGCCGACCAGTGGAACAACCTCGACAACGCCAAGGCGCATTATGAGTCCACGGGACCCGAGATCTGGGAGCAGACCGACGGCAAGGTCGACGGCTTCATCTGCGCGGTCGGCACCGGCGGCACGATCGCCGGCACGAGCCGCTATTTGAAGGACAGGAACAAGGACATTGTCACCGCCTGTGCCGACCCGCACGGCTTCGCGATGTACGAATGGTTCAAGAACGGGGTCGTCAAATCGACGCCCGGCGATTCCATCACCGAAGGCATCGGCATCGGTCGTGTGACGCCCGTGATCGAGACCGCCAAGGTCGACGACGCGTTCCTGGTGTCCGACGAGGACGCCGTCAACACGATCTACGACCTCGTGCAGCATGAAGGCCTGTGCCTGGGAGGCTCGACCGGCGTCAACGTCGCTGGCGCGGTGCAACTCGCCAGGAAGCTCGGCCCCGGCCACACCATCGTGACCATCCTGTGCGACTCCGGTGCGCGCTATCAGTCGAAGCTGTACAATCCGGAGTTCATGCGTTCGAAGAACCTGCCGGTGCCGGCCTGGCTGGAGCGGCGCAGCGGGATCAAGCCGCCTTTCGTTTGAGGGCGAGTAGCGAGTAGCGAGTAGAATTTCTCGCCCTATTCGCAAGTCCCGATTCGCTTCCTCATCAATGCCGCAGAATCTGGCTCAGGAACAGCTTGCTGCGCGCATGCTGCGGGTTGGCGAAGAATTCCTGCGGCGTGTTCGATTCGATGATCTGGCCGGCGTCCATGAACACGACGCGGTTGGCGACCTCGCGTGCAAAGCCCATCTCGTGGGTCACGACCAGCATGGTCATGCCCTCCTTGGCGAGATCGACCATGGTGTCGAGCACCTCCTTCACCATCTCGGGATCGAGCGCCGAGGTCGGCTCGTCGAACAGCATGACCTTCGGGTTCATCGCCAGCGCGCGCGCGATGGCAACGCGCTGCTGCTGACCGCCCGACATCTGGCCCGGATATTTCTGCGCCTGATGCGGGATCTTGACCCGCTCCAGGAACTTCATCGCAGTCGCCTCGGCTTCCTTCTGCGGGATGTTGCGCACCCAGATCGGAGCCAGGGTGCAGTTCTCCAGCACGGTCAGATGCGGAAACAGGTTGAAGCTCTGGAACACCATGCCGACCTCACGGCGGACTTCGTCCACCCGCTTGAGATTCGGACCCAGATCGATGCCGTCGACATTGATCTCGCCCTCCTGGAATTCCTCCAGCGCGTTGATGCAGCGGATCAAGGTCGACTTGCCCGAGCCCGAGGGCCCGCAGATCACGATGCGCTCACCCTTTCCGACGGAGAGGTTGATGTCGCGCAGGACGTGGAATTCGCCGTACCATTTGTTGAGGGCGGAAATGCTGACGATCGAATTTGCAGTCATGGATCTCTCGACGATATCTGGGTCAATGGCGCCGGTGCGCGTTGAGGCGGCGCTCGACCAGCATGGAGTAGCGTGACATGCCGAAACAGAAGGCGAAGTAGATCATTCCTGTGAAGGCAAAGCCGGTGAAAGCCGTGGTCGGTGTCGCCCAGACCGGATCGGCCAACGAAGCCTTGAGGCTGCCGAGCAAGTCGAACAGCGCCACGATCGAGACCAGCGAGGTATCCTTGAACAGCGAGATGAAGCTGTTGACGATACCGGGGATGACGTGGCGCAGCGCCTGCGGCAGCACGATGAAGCTCGTCGTCTTCCACCAGGACAGGCCGAGCGCGCTCGACGCCTCCGCCTGGCCGCGCGGAATGGCCTGCAGGCCGCCGCGGATCACCTCGGCCATGTAGGCGCCGGAGAACAGCGCAACGCCGATCAGCGCCCGTACCAGGCCGTCGACCCTGACATTGCCGGGCAGGAACAGCGGCAGCATGTAGGTGGCGAAGAACAGCACCGTGATCAGCGGCACGCCGCGCACCAGCTCGATGAAGGCGATCGAAAAGACGCGGATCAGCGGAATGGTCGAGCGGCGGCCGAGCGCAAGCGCAATGCCGATCGGCATCGACGCGACGATGCCGATCACCGAGACGACCAGCGTCACCAGCATGCCGCCCCACAGCCTTGTGTCGACGATGGGAAGGCCGCCGCGATCGAGGCCCATGATCGCAATGACGATGGCGATGCCGGCGAAGGTCGCGGCCGTGGCGATGACGCTGCGCAGCGCCCTGCTCCCGCCGCCGATGATGAACACCAGCGCGGTGACAATGATCGCGGAGAGCGCGAGATCATTCCACACGGGCTGGTGAGATTGCTGCAGTTCATTGCGGATCCAGACCAGCGGCCAGATCACGAGCGATGCGAGCGTTCCGATCAGCACGACCAGCTTGCCGAGCAGCCACAGCAGCATGCCGACCACCGGCACGTTATCGCCGGCGCGCACCAGCGCGTTACCGGCCGTATCGATGCTCTCGACGAACAGCTGGAGGGTGCCTGTGGTCCAGCTCACGCCGAAGCCCTCCAGCCCACCGCCATAGAGCAGGAAGAACGCGACCACCGGCAGCGCGAAGAAGAACAGACCCGCATTAAGGCCTTTGGCCGGCAGGCGCGGAATCAGCAGCGGCACGAGCAGCACCACCGCCAGCACATAGGTCAGATTGACGCGCCAGCGGTCGGCCTCCGGGTAGAAGCCGTACATGAACTGGCTGAACTTCGCCGAAATGTAGGGCCAACAGGCGCCGACCGGATGGCCGGCGTTCTGCGCCAGGCATGCATCGCGGTCCTTGCCGACCCACACCGCGTCGACCAGCAGGAACTTGACGGCCGGGATCACGGTGAACCAGATCAACAGCGCGCTCACCAGGGTGAGCAGGATATTGGTCGGCGAGTTCAACAGCCTCGTGCGGACGAAGCCGACGAAACCGGTCGTCTTGATGGGCGCCGGGCGTTCTCCGGCCATGTCCTGACGGATGAAGGTTGAGGCCGTGATGTCGGTCATGCGCCAAGTCTCTTCCCAAGCCGCCAGCTATAGAAGCTCATCATCGCGCTCGTAATCAGCGACAGCGCCAGATAGACGCCCATCGTGATTCCGATGATCTCGATGGCCTGCCCCGTCTGGCTCATCGTCGTGCCCGCGAACACCGACACGAGATCGGGATAACCGATAGCGACCGCGAGCGAGGAATTCTTGGTCAGGTTCAAATACTGGTTCGTCAGCGGCGGCAGGATGACGCGGAGCGCCTGTGGCACGACGATCAGGCGCAGCACGGTGCCGCGGCTCAGTCCAAGCGAGAGCCCCGCTTCCATCTGTCCCTTGTGGACCGAGAGGATTCCCGCCCGTACCACCTCGGCGATGAAAGACGCCGTGTACATGGTGAGCGCCAGGGTCAGCGCAACGAGCTCTGGAATGATGCGGGAGCCGCCGGCGAAGTTGAATCCCTTGAGCGCCGGCACCTCGAACGAAATCGGCACGCCGAACACGAGCATTGCAATTAGCGGCAGGCCGATCAGCAGCCCCAGCACGTAGGGCCAAATCCGGATCACATGGCCGCGCAAGAACAGCTCACGCCGCGCGTAATAGTGCAGACCGATCGAGACCACGATCGCCACACCGAGCACGATCGCGAACGGCGTGAAGCCGGGCTCCTCGATCGGGCGCGGAACGATGAAGCCGCGGTTGTTGAGAAAGAAGGTCGAGAAAAGAGAGATGCTCTGCCGCGGTCCGGGCAGAGCCGCCAACACCGCGAGATACCAGAACAGGATCTGGAACAGGAGAGGCAGGTTCCGGATCAGCTCGACATAGGCGCCGGAGACCCGCGAGAGCAATACGTTCGGTGACAAGCGGCCAAGCGCAACCAGAAAGCCAAGGATGGTCGCCAGCACGATACCGATGACGGAGACCAGCAGCGTGTTCAGCACGCCGACGATCAGCACGCGGCTGTAGCTGTCGGAGCCGGAGTAGCTGATCAGGGTCTGGTTGACGTCGAAGCCGGCCGTATTGTTGAGAAAGCCGAAGCCCGACGTGATCCGCTGGGTGGCGAGGTTGCTGCGTGCGTTGGCCACGATCTCGTAGCCAACCCACACCAGCACTGCGACGAACAGGATCTGGAGGATGATGCCGTTCCATCCTGCCTTGCCACCCAGCATACGCTTCAGCCGAAGCCCATATTGCGTAGGCGGTAACCTTGCTTCGATGCTCATTCGCCGCAGCCCCGCTATCGCGCAGTGATCAGCGGATCGGCGGCGCGTATTGCAGGCCGCCCTTGTTCCAGAGCTGGTTCAGACCGCGCGCGATCTGCAGCTTGGAGCCGGCGCCGACGTTGCGATCATACATCTCGCCGTAGTTTCCGACCGCTTTCACGATCCGGTAGAACCAGTCCTTGGTGAGGCCGAGCTGCTCGCCGAGATTGCCGTCGGTGCCGAAGGCGCGCTTGAACTCCGGCTTGTCCGACTTGGCCATTTCATCGACGTTCGCCTGCGTCACGCCGAGCTCCTCGGCCGTCACCAGCCCGAACAAGGTCCACTTGACGATGTCGAACCACTGGTCGTCGCCATGGCGGACCATCGGGCCCAACGGCTCCTTCGAGATCACTTCCGGCAGCACCACGTGATCGGCCGGATTGGCGAGCTTCAGCCGCTCGGCGTAGAGGCCGGAAACGTCGGTCGTGAAGACGTCGCAACGGCCAGATTCGTACGCCTTGATGGTCTCGTCTTGGCCGGCGAATGCGATCACCTCGTACTTCATCTTGTTGGCCTTGAAGTAGTCGGCGAGGTTCTGCTCAGTCGTCGTGCCGGTCTGCACGCAGATCGAGGCGCTGTTGAGCTCGAGCGCCGAATTGACCTTCAGGGCCTTCTTCACCATGAAGCCCTGGCCGTCGTAATAGGTCACGCCGGCGAAATTGGCGCCCAGCGAGGTGTCACGCGACAGGGTCCAAGTGGTGTTGCGCGACAGCACGTCGATCTCGCCCGACTGCAGTGCAGTAAAGCGATCCTTGGCGGACAGTGGAACGAACTTGACCTTGGTCGGATCGTTGAAGATCGCGGCGGCAATGGCGCGGCAAACGTCGACGTCGAGCCCGGTCCAGTTGCCCTTGTCGTCGGGCGCCGAGAAGCCAGGAAGGCCCTGGCTGACGCCGCAGGCGAGCATGCCGCGATCCTTGACGGTCTTGAGCGTTTCGGCCTGGGCGCCGACGCTCGCCAGCACCGGGGCGAGAGCAAGAGTAAGAGCCAGAGTGACGCGTTTCATAAATACAGCCTTTCGCGGGTCGTCCTTGGGGAGCGATGAATCTCAGCGCGTAGGAGGGGCCGACCTGAATCCGCCTCTGCAAACGCCATACCAAGAATATGGCGCGCGCCATGCACGACGGAGCCGTGCATGCGAGATGAAGCGGAAATCGCGGCAAGCCCCTCAACGTGCAGCGATCGAATTGCGCCGGCATCACAGAACGACTGGCGGTCCGGGTCAAGGGGTTGACGGGCCTGTTCTGCATTCTGTTATTAACGACCGCAGTGCGGCCTGATTTCCAGCTATCCCGGCAGGTTTAAAGAGAAAAGACACGCGAATGGCATCATCGAACGACCCCGCTGCGGCGGTGCGACAAAACGTCGAGACACGGCTGGTCACGGCGGGGCGGGACACGAAAGCGCAGCACGGATTCGTGAATCCTCCTGTCGTTCATGGTTCAACGGTCCTGTATCCAACGGCTGAAGATCTGCATGCACACCGCGGTGAATTCCAGTACGGCCGCCACGGCACCCCGACCACGAAGGCGCTGCAGCAAGTGCTGATGGCGCTCGAGGGGCCGCAATGCGCCGGCGTCGGCATCGCGCCGTCAGGCCTCGGCGCCATCTCGACCACCCTGCTGTCGGTGCTCAAGGCCGGCGACCACGTTCTGGTGTGCGATAGCATCTATCGTCCAACCCGAAATTTCTGCAACGGCATGCTGGCACGCTATGGCGTCGAGACGACCTATTTCGACCCCTTGATCGGCGCAGGAATTGAGCAACTGCTCAAACCGAATACACGCGCGGTGGTTGTCGAGGCGCCGGGCTCGCAGTCCTTCGAAATGCCGGACATCCCCGTCATTGCCGCGGTTGCGCATGCGCACGGCGCGCTGGTCATCGACGACAACACCTGGGCGACGCCGCTCTACCATCGCTCCCTCGATCAGGGCGTCGACATCAGCATGCAGGCGGCCACCAAATATATCGGCGGCCACTCCGACATCATGTTCGGGACGATTTCGGCCAATGCGAAGGCGTGGCCGCTGATCTCCGAGGGCATCCGCCTGCTCGGCGTCTGCGCCGGACCGGACGACGTGTTCCTGGCCTTGCGCGGCGTACGGACGCTTGGCGTGCGCCTGGCGCAGCATCACCGGTCAGGCCTGGAGATGGCGCGCTGGCTCGCCGCGCGTCCCGAGGTGATCGAGGTGCTGCATCCCGCGCTGGAAAGCCATCCGGGGCACGCGATCTGGAAGCGCGATTTCACCGGCGCCTCCGGCCTGTTCAGCATCGTGCTGCAACCAAAGGCGCAGGCCGCCGTCGACGCCATGCTCGACACGCTCACGCTGTTCGGCATGGGCTATTCCTGGGGCGGCTTCGAGAGCCTGGCGATCCCGTTCGACTGCGCGAGCTACCGTACGGCGACCACATGGGCACCCGGCGGTCCGACATTGCGGCTGCACATCGGTCTCGAGAATACCGAGGATCTCAAGGCCGATCTCGATCGCGGCTTTGCCGCGTTCAACGCCGCTTGACCACGCCTGCAGGGGCGGAGCGCCGCGCGATCGGGCAACCGGGGCCGCCAAATTGGCGTTGATCCCCGGCCGATTGGGCGTAGCCTTGGTCTGAAGACAAGCGGGAACGAACGGGAATCATGGTTCTGCTCGATCTGATGGGTGGCGTGGCGCTGCTGCTGTGGGGCCTTCACATGGTCCACAGCGGCATCCTGCGCGCCTTCGGCCCGGATCTCAGGCTGCTGCTGTCGCGAGCGCTGCGGAACCGTTTCAGCGCCCTCGCGGCCGGACTCGGCCTCACCGCGCTTCTCCAGAGCAGCACGGCAACGGCGCTCATCACCACCTCCTTTGCTGCGGAAGGCCTCGTCGGCCTGATCCCCGCGATGGCGATCATGCTGGGCGCCAATATCGGCACCACGCTGATCGTCCAGGTGCTGTCGTTCAACGTCGCGGCCGTCGCGCCGATCCTGTTCGTGCTCGGCCTGGTGGCGTTCCGCAGCGGGCCGCGATCGCGCATCAAGGATCTCGGCCGGGTGTCGATCGGCCTCGGCCTGATGCTGCTGTCGCTCCATATCCTGATCGACACGCTCGCGCCGGCCGAGGAGGCGCCGGCGATGCGCGTGTTCATGCAGGCGATCACCGCCGACGTCACGCTGTGCATCATCTTCGGCGCCGCCGTCACCTGGATCGTGCATTCCAGCGTCGCGAGCGTGCTGCTGGTGATGTCGCTGGCCTATGCGCATTTCATCACGGCCGATGCGGCCATGGCACTGGTGCTCGGGGCCAATCTCGGCAGCGCCGTCAACCCGGTGTTCGAGGGCGCCCGGCGCGACAATCCCGCGAGCTATCGCCTGCCCGTCGGCAATCTCCTCAACCGCATCATCGGCGTCGCGCTGATCGCACCCTTCCTGCATCCGCTCGCGGCTCAGCTGCAGCAATGGCAGCCGGATCTGTCGAAGCTGACCGCGCAGTTTCACATGGCATTCAACCTCGGCACGGCGCTGGTCTTCATCGGTCTGCTCGGCAGCATCGAGAAGCTGCTCGTCAGACTGTTCCCCGACCGCCCGGCCGAAGTCGATCCCGCCAAGCCGCGCTACCTCGACGAGACCGCGCTGGAGACACCGTCGCTGGCGCTTGCGGACGCGGCGCGCGAGGCGCTGCGCATGGGCGATCTGGTCGAGACCATGTTGCGCAATGTCATGACCGCGATGATGACCAACGACCGTGGCCTCGTGGATCAGGTGTCACGCGCGGACAATGTCGTCGACCGGCTCGACGAAGCCATCAAGCTTTACATCACCAAGCTGACGCGGGGCAGCCTGGACGATCGCGAGGGCAAGCGGGCGATGGAGATCATCTCCTTCGCGATCAACCTCGAACACATCGGCGACATCATCGACAAGAACCTGAGCGAGCTCGCGACCAAGAAGATCAAGCGCAGGTTCCAGTTCTCCGCGGAGGGCGCCGACGAGTTGCAGGCCTTTCACCGCCAGATCATGGAGGCGCTCCGCGTCGCGTTCGGCATCTTCATGTCCGGCGATGCGCAGCAGGCGCACCAATTGCTCGATCAGAAAGCCGAGCTCCGCAACGCCGAGCTCGGCGCGACCGAGCGGCACCTCGAACGTCTGCGCGACGGCCGCTCGGAGACGCTCGAAACCACCTCACTGCATCTCGACGTGCTGCGTGACCTCAGGCGGATCCACTCGCACATCTGCTCGGTCGCCTATCCCGTGCTGGATGCCGCCGGCGAGATTGCGACGCGCCGCGGCGAGGCAGCTGACAGCGTGGCGACGACCGTGCCCGTGCCCGTGCCCCTGCCCCCGTCCTCGGCCCGGCCGCTGCCGCGCTGAGGCGCAGGACGGCCCCACGAACGGGCGACGGCACATCCGCCTTGTGAACCTGAAGCCCGCTCCGGTCAATTGCTCAGCGTTTGCGACTCGCGCTGACGGTTCTTGAAGATCAGCATCACGTTGCGGACGTAGATGATGTTCGACAGCAACTGGCCGAAGATGATGACCGGCTCGCGCTTGACGAGACCATAGATCAGCGTCATGAGGCCGCCGCCGATCGAGAAGAACCAGAAGGCAAGGGGCACCACGCTCTTGCCCGCGCGCTCGCTGGCGATCCACTGCACAAGGAAGCGCGCGGCGAAGGCCAGTTGGGCGGCGAGGCCGAACACCAGCCAGAAATCAAATTTGGCGATGAAGATGTCGTAGAGATAGTTGCTGAACGCCTGCCCGAATTGAATCAGCATTACTTTACCTCGATCACAACCGGCGTCGGCTTCTTGCGGCGGATCAGCCACCACACGCCGGCGAGATCCATGATCCCGATCCAGAGCCGGTCGAAGAACCCGTAGTTCGAGACACCGGAGTGCCGGGGTCGATCTGTCACGTCGATGTAGGCGATGTCGTAGCCCTCACGCCGCACCAGGGCGGGAAGGAAGCGGTGCAGACCATCGAAATACGGCATCATCAGGAAGACGTCGCGGCGGACCGCCTTGAGGCCGCAGCCGGTATCGCGGGTGCCGTCATGCAGCACCGCATTGCGGATCTTGTTGGCAAGCCGCGATTGCAGTTTCTTGAAGCCGGTGTCCTTGCGACCGACGCGCTGGCCTGCGACGAGGCCGACACCCGCCCCGCCCTTTTCGAGCGCAGCGATGAGGTCGGGCAGGAAAGCGGGATTGTTCTGCCCGTCGCCGTCCAGCGTCGCAACCATCGCGCCGTGGGCCGCGCGGATGCCGCTTCTCACGGCCGCCGATTGCCCGGACGACTTCTCATGGCGCAGCACGCGCAGGTTCGGCCGCCGCGCCATCTCCTCGGCGAGCCGTTGCGCGGTGTCATCGGTCGAGCCGTCGTTGACGTAGATGATCTCATAGGCCCAGAGACCGTCGAGCGCGGCCGCGATCTCGGTGATCAGGGGCGTGATGTTGCCGGCCTCGTTGCGCACGGGAACGACGATGGAGACGGCAACGGGGGTTTCGGTCGACAAGATGAGACTCGCGATGGCGTGACTGGACCGGTTCCTGCCCCGGGCGATGCGGCGGAGGCTTATTATGGGGCTTGGGGCCGCCTATCAACCCCTTTAGCGCGGTACGATTTGGCCGTCCTTGCCCAGGCGGAAGCCCAGCCGTCGTGCTGCGAACCAGTAGCGGACCAGCATGGCGCAGGCCAATCCGACCACGGCGCCGGCGACCACATCGCTTGGATGATGCGCCAGCAGCACCAGCCGACTCAGGGCAATCACGACGGCATAGATGAACATTGGTATCCGCAGCCGCGACCAGACGGCCGCAATGGCGAATGCGAGCGCGAAGGCGGTCACCGCATGCGCCGACGGCATGCTGAAATAGGCCGGCGTGCCGTTGAAGGGTTCGAAATTGAACGCATTGGCCTTGCCGCCGACGAAGGGACGGCCGCGCCCGATGATGTATTTCAACACCTGGGCCGATAGCACGGAGAGCAGAACCGCGAAGAAGAAAAACTGAACATGCGTCGCAAAGTTCAGAAGCCGGCTGCGCGAAGCCTCAGGCCACAACGGCGCGATCAGGATCGTCGCGACGACCCCCACTGCCAGCAGTCCCAGCACGTATTCGTCCTGGCCGAATTCGGTGATGATGCGCACCGGCCACAGGCTCGGTGTTCCACGCGCTGGCATCAGCCCGATTTCGTAGGCATCGAAGGTGAACATCAGCATCAAGACTACACTCAGGCCGATGGCACCGAGCAGGAGAAGCTCGCGTCGCAGGCGTTGCCGGCCCGCAGCGTCCGGCGCGGTCTGCGGCCGCCGAACCAGCCGGCCGAACGAGAATTTGCCGACCAGCGCGAGCTGGGCGAGATAGCCTGACGACAGCGAGGGCGTGTCTGGCGCCGACATCTACTCGGTGCCTTCCGAACGATAGATCGCAATCGAGACCGGGCGGCCTTGCGAGATGTTGTAGCCGTCGATGCGCTTGGCGACGTTGTAGCGCAGCCCGATGGCCTCGGCGCGCTGCACGAACGCCCGTTCGGTGCGCTGCTCGACAAGCGCGAAGCGGCACGTGCCATGGTTGAGGAAGTCGGCCGCCCCCGAGCCGTCGGTGAGCTGTGTCGAGGTTCCTGTCATGAACACGAGGCTAGGTTCGTGGAAACCTGCCGCTGCCGCCTTCGGCCCGACGCAGACCACGTTGCGCAGCGCGCGCGCAATCTCCGCGCTGGGAAACAGCGGTGTCAGCGCCGGCAGCACGGCGCCATACACCACGAACGCCAGGAACATCGCCGCCACGCCGGCATTCAAGAGCGAGCGCTCGGCACGGCCGTCGTCATAGAGCCACCAGGCGAACAGGCCGAAAATCAGCGACGCCGCCACGAACGGCCAGGCCAGGAACACCGGCTGGTGCGTGACGATGATGGCGCCGATCACGGCCACCACCGATGTGATGGCGGGAATCGCGAACCACCAGGCGGCGCCGCGCCGCAGCCAGTTGCGCGCCAGCACCCGCCGCTCCAGCGCGCCCACGGTGAGGATGGCGATTGCCGGATAGAGCGGCAGCACATAATGCGGCAGCTTGGTCAGGACGGCCTCGAACACGACCCAGGACGGCAGCAGCCAGGCCAGCAGGAACTGCGCCCCCGGCTCGCGCCGCGCGCGCCAGACGGCGGGGGCTGCCATGGCGGCCAGCGGCGCGCCGGGCCAGAAGGTGATGAACAACAGCAGCAGATAGAGGCCCGGCGGTGCGCCGTGCGACTCCTGGGCGCCGATCTTGCTCAGCATGTCGCCGCCGACGGAATCGGCGAAGAAGGTGTCGCCGGCGCGCAGGAAGATCAGCACGAACCAGGGCAGCACCAGCACCAGCATCCACATCAGTCCCCATAGAGGGCGCAGACGCGATAGCCAGCCAGCACCGCGATCCATGATCGCCAGCGCCGCGATCGTCAGTCCCGCGAACATCAGGATCAGCGGGCCCTTGATCAGGATGCCGCCGGCGAGCGCCGTCCAGAAGATCGCAGGCGGTCCCCACGGTGGATGCACCGGATCCTCGCCGCGCTGCCACGACAGATAGACGCGGGCCAGCGCACCCATCGCAGCCACCACGGTGAATAGCAGCATCGCGTCGGTCTTGGCGAGCCGGGCTTCCGCCCCGAGCAGCACCGAGCAGCACATCAGCAGGGCGGCGAACACGGCGCCGCGCCGTGTCACGAAGGAGAGCGCGGTCCAATAGGTCAGCAGCACCGCGCCGATCGCACCGATCAGCGAGGGAATGCGGTAGACCCAGATGCGCAGCTGCGCACGCGGCAGACCGATCGCCGACGCCGTCTCGACCGCAGCCGATTGCAACCAGTAGATGCCGACCGGCTTCTTGTAGCGCACGTCGTCCTGGAAGCGGATATCGACGTAATCGCCGCTCTCGACCATCTGTTTGGTCGCCTGGGCGAAGCGCGCCTCGTCGCGATCGATCGGCGGGATGGTGAAGAAGCCCGGCAGGAACAACAGCAGCCCGCAGACGAGCAGGAACGCCACCGCCCTGGTGTGGCTCACGGTGACGACATCGATCATCCGCACCAGCCGATTGCCTGGATTGACCAGGTTCTTCGGCTCGCGCGGCTCTCCAAAACGGGGGCGGGCAAAGGTCTCGACCATGGGGTTCCGAATACGCTGAAACCGCTATGTCGACAACCGCTTAGCGAACCCTCACTGGATTCTGACCACAACTGTGTCCGCAGCGCCCGTGGCATCGATCACGGTGAGGCGGGCAAAGCCCGGCCCGGGCGGATCGATCAGGCGCTGGCGCCGGCTGTCGATCTCGCCGACGGCTAGTCCATTGACCAGCATGGTCAGCGGCAGCACGCCCCCGGACACTTTCACCGGCATCACCGACGCCTCGGGACCGGCGGACCGGTCGACATCGATGCGGGAGCCGTTCAGCGGGAACTGAATGTGCGGCGCCTGCTCCGCGCCGGTCCGCACCAGTTCTCCGACCGGCCGGAACCGGCGCAGGGGCAGCGGCAACTTTGAATTGCTGGCGACAAGCGCACCCTTGGGCGGCTTTGGCAGTGTCACCGGCAGCTTGCCGCTGCGGGCAAAAGCGTCGAACAGGATCGGCGCCGCGGCGACGCGGCCGATCAGGCCGGGCACCGGCGCGCCGTCGGGCCTGCCGACCCAGACACCGATCGTCACGCGGCCGTCGAAACCGACCGACCAGGCGTCGCGATAGCCGTAGCTGGTACCGGTCTTGAAGGCGATCCGGTTGCGGGCTGCGTTTTCCGGCGGCGGGGTCCCCAGCAGCACGTTGCCGACCTGCCAGGCGGCCGCCGAATCCATCAGCCGCAACGGCTCGCGGGCATCGTCGGTGCCCTCCCCGGTCATGATCTCACGCAGCGGCCTGGTGGTGCCCAGGCGCGGGAATCCGGCATAGAGCTGGGCGAGGTCCTGCAGGGTCACGCCGACGCCGCCGAGGCCCATGGCAAGGCCTGGGGCTTCGTCCTTCGGCAGCACCAAATTGCCGCCGGCCTGTTTCAGTCGCGACGACAGCCGGCTGGCGCCGACACGATCGAGCAGCACGATGGCGGGAACGTTCAGGGACAGTTGCAGCGCCTTGCGCACCGGCACCGTGCCCTGGAACGTCATGTCGAAATTTTCCGGCGCGTAGGAGCCGAAGCGCACCGGGCGGTCCTCGATGAGGCTCTCCGGGTGCACGAAGCCGTCCTCGAAGGCGAGCCCATATATGAACGGCTTCAGGGTCGATCCTGGCGAACGCACCGCGCGGGTCATGTCGACCTGCCCTGCCCGCTTCTCGTCGAAATAGTCGGCCGATCCGACATGGGCGAGCACGTCGCCGCTGTCATTGTCGACCACGATGATGCCGACCGAGACGTTCGGTCCCAATGCGATGGCGCGATCGCGCGCCAGCGCCTCCAGCACCTTCTGCAGCGAGGCGTCCAGCGTAAGGCGGATGATCGGCTGATCCTTGACGGTCGCCGAGGCCTGGTCGGCAGCATGCGGCGCCAGGATCGGCATCGGCTGGCGGAAGGCCGGCACGGCTTGCGCCTTCGCCTGCGCCGCGTCCTCGGCGGAGATCACGTTCTCCGACACCATGCGGTCGAGAACGCGGTCGCGGCCGCGTCGAGCGGCCTCGGGATGCCGGTCGAGCCGCCGCGTCTCCGGTGACTGCGGCAGCGCCACCAAGAGTGCCGCTTCCGCCAGTGACAGCCGCTTCGGCTCCTTGCCGAAATACGCGATCGAGGCGGCGCGGATGCCTTCGAGATTGCCGCCATAGGGCGCGAGCGTCAGGTAGAGATCGAGGATCTCGTCCTTGCTCAGCTCATGCTCGAGCTCGAGCGCGCGCACGATCTGCCTGAGCTTGGCGTGCAGCGAGCGCTGCCGCCTGGGCTCGAGCAGCCGCGCCAGCTGCATCGTGATGGTCGAGCCGCCCGACACGATGTGGCCGTGCGCGCCGAGCTGGATCGTGGCGCGCGCCAGCGCGCGGGGGTCGACGCCGTGATGGTCGTAGAAGCGCTGGTCCTCATAGGCGAACAGCAGTTTCAAATAGGTCGGATCGACGTCCTTCTTCGCGCTGACCGGCAGCCGCCAGCGCCCATCCGCCATCGCATAGGCGCGCAGCAGCTTGCCGTGGCGGTCGACGACGGTGGTGGACACGGCTTTGGCCTCGCGCAGCGGCAGGGGGCCGAGGGAGATGGTGTAGGCGGTGAAGGCAAGGACGACTGCGACGAACAAGAACAGCGCGCCCGCAAGCAGCCGTTTGACGCTCCGCCCTCTCCTCGGGTCATGGCCGGGCTTGTCCCGGCCATCCGCGCCTTCGTCGCCGCGAGCGATGGATGCCCGGGTCAAGCCTGGGCATGACGGAGTGTGCGGCTCCGTCCGGCCACCCAACTCACGATCGCTCGTTCCACCCTCGCTCATTTCGCCGCGCGGACCTCCACGGAGCCCGTACCGGTCCGACCATAGCGTGAGGGATTGTACATGTCCTCGACATAGGCCTGCGGCAGCACGTATTTGCCAGGCGACACCGCGCGTACCACGTAGGCGACCGTGAACACGGACTTGGAATCCGCGGCGCGGTCGAGCGCGGCGGTGAAGCGGTCGTCGCGGAACTCGGTATTGACCGGCTCCTGGCCGTCCTCGATCCAGTCCAGCGTGCCGCTGTCGCCCGACGACACCAGATGCGGATTGTCGATCTCCAGCCCCGCCGGTAGATAGTCGGACACCATGATGTGCCCGTATTCCGGCTTGGCCTCGGTGACCTTCAGCACGACAGCGAAACGGTCGTTCTGCTTCGCGGTTCTGATATCGGCCGGCTTGCCGTCGAGCGTGTAGTAGCCACGCTCGATCTTGAAGCCGTTCGATGCCGCCGGCTCCGGCGTCAGCGGCGAGCCGGAGACGGAGACCACCGCCTGCACCGGCGCATCACCGGTGTTGGTGATCTTCAGCGGCTGGCCCGAGAGCTCAGCCGCCTTGTAGCTGCGGTACAGCGCCTGCTTCACCGCCTGCCCGTTGACATCGAGCGTCAGTGTCTCCTTGGCGAGCGCACGCGCCGCCAGCACCATCCACGCATTCTCCTGCGTCGAGGTGTACGACGTCAGGCCACGCGCTGCCTCGACGCGGGTCACCGCCTGCGTCAGCGTCGCGCGCGGCGCATTGCCTTCGCCGGCCAGTGACACCAATGCCGCCGCATCACGCAGGTCGGAGCCGTAATCGGTGCGGCCGAACACCAGCACCGGCTTCGGCGCGAGGCTGTCGGCGGCTGCCGCATAGACCCGCTCGGCGCGGGCGCGGTCGCCGACCAGCGCGAGCGCCGCGGCGAGCTGCGCCTTGGCAATTGGAGTTGCGAGATTGCCGAGCTTGGTGTCGGCGAGATAGCGCAGGTCGCCGATCGGCGCCGCGCCGTTGCGCGCGAGCACGTAGAGGCCGTAGGCGAGATCGCGGCCGCCGCTCTTCTCTGGCTCCTCGGCATTGACCACCGAGTTCCTGACGCGGTCGAGCGCGCTCTTGAACAGCACGTCCGGCACGGCAAAGCCCTTTTCGCGGGCGCGGGTCAGGAAATCCGTCACGTAGGCATCGAGCCAGGGATCGTCGCCGCCGGCCGACCACAGGCCGAACGAGCCGTTGGAGCCCTGACGCGCCAGCAAGCGGTCGATCGAGTCGCGGATGCGCTGGTCGACCTCGGTGTCCATCGCGAGATGCGCGCCGGCTGCGAGCTCGTTGACATAGAGCAGCGGCATCGCGCGGCTGGTGATCTGCTCCGAGCAGCCATGCGGATAGCGGTCGAGCGCCTTGAGGATGGTTGCCGCATCGAGCGCGGTCGACAGTCCCGCCGACAGCGACACCGTACCGGTGCCCGCCACGAGATCATTGAACATGTCCGATGTCAGCGTCAGGCTCTCGCCCTTCGCGAGCGTGCGGATCGAGCGCCGCGCCAGCACCTGGGTCGCCGGCTTGACGTCGAGCTGATAGTGCCGCGCCAGCGCCAGCCCGTTGGGGCCCTTGATATCGACGTCGAGCTGCGCCGTACCGGTGCCGCTGGCATCCAGCGGCAGCGTCGACGACGCCCGCTGCTTGGCGGCGAGCTTCAGCGTGACGTTGGCATTGCCGGAGACCTTGACCGGGCCGCTGGCCTTGACGCCGACGACATAGTCGCCGGGCGCGCCCTCGACGTTATCGAGGTCGAACGACAGCGTGCCGCGGTCGCCGCTCAGCAAAAAGCGCGGCAAGGTCGCGGTCAACACCACCGGATCGCGCACGGTGACGTCGACATTCGCCCGGCCGACTTTCGTGGCGCTCCATGCGACCGCCATCACCCGCGCAGTTCCTGCGAACTCCGGAATATCGAAGCTGACCTCGACGGTGCCATCGGGCCCGACGGTCACGATGCCCGAATACAGCGCCAGCGGCTTCTGCGTCGGCGGCGAGCCTTGCAGCTCGGCTCCGCCACTGTCACCGCCCGAGCGGATCTGGCCGCGCGTGCCCTGCATGCCGTCGATCAGCTGGCCATAGAGGTCGCGGATCTCCGCGGAGAGCTGGCGCTGGCCGAGATAGTAATCGTCGGGCGCCGGCGGCTTGTAGTTGGTGAGGTTGAGAATGCCGACATCGACCGCCGCGATCACGATCTTGGCGTCCTCGCCGGGATTGAGCCCACCGACCTTGACCGGAATCTTCAACGCCGAGCCCGGACGTACCAGCGCAGGCGGCGTCAGAGCCACGTTGAGCGTGCGCGCTGATTTGTCGATGCCGAACCAGGCGACGCCGAGCGCGCGGCCCGGCATGCGCTGCGCGGCCGCATCGAGCGGACGGCGCAGCGTCGTGACGACGTAGGCGCCGGTGCCCCAATCCTTGCCGACCGCAAGCTTGACTTGGTTGGTACCTTCCTTGACCTCGGTGGTCTGCGTCGTCAGTAGCCGGTCGCCGAGCACGTTGACCGTCAGCTTGCCGGCAGTGCGCGCATTGACCGTCACGATCATGCTCTCGCCGGACTGGTATTGCGGCTTGTCGAGCGAGGTCTCCAAGAGATCCGGCGTGTCGGCGCTGCCGTCGGTGTACCAGCCGACATCGAACTGCAGCGACGTCACCGGGCCGTCGGCATCCGCCGACTTGACGTCGAGGCGATAGCGCCCGGCCTCCGGCTGGAAGCTCAGCCGCGCCGGCTTGTTGGCTGATATCGTGACGTCGCCGTCGCCGACGCGCCGCGTCGATTTCACCGGCTCATACTCCCAATAGGAGTTCTGCCGGTACCACTGGTAGCGCGACTCGATCTTCAGCAGCTCATAGCGCAGCCCGCTTCGCGCCAGCGTCTTGCCCTCCGGCGAGACGAACACGACGTCGAACTCGGCCTTGTCGCCCTCGCCGACGCTCTTGCCGGAGAACGACGGCTTGATGCCGATCTGCGCCGCCTTGGGCGCCACGGGGAGCACCAGCTTGCGCTCGACGGCGCGGCCGCCGGTCTCAGCCAGGCGCACATAGATCTGCGCCTCCTGCGGCCGGCTGGAGGACGGCGGCTTGGGCAGGCTCACCGGGAACGTCGCCGCCCCCTTCTCGTCCGTTTCCGGCATGCCTTCGATCGGGGTGCGCTCGTTGGAGGCGCTCTCCTCGTCGGCGACGCCGAACTGGTAGCCCGGGAACCCCGGCCGCTCGGGCGCGGTCGTCACCAGCAGGTCGCCCTCGAGCTGCAGGCCGGAGGCCGGCGCACCGTAGAGGAAATGGCCGTCGACCTTCACCTCCACCGGAGTCTCAGCCTTGATCTGCTTGTCCTTGGAGCTCAAATCGAATTCCAGCCGCTCGGGGACGTAATCCTCGACCATGAAGGTGGTCTCGCCGACCGCCGTCCCCTTTGGGTCGGTGAAGGCGCGCACGCGGTAGGTGCCGGTCGGCACCGCCGAGTTCAGCGCCACGCTGAACGAACGGCCGCCGGCGCCCTGGTCCGGCAGCACCGCGCGGCGAAACTCGACGCCGTCGGGACGCTCGACGACCAGCGTCAGCGGCGTGCCGGTCATGGCATTGCCCTTGCCGTCGCGCAGCAGCGCGGTGAGGTAGACCGTCTCGTTGGAGCGGTAGACGCCGCGCTCGGAATAGACGAAAGCGTCCGGCCCCGTGGGCGCTTCGCGCCCGGCGACGCCGCGATCGGACAGGTCGAAGGCTGACGTCTTCAGGCTGAGGAAGGCATAGTCGGTCTTCTCGCCCGACACGGTCAGCATCGCCGGCGACAGCCCGCCCTCGCCACGCGCCAGGCCCGTCTCGAACAGCACGTGGCCGGCGTCGTCGGTCTTGCGCGTCGCGAGGATCTCGTTGTTGCGCGCCACCAGCCGCACCTCGGCGCGCGCGACCGGATCAGTCGAGGCCAGCGAATTGACGAACACGTGAATGCCGTCATTGCCGGAGAACGCGGCGACTCCGAGATCGGAGACGATGAACCATTGCGTCGCTAGTTGGCCGCCGTCCTCGTCATTGCCGCTCGTCGGCCCCTTCGGCGCCGCCGTCATCACATACACGCCGGGCTGCATGTCGCTCAGCGCCTGATCGACCGGGAAGGCCGTGGTGACGTCCTGGTTCAGGGTCATCGCGGTCGACAGCTCGCCGCTCCACACCTTCATGCCGCGCTCATTGCCGAGATCGGTGAGCTGATAGCTCGACAGCGGCCGCTGGAAGTCGCTGTCGATGACGGTGTTGATCAGGTTGCGGTCGCCGATCCGGAACACGTTGACGGTGACCGCCGGCGTGTTGACGCTGACCAGCGGAATGCCCTTCTGCCCGGTGCGCGGCAGCACATAGGCCTTGCCGGTGAAGCGCACGAACGGCTTGCGGTCGCGAACATAGATGTTGAACTCGGCCGATTTCGGCAGGCTCTCCTTGACGCCCGACGGCAGCCCGGCGCGCAGATTGATGTTGTAGCGCTCGCCGTGCTTGAGACCCTCGACGCAGAGCTGCTTGTCCTCCGAGGTCAGCGCCGGCTTGTCATTGCCGGCCTGGGCCACGAACGGCGAGAAGTCGGTGCGCTTGGCGAGATCCTCGGAGAACTGGAAGCAGGCGCGCGGGCTCGCCGAGTCCGAATCCACGGTGTAGTCGAGCAGCTTGAAGCCGTGCTCGTCGCGCATCCGCTCATACTGCCCACGGACATCGGCCACCTCACGCAGCTCGAGCGACATCCTGAGCGTATCCAGCGCTGGCCGCCACAGCTTGCGCTCGGCCATGGTCTTGCCGAGCACGGCCAGCGCATCCGCCTCCTCGCCGGCATTTCCGGCGCGCTGATAGGCGATGTAGGCCGCCGTCGAGGCCCGCTCCAGGAGGAAGGTCTGCTCCGACGGATTGATCGGCTTGATCTGGTTGAGCACGGTGCGCGCCAGCCGCAGCCAGTTACCGGAATCATCCGGCGCAGCGGTCGCGATCTGCCCGAGGATCTGCAGGCCGGTCCGTAGGTCGTTCCGCCGCAGCGCCGCGTCGGCATCGGTGCGAAGCGTCGCCAGCGGCTTGTTCACCGCCCCCGCCTCGCTCTTGATCTGCGCCTCCAGCTTGATCGCGGCATCGGCGAGGTCGTCGCGCTTGAACGCCTTGTCGGCGGCAAGGGCAGAAGCAAGACCGAGCGCCATGATGGCGCAGAGGACGGCGGCGCGAACCAGACCGATCATGGGGCAGCTCCTTGGACGGCGATTGGGGCGGCTGTTCCGGACACGCGGAGAGATGTCCGTGTTTGGCCGATTCGTGGCGAGAATGGACGCGAAATGGTGACGGACTGATGGCAAAGGTTGCAGCGGACCGGCGAGCGGCCCGTCCCAGGCGCGACCATCGGCACGCACATGCGACAGGAAAATCTGTTCATCAACGGGCAATTCACAGGACATGGCATACAGACAAGCCGCGGCGGCCGTCGATCCGGCGCCGCTGACGCGCAAATGGGGCGATAGACCCACCTCCGCCTCCGCTTGGTCTCGCCGGGCCTCCGTCGGGTTCGGCCGCTCTTGGCGAAACGGAAGATTTTTCATATGACCCGTGCTATGGAAAGCGCGCCGGCCGGGCTTTGCCCTCGGCACCCATCCCATGACGCTCATCCTCCGGACGTTCATCTTGGGATGGTCACCGGGCGATAGTCGTCTCGCGACGCCGGTCCCATAGCTCAACTGGATAGAGTAGCGGATTTCTACTCCGCGGGTTGCAGGTTCGAGTCCTGCTGGGATCGCCAGTCCACTTTCGCAAATTCCCTACGAAAATAGGAACTTTCGCGCGCCTTAGCGCCGACGCCTCGGCGAGGTGCCGCGAAACAAATGGGGATCAAACGGGACATTCCGGGACGGATCGAGACAAGAAATCCCGGAAGAAGTCCCGGACTGAATCAGACCGGGAAGCGGCAGCGCTTGAAAGTTATGATGGCGCTAAGGCACCGGGGCCAAGTGGATGTAAAAGCAGCCTTTTATGGCCTTACCAGCGTTTTACCTCCGGTATCTGAGAAGATGTCATCTGGAGCCCACACGCTTGGCAGTGGGCGAGGGGCGACTACAACTCGTATAGTTCCCGCCGGCACTCTAGAATCGATGCCGGTTTCAGCCCGCCCCGGCGTGGCGTGGAACGCCTTTAAGAGCGCGTCGTACGGGGTGCCCGGTTTAAGGTCATTGTCCTCGTGCACCACCAGCGAAATGCCGGTCTCACGCGCTACCACGGACCAAGTAGCAGGCTTATCCTGATACGGCGAATTAATAGCCGCTGGCGGAATCGGTTTTTCAACTTCGCAGTCCCAGCCCGCATGCATTAGATACCAGAATATTTGTAGTGAAAGCTGATATGAATCTGGGTCCTCTTTCACGTACAAAAGCTCGACCTTGGCCTTGGGGCCATCACGCAGCAACCTTACAAACGTTTCACCATCCAACTTTCTCGGTTCCAATTGCTGGCGCAGTTTGGCGGTTTCGTTGTTGAGTTCCGCGATGCGCTCGTTAGCTCTTGCAGTGCCCTCTTTGGCAATATCCGAATCTGCAATAGCACGGCGGGTTTCCTTCTCATTAGCTAAGATTCGTTCGTCCGCGAACCTCTCCTTGGCTGATCCCATCTTGATTGAACCGTATGTTCCCACGGCGACGGCAAATGCGCCTATGAATAGCAATACGTTGAATGCGTCAAACCAGAAATTGGCGGACTCTGGCGTCACATCGAACATTAGCACCCTCACCGTTGTAGTCTTGGAGCTCGCGGGTGTTCGGTTGATTTGGATCATTGCAGCGTGCCCCCAGGGCGCAGTCTTCACATGCAGTTCGTGAAACGCCCCGTAGTGGTGCAATGCACCGGCGGGCGTGGGGGATATGAGGCTTCCGGAATCGGTGCTGGACCGGGTGGCGGAGGCGCCGCAGCCGAGATGGCATCGGCTGTCTCGTGAGCTGACGCGCGCGTGGTGCGGCATTGCACATAGGCGTCGGTGCCGGGCTGGGCACCGTAGCTCCGGCACTCCTGATCATCCTTGGCCGCGATCTCGGCCTTGATTTCGGCTGACGATCTGAAGCAGCCCGCCAATGGCAGAGCCAGCAGCAAAACCAATAAGTAACGCATCAACCCAGCCCCCCCAGCGCCACTGAACCGCAACCGCGGCGAGAGATCAAGGTATGACTTGCAGGGCGCGTTGTAGGCAAGTCCGGTTCCGGCCACCAGACGTAGCGGCTTCACTTAGCGCGGGGAGATTGGAATCATGTCGCATGAGCACTCTCACCCGTCGTCGCTTTGCCGAAGCCCAGGTCGAGACCTGGCACATCTATTTTGGTGACGTTCAGGCCGGCATCATCGCAAGGCGGACCGGCAATCCAAGCGATACCGCGGCATGGCAATGGTCTTGCGGGTTCTATCCGGGCAGTCGGCCTGGCGAGCAGACCATCGGTACCTCGGACAACTTTGCGGAGGCGCGCGCCGCGTTTGAAGCGGCATGGACGATCTTCCTGACGAACCGCTCGGCCGACGATTTCGCGTGCTGGCGACGGCACCACGCCTTCACCGCCTGGAAATATACGATGTGGGACGCCGGCTGCCGCCTGCCGACCCAAAACACCTCAGGCCGATCGCGCTGCTTCTGCGGTGCAGAGATCGAACTGGCGACGGTCGAAAGCCACATCTATTCCGTTCACATGGCCGCGCTGGAGGCCTGACCATGTCCCCGCGCATCATGCAGATCCCACTGTCCGGAGGCGACCGCAAGGCCCAGGCCAAGCGTGTGCGTAACGACCACGGTCTGCACGACAGCTATCTTTCGAGGTCGCAGGCGATCCGTAGCGCAGCCGACGAGAAGCTGCGCCAAGCTGACCGGCCCGAGTGCGAAGCCTGGAACGCGATCATGTGGGCCGGCGGCCCGGCGATGCCCGCTCCCGGCGAGCCGCAAGCCAATCCTACGATCGATCTTCGCAGCATTACGCCCGGCGATGATCCCCAAGGCCTTGCGGATAAGAACGATCGCCTCGTCCTTCACCGCCCGCTGTTCCGCCGGCGACATCGTGGCGGTCATCAAGGCCACGGAACCGAACCCGCAGCAACGACTCGAATCCCAATGAGGTTCTGCCTGCGTTGCGACGACACCGGCTTCGTGTGTGAAGCCCACCCGGCCCTCCCCTGGATGGATAGCGCGCGCGGCTGCCGCTGCGGCGCGCCCGGCGACCCCTGCCCGGTCTGCGCCGGCGATCTGCTCGAATCCGAACCTCCGGCAATCGATCCGCACGAGCGCGACGACCTCGCCGATGCGCTGACCGAGCTGGCGCTGCGGCGGCGGCGGAGGCACTGATGCCACGGCCGCCGCTCGATCTCCCGCCGAAGGTGGCACGCGCCTTCATGGCGGACCTCAAGGCCTACATCGCGGCAACTACAGCCCTCGCCAAGGAGGAAATCGCCGCACGCCAGCTGCGGGCGCTGCGCGAGTATCTGCGGCCGTCCGACGGCAAGCTGCGGCTGACCGACGTTCGCGCGCTGATGGACTCTATGGCGGAGGCCTCCGGCGGCCGCCCATCAAAGCGATAGCAGATCGCGGACCACGGGCAGCGGCTCGGATGACGGTCCCGTCACCAGGATCTCAGCGACATCCATCCATTTGCCGGAGATCGTGTAGCGCGTCGACACCGGCTCGATGCCAAAGCGCGCGAACGCCTGGCGCGTCTCCGGCACGTCGTTGACCGACAACATGAACCGACCGGCGATCGACGACAGTCGTTGCGCGATGAGCCCGAAATCTGACGGGCCAAAGACCCCTGTGCCGTAGTCGGCCTCCGAGCCCCAATATGGCGGGTCCAGATAGAACAGCGTGCCCGGGCCATCATAGCGATCGATGAAATCCGACCATTGCAGACACTCGATCACGACGCTGGAGAGACGCTCGTGGATAGCCTCGAGCTGCGGACCGAGCTTGGTTACATCGAAGCGCGCGCCGCCTGTCGGTTCGACTCCAAAAGCGCGCCCCGACACCTTGCCACCAAACGCCATGCGCTGCAGGTAGAGAAAACGCGCCGCGCGCTCCAGATCGGTCAACGTTTCGACGTTGCACGCCGCCAGCCGCTCGAACTCCGCCCGTGACGCGATCTGGAATTTCAGCGTCTCCATGAACTGCGGATAGTGCCGCTGCAGGATCCGAAACAAGGTTGCGACGTCTCGGGAGACATCGTTGATCACTTCTCGCCGCGGCGCCCATCGCCGGCGCAGGAACACGCCGCCCATGCCGACGAACGGCTCGGCATAGGTCTCATGAGGCACCGCCTCGATGCGGCGGGCGAGCATCTCGCCCAGCCGCCGCTTGCCGCCGATATAGGCGGCCGCAGGACGCACCGGCGCAACTTCTCGTCTCTCCTCGAACATTCGAAAACAGCTCAACGTTTCTGCAAGCCTTGCCGCGCCATAGTGGCGATCGGCGGGCCGGCGCTGAGCGATTGGTCGTCGGACGGGCCCTGTCGCAAAACCTGGTCCCGTGGTCTGGAGCGCGCCAACGCTCCTGCCCCCGCCACAAAAAAACGCCCGGCGTGATGCGGGCACGCACCGGCCGGGCGAGATGATGAGCAACTCGGTTCGTAAGAGCCCTAGAGGCCTCTACCCCTTACAGGGACTGCGGCCGGGCCAAGGGGAGCATTATTCTCTGGGTACCCACCGGCCCCCGGTGCTACTATGAATAGCGCCGGAGCTTTTCCGCTCGGCGGGGGGGCCCGCCTATGATCAGAATCTCATTGCCTTACGTCTTCAATTTGTGCGCTCAGCTTGAGCCGATCGAATCGCTTACGCCCCAACAGACGCGAAACGACGTCGTCTTCGAAGTATGGAGCGCTCAGATAGCAGTAGAGCAATTGATTTCGAGCAGCGTCTTTTCAGCAAATCTCCGCAGTTGTCGTCAACTAGCGGAGGCTTTAGCAAATTCGCTCAAGCTCATTGTCTCTGCGGAAAAGGATTGGAGCGAGCAGCTCGGCTATTCCGCGGCCGCGCTTAAGACCCAGTATCAGCAATTCAAGATCGCTTTGATGGCGGAGATTGGCACGTTCCCAGCTTATTTTGTCAGCCAAAAAGGAAGCTTTGACACGCTCTCCCTCTTGGATGAGCCATGGAAGCTTTTCCCAATGGAACTATGGATTAAAGTTCCAGAAGCCAGGTTCGATGTGATCGAGGCTGGCAAGGCTCTTTGCTATGAACTACCGACGGCCTGTGGCATGCACGTGTTTAGGGCGCTAGAGACGGTACTGAGGCGCTACTATACGGAAGCAACCGGCGGCAAGCCCCAACCCAAAGTCAGGAATATCGCGGTATACATCAATGCGATGCGTCAAGCAGGAAAAGGCGACCCCAAAGTCCTAGGTGTACTCGACCACTTGAGCAACTTGCATCGCAATCCGCTGATGCATCCCGACGCGGCTCTCACGATTGACGAGGCGATCTCAATCGTCGGAATGGCCCATAGCGCGATGACGGCAATGTTGCGACACTTACCGGAGCCGCCACAAACGACCACTAGCGTACCGAGGGCTTGATGTTGCGCAATGGCTTGGCCGATGTTTCCAAGTCGGCTTCGGCGCAGCGACGTCAGGCCCTGCCGTCGATCTTCTCGGTGAGCCGCTCCAGGCGTTTGTCGATCTTGTCGCCGAGCGTCTCCAGGCTCTTTTCCATTCGGGCGATGACCAGCTCGAAGGAGTTCTTCCGCACGAACTCATCGCGCGCCCATGTCTCGATCTCGTGCACCTTGGTCCTGACGGCGGCGACCGCCTCGCCGATCTCGCGCCTTGCGACGTCGAGATCGACGAGGTTCTGCTTTTCGACGGCGGCGAGCCGACCCGTCAGCGCGGCGATCTTGTCCTCGAGCGCCCGCGTCTCATCGGCGATGCTCTTGCGGATGTTGGTCTCGACGCGGGTGAGGCGCCAGACCACGCCGGCACCTCCGCCCGCGATCATGATGATCAGTGTGATCAGTTGATAGTCGAGCGCCGGCACCTGTCATTCCCATCTGTTGGCCCGCCCATCAGGCGCGCGTTGCCTTCGACGACGCACGACACAACACGCACTCTCAGCCGCCTTCGCCCTTCTGTTTGATCGTCGCCGCCCTCAAGTCGGCCACGATCGAACCCTTGCCGGGGCCGGTGCGGAGGATGATGGGGCCGCCGCCGAGCTGGAAGGCGATCAGCAGATACGCCCATTGCACCAGCTCACCGTTCGACGGATAGACGCCGCCATAGGTCCAGATCAGGAACGGCATCGCCCATTGCGCCCAGGACAGTACGAACACCTGGCTCAGCAGCGTGATCAGCCAGCCTGCTTGCAGGATCTTCGAGGTCCGCATCAGGTCGTAGAAGCTGAGCAGGACCTTCGTCAGCGCGTCGGCGTGCGACACCTCGATGTCGCGCGCCGCCTGCTGCATGGCGGCCAGCAGCTTGTCGACCGCCTCCTCCTTGCTGACCTGCTTGTTGTTGTAGGAGACGAAGATGCTGGCGGCGGTGTCAAAGAACTTGTTGATGAAGGGCAGGCCGATCGCGCCGATGATCGAGGAGAGCATCAGACGTCTCCCCGCTTCTCCGCCAGCGAGCGGAAGTAGTTGAGCAGCAGCAGCAGCAGGACCACGCCGATGCCCCAGTACTTCTCCGGCACGTAGCCCGCGATCACGCTGGTTATCGGCGTGGTGTCGACGCCGACCAGCATCGGCGCCAGCATGTCGTGCATGTAGACGACCCCGACCGCCATGGTCACGACCGCCGCCGTCAGTTTCTGCTTGAGGCCGGCGAGCTTCTCGGACACGGCGGCCAGCATGCCGGCTTCGCGGGTCCACAGCCAGGTCAGTGCCGGCGTGCGCTTCAGCAGGGGCCCGATCCAGACCACATAGACGAATGCGATCACGGCGCCGTTAAGCAGCCAGAACGCCACCCACTTCAAGACATCCTTCTGCATGGTCAGTTCCTTTCAGGAGTCGGGAGCACGGAGATGAATTCGGCGCGGTCGACGACCGCGCGCAGCAGCCAGGCGCCGGCGCCGAGACAGGCGGCGGCGATGCCGACGCACAGCAGCAGGCCGAGCGCGAGCTCGCCGCGGCTCATCGGTCCGGAGCCGCGTCGCCGCGGCGGCGGGGGCGGCAGGCCGAAATGGCGGGGCATGCCGGGGCCCTCCGCGGCGGTCAGAACCAGTTGGCGATGACGGCGGCGCGCTTGCGCGCCAGCAGGATCGCGGCGGCGATCGCCAGCGCGACGGCGAGGCCGGCGACGGCCGCCACGGCCGCCGGCGGCAGCGGCGTCGGCGCGTCCGTGCCCTGCCGCGCGCCCTCGTGGCCGGCGCCGGCGGCGACGGCGGTGCCGGCCGCCCCGGTCGCGACGGTGCGCAGGCGGCGCTCCCTCGCCGTGGCAGCATCGACGACATCCTGCGGCGGCTTCGCGCTCGGCGGCGCGCCCGGCATGCTCTTCGCCACCGGCAGGATGCGATCGACCGAGGCCATGCGGGCGATGACCGGATCGTTGCCGGCCAGCAGGTGCAGCCGGTCGGCCAGGCCGTTGCTACCGCCATTCCAGAGCCTGACGCAGCCCTTGAAGTCGCCGGCGTCCGCCTTGGCGTTGAGGCCCTTCCAATCCCAGAACGCGGCGCAGATCTCCGGCTGCCGCTCGAGCTGCGACACCGCCTCGGGAATATTGACCGCCGGCACGCCGGTGCGCGCCTCGCATTCCCGGTAGCCGTCGCGGCCGGTCCATTGCGGACCACCGCGGCCGATATAGGTCGAGCCGTCATGGGTGCCGGGCCGGTTGCCCATGCGGCCGCCGTAGATCTCGTCGAACGCCTTGAGCTGCCAGCCCGGCGCGGTGCCGAACCGCGCCCGCACCGCCGCGGCGCCACTCGGGAAGCGGTTGGGCCAGACCTGCGCCATCCGCTCCGGCGTGTACGCCAGGCTCTCGGTGAGGCCCTTCAGCGCGAAGCCTGCGCATTCGTGCTCGATGTTGGCGAAGAAGTACGACAGCCGCGTCCGCGTCGCATTGACGCCGACCCGGGTCAGCACCTCCTGCCTGGCGACGAACGCCTCGATCACGGCCTCAGGCGCGCGCGGGAACACCGCGCGCAGGCTCTCGCGCGTCAGCTCGATCATGTCGGGGGCTCCGATGTTGCGAAAACGAGGTAGGTCGCCGGTTCCAATCCAGGATCGGTCGACTTCCCAGGGGTTGTGGTGTTAAGAGAGATCGCCTACCCGGCGATTGCCGGAGGCCGGGGCAAGGGGGCATCCGAGGTGCACGGGACGGACAAACACTCCGGCATCGATGGCCGGATCATCGATCACGCAACTCACTATCGTGCTGATATCGACGGGCTCCGCGCTATCGCGGTGCTGTCCGTCGTCACGTTCCACGCCTTTCCAAATCTGCTCCGCAGCGGCTTCGTCGGCGTCGACATCTTCTTCGTGATCTCAGGCTACCTGATCACGTCCATCATCCTCACCGACCTCGCCGCCAAACGCTTCACGCTGACGAACTTCTATGCGCGGCGCGTGCGCCGCATCTTCCCGTCGCTGATCGTCGTGCTGACCTGCTGCCTGGTCGCCGGCGGCCTCCTGTTCTGGGCGGATGATTTCGCCCGGCTCGGAAAGCACACCGCCGCAGGTGCGGGATTCGTTGCCAACCTCGCCCTCTGGCAAGAGGCCAACTATTTCGACGTCGCATCTGACACCAAGGTCCTGCTGCATCTGTGGTCGCTCGGTGTCGAGGAGCAGTTCTATCTGGTCTGGCCGGCTCTCATGTTGCTCGCCTGGCGCAGCCGTCTCAATCGCTTCGTCCTGATCGCGGCCATTCTGGCGTTGTCCCTGGCCTACGGCATCAAGGCGACGTCGACGGACCCGGTCGCCGCGTTCTACTCGCCGGCATCGCGCCTCTGGGAGCTCGCGGCCGGCGCAAGCCTCGCGAACCTGACCCTTTTCCCGTCCAGAGCCGCGACCTGGATCGAGCGCACGATCGGCATCGCGCTGACAACGATCTTCTTCGAACGCGACGCCAACACCGACCCCGATCGCGCCTACCGTCATGTCATTTCAACGCTGGGCATGGCTCTCGTTCTGTCGTCGGTCGTCGTGATCACACGGCGACATGAGTTCCCCGGCTGGTGGGCTCTGCTGCCGGTGACCGGCGCCTATCTTCTCATTCTCGCCGGCCCCGAGGCGTGGCTCAATCGCTGGGTGCTCTCCAGCAGGATCCTGGTCTGGTTCGGGCTGATCAGTTACCCGCTCTATCTCTGGCATTGGCCGCTGCTGACCTTCGCACGAATACAGTTCGGCAGCGTTGCGCCACCGCCGCAGGTTCTGGCCGCCCTGGTCGCTGGCTCGATTGCCCTGGCCTGGCTCACCTATCGATACGTCGAAAGGCCGATCCGTTTTGGCAAGAGCAAGGCAAGGTTTGTCCCTGCCCTCGTAACCGCGATGGTCGCAATCGGCGCGTTCGGAGCCGCGGATGTTGCGTCCAAGGGCTTTCCAGGCCGCCTGCAGCAAGACAAAGCCGCTTATGCGGCCTATTTCGATGTCGGCTCGCCGAGGCTGCAGGCAGAATACATCAACTACATTTCCCAGAACCAATGCAACTTCTACGCCTGGGACTCCGCCATTCCGACGATCGCGCCTCGTAGCGCGATCGATCCAAGCTGCTACACTCGGCACTCCGAGCAGAGCGTCATGATCATCGGAGACTCCAATGCCTCCGACCTCTACCATGGTCTTCATGAGGTTCTGCCGAAGACCGCATCGCTGCTCCTGATCTGGAGCTCGGGATGCCAGGTCAGCGAGGTGATCGAGCGCATCATCGATACCAATCACTGCCACATGGCGAACTACTTCGCGATGCAGCGCATCAAGGCCGATCCACCCAAGGTCCTGCTGCTATCATCGAACAACTCGTTCGATATCGCCTATATTCGGCAGTTTGCGAGGATCGTGAAGAGCTACGGCGTCAAGCATGTGCTTGTGCTGGGACAGCGGCCACATTGGAAGCCATTCCTCTATAAGGTGGTCCTCGACAACTATTGGCCCAACGTTCCCCGCTACATCCAAGGCCACCTCGACGATGAGTTGATGTCCTTCACAAAGACGTTTCAGTCGCACTTGCAGCCTGACGAGCCATTCGAGTTCGTCGATGAGATGAAACCGTTCTGCAACGCGGAGGGTTGCTTAACCTATCTCGGAAGCGACCCAAAAGAAGGTCTGATCACCGCGGACACAGTCCACCTCAGGCCGTTCGCATCCGTCTGGCTCGCTCGCCAGCAACTTGCTCCGTTGATCATGGAGCGTATCGACAGGTGAACCGATCTAATAGGCATACGCGCCATGAGCGCCCGTCGCCGTGATACCAGCCGGCAATGCTGTTCCGTTATACTTGAAGGTATGACCGTCATCGACCAGGATATTGCCAGGTGTACCCCAGGCCGCTGCATTGCCTGTGATTGCTGTTCCGACTGTCGTGAGGCCCGGGCCATACAACTCCATGAAATTCGTGATGGCCATTGCGCCGGTCGGCTGTATGCCTGGGCCAAGCGAGATCTGACCGCCACGATCCGCCCGGATGATGTTTTTGAACGTATTGTTGAACGTCATGATGTTGAAGATAGCGAAGATGCAGGCGCCGTTATCGAGGTATACGCCGACATCGTTTGCTCCGCCGCCGCCATTGATGCGAACATTGGCAAAAACATCGACGACGCCATTTCCGTGCAGTTTGATGGCGGCCTTACCGAAGACGTTGTTCTGCGAATTCAGCGTGATGTCCTGCATGATCAGCTCGGCATTGTCGCCGACCGACACAAGGTCCACGCCACTGCTCGGCGATTGGATCGTAGCAGTACCGCCATTTCCCTTCAGGTTGATGACGTTTGATCCAAGGCCCTGGCCGCCGAGGCTAAGCGTCTGCAGGAAGGTCTGGCCCGCCGTCAGCGCGATGGTGGATGACGACCCCTGCATGTCCGA
The DNA here is from genome assembly GCF_051168035.1 of Bradyrhizobium sp. HKCCYLRH3059. NCBI lineage: Bacteria > Pseudomonadati > Pseudomonadota > Alphaproteobacteria > Hyphomicrobiales > Nitrobacteraceae > Bradyrhizobium > Bradyrhizobium sp. HKCCYLRH3059. The sequence continues at coordinate 408,566 of NZ_JBNPUF010000006.1, read as the reverse complement.
ATCGTAGTAGATGACCGAAGCCGCGTCCTGAATATTGACGAAGGCGCTCGCGCCCGACGCCAGGCCATCCACCGTTCCGCGTACACCAGTGCTACCAGTGTCGCAGCAGAATGTGACGTTCCCCTGTGCCCACTTCTGCTTTTTCGGAAACCAATCCCAGGCCGGTCCGCTCCCATCGTCGACCGCGAACACCATCACGTTTTGGCCGGGATAAAGGATAAATGTCGTGCCGTTCAAATTGATGCGCTTGCCGCGCCCCGTGCCGATTCCAGAATAGGAATCGGTGTTTCGGATCAAAACAGAAAAGTCCGGCGGATAGCTCGACGCGGTGCCGAATGTCAGTTCGAAAAAGGCGTTGTTGCCGGCGTGCAGGGTCTGCCCGGCGTCACCGGTGACAACCGGATATGTGGTCGTCTTCGCCGCAGACTGCTTGTTGCGCCATCCGGCCATTGGACTTAGGGCGGCGACATCGACCGAAATCACCCGCCATACCCCGTCGCCGAGCGGTAGCGCCCAGCAGGAATCTCCAGGCGAGAAGGTGTAGTTCCGCCCACCGGGCATCAGCAGCTTCGAGGAGCTCACGAAGGTCAGGCTGCCGACGAGATAAAGATGGATCGGAGGTCCCTTGGGCCAGCCCGGCAGGCCGAACACAGTGCCGGCGCCCTCGACCCAATAGGCATCGCCGAGCGCATGAATCGCAAGTTCCGACGACGATGCCAGCTTGCCGCCATAGCGGTGCAGCGGTGGGATCTGCGGCGTCGCCGGAAACGAGCAGGCGTGATTGGTCATGTTAGAGATCTCCGCCCTGGGCGAACACCTTGAAGGCCTCACCGTTGTGGGTGGCAGCCATCAGCGACCAACCGGTCGGCAGCACCAGCCCGTTGGCGAAGCTGACATCGTCCTCGAACACGGCGATCGTCGCCGACGGCGTAATCGCGGTCACCAGCCGCTCCTTGAGGAGATACTTGTTAGTGCCATCGTTCAGGAAATACCGGATGACGCCGGCCGTCGTGGTGCTCGAAGCGACGGCGCGCAGGCTGTCGATGCGCGAGCCCGAGGTGCCGGCGCTGACCACCGTCACCAGCGGGCCGGTACCGTCGCGATTGGTGTTGGCGGCCGAGAGCGCGGCCTGCCAGGTCTTGGGGGTACCGACGAAGACGGGAGCCGATGCCATGGTGGGAGTGTCCTTGATGAGTGATGGATGGCCGGATCAAGCCCGGCCATGACGGCGGAGGAGGATTTGGACGCAGCTACGTGCACGTAGACCATTGCAGATAGGCGTTGGCGCCAGCGCTGACGCTGGCGATGGCGGCGGTGACGAACGCTTCGCTGGCCATCGCGACCTTGTTGCCAGCTCCGGTGCCGAGCATCACGACAACCCGCTGATTGTCGGTGTCGTAGACTGGCTCGAACTGCAAGCCGTTGTAGGCGCCGATCTGCGCCGCCGTGCCATAACCGAAACCGAATTGCGTATGCGTCGTCATGCGATGGGTCCACAGCTGAAGGTTGCGATCACGGCGTCGGCGACCGAGCCCATGCTCAGGACCGGAACGCTGGCGCCGATCGGCGTCGGCCCGGCCCAGTCGGCCGAGGTATTGGTGGCCTTCACCCAGAACCGAAACGGCGCGACATCGGTCTGCAGGAAGGCAAAGCCGGTGGTCTGGCCGTCATAGGCGGCCCGCTCTGCCAGCGTCCCGGATGCATCGTAGCTAAGCCCCTGCCCCTGCGGTCCCTGGATGCCCTGGGTGCCCTGCGCCCCCTGCGGGATGCCGAAGGCGAGGCTGGCCGCCGAGGACGTGCCGAGATTGGTGACGGTCGCGTTCGAGCCGGCCGGCAGGGTCGTGGTCGAGCTGATCGTGATCGTGGCGGCCGTGCCTGGCAGGCCCTGGGGCCCCTGGCTGCCTGGGTCGCCCTTGGCAGCGACCAGGTCCCAGAACGACGGGTTGCTCTCCGGCGGCTTGTTGGTACTCGGCGCTTTGGCGATGTAGCTCGAGCCGAGGCGCGAGACCATGTCGGAGGCGATGTAGTCAGTGACGCTGTCCCAGGCTCCACGGTTGGTCGACGTACCCGCGGGATTGCCCTGGGCCACCCAGACGCCCGCCACCTTCAGCCACAGCTTCCACAGGCCGGTGTTGGTCTTCAGCGCATACTGCCCATCCTCGCCGATCGACGGATCCGGCGCGTTGCCCGACACCGCGTAGATCGTGCCCATCTGGTTGAGGATCGCGACTAGGCTGGAGACGTCGGCCATGGCCTGGCCGCCGACGAAGCGCAATGGCGAGCGCTGCACGATCTTGTAGGCCGTGCCGGCCGTGACCGTGGTGTACGGCCAGGCGTCGATTGCCAGATGCGTCTCGTCGGTGACGTCCTGGACGATGACGGTGTGGCCGGCGATGACGATGTCGTCGCCAGGGCGCACATTGACGCCGCTCCAGATCGTGCCGGTGCCGTCGATGACGGTCGCGCCGTTGGCGACCGCCACCGTGCCGGTCGCGTAGCTCGGAAATGCCATGCTGATCTACCTGCGGAAATCGGTGATGTAGACCTGGCCGCCGGCCAGCGAGAACCGCGCGCCGGTCGAGACCACCCGCATCCGGAAATTATGCGCGCCGTTGGCAAGGCTCTCGACAGACCAGCGGATCCCGACCGGGGCATACAGCTCGAACACCGGCGAGCCGCCGCCGAATGGGTTGAGCATGTGGATCCAGCTCCACGACTTCACGACGACATTGTCGACCAGCAGGTCGATCTGCGAGAACGGCCGCGAGCCGCCATAGTTGAACGAGCCGTTCGCCCATTGCGACTCATAGGCCACGGTCGCCTTGCCCGACTTGATGACCGTGGTGATATTGAGGAAGTCGGAGAAGTCGTCGGTCTTGGCCGGCGTCGCGAACACCTGGGTCGAGGACACCGCGCCGTCGATGATGTTCGGCAGGTCGACGCCGTTGACGGCCAGTTGCGTCGTCGAGATCGAGCCAGCCTGGATGTGCACGGCCTGGACGGCGCCGGCCTGGATCATCGGCGCCGTGATCGTGCCGTTGGCCAACAGGTTGCCGTTGATGACGACCGAGGGCGTCGCGCCGACCACGCCGGTCGTGAACAGGCTGTAGGGCACGCCGCCATTGACCGAGGGCAGCGAGATCTGGACGCGGTCGGCGAGGAAGTTGAGGACACTGCCCGAGTTGCTGCCGTTGACCAGCCGGATGCCGGAGATGGCGCCGTTGACGGTGAGCGTCACGCCCCACGACGCCGCGGCGTAGCCGTCGAGCTGCGCGATCGCCGTCGACACCGTGCTCGCGGACGAGAATGCCGGGCCGAACGTCGCCGAGACCTCCGCCTGATAGCTGGCAAACGCCAGCTCCTGATCGACCATCGCCTGCTGCAAGGTCTCGATCTGGGCCTTGGCGTCGCCGGCCATCGCGAACAGCTGGGTGCGGATCTGCTTCTTGTCGACCCAGTTGCGCGCATCCTGGTTGGAGCTGATCGCCGCGATCCGCTGCGTCACGTCGTCGACCGCCGCCTTGATCTCGTCCTGCAGGGTCGTGACCTGGAATTGCAGGCCCGCGATCAGCGAGGTCAGCGCCACCGATTGCGGGATCGCCGCGATGGTCGGCGCCACCACGTCGACGGTCGAGTACGGCCCGCGCACAGCGGTATTGACCGCCTGCACCCGCAGCTTCACCGCGGCGAGCGAGACCACCGCCGAGAACTGGTTGTCCTGGCCCTCATAGACCTGCTGCCAGTGCACGCCGTCGTCATAGGAGACGTCGGCGATGTAGTAGAGCGCGCCGGCCGCCGGAAACCACGACGCCGACAGCTTCGGCTCGATCGCGCCCTGGCCGAAATTGGCATTGAGGCCGACGATCAGCGGCACCTTGTCGTTGGCCGGGAACTGCCCGACCGGCAGCAGCGGCGGGCTGCCGAGGTCGGTCGCATGCACGCGCTCGTCGTCCACGACCAGCGAGAGCGTGGCATATTCGCCCGAGGGCGTGCCGTTGAGCACAACGCAGAGCTTCGACGACGACGTGCCGTTGCCGAACTCGAACGACGGATCCTCGGCCCCATCGGCGCGCGCCAGCACGGCCGACAAGGTCGTCGACTGCGCCGTCTCCGCGCTCGCCAGGCTCGCCGCGTCGAGCACGGCAAGGCTCGCGTCCGCGCCCTGCGTCGCCACCACCGGGCCGAACCATGTGCCGTTCGGACGGCGCAGGCGGATATAGTACGGCCCGGTGCCCCAGACGGGCGCCGGGTCGAGCGTCAAGGTGCGGACCGCGACCGAGGTCACGGCGCCGCCCTGGCCGTAGGCCTCCGGCAGCTCGGACTGCAGCCGCAGCACCGAGCCGAGCGTGATCGCGCGGCCCTCATACTCGACACGGACGCTCGGCGTCTCCCGCCGATAGATCGAGGCGAGGTAGTAGAACGCGGCCTCGCGAAACGCCTGCGCGCGGGTCACGATGCCGTCGATGCGGCGCACCTCCGGAAACGTCGCCGTGAAGGTGAGATCGTCCGGCGGATACTGCACCGAGGCCGGCAGCCAGGTCTGCTCGTCGACATACTCGATGGTGACAGCGTCGGGATCCTCGTCGCCGAGCATCTGGAAGCCGATCGAGGTGGAATCCCGGACCACCTCCCGGTCGGTCAGGAGCAGCGACGGCACGTCGCGCCATTCGTCGCGCACGATCGAGACGGTGTCGCCGAGCCAGAAATGGCGGGCGCGCGCCGGCGTCAGGATCTTGTCGAGCGCCTCGGGCACCGCGACCGCGGTGTCGAAGCGGTAGTCGAACTGGTCGCCGCGGCTGGCGCAGCCGGCGGCAAAGGCGACCACGGCGTTGAAGTCGACCTTGGAGATTGATAGCCCCGAGCCGTAGGTCGCGTTGACGACAGCGTCGAGGAACGCCCAGCCGGGGTTGCGCGTCGCCTGGGTGGCGAAGGTAGCGCCCGTCCACACCGGGAGCTTGCGCGTGCCGAGCACGCCGAACTTGTAGCTGCCTTGCGTCGACTGCGAGGCCTTGATGCGCAGCGCCACCGTCGAGACGTCGGCGAAGGAATTGGCGCCGGCGAGGAAGGTGCGCAGGCCGGCCCAGATCACGGCATTGTTGCCGTCCTGGCCGGAGAGCTCGGCATCCTCGCGGCGGAAGCGGACGAGATAGCGGCCGGGCGTGACGTTGACCTTGACGCTGTCGCGGATCGGCGACTGCGCGGCATAGGAGCGCTCGATCGCGAACAGCGTGACGTAAGGACCGGTCGCGATGCCCAGATCGTCGCAGGGGGCATATTCAGCGGTGAGGCCCACGGTCGAATAGCCGATGTTGCCGTCGTCCTTGTTGTAGGTGTAGCAGCCGGACGGAAACACGAAGTCGATCGCGATCGCCTGTGCGTCCGTGCCGGCCGGGTTGGCCGCGAAGCCGCCGAGCCAGGCGCCGGGCGAGCGGCCGAACGGCGGGAAATGGACGCCGGCCGGGCCGTAGAAGCCGCCTGACGTGCCCGAGCCCGATGGGAGCTGCTGGCCGGAGACCTCCGCCGACTGGTCGACATTGACCGGAAACAAGGTGACGGTCTGGCCGGGCTCATAGAACGCGAGCTGGCAGTCGAAGCCGGGCTCGATGCCGGTGCCGGCATGCCAGAGCAGCGTGTCGTCGATATAGAGCGCTTCCGGCTCGAGGCTGCCCATCGTCGTCGCCAGCAGCACATTCAAATATTGATCGTTGGCGACGAACTCGCCCCAGGGCGTCGCGGCGAACTCCGGATAGCGCTTGAGCCGGCCGTACCACACCGGCAGCGGCTGGCCGAGCCGGGCGGTGTTGCCCTGCGCGGCGACCGAATAGATCTGGTCCTGCGTCGCCTGTGGCGTGTTGGTGGCGCCGGCCTTCGGCGCCGTCAGCGCGTTGATCAGCAGCGAGCCGCCGAGGCCGATCGCAGCCCCCAGCGCCGCCGCACCAAACGTCCCGGCGCCGAACGAGGCGCCAAGCAGCGCCGCGGCGCCGCCGCCGGTGATGAAGGTCGCGAACGCCGCGACCGCGATCAGCGCGACCAGGCCGATGACGCTCTTGCCCTGATTGCGGCCGCCGCCGCCACCGCCGCGCGGGAACGACAGGAAGCGCACGGCATCGGCCGCGCCGATGCGGCGCCGGCGCCAATCGGCGCGCAGCACCGCCTCGCCATTGACCTCGAGGATGGTCGGCAGGCCGCGCGCGAACTGCCAGCCGTGCCGGCTGTCGCGGCGCGCCCAGCCGGTGCGGCGCAGGAAGGCCGCCACGGTCTCACGCGGGCGCGGCACGGCGCTGGCGACCTCGAGGCCCGGCATCACCAAATGCACGACGGGTCGCATCACTGCCGCCGGCGCGCGCGACCGCCTATCGCGTGACCGCGCGCGGCCGCGCGCCGGCCCGCGGCTGACGTCGCGAACATAGGCGGCGCAGGCTGCGCCTTCGCTGATCTTCGTGCGCCTTGCCATCAGCCTTTCGGTTCCCAGAACGAGATGCTGATCCAGCCCTGAGACCTCAGTGACTGGACGTCCTCGCAGCACACGCCGTTGCGGCGGTCGCAGTGGATCACCTTGCGCTCGGCCGCGAGCCAGACGCCGATGTGCCCGGCGCCGGCGAACCGCCCCATCAGCACCAACGCGCCGTCGGCGGCCGTGATCAGGCCATGCGGCCCCTGCTCCATTTCGCGCCACCTGGCGCGCTCCGGATTGCGGCCGATCTCGGCAATCATCCAGCGCCATTTCGGCTCGTCCGGGACAGCGACGCTGGGCAGCGCACGGCCGAACAGCTCGCGCTGGACATGCGCCGCGAATTCCCAGCAGTTGCGGGTCTGCCAGGACCAGGGCTCGCCAATCAGGGGGCTGAGGAATTCAGCGCGGCGTGCGGCTGAGCTCATGGCAGCAGGCTCGGAAACTGCTGATAGTCGTAGTTCTTGTCGCGCTTCGGAAAGCGCCTGTTCATCAGGTTCTTGACCATGACCGTGCCGGTCAGCTTGGTCCCGGTCATCTCGACGGTGCGCAGCTCGAACTCGACAGGGCCATAGGCCGGCTCGGTCAGGTCGGAACCGAGATACTCGCGATAGATCACCGTGATGTACTCGCGCACGGCCTGCGCGGCGCGGATCTTCGGCGCCAGCTCGCGCGCGACGTTGTCGATCGTGATCTGACTCGACGGCGGCTGTCCTTCGCGCTGCTCGGGATATTCAGCCGTGAACGGACAGGCGATGAAGGCCACGGTCTCCCCGGCATTGTGTGCCGCGCCAGGCTCGATACCGAACGTCATGTCGTCAGCGACATTGGCGACAACGCGCGCCGGCGCGTCGAACGACGATTGCCAGATCTCCAAGGTAATGTAGACGCGCGCCGACGGCGGACACGACGCATAGGCCTCGAGCAGCGCTTCGCTGTGGGTCGGCATTGATCAAAGACCGTAGATGCGCAGGGACATGGTGACGGCGACGGAGCGCGTGCCGGTCGGCTTCTCGGTCAGCCCCCCCTTGGTGAATTGGCAGACTTTCACCTCAAAGCCGTTTCCCAACCAGACCGGCATGGAGAAGCGCGACGTGCCGTTGTTGAGTGTGGTTTTCACCCAATCGACGAAGATCGCGAACTCGGCACGCGGCATGACGATGGTCTGTGAGATCGCGCCGACATTGTCGCCGGGGCGCGCCCGCCGGCGTGTGTTGCCGCCGCCCATCTCCGTCTCCAGCGGCGGCAGAAACCTGCTGATCTCTGGGACGGAGTTGAGGTCGGGTGCATACCGCACGCCGTCAGGCCACGCGGGAACGGTCATGCCTATTGTCCAGTGAACGGCTTCACGCCGTAATTGCCGGCCAGCACACGCCGGCCAGACCCCGATGCCAGGGACTCGCCGATGGCCTGGTCGACCACCTTGCGGATCGTGATCGTGGTATCGCCACCCGGCTCCTGCCGCGCTGAAACTCGCGCTTCCGAGTAGTTGTTGATGGTGATGCCGCCGCTGGTGCCAGATCCCGCGCGCATGCCCACGTTCGGGATCACCTGCGATCCCTTGGGCAGGTTGACCAGCTCCGGTCCGTTCTCGCCCACCATCGCAAGGCCACCCGGCGCATCGTCGGTGCCGCTGGCAAAGCCAGGAATGATGCCCTTCAGCAGCGAAGCGAACGGAGATAATCCGCCGGATGCCGGAGCGTTGAACATCGAGCTGAACGTCGAATTGATGATGGACTTCTCCAAGGTCTTGATCAGGCTCGACAACACATCGTTCAAGCTCTTGCCCTCGACGATCGCATCGGCAAAGGCACTCGATAGAGCCGAGCCGACCTGCGACGACGCGCTGTTCATCGCGCGGAGCTTCTCGGCAGCGGCATCATACGCGCTGGTTGCACCTGCGATGGCCTGCGACGAGGCCAGGAACGCGTCCTTGTGTTCCTTCGTCAGCATGATGCCGGAGGCCTCCAGCGCCTGCTGCGCCGACATCGACCCGCGCAGCGCCTCATACTTGTCGATCTGCTCCTGCGTGACCTCACCGTGGTCGCGCATGATCGCGGTCAGCTCCTGAAACTCCGCCCGGAACTGCGCCTGGGCAGCATTGTTCTGGAACACCGCGGCCGTATCCGCTTTCAGCGTGGCCGTGCGCTTGGTGATCTGGTCGACCGTGATATCGAACTGATCGCGGCCGGTGCTTTCCGTCTTGCGCGATGGAATGACGCCTGTCCCGGTCTTCTCGTTCGCTGCGGCAGGCCGCGCCTGCGGCGTCGGGACGCCTTCGGGGAAGGCTGCCGCCGACTTCAGCAACTCGACGCCGCGCAGTGCGTTGGCCGCCTGCTGCGCCTTGTCGCGCATCTCCTCAAGGCCGGCGAGCAGGGCAGGATCCTGCTTTTCGGCGCTCAACGACTTGTAGTGCTCGATCACGCGGTTGAGCTGCTCGAAGTCCTGCGGCAGGCCTGCGGCATCCTTGCGCAGGATGTCGAGGGAATCCGCGACCGCGTCGAAGGTGCCCTGTCCCGACCCGGGCTGGATGTTGCTGGCGCGATTGATGCCGTCCATCAGCTTGGCCGCACGGTCGACGAGATCGTCCAGCCAGGACGCGACGTCGGCTGTCACCGCCTTGAACTGCAGGCCGAGCTGATCGGCCGACTTCTTCCAGGCCTCGTCGAAATTTCGTGCCTTGGCGATGGTCTGGCCGTCGATGACGACGCCGGCCGCGTTAGCGCTCGACGCGATGGCCTCGAACGCCGCCGGCCCCCCCTTCAGCGCATCAACCCACCCCGCGGACAGGCCGAGCATCTGGGCTGCCTTGGTCTTGTCGGGGATGGAATCGAAGCGGCCGATCAGCTCGCCTGCGGCCTTGAGAAAACCGTTCATGTCCATGATCGCACCGTTGCGATCGCGATACCTGATGTTGTTGGCGTCAAGGATCTTGGTCAGCGAGTTTTCGTTGTTCTTCGCATCGGCCAAGAGGTCGGCAACGTGCTTGAGGTCGGTGCTCGCATCCGACGACGACACGCCGCCTTGCGTGGCGCCGAACTTGATCTGCTGGAAACGCTCGGTCGTCTGCCCGACGTAGTCGGCTTCCTTGCCGATGTTGGCGAGCTCGGAATTGACCGCCTTCAGCCCGGCCAGCATGGCGCCGAGAGAGCCCGTTGCGCCGGCAATCACCGTGCCGAGCGAAGCCAGCCCGCCGAGCCCGGGATTGAGGCTCGAGAACGCGCCTTCGATGCGGCTGATGGCACCGTCGGCTAGGTCGCCGGCCTTGTTCATGTCGGCCGCGAACTGGTCGAGCCTGGCGCCGAGCTGGACGACGAGATCGGTCATGCGCTTTCCAGGAGAGCGTCGAATTCGGCGTCGGTCGGAGGCTCGATCTTGTCCTCGCCGCCATTCGCCTTGTTGAAGCCGTCGACACACACGCCGAGCTGCCAGAACGAGCAGCGGTCGACCTGATCGGGCGCGAAGCCTAGGGCTGCGCCGGTGCCGTAGATGCGTCCGAAGTCGATGGCGGCGCCGGGGTCGCCGTCGTCATCCCCTCCGCGCTTTTTTTTTGCGCATCGTCACTCTTGGCCTCGATCGGACCCGTAAACCCGGCCGTGAGGATCAGGAACGCCGGCCGCATATGTGTCAGCGGCGGATAGCGGTCGACGTCGTCGAAGTAGATCCTGAGCAGCCGATGCGCATCCTTCGGCGCCATGCCGCCGCCGACCAGGCCGAGCCGGAGGATGTCGCGGACATCATCCGGCCAGGCGTCGGAGGTGCGCAAGGCATTGAGCAGGCTCATCGGCCCGACGATGCCGGCGCCGATCTTGAGCCGGCGCAAGTTGATGCATTCCTGCAGCTCCCGGAATTCGCCGATCGCGAGCCGGAAACGATGCTCGTCGTCGCCCCAGAACAGGGTGATGCCACCATCTGCGCTCATGTGACCTGCCTGCCCTCGTACGTCGTCTGCACCTTGGCAGCGCCGCGGTGCCCGACCGAAACAACGACCTCGTTGTGCCGGCCGGGGCTCATGATGTAGTTGTTGTTCTGCATCGTCCGGCGCACGATCTCGTTTTCCTTGATCGTCTCTTCCAGCGTCTCGCGGTACTGCGGCAGGCCGCCCATGCGGTAGAACCGGGCGGTGTGATAGAAGAACGGCTTCGGCGCCTGCCGGGTGGTGCCGAACTCCTCCGCCAGCGCGTAGTCGAAACCGTCCTTCATCGTGGTCGGGCCGCCGGCCATCACCAGCACGGTCACGCGGCTGCCATCAGCATTGGTCCGGTCCTCGAACCGCACGCTGGCCTGCAGCGTGCCGGTCACATTGTGCTCGATCGCGCCCCGGATGTCGCCGACGAGCTCCGCCCCCTGCGCAAGCGCCAGCTCATGGAAGTTCTTGCGCACGTTCTTGACCAGATCGGCATTGGCAGCCTTGAAGTTGCGCAAGGATGCGTTGTTGGAGCCCATAGCCGTCGTCCTCTCCATTCGTCATGCCCGGGCTTGACCCGGGCATCCATCCGTCGCGAAGATGATGGATCGCCGGGTCAAGCCCGGCGATGAGGGCCAATGCTACGGCGTTGCCAGCGGCGCGATCTCGCCGTCGCTGTCGAGAGTGACGTCGAAGGTCGTGCGGCTGCCGCGCTGTCCAGTGATGTTGAGCTTGGTGCACTTGTAGGGCCCGACAGACACCCGGGTGCCGAGCTGCACCTTGATGTTCTTGGTCGCCCCCGAATTGAACCACAATTCCCAGGTGTCGAAGTCCTCGTCGGCGACGACGCCGGCGCCGGAGATCGCAGCCGACATCGAGACGATGTCGCGATCGAGCCAAGACGGCGCGTCGGGATCGTCGCAATCCGGGACGTTGGTCTCGTTGGTCGCCGCAGTGCGGTTGTAGCTGCGCGAGTTCAGCCCGCACGGCGCCGAGAATACCTCCGGCGAGTTGCCATCGCCGAGCGAGACCAGAAACTTGGAGAACGGAAGCGTTTGAGCCTTGGCCATGGACGATAGCTCCGAAGTGAAAGGGAGTCAGGAACGGCGACGGCGCCCGATCAGGACGACGACATCACCAGCGTGATGCGATAGACGGCGGAGCCCTGCGCGCCGCAGGCGACCTTGAGGATGTCCCCGGTCGCCGCCGTTACCGGCCAGCCGGTACGGCTCACGAACACAGCGCGGTCACCAGGCTTGATGTCGATCGACGACGTGGCGCCAGAGAACGGACCGTTGAAGGTATTGGTCGCCGCGGCGCCGACGGTCAGCGTGCCCGACGATGCCTCCTGATTGTCGATCAGGATCGCCTTGACCTTGCCGGCATTGATGGTCTGACCGAAGGCGTCGAGCAACGCGCCGTAGAGATCGAGATTCTCGGAGGTCGAGACCGACAGCGCGCGATCGTCCGAGAACGACATATCAGCCTTGCCGTAGCCGGCCCCATAGGACAGCACGATGTCGGCCAGGTCCGGAATGCGATCGACGGCGTCGCGGCCATCGAGCGCCTTCTTGCTGACGACGTTGATCGAGGCCTTGATGACGGAGGTCATGGTCGTCGACATGGTCGAGGAGTCCTTCTGCAGCGTGAGGGGAGATCAGTCGGTGAGGAGTTGAAACGTCAGGACCGCATGGGCGGTCTTGCCGTCGGGATCGTCGAGATGGAGCGCGTTTTCGAACATGCAGCTGTTGAGCTGGAGATCCGGCCCCGTGAGCACGCCTTCGGCGCCATCGAGCGCAGCGACGATCTGCGCTGCCAGGGTCCGGGCCTCGACGCGGCTTTCGCTGCGCGACCAGGCGTGCAGCGTGAGATGGATCAACGCGCCTTCGAGCCCTTCAAAACGCTCGTTGATCACCTGGATCTGCCCGATCGAGACATAAGGAAACTCCGCTCCCATCGGCACCGGGCAGAAGATGCTGCTACCTGCCGCTGTCGCGGCGCTTCGCAGCACGCGCACCACGGCTGCCTGGACCGCAAGCGTCGGATCGGCCATCGTCGTCATGGCGCCTTGCCGGTCTGCATGAGGAATTCCAGATAGCGGTTCTTGCCCTCGATATCGATCGGGCCGGACAGGATCGCGAACACGGTCTGCGCATCGGGATCTGCGGCGCTGCGGACATCGCGGGCGCGCCAATCGGTGCCAACGGCGCGCGTGTCGCGGCACGAGCGCACCACGACGGTGAAGGTCGACTGCCCTTGCAGCCGCGCCTGCTGCACGGCTTCGCCGGCAAAGCGCGGCTGCAGCTCCGCCTGTATCTGGAACTGCTCGACGAACTCGCTTTCGACCGCGCCGGCCCCATCGTCGACGCCGCGGCGGCGGTCGAAAGCCAGGAGATAGCGCAGCGCACCGCCGGACATCCGCCCTACTCCCAGGTCTCGCTCAACAGCAGCGCCTGCGCGCCTTGCGGCAGCTCGATTGCGGCTGCACGGGCCGAGGCGACGACGCTCTCGCGGTTCTCGTAGAGATGGCCAACAATCATCTTGATGGCGGCCTTGACGTTGGCCGCGACCTTGTCGACCGCCTCGCCTGCCCGAAATTCGATGACGATCGGCTCTGCCGCGCGTGGATTGACGATCGGCCAGATCACGCCGAGCGGCGGGACGATACGGACCGTCGGCCCCTTGGTCTGCACCACGTACTGATCGGCCGCGAGCGTTGCCGCGACGTTGTCGAGGCCGGTATAGGTGATGCTGATGACATCACCCTTGGCCACGGGCGCGATCGGCAGGCCGTCGACCAGGCGGTGCCAGGACAGCACCGGCCATTCCAGCGTCTGCATCACGAAACGCCGCTGCACCACGCTTTGCGCCATCAGGGTGGCGGCGGCGATGAAGCCCGTGATCAGGTCGTTGTCATCCTCGAAGTCGACGCGCAGATGCGCCTTCGCTTCCTCAAGCGAGACCGGATCGGATTGTGGTGCTGCCGTGATGCGGAGCATGAGCGTCTATCGCCCTTCAATCTCTTGCTCGGCGGGCTGACCCGCCGAGCTGGCCTGTCAGGTCTCAGACGTTCTGCACCACGGTCGCCAAATCGTTGTCCGTTCCGAAGCCGAACCGCGGATCGAAGCCAAGCACGGTCGCATCGACCAGCGACGCTGCGGTACCGACCGTTACCGACACGCGAAACCACTTGAAGCCGTTGTTGAAGTCGGTGTCTTCCTGCTTAAGGTCGATCGTCAGCTGATTGTTGTCGTTCGACGCCTTCACCAGCTGCGTGATCGCCTTGCCGGTGATGTCCTTGGCGCCGGTGCCGGCATTGTCGGTTGCCTGTTGCAGCTTGGCATCGACGGTCGCCGCCGCGCCGAGTACGCCGGATTTGAGAATGACCATGTAATTGTGGAAGGTCGTGACATCCATCCACGCCGAGGTGACGGTGCCCGCGGCTTGCGACACTGGGCTGATGAATCCGACGATGCCGGCACGCTGCGACGGCTTCAATGCGGGTCCGGACATTGCGGTCTGCTCCTGGTTTCAGTGTGAGAGGGATTTTCGGCCGTTGGCCGGCGCCGGATATTGATCTGAGCGCCGGCCACGAACTAGCGGCTGGCGAGCGCCACGAAGTGCGACTTGGTGTTGTTGCCCTTGGCCGGCGCGACCGGCGCCGACAGATACGGTTGGCCGCCGGCGCGAATGATCCAGCGGAACGCGGTCAGGTTCTGGTCGAAGAACAGATGGATCGAAGCCGCAAAGTCGATGCCGCCGCCTTGCTTCGTCGCCAGCGCGTAGCCGGAGAGATCGGCCAGCACGATGTCGCCGGTGGTGCCGACGGTCTGGCAGTGCTCGTTGAACAGCAACGGATCGCCGGCCAGGATGTTCTTGAACGGCGAGCCGGTCAGCGCCTGGTTGATCGGCAGATAGGCTGCATTGTTTCCGATCGTCATGGTGCCGAGCTGGGGGATGGTGTCGCGGTTGGCCAGCCACATCGGGTTGCCGCCGGGCATTTCGAACAGACGCGCCATCATCTTGAGGATGTTGGCGGTCACGATCGTTCCCGCCGACTGGCCGCCTTCCGCCGCCACGGTCACCAGCGCGTTCGACTTCATGAAGCCGAGCGGCTTGCCGTTGCCGTCACCGAAGCACACGGCTTCGAACAGCTTCCAGCGCAGCGCGCGTGCGGCCTGCACGGTGATGCGGTTCTGCAGCCGCGGCGCGTCGTCGAGCACCTCGTTGGTCGCGAGCACGAACGCATACAGCTCGTGCAGCTGCAGGATGGTGGGCGTCAGCGCAGCCTTGCTGGCGATCATCTGCGTGCCTTCCGAGCGCCAGGCCGCCTGGACGCCGGCCGCCCCCCAGGGCGTGGTCTCATCCTTGACGATGCCGACCGTGTTGCCCTGCGTCGGCTCCGGATTGCAGAAGCCGAGCAGGTCGTTGTCGGCAAACACCAGCGCCCAGATCTGCTCGCGCCATTCGGTCGGGACCAGGACACCCTCACCCGACGATCCCTGGTTCTGCTGATAGCCGGAAGCAGCGCCCGTGATGCGCGGATCGGCAACGCCCGAGACTTGGAAATTGCGCACGGCCACCGCAAACTCAGCGAGGTTCCGGAAACCGCCGGTTCGCGCCGGATCGCTGTCGTTGACGACCGTCGCGAGCGCGGGTCCGCCGGCCGCCTGGGCACCGAACAGACGAGCGCGCTGGGCCTTCTTTTCCTCGGCCGCGATCTCGGCATCGAGCTGCTTGACCTCGATTTCCAGCGCGTCGACCTCGCCCTCAAGCTTGGTCAGCTCGGCCTGCTCGGCCTCGGTCAGATCGGACTTGTCGAGCAGAACATTGAGGCGATCGACCTTGCCTTTTCCGAGCTTTGCCTTGTCGGCACGGGACGCGCGCAGTTTCTTGAGATCCTTCATGGGACCGCAACTCCTGTTGTGAGGGATGTAAGAGCGCCCGGACAGAGACAGAGGCCCTTGGTCCCGCTGTCCGGGCGGACGCGGGCGGAGCAACCAAACTGGGGGAAAGAGCAGGACTCGAACCTGCTCACCTGATGCTGGCTGGACGCAGACCTGCTATTATCGACCGTCTCGCCTTACCACCGAGGCAGCGGAGGCTCGTTTGGTCGCGCCGGTGAGCGGTCATTTTGATGACAGTCAGTCGCCCGACGACGTTTGGACCGTCGCCGGGTATGTCGGCTATGCGAACCAGTGGGATTTTTTCAACGAGCTTTGGACGGATGCGCTGGTACGGCACAAGGTTCCGTATTTCCACATGAAGGAGATGGCGAGCCCAACCGGGCCGTTTGCGAAATGGTTGCCCGCCAACGAGCACGAAGAAGAGCGAGCGGCCTTCTTCAAGGACCTTGTCGCCGCGATCCGAAGGGCTGGACTGTACAAGGTCTCGTCCACCGTCTGGTTGAAGGATCTTGAGCGATTCAACGAGGAGACAGGCGCAGGCTTGGAGCCGTACCCGCTTGCCGCCCACGCATGCCTGGCGAATGTTGCTCTGAAATACGACACCGTGCCAATCACGGTGGTTTTCGACCGGATCGAAAAGGTCGAATCCAAACTGGCCGTGGCCCGCTCGTATTTGCAGGGGCATACCATTGCGGAACTCGGTTTGTGCGATCGCATCACAGCAACTTGGCTACCCCCTCCAGCCACCTCGCGAGACGTGCCTGCGCTTCAGGCCGCGGACTTGGCGGCGTGGGAAGTCCGAAAAGCAATCCTTCGGATGAAGCCGTGGCAAAATGCTCGTGGCAACGACCACAGCGACCGATGGTCTCAATGGCAAGATTACGTCGCCTTCACGCGCGAGGAGACTGGAGAAGACCCAAAGGTCAGAAAATCCTTGGCCGGCCTGATTGAAGGCGATCCAGGCAACATGATCTCAATCGTTTGGGACTACATCCAATTGATGGACCAGCACAAGTTCAGGCAGGCGGCGTGGAGAAAGGGCTAGCCCCCGCACTCCGCGCCAGAGCTATCATGAACCATCAGTCAAAAACGAGCGCCGAGCGGCGCCGCGATGCCGACCTCACTGGAACGCGCGAGACCATGCCGGTGATGACCTGGTCGAGCGTGGCGACACGATCGGCCATGCCTCGCGCCACGGCATCGCGCGCGCCGAACATGCGGCCCTGGCCGAACTCATCCTTCACCTTAGCCTGCGTCACCCGTCGCCCTGATGCGACGGATCGGATGAACTCGGCGCCGGCATCGTTGACGCGCGACTGCAGATTCGCCCGCGCCTCATCCGACAACGGTCCGAACGGATGGGCCTCGTTTTTCTTCGGGGACTGTTCCGACCGGATCATCGTCACCGTGATGCCGGCCTCCTCCAGCGCCTTTGAGTAGTCGACATGCATCACCATCGCCCCGATCGAGCCGACGTCGGCCGAAGGCATCATCACGATCTCGGAGGCTTGCGAGGCGATCCAATAGGCCGCCGAGGCCGCCAGCGTGTTGACGCAGGCAATGCACGGCTTCTTTTGCGCGGCCTCGGCAACCGCTGCCGCCGCCTCCGCCGTACCGGCAACCGTGCCGCCTGGGCTGTCGACGTCGAGGATAATGCCCGCGACGTCGGAATCGGCAGCTGCGCGCGAGACCTGCGCCGCGATCTGCGCCAGCGAGGAGCCGTACCAGCTGCCACGCGGCGTCAGCGGACCAGAAACGGAAATCAACGCGATCTTGCTCGGCTGTGTCGGGACGCTCGCGGTGGCTGCCGCACGCTGCTCCTCACGGGCAACGGCCCGCGCGAGGCAGCCGGTCAGCGCCTCCAGGTCGAGCGCCACGACCGGGTCGATCGCCGAGATCTGCGCAATGACCTTCTGCAGGTGCTTGTCCTTGGCCATGGGGCTCAATCCTTGCTGGGCTTCTCTTCGTTGTCGGAGCCGTCGCCGTCGTTGCCATCGGCCCCGTCGCCCTCGCCGGGCTTGCCACTCTTGGTCATCGGATTCTTGTAGTCGTCTCCGCCCTCGTCGGCTCGCGGCGACATGTTCTCGAAACGGCGGATGTCGTTGGCGGACAGCCATTCTCCCTGGCGGCCGATCAGATAGGCGCGATAGCGATTCAGTAGGTCGCCGCGCAGTAGTCCGGCGAAGTTGAATTCGATGAACAGCTCATCGTTCGAGTTCGCGTCGAGAAAGTCGCGTTCGGCGCCCTGCTCGATCGCGATAGCCAGCGGGGCCAGGCAGTAGACGACGAAATTGAGCGACTGCTGCTCAATGTTCGAGAAGGTCGCGCGATCGAGGCGGCCGCCAAGATGCGGAGGATAGGACCACAGCCCGAACACGTCGATGTCGCTGGCCTTCTCGGTCTCGAGAAGTTGCGCCTCGGCATTGGTGACCTTGATCGGCGTGTAATCGACGCCATGGGTCAGCAGCCGGTCGCGATGCCGGTTACGGCCGGTGCCCATCGAGCGCCAATTGTCGAGGAACTGATCGCGATCGGCCTTGTCCTTGAAGGTGCCCGGGTGCTTGATCAGGCCGCCCGACTGGCCGTTATTGGCGAACCAGATGTCGCCATACTCATGCACCGCGATGGCGCGGGCGAACACCTGCCTGGCTGTTGCCCAGATCGGTTCACCGAGCAGCCCTTCCTCCTGCAGCGGATTGCCTCTGATGTGCCAGATCTCGTCATCGCGATAGGTCTCGGTCGCGATCTGGGCTCCCTGCACGATCGTGCGCGGCGGATTGAACGTGTAGTAGAGGTGCCCGTCGGCTCCGCGCTCCAGCTTGGCGAAGCGGCGCGGATGCAGGATCTCCAGCGCGCCGGCTGCATAGTCATCGCCGCCGGGATCTCCAGGGATGATCCGGCAATAGCCGTTGCGGTAGTAGGACACATGCCAGGCCAGTTCGCCGATGAATTCGGCCGGCGTTTGCCGGGCATTCGGCCGGCAACCGAGCAGCCTGGAGATAGGATGCTGCGGAAGTGCCTCTCGCGCACCGTTCGCACCCTTGCGGAACACCGACACCGGCAGCGATGACATTGCCGAGGACAGCCCCTGCCGCACGGACTGCACGGAAGCGAGCTGCGATACACGCTCATCGTTGACGATGACGCCTGCGATCGTCGGATAGCCGCCGCCCCACCAATTCTCACCCCAGACATCGCGATGATCCATCGCGCCATCGACAGCACTGGCCATGCCGCGCAGCGCCCACCCGAGGCCGGACAAAATCCCCACTACACCATCTCCGCGACGTCGGAGCCAGTCACCAGCAGACCGGCTTGAGGATTCCAGCTCATCAGGATCGTGGCCTGCAGCAACGCGATCAGCGGATCGATCTTGGCCCGGCCAGCAACCTGCTTGGTGATCATGTCGGCGTTGCCGCGCTGCTCGACCTTGGCATTGCCCACCACCCACGTCATGAGCGCCTGGTCGGCATGAAAATAGGTCGCATCGGAGAGCTTCAGGTCGAGGCCGTAGACCGCAGGCGCCAATGCTGGCCCCTGCAGCAGCCGGCGGACCATGTCCTCAGTGATGCCGCCGGCAAACAGCGCTTCGAACAGCGCCGCGGCGCGGTTCGGATCGATGCCAACGGCGTTCTTCTGCGGCAGCAGGCCGGACGCCTGGACGCGCGCGACCAGACTGGTCAGCTCGGCAAGCGCCTCGGCGACCGCGACGATCTGGAACGAGCCTTCCTTCACGAAGTCGTCGAGATACGCGGCGATATCCTTGCGCCGCTCCAGCACGATCGGATCCGCCCAGCCGTAGCACCACGATAGCCAGTGGCGCGTACCGGTCTCGCGGCCGAGCACCGCCAGGCCGAGCAGATCGTCACGGCCGCCACCGTCGACGCCAATGGTGACCACCTCGCAGCGCGCCAGCAGCGCCTCGAGGTCGAGCGTCTCGTCGCCCTGCGCGTCCCAGAGATCGGCACCGCTCCAGCCGTCGTCGTTGGTGCCCGTGCCGATCTCGATATTGAGATGCTGCGAGGCCCAGACGCTGACGGCGTCCGGGCCCTTCTCGCGCTCGCTGGCGAAATCAGCCAGCATCGACGCCACCGTGATCGGGCGATTGATGTTCGGCATCACCATCGGCCAGACGGCGGGGTCCATCCAGCGCGGCACGACGCCGTGCTTGCGCTCCTCGCGCGTCAATGTCGCGATGTCGCGGGGCAGCTCGTAGAGCAGCGGCAGTGTCGGACGGATGATCTTGCCTCGGTAAAGACCGTCGCGGACGTTCCGAACGAATTTCAGCTCGCTCTTAAATGCGCCGGCGGGCGCCTCGTCGCTCTGAGTCGTGGTGATGACCAAAACGCCCTCCTCCGTCTTGTCGAGGCCGCCGCGGATCTGGCGCAGCACACGCGAGGTGTGGGCTCGCTTGCCAAGCAGATGCAGCTCATCGAGTAACACGAAGATCAGCGCCATCGCGCCGGTGAGGATCTTCAGGTCGAAGCTCGCAATCATGATCTCGGACTTGGTGACGAGATCCTCGATCGTTTTGTCGTAGTCGCGCGGCTTGAAGCGGCGCCGCAGGTCCGGCGATTCCTCGATCATGCCGACCGCCTGCTCATAGGCGCGATCGGCAACGGCCTGTGTCTCGCCAAGAAACAGCGCGGTCCCGCGGGGCCGGAAGTTCATCAGCATCGCGACCAGCATCAGCGCCGCCGAATAAGTCGTCTTCGACGAACCTTTCGGGACGAGCGCGAAGAAGTCGCGGATCATGCGGACCCGGTTGACGGGATCCCAGGAGCCGAACACAGCGCGGACCAGATCGCGAAACCACTGCCCCGCCGCATCGCCGAGCCGCGGATTGCCCTTCACGTCCGGCAGCCGCAGTTCATCGAAGAACGCCAAGCCCATTGCCGCCTCGTCGGCGAATAGCGGCAGACTCGGCATCAGAGAACGGCCGTTCCGGATACGATCTTCCCAGTCCGGGCAGGATGTGTCCCACATGGCGGAGTTCTGTTACTCTGGCAGCTTACATTTGGGGAGATTGAAACGAAATGGCGCTGACGATCATTTGCCTATGCGGGCCCGCAAACACCGGCAAGAGCACCTCGATCCGAGAGTTTACAGCTCGACACCTCGAATACCGAAGAGAACCGGAAGCCCGCGATGTTTTGGGCATCTTTCGATTGCCCATTCGCAAATACGCTGTGGGCGTGTCCAGTCGCGGCGACACCCCCGAGCAGATCAAGCAAGGCGGAGATTTCCTGTTGAAATACGCTGGACTCAGAGTGATGATCGTTGCTTGCCATCCGAGCGGCGCCACTCGGCGCGCGATAGATCGGCTTGCCACTAGGCAAGGGGTATCGCCGACCTTTATCGAAACGAAGAAGCTTGGGATTGAGCGAGATCGGGACCGCGCTATTGAAGCAAACATCGCGGAGATGTGGGACCTCATGCCTCGCTCTCGAAGTTAGTTCATGCTCTGCTGGCGACGGGCCATCAGTTCGCCCATGGGCGTGCCGACGTCCGGCTGCTGCGCGGCCAGCAGAGCTTCCTCTTTCTTGCCGAGTTTGGCCGGCTTGGACGATTTCTCCGACTTTTCGACCCGCGCTGGCCGCAGCGACTGGCCGAACTGCATCAGGTCGTTCCGCTCAACCAAGTGCAGGAAGAGCCGGATTGCGGTCGCATTGCCCTTCTGCACGCCCTCGAAGCCCTTCATCAGCAACACGGCGTTCAGCCGGTCGCGCGCGACCTCACGGCTCTTGAGCTCCGAAAAATAATGCTTCCGCAGCGTCGGCTCCGTAATGCGCATCGCGCCGGCAATCCGTTCATTGCTCCAACCGCACGCGAGCAACATGTTGACCCGATTCCGGTTTTCCGTCGTCGGGATATGAGGCGGCCTCCCCTTTCCACCGTGATTGGCCGGGATGGGATCACCAAATAGGTCGAAATTATCGGCCACGACGAAAAAAAACCTGCGGATGAGAGAACGGCCGGTCCGGGACGGGAGAGGGTTTAGAGATTGCACCCCCCCCTTCTGTTCGGCTCGCACTGGTGGTCAGTGCCAGATGCCGCGCGTGTGGAGGGATGATTGCTCGGCCTGCTGCTTGCGCTTGTCGTGGCAGGGCTTGAGCAGCGTCTGCAGGTTAGTCTCATCCCAGAACAGGCGCTCGTCACCACGGTGCGGGATCTTGTGGTCGCACACGAGGAGCGAGGTGTTGCCTTTGATCCGGCCGCAGCCGCACTGGCAGGTGTAGTGATCACGCAGGAACGTCTGCAGGCGCAGGCGCTGCCAGCGTGCGGTCTTGTACCAGGACTTCCAGGGTGGTTGCGGTGACATCTGCCTAAAGACAAATCGGCCGGCTGCATCACTGCAGCCGGCGGAACCGATTGCTCTTTGCCTTCCTCCGCAGACTACCGACTAGGCGGAAGATCGAGTTCTTCCCGCAGGATTTCGGCAGCCGACTGATCGACCTGCAGCGACAAGCCGCGGGTCTCTGCTACGGCGGCGAACTGGATAAGCGTTCTCTGCCCAGCCTCTTGCAGATACGCGACTTGTTCCAAATTGACGTGGTACTTGACGGCGCCCTGAGAGACCTGTCTCCAAGCCATCGCTACACCCTCCGAGTTGGACGGCTGCATCCTAATGCAGACCGTTCGCGAAAGGAACGGGCAGGCTGAGGCCCACGGGGCGGCGATCTGCGTGAATTCCAACCGCGCGGCGAAACTACCCATCAATTGAAAAGCCCAGCGCTTCGGCTGGGCTCATGACATAGTCCACCTTTTTACCGCGAACCAGCTTTTCTGGTGGCGGATGCGCCGGAGCGGTTTAGCTCCGTTCGAAGCGTCCTGATGACCTTGGCCATCTGGCACCAAGCGCGCTCAGATCATGCGCACTCAGCTTCAACCGCTTCGATGTCACTTTCCTCGATCTCCAAGGGAGTGATGCGCCTGAATATTTCGACACCGACACTGAGTCGGCCCCTTGAGTCAATTCTCTCAACCCGCGCCGAGAAGCCGCGGAACGGTCCGTTCAGGACCCTGACAAGCTGACCAACCTCGAAAGCGCGCTGCCGCTTGCTTTTCGGCGTGTTGGCGATGTCCTCGATATTCCTGATGTCCTGAAACAGCTTAGGCGTCAGGTGAGGCGTCCACTCGCCGAACCGCAGAAGGCCGATAGCGCCATCGATGCCACGCCAGCATTCCCAGCGCTCCTCGAAATCCGGGATCAGCACGGCACCGAGGATCAAGGGCGATACGACGTTCCGACGCTCGATCCATTCGAAGCCGCGCCTGATGCGCTGGAATTCCTTCATCACCGTCATGACCGGCAGATAGGCGCTGATGTTGCGCAGCCGGAAGGCCTTCATCACCTTCGCCTCGCAGTTCGGATGGGTGCGCAGGATGTACCAGCACTGCGGCACTGGCGCGGCCTCCGGCGCGTGCAACTTGGCGAGGTCGACGTAGCCCGCGAAGTCCCCAATCTGATAACCCATGTTCATGCCCTCTCCCCTGCTGCTGGTGACCACGTGCCGTCGCGGCGCGGCGGAAAGGACCGCGGGACGCGAAAGCCGTTGATGGATTTGCGGACACGGAAATTCGGGTGCATCGGCGAGAGGCCATGCACCGATGGATCGTGCGGCTCGAGCCAGATGCGTTCGGCCTTCGGCTCGGCGCCAAGCCACAGCTTGAGCCGGGCGCGCCAAGCCGCGAAGCGCTCCGAGCCCTCGGCGACGATCTCCCAGCTGTCCCGCCCGGCGTCGTCGACGAAGGCCGCGAGCGCCAGCAGATCCGGCTGCACGGGCATCGTGCGCCAGACGCCGCGGCCGAGCTGCTGATCGGCCACCAGCACGGGATCGCGCCGCTCGGCGATGCGCAAGGCGACCGTGAAGCCGGCGAGCTCTTCGCCCTGGATCAGCCGCCGTTCCGGAGGTGGCGGCCGCTCGCCGGGTAGCTTCGCGTTCGGGAATTCCCGAAAACCGCCGGAGCGAACCCAGAGGTGGAACGCCCGCGGCTTCCATTTCAGCTTGCGGATCTGCGCCGCGTAGTCCGGCACGGCCGCCCTGCAGAGCTTCTGGTCGTCAGCCGCGAGCACCTGGAATTCGGCGAGCGCGAGATCGCGCCGCATCGCCTCGTGCTCCGGATAGCACGCCCATGCTGGCCCGAAATGCTCCGGCTCAGCTTCGCCTTCCTGCAAAGCGACAGCAGCCTCCCGCCCCCCGGAGGGGGGTAAGGGGGGAGATTCAGGTTCAGGTTCAGAGTTTAGGTGGTCGCAGCACTGCGAGGGCTGGCCGAGGGCTACGCCAGGGCTAACGGTTTCGGCCGGCGAATTTAGCCCTTGCTGCCTGCCAGGGCTAATCGTCGTTGATTTATCGTCGGTTTCGACACGGCCGAGCGCATGGGCCTCGATCATATCCGGATCGGCCTCGACATGCAGGCGGATCAGGTCGGTGGTGCGCTTGCCGCGGCCATCGCCGTTGCGCACGCCCTTCTCGTCGATCCACTGCGCGATGCGCGAGATCGCGCCAATCTCCTCGAGCCACACCAGCCGCCGCCTGACGGTGTCGACCGACAGATCGGTGTCCTTCGCGAGCTGGTCGAGCCCGACGAAGCAGCAGGCCTCGCCGTTGACGTAGAGCGCCGCCGAGCGCAGCACGCTCTTGGCCGGCGGGTTTCTGAGGTCGAGCGAGCGCGCCCATGCGTGCGCCTCATCGGAGGCGACGTGTCTGGCTCGGCGCTTCTCGCGAAACGCAGTCATGTTGGCAGTCTCACATTCGAAGGGCAGGGAAAGCAGTTCACGCAACACACGGCAGGGTCACCCCTGCAGAAGGATCATCACGACGCGCTCCGGCCCCATCCGGTCCAGCGCACCGCGCTCGATCGCCACGCGAGGCCGAGCGCGGCGATCGCTCGCGCGAGCCCCGTCGAGGTACCGCCGGCGCCGCAGAATAGGTCAGCGACCAGAAGCTTCATGCTACCACCACTCGACAAAGGTCTCTGTTCCAGGCACGCTGGCTCCCATGAGACAAAGAGCATCTACGAACGCAGCTATCTTGATCGCCGTTTTCTGCGCGGGCACATCCGTCTCGTTCTTCACACTTCCGCTGTGGGTTACCTTCGCGATCGCGGTGGCGCGCGAAGGTCAACGTTCGGACTGGATCGGGCTGTTTGGGACGATGGCCGGTAGCGTAGTGACGGGGGTGGTAGCAGCCGCTGCGATCTACTTCGCGACGCGCGGCATACGGGATCAGATCTCTGCCGCCCTTTACAGCAGGGAGGAGGATCGACTTGAGGCGGAATTGCCAGGGCTCTTGCAGGTTCAAAGTCTCCTCATTCCCTATCTTTGGGAGCACAAGGAATTGCGAAGGTCGCTTGAGAGCGGGCGCGGATTGTCGCAGCGATACCTGCAGCTCGAAAGCCTTGACGCCATCGCGGCACGGCTCCCGAACGTGAAGGACGAAACCCGACGGACCGTTGCGCACCTGCTGTTCCAAGCTATCGACAATGCGCGGGTTCTGGAACAGGCAGTCGGAATCTACGTAAAAGCAAAAGCCACTGCTCGTTCGCGCAGCGAATTCGAGATAGATGAGCGAACCGTTGACACTGCCGAAGAATGTTTCGAAACATCTTCTCAGATGCTCGAACGCTACACGCTTAGCGTAAATCGACGTATCCAAGAGATTGAGGATCTTCGACTCGCTTACCGCAAAGCTATCTCGCGTCTTTTGCCGGATCACGACTGACCTTCCTATTCATCGCTAAACCACGACGCATGATGGCGTCCGACGATCGCAAGTGTCGATCCGCTCCTCGTCGCGCCAAAACTCGATCCAATAGAGATCGTGGCCGCCCTGCCGCTCGCGCCTGGAGACCTTCACCATCTCGCAGCGGCTGCACTGCTGCTCGGTCTTGTTGACGAAGCGGACCTTGTCACCCCAGCGATGGCGCGTGGAGATCATCGGCGCGCCCGGGTCTTGATGTCGGGGGTCTGGCCGCTGCCGTTACACTTGACCTCGAACATCATCTCATTGTCGTAGCGGTCACGCTCCCAGATCGAGAAGGTCTCGCCAGGCTTGGCATCTGACGGCATGAGCCAGTCGCCGAGCGCCTTCCTTGCGCTCCGCTCGTTGTTGAGCGCCTCAGTTCCCTCATGACGTGCTCGCGTCTCGCGATCGACGGCGTCCTGCCAAACCTTGATGAGGTCCCTTCCCTTCCGCGTCGCCCCGGTCTCGCTCATGATCCCTCCAGAAGATCAGCCTGCTGCTCGACATTATGAGGACCCGCGTACCCCATCGCGACCAGCGCCTGGGCAACGAGGTGCCAGACGTGCACGCGCAGCCGCGGATACTTCGTGACCTCGGCGGTCCGATGTCGCACGAGGCGCGCCAGCTGCTGCGCCGAACGGCCGCGGAAGGTCTCGGCGCGATAGTCGCCATGCTCGCGCGTCCCGCCGATGTTGCAGATCCGCATGCGGGCGATCTCGGTAACCTGGCGCGTAACAGCGGAATGGAGCTCGACGCGGATGATGATCATTGGCCACCTCGCGCGCGAGCCTCGAAGCCCTCCGCCCAATCGCGCCGAAGCTGTTCAAGCTCCGGAGCTGCCAACAGCCCATCGCATTGGATGAACGTCTCGCCGCCAACGCAGCGCACGGCCCAGCGGCTGCTCGGCGAATACCCGCGATGCC
This sequence comes from Bradyrhizobium sp. HKCCYLRH3059, assembly GCF_051168035.1. Taxonomy (NCBI): domain Bacteria; kingdom Pseudomonadati; phylum Pseudomonadota; class Alphaproteobacteria; order Hyphomicrobiales; family Nitrobacteraceae; genus Bradyrhizobium; species Bradyrhizobium sp. HKCCYLRH3059. The sequence goes on along the minus strand of NZ_JBNPUF010000006.1, from coordinate 382,632 downwards.
GCCAACCGAGCCAATAGCCCAGGAACCAGCAGAGGCAGCAGGCGGCGAAGAATCCGGCGAGAACGGCTTGATTGATCATCGGCGATACCCCGCGAGGTAGTCCGCGCCGCCGACCTGATAGGTGATGCCGCTGCGATACTCGATCGGCACGCCGTTGAATCGGGCCATGCTGATGCCGGCTTCCATCCCGCGCGAGACGCCGCGATCGGTACACACGACGATCGCATCGGCCAGGTGCATCCAGGCGTGTCCAGCATTGATTCCGTGTGCGCGCTCGCGCTCATTGTCATCGTCAAGGATGCCCGGCTGCGTATAGAGCAGGTGTGACACCAACGGCGCCTCGCCGCGCAGCAGCGCGTCTTTCACGCAGGCGCGCGCATAGGCGACGTTGGCGACGATGTCGCCGGCATAGGGCGACTCCAGGATGACTCGCCGCATTTGCCGCGGCGTCAGCGTCCGACAGCTGAGGATCTCAGCCATTGCCCGTCCCCCCCTTGATGCGCGCCTCGTTGGCCTGCAGCCATTCCAGCGTCGCGGCGGCCGCTTCGAGCCGCGAGATGTGGTATTCCGCCTGCGACCGGCTCATCCCCGGCTTGACCTTGCGCTCGCGGATCTCGACGTTGATGGCGCCGATTTGCTGGCGCAGGGGGATCTTGTCGCTCATGGCCGCAACTCAGCAGTTGGCGCGAGCGCGGGACGCACGAGCTGCGCGAGGAAAGCGCGGCCGTCGTCGGTCACCATGATCCGCTTCGTCGTCGCATGCGCGAAGCCGGCGCCGATCAGGTGCCGCACCATCCCGCCGTCGATCGCCTCGCCCGCGTCGATCGCGCGCAGCGCCGCCTGCAACTCCAGCTCATCCGACGTCAGCGGCAGCCGCGTCTGCAGATGCCCGTCGACGACCTCGCCGGGCAGCCGGTCGCTGCGCGCAAGATCCATCTCGGCTTGCTCAACCGCAATCGCTGACGACGTCCGGCGCAGGAACGGCGGGATCTCGAGATCAGGAAAGCCAGGGCCAGGTCTGCCCGCCGGCGGAACGGCGGTTTCGGCTCCGTTGTCCTGGTCGACTGGAGCCGGTTCGACTATCCCATCTTCCGACGCTGGAGGTAGCGCGGGCGGGGCTGGCAGATCTGCGGCACGCAGTGACTCGCCGCTGTCCGCAAACTGAACGTTTTCGTCGGGCGCATCAAAGCCCCAGGCTTCCCAGCCAGGCCGGCGACTACGCGCGTTGAATTCCACCTTCGGCACGTTGGGCCAGTGGAATTCGATCATCCTGTGAATGTTGTCCGGCTTCTCGCTATGCGCGCCGACCGGCTCGGTGAACACGCTGCGGAAATGCGCCGTCGCCGGAGGCACGACCTTGCCACGCACACCGACCAGCACGATCTCATGCTCGCCGGTGAACCAGTAGCCCATCCCGCGCGCCTCACCCATCCGCCGCTTGTCCCAGACCAGATGCGTGACGTAGGTGAAGCCCTGCAGCTCCATCACCTTGATGGCGACCGAGAGGTGCGGAATCGTCGTCCACTTGAACAGGATGCAGTCGTCGGCGAGGCAAGCGAACCGCTCGGCACAACGCGCTACAATTTCCTCAGGCGTTCGCGCCTCCGCGGCCGTCTCATAGTGCATCGACGGATGCCGCTCGGTGCCGGTCGCGGCAGACCATGTCTCATGGTCCCATTCGAAATCCTCGATCGCGACGCCGAACATTTTGTCGGGCAGCGCCTGGATCTTGCGACCGAACTCCGCCTCGCGCTCCTCGCGCCGTTCCTTCTTCGCCGCGATCTTGTCCCTGCGGATTTCCTTGATGACCGGCGCCAGCATCTTCTTGGCATCGGCGGTCAGCTTCCCCTCGGCGTCGCGCGGCAGCGAAGCCACGATCTGGGCCTGGCGCTCGATCGGCTGGGCTGCGATCTCGGCTGCAGCAGCAACCGAGATCTTGCCGCGGCTGGCCGCCTCGACGATCTCCGGCGCGGCATGCGCAATGACCGACCTGGCGCGGTCGATGCCGGCAACGTCAGCCTGCGTGATCTTGGCCGCCTGCTCGCGGCTAATGTTCGCAGATTGCGAAGTTTGTTCGGGGCGCCCCTGCCTCAGCGTGACCAGCCGCGCGCCGACCATGCGCCGCTCGTCGGCGGACATCTGGCGCCGATGTAGGTTGCGCGATAGCACGAAATCGAGCGGGTCCCCGTCGACCGCCTGCGCGAATTGCCGGAACAGGAAGCGATTACCGACGTCGAGAATATCGGCGGCCTGCAGCTTGTCGCCCTCATGCACCCCCGCATGGGACCAACCGGGACCCACACCCTCGCCCGTCGACATGATCCAGACGAGCGCGCGGTAGCGGTTGCGGCCGTCGAGGATCTGCGCGGTGGCGTCACCCTGCCCGATCAGGATGATCCGGTCTTTCAGGCCGTTGATGCGGATGTCCTCGGCCAGATCGTAGAAGTCCGCTCCCTCGATCAGCGGAAACAGCTCGGCATAGGGATGAAAAGCAAAGCTCATCAGAACGGCACCTCCGCAAGCTCCGGCTGATGACCGAGATCGGCCAGGAGCCGCAGGACGATGGAATCGAGTGACGGGATCTGCTCGCGCGGCGTGCGGTTGCCGCAGTTCTGGCGGTGCGTCAGCCAGCGCAGATTGCAACGGCGGTTGTCGAGCGTCTGACCGTTGATATGGTCGACGACGTGCGTCCGCATGAAGCGGTCCGAGCGCGGCTCCGCCTTGATCATGATCTCGCGATGCATGCGCAGCGTCGCGCGGTCAGGCCCGACATTGCGCTTGGCGTATTTTTGCCACGGCGTGCGCGAGCCCCAGGAGACGTTCCAAGTCGTCTCCGACAGCCACTCGTAATCCTCGGCGTCGACCAGGCACGAGATGTCGTCGCGGACCGACAACCAGATCCGGCGCCACGGCGTGCCGCTGAGGTCGATCAGGTCGAAGGCATGGAGATCGACCGGTCGCCGGGCAAGGTCGAAGGTTTCGCGGATCATCACGACGCCTTCCGCTTGTTCATGAAGTCCTGAAACGGCGGCGGCACGTACTCCTCGGCAAACGACTTGCCGTCCGCCGTCCGCCAGAGCCGCATCGGGTGGCCGCCGACGCTGGCGATGATCTCGCCATTGACCGGGATCAGCAGCTGCAGCGCCTCGATTACCTGCTCGCGTCCGATGCCGTCAGCCGTCAGGCGCTTGACCTGGGCGTGCAGCGGATGCTCCGACGTCATGCCGATCGCATGCATGTAGATGCCGTCGATCGACTCCTGCTCGGTAACCTCGCCTTGGTCCTTCTGCCGCCGCTTGATGATCCGGCGCATCGCCTTGGTGTCGAAGCCCTTTGCCTTCGCCTCGGCGAACAGCACCCTCTGATCATCCTTGAGCGCCACGATCTCCTCGACGATGCGCTCGATCCGTTCGATATAGGAGCTGAGCAGCTCGCGGCCTTCGGTGGTGGCGACGCTCATCGGCCAAACTCCAGGATCTGCGCATCGGCCAAAAGCGACGGATCGGCGCGCTCAGCGGCCAGCTTGAACAAGCCGGCGGCGCGCAGCGCGCGCTTCGCCGTCATCGCGACGTCGACCAGCAGCTGCCCGTCGATGCCGCGGATACGAACGCGGACCGCGCGATCCCCACGCACCGACAGCTCCATCACGTGCGGCATCGAGACGACCTGCTCGGCGCCGACGACGGTCTCAGCATCCTTGGAGAAGCCAGCCGCATCCACGCGCGCCACAGACATCGGCGCAGGCGCCAGGCCGAGCTGCCGCTCACGCGCCATGCGCAGCGCCGCCGTGACGGCCGCCTCTGGCACGATCAGCCGCGCCGCCATCTCACGGGTGTCGAGGCCCGCCGCGAACATGTCGCCGGCGGCCGATATCAGCGCCTCGTCGGCCACAGCCTGCACGGCCGTCATCCGGTCATTGCGCTTGCGCGGGCCGATGGAGCCATCCGGTCTCATGCCAGCACCCCACGATTGCTGTGGATTGCCGCTTGCAACCGGGCCCCATCGGCTACAATCCCAAGCAGGGCCCTCACCGGCCTGCCTCCGCTGCCGGCCAATCGGCCAGGCTCACATGCTCGACGGCGCGTGTCCGCGCGCCGGAGCCCGCGGGCTTCCACCCGCGACCAGCGAAGGAGTCCGCCATGACAGACATGGCGAAGCCGCAGCTCGTGTACGTACGAGCGTACGACCGGCGCCGGCTGGGACGGAAAGAGCACGTCTGTGCTCACACCCGTTCCTGGCCGACCCAGTTGAGCTTCGATTTCTGAGGCGGCGTCATAACCCGCCCCAGCCGGTGAGGGCCCACCCCGGGAGCCCGTTGCGCAAACGCCTTGAAATACAGGCGCGGCGTGACTTTTCCACAGCCGTGCACAGCCGCGCGGCGAGGTCGCAAAAACGGATATCCACAGGCCGAAATAATTGCCTTGCGCGCCCTGCCCGCCGGATCGACCGGCGCCGCCCTGGCCCGATACGGTGCCAATCATGGCAGCACCTCATCACCAGCAGCGGACGGCAGGCGCTGCACGACGCCAGCAAGCGCGACAGGGTCCGGCTCGATCATTTGCCAGAGGCTGTCAGGCGCATCGGCGCCGATGGCAGACAGAGCGGCCTTCAGGACTACGTAGGTCTTCGGCGGGAATTTGCCGGACGATTTGTAGCAGTGGACCGCCGGGTACTTCCCGCCGGTCAGTGTCATGATCGCTTCGATGCCGAGAGCGTCGAAGATCTGTTCGGTGGTTTCAAGGCGTCGGGGGATGTCCATAACCCCGACCGCTATCAAAATTATTTTGAAACTCAACAACCAAGTTTCTTTAATGGGATTTTAGCGATGCCTGCGCCATCCTTCGCGGCGATGAAAAAGCCGCCTGCGAAGCAACCCGAAACGCCGCCAGATCGTGAACGCACTCAAAGGCTTAAACGACTGCGCGAGATCACGAGCGGCAGCAGCCAGACGGCCTTCGCAAAAAAGTTGGATATATCCCCTGCCCGCTGGAACAATTTCGAGCGCGGCGCCCCGCTCAGCATCGAAATCGCGCAAAAGCTAGTGCGAATCATCCCCGGACTGTCCCTCGACTGGCTCTACAACGGAGAGCGGAGGGGCCTCAGCGTCGACCTTGATCGGCGTCTGCACGAGCCGGAGGCTGGCGACGATTCCGCGCGCGCTTGAGAGCGACGCAGGCTCACGGTCCGGCACAAGGAAGTTCTCAACAACGTCCCGCATGTAGGCGATGACGAGCAGCGCGTCGTCTACGTCCTCAGGCAACTGACCCACGAGCGACAGCGCATGTCGCCGGTGCCAGGTCTCCCCCTTCTTCCCCATTCCCAACCCCGCCTTGCGGCATGCCGTCCGAGCGAGCCCCATCCGCTTTCAAAAATATTTTGAGCGATCGGATTGAGTTTCAAAAATATTTTGATAAGAATGCATGTCATCGCAGACGGCCAGGTCGATCCTTCCCAATTGTCTTAACTGTGCTCGCCTACCTCCGGTGGCGCAAGCCGTGGCTAACAAAAGGTTAGTTCCGATGGTTAACAGACAGAAACAAACACCTCGCTGGCCGCGCGAGCAGCTGCTGCGGCGCGGCCCGCGGGAGACCCATTCCCCGCTGGCGGCCGCGCTCGTCGTCATCGTGTTGGCTGCGATGGTGCCGCTTGCCGGCGCCGGACTGATTGCACGCCTCGCATCGTCGGAGCGTCCGGCCTGCTCCGACAGGTCTATTCTCGCCGTCCTGACCGACTGCGCGGTGGCGCGATGATCATCAGACGGTCTGCCCTCCTCGCCCGCATCGAGGCCGCGTCGTGAAGCTGAAACATCCAGTGCAGCGGGTCACCTATATCACCAAGCGTGGCGAGCGCCGCATCTACGAATATCACCGCAAGCCGTGGCCGAGCACGGTCGATCAGTGCATCGCCGTGCTGGCGCGGGGGCCGCTGCACCGGGAAGGCAACGCTCTGTGGCGCGCCGCCGGCCGCGGACGCCGCTTCAGAAACGCCACCGTCGAGAAAGCGATCGCGCGCGGCCTGGCCGAGCGCAGGGGCGATAAGATCTTCCTGGTCATTCGCGAGGCGGCAGAATGAGCGTGATCACTGTCATGGCCGCGCACCTCGACGAGGAGCTAAAGGCGCGCGGCGTGTTCGGCATCGGCCGTACGGACTGCGCCCAGATCTTGCGCGCCGTCATCGAGCGTACGTCCGAGGTTGCCGAGAAGGCCGTCGCCTCCGTCCCTGGCCTGCCCGCGCGCGATCCACCGAAGGCCTGACGCGCCATGCCCCTGCCAGCCCTTCCCGCCGCCCTGGAGGCCCATTTCGCCATCCAGGCGACAATCGGGCTGCCGGAGCTCTGCCGCCTGCTCCCCATGGACCGCAAGACGCTGGCGCGGCATATTGAGGCCGGGCGGCTCACCGGCCGGATCAAGGGATGCGGTCGGAAGAAGCCCCGCCGCGTGTTCATGCCACGCGACGTGGTCGCCTTCCTCGAGGCCCTGGCCGTCCCGGAGCCAGCCCAGCCGAAAGCGCGCTCATGTCCATCTACCAGACCCGGAAGAGCCCCTACTGGCAGTACGACTTCGAGATCGAACATTTTCGCTTTTACGGCTCCACAAAGCTCCGGGATGAACGTCAGGCTCAGGCCTTCGAGGACGCGCGCAAGATCGAAGCCCGCGCCCTCGTCGAGCGACTGAAGGCCGAAGGCTCCGCTCCGCTCACCCTCAAGGCCGCCTGCGACCGCTGGTGGACCGAGCACGGCTCGACCCTGGCCGACCAGCGCATCCGCAGCGTGCTCGACCGCCTGGTCGAGATCATGGGCGCACGAACCTATCTGCACACCATCAACGACGACGCCGTTTCGCGCATGGTCGCCGAGCGGCGGAAGGATACCAGGCGCGATCGCACCGTGGTCGACAACGGCCGCAAGGTCATCCTGCGCCGGCCGATCACTCCGCGCACGGTCAATCGCACCATCGACCTCTTGCGCCAAGTCATGTACCGCGCCGCCGACAACTGGAACGCGGCGATCGTCAAGATGCCGAAGTGGCGCAAGCACCGACTCAAGCAGGTGAAGCGCCACATCCGCGAGATCTCGGCCGCCGAGGAAGCGACGCTCGACGCCGCTGAGGATCGCGATTACGCCGACGTCCGACGCTTCGCCATCATCACCGGCCTGCGCAAGGGCAACTTGTTCTTGACCTGGCCGCAGGTCGACTTCGACCTTGCCGTAATCCGCGTCATCACCAAGGGCGGCCAGCCGCGGGTCATTCCCCTGACCAAGGAAGCCTATCAGATGCTGTGGCGCCGGCGGGGCGACCATCCGGTCCACGTCTTCACGTTCGTTGCTCAGCGGACGTGGAAGAAACACCCCAAGAACGGCCAGGAGCGGATCAAGGGCCAGCGTTATCCGATCACCTATTACGGCTTCACCACCTATTGCCGCAGATGGAAGACGCACGGCGTCACCGCCCGCATTCACGACCTCCGCCACACAACGGGCATGCGAACCTTGCGCCGAACGCGAAATTTAAAGGTGGTCCAAACTCTGCTGGGCCACACAGATATCAAGACGACCGCGACATTCTACACCGACGCGCTTGTGGAGGATCTGCGTGAGGCTATGGAGGAAACCAGCAGGGCGGGAAGCACGTCGACCGCGCGTGCTGCCAACACACAGGAGGGCTCCGGCTGAGTGAGCTGCCGGAGTGCGAATCTCATGACCGCTGACAACAATCAGGAACGCAACCCCGATGAGGATCGGAGATCTCTCGAGCCTGGACAGGTGTTCGTGTCCTGGCGGCTGTTGCGGTCCATCGGAAATTCCAGAGCGGCAAAATTAACAGTTCTCATTCCGCTGATTGGGTACCTCATCCTGCTCAACGATTCGGTTGTTCGACGCCTGGCACTTTCAACAGAGATATTTGGCCCCCCGACGGATGCGGCACTGACAAAACTGTTGCTGATCTATTGCGGGCTCGTCAGTGTCGCGGTCGCCTCCACCATATTTGCGATTTGGTGTTATCCGGAAGTGAAGCGTTACGGCTCACCCGAGGAGTACGTCGCGGGCGAAGAGCCGTTTCTAAGTTCAAGGACGATCGGCATCATTCAACACCGCCTCAGAACTGGCGATGAGATCGCCCGTACATATCAAGCCGGGTATCGCCAACTCCACGAATCTCGGCCCTCGACCGACGACAGAGAAGTCCGTCTAAGGCGCATCGCAGAGGCAACTCGCATCGATCTAAATTTGTATTTCGAGATGTTGGATCGATCTCGCCCCGTCGCGCGATGGACCGCCGCCATCCTCTACTTGGCTGGTCTCGCCCTCCTCCTCATCCCATCGGCGACGGTGTTTCTCAAGGTACTGACTGTTCTTTTCCATAAGCTGGCGGGTGCCTAACCTGCTGAACAGCCATCCCAAGCTCCGAAACCATTGCAAGCTGATCTTCAGCCCAACCTTTGCCCCGGAAATTTCCCCTTACTGGGCGATAGGTATCAGTTAAATAGCTGCGAACGTTCGATGTTTCGTGCTCTAACCTATGGATTTCTACTCCGCGGGTTGCAGGTTCGAGTCCTGCTGGGATCGCCAGTCGCCACGCCAGCGCCATCTTGGCGCCCCGCCACTCGTCCATTTTGAAACATTGCCGTGAACGACAGGGCGTGCGCACCCGAGCTCGCCCTCGTTTGGCGGGCGCGTAGCCATGGCGTTGGGGGGCTCGGTTGGCGAAACATGAGGCATCCCGGTTTCTGGTCAGAATCCTGCGGTCCCGATTCCGCGACCACAAGACGGAGCTGTCCGAGTTGCAGCGTCACATCCGGCGCGGCGACATCGTCTGCGACATCGGCGCCAACAAGGGCAGTTTTCTCTACTGGCTGGCACGGTGGTCGGCGCCGGGGCGGGTCGTCGCCTTCGAGCCCCAGCCGGATCTTGCCGAACGATTGGCACGGCTCTGCTCCCGGTTCTCGCTCGACAATGTCGTCGTCGAACCGCGCGCCGTCTATTCGTGCTCCAGCAGGAAAACCCTGTTCGTTCCCGAAGGGCATCAGCCCGGAGCTTCGCTGCTCCGGCCCGCCGAGACCTCGAAGGCGATCCAGGTGCAGACGACGTCGCTGGACGACTATCTCCCTGACACCGCAAACGTCTCTGCGATCAAGATCGACGTCGAGGGTGCCGAACTCGACGTACTGCGCGGCGCCGAGCGCACCTTGCGCCGATGCCGGCCGTTGATCGTGGTCGAGTGCGACCGCCGCCTAGCGACGCTCGACAGGGTGAAGGAGACATTCTTGCTCCTGCGGGGTCTCGGCTATCGGGGCCAATTCCTGAGCCGCGGGAGATTGCTTCCGTTGTCTGCCTTCGACCCGGAAATCCATCAGCGCGCCGATGGCGAATGGTTCTGGAAGCGGAAGGACTATTGCAACAACTTCATCTTCAGGAGCGTGCGCGCGCCGACGTCCTGTGACCACGAAGCTTTCCTGGCACCGATCGAAACCACTTCGCCGGGCGCACGAAGTCGTCCTGAAACAGTCCCCCGGCACGTTGCCAAGCATCACATCGACTGATGGGGGTTACCGATGTCCACGTTGCTGAGCTTTATTTTCGAATCCTATTGCCTGAGCTGCCGGGCGATGTTTCCGGAGCTTGATACCGGTCAGTCGACCGTCGCTGAGTAGCGCGCGCCGAGCGGCCGGACTCTCGACCCGAGGTTCAGCCGCGCGGACCCAGCGGTTCTGCTTTGGCTGTTCGCCTGCAACGCAGGATGCCTCGCGTGCATTAAGCTTTCCTCTTCAGCTTAACGCCAGCTTCCATTTGACGCCGACGCCCTTCATCCGCCACGTGCTGGGCGATGGAGTTGAACCATGTTCGAACTAGCCATTTTGACTGCAATCTGTTTCATCGCCGCCGTCGCCCTCAGGATCATTTACCAGCGGCGCCAGGATGTCCTGTACGGCCCCTACATTATCGATGTCTCGTGGCCGACGGCGCTCCCCGACGACCGCGTCGAAACGTCGTCATCCTGAGCCTGGACGCACTCCCGGAATGCTCTCGCACAAGCCGTCGCGATCACGCCAGGGAAGAGTGGCGGTGCGCCCGACGCCCGATTTCAGAAGCCGATGCGCCCGCCAGAATCGTTGAGCAGCGCATCGAGCCGGTCCGGGCTCATGCTTTGTCCGCCCGGCATCTCGATGCTGACGCAGGCGGCGCCGAGACGCAGATAGGCATTGGCCGTCAGCAGCGCGTCCTGCGCGCTGCGGCACCTGATGGTGGCGATCGCGCTGGCGCTTTCGGCCCGTACGGTGAAGGACGCTGCGGCCATGAAGAACTGGCTCATCTGTAAGCGGCGGCTGAAATGAAGCCGAAGCTTATTCAGAGGAGCCCGACGGTATCATTGAGGTGGATCAAAGCAGCCAGCCGAAGACTTCGCTAAGCGCCCCCCTCAGCTTCGGTTCAGCGACAGGCTGATGCGGGTGACGATGCCGTCCCAAGCGCGCTCCCAGACCCGGGGGTAGTTGATCAGCACGCAATGCACGTAGCCGCCAACGAAGTTGCAGCGATTGTACCAGACATAGTCGCCCTTGTAGCTCGACACCGCGAAGAATCGCGAGGTGACGCGCTTGTATTGAATATTCGGCGGAGGGTTCTTCCTGGCAAGGAACCGCGCAGGTGACTCCCGCGCGTTATTCGATACCGACTGCACGGTCAGATTGGCGCGGCCGTCGGCAGTCTGGAAGCGTTGGCCGTAGCCCTCGGGTTGGCCCGCCGTGTCGCTGAAGATCGAGACCGGAATGTCGACCGATGTGCCGGTCTCCGGGATCCTATAGGTGTTCCAGCGAACCGATTGGGCCGTCGCGGCGGTGCTCCAGCAGGCGGCGCACGCAAGCACTGCCATCGCCTTGATGATCGGATTCATGTGTGTCGTCCCGAACGGCTTGAGAACGCGATGACGTTGGATCACTTTCGCGGCCGCGCGAAGGCAATGTCCGACATCAACGGCAGGCGAACGCACGACACCCGCCGAAGTTCATGGCTCCCGCAGGTCCCGTGCTCGATCGCTTCCATCATTGAACGCGGGAGGGGGTGAGGTTCCGGGTTGCCGCCGGACCGTCACCAGCCATGAGCTCGTTCGTTCCGGTCTCGGAGGGCTGCTCCAGCCTTCGCAAGAAGGCATCCAGTTGCGGCGCGAGTTGCGAGACGACGAACCTCGAGCCTTCCGGGGTGAAATGGATGGTATCCCAGACGATCGGGGTTTCCGCGTCAATCGTCAGCGGACAACGCCTCTTGCTGCAAATCGTGTCGAGAATCGAAACGTATTGAACGAGCGGATACGCGCGGGCGATCTCTCTCAGACGATCGTCCGCCTCGAACGACGCATCTTTCGGCACCAGCGAATTGCCGATCGGGACGTGCGTCTGCTCATGGTTGAACAACGTCGAAGCCAAGGGAACTGGAAACTCGATCGAGGGACCGAGCAGCAGAACGGGAACGCCCGTTTCCTGAGCGACCGCCAGCAGCGCGTTCAAATAACCGTCGACGCGCCGTGCGGGAGGCCGGCCATAGGTTTCGAGATAGGCGCGCCAATTGCCGGAAAGAATGATGGCGTCAAAGCGGTGCGCCTTGATCTGATCGCGCAGCAGCTGATTGACGTCGTTACAGTTTCGCGAGCTGCTCAGCTTGAGCTCGACGAACGGCGGGCAGCCCCCTGACGTGAGCTGCAGAAGATGGTAGGCATCGGACGACAGGTAGCTGCGCAACGCCCAGGCATAATGCGCGGCAAGGCTGTCGCCGGCGAGCAGAATGTTGCGCTTGTTCGCAGCCGGTTTCAGGCACGCCTCGAAATCGTAGGCCGATGCCGGCTCATCGGGCTGCAAGAAGCAGCTGTGCGCACGATAGAACGGCTCCATCGTCCGGGAATCGTACCGGAGCATTCGTGCCTGTGATTGCGGGAAGCGATCGGCGTAGCCGTCATGCGCGACGCCGTGAACTCCGACCGCGACCATGACGGCGGCAATGCCCGCGATCACCGGGGAGCCACGCACGCCACCCCATACCGTTCGTGCGCGCGCAGGCCGCTCGACGATGACGTAGGACAGATAGGCCAGCAGCAGCGAGCACAGCAGGAGTCCAACCGTAGCTGCCGCCGAGGTCGCCACATCCAGCGGCAGCGCGGCCCTGCCGAGGACGAAAACCGGCCAGTGCCAAAGATAGAGCGAGTAGGACAAACGGCCGAGGAATGCTCCGAGCTCACTGAATGGCAGCCCGGGTCTGCCCTTCTCCTGATTGAACGCGACGATGTAGACCGCAGCACCGACACAGGGGACCAGCGCGTGCAATCCCGGGAAGCGGGTCTCTGCGCGGAAGATGACCACGGCAAGCAGCATGGAGACCATGCCCGCGGCCGCGAAGGCCAGGCGCGTCACGCTTCCAACCGGCGACCATCGATGCAGGAAAAACGCAATGCTTCCGATCAGGAACTCCCAGGCCCGCAGCGGGGCGATGTAGAAGGCGGTCGAGGGCGATTGCTTGATCCAAAGCTCGTCGAGCACACACAGCGCGATCGTTCCGAGGATGACCAGCCCGAGCGACGGCTTCGACGTTGGATCGGGAAACAGCCGGCTCCAGAGCCAAGTCACGACCGGAAACAGGAAGTAGAACTGCTCCTCCACCGACAATGACCAGGTGTGGATGAGAACCTTCCCGATCGTTGGTAGATCGAAATAGCCGGTCTGCGACCAGAAGAAGACGTTCGACGAAAACAGCACCGTGGAGATCGCGCTTCCGAAGAACATTCGGTAGTCGCCTGGAGGCGCCAAGAACCACGCGACCATCCCGGTGACGACGATCATCAAATAGAGCGCCGGAAGCAGCCGCCTCGCCCTCCGTTCGTAGAACTCAATGAAGGAAAACGAATCGGATTGAATGCCCGTCCAAATGAGCCGGGAGATCACATAACCGGAGATGACGAAGAAGAGGTCGACGCCGACAAACCCACCGCCAAAGCCCGGCAGCTCGTAATGAAATCCAATGACCGAAACCACGGCTACGGCGCGCAGCCAATCGATGTCCGGCCGGTATTCCAAAACCTTTGTGCGCGTCATGCTGGCAGCCTGGGCGGGCCGTTCGCCCTAACAGGTTACCTGCTGACATGTTCCAAAATGAATTGCAACGTTCAGAAACACACGGAAATACCGTTGTTGGTTGGTGTATCCGAATTGCCGCACCGCCTCAGGAGCCCATCACGCGGGGATGCTGGAGGATAGCGGGCACGCCCGGCGCCCATTCCGCCTGCGGCGTCATCCGCTTCGCATCGGCAGGATTGGCGATCGGTCGCGACATCCCGGTACTGACATGGGGACGGTGATCGAGAGCTCGACAGAGCAGCGAGAACGCGCAGCATCCGTCCAGGCCCACCTTGCGAGCAAGCCAGATCCATGCGCCGCGCTCGCGCGCGCTGCCCAACGCAGCCTTCGACCCGACGGCCGCTCGGGTGTCGGTAACTGCTCAACCTTGGGCCTTCTCTTCTTGCTCAAGCCTAGCAACGCGCCTTCATCACCGAGGGCGGGCATGCCACGCGCGCTTCCTCCATCATGATTCATGAACTGCCCATCATGCTGGCGCCTCAACTGGGCTCGACACGAGACGCCCGTGCGATCCCCGCTCGATGATGGTGGGGCTGTTGTATGATCAGCACACCCGCCAGCGAGATTTCAGCGACCCGCTTCCGTCGTCACCACCCACATGATACCAGTCATGCCAAAGAACCCGGCGAGCGAGTGGCGACATCGCCATAGCCGTTAACACCTCGCCACAAATTGGCCGAGGTCGAGGTGAGCTGCCTCTATACTTCGAGTTGCTTTTGCAACCGCATTGGCGCCGTGGCCCGGACGGTGCTCATCGGCACCGGGCCGCACAGGCTGAGCACGTTCAAACCGCCTCCCTGAAGGAATTAAGCTTAAAAACGTGCGGCGCCGCTTCTCCGCAACCTGGCAACTTCTTTCAACAGCCGAGACGTGCAACAATACTGCACGCAACTAATATCAACCTCAGATTTAATTTACTGATCATTTACTTTCCGCAACTTTGCCCCAAAAACTGCACGATGCTGGGTTCCTCTTTCACAATTAGAACTCTTCTGGGACTCTACAAAAACCACCTCCCAGAAACGGGATCTAACAACCTCGGATATACTTTTCATAACTCACTCTCCGTCTTCGTTTCGCGTACAGAGGTCCCACAATGACAACACTCATCAAGGCTCTCCCGACCCATCTCGAAGAGACCCGTATCGACTCCGAGAAGCTGCGCACGATCCTGATGCTCTGCGGCGCCACGGCGTTTGGCTTCATTCTCCACGCCACCTACGGTCTCGATCTCAGCTACGCCTTCTTCTGATTTGATTAGTCCACTGGTCGCGGGCTGGCGACTCTTCATTGCCGGACGCGATCGGCGTCGGTCCCGACTCGCGGGGTTATTGAACAGCCCCGCGCGTCGCCTTTTCGAAGCGCTACGCCCCACGCGAAGAATATGGCAGATGCCGTCAATCACAGGCTTGATCGTGCTTTTGCACAGCCTCGCCGCGCCGCTCCCACAATTCCGCCGCGACGACGCGACACGCTGAGGGTGTTGAGAATTGCGGTTGCTTGAGGACGAGTAGCGTCATGCGTTCACCAGTATATGATCTCTATCAGATGAAGCAGGATCGCCTGCCGAAGGGAGCCCGTTCGGCATGGCTGAGGACAAGGCCGAATGAGCCGCCCCCCACCGCCGATGACTGGGTCTTCGTCGGCAAGGAACGGCATCCGAGCCGGTGGACGGTCGCAGAGATGAATGAAAAAGGCACCTGCTACCGCGAGATTCCGATCTGGCTATCGAGCCGCCGCAGCATGATGGCTGGATCGGCGGCCGAAAACGGCGCTCAGCCGCCGGCCGCCTGAGATTTCATCGGGGGTCGCGGACAAGGCCGCGATACGCGACGTTCGTCGGCATCCTCGCCAGCGCAATGAACGAGGGCGGCGGTCCTAAGCGAGTTGGACGCCGTAATAGTCGTCGACCTTGCGCCCCGCCCCGGCATCCCCCCAGTCCCACTCGCGCTCGTCGGAATATTTCGGCGCGCCCCGCAGCTGGTTCTCGGTCACGCCGGTAACGTAGCCGCCGAGTCGCGTGTCGTACTTCAGGGATTGCCAGGGCAACGGGTAGTGATCATTGCCAAGCCCGAGGAAACCGCCGAAGCCCAGGACGGCATACGAGACCCGCCCGCTGAGCTTGTCGATCATCACGCGTTCGATGGTGCCGATCTTGGTGTCGTCGGCGCCATAGACGGCCGTGCCTTCGACCTTGTCGCTTCCAATCAGGTTGCCATATTCGCGTTCATCGAGCATCGATGTCACGTGATCCTCCCGGTGCTAATGGATCGATAACGTTCGGCCGTCACCGGCCGTTCCCAAGGGCCTGAAGGGCTCTCAGTCACTCGCCGACGGGTTACTGTCCTGCTCGGGATGACGTGTCGCCTCGCGGGACGGAGCATCGGGAGATGTGGTCCTATGAACCTGCTGCGCACGCTCCTTGTCGGCGGGCTGATCCTCCCCGCGTCCTGTCCTGACGATGCCTTGGCCTTGCTGCGCCATCGGATGGCTCTCCTTGGTTGGTGATCCACGAAGGGCGTCGGATTGGATAGTGCCGACGCCACTCCGATTCGATCGAAAACGACGCCGGCCGCGCCTGTTCGTTCCTCCCTGAGCCAACAGGCCGCAGAGCCGACCAGTGCATCTGGCGCGCGACACGGTGCTTTCAGCGATCCAAATGAAACGTTGGTGGTCTCAGGCCGTTGACCACGTCCCTCGAGAGGAGACACCGCATGGCAGGCGATCGCACAACGTCGATGTCCCGCCGCGAGATGGTCGGAGGCACCGCAACACTTGCGGCCGCATCGCTGACCTCGGCAACAGCGAAAGGACGCGAGACGATGGCCGCAAATTCAATCCCGCCCGAACCGCTCGTCGACCCCAAGGACAAATATCCGAAGCCGCCGTTCGAACACCAGTCGCAGCCCTGGCCGGGTCTTGCGAGCAAGATGTCGCCGCGGCCGGATCACGGTGAAACCAGCTACAAGGGTTCCGGGCGTCTCGCCGGGCGCAAGGCGCTGATCACTGGAGGCGATTCCGGCATGGGACGCGCGGCCGCCATCGCCTATGCGCGGGAAGGGGCCGACGTCGCGATCAACTACTACCCGACCGAGGAGCCGGATGCGCAGGAGGTCATCGCGTTGATCGAGGCCGAGGGGCGGAAGGCCGTCGCCATCCCCGGCGATCTGCGCGACGAGGAGTTCTGCCGGCGGCTGGTGCAACAGGCCGTCGAAGCGCTGGGCGGACTCGACATCGTCGTCAACAACGCCGCGCGGCAGCAGGCACGCCAGTCGATCCTGGACGTCTCGTCCGAAGATTTCGACGCGACGATGAAAACCAATATCTATGCCCCGTTCTGGATCATCAAGGCCGCCCTGCCCCATCTGAAGCCGGGATCGGTCATCATCGGCACTTCATCCGAGCAGGCCTACGATCCCTCTCCCGACCTCTATGACTACGCGCAGACCAAGGCGGCGACCATGAACTACGTGAAGTCCCTGGCCAAACAGCTCGGGCCGAAGGGCATTCGCGTGAACGCCGTCGCTCCCGGGCCGATCTGGACGCCCCTTCAGGTCTCAGGCGGGGCCACTATGGAGAAACTCGAAAAATTTGGTGGTCAGACTCCACTCGGTCGTCCTGGCCAGCCGGTGGAGCTTGGATCGATCTACGTCCAGTTGGCCGCTGCGGACGCGAGCTACGCCAACGGGCAGGTCTATGGATCTTCGGGAGGGTCCGGGCAGCCCTGAAGCCGCCCGCCTCGCTCAAATGCGGGTGACAGGCTGCGGAAGCGAATACGCTTCCGTATGCACCTGACGGATCGTTGTGAACGCAGCGACAGCCGACGCCAAGCTGAACGCAGTCAGTAGCGCAATGAGAATCGTTCGTGGGGTCATCGGACGCTCCTGCATTCTAATTGGTTACTCGTGCCGCGCAGCCTTCGGCTCGCCGAGCGGCGCAATCTCGCCGTCGAGCCAGTCCTGCTGGAGGGCGAGCGCATTCCAGCCCTGGGCCATGCGCCGATAGCGCCGGAAGGCCGGCTCTTCCTGCGTGCGCTCCGCAAGCTGGAGGCAGTTGTCCGCGTTCTCTCTGAAAAGATCTGATTGTTTCATACAAATTTAGCTGGTGGGCGCCGCGCGCCGATGCAATCGTGTTACACGATATTAATGATCATGGAACTGTCGGCAGTTCTCTATCGAAAGCGGGGAGCAGTACGTTCTGTTCCAAGTTGCAAGATGGTCGTGAGACCGAGCATCACAACGCTCTGCCGTGGTTTGCTGACTCTCTGACCTCTTCCCCTTCGGGATCGCGGCGCAGCCCTGGACTGCATTGTCATCCCGCGCTCCGAACAACGAGGTCCCCGCTGCACCCGCTACTTGCTGCGCTGCGGTCGGAGCGTTGCGGAACTGGCGGGCGCATCGCCCGTCGCTCCCGGGCCGCGGGACTTGGCGGTGGACGACCATGAAGGCGGCCACGACACTGAGTTGAGAATCGTGCTTCTCGTAACCCCTCGGCACGACCAGCGAAGGCTAATCTCTGGCTTGGTTCCGGAAAGGAATGGCTCATCCTCGCAAGAGAGAAAAAGAATTCTGGAACGTTCCGCCTGGAGTGGAGTTGAGCCATTTGTGCCGGCAAATGCCGGTTCCATCAGCCGGAGAAATCGGCCTCCCGACTTGATTTGATTAGTTGCCGCGGCTTCTATGCCGCCCGTCATAAGTGTCTCAGATTCTTGATGGTAGACGATTCTGACTTGGGGGAACTTGATGAGCGATGATGCTGCTGCCGGTGCGATGCCCATGCGCCAGGGGTTCGGTCGCCACGGCAACGGAGTCGAGGCGGCCGATGCCAGCCAGGATCTGCTCCGCGTCCTCCAGGCCATGCGTTCCGGAGATTTCTCCGTGCGCATGAGCGGCGACTATCTCGGCATCGACGGCAAAATCGCTGACACGTTCAACGAGATCATTGCAGCCAACGAGCGGATGGCGCAGCAGCTCGAGCGCGTCGGCCAGGTCGTGGGACGCGAGGGAAAGACGCGCCAGCGCGTGCGGTTCGGCATCGCCAGCGGCTCCTGGGCGGATATGGAGAGCTCGATCAACACGTTGATCGACGATCTTCTATGGCCCACGCGCGAGGTGACTCGCGCGGTCGCCGCCGTGGCCCAAGGCGACCTCCTGCAGACCGTGAAGCTGGATGTCGATGGCCGGCCTCTGGGCGGCGAGTTCCTGCAGTCGGCGACCATCGTCAATACGATGATCAAGCAGCTCAGCGTCTTCACGTCCGAAGTGACCCGCGTGGCGCGCGAGGTCGGCACCGAGGGCAAGCTCGGCGGACAGGCCCAGGTTCCCGAAGTCACGGGCGTCTGGAAGGACCTGACCGAGAGCGTCAACTCGATGGCCAACAACCTCACCGGCCAGGTCCGCAATATCGCGGAGGTGACGATCGCGGTTGCCAATGGCGACCTGTCGAAGAAGATCACGGTCGACGTGCGTGGTGAAATTCTGCAGTTGAAGGAGGCGATCAACACGATGGTCGACCAGCTGCGCTCGTTCGCGTCGGAGGTGACGCGCGTGGCCCGCGAGGTCGGCACCGACGGCAAGCTCGGCGGTCAGGCCATCGTTCCCGGCGTTGCCGGCACCTGGAAGGACCTCACCGACTCCGTCAACGCGATGTGCGGCAACCTCACCGCTCAGGTCCGCAACATCGCCAACGTCACCACTGCGGTCGCCCGCGGTGACCTGTCACGCAAGATCACGGTCGATGTGCGCGGTGAGATCCTGGAGCTGAAGGACACCATCAACACGATGGTCGACCAGCTCAACGCCTTCGCATCCGAGGTGACGCGCGTGGCGCGCGAGGTCGGCACCGAGGGCAAGCTCGGCGGCCAGGCGCAGGTGCCGGGCGTTGCCGGCACCTGGAAGGATCTCACCGACAACGTGAACTTCATGGCGTCGAACCTGACGGCACAGGTCCGCAACATCGCCGACGTCGCGACCGCCATCGCCAGCGGCGATCTATCAAAGAAGATCACGGTCAACGTCTCCGGCGAGATCCTTCAATTGAAGGAGACGCTGAACACGATGGTCGACCAGCTCAATGCGTTCGCCGGCGAGGTCACGCGCGTGGCGCGCGAGGTGGGCACCGACGGTCGGCTCGGCGGCCAAGCCAACGTGCTCGGCGTTGCCGGCACCTGGAAGGATCTCACCGAGAGCGTCAACTCGATGGCGTCGAACCTGACGGCGCAGGTCCGCAACATCGCCGAGGTGACGACCGCCGTCGCCAACGGCGACCTGTCGAAGAAGATCACCGTCGACGTGCGCGGCGAGATCCTGGAGCTGAAGGACACCATCAACACGATGGTCGACCAGCTCAACGCGTTCGCCGGCGAGGTGACCCGCGTCGCCCGCGAGGTCGGCACCGAGGGCAAGCTCGGCGGGCAGGCCATGGTGCGCGGAGTCGCGGGCACCTGGAAGGACCTGACCGACAGCGTCAACTCGATGGCCTCGAACCTGACCGGACAGGTCCGCAACATCGCGGAGGTCGCCACCGCCGTCGCCAAGGGCGACCTGTCGAAGAAGATCACGGTCAACGTCTCCGGCGAGATCCTTCAGCTGAAGGAGACGCTGAACACGATGGTCGACCAGCTCAACGCCTTCGCCGGTGAGGTGACGCGCGTGGCGCGCGAGGTCGGCACCGACGGCAAGCTCGGCGGCCAGGCCGAGGTGCCCGGTGTGGCCGGCACATGGAAGGACCTCACCGACAGCGTCAACTCGATGGCCGGCAATCTGACGGCGCAGGTGCGCAACATCGCCGAGGTGGCGACGGCCATCGCCGGCGGCGACCTGTCGCGCAAGATCACGGTCGACGTGCGCGGCGAGATCCTGAGTCTCAAAGAGACGCTGAACACGATGGTCGATCAGCTCAACCGCTTCGCGGGCGAGGTGACGCGCGTCGCCCGCGAGGTCGGCACCGAGGGCCGGCTCGGCGGCCAGGCCAACGTGCCCGGCGTCGCCGGCACCTGGAAGGATCTCACCGACAGCGTCAACTCGATGGCCGGCAATCTGACGGCGCAGGTCCGCAACATCGCCGAGGTGACCACGGCGGTGGCGCGCGGCGACCTGTCGCGCAAGATCACCGTCGATGTGAAGGGCGAGATCCTGGAGCTGAAGAACACCATCAACACCATGGTCGATCAGCTCAACGCCTTCGCATCGGAGGTGACGCGCGTGGCACGCGAGGTCGGCACCGAAGGCAAGCTGGGCGGCCAAGCCGAGGTGCCCGAAGTCGCAGGTACCTGGAAGGACCTCACCGACAGCGTCAACTTCATGGCCTCGAACCTGACCGCGCAGGTCCGCAACATCGCCGAGGTCGCGACCGCGATCGCCGGGGGCGACCTGTCGAAGAAGATCACGGTCGACGTGCGCGGCGAGATCCTGCTGCTCAAGGACACCCTGAACACGATGGTGGAGCAGTTGCGCTCGTTCGCGGCCGAAGTGACGCGGGTCGCGCGCGAGGTCGGCACCGAGGGCCGGTTGGGCGGTCAGGCCGTTGTGCCCGGCGTCGGCGGCACCTGGAAGGATTTGACCGACAACGTCAACCTGCTCGCGGCCAATCTGACCACGCAGGTCCGCAACATCGCCGAGGTGACCACGGCAGTGGCGCGCGGCGACCTGTCGCGCAAGATCACCGTCGACGTGAAGGGCGAGATCCTGGAGCTGAAGAACACCATCAACACCATGGTCGATCAGCTCAACGCCTTCGCCGGCGAGGTGACGCGCGTGGCACGCGAGGTCGGCACCGAAGGCAAGCTCGGCGGACAGGCGCAGGTGCCGGGCGTTGCCGGCACCTGGAAAGACCTCACCGATACCGTCAACTTCATGGCCGCGAACCTGACCGAGCAGGTCCGCGGCATCGTCAAGGTCGTGACCGCCGTCGCCAACGGCGATCTCAAGCAGAATCTCACGGTCAAATCGAAGGGCGAGGTCGCAGCGCTCGCCGACACCATCAACAACATGACGGAGACGCTGGCGACCTTCGCCGACCAAGTGACGAGCGTGGCCCGCGAGGTCGGCGTCGAGGGCCGGCTCGGCGGCCAGGCCAACGTGCCCGGCGCGGCCGGCACGTGGAAGGACCTGACCGGCAACGTCAACCTGCTCGCGGCCAACCTGACGTCCCAGGTGCGCGCCATTGCCGAGGTCGCGACCGCCGTGACCAAGGGCGATCTCACCCGCTCCATCCAGGTCGATGCCCGCGGCGAGGTGGCCGAGCTCAAAGACAACATCAATACGATGATCACCAATCTGAGGCTCACCACCGACCTCAACACCGAGCAGGACTGGCTCAAGACGAACCTCGCCAAGTTCACCAACATGCTGCAGGGCCAGCGCGACCTGACCACCGTCGGCCGCCTGCTGCTGACCGAGCTGACGCCACTGGTGAACGCTCACCGCGGTGTGATCTACCAGGTCGAGACCGAGTCCGCGCCACAGCTGCGCCTGCTCGCCTCATACGCCGATGACGGCATCTATCCTCACCGGACGCACGTCCAGTTCGGTGAGGGGCTGATCGGGCAATGCGCGATCGACAAACGCCAGCGGCTGGTCTCGGAGATACCATCCGACGTCATCCCCGTGGGCTCCGCCCTGCTCCGCGCCGTCCCTAAGAACCTCGTGGTGCTGCCGGTGTTGTTCGAGAACCAGGTCAAGGCGGTGATCGAGCTGGCGTCGCTCAGTCCGTTCACGACGTCGCAGATGACGTTCCTCGAGCAGCTCACCGACTCCATCGGCATCGTGCTCAATTCGATCGAAGCCACGATGCAGACCGAGGGACTGCTGAAGCAGTCGCAGCAGCTCGCCGCGGAGCTTCAGACCCAGCAGCGCGAGCTGCAACAGACCAACGAGCAGCTCGAGCAGAAGGCGCAACAGCTCGCCGAGCGCAACGTCGAGGTCGAGCGCAAGAACCAGGAGATCGAGCAGGCCCGCCGCGCGCTCGAGGAAAAGGCGACCGAGCTCGCGCTGACGTCCAAGTACAAGTCCGAGTTCCTCGCCAACATGTCGCACGAGCTGCGCACGCCGCTCAACAGTATCCTGATCCTCGGCCAGCAGCTGACCGAGAATCCGGACGGCAATCTCACCCTCAAGCAGGTCGAGTTCGCCCGCACCATCCATGGCGCCGGCACC
Source organism: Bradyrhizobium sp. HKCCYLRH3059 (assembly GCF_051168035.1). Taxonomy (NCBI): domain Bacteria; kingdom Pseudomonadati; phylum Pseudomonadota; class Alphaproteobacteria; order Hyphomicrobiales; family Nitrobacteraceae; genus Bradyrhizobium; species Bradyrhizobium sp. HKCCYLRH3059. The sequence continues at coordinate 360,361 of NZ_JBNPUF010000006.1, read as the reverse complement.
GATCTGCTCAATCTGATCAGCGACATCCTCGATCTCTCGAAGATCGAGTCCGGCACCGTGACGGTCGATGCCGAGGAGATCCTCACCACCAACCTCCTGGAGACCGTGGGGCGTCCGTTCCGCCACGAGGCGGAAAATCGCCTGCTCGCCTTCAACATCGACGTCGACCCGAACCTTGCGCGTAGCATCGTCACGGATTCCAAGCGCTTGCAGCAGGTGCTGAAGAATCTGCTCTCGAACGCCTTCAAGTTCACCGCCGAAGGAGGGGTGCGCTTGAAGGTGTCTGCGGCGCTCGGCGGATGGAGCGCAGAACATCCGGTGCTCAACACGGCACCGGCCGTGATCGCGTTCGAAGTCTCGGACACCGGCATCGGCATTCCGCAAGACAAGCAGAAGCTGATCTTCGAGGCGTTCCAGCAGGCGGATGCCGGCACGAGCCGCAAATATGGTGGCACTGGTCTCGGGCTCGCGATCAGCCGCGAGCTCGCCAACCTCCTGGGCGGCGAGATCCACCTCAAGAGCGCCCCCGGCAAGGGCAGCACCTTCACGCTGTATCTGCCGCTCAAATATTCAGGTCCCGCAACGGCGCCGCGCGTCAGTCCGGCATCGCCCGTTCCCTACGTTCAACCTCCAGCCCTACAGCAAGCGGCCGCGCCAGAGCGCGGTATCGAGCCCCCGCCGGACGATCGTCTCGATCTCGAACCCGGCGATACGATCCTGCTCGTGGTCGAGGACGATCCACACTACGCGCGCGTCCTGATCGACCTCGCGCGCGACAGGGGCTTCAAGGTCCTGACCGCCAGCCGCGGCGCCGAGGCGCTGGATCTCGCCAAACAGTATCAACCGGCCGCGATCTCTCTCGACGTCTTCCTGCCGGACATGCTCGGCTGGACCGTTCTGAGCCAGCTCAAGCATAATCCGCTGACGCGGCACATCCCGGTGCAGATCATCACGCTCGACGAAGACCGCCAGCACGCTTTGGCGCGTGGGGCCTTCTCCTTCGTCAGCAAGCCCACGACAACGGAAGGCGTCAGCGCGGCCCTGTCGCAGATCAAGGAATACGCGAAGCCGCGACGCAAGCGGCTGCTGATCGTGGAGGACAACGCGGCCGAGCAGCTCAGCATCCGCCAGCTGTTGGATCACGACGACATCGAGATCATCGCGGCGGATACGGGAGCTGCGGCGCTCGAGATGCTGCGCAGCGCACCGTGCGACTGCGTGGTTCTCGATCTGCGGCTGCCCGACATGAGCGGGTTCGACGTGCTCGATCAATTGCGCTCAGACGAGTTCTTGTCGAGCGTTCCGGTGGTCGTCTTCACCGGACGGGAATTGTCGGCCGAAGAGGATGCGGAACTGCATACGATGGCGCGGAGCATCGTCGTCAAGGGCGTGGAATCGCCGGAGCGGCTGCTCGACGAGACGTCGTTGTTCCTTCACCGCGTGATCACGGAACTGCCGCTCGAGAAGCAGCGCATGCTCGAGAAGCTGAACAGTTCCGACGAGGATCTGATCGGCAAGACGGTGCTGCTGGTCGACGACGACGCCCGCAACATCTTTGCTCTCTCCAGTGTGCTGGAACGCCGCGGCATGAAAGTGCTGACGGCCACCACCGGCAGCGAAGCGATCGACCTGGTGCAGAGCAATCCCGCGATCGCGATCGTCCTCATGGACATCATGATGCCGCAGATGGATGGTTATCAGACGATCGGCGTCATTAGGCAAAACCCCGCCTTCGTCCGGCTCCCCATCATCGCGTTGACCGCGAAAGCCATGAAGGGAGACCGCGAAAAGTGTCTCGAAGCTGGCGCCTCCGATTATCTGGCAAAACCCGTCAACACCGAGCAGCTGCTTCTTGCGATCCGCATGTGGCTGCACCGCTGAACGGCTCATCATGATGGAACATGCGAAGGTCAACATCCTCTTGGTCGACGATCAGCCGGCGAAGCTGCTGGCCTACGAGGTCATCCTGAAGGAACTCGGCGAAAACCTCGTAGTCGCCACGTCTGGTCGCGAGGCGCTCGAAATTCTGCTGAAGAACGAGATCGCGGTGATTCTCGTCGACGTCTGCATGCCTGAGCTCGACGGCTTCGAGCTGGCGCAAATGATCCGTGAGCATCCGAGGTTCCAGAAGATTGCGATCATCTTTATCTCCGCCATCCAGGTGAGCGACTTCGATCGCCTTCGTGGCTATGAGATGGGCGCCGTCGACTACGTGCCGGTTCCTGTCGTGCCGGAGGTGCTGCGCGCCAAAATCAAGGTTTTTGCCGAGCTCTATCGCAAGACACGCGAGCTGGAACATCTGAACCTTGAGCTGGAGGACCGGGTACGGGCCCGCACCGCCGAGCTTGAGCGATCGACAGCAAAGCTCGTCGAGAGCGAGCAGCGTCGGAGCATGGCGATCGCGGCCGGCAGGATGGGCTCGTGGGACTGGGACGGTGTCAATGGCGACTGGATGTGGGACGAGGGGCAGTACCGCATCTTCGGCGTCACGCCGCAGAACTTCGAGCTGAACACCGTGAACATCATGGCGCTGCTGCACCGGGAGGATGCCGAGCGCGCCCGCCAGGTGGTCGCGGAATTCAGCCGTGGCGCGACGTCGTATGAGGCTGAGTTCCGGATCCACCGGCCCGATGGCGAAGAGCGGTGGTGCGTGGGAACGGCCGCGGCGACCACCGACAGGACCGGCCGCGTGGTCCGCGTCAGCGGGGTCACGATCGACATCACCGAGCGCAAGCGCGCCGAGGAACGCCAGAACCTGCTGACCCGCGAGGTCGATCATCGTGCCAAGAATGCGCTGACCTTGGCTCAGTCGATCGTTCGCCTGACCAAAGCCGACAGCGTGAAGACCTATGTCAACGCGGTAGAGGGGCGCATCAGCGCACTGGCCCGCGTTCACACCATCCTCTCGCTATCAAGCTGGGAAGGTGCGAAAATAGGTAGGTTGGTGGCCGAAGAGCTCGCGCCCTATGCAACCGGCGGCCAAGTCGCCTTTGACGGCGTCGATCTGCAGCTTGAGCCTGCGACCGCGCAGACGCTGGCGCTGGCGCTGCACGAGCTGGTGACAAACTCGGCCAAATACGGCGCGCTGTCGGTCCGCTCCGGGCATCTCTCGGTCAAATGGAGCATCGAGGATGAGCGCCTGGATCTGATCTGGATTGAAACCGGCGGTCCCTTGGTGCGCGCGCCGACCTCGCGCGGCTTCGGCACGCGCAGCCTGATGGCCAGTGTGGAAAGCCAGCTCGGTGGGCGCGCCTCGTTCGACTGGCGTCCCGAGGGATTGGTGTGCCGGCTGGTCGTCCCGCTCCGCCCCGGCGCGACCCCGCCGGAGATCACGAGCCCTTGCGCAACGGCGGCGCCGGGCGACGCACGACAACGGGCTGCTGGCTGACCGCTCCGGATAGCTCAGGCCATGTCGCGCGAGATCCGGACCGGGATCGACTTGGCGGCGGGCACCTTGCTCCCTTCCGCGTAGTGCCATAGCGGAATCAATCCGTTGCATTCGGGGTAGTAGGCCGCAACGCTGTAGCGCGGAATGTCGAACGCCACTGCCTGGAGCCCGCCCAGCGAGCGCTCCACGCCGTCATCGGCCTCGGTCGAGAGCCGAACCGGCTCGCCCTGCTTGATGCCCAGATCAGCCATGTCGCTCGCGTTCATGAAGACGATCTGACGGCCACCGGTGACGCCGCGAAACCGGTCGTCCTCGTTGTAGATGGTGGTGTTGAACTGGCCGTCGGCGCGCAAGGTCATCAGCTGGTAAACGCCATTGCCTTCCTCCGGCGGATTGAGCGCCGCCTTGGGCACGGTGAAGTTCGCCTTGCCGGTCGGCGTCTTCCATTTGCGTTCGCGGGCACCAAGCGGCCGCGGAAAGCCGCCGGGCTCAAACAGGCGCTTGTTGAAGTCTTTGAACTGCTCGGGATAGGTCCGCTCGATCGCGTCTCTGACGCGCGCGTAGTCGCCCACCCAGGCATCCCAATCGACGCGCGGATTTGGCTTCAGGGTGGCCTTGGCGAGACCGGCGACAATGGCTGGTTCCGACAACAGGGTCTCTGCGACGGGTTGGCGCTGCCCGCGCGAGCCGTGAATGCAGGTGGTGGAGTCCTCCATCGAGACCGCCTGATCTCCGCCTGCCTGCCGGTCGATTTCGATGCGGCCGAGGCACGGCAGCAGATAGGTCACCTCGCCTGGGACGATGTGGCTGCGATTGAGCTTGGTTGCGATCTGCACCGACAGCCGCAGCTTCGACCACGCCGGCTCCATCAGCGAGCGTTCAGGGACGGCGCGCAGGAAGTTACCGCCGAGACTGACGAAGCCCTTGACGTCCCCCTTGATGATGCCTTGGCAGGCATCGACCGTGCTGAGACCGTCCCAACGCGGCGGCTCGAACGAATAGAGCTCGGCAAGCTTGTCGAGCGGCACCAACTTGGTCTTCTCGGAGATGCCGACGGTGCGTTGCCCCTGAACGTTGGAATGGCCACGAACCGGCGAGATGCCGGCCCCCGGCTTTCCGATGTTGCCGCGTAACAGCAGCAGGTTGACAATCATCTTCGCGGTTTCGACGCCATGCCGATGCTGGGTTATTCCCATCCCATAATTGGCGATCACGGCGTGCGAGCCTGCGTAGACCTTGGCAGCCTCCAGAATGGCGCCGCGCGTGAGGCCGGAGGAGCGTTCGATATCGCTCCACGACGCCTGCCGGCAGCAGGTTGCGAAAGCTTCGAAGCCGGACGTGTGCCGCTCGATGAAGGCGACATCGAGCACGGGCGGGCTCTTGGTCGCGACCGCGGCATCATCCGCCTCGATCACGGCCTTGCACAATCCGAGTAGTGCCGCACCATCGCCGCCAATGCGCAGCTGATGATACTGCGTGCTGATCCGCGTTCCCCCCGTCAGCACCATTTGAATGGGATTTTGCGGATTGGTGAAGCGCTCCAGCCCACGCTCCCGCAGCGGATTGAACGTGATGATGGGCACGCCGCGTTGTGCCGCCTTCTGCAACGGATGCAGCATGCGCGGCGAGTTGGTGGTCGTGTTCTGGCCGAAGAAGAAGAAGCAATCCGCCTTGTCGAAATCCTCAAGGAGCACCGTACCGACGGGGACGCCAATCACCTCCGGCAGAGCAACTGATGTGGATTCGTGGCACATGTTGGAGCTGTCGGGAAAATTGTTGGTGCCGTACATGCGGCCGAAAAGCTGATACATGTAGCTCGTCTCGAGCGAGGCCCGGCCCGACGTGTACATGACGACCGAGCGTGGATCGAGCCTGTTCAACTCCGCCCCGATGTCGCGAAGGGCCTCGTCCCAGCTCACGGCAACATAGCGATCCGCCGCAGCGTCATAGCGCATCGGATGAGCAAGACGCCCCTGCTCTTCGAGCTGATGATCCGACCAGGATCGCAATTCTGTCAGACTGTGCCGAGCAAAGAACTCCGGTCCGACTGTCTTGCCGGTGATTTCCCACGCGGTCGCCTTGGCGCCATTCTCGCAGAATTCGAACGGGTGCGGCTTTGCCGGCTTGGCCCAGGAGCAGCTGACGCACATGAAGCCGCCTGGCTTGTTCTGTTTCAACAGGATCTCGCTGCCAAGCAGGGTCACCTCCTCCTGCGTCAGGATGCTGGCGACCGCGTGCACCGAACCCCATCCGCCGGCCGGAGCCCTGTAGTCCTGGATTTTTGCTTTCTCGCTCACGACGCTCTCCGCGGCCTGTTCAAAAGCGGCAAACCCGGGATGAGCAGCGAAGTTCCGATTCCTCACTGAACGTTGCGAGGCTATCGTCGAAGTCCCGCGGGCGAAGGTCCGCGCTAGGAATTGGGAACGACCCGGCCCGCCGCGAGTCATTTCCATGCCTCTGGCGGCGTTCCCCCATCTCGCTGGAGGCACTCCGTGTGGACTGCGGCCCAGCGTTCGACCCCTCGGGCGCTGGGCCCGTCCCACTGAGGTAGCCGGGTTTTCTCCCGGCTTCCGATCTCAGCATCAAGCCGCGCTGCGCTTGAGATGGCGGCCTTCCTTGACCTCTTCGATGATCTTGGCGCTGAAGGCTTCCAGATCTCCGGGATTGCGCGAAGTGATCACGCCCTGATCGACCACGACCTCCGCGTCCTGCCAATGCGCGCCGGCATTGGCAACGTCCGTCTTGATCGATTTGTAGGACGTCATCTTTCGCCCCTTGGCAATTCCGGTCTCGATCAGGAGCCACGGCGCATGACAGACCGCCGCAACGATCTTCTTGGCTTCAAAGATCTCCTTGATGAACCGCAGCGCCTTCGGCTCGAGCCGCAGCAGATCCGGATTGATCTGACCGCCCGGCAGCACGACGGCGTCGTAGTCCGAAGCAGACGCCTGGTCCAACGTCTTGTCGACCTTGACGGTCCGTCCCCAGTCCTTCTCATCCCAGCCCTTGATCTCGCCCGGCGCGAGCGAGATGATCTCGACGGTCGCGCCCGCCTGCTTGAGCCGATCGCGCGGCACTTCGAGCTCGGATTGCTCGAACCCGTTGGTTGCGAGGATCGCGATCTTCTTTCCCTTGATATCCATTGGACTCTCCTGGCCATTCGACACCGCCGGCAACCTCGCGCTGGTCTCCATGTTCCGCCTGGCAGGCCGGGCGGATCGTCACAACTGGTCGATCGAGTCAGCGCTCGCCTGGGTGGAACCAGCCTGCCTATGGCGCCGTTTGTTTGGACGTCCCTGCCTTGAATGGATGGGCGGCGTCGAGCGGCACGGCATCGCTGCATCGGCGGATCGCAATCTGGAGGCGCTCGTGCCCTACGCATTGTTTGAGAATGACGAACAGATGACCCGCCCGTTTCGCACCGAGCGCGAGGTCTGGGAGGCCGCGGAACAGGCCGATCTCATCACGCTCGGCACGCATGGCGAGAAAATCCTCGACAACAATTTCGAGATCAAATCATGCGAGGCCACACCGGAAGAGCTTACCGCCGCGCCGCCGGACATCGTATTGCCCGAAGCTCACACGCCCGATGCTGATCGAGGGAGCCGGACTACCGACCAATCTTTCTCCTCACCGGCCAAATTGAAGATGCGGACGTCCTCATGACCCGGCGCAGGTTGGCCTTTGCGGCTCAGGTGATCGTCGGCCATGTCGGTTCCAGGCCTGATCATCGGACTACGGACGAGCGGCGGATCACTCGGCCTTACCGCCAGCGTCTCATGCGCGCCGGGCGCCGCGCTGCTTGCGAGGCAGTCGGCTCGCTTCCTCCAGCTTGAGCCGCTCTCGCTGTTGCCGCAGCCGGTCAAGCGTCTCCAGCATGTGGTGCAAAAGCACTTCGGCGGCCGCCGTCGAGGCCCGAGCTCGCCGTAGCTGCACGATTTCACGGCGCTGCCGCCCGACCCGGAGACGCATACGGTCGATTTCGGCTCGAACCACACATAGATCGCGCATGAAGCACCCGAGCAAGAGTAGGATCGCGCAATAGAACAAAATAGGAACACTTTGCAAGCTTTCCCGTTGAAGCCGGGCAACAACGGGAGATCCCCATGGCCGAACAGCTGCAGAAAGATCCCGAGGACTGGGTGTCCGGAGCCGATCCGATGACGGATACCCAAGCTTCCTACTTGAGAACGCTCAGCGAGCAGGCTGGCCGATCCGATCCCACGCGAGCGGAGATGACGAAGGCTGAAGCGTTCGAACTGATTGATGAGATGAGACGCGCCGCAGGGTTGGATTGAACCGGCATATTCGACTCACCAGGACGATGGGTCGGCAGATCGGTATTCCAATGTTGGCGATGCCGGTCCGAAGCTGTCGCGAATCAGAAATCGGTCGTTTAGTCTCCGCGGCATTTCGCGGGAGTCCACCATGGTTGCGGACAGTGACAGCAAGGTTGCCTGGCATCGCGCCCAGCTCAAAAAGAATCGCGCGACCTTGAAACAGATCGAGACGGCGCGGTTCACGGTGGGCGAGAGCGCCGATGCGAAGGCGCTTGAACAGACCAAGCGGCAGGTTGCGGAACTCCAGGTCAAGATCCGCGAATCCGAGCACCTCATCGCTCAGCACGACAAGCAGACGCGACGCCCGCTGGCGACCGACCTGCGAAGCCTCTCGAATGTCGCTTGGCGCAACTGGACCGGCAATGGCCCGCGCTGAGGGCTCGCTGCCATTCAGTCCACGATCTTCTGATGCACGCCTCCAGGCTGTTGCATAACCGTAGACACATTCGACGGCTGTGATTTGCCAACCGTCGGCGCCCAGCGCTTCAGTCGCTCATCGCTCCTGCTGATTGCATCGAGGTCGATGCGTCCTTCCGCCAGAGCCTCCTTGGCGCAGGCGAGCGCGCGGTGGAACTGGGTGCCGTCATAGGCCACCAGCAACAGATCGGCGCCGCCGTTGAGAGCCTCCACGACAGCTTTGCAGAGATCGCGGCCGTAGATCGCCCCCATCACGATATCATCCGTCACGATCACGCCCGGATAGTTCCAGCGGCCGCGAATGAGTCCCTCGAGCACGGCTTTGGAATGTGAGGCAGGCCGCTCTGGATCGATCGCATCGACCGTCACGTGACCGACCATCATTGCCGCGTGCGAGCCCTGCAGCACCTGTCGGAACGGCCGCCAATCCGACCGTTCCAAGACATCTGCCGGCGTGCCGAGCTGTGCCGAGAAATGATGCGTATCGGCTGCGACGCGCCCCAGACCAGGGAAATGCTTGACGGCCGCGCGGACACCGCTTGCTTCCAGGCCACGGACGTAACCGAGCGCAATGTCGCCAACCACCGCGGGATCGTTGGAGATCGCGCGGCGGCCGATCAAGGTGTGAAAGTCCAGTCGGTTGCGTGTCCAGCTCGGGCGAAGGTCGACGACCGGAGCCAAATTGAAGGTGATGCCGGCAGCCGCGAGAGCCTCACCCTGGGCGCGCCCCATCGCGAACGCATCCTGCGCGCGCCGCGAGGCCGGCAGATCGGCCAGCGTTGCGAGGCCGGGCATGTTCGGCAGGGTCGGAGACAGGTGTGCGACGGCGCCTCCCTCCTGATCCGCCGCAACCAGCAGAGGCGGCAGCCCGGCACTCCGGCGCGCGTCCTGCAATCGCGCCATCTCGGCGCGCAGCTGAGGCTCGGTCCGGCCGCGGATGTTGTGGTGTGTCACATAGACGCCCGCGATCAACCCCTGCCGGGCCAACGCGGCTGCGTCATCGACGGCCGTGTAACCGACGATGAAATGCCGGCCGAGCAGATGCGCCACGTCGGGGGGCGTCCGGAACGTCTCGTACTTGCGCCAGGCAAACATGAACTGCGTCGACGTCAGCATGATCAGCGGAACGCACCATGCTACGACCAGAGCGCGTCCGGCGGGCCCCCGCCGCCACCGACCGCCGAGCATCAGCAGCAGCGGAACGGCAAGCCCGATGAGGAGCAGGGCTGCGTGGCCGCTGCCCCGCAGCCGAACCAGATAGGGCTCGTTGCTGTTCAGCGTGACGAAAATGAAGAGCAGAGCAAGGATCCAGAGAACCGCGGTCCTGATACGTCCGAGCATGTGTGCAGCCGATCATCCGAGGGGAAAGACGGCCATTGCCGTAACAATCACGTTTTCCCTGCGCCAGATGTGGAATCGCGTCTGCACGAAATCTGCAAACAAATCCTGAAATGCTGCAGATCCCCTCGTGAGCTGCTGCATGGGCAGGCGTCATGCTTGGCTCATCGGCTTGTGCCTCCCGGCCCGAACGATGACCCAAACCAAGGATTCTTCCATGACGACTCTCGCCGAGCCGACGGCTGCGCCCGTCGCGCCCGATTCGATGTGGCTCAAATTCGCCATCACTGCCGGTCTCGTCGGCCTCGCCGACACGCTGCTCTACAACGGCCGGCCGATCGGCCTGGCATTCCCGCTGTTTTTCGCCGCGCTCGCCGCAGCGAGCATTCTCGCCAATCTTGCCAAGACCGATCGAAACCGTCTGGTCGGAGCTGCAGTTCTCTTCGTTGCCGGCCTGGCTCCCGCCATCGAGGAGCTGAACCTGCTTTCTTTTCCTGTCCTGCTGCTCACGACGCTGTCGGCTATCACGCTGGCGACCAACCGATCCGCGCGCGGCTTCCGGCTTCCGCTGACCGCCGCGCGGCAGTTGCTCCTGATCGGGCCGTTTCGACTGATACCTGATGCGATCGTGACGCTGCGCGCGAACATGATCACGCGAACTCTCGTTGTCTGGAGCATTCCGCTGGCACTCGGCTGCGTGTTCTTGGCTCTGTTCGCAGCAGCCAATCCGGTCATTGAGCGGTGGTTCGCCGTCCTCAGTCCCGAGCGCGTCGCCTCCCAACTCACGATGGGGCACGCGATCTTCTGGCTCGTGACGTTGTCCATGGTCTGGCCATTCGTCAACCTTCGCTGGCGCGAGCGGACCACGACCTCGAGCCCGCCGATCGAAAGCGAGCCCGATCAGCCGTCAATCCTGACGACCGTGCTCGGCCCTGAAACCGTGATCCGGGCGCTGATCCTGTTCAACATCCTGTTTGCCCTCCAGACGGCGCTCGACGGCGCATATCTGTGGGGACATGCTGCGCTTCCGGACGGCATGACCTATGCGACCTATGCGCACCGAGGCGCCTACCCCTTGATCGTCACGGCGCTGCTCGCGGCTGCCTTCGTCATCGTCGCCGTCCGCTCCGAGACCACGGCAAACGAGTCGCGACTGGTCCGGCCGCTGGTCTATCTCTGGGTGGCTCAGAACGTGATGCTGGTCGTGTCCTCGATTCAACGGCTTCACATGTATATCGAGACTTATGCTCTGACCTATTGGCGAATCGCGGCCCTGATATGGATGATCCTGGTCGCGATCGGCCTGATCCTCATCGTGCTCAGGATCGCTCTCGACAAGTCCAACGCATGGCTCATCCGTATGAACCTGCTGGTGCTCTCGGCGACCATCTACGGCTGTGCGCTGATCAATTTCGACCGGCCGATCGCAGACTTCAATGTCTCCCATAGTCGTGAGGCGGGACAGAGCGGCCCTCTCATCGACGGCTCCTATCTCGTCTGGCTCGGACCCGAGGCACTGCCGGCCATCGAGCGGGCGATGCTGTTGCGACCGACGGACCGAGGGCTGGCCAGCGACCGTGATCGGCTCCTTGAGCAACAGGAAAGCAGCATGGCGTCCTGGCGATCCTGGAGTTTTCGCGGCTGGCGCCTGCAGCGCTATCTCGATACACATCCTGTGTCGCAGAAACCAAGCTGATGCCTCGCCGCGGAGTAGAGCTCGTGTCTCCCCGAATCCTCATCGTCGACGATGACCCGCATATCCGCGAAGTCCTGCGCGTGGCCTTGAGCAAGGCCGGCATGGCGGTGAGGGAAGCCGCCGACGGCCGCGCTGCGCTGACCAGGGTCACCGAAGACCGTCCGGACCTGATCGTGCTCGACGTCGGCATGCCGGAGTTCGACGGCCTCGAGGTCTGCCGGCGCATTCGCCGGACCTCGCAAGTGCCGATCCTGTTCCTGTCGGCCCGCGACGAGGAGATCGACCGCATTCTCGGGCTCGAGATCGGCGGCGACGACTACGTGACAAAGCCGTTCAGTCCGCGCGAGCTGGTTGCCCGCGTCAACGTCATTCTCCGCCGGGTCGCGAACGGCGGAGGTGATCGCTCGGCCGAGCCGGAGAAGCTCGTCCATGGCCGGCTCCGGCTCGACCCGCAGCAGCACCTGGCCCGTTTCGATGACATGCCGCTGACGCTCACCGCGCTGGAGTTCAGCATCCTGCGCACGCTGATGACGCGTCCTGCGGTCGTGTTCAGCCGCGAGCAGATCATGGCCGCCGCCTATCAGCTCAACATTCAGGTCTCCGACCGAACGATCGACAGCCACATCCGCAACATCAGAGCGAAGCTCGCAGCCGCGCATTGCGAGGACGCGATCGAGACGGTCCATGGCGTGGGCTTCCGGCTCGGCCGCTGCGGCACCCCATGATCGCGCCCAAGCCCAAGGCAAAATGGCGGCCGTCGCTGGGACAGATCGTCTTTGGCGTGCTGGCGCTGGTCGGCACCTTGCCGCTCGTCGGGCTGTTCTTCTTTCGCATCTATGACAACCAGCTGATCCGCCAGACACAGGCGGAGCTGATCGCGCAGAGCCGTGTCCTCGCGGCGGTCTTTGCCGAGGAGGTTTCCGCGCGCCTTGCCGCTGGCCTTCCGCTCGGCGCCGAGATCCCGCCCGAGTCGCGTCCGGATGCGTCCGACGAGGTGACGCCCATTCGCCCCCTGCTCGATCTCCTGGCCAACGATCTGTTCGTCCGCCGCCCCGACGCCCGCGACGCGGCCCATCCTGCGGATCCGGCCTACGTCGCGATCGGCGCGCGGCTCCTGCCGATCGTCAGGGAGACGCAGAAGGTCACCTTGGCCGGGTTTCGCGTGCTCGATCCTCAAGGGGTCGTGATCGCCGGCCGCGACGAAATGGGCAAATCACTCGCTCATATCGACGAGGTGGCCGCCGCCCTGAAGGGACGCTACAGCGCCGCGCTCCGCATTCGCATTCCGGACAAGGCCCCGCCACCGATCTATTCGATCAGCCGCGGCGTCGGCGTCCATGTGTTCTCGGCCATGCCCGTGATCGTCGATGATCACGTCGCCGGGGTCATCTATACCTCGCGCACGCCCCGCAACATCTTCGAGCATCTCTATCAGGAGCGCGGCAAGTTCATCGCCGCCGGCTCCACCATTGTCCTCATGACGCTGCTGGTCGGCCTCATCGTGGCGCGGACGATCACACGGCCGATGCGCGAGCTGGTCGATCGCGCCGGCAGGATCGGACGCAACGATCCCGCCGGTTTCCGTCCGCTCGCCCATTACGGCACCCGCGACTTCGCGGAGCTCGCCGAGCACTTCTTCGCCATGGCCGAGCAACTGGCGCAACGCTCCAACTACATCAGGAGCTTTTCCGCGCATCTGACGCACGAACTCAAGTCGCCGCTGACCTCAATCAAGGGCGCAGCCGAGCTGCTGCTCGACTCTCTGGCCAGCCCTTCCGAGACCTTGACACGCGCCGAGCAGGAGAAATTCCTCACCAACATCCTTGGCGACGCCGACCGCCTCGCAGCGCTGGCCCAGCGCTTGCGCGAGCTGGCACGGGCGGAGACGGTCTCGACGGTCGAGGCCGGTACCATAGCCGAGGCCGTCGGCACGCTGCGAGTGCGTTTCCCGTCGACCGTCATCGAGACGACCGGCCCGGTCGAGCGCCGCACCACGCTCCCGAACGAGACCGTGCTGATCGTGCTCACGCATCTCGTCGACAACGCCGTCCGGCATGGCGCCCGGCGCATCCGCCTCGAGGCCGAGGAGAGCAAGGAGATGCTGATCGTCATCGCCAGCAATGACGGCGATCCGATCTCACCGGAGAACCGCGACCGCATCTTCGATGCCTTCTTCACGACCCGGCGCGACAGCGGCGGTACCGGTATGGGGCTATCGATCGTGCGCGCCATCATGGCAAGCCATGGCGGCGAGATCTCTCTGCGGCCGGGCGACAACGGTGTTGCGTTCGAGCTGCGGCTGCCGATCGAAGGTATCCCCTGACGTCGATCTGAGATAGCGCGATCTATTGGCGCCACGTCAAAGTTGCCTCCGGCCGCTCCGTGACAGCCGGCAATCCCCACCTCATTCAGGTCCTTGCCGGCGAGGACCTTCTCCCATTCGTTCGTATACGAGCAATCTATGCCACGGTGCCGCCGGCTGCATGGGGCGCCCGAGAATGCCGCACATCTGCATCGCAATTCGCAAATGACTTGGACCCGCGATCCGCGTTAGTCTTCGCCGCGATTGCACCATCGGCCAGCGTCCCGCTTGGCCTTCGGGAGACCTTGATGAATTCGAGCCGTTTCGAGATCAGCCGCCGGACCGCCCTCCTGACCTCCGCTGCCATCGCCGCGAATGTGGTCAATCCACTCCGCGCCTTCGCCGAGGAGACGCCGCGCAAGGGTGGCGTGTTCAACGTTCACTACGGCGCCGAGCAACGCCAGCTCAACCCAAGCCTCCAGGCTTCAACCGGCGTCTACATCATCGGCGGCAAGATCCAGGAGAACCTCGTCGACCTCGATGCCAACGGCCAGCCGGTCGGCGTACTTGCCGAGAGCTGGGAGGCGACGCCGGACGGCAAGACCGTCACTTTCAAGCTGCGCAAGGGCATCACCTGGCATGACGGCAAGCCGTTCACGTCGGAGGACGTTGCCTTCACCGCGATGAACATGTGGAAGAAGATCCTGAACTACGGATCGACCCTGCAGTTGTTCCTGACTGCGGTTGACACGCCGGATCCGCAAACCGCGATCTTCCGCTACGAGCGGCCGATGCCGCTCAACCTGCTGCTGCGCGCCCTGCCCGATCTCGGCTACGTCTCGGCCAAGCACATCTACGAGAGCGGCGACATCAGGCAGAACCCCGCGAACCTCGCCCCCATTGGCACTGGTCCGTTCAAATTCGTGAAGTACGAACGCGGCCAGTATATCATCGCCGAGCGCAATGCCGACTACTGGCGGCCGAACGCGCCCTATCTCGACCGCATCGTGTGGAAGGTGATCACTGACCGTGCGGCTGCGGCGGCGCAAATGGAGGCAGGCGAGCTGCACTACAGCCCGTTCTCGGGCCTGACCATCTCCGACATGGCGCGGCTCGGCAAGGATAAGCGCTTCATCGTCTCGACCAAAGGCAATGAGGGCAACGCGCGCACCAATACGCTCGAGTTCAACGTCCGCCGCAAGGAGCTGGCGGACGTGAAGGTCCGCCGCGCCATCGCGCATGCGATTAACGTTCCCTTCTTCATCGAGAACTTCCTCGGCGATTTCGCCAAGCTGGGCACCGGTCCGATCCCGTCGACCTCGACCGACTTCTACCCCGGCGCTAATACGCCGCAATATCCCTACGACAAGGCCAAGGCGGCGGCGCTCCTGGACGAGGCCGGCTACAAGCCCGGCGCCGGCGGCACCCGCTTCTCGCTGCGGCTGCTGCCCGCGCCATGGGGCGAGGACATCTCGCTGTGGTCGACCTTCCTCCAGCAATCGCTGGGCGAGGTCGGCATCGCGATCGAGATCGTACGCAACGACGGCGGCGGCTTCCTCAAGCAGGTCTATGACGAGCACGCCTTCGACCTCGCGACCGGCTGGCACCAGTATCGCAACGATCCGGCCGTCTCCACCACGGTCTGGTACCGCTCCGGCCAGCCCAAGGGCGCGCCGTGGACCAATCAGTGGGGTTGGGACGATGCCAAGATCGACAAGATCATCGATGATGCGGCGACCGAGGTCGATCCGGCCAAGCGCAAGGCGCTCTATGCCGACTTCGTGCGCGAGGCCAATACCGAGCTGCCGGTGTGGATGCCGATCGAGCAGATCTTCGTCACCGTGATCACGGCAAAGGCGCGCAACCACTCGAACACGCCGCGCTGGGGATCGTCGAGCTGGCACGATCTGTGGCTTTCCGCCTGAGCCGGAATCCGTCAGGATAAGGCCATGCGCATCTTGAGCCTTGCGGGGCGGCGGCTCGCCGCCTCGATCCCAACCCTGTTCCTGATCCTGATCGGCGTCTTTCTCCTGCTGCAGCTCGCGCCGGGCGATACGGTCGACGCGATGATGGCCCAGATGGGCGGCGGCGACGCGGCGACTGCCCGCGAGCTGCGCCGCTTCTATGGGTTGGATCTGTCGGTCCCGATGCAGCTCGCCAATTACCTGTGGCGGCTGGTGCGCCTCGATCTCGGGTTCTCCGCGATCTACGGCAAGCCAGTCGCCGCCGTGATCCTGGAGCGGCTGCCGACGACCCTGCTGCTGATGACCTCCGCTCTCTCCTTTGCGTTCTTCTTCGGCCTCGTGTTCGGCGTGATCGCGGCGCGCGGCGTCAATCGCTGGCCGGATACGCTGATCTCGACGGTCGGCCTGATCTTCTACGCCACGCCCTCGTTCTGGTTCGGCCTGATGGCCATCGTGGTGTTCTCGATCTATCTGCAATGGCTGCCCGCGGGCGGCTTCGAGGACATCGGCGCCGTCAGCACCGGGATCTGGCGCGTGCTCGACATTGCGAGCCATCTGGTGCTGCCGTCGCTGACGCTCGGCCTGATCTTCCTGGCCATCTATCTGCGCATCATGCGCGCATCCATGCTCGAGGTCCTGAACCTCGATTTCGTCCGCACCGCGCGTGCCAAGGGCCTCGACGAAACCCGCATCATCACCCGCCACGTGTTGCGCAACGCGCTGCTGCCAATGGTGACGCTGATCGGACTCCAGGCCGGAACGATGCTCGGCGGCTCGGTCGTGGTGGAGACCGTATTCTCGCTGCCCGGCCTTGGGCGCCTCGCCTATGAATCGGTGGTCCAGCGCGATCTCAACACGCTGCTCGGAATCGTCTTCGTCTCCGCGCTGCTGGTGATCCTGGTCAACTTCGTCACCGACCTGCTCTACGCGCGGCTCGATCCGCGCATCACGGCGGAGGGCTGAACATGGACGCCGCGAAGCGCTACTTCCGCAGTCCGGCTGCGGTGCTGGGCCTGATCCTGCTGCTGATCGTCGTAGGCATGGCGATCAGCGCCGGCTATCTGTATCCGCGCGATCCGCTCGCCCTCGCCGGCCGGCCGCTGATCTGGCCGTTCGCCAATCCACGTTTTCTGCTCGGCACCGACAATTCCGGCCGCGATATCGCCGCCCAGATCTTTCACGGCGCCCGCATCTCGCTCCTGATCGGCGGCGTCGCCACGTTCATTGCCGTGGCGATCGGAATCATGGTCGGCGCGCTCGCCGGCTACTACGGCGGGTGGGTCGACAACATCCTGATGCGCATCACCGAGGCCTTCCAGACACTGCCGAATTTCGTGCTGCTGCTGGTGCTGGTCGCGGTGTTCGGCTCGACCTTGACGACGGTCACGATCGCCGTCGGCATCGTCTCATGGCCGGCGCCGGCGCGGTTGACGCGGGCTGAGTTCCTCTCGCTGCGCAGCCGCGAATTCGTCCAGGCCGGCCGCACCCTCGGCATGCGCGACACCCAGCTGATGCTGGGCGAGATCCTGCCCAACGCGCTGCCGCCGGTGATCGTCTATGCCGGCGTCGTGATGGCGGTTGCGATCCTCCTGGAAAGCGCGCTTGCCTTCCTGCGGCTGTCCGACGCCAACGTCGCCTCCTGGGGCAACCTGATCGGCCTGGGACGCGACGTGCTGCGCGTGCAGTGGTACGTGTCGGCGATCCCCGGCGTTGCCATCCTCATCACCGTGCTTGCGGTGTCGCTGGTCGGCCAGGGCCTCAACGATGCACTGAACCCGCGGCTGAAGCAGCGATGAGTCCAGCCAAGCCCGTTTTGACCGTCGATCGCCTCAGCGTACGTCTGCCGAAAGGCGCCGACCGCATGCATGCGATCTCGGAGGTCTCGCTTGCGATCGCCGAAAACGAGATCGTCTGCATCGTCGGCGAGTCCGGCTCCGGCAAGTCGATGATGGCCAACACGATCATGCGGCTGCTGCCGGACGGCGTGACCACCGACGGCGGCCGCATCCTGTTCGCCGGCCACGACCTCTGCACCGCCACGGCGGCCGAGATGCGCCGCATCCGCGGCGCCGAAATCGCGATGGTGTTCCAGGAGCCGATGACCGCGCTCAATCCATTGCGCACGATCGGCGACCAGATCGGCGAGGTCCTGGACATCCATACCGATCTGTCGAAGGTCGAGATCAAATCGCG
This sequence comes from Bradyrhizobium sp. HKCCYLRH3059, assembly GCF_051168035.1. Classification (NCBI taxonomy): domain Bacteria; kingdom Pseudomonadati; phylum Pseudomonadota; class Alphaproteobacteria; order Hyphomicrobiales; family Nitrobacteraceae; genus Bradyrhizobium; species Bradyrhizobium sp. HKCCYLRH3059. Next base: position 342,723 of record NZ_JBNPUF010000006.1, on the reverse strand, counting down.
CGTGCTGTCGCTGCTGTCGGACGTCAACATTCCCGATCCGCCGCGCGCGGCGAAGGCCTATCCGCACGAGTTGTCCGGCGGACAACGCCAGCGCGCGATGATCGCCATGGCCTTGGCGCTCGATCCGAAGCTGCTGATCGCCGACGAGCCGACGACGGCGCTCGACGTCACGACGCAGGCCCAGATCCTCAAGCTCATCCGCGAGCTGCAGCAGAGGCGCAAGACTGCGGTGCTGTTCATCACGCATGACTTCGGGGTCGTCGCCGAGATCGCCGACCGCGTCGTCGTGATGCAACATGGCAGCGTCGTCGAACAGGGCGCGGCGGCGGATGTCCTGCAACGGCCGCAGCATGACTACACCAGGCAACTGATCGCCGCGGTGCCGCCGGTAGCAGCGCCCCCGGCACGCAAGCTGTCGGACCGGATGATCCTCACCATCTCCGGTGTCTCGAAGACATATCGCACCGGCGGCTTCCTCGGCCGCGGCGAGCGCGTCACCCATGCGGTCAGGGACGTCTCGCTCGCGCTGCCAAAGGGCGCAACGCTCGGCATCGTCGGCGAGTCGGGCTCCGGCAAATCCACCCTCGCCCGCTGCATCATTCGCCTGATCGATCCCGACGCAGGAACGATCCTGCTCGACGGTGAGGACTGGGCGCGCCTCTCCCGCAGCGAGGTCAGAAACCGGACCCAGCAGATGCAGATGGTGTTTCAGGACCCGTTCGCCTCGCTGAACCCGCGGCGCAAGGCGGTCGATCTGGTGGCGCAGGGACCGATCGTGCACGGCACCTCGCGAGACCAGGCGCTGACGGAGGCGCGCGAGCTGTTCAGCCTAGTCGGGCTCGACCCGTCGGCCGCCGATCGCTTCCCGCATGAGTTCTCCGGAGGTCAGCGTCAGCGCATCGGGCTGGCGCGCGCGCTGGCACTGAAGCCCAAGGTGTTGGTCGCGGACGAACCGGTGTCCGCGCTCGACGTCTCCGTTCAGGCACAGGTGTTGAAGCTGCTGACCAGCCTGCGCGAGCGCCTCGACCTGTCGATCATCTTCATCACGCACGACCTGCGCGTCGCAGCCCAGATCTGCGATCTGGTCGCGGTCATGAAGGACGGCGTCGTCGTCGAGCATGGACCCACGCACGACGTGTTCGGCAACCCGCAGCATCCGTATACGCAGGCTCTGCTCGAGGCCATTCCCGGCGGCGACTTCGCCCGGACCGAACATCCCACGTCTTAGCCGATCTCACGCGCGTCGCGATATCGGTACAAGAGCAGCATCAGCGGCGCGAACGGACGCAGCAGGGCGTGCGCGGGAATGGTGACCGGCTCCGTGAACGGCAGCGCCAGCTCGTTCGCCGACACGCCGCGCACCGCTTTCGCAAGCTCCGCACCGAGGGGGATCGTGAGCGCGACCGCGCGGCCGTTGCAGCCGGTCCAGCCATAGGCATCAGGACCGAGGCGATGAATCCGCGGCATGTAGTCCGTGGTCATGCCGACATAGCCGTTCCAGACATAGTCGAACCTGACCTCGCCGATCTGCGGCCACAGGCGCTGCAGGCGTTCGGCGACCCTCGCCTTCAGCCGCTCGGCCTTATTGCCGGGGCCGATCACGGCGCCGCCGGTGACCAGTCGGTTGCGGGCGTCGTAACGCGCAAAATAGAGTTCGCCATGGGTATCGGACATCGCCTGCCGCGCCGGGATGACGGTCTTCCGCACATTGTCGGACAGCGGCTGCGTCGCCATCTGCCACGACAGCACGGGCATCACCTCGTGCGCGATATCCGGTGCGAGCGCCTTGGAGAACTCGCCGCTATAGGCATTGCTCGCCAGCACCAGCGCGCGCGCCGACAACTCCCCTCGTGCGGTGCGCACGATCCAGCGATCCCCCCGCCGGGCGAAATCGATCACCGGCGAGCGCGCATAGATCCGGCCGCCCAGGCTCAGCACCGTCCGCGCCAAGCCACGCGCCAGCGCGAGCGGATTGATGTGGCCGCCGGTCTTGTTCCAGAAGCCGCCATGCCAGGCGTCCGAGCCGAGCATGTCTCGCGCCTGATCGCGCGACAGCAGCTCGACCGGCGCGCCGAACTTCGACCACTGCTTGAACCTGCGCTCGGCGATCTTGATGCGGCCGGGCGTATGCACCGGCTGGACCCAGCCGGCCTGTTCATGCTCGGCGTCGATGTTGTACCGTCTCACGGTATCGAACAGATTGGACGCGCTGTCGCGTAACATCGCCACGAAGCGCTCGCCCGCGGCGCCATGACGCGCGACGAGGTCGTCCGGATCGGGACGTGACAGCGTCGGAATGACCTGACCGTTGTTCCGGCCGGATGCGCCCCAGCCGGGCTCCATCGCCTCGACGATGGCGACGTCCGTCCCAGCTTCGCGCAGATGCAGCGCCGTCGACAGCCCCGTGAAGCCGCCGCCGATGATGACCACGTCGGCCTGCACACTGCCCTGAAGCTCGGACAGGTCGGGTCCAGCCGGGGTCTGCGCCGCCCAAAGGGATGGCGGCCATTGAACGGAATCTGTGGTGGTGCTCATCGCGGACAGCTCATCCTTGCTGGTCGACCGCCCTGCCGGAGATCGATCTTGCCTTGCGCCCAGCGCCCCGCAGCGCCGGTTGCGGCGCATGGGTCGATTGGGCATAGTTCGGCCACCAATATGCCAAGTTCGCTGCAAGGAGACAAACGCGTGGCCCTCAAGAATGTCATCGGTATCGATCACGCGGTCGTCGTGGTGAAGGATCTCGACGCCGCGGCGGAGACCTGGAAGCGGCTGGGTTTTACGCTGTCTCCGCGCGGCACGCACAGTGCCAAGATGGGATCCGGCAACTACACCATCATGCTCGATCCTGACTACATCGAGTTGCTCGGCATCCTCGCCGAGACCGATCACAACGTTCCAACCCGCAATTTCCTTGCCCAGCGCGGCGAAGGCATCGAGCGCATCGCCTTCACGGCGATCGATTCCGCGGCCGGCGCCGAGGAAATCCGCGCGAAAGGTTTTGAGCCGATTGGTCCCATCGACTTCGAGCGTCCGGTGCCCCTGCCCGACGGCAGCATCTCGGCAGCGAAATTCCGCGTGTTTCAATGGCCCGTCGCGGAGGCTCCGGGCGGCCTGCGCATCTTCGCCTGCCAGCACAAGACGCGCGAAACGGTGTGGATCCCGGAACTGATGCGCCATGCCAACGCCGCCAAGCAACTGAAGCAGGCGCTGATCGTGACGCCGGATCCGGCCAAGGACGCGGCTCACCTGTCGCGCCTGATCGATCGCGACGGCCGGGACGAAGCCGACGGCGCCGTGACCGTCACCTCGGGCGGTGACCGCGCCGATTTCGTATTCCTGACCAGGGACCAGCTCGCAGCGCGCTATCCGGGTGTGTCGCTTGCCGGCCTGCCGGAGCGAGGCGGCGCAGGCCTGGTGCTGGCCTCACACGATCTGACCGCCACCGAAAAGGCTCTGGGCGCGGCAGCGGTGCGCAGTGGCGCGAGCCTGATCGTTCCGCCCGCGTCGGCCACCGGCACTCTGCTCGCTTTCATGGCCGGCTGAGCGCCGGACTGCGGCCGCGCGCGTCGCGGCCGCAACGATCTCATTCCGCCGGCTGGAACATGGCCGGCCGGCCTCGCTGGCTGTCGAGCCACCCGACCAGCCGATCCATGAGTCCGCCGCTCGACTCGGAGGGCTGCGCCGACGAGACGAACGGATCGCAATGACACTTCGCTCCGGCCGCGCGCGACATCTTCGCGACCGCCTCCGTCATAGCCGGCGCGCCGCAGGTGTAGACGACGTCGTTCGGCGTGAGCTCCGGCATGTGTTCGGTCGGCCGGCCGCTGCGAATCGCCGGCGAGACGTTCTGCGGCTCCGACACGATCGGGATGATCTTCACGTTCGGGAAGCGCGCCAAGCGGCACAGCGCCTGATGCATGTAGAACGACTGCAAGGTGCGTGACACGACGATGAAGACGATCTCGCGCTTCGGATTCTCCGTGATGGCGGCGACCGCGATCGCCCACATCGGCGCGAAGCCGGTGCCGCTCGCCACCAGGATGATCCGGCCGCGATGCTTCTGACGGAAGAACGCGGTGCCGAGCGGCGCCGTCAGCTTGACGCGATGGCCGACCTGGATGTCACGGCCGAGCGCCGAGGACACCAAGCCATCCTTCAGGATGCGGATGTGCAGATACAGCAGATGGCTATCGGGTGCGCCGACCATCGGATAGGTCGGGCTGTAGCAGCGTGTCGGAAAACCGCGGTACTGGACCTTGGCGTATTGTCCAGGGAAGAATCGCAGCGGCTTCGGCATCTCGAGGGTGACACCGACGACGTCGGGCGCGAGCCGCACGAGATCGCCCACCTCGCAGTTCATCGTCACCGTATCCGGCACGGGCTCCGTGATGATCTTGAGGTCGGACACGACACGCGCCTGGCACGCATGCGCCATGTCGCCTTCCATGCCGCCGAACAGCTTGCCGTCGATGACCGTCACTTTACAGGAACCGCAGATTCCGCTGCGGCAGTCATGGGGCAGATCCACGCCACTGTTGATGGCGCCGTCGAGCAGGATATCGCCCACATTCGCGTAGAACGTTTCCCTGTTGTACTGGATCTTGCAAATCTTACCCATTACTGCACCTCAAGTCGCATCGGCCGGATCTGCCTGGTATGTCTGATCTGGGTATGGTCGAACGCTGCGACACGCATGAACACGCCATTCTTGATCGGAACGTCGTACTTGCTTTTCGTGTCCATTTTGCGGGCAATTTCGAGCGTCCAGTGGCCCGCGGCCCAACGCGCAGCGCAACGGATGTCCGCGCGATCACCGGTGAACTCGCCGCTGACGAGAACACCGGGCACCACGGTCCCGATCGGCGTCTGGGCATCCGCCTCGGCCGAATAGGGCACCGATTCGGCCTCTGTCATGAACCAGCGCGCGCCTTCACTCTCGCCGATGTTGGGATCGAGATTGATCTCGCCCATCGCCGCGGTCATCGCGGCGACGTCCTTCGGAAGGCGCTTCGGTCTCACGCCCCGATTTCCCAGTCTTGCGGCCTCCCTGTCGATCACGAAATTGTCCGAATAGTTCGCAGTCCCCGGATCCGGTGCGAACCCGCCCTTGTAGGGCGTGAGTCCCTTGACCTGATCCGGTGTCGGCTCCGCAGGCGGACCGAAATGATCATCGTCCATCCATCCGGTCGGGCCGCCGCTCGTCGCCTTCCACAGCCAGGCGTCGGCATAGAGATTCGGCGCCGGCGTGTAGTGGATGCCGCGACCCGACAGCGTCGGCGGCTTGTCCGGCATCGGCTGCGAGCTCATGTGAAACGTTCGGTCCGCGGCCAAGGTGATCGGCAGCGTCGTGAACAACAGCGAGAACTTGTCCTCGTTGAAATCGTTCTCGTCGCCCTTGTCGAATCCATTCTGCAGGAGATGCCAGCCATCCGCCTTCTTGATCAGCGGCAGCTGCTTCAACGATCGCGTCGGATCCTCCCAGATGACGAGGAAGTAGACCCACGTGCCGTCATGCGCCGCCTTGATCCAGACGCGCGATTCGCCGGTACCGTCGAAATTGTCGCCCTGGTTGGTCGTCACCATGTGCGGCTGGATGTTGCGCCAGACACGATCCGACGAATCGCCGTCAAGCGTCGGCGCATCCGATGTCGCGATTCGATACACCGTGACGGTGTCCTCGGCGTAGTAGTCGGCGGCGAACATCGCCGAACCGATCACGATGGCTGCGGCGATCGCGACCATGAACGGGTTGGATTGGAAGCTCGGATTGCGGCGGCGGGAATTGCCCTTGGCAGGTGTCGGCGGCGGACGCATGCGGCCCGGCGGCACACGCGGCTCGGACCGGGCCCGCATCGGCTCCTCCATGCGCCGCGGCGCCGGCATCGGCTCACGTGCTGCAGGCCGCGCAGCTGGCGCCGGCCTCCTCGGAGGCGCCTCCGCTTCCTCCAGCTTTTCCGACTGCTCGACCAGCATCGTGAGGAGTTCGACGGGATCGAGCTTTGGCGGCGGCGGCGGCAAGGGCGCCGGCCGGAACACGCGATAGAGCTGCATCTTTCCGCCGATGCTGAAGTGAACCAGGACGTGCAGCACCAGGAAGGCCGGGATCACCCAGGTCGCGTACCAGTGGATCATCATGGTGACGTAGCCGGAGGCTACGCCGAAGAAGAGCATGCCTCCGGTGACGATCAGGATCGCCATGGAGATGAAAAGCACCCAATGCAGCATCACGCTGATCGAGCCCAGCCGCGCCGGCCGGCGGCCGAGCAAGCCCTTGAAGCGCATCTTGTCGATGGTGACGCGACGGCCGAGCCCTGACTTCGAGATATAGATCATGTAGGCGACGGCGACGCTCGCGAGCACGACCCCAGCCGGCATGTGCCAGGTCCAGGTCCGGTGCCGGGGCAGCAGCCAGTCGAGATTGTTGGCGATCCATGCGTGTCCAGGCGCTTCGGTCGCCATGCGAAGCCCCGTCAGGAACGCGATCACCGTGGCCCCAACCAGGGTCCAGTGCAGGATGATCGTTCCATAGTCGGTCTTGCGGATCTTCATGCGTGCGCCTCCAGAGCTGCGCGCACGCGATCGGCGCGATTCACCGCCGACCTGGCGACCGTATTTCGTCTCAGCGGACCGATCCGGCGCAGGATGATCAAGTATTCAACCCTGCGGGCCGCCCCTCGACCCGAATCCATTCCCGCATCACGCGTCTCGATGGTGATGTCGTCCAGCAACTTTGTCGTCCCCCGGATACGCTTTACTAAGTGAGCAACTTCGTCCGACTTCGGCGTTACGGCGCCGTTCTGCACCCAATCGTTGCCCCGCTACGCTTGAGCGTGATCGGTTGGATCACGCCTATGGTTGATCAGCTGCCGTGGCCCGAGCCGGTGACGAGTTGCTCGGATCGCACGCGGACTGATCTGCTTCGTCCTCCCTGGAGTTGATGTTGATCTCGTGCGCCCGATGCTTGGCGGGTCACCGGTTCCACAGCGGCCGCACGTTCGATGATAGAACACATCGTCGGTCGCCATGCCCGGCTGAGCTGATTGCACGTCTTGGATTGGTGCGCGGAGCCGCATGTCCTTGTGTTGCCGCCGCCATCATGATCGTTCTCCGCACCATCATCGAATACCGCATGATCGAGATGACAACGCCTGTGCGTTGCACCGCAGGAAGATTTATTCGGCTTCGTGGCGTCATTCGGCCCGGACCGCGACCAATGAGTACGGAACCAAGGTGATAGACGGACGAATGTGTGACACGCGTCGCGTGCCGATGGCTGCTATCACGCTGCAACTATCGACGATCGCGGACGGATTTCGCACGGACCCGATCGCGCTGAACGATGCCACACTTTTTCAGAGCCGCCCCGGCGCATCGCGCCTCGTGCCGGTCGTTTACCCGCGACGCTGCGACGGAATTGCCCACTTGTCCAATTGTTGCCGGAAAATCGTCGGTATCGACTGTCAATAGCGCGGAGTGAAGCACTGTGTTTGGGAGACGCGCCTGGATGAGTCTGGCTCAAGACCGCCCGAGAACGAAAGCCGCGGCTGCCCTCAACGACCTTCTCTCGGGAAGCGACGATCCGGTGACGCGCGGGTTGCGCCAGGCTGTCAAACGCATGGCCGGCATCGGCGTGTTCAGCGGCGTCATCAACATCCTGATGCTCTCGGGCTCGGTTTATATGATGCAGGTCAATGATCGCGTCGTTCCGAGCAAGAATCTCGCCACGCTCGTCGGCCTGTCGGTGATGATTCTAGCCGTCTATCTGATTCAGGGTTATTTCGACGCGTTGCGCACCCGCATGCTGTGCCGGGTGGCGACCGTGTTCGACGCGAGCTTGCAGGACGCGATTCATCACGCTCTGGCCACCCTGCCCCTGCGCGGCACCAAGCCGATGCTGATGCAGCAGCCGCTGCGCGATCTCGACCAGCTGCGCGCCTTTATGTCGAGCATGGGACCAACCGCCTTTCTCGACATGCCATGGATACCGATCTTCCTGATCGGCATGTTTCTGTTTCATCCGCTGATCGGCATCACGGCCGTCATCGGCACGGCCGGAATCATCTCGATGACGCTGGTGACCGACCGGTTGTCGCGTCAGGCGAGTAAATCCGCCAGCGATACGAGCGCCGCGCGGCAGGTTCTCGCCGACGCCACCCAGCGCAATGCCGAGGTGATTCGCGCGCTCGGAATGCTGGATCGCTTCTCGGCACGCTGGAACGCCGTCAACGAGCGCTATCTGAAGGACAACATTCGCGCGAGCGATGTCTACGCCAATCTCGGAGCCGCCGCGAAAGTGCTGCGCTTCATCCTGCAATCGGGCATGCTCGGCATCGGCGCGGCGCTCGTCGTCTCCGAGCAGGCCTCCGGCGGCGTGATGATGGCCTCGTCGATCCTGATGGGCCGCGCGCTCGCCCCGATCGAGATCGCACTTGGCAGCTGGAAACAGCTGGTCGCCGCGCGCCAGGGCATCGCGCGTCTGCGCGATATCTGCAAGGCCACCGCCAGGCCGGAAGCGCCGCCGGTCGCGTTGCCCCGCCCGTTCCGCGAGCTGACCGTACAGGAGCTGACGGTCACCGCGCCGGGCACCGATCGGCCGATTGTTCAAAACGTGTCGTTCTCGATCAAGGCAGGCACGGGTCTGGCACTGCTCGGCGCGAGTGCATCCGGCAAGACCTCGCTCTCGAAGGCGCTGGTCGGCATCTGGCCTGCACAGCATGGATCCGTCCGCCTCGACGGCGCAGCGCTCGACCAATGGAGCAACGAGGATCTCGGCCGCCACATCGGCTACCTGCCGCAGGACGTTGCCCTGTTCGACGGCAGCATCGCCGACAACATCTGCCGCTTCGACGAGAATGCGAGCTCGGATGCGATTCTGAAGGCGGCGCAGATCGCCGGCGTGCACGACATCATCCTGCGGCTGCCGGAAGGCTATTCGACGCGAATCGGCCAAGGCGGCATGTCGCTGTCGGCCGGTCAGCGGCAGCGCGTGGGTCTGGCCCGCGCGGTGTATGGCGATCCCTTTCTCATCGTCCTCGACGAGCCGAATGCCAATCTGGACACCGACGGCGAGAACGCGCTCAGCCGCGCCATTCAGATCATGCGGCAGCAGAACCAGAGCATCGTGATCGTGATTTCGCACCGTCCCAGCGCGCTGAATGCGCTCAACATGGCGCTGGTGCTGTACGAGGGCAAGGCGATCGCATTCGGTCCCTGCCAGGAGATATTTGCCCGCGTCGCCGGAGCCAACAAGGCCGCGGGACCCGCCGTCACGCATGCCCCCGCTCCGCCCAGGGTTGCTGCTCCCGCAGCGGCGCCAAATCCGAACGCCCGCTCGCTTCGTCGCGCCGCCCCAGCAGAAAGCGCTTGATCAATGAAACACATCAACGACTTCAGGCCGTTCGACGACGACGATTATGTGCGACCGAAGACTCGCGCGGTCGGTCCGCAGGGCGATGCATTGATCCTCGAGCTGCAGCGGCTGCAGGGCGCATTCGACGACGGCTCCGACGAGGACCCGCGGCAGCGCCACGGCACACGGGACGGCGGCAAGAAGCGACGGCGTCCGCCACCGTCGCCAGGCAGGCCAAAGCCGCGTTCGAAGAAGAAGGGCAGCACCATGGGCCGCGCCCTCGGTGCGTCGCTGTCGCTGTTCGGTCTCGGCGCCCAGGCGCCCCGGACACGCCGGGGTGAAGGCATCCGCGAGATGGACTGGCAGCAGCCCGCACCGATGCGCGGCAACGAGCCGGAGCTGTCGCCGCCGCCGCGCCATCCGCCCGCGCGCATGGCGGGCAGCAATTCGGCGCCCCTGCTCGACCTGCAGGATGCACGACGCGACGGCAATTTCGGCGTCGGCGCGCCGCGCGCGGTCGGGCAGCAGAACCTCCCCGCCCGTCTGGCGCATGCGCCTGCCGTTCCGCAAACCCGTGTCGGCCGCCTGGTCGGCACCGCCGGCACGGCCTTGACCACCGGCATGACCTTCATTGCGACGCAAGGAACGGCGGCCGATCTCGACGACGGCTCGGACGAATCGCTGGTGCCGCGCGTCAGCCGCATGTTCGAGAACGAGTTGCGTCTCGGCTTGCGGGTGCTGCTTGTCGCCGGCGTTCTCGGCGGCGGCTGGCTGACCCTCGTGCCGCTCGCCGGCGCGATCGTGGTCCCCGGCAATCTCGTGGTGCAATCCAACGTGAAGGCCATTCAGCATCCGACCGGCGGCATTGTCGCGGAAATCAAGGTCGACAACGGCAAGCGCGTCGCGGCGGGCGATCTGCTCGTGCGGCTCGACGCTACGCAGAGCCAGGCCCAGCTCCAGGCGATCACCAAGCAATTGAACGAGCAGCGCGCCAAGATTGCGCGGCTCTCGGCCGAGCGTGACGGTCTCGATCAGCCGGACTATCCGTCCACTCTGACCTCACGTCAGGACGATCCGAACGTCCGCACCGTGATCGCGTCGGAGAACGCGCTGTTCAAGGCCCGTGCCACGACCCGCAAGAGCCAAAAAGAGCTGCTGCAGGGCCGCATCGTCCAGCTGAACAACGAAATCAGCGGCATGGAGTCTCAGCTCGAATCCAAGAACAAGCAGATCGAGCTGATCAAGGGCGAGTTGGCCGGCGTGCAGGAGCTCTATGACAAGCGGCTCGTTCCGCTGACGCGACTGACCACGCTGCAGCGGGAAGCCGCTCGGATCGACGGTGAACGCGGCCAGCTGGTGTCCAGCGTGGCGGAGACGAGGTCCAAGATCAGCGAAGCCGAGCTCCAGACCGTCAAGATCGATCAGGATTTCCGCAGCGAGGTGGTCAAGGACCTCAGCGAGTCCCAGGCCAAGGAAGGCGATCTGGTCGAGAAGGGCGTCGCCGCGCGCGACCAGCTCGATCGCATCGAGATGCGCGCGCCGAACTCCGGCACCATCCACCAGCTCGCGATCCACACCATCGGCGGCGTCATCAAGCCGGGTGAGACCGTCATGGAGCTGGTCCCCGATTCGGACGAACTGCAGGTCGAAGGGCACGTCCAGCCCAAGGATATCGATCACGTTCACGCCGGGCAGGATGCGATGGTCCACTTCAACGCCTTCAACCAGCGCACCACGCCGAAATTGAGCGGCCAGGTCTCGTTCGTGTCGCCTGATATCACCAATGACCCACGAACCGGTTCCACCTTCTACACGGTCAGGATCACGCTGTCCGACGAGGAGCGCAAGCGGCTCGGCAACGTCAACCTGATGCCCGGCATGCAGGCCGAAGTCTACGTTCAGACCGGCAGCCGGACGATGCTCAGCTATCTGATGAAGCCGGTTCTCGATCAGTGGCGCCGCGCCTTCGTGGAGTAACAAGACCGAACGGCCGCGGTCGGCGTCATCGCTCACGAATGAACGCAGACCGCGTCGGCACCTCGACATGAACGTTGCAAATTTTCCCCGCACCTCAGACCCGGCGATGGTGCCGGCAAGTGCGTTACCGTCCGCCCAGCCCGGCGCCCGCACCGAGGCGTCTGATCACGCACGCAAGCCGCGACTGCCGCCGCCAGCGGCCGTGCCGACCCAGGAGGGTCCCCAGGGGCTGCGCTTCGACTTCAACGACGGCTGTCGTGTCATGCTGCCCGACACCGGACACGCCTGGCACGTCCGATTGAGCGATCTCGAGACCGCCAACGTCCTGTTCGACATCGACCTGCGTTCTGGGCACGTCAACAGCAGCAAACGCTACTTTGTCCCGTTCAGGCTCGAAGTGTGGTCAGGGCCCGAGCTGCTGCTGTGCCACGACTATGACGCCACCGACCGCGACGTCCTGATCCAATTCCCGGTCGGCACGATCGGCGACATCATCGGCTGGATGAGCTATGCAGTGAAGTTCAAGGACCTGCATCGGTGCCGCCTGAGCTGTGCGATGGGCGAGCCGCTGATCCCGCTGTTCCGCGACGCCTACCCTGACATCGCATTCCTCAGCCACGAGACGGTCCAGCCGGAGCGATACTACGCAACCTACTCGGTCGGGCTGTTCTTCGACGATGCCGAGCTGGTCCATCAGCCCTGTGATTTCCGGCAGGTCGGCCTGCATCGGACCGCAGCTCACATTCTCGGCGTGGATCCGGCCGAGCGTCCACCTCGCGTCGCGTTGAGCGAAGACAGCCGTCCCATCGAGGACCCCTATGTCTGCATCGCCATGCAGGCAACGACCGCGTGCAAGCACTGGAACAATCCCGAGGGCTGGCAGAGCATCGTGGCCTTCCTCCGCGCGACCGGCTATCGCGTGATCTGCATCGATCAGACCGCGGAGCGCAGCCACGGCGCCTACCGGACGCAAATTCCCGCCGCAGCCGAGGATCAGACCGGCGACCGGCCGCTGCCCGAGCGTGCCCGCTGGCTCAAGCATGCCGCATTCTTCATCGGCCTTTCCTCGGGGTTGTCATGGCTGGCCTGGGCGGTCGGCACTCCGGTCGTGCTGATCAGCGGCTTCACCCACCCGACCAACGAGTTTGCGACCCCCTATCGGGTCATCAACCATCACGCCTGCAACAGTTGCTGGAATGATGCCAGTCATCGCTTCGACCATGAGGACTTTCTGTGGTGCCCGCGATGGCAGGGCACGTCCCGACAGTTCGAATGCACGCGCCTGATCACGGCCGCGCAGGTCGAGGGCATGTTGCGCCGAATTCCCGGATTCGGACAGGGATTGTATCCGCAACCGCGCACCTCTCAGCAGCAGGCGGCGCCTGCGTCCTTTGATCGGCATCGAACCTCGAGGGCAGAGTCTGCGCCGGAATCCGTCGAGAGCGACGAACCGGTCGCGCTCGCAGCACTGCTGGCGCGACCGTGCGGCGACGTTGCCCGCGGGGGCCTTGCAGTCGGCGTCACGGTCGCCGCCGGCAGGCTGCTGGATCAGGCTGCCGCCGGCATCGCGGAAGGCGATCGCGCAGCCACCGCGAGCGATCTCATGGGCGCGCTGCAGAACTACAAGCAGAGCATCGCCATCGTCAGGTACCTGACCGCAGCCAATCCGGACGACGCCGGGTTTCAACGCAACCTCTCGGTCGCCTTGAACCGCATTGGCGCCGTGTTGTTCGTTCAGCGAAACCTCGAGGCTGCGCATGCCGCCTATTCCGCCAGCCTCGCCATCATCCGGAAGCTGACCGCAGCTCACCGCGGCAATCTCAGCTTTGAGCGCGACCTCGCGTGGTGCCACGCTCTGCTGGCGGACGTGCTCGCCGCCCAGGGCCGCCATGCCGAAGCCTTCGAGCAGCGTCGCGCCAATACCGCGCTGATCACCCACCTCGCCAACACGGTCGCCAACGATCCGTCGCTGCAGCAGGCGCTTGCAAATTCCTACCAGAGTCTGGGCGATGCCTTCATTCCACTCGGCAACATCGACGGCGCGCTCGCCGTCTACCGGATCAGCCTGGGCCTGACCAAGCAAGGGCTGGACGCGAACGGGCAGAATGACCCGGCCTGGAATCAGCTCTACACCACACTGCTGCAGAAGATCAGGACTGCGCTCCTGGCACAGCGTCAGGCCGCGCCGCCGTCCTGAACGGCGCACGGCGAGGTCGGCCGATACGCCCAGGCGCGTTCGCCTCTCACTCCCCCGGACAGACGATCCATCGTGGCGTTTTTCCAACAATCGCGCTGCGACAATGCCGCGCGCCCTCGTCGCTGGGCAGCCTTAAGCGCATCAGACCAACCCTGCGTCTGATCTCCGGAGACCGGCCACTCACCGGCGAGATGCAGGCAGCATCTTGACGACAACATGCAATTCGCGCCCGATCGCCGTACCCCGCATTTGCTGCTTGCCGCCAGAAATCAATCACTTGGCACGCGATCGCGGCACATCTGTCACAGATCCGCGATGTCCCGAGAACAACATATTTGCGGACTCCCCCACGCCTTTTTTGGCCCGATTGCTCCGAGCATATAGCGAGGTGCGACAAAGTAGCGCGCGTCAGAAAAGCGCGCGACACAGCGGCGCACGGGCGTGAGGCGCGGCGCAGCACGTCCGACGCAGGGCCGATGCGCTTCCGCATCGTCCGGCCAGTTTCGGTACGGGGCCCTGCCGGGCGTCGGATGAACTTGGGGAGAGATGATCTATGGCGAATAACACCTTCAACCCGACGGCGCTGGCCAACGGAACGTCGAACCTGCTGGTGCGCGCCTCAGCGCTCAAGATGTCGACCGACCTCGTCCAAGCCGGCGTGGTGTTCAACGATGCGGTGCGCGCCTCGCTCGGCCTGTTCACGCAGGCAGGCAGCGGCAACTCGAACCCGTTCCTCGGCAGCTACACGACCGATCTCCACGCCGTACAGAACGACATCGCCGCGATGCTCGCAAATCCCGGCCAGGTGACCCTGGGCGGCCAGGCCTTCACGCTGAATGCGACCGACACCGCCGTTCTCACCAACGTGCAGGCGCAGATCTCGACGCTGCTCACGGCCGCACCGCAGACCACGAATGCTGCGACGATCACAGCCGCGGATCAGACCCTGCACGCGGTCCAGCAGGAGATCCTGCAGGAGATCAACGGCGACGCGCATCTGTCCGGCGCGCTCAACAAGGTCAACTTCCTCGCCAACACCGGCGGCCAGGACGTCGGCTTCCAGAACACGCCGGCCGGTGCCGATGATGCGGCGACCTTGGCCGCAGCGACCGCAGGCAACACGCTGAAGGATGTCGGCCTCGTCTTCAACAAGGTCGTCGACCTCGCCTCCGGCGGCATCAGCACCGCGAACCTGCAGGAGGTAACGAACGACCTCACCGCGATCTCGCAAGGTCTCACCAAGATCCTCAACAACAAGACCCAGCTTGCCCAGATCGAGAATGGCGAAACGGCGAACGCGGCCGCGCTCACGACCATCCATCTGCAAACGGTGCTCGGGCAGATCAATCTCGAGCTCAACCAGTATGCCAAGGCGGAAACAACCGGCAATCAGGCTGCGCTGCGCGGCACGGCGGACAATCTGCTCGACAGCATCGACATCATTCAGAACGACGCCAATCTGAACAAGGCCGCGGGCGGCAACGGCATGCCGGGCCATGCCGGCGGGTTCGCGGAGGATCCGGGCGGGTTGACCGGCACGGTCACCAAGTTCCAGGACAACCAGGCGCAGACGAATTTCTGGGCCGCCTTCTTGGCGGAAGGCAACACCATCAACGCGACCCTGCAGAAGATCGCAACCGGCGGAGCGCAGGCCAGCGCCGCACTGGTCACCCAGATCCAGAACTATCAGGCATTTGGCGCCAATTTCGATGCCGCGCAAGGCAACGTTTTCCGTGGCCGCTTCGACAACGAGCTTCTGAGCGGCACGCTCGAAGCCGACACGGCGGCCGCGGTGAAGGGCCTGCAAGGCATCCTGAACGGCGATACGGGCGCTGCGCTTGCCGCGGACAAGGCGATGCTCGCCGCGGCCGGCCAGGGCTTCGCGGCCGACGCCATGGACGTTTCCGGCAACAACATCGCCATCGGCGGCGCGACCTATGTCGGCTCGGCGACCACGGTCTCGACGGCCACGTCGGTGCACGGACTCGCCCAGGGCACGATCCCGGTCACGGCAACCCCGAACATTGCCAACGGCACCGGCGGCTCATCGTCGACGCCGCCGGCTGGCGGCGCCACGCCGGTGAATTTCAGCCCGACCGCGCTTGCCAACGGCACGTCGAACCTTTTGACCCGTGCCACGGCGATCCAGCATTCGACCGACCTGGTGCAGGCTGGCGTCGTCTTCAACGACGCGGTGCGCGCCTCGCTCGGCCTCTTCAGCCTCGCCAACAGCGGCAACTCGCCGGCCTTCCTCACCAGCTACCAGGCCGACATCACGGCGGTGCAGACCGATATTGCGGCGATGCTGGCCAACCCTGGTCAGGTCACGCTCGGCGGCAAGACCTTCGCCTTGAACGCGACCGACACGGCGGTGCTGACCAATGTCGAGGGGCAACTGGGCACACTGCTGCAGGCGGCGGGACAGTTCGCCAACGCCAGCACATCGGCAGCGGCAAGCCAGACGATCCACGCGCTGCAACAGGAAATCCTCGGCGAAATCCACAATGACGCGCATCTGGCGAACGCGTTGAACAACGTCCCCTTCCTCGCCAATACCGGCGGCCAGGACGTCGCCTTCCAGACGTCGCCCGCGGGCGCGGACGATCCGGCGAGTCTTGCCGCCGCTACCGCCGGCAACAGCCTGAAGGACGTTGGTCTGGTCTTCAACAAGGCCGTCGAGGTCGCCTCGGGCGGCATCAACACCGGTAACCTTGCCGAGGTGACCGCGGACTTCACCGCCGTCCAGCACGGACTGACGGCCATCCTCAACAACAAGACCCAGCTCGCGCAGATCGAGGCTGGCGAGACTGCCAACGCCGCGGCGCTGACGACGATCCATCTGCAGACGGCGCTCGGCCAGATCAACCTGCAGCTGGGCAAGTATGATCAGGCTGCGACCACCGGCAATCAGGCCGCTCTCCGCGGCACGGCCGACAACCTGCTCGACATCATCGACATCATCCAGGGCGACACCAACCTCAACATGGCGGCAGGTGGCAACGGCAACGCCGGCCATGCGGGCGGCTTTGCCGAGGATCCGGGCGGGCTCAAAGGGACGGTCACCAAATTCCAGGACAACCAGGCACAGACGAATTTCTGGGCCGCATTCCTGGCCGAGGCCAACACCATCAACGCCACGCTGCAGAAAATCTCGACCGGCGGTGCGCAGGCGAGCGCGGCCCTGATCACGCAGATCCAGAACTACCAGCAGTTCGGCGCCAATTTCGACGCCGCCCAGGGGGCCGTGTTCCAGGGTCGGTTCGACAACGAACTGCTCAGCGGCACGCTCGAAGCCGACACCGCCAACGCGGTCAAGGGCCTGCAAGGCATCCTCAACGGCGACACCGGCGCGGCACTTGCGGCAGACAAGGCGATGGTCGCCGCGGCCGGCCAGGGCTTTGCCGCCGACGCCATGGACGTCTCCGGCAACAACATTCCGGTCAATGGCGGCACCTATGTTGGGACGGCCACGACGGTCTCGGCGGCGACCTCAATCAAGGGGACCGCGCACGGCACCATTCCGGTCACCGCGACACCGAACCTGGCCAACGGCACCGGCGGCACTGCTGCGGCAGGAACCACCGCCGCCGGTGGCGCTGCAGCCGGTGGCACCGCGGCGAACGGAGGCACGTCGACCGGCGGAACGGCGGCTGGCGGAACGGCGGCTGGCGGAACGGCGGCTGGCGGCACGTCGACGGGTACCACGGCCAACAACGGCAGCAACGCCACGCATCACAGCGATCATCACCATCATCACGATCAAAGCCAGGGCGCGCATATGAGCCAGGCCGCGGCTGCCGGGCCCGACATGTCGCATCTCCACGCGATGCATCACATGTGGGGTTGACGAGGCAGCCGCAGCAGCCGCTGCGGCTGGGATACGGATACCCGGGAGCACAAGCAGATGAGGTCCACTCGCGCAGTGCTCCCGGGGGAAATGAGAAGGACAATGAGCCGGGCGAGACGACACGCGTTGAAGAAGGAGGCCTCGGAAGATCAACAAAGATGCACGTTCCGTTCCGCACCGCGGAGGCTCGTCACGCTGGAACTTTTCTAAGGAGAGATCGGTGACCGGTCGCAAGATCGGGGCAACTTCTTGTCTGGACCGTGCGTCGAAGCGCCGCTGAGCGACGATGTTGCGGGGATGCCACGACAGAAATCAACGAGTTAGTAAGCTTCCGACCGTCGCCGTGACCCGGCTGCGACAGGAGCCATTTGCCCGAACAACATCATATTTGAGGACTCCGCGGCGCTTCTTTTGGCCCCATTGGAGCAAATAATTCCCAGGTGCTCTGAGGCTGCGACATTTCGCCCGTTCCGCGAAGGAGCGAACGAGACGTCGCTGCCCGATCAACGCCCGCGTGCTGCCGATACGCCAAGCAGCAGACGCCGGGTTGAAACTTGGGGAGATGATCAATGGCAGCCAATACCTTCAACCCGACGGCGCTGGCGAATGGCACGTCCAATCTGCTGGTTCGCGCCTCTGCGCTCAACCCGTCGACCGACCTCGTCCAGGCCGGCGTCGTGTTCAACGACGCGGTTCGCATCTCGACCGGCCTGTTCTCGACGCCCCAGAACAGCGGCAACTCCAACCCGTTCCTCGGCAGCTACACCACAGACCTGCATGCCGTGCAGAACGACATCAACGCGATGCTTGCCAATCCCGGAGATGTCACGATCGGCGGCAAAGCATTCACGCTCAACGCGACCGACACCGCGGTGCTCACCCAGGTCTCGAACGAGATCACGACGCTGATCAACGCCGCACCCAACACGACCAACCCGGCGACCCTCGCCGAGGCCGACCAGACCATCCACAACGTGCAGATGCAGATCCTGGCGCAGATCCAGGGTGACGCGCATCTCTCGGCCGCGCTCAACAACGTTCCCTTCCTGGCCAACACGGGTGCCATGGACGTGGCGTTCCAGAGCCTTCCCGCCGGCAACGACAGCGCCACCAATCTCGCTGCAGCGGCCGCGGGCGACCTGACCGCCATCGGAACGGTGTTCAATGCCGCCGCTGACCTTTCGCTGGGCGGCATGAGCGCCAACAACATCAACCAGATCCAGGCTGATTTTACGGCCGTGACGCAGGGCCTTCAGGCGATCCTGAATGACCCCGCGAAGCTCGCTGCGATTGAAGCCGGTGAAACCGCCGTTGCGGCCCAAACGACGACACTTCACCTGATGACGCTGCTCAGCCAAGCAAACCTTCAGCTGAACAAATACGATGTCGCCGAGACGATGGCCAATCCGACGGCGCTGCGCGGCTCCGCCGACAACATCGTCGACATGATCGACGTGTTTCAGAACGACGCGGCGCTCAACGCAGCGGCGGGCGGCACCGGCGCGCCTGGTCACATCGGCGGGTTCTCCGAAATGCCCGGCGGCCTGACCGGGACCGTCACGAAGTTCCAGGATAATCAGGCGCAGACCAATTTCTGGGCGTCGTTCCTCGCCGAGGGCAATACGCTGGGTGCGAAGTTGGTTGCGGTCGCAAATGGAACAGGTACGGCGTCACAGGCCCTGATCGACCAGATCACGAACTACCAGAACTTTGGCGCCGCGTTCGATGCGGCGCAGGGGGCGGTGTTCAAGGGACGGTTCGACGACGAGCTCGCCGCCGGAGCTCTACAGTCTGACACCATCATGGCCACCAAGGCATTGATGGGCATCATGAACGGCGACACGGGTGCAGCCCTGGCGACCGATCAGGCGATGTTGAAGGCTGCCGCCGCGAACTACATCGGCAATGCCGGAGACATTGCTGGCAACAACATCGCGATCGGCGGATCGGCCTACGTGACCTCAGCGACGAGCTTCGTGACAGCGACTGCGGTCAATGGCATTGCCCAGGGCACCGGCATGCCGGCGGGCGCCAATCCGAACATCGCCAACGGCACGGGCGGAACGCCTACGAGCACGACCACGCCCGGCGGCGGCATGGGCGGAGGTGGCACGACCGGTGGTGGCACCACCGGAGGCGGCACTGCGGGCGGTGGCACCACGGGTGGTGGGACGACCGGTGGCGGCACGACGGGCGGTGGAACGGCCGGCGGAGGAACCACCGGCGGCAACAACACCACCACGACGCATCACTGCGGCGGCCACCACAGCCATCATAGCAGCCACCACACGGCGGCAGCCGCGGCCACGGCCGCAACGGCGGCAGCGGCCTCGAGCGGTCCGGACATGTCCCACCACCACGCGATGCACCACATGTGGGGCTGACGCCTTCAGCAACCTGACCAACATTGGCCGGCGCAGACCCCCTTGGGTCTACGCCGGCTCGTTGCGTTGTGGCAGCACCGGCCATCGACGCTGCACGTGGCCGGACAAGCTCCATCCGCTGCTCGAAGGGTTCTAGCCGACCGTTTGCGATCGGCCTCGCCTAAGCCTCCGTTTCGCTTCAATCCGCCTCGACAACGGCATTCGTCGAACATTCAGCAAGTTGCCATCATGAACGAGCTCGCCGTCGCCTTCCGTCCCCGCCTCGTCCCCGCAGCGTCCGACGGCAGACAGCCGTCGGCGGCCGCGCTCAATGATCAAGCCTTGCGCATCGCCGAGCAGGCCTACCGGAAGGTTCTTTCGCTTCAGCCCCGTCATTTCCGCACCCTGTGTAGCCTCGCCATGGTCCGCCTGCAGCTCGGCGACACACATGAGGCACGCGACCTGCTCGACCAGGCCGCAGAGGAAGCCGGTGACGCCGCGGATCTGCACCTGTCGCTCGGCAAGTCCTTTGCAGGCCTCGGCGACCTCGCCAAAGCGAGCGCGCATCTGCAGCGCGCCGTCGCGCTCGACGAGACCTCGACCGAGGCCAGGCTTCTGCTCGGCAGCGCGCTCACCAGCCTCGGCGATCCTGCCGGCGCGGTTCGGCATCTGGAGCTGTTGCTGGCCGCGGACGCGGGCAGCGCCGATGCACACCAGGCGCTCGGCTTTGCCTTGCAGCGCCTCGACCAGTACGAGCGCGCGCTCGCGCATCACGAGGCCGCACTCGACGCGCGGCCGGATTTCGCCGCAGCCGCCGCCAGCCTCGGCGACGCCTGCCGCATGCTTGGGCGGCACTCGGAAGCCATTGTCCACTACTCGCGGGCGCTCGCGATCCAGCCCAACGCGCCGGTCGTGCTGCTCAACATCGGCGGCTGTCAGCAGGCCACCGGTCAGCTCGACGCCGCGATCCACACCTATCAGCAGGCCCTTGCCCTGAACCCCCGGCTCGCAGAGGCGCACTACAATCTCGGCAATCTGCACCTGGAGATGAAGAGCGGCCCTGCCGCCATCTTCCATTACGAGCGTGCCATCGCCGCGCGGCCGGACTTCCCGGAGGCCCATAACAACCTCGCCAATGCGCTGCGATCGCGCGGCAAGCACGACCTGGCGCTCGCGCATTACGACGAGGCGGTGCGCCGGCGCCCCGACTATGCCGTCGCCCACCGCAACCGCGGCGATGCGCTGCGCGACATCCAGCGCTACGAGGACGCCGTCGCGAGTTATCGAACCGCCCTCGCCCACGATCCCCGCGATGCCACGACGATGAACCATCTCGCTGGCGTGCTGATGATCCTGGGGCGGCTCGACGAGGCGGCGCTCGCGTATGAATCGGCCCTGGCTGTCAACCCGCGCAGTATCGGCACGCACCTCAATTACGGCGTGGTCAAGCCGTTCGCGGTCGACGACGCGCGCTGGGCACCTCTGCAGGATCTGGCCGCGAGATCGGAGACACTCACCGAGGATGCGCGCATCGCCCTGCACTTCACCCTCGGGCGGGCTTATGCCGACATCAAGGACGGCGAACGGTCGCTGGTGCACCTCAACGCCGGCAACGCTCTCGAGCGCCGCCGCATCAACTATGACGAGAACCAGACGCTGCGCCAGATCGAGCGCATCCGCGCGGTGTTCTCCAGGGACATGCTACAGGCGCGCGCAGGCCATGGCGATCCATCGCACGCGCCGGTGTTCGTCATCGGCATGCCCCGGTCCGGCACCAGCCTGGTCGAGCAGCTCCTCGCCAGCCATTCCGCCGTGCATGGCGCCGGCGAGGTCAACTATTTCGCGGCCGCCGCGGGGCTGTTCACCGATCGTGACCGCGGTGACTATCCGGAGATGCTCGCCAAGCTGTCCGACGCCGACATCACGACCCTCGCGCACGCCTATCTCGACCGGTTCACGGACCTGCCGGCGGACACCAAGCGCATCGTCGACAAGATGCCGTCGAACTTCCTGTTCGCCGGGCTGATCCATCTCGCGCTGCCGAATGCCCGGATCATTCACGTGCGGCGCAATCCGATCGACACCTGCCTGTCCTGCTACACCCAACTGTTCGCCGAGCCGCAGCCCTTCGCCTACGATCTGGCCGAGCTCGGCCGCTACTACCGGGCCTACGACGCCTTGATGAGCCATTGGCGCTCGGTGCTGCCAGAGGGCGTCATGCTGGAGGTGACGTATGAGGACATGGTGCGCGACTTCGATGCGCATGCCCGCAAGATCGTTGCGCATTGCGGGCTCGATTGGGATGACGCCTGCCTGTCGTTCCACGAGAACGAGCGTCCGGTGAACACCGCCAGCCTGGTCCAGGTCCGTAAGCCGCTGTTCTCCGGATCGGTCGGCCGCTGGCGCATGTATGGCGACCGGCTCAAGCCGCTGCTCGATGCGCTCGGCAGCGAGGCCGTGCGGCCGACGATTGCCGAGGCGATCGCGGGCGCCAAGCCGCCCCAGCCGGTGAACGTCGCTCCGCCCGTGGTGACGCCGACGACAGCATCGCTTTCCTTCGCTTCGCAGCAGGCCGGATCGCTGCAGACTCTGGCCGAAGGCGCCGCCGCCGTGGCAAAGAAGCTGCAAGGCCGCGGTGACTTCAAGGATGCCGAGACGATCTTCAAGCTGATCCTCGCGGGGCAGCCGAACCAGTTCGACGCGCTGGTCGGGCTCGGCATGGTCTGCACCACCACCAACCGGCTCGACGAGGCCAAGGAGTTCTTCCGGCGCGCGGTCGCGGTGAACGACAAGTCCGCCGAGGCCCATGGCAGCATCGGAGCCGTCGAGGCCTCCGCCGGCCATTATGAGACGGCCGTCCAGCACTACGAGACGGCACTTGCGCTGGCGCCGAGCCACGCCGGCATCCTCTATGCCTTCGCCATGGTGCGCCAGAACCAGGGGCTGATCGACGAGGCGATGGCCCTGCTCCGGCGGGCGATCGACAACAAGCCGCAGCACCTCGATGCGCATTTTGCGCTCGGCAACCTGCTCTATACGGCGGGCAAGGACATCGAGGCGGCGAAGCACTATCTCAAGGTTCTCGACTTCAGTCCTGAACACGCCGAGACCCACAACAACATCGCCAACGTGCTGCTGCGCCAGGGCCATCGCGAGCGCGCCATCGAGCACTACAAGCGGGCGATCGCGAGCCGGCCCGACTATGCCGACGCCTATGGCAATCTCGGCAATGCCTTCCTTGAGCTCAACCGGCTCGAGGAATCGATCGAGCAGAACCTGCTGGCCATCAAGATCAAGCCGGAACGCTTCGGCTCCTACAACAATCTCGGCGTCGCCTACCAGGCGCTCGGCCGCTTCGACGAGGCGACGGCGGCGTTCCAGAATGCCTTGGAGCTGGCGCCGGACGACGCGCCGATCCATCTCAATCTCGCGAACATGTCGAAGTTCAAGCCGGACGACAGCCGGCTTCCTGGTCTGCGGCAGCTCCTCGAACGCGTCGACCGGCTCGATCAGGAGAAGCAGATCGCAGCCCATTTCGCGATGGGCAAGGCGTTGTCCGACCTGAAGGACTACGACCAGGCATTCTCGCATCTGCACAAGGCGAACACCCTCAAGCGCAAGACCTTCGACTACGACTCCGAGCAGCGGCTCGGGATGATGAAAAATGTCGCGGCGCGCTTCACGCCCGAGTTCTTTCGCATGGTTGCAGGGCACGGCGACGACTCCTGGGCCCCGATCTTCATCGTCGGCATGCCGCGCTCAGGAACCACCCTGATGGAGCAGGTGCTGGCCAGCCATTCCAAGGTCTTCGGCGCGGGCGAGCTCGAGACCTTCAAGGATCTCGTCGGCGAATGCGCCAACCGCCAGAAGATCGTTCCGGCGTATCCCGATCTGATCACGCTGCTGCCACCCGAGGAGATGACGAAGATCGGTCAGGAGTACACCGCCCGCGTTCGGACGCTGGCGCCCGAGGCCGAGCGCATCGTCGACAAGATGCCGCTGAACTTCCTGTTCGTCGGGATGATCCATGCGGCGTTCCCGCGCGCCAGGATCATCAACACGCGGCGCGACCCGCTCGACAATTGCGTTTCCTGCTACTCGCTGCTGTTCACCGGCTCACAGCCCTTTGCTTACGACCTGACCGAGCTCGGCCACTACTACCGGGGCTATGAGGGCGTGATGGAACACTGGCACCAGGTGCTGCCGCCCGGCGTCCTGATGGACGTTCGATACGAGGATCTGGTCGACGACCTCGAGGGCGTGTCGCGCCGCGTGCTCGATCATTGCGGCCTCGACTGGGAGGATGCCTGCCTCGACTTCCATCGCACCGAGCGCATGGTGCGCACGGCGAGCCTGATGCAGGTGCGCGAGCCGATCTACCGCCGGTCGATCGGAAGCTGGCGCCGCTACGAGAAACATCTCGGACCGCTTTGCGAAGCCCTCGGCATCGACCTTCCGCCGCCGGAATCCACATGACCGCCGGCAAATAACCGGGTGCTGTTGCCCAGGGATTGGTGACAGGCGCGGCACCCGGCTATCCGGCCGCGCGGCGGAGCGGCCGGAGCATTGTGCTCCGTGGCCTTTAAGAAATTATCTTCGTCATATGCAGAAGCGTCAGTTTTAATACGCAGACCGACAACTAATTACACAATCAAAGGTTTATCTATCCACTCAGCCATTGGCTGAGGCGAATTGCGTTCGCAGACCGGCCAGATCGAACCCATGAGCCACCAGGATAGCACCTTCGGTCGTCCTTATCAGTTCAATTGATAGTTCGCTCCTAAGGGGTTTGAGGCCTGTCGACGGGCATGCCGCGATGCGGCACCGGTCCGGACACAACCTTTCGGCGAGTTTCGGGTATCGGTCCTGCCTCGCGGTCCATCTGATGCTGACGCCGGTCCCAACGAGGGTGTGTCATCCGCCACGGTCATCTCGGCCTGCACCTTGATGGCGCCCCACGGCATTCGGCGAGGTTGAAGCGCCCGCCCAACTCTGGCTCGCAGCAGCTTTCTCCTTTCCCGTTTGAATCCCCCCAGCGCCTCCACCGGCCGGACGAAGCCAGACTGTGACGACGGCCCAGCAGGCGCTTGACCTGGAGGCCAAGGCTTGGTTTGACCCGTTTCATCCGGTCAGAGCCCGACCGGATCCAGCCCCCAACCGTGGAAGATCCCTGACCATGCGCATCACTCTCGTCGGCTCCCGCCATTTCGGTGTCGCCACACTGAACATGCTGCGCGAGAGAGGAATCGAGATCGCGCGGGTCGTCGTTCATGATGGCGAGGACCGGCTCGCAGCCGCGGCGCGAGCAGCCGGGATCGAGGTCGTGGTCCAGGCCAATCCGAAGGTCGTGCCCGCCGGTGAGATCGCCCCCGACACGGACCTGATCGTCACGGCACATAGCCACGCCCGCGTCACCCACGAGGCCGTCGCAGCCGCCCGGCTCGGCGGCATCGGCTACCATCCCTCGCTGCTGCCGCGCCACCGGGGCATCGCCGCAGTGGAGTGGACCATCAAGGAGGGCGATCCGATCGCGGGCGGCACCATCTACCACCTCGCCGACCGCATGGATGCCGGCGCCATCGCCGCCCAGGAATGGTGCTTCGTCAAGAAGGGCGAGACCGCGCGCGAGCTGTGGGAGCGCGCTCTCGCACCGCTCGGGCTCAAGTTGCTCGGCGATGTCGTCGAATCGGCCAAGGCGACCGGCACGATTCCGGCCAAGCCGCAGGACGAGCAGTTCGCGACCAACGCGCCCAGCCTCACCCCGCACTGAACATCTGATCGCATCGCCCCGATAAGTTGTGGACATCCTCCCCGCTGGCGCCTTCGCGGTGCCCTGCGAACGGCAGCATGGGCGGTCAGCGGAAGGATGTGGGCGGTCGTCCGCTCATGTGGTGGGCGAAGGCGCAGTTTGCGCACAATGCCGCCCGAATGGCTCAAAGCCGGGTTCCGCATTAATCGTTAATGGACTGAAATTGCTCGATAAAAATTCGTTGCGGCGCTGCGGCAAATTTTCGTCACAATTCCTCCAAATAAGGTACCAATCAAACGACATTGAGGGACAACGATTCATGCGTCTCGACCGCATTGGAATGGCTTTCGCCGCGTCGATCCTGGTGGGTAGCTCGGCCGCCCCCGCATTCGCCCAGTCGCCCTATGACGGTCAGTGGCAGGTGACGATCGTCACCAACAGTGGCAGCTGCGAGCCCACGGCCAGCTCGACCTTGATCGTCGCAGACGGTAAGATTTCTGCGGCTGGCGCCAATGTGTCGGGTTCGATTGGACGCGAAGGCCTCGTCAAGGTCTCCATCAATGGCGCATATGCGAATGGGCAGCTCAACGGCAATTCTGGCTCGGGCAAGTGGAACGGCGCCTCGGCCGGCATCCCCTGTAGCGGCCGCTGGCAGGCTTCGCGCCTGTAACGGCGCGCACACGCTCCTGAAGATGGTGCGGCGGGCCGCGGCCGCCGCCGTCGTTTTGACAGCGGGTATGACCGCCTCGCCGGGACACGCCGATCCGGGCCCCTTCACCGGCATGGCCGGAACGTGGGGCGGCAGCGGCACGGTTGCCCTTGAGGACGGCTCAACCGAGCGTATCCGGTGCCGGGCCAATTACGGCGTCTCGGGACCGCGGATGACGCTCGTCCTGACCTGCGCAAGCGATGCCTACAAGTTCGGGCTGCAGGCCGAGGTGATCGCCGAGGGCTCGGCCATCTCGGGGACCTGGAGTGAGACCAGCCGCGGCATCAATGGCGTGCTGCAGGGCCGTGGCGGCGGCGGCAACTTCCAGCTGCTCGCGACCACCGCCGGCTTCAACGCCAACATCGCGCTCGCCACCCGCGGCAAGAGGCAGTCCGTGTCGATCCGGGCCGACAGCCAGTTCCGCGCAGCCAACATTTCACTGTCGCGGTGATCTCGATCAACCGCCACGCTTGGCGCCGGGGATTGCACCTGCGGAGGGCGCCGGAGCAAGCTGCGCGGCGGTGCGCTTGATGGTCTTGGCGACCAGCAGCGCCTGCTCCCGCGTCATGGCGAAGTCCTGCACACCTTTATGGGTGGTCAGCGACAGCACCATGAGATGAGGCTCCCGCTCCGGCCAGCCGGTGGCAAAGGCGGTCACGAAGTCGGCTGAAGCGGCGCGTTCGGTCATGTCGTGTCTCTGGCTGCCTTGGGCTGTATCGCGGCGGTCGCTTTAGGACGAAACACAGCCACACTCCACGTTTTTCTCGATGACACGCGTCCGTCGCGAGCAAAGCCTGCAGCGGCGTTGGTGCACTGCACCGTTGATTTCATTTGCATTGCTCTGCACGCGAGGTGATACAGCCCGCCTTCGCCGCCCTCCTCCCTCTCCCCGCCACCTCATGAATCGTCCCGCTTCGAAACTGATCGCCGCACTGTGGATGACGGGCTGGCTCAGCCTGATGCTGGTGATGGCGGTGGCCGGACGCGAAGCCATGCGCGAGCTCAACGTGTTCGAGCTGATGGAGCTGCGCTGCCTGATCGGCCTGGTGATGCTGTCGCCGGTCATCGCATTTAGCGGCGGCTTTGCCAGGCTGCGCACCTCGCGCCTCAAGCAGCACGCGGCGCGCAACCTCGTCCATTACGGCGCGCAGCTTGGCTGGTTCTTCGCGCTCACCTTGATCCCGATCGGCCAGGTGGTGGCAATCGAGTTCACGATGCCGATCTGGACGGCGCTGCTGGCGGCGGCCTTCCTCGGCGAGCGCATCACCCTGTTCAAGCTGGCGGCGATCGGGCTCGGCCTCGTCGGCGTCGTCGTGATCGTCCGCCCGGATACCGGGGCGATCAATCCGGGACAGCTCATCGCGCTGGCCGCCGCGGTCGGCTTCGGTATCTCGATCGCGCTGGTCAAGCTGCTGACGCGCACCGAACCCACCGTGTCGATCATCTTCTGGATGCTGGTGGTGCAATCCATCGCCGGCCTCATCCCTTCGCTCGTATTCTGGACGCCGCCCTCGGCCGCGACCTGGGGCTGGATCCTCCTCGTCGCCTTCTGTGGGACCTTCTCGCATTTCTGCATGACGCGGGCGCTGCTCTACGCCGACGCCACCATCGTGGTGCCCATGGATTTTCTCCGCGTTCCGCTGACCGCCACCGTCGGCTGGCTGGTCTATGCGGAGCGTCTCGACGGATTGACCGTGGTCGGCGCTGCGTTGATTCTCGCCGGAAACCTGCTGAACCTGCGTCCGCCGCAGCCTCGGGCCGTGCCGATGGGCAGTTCGGCTGGGACCTGAGGCGCCGGGGAGCCCTCAAGCGGCGTGATCCGGATCACGGAACCGGCGCGCTACACGCGATCGTCGTGGATCGGGCGCAACACCCGCGAACTGGTTTGTGGCGGAAGCGTGATTTTTTGCCCGGGAACAAGACTTTTCGCGCCGATCCGCGACAAATGCTGCAGTGAACGCTTCGCTTGATCGTTGGGGGATCTCCTGATGCGCTATCTCACCGTCGCCCTGTCCCTGCTCTGCATGGTGCTGACCGCTGAAGCCGCCAAGGCCGACCGCCGCGTCGCCTTCGTCGTCGGAAACGGCGCCTATAAGAGCGTGGCTCAACTGCCGAACCCGCCGGTCGACGCCAAGGCCATGGCGGCCACCCTGCGCAACGTCGGCTTCGACGTCGTCGAGGGCACCAATCTCACGCGCGACAAGATGACCGAGAAGCTGCTCGATTTCGGTCGCAAGGCGCAGGGCGCCGACATCGCGGTGTTCTATTACGCCGGGCACGGCATCGCCATTGCGGGCACCAACTACCTGCTGCCGGTCGACGCCGACCTGAAGTCGGAAATGGACGTCAAGCTGGGCTCAGCCATCAATATCGACGTGACGCTCGACCAGACGATGGGGGACGCCAAGGTCAAGCTGGTGTTCCTCGATGCCTGCCGCGACAATCCGTTCGCCGCCAAGATCAAGTCGAACTCGCCAACCCGCAGCGTGTCGGTGCAGACCGGTCTGGCCGAGATGAAGTCCGGCGAGGGCACGCTGATCGCGTTCGCCACCGGCCCGGGCCAGACCGCCCTCGACGGCGAGGCCGGCGCCAACAGCCCGTTCACCCGCGCGCTGATCTCGCACATCGCCCAGCCCGGCGTCGAGATTCAGCAGGCCATGACCGCCGTGCGCGCCCAGGTCAATGAGGAGACCAGCAAGGGCCAATTGCCCTGGGGGCATACCAACCTGATCGGCGCGGTCTACCTCAACCCGGCGGCTGCCCCCGCTGCAACGGCCGCCACGGCCGGCACGACGCCGGCCGTCGCGACGGCCACCGTGACCGCAGGCGAAGCCGAGCTCGAATTCTGGCGCTCGGTGAAGGACTCCAACAAGCCGGAAGAGCTCAACGCCTATCTCTCGACCTACCCGAACGGGCAGTTCAAGTCGCTGGCGATGGCGCGCATCGCCGCGATCGAGAGCGGGGCCATCAACACCGCCACCCGCAACGTCGCCAAGGGCGTCGATCCCGCCACCTACACCGAGGAAGGCACTCAGGTCAGCGAGGATCAGATCGGCCTCGACAAGACCAAGCGCCGCGACGTGCAGCGGCGGCTGACCGGTCTTGGCTTCGACACCAAGATGACGGGCGTGTTCGACGACCAGACCCGCGGCGTCATGAAGCGCTGGCAGGCGGCCCGAGGCTATCCGTCGACCGGATTCCTGACCAAGCTGCAGCACAAGGCGCTGCTGGCAGAGCCGCAGCCGGCGCCGGCGACCGCCGCAGTCGGCGATGAGGCCAGGCCGCGCCGCGCCAAGCCGGCGGGCAACGTCGCGGCCGGCGGCCCGCCGCCGCAGGGTGCGCCGGTCTATCGCAATCCGCCGCCGCAGGACAACGCGGGCAACGCCGCCGGCGCCGCCTTCATCGGTGGCATGATGGGCGGTGTGCTCGGCAGCGCGCTCCGCCGGTAAACGTCTTCGTCTTTCCCGCGTAAAAAAAGCCCGGAGCACGAGCTCCGGGCTTGTTCGTTAGAATGCAGCCGGCCCTCAGAGCCCTGCCGCCTTGCGCAGCGCCGCATTGATGCGGTCCTGCCAGCCCGGCCCTTCGGACTGAAAGTGCTCGAGAACGTCCTGGTCGATCCGCAACGTCACCTGCTCGCGCACGCCAGGAACCGCCGCCTTCTTCGGCGGCGCCTCCACCGGCTTGGTGGTCACCTTCTTGAACGCGGCCTCGGCCTCGGTACGGGCGTCAGCGAGCGTGCGGGGCCGCCGCGGCTGGTCGGCCATGGTCAGATCCCCTCGAACAGTGCGGTGGACAGATAACGTTCGGAGAACGAGGGCACGATCGCCAGGATCGTCTTGCCCGCGCTTTCCGGTCGCTTGCCGATCTCGATCGCGGCCGCAATCGCCGCGCCCGAGGAGATACCGCCGGGAATGCCCTCGTTGCGGGCCAGCGCGCGCGAGGTCTCGATGGCGGTGGTGCTGTTGATCTTGACGATCTCGTCGATCACGGACCGGTCGAGAATGTCGGGCACGAAGCCGGCGCCGATGCCCTGGATCTTGTGCGGCGAGTGCTGGCCGCCCGACAGCACCGGGCTCTCCTCCGGCTCGACCGCGACCACCTTGATGCCGGGCTTGCGCGACTTCAGCACCTGGCCCACGCCGGTGATGGTGCCGCCGGTGCCGACGCCCGCGACGAACACGTCGATATTGCCCGCCGTGTCGTTCCAGATCTCCTCGGCGGTGGTGCGGCGATGGATGTCCGGGTTTGCGAGGTTCTTGAACTGCTGCGGCATCACCGAGTTCGGCGTCGTCCGCAACAGCTCCTCGGCGGTGGCGATGGCGCCTTTCATGCCCTGCGACGCCGGCGTCAGCACGATCTCGGCGCCGAGGAACGCGAGCATCTTGCGCCGCTCCACCGACATCGACTCCGGCATCACCAGCTTCAGCTTGTAGCCGCGCGCCGCAGCAACGAAGGCCAGCGCGATGCCGGTATTGCCCGAGGTCGGCTCGATCAGCACGGTGTCGGGCTTGATCACGCCGGCCTGCTCCATCGCCAGGATCATGCCGACGCCTATCCGATCCTTCACGCTCGCGGCGGGATTGAAGTATTCCAGCTTGGCGAGGATGGTCGCCTTGACGCCATTTTGCTCCGGCAGCTTTCGCAACCGCACAATCGGCGTATTGCCGAACGCGTCGACAATTGAATCAAATACGCGCCCGCGTCCGGGACGCTGTGCTGACGACTCCATGAAATCACTCCTCTGCGCGCCCCGCGCGACGTCGACAACGATTCCGACCATCTTCAGCGAGCCTGTTGCGCTGCGCAAGCACGTTTGCGCGATCTTAGGACGATCGCGGCGCACAACAAGTCGTGGCTAAATTGCGAAAAACCAACGCATTTGTGTTGCGACAAGGTCAATAAACTCGGTGTATGCTTGATTTCAGCCGGACGAAGATTCACGGTGCAGGTCGACTGCAACCCGGGCGGACATCAGCAAGATGTCATCTTCGGAGTGATACAATCGGGGCGTTCGTGCCAAACGACAGCACCGTTGTAGAATAGACATAAGAACAGACCACCCAAACAAACTCTTTGTGTGACGGACTTGATATCCGCGAAAGTTGGACTCGTCGGAATAGACCCGTTCGAACGCGACTCGTTCGAAATCGACCCTTTTCGAAATTGACGTCGTTCAAGCAGAGATCGCCAACAAAGAGATCGTCCAGGAGGTCAATATGTCAGCACTCGCTGATCTCGTGTCGACCGCAACCGCACGCCCGAATCCTCGCGGCTGCGATCTGCCGACATGCCCGGTCTGCTCCGACTCCATGATTGCCGCGGAGGCGTCGGCATATTTGGCTGACAATGCGATCAGCTATCTCTGGACCTGCGACACCTGCGGCTATGGCTTCGTCACCAAGCACTCCGTGAAAAGCCGCTTCGTGTGCAACTGAACGGTCTGCAACTGAACGGCGCCAGGGCGAGAGAGTTCCGCGACGTGATGTCGCGGCCGTTCCGTCGCTAAGGATAACGCGACCGTCGGGCAGGTCGGCAATGCATGATCAGCACAATTTCAAGAGGGCCGGCGCATAGGGCCGGGCTCACAACGAGCTGGCGGCCTTCACCTGAAGCGGCCGTCAGCCGGCGCGCGGGGCGATGTCGCCGCCCGCCCAATCGGCCTTGGTGCGCTCGTAGAATTCCGTGAAGCGCCCTTGTGCGATCGCCGCGCGCATCCCGGCCATCAATTGCTGGAAGTAGGCAATGTTGATTTCCGACAGCAGCGTGGCGCCGAGCGCCTCGCCGGCCTTGATCAGATGATGCAGATAGGCGCGGGCATAGCTGCGCGCCGCCGGCCACGGGCTCTCCTCATCCAGCGGCCTGTCATCATCGGCATGACGCGCATTGCGCAGGTTCACCGGCCCGAAGCGTGTGTAGGCGACGCCGTGGCGGCCGTTGCGGGTCGGCAGCACGCAGTCGAACATGTCGATGCCGCGCCGGACCGACTCCAGGAGATCGTCAGGCGTGCCGACGCCCATCAGGTAGCGCGGACGGTCGGCCGGCAGCACCGGCGCGGTCGCCTCGATCATCTCGAGCATGACCGCCTGCGGCTCGCCGACGGCCAGGCC
The DNA here is from genome assembly GCF_051168035.1 of Bradyrhizobium sp. HKCCYLRH3059. Lineage (NCBI taxonomy): Bacteria > Pseudomonadati > Pseudomonadota > Alphaproteobacteria > Hyphomicrobiales > Nitrobacteraceae > Bradyrhizobium > Bradyrhizobium sp. HKCCYLRH3059. Next base: position 310,425 of record NZ_JBNPUF010000006.1, on the reverse strand, counting down.
GCCGATCGCATAGCCATGGAAGCCGATGTCGACCAGCGCCTGCGCGCTGGCGACGCGCAGTGCGGGCACATCGCCGCCCTGCACGATGCCGAACAGCATGTAGCCTGCCGGCGCACTCTCGAACGCGCGGCGGCAGCGTTCGGCCCAGCGCAGCGACAGCCGCATCGCGCGCTCGATATCGTCGCGCTCGGCCGGCAGCCGCACGCATTCGTCGAGCTGCATCGCGACGTCGGAGTTGAGCAGGCGCTGCACCTCGATGGCGCGCTCCGGTGACAGCTCGATTTTCGCGCCGTCGATGTGCGAGCGGAACGTCACCGCCTGCTCGGTCACCTTGCGTAAACCCGACAGCGACATCACCTGGAAGCCGCCGGAATCGGTCAGCATCGGCCCGCCCCAGCCGGTGAAGCGCTGCAGGCCGCCGAGCGCGGCGATGCGCTCCGCCGTGGGCCGCAGCATCAGGTGATAGGTGTTGCCGAGCACGATGTCGGCGCCGGCCTCGCGGACGTCGCGCCAGTGGATGCCCTTCATGGCGCCGGCGGTGCCGACCGGCATGAAGGCCGGGGTGCGGACCACGCCATGCGGCGTCGTCAGCCGGCCGGTGCGGGCCGCGCCGTCATTGCCGAGCAGTTCGAAATGGTTGGGAAGGTCGCTGGCCGAGGAGCTCATGGCCGGCTTATTGCGTCAGGATGGCCCCCGATTCAACCGCGATGGCGCCGTTTTCGTCCATTTCGGCCGTTGACGGCGGTTCCGACCGCCCCTATGGTCCCGCGCCATGTCGATCTCGACCAAACGCACGACGAAAACCACCAAGCCCACGAGGGCCTCGGGAGGCGTGCGCGCGTAGTCGAACTCGATTGCGACCATCTTCGAACCGAAGCCCCGCCTGATGAAGGTCCGGGGCTTTTTTATTGCCCGAATTTCAACCGGAGACTTGAGACGTGTCCCACGATCCCACCATTGCCATCGTCGGCGTGACCGGCGCCGTTGGCGCCGAATTCATCGCCACCCTGGACCGCCGCAACGTCCGCGTCGGCCAGCTCAAGGCGCTGGCGAGCGCCCGCTCGGCCGGCCAGACCCTGACCTTCCGCGGCCAGACCACCGTGATCGAGGAGCTGACCGAACGCTCCTTCGAGGGCGTCGACATCGCGCTGTTCTCGGCCGGCGGCGGCATTTCCAAGAAGTTCGCGCCGATCGCCGTGCGCTCCGGCGCCGTCGTGGTGGACAATTCCTCGGCCTTCCGCATGGATCCGAACGTGCCGCTGGTGATCCCGGAGATCAACGCCCGCCGAATCCGCGACCACAAGGGCATCATCGCCAATCCAAACTGCGCGGCCATCACGGCGCTGGTGCCGCTGTGGCCGATCCATCAGAAGAATCGCATCAAGCGCGTGATCATCTCGACCTATCAGGCCGCCAGCGGCGCCGGTGCGGCGGCGATGGACGAGCTGGTGCAGTCGACCCGCGCGAGCCTCAACGGCCAGGTCTACGCGCCCAAGGTGATGCCGCATCCGTTCGCCTTCAACCTGTTCAGCCACAACACCGCCATCGATCCCGAGACCGGCTACAACGACGAGGAAACCAAGGTCATCAACGAGACCCGCAAGATCTTTGAGGACGAAGGCATCGCCATCGGCGTCACCTGCGTCCGCGTGCCGGTGCTGCGCGCCCATTGTGAATCCATCAACTTCGAATGCGAGAAGCCGATCTCGGAGGACGACGTCCGCCGCATCCTGGCGACCGCGCCCGGCGTGCGCGTGGTCGACGACCGCGCCAAGAACTACTTCCCGATGCCCGTCGACGCCTCCGGCCAGGACGACGTGCTGGTCGGTCGCATCCGCAAGGATCTGTCCGATCCGTCAGGCCACTCGATCGCGATGTTCGTTGCCGCCGATCAGCTGCTCAAGGGCGCTGCGCTCAATGCGGTGCAGATCGCCGAGCTCCTGCCCGAGCGGGCGATGGCGTAGCTCTCAGGGCGAACTTGCAGGGTGGGCCTTTTGCCCACCCTACGGCTCGACGATGCGCTCGTCTGGCTGACGAAACAACAGGCACGCATCGCCATACGAATAGAAGCGATAGCCGCTGCGGATCGCATGCGCATAGGCCGCGTGCATCGTCTCCAAGCCGGCGAAGGCTGAGACCAGCATGAACAGCGTCGAGCGCGGCAGATGGAAGTTGGTCATCAGGATATCGACCGCGCGGAAGCGATAGCCGGGCGTAATGAAGATCGACGTCTCCGCCTCGAACGGCGCGATCGTGCCGTCGGGCTGCGCCGCGCTCTCCACGAGCCGCAGCGACGTCGTGCCGACCGCGACGATGCGGCCGCCCTTGGCGCGCGCCTCGTTCAATGCGGCCGCCGTGTCCGGCGTGAGACTACCCCACTCCGCATGCATGCGGTGGCCTTCGGTGTCATCGACCTTCACGGGCAGGAACGTGCCGGCGCCGACATGCAGGGTGACACGCTGCAGCCCGACGCCACGCTCGCGCAGCCGCTGCTCCAGCGTCGGCGTGAAATGCAGCCCAGCCGTCGGCGCAGCCACCGCGCCCTCTTTGGCCGCGAACATGGTCTGATAGTCTGTCGCGTCCTGCTCGTCTGCGGGCCGCTTGCCGGCGATGTAGGGCGGCAGCGGCGGCCGGCCGAGATCGGCGATCGCTTGGTCGAGCGCTGGCCCATGGAACACAAAGGACAGCGTCAGCTCGCCCTCCTCGCCCTTGGCCTCGACGGTGGCGTCGAGATGGCCGAGCAGGCAGACCTTGCCCTCGTTGCCGAACCGGATCGTATCGCCTGGCGCGAGCTTCTTGGCGGGCCGCACCAGCGCCTGCCAGCGCGAGCCGTCGAGGCGCTTGATCAGGGTCGCCTCGATCTTCGCCTCGGTCTCGCGGCTGATGCGCCGACCGGACAGCTGCGCCGCGATCACCTTGGTGTCGTTGACGACGAGCTGATCACCGGGCTCCAGCCAGTCCGGCAGGTCGGCGACCGTGCGGTCGCGTAGGACACCGTCGCCTTGCACCACCAGCATGCGCGCGGACTCGCGCGGGCTCGCCGGGCGGAGCGCGATGTTTTCGGGGGGAAGACGGAAATCGAACAGGTCGGTGCGCATCGTCGTTCTGGGACGACCATCGGCCCTTCATCCCGGGACGCGTGCGACAGCACGCGTCGCGAAGGATGAAGGCCCGACTGTCTGCCTCATGGTGCGAGACGCGTGCTGCGCACGCGCCTCACCGTGAGGATCGCAAAGTCTAAGCCGCGTCGGCGGCCATGTAGGCCTTCACGATCTTGTCCGGGTTCTGCACCGGCTCGCCGCGCTTGATCTTGTCGACGTTCTCCATGCCCTCGGTGACCTTGCCCCAGACCGTGTACTGCTTGTCCAGGAAGCGGGCGTCGTCGAAGCAGATGAAGAACTGGCTGTCGCCAGAATCAGGATTGGCCGCACGCGCCATCGAGGCGGTGCCACGAACATGCGGCTCGGCGTTGAACTCGGCCTTCAGCTTCTTGCCGGAGCCGCCGGTGCCAGTGCCCTGCGGGCAGCCGGTCTGCGCCATGAAGCCGTCGATGACGCGGTGGAAGACGATGCCGTCGTAGAAGCCCTCGCGGACGAGCTCCTTGATGCGCGCGACATGGCCGGGCGCGAGATCGGGACGCATCTCGATCGTGACGGGGCCCTGAGTGGTCTCGAGGATCAAGGTATTTTCGGTCACAGCCATTCTGGTCTCTCGGTTTTTGTAGAATTGACGGGGGTCAGGACAAAGCAAATCCTGGGTCTGAAATGTCGCGGCGCCTTCCCATGTGCGGCCGTCACCCCTCCTGACGGCAATCCGAGCACGACGAGGCCCGCGATGCTGGCCCAGAATAGACCCAATGCGCTTAAAGCTGAAGCCACCGGCCCTGTCGATGTGACGGGGCGGCAGAATCGGCATGCCTCCGCGACGTGGCAAAAGGTTCCTTAAGGCCCGGGGGAACCCGGGCGCGAGACCCGGGCATGCCCCCGCTCTGCCTGCCTACTTGATGTCCGAGGCGACCTGAACCTTCACCATCTTGTCCGGATCGGTGACGGCACCGCCCGACGAGCCCGGAGGCGCCTTCTTGAGCTTGTCGACGACGTCCATGCCCTGCACGACCTCGCCGATCACGGTGTATTGGCCGTTGAGGAAGGACGCATCGCCGAAGCAGATGAAGAACTGCGAGTTGGCAGAATCGACGCTATCGCCCCGACGCGCCATGCCGACGGTGCCGCGCTTGAACGGCGTGCTCGAAAACTCCTGCTTCAGGTTCGGGTACTTCGAGCCGCCGGTGCCATTGAAGTTCTGGCCGTCGCCGGTCTGCGCCATGAAGCCGTCCATGACGCGGTGGAACGGCACGTTGTTGTAGAAGCCTTCGCGCGCCAGCGTCTTCAGTCGCTCGGCATGCTGTGGCGCCAGATCGGTGCGCAGCTTGATGATGATGCGGCCCTTGGTGGTGTCGATGACCAGGGCATTCTGCTTGTCGAGGCCGGCAGGCAGCGACTGGGCCAGCGCCGGCAATGCGAACACGAGAGCAAAGACGAAGGCGAGAGCGCGGATCATGGCAACTCCGATGACATGAGACGATGAGGAGAGGAAGGCACCGCCGGAAGCGGCCGGTGCCCGAAGGATCACTTGAACTTGGCCTTGAGACTTTCGGCCACCGACGGCGGCACGAAATGCGAGATCTCGCCGCCCATGGCGGCGATCTGGCGAACCAGCGTGGCCGCGATCGGACGGACACCCACCGAGGCTGGAACGAACACCGTCTGGACCTGCGGTGCCATGGTCTGGTTCATGCCGGCCAACTGCATCTCGTAGTCGAAATCGGTGCCGTCGCGCAGGCCCCGGATCATCATGATCGCACCGGCCTTTTGCGCGGCGGTGACGGTCAGATTGTCGTAGGTCGAAGCCTCGAAGCCGCAGCCCGCCGCGGCTGCGACGGGACCGAAGATCTCGTGCGCCATCGCCAGCCGCTCCTCGGTCGAGAACAGCGGCTTCTTGCCGTGATGCACGCCGACCGCGACGATCAGGCGATCGCAGAGATGAACGGCCTGCCGGACCACATCGAGATGGCCGTTGGTGACGGGATCGAACGAGCCCGGATAGAGCGCAATGCGTTGCATGCGCCCGTCCTATACCGCCCGGAACAGGCCGGCAAGCCGCCGTCAGGCCCGCTGGCGTGGCTGTGATGGGCAAAGAGCGGCCGAGAGACCGCACCGCAATGAAATGGGCTGCGACACCGGGGAGCCGGAACTGTGGTCGGCTACCGCGATTGTTTCATCGGAACTCGGGACACGAAACACGCTCGCGCAGAGACGAAACCAATTCGCCCGTTCCGCGAAGACGTCTCGAAACCCGAACTGATTATCAAATCCTTAACGAACAACGGGCCGAACGGCCCAGACAGGGGACCGTCATGATCAAAGCGCTATCTGCAGTCGCAGCGGCCGGCTTGGTGGCTGCCGGCATCACCCTCCTGCCCGGCTTCGCTCCTCAGGTCGAAGCCAGCGTGCCACGTCCGCTCGCCAAGGCGGACCGCCTGGACAATCGACCGATCGGCCGCGACTGCTCACAGCAGGCCTGGCCGAACTTCGAAGCTGGCTGCCTGCGCAGCGCCGGAACCAGAGGAACGGTCCGCGAGGCCAGGATGGTCTCCGTCGAGCGGACGGAGTAAGCGAATAGCTGCTCACTATTCGCCGGTCGCGCCTTTACTCGCCATTTGCCTGCTCGCTGGCCCCGTTGCCGTTCTCGGCCTCCTCGCCGATATGCTCCACCGACACGACATGCTCATCATCGGCGGTGTCGAACACAATGACGCCCTGGGTCGAGCGTCCCGCGATGCGGATGCCGTCGACGGGGCAACGGATCAACTGCCCCTTGTCCGTCACCAGCATGATCTGATCGCCATCCTCGACCGGGAATGAGGCGACGAGCTTGCCGTTGCGGTTGTTGACGGACATCGCGACGATGCCTTTGCCGCCGCGGCCGGTGGTGCGGTACTCGTAGGACGAGGTGCGCTTGCCGTAGCCGTTGACCGAGACGGTCAGCACCACCTGCTCCTGCGCCGACATCTCGACATAGCGTTCCTGCGACAGCTGGATCGCGCCAGCGGCCGCCTCCTCGCCCTCGGTCTCGACCGGCTCCTCGGTGGCAGCATCGCCCGACATCGCCCGCCGCATCTTCAAGTACGCCGTACGCTCGTCCGAGGTCGTTTCGACATGGCGCAGGATCGACAGCGAAATCACCTTGTCGCCGCCGGCGAGCGCGATGCCGCGCACGCCCATCGAGGTCCGCCCGGTGAAGACGCGCACGTCGGTGACGGGGAATCGGATGCACTGCCCGCCCGACGCCGTGAGCAGCACGTCGTCACGCTCGGTGCAGATCTGCACGTTGACGATCTCCTCGCCCTCGTCGAGCTTCATCGCGATGATGCCGGAGCGGCGCACGTCGACGAAATCCGACAGCTTGTTGCGGCGGACGTTGCCGCCGGTGGTGGCGAACATCACGTCGAGATTGGCCCAGGAGGATTCATCCTCCGGCAGCGGCATGATCGTGGTGATGCGCTCGCCCTGCTCCAGCGGCAGGATGTTGATCAGCGCCTTGCCGCGCCCGTTGGGCGCCGCGATCGGCAGCCGCCAGACCTTCTCCTTGTAGACCTGGCCGCGCGACGAGAAGAACAGCACCGGCGTGTGCGTGGAGGCCACGAACAGCCGGCTGACGAAATCCTCCTCGCGGGTCTGCATGCCCGAGCGGCCCTTGCCGCCGCGGCGCTGCGCCCGATAGGCCGACAGCGGCACGCGCTTGGTGTAGCCGGCATGCGACACGGTCACGACCATGTCCTCGCGCTGGATCAGGTCCTCGTCCTCGACCTCGCCTTCCTGCTCGGCGATCACGGTGCGGCGCGGCGTGCCGAACTCCGCCTTGATCGCGGCGAGCTCGTCCTTGATGATCCCCTGCACCCGCGCCCGCGAGCGCAGGATGTCGAGATAGTCGTTGATCTCGACCTTGAGCTTGTCGAGCTCGTCGGAAATCTCTTCACGGCCGAGCGCGGTCAGGCGCTGCAGACGCAGGTCGAGAATCGCCTTGGCCTGCTCGAACGACAGCCGGATGGTGCCGTCCTCGGCGAGGCGATGACGCGGATCGTCGATCAACGTGATGATGGCCTCGACGTCGCGCGCCGGCCAGTCGCGCGACATCAACGCCTCGCGCGCGGACGCAGGATCGGGCGAGGTCCTGATGACCCGGATGACCTCGTCGATATTGGCCACGGCCACGGCGAGGCCGACCAGGATGTGGGCGCGGTCGCGCGCCTTGTTGAGCAGGAACTTGGTCCTGCGCGTGACGACACGCTCGCGGAACGCGACGAAGATCGTCAGCAGGTCCTTCAACGTCATCGTCTGCGGGCGGCCGCCGTCGAGCGCCAGCATGTTGGCGGCGAAGCTCGTCTGCAGCGGCGTGAACTTGTAGAGCTGGTTGAGCACGACGTCCGGCACGGCGTCGCGCTTCAGCTCGACGACGACGCGGTAGCCGTCGCGGTCGCTCTCGTCGCGCAGGTCGGCAACGCCTTCGACCTTCTTCTCGCGCACCAATTCGGCGATGCGCTCGACCATCGTGGCCTTGTTCACCTGGTAGGGAATCTCGGAGATGATGATCGCCTCGCGATCCTTGCGGATCGTGTCGATCGTCACCTTGCCGCGCATCATGATCGAGCCGCGGCCCAGATGATAGGCCGAGCGGACGCCGGCGCGTCCAAGAATGATGCCGCCGGTCGGGAAATCCGGCCCCGGAATGATGTTGATGAGCTCGTCGATCGTGAGCGCGGGATTGTCGATCAGCGCGATGCAGGCATCGATCACCTCGCCGAGATTGTGCGGCGGGATGTTGGTGGCCATGCCGACCGCGATGCCGCCGGCGCCATTGACCAGCAGGTTCGGATATTTGGCCGGAAGAACCGACGGTTCCTTGTCCGAATTGTCGTAGTTCGGCTGGAAGTCGACGGTGTCCTTGTCGATGTCGTCGAGCAGCGGGATCGCCGACTTGGCGAGCTTCGCTTCGGTGTATCGGTAGGCGGCCGGCGGATCGCCGTCGACGGAGCCGAAATTGCCCTGGCCGTCGATCAGCGGCACGCGCATCGAGAAGTCCTGCGCCATGCGCACCATGGCGTCGTAGATCGACTGGTCGCCATGCGGATGGTATTTACCGATGACGTCACCGACCACGCGCGCGGACTTGACGTATTTCTTGTCGGGCGTGTGCCCCTGCTCGTACATCGAATAGAGGATGCGCCGATGCACCGGCTTCAGGCCGTCGCGCGCATCGGGCAGCGCTCGCGACACGATCACGCTCATCGCGTAATCGAGGTAGGAGCGCTTCATCTCATCGAGGATGGAGACGGGACGAATGTCGGAAGGTCCGCCCGGCTCGCCGGGCTTCTCATCTTCTTTATCGGACAAAGGGGATACCGGTCGGTTTTGACACGCGAAAATCGCTTGGAATCATATAGCGCATCGCGTCACGGCAGGCCACCCCTTGACGCACCGGCAAGACGGATTTTTTGGCCGCATTTCCAGCGACTTAACGAGGTCTTACGCTGCGACCGACGGTGCCCCGGACGCCCCCCCGCGGACTGGACTTCAGCCGTGCCGCCGCACTTGTTTTCCCGCCTCAGCGCCGCAGTTGCAGAGAGACTGCCAGCGGCGCGCGAGAGCCGTTGATTCTTCAGCAAAATCCGTTTGTCCGGCGAAACGATCTCGCGAACCGGGCTCGTCATGTGCGATAGCGCAGCGCGTCGACCAGCACCGTGAACGCGGATGTGGGCTGCCGGCGGCTGGGAAAATACAGATGATAGCCGGCAAACGGCGCGCACCAGTCTTCCAGGACGCGAACGAGCTTGCCTCGCGCAAGGTCGTCCCGGACCTGATCCTCGGGCAGATAAGCGAGCCCGAGCCCGGCGCGCACCGCGTTCATGCGCATCGCGATGTTGTTGAACACCAGTTGCCCGTCCACGCGCACCTTCAGCGCGCGTCCACGCTTTTCGAACTCCCACGCATAGATCCCGCCCAGGGTCGGAAGTCGGATGTTGATGCAATTGTGGTCCGTGAGATCCTGCGGCTTCCTTGGCCGCGACCGCACGGCGAAATAGGCCGGTGAGCCGACCACGGCCATGCGCAGGTCCGGCCCGATCCTGACGGCGATCATGTCCTTGGCGACCTGCTCGCCGAGGCGGACACCCGCATCGAATCTCTCGGCGACGATATCGGTCAGTCCATAGTCGGTCACGACCTCGACCTTGATGTCGGGATACAGCGGAAGCAGCTTTTTCAGCGCCGGCCAGAGCACGGAGTCCGCGGCATGCTCTCCCGCCGTGATCCGGATCGTGCCGGCGGGCCTGTCGCGCAATTCCCTCAACCCCGCCAGTTCCGTTTCGATCTCATCGAACCGGGGTCCGATGCTCCGCAGCAGACGTTCACCGGCGGCCGTCGGGGCGACGCTGCGCGTCGTGCGCGCCAGCAGCCGCACGCCGAGCCGGGCCTCCAGATTGCGAAGGGCATGGCTGAGCGCCGACTGGCTGACGCCGAGCCTGGCAGCCGCCCGCGTGAAGCTTCCCTCCCGGGCGACAGCGAGGAAACCAAGGACGTCGTTCAGGTTCTCGCGCAGCATTCATGATTCCATTTCATAAAAGTATGCGCATTCTAGCCTCTAATGTTATCGCGGTCACAGCCTTAGGTTCAGCCCGGACGGCAAGGTTGACGACGCGTGATGCCGGCGTTGACCGCAGGACGGACAGGAGAACCGGATGAAGAAGAGAACCCTGGGCAAGAGCGGCCTCGAAGTGTCGGCCATCGGCTTCGGCTGCATGGGCCTGAACTTCGGCTACGGTCACGCGCTCGAGAAGGACGACGCGGTCAACCTTATCCGCGCCGCCTTCGATCGCGGCGTGACATTTTTCGACACCGCCGAAATCTATGGACCGTTCACGAATGAGGAGCTGGTCGGCGACGCCCTGGCTCCCGTTCGGGACAAGGTGGTCATCGCCACCAAGTTCGGCTTTGCGATCGACCCGGCGACCGGCCGGTCATCAGGGATGAACAGCCGCCCCGAGCGCATTCGCGCGGTCGCGGAGGCATCCCTGAAGCGGCTCAAGACCGATCGCATCGATCTGTTCTATCAGCACCGCGTCGATCCGGACGTGCCGATCGAGGACGTCGCCGGCGCGGTCAAGGATCTCATCGGGCAAGGCAAGGTCAGGCACTTCGGCCTGTCCGAGCCCAGCGCCCAGACCGTACGGCGCGCGCATGCCGTCCAGCCCGTTGCCGTGCTCCAGAACGAGTATTCGCTGTGGACCCGAGGTCCCGAGAGCAACGGCATCATTCAGGCATGCGAGGAGCTCGGCATCGGCCTGGTGCCCTATAGTCCCCTGGGAAAAGGCTTTCTGACCGGCGCGATGAACGAGACGACCACGCTGGCCGACAACGACTTCCGCAGCACCCTGCCGCGCTTCACGCCCGCGGCGATGAAGGCCAACCAGGCGCTGGTCGATCTCCTCAAGCAGATCGCCGAACGCAAGGCATCCACGCCGGCCCAGATCGCGCTCGCCTGGCTGCTCGCGCAAAAGCCGTGGATCGTTCCCATTCCGGGCACGACCAAGCTCCATCGCCTCGACGAGAATCTCAAGGCCGCCGACGTCGAGCTCACTGCGGACGATCTCGCCCAGATGGAGCAGGCCGCAGTTGCGATCAAGGTTGAGGGAGAACGCTATCCCCCGCACCTGATGGCGACAACAGGGCGGTAGAACCCCTCTCCCACATCACCGGGCACTCCCATCGTGAGCGCCCGAAACCACCTGGAGGCGACGCGCCGCCGGCGGCGCGTACACCCCACAGCTTCACCGAGATCGCGCCTTCTCCTTCACACCAAGGCGCGCCCTGAATTTCAGAACGGAATGTCGTCGTCCATGTCGCTGTTGCGTCCGCCACCGCCCGCCGAAGCAACCGCGCGGCGCGGCGGCGCCATCGACGGACCGCTGCTGCCAAAATCACCGCCACCCATGTCATCGGAGAAGCTGCCGCCACCGCCGCCCCGGCCATCGAGCATCGTCAGGGTGGAGTTGAAGCCCTGCAGCACGACCTCGGTCGAGTACTTCTCGACACCGCTCTGATCGGTCCATTTGCGGGTCTGCAGCGCGCCCTCGATGTAAACCTTGGCGCCCTTCTTCAAATACTGCTCGGCGACCTTGCAAAGACCTTCGTTGAAGATCACCACGCGGTGCCACTCGGTCTTTTCCTTGCGCTCGCCTGTCGCCTTGTCGCGCCACGTTTCCGACGTCGCAATGCTCAGATTGGCGATCGGCCGCCCATCCTGCGTGCGCCGGATCTCGGGGTCCTTGCCGAGGTTGCCGACCAGAATCACCTTGTTCACACTACCCGCCATCACCACTCTCCCGCGGTTCTCGATCATCGGACCGGCCGTCCACACCGGCCTCACGGCGTCCGGTGGCTAACCCTTCCTCTCGCGGCGGACCCTATACGGTTGCCGCGCGGTCCACCCGCCCTGTCCATTGCTTATCCACATATAGCAGGCGGAAGGCCATTGTTCCAGTTTTGTTCGCGCGCATATGTCTACAACCGTGCGTCGAGTTCCGCGGAACTCGATGGAACCGCAAGTTCTCGCAATGGAACCCGGAAAAAGTTCCCTTATTCACGAAAAAGGGATTAACTTTCATCAAGTTAGCCAGCCTCACTTCCTCCTCGGCTGTGGCTTTTGGGAGACGGTATCCAGGGTTGAATCGCGTATATTTGAGGATGGATTGGGGCCGCAAGCGTGGTCGCACCAACTTCACAGACGAGCGTCTCCGGGGACCATTTTGGAGACGCCCAACGCGGGAGACTTGGGATGAAACGAATTTTTCTCGGAGCTGTCAGCTTGATGGTTTTGGGGGCGCTGACGCCGGCGGGAGCCGCCGATCTCGCCGCCCGCCCGTACACGAAGGCCCCGGTGATGGCGCCGGCGCCGCTTCCGACCTGGGCCGGCTTCTACCTCGGCCTGCAGGGCGGCGGCGGCTGGGGCCGCAGCAACGAGACCTTCTTCGGGGCGCCGAATACGGCGATCTTTGCCGGCACCCAGAACTATGACACCAGCGGCGGCTTCGTCGGCGGTGTGGTCGGCTACAACTGGCAGGTCGACAACATCGTGTTCGGTCTCGAGGGCGACTATCACTGGGCCGACATCAACGGCCGGTCGGGCGTCGTCAACGCCGGTCTCGGCGATACCTACTTCACCAGGCTGCGCGGCTTCGGCGACATCAAGGGCCGCCTCGGCTGGGCTGCGGGTCCGGCGCTGTTCTTTGTCAGCGGCGGCGCTGCCGTCGGCGATCTCCAGCACCGCTACGACGCGGCGCTCAATGGTGGCGCGGCCAATAGCTTCGCTCAGAACAACTGGCGCTGGGGTTGGACGATCGGTGCCGGCGCCGAGTACATGTTCGCGCCGAACTGGTCGGCCAAGGTCGAATACAACTATCTCGACTTCGGCAAGAGCTCGATTCAGTACAGCGCGGTTCCGACCAACCGCTCCGAGTGGAGCGACACCGTGCACACCGTCAAGGCGGGCGTCTCCTATCACTTCGGCGGCCCGATCGTGTCGCGCTACTGATTGCACGCAAAAAGCGAATATGTCGAAAGGCCGGCCTCGCGCCGGCCTTTTTTGTGTGCCAGAACCGGCACTTGCCGAGCCGTTGTGTCCTTTGGGTGACGGCTTTTTACGGCGGAAGGAGCTATCAACGTCCGGCGGGTGGGCGTTGGTGAGAGCGTGCGTGCGGGCGTCGGACGTGGTTTGGGGAATGCGATGAGAAGGCTGTTGCTGGGGGCGACAACTTCGCTGGCGCTGGGGATTGCGCCGGCCATCGCTGCCGATCTGCCCGCGCGCACCTTCACCAAAGCGCCTGCGATGATCACGACGATCTATGATTGGAGTGGCTTCTATATCGGCCTGAATGCCGGTGGCGCAGCGGCCCGCACCTGCTGGACCAACAAGGTCAGCTTTGCCGGCGTGGCCGCAACCAACGCGGAAGGCTGCCATGATGCGACCGGCGCGCTGGCGGGCGGCCAGATCGGCTATCGCTGGCAGGCTGGCGGCTGGGTGTTCGGCATCGAAGGTCAAGGCAACTGGGCCAACCTCAAGGGCAGCAACACCAGCCAGTTCGCCCCGGCCGTGACCAACCAGACCAAGATCAACGGCATCGGCGTGTTCACCGGCCAGATCGGCTATTCCTGGAACAACGTGCTCTGGTACGTGAAGGGTGGCGCCGCGGTCGCGGGTGAGAAGTACAACGGCCTCTCCACGGCCACGGGCGTGGTGCTCGACGTGTCCAGCGCCACGCGCTGGGGGGCTGCGGTCGGGACTGGTGTCGAGGTCGGCTTCGCCAAGAACTGGTCGGTCGCAGCCGAATACGAGCACCTGTTCATGGGCAACCGCACCTTCGGCTTCTCGGGTGTTCCCCTTGGAGCCGCGGGCCGGACCGATGCGGTCGGCCAGGACGTCGACATGGCGACGGTCCGCGTGAACTATCGCTGGGGCGGTCCCGTCGTTTCCAAGCACTGACCCTCGAGGGCTGACACTCGGGATCTCACGCGGCGGCGCTTGCCCGGCCTGTCGTCACTCACGCTGTGACACAGCTCCCCCCGTCGGCTCTGGCAGTCGCCGTCTTTACCCGCGCTTAAGCACGATCGGCACATCCCGCCACACGGCTCGTCCCGGTCACGAGTTTGGAAAGCAGTCTCCCTTACAACCAGCCACAGGCCACCTTCGCGTGGGCCCGGATCGGAGGGATCCGGAGCGTGGTGTATTGGGACTGGGGAGAGACGAATGCAGAAGACGACCTTGATCTTGACCGCAAGCGCCGCGGCGCTGGGACTGGCGCCGGCCTCGGCGGCCGACTTCGCGACGCGCCCTTACAGCAAGGCGCCGCCGCCGGCCTATGTCACGCCGCTGCCGAGCTGGGCCGGGTTCTACCTCGGCGTCAATGGCGGCGCCGACTGGAGCCACAATTGCTGGACGCTCAACCGCGTCGGCGGCGTGGCGGTCGTGCCGACCCAGTCCGAAGGCTGCGACAACGCCTCGAGCGGCCTCATCGGCGGCCAGGTCGGCTATCGCTGGCAGGCGGCGAGCTGGGTGTTCGGCGTCGAGGCCCAGGGCAACTGGACCGACCTGAAGTCGTCCAATGCGAGCACGGCTGCGCTGGCCGCGGGCATCACCAACACCACCAAGACCGATGCGATCGGCCTGTTCACCGGCCAGGTCGGCTACGCCTGGGGCAACGTGCTCTGGTACGTGAAGGGCGGCGCCGCCGTCACCCACAACAAATACACCGGCACGGCGAATGCGGCCGCGCCCTTCCCGGTCGGCACACTGCTGGATTCCGCCAGTGAGACCCGCTGGGGCGGCACCGTCGGTACCGGCGTCGAGTTCGGCTTCGCGCCGAACTGGTCGGTCGCCGTCGAGTACGACCACCTGTTCATGGGCTCGCGCGACATCAGCTTCCCGGCCACCGCAACCGTGCTGTCGCGCGTCGATACCATCAAGCAGGACATCGACATGGCGACCGTCCGCGTGAACTATCGATTCGGGGCGCCGATGGGCACGCGCTACTGAAAAAAGCCGCCGCTCGCACGCATTCGGAAAGGCCGGCCCTCGCGCCGGCCTTTTTCGTGTCAACAGCCCGGCAGCGTCGCGGCGTTTTTGTGCTAAATATATGATATATAACGCTTTTTCATTTCTGTGGCGGGCGCGTTACAGCCTCTCCGGGATGCCCTGTGTATGACTTGCCCATCGCTTGTCATTCCAACCTCCCGGGGGAGAATTTGATGAAGAAGTTGCTTGTGATCACGACGGCGCTCGTCGGCATCGCATCCGCCACATCCGCGTCGGCGGCCGACATGGCGGCCCGCCCGTACACCAAGGCGCCGCCGATGGTCGCGCAGATCCTGAGCTGGTCGGGCCTCTACGCCGGCATCCAGGGCGGCGGCGGCTGGGGCACCAGCAAGGAGACCTTCCTCGGCCGCTTCAATGCGCCGGGCTTCCTGGGCACCCAGAACTACAACACCAATGGCGGCTTCGTCGGCGGCGTGGTCGGCTACAACTGGCAGGTCGACAACGTCGTGTTCGGCCTCGAAGGCGACTATCACTGGGCCGACATCAACGGCCGCTCCGCCGTGGTCAATGCCGGCGTCGGCGACACCTTCTTCACCAAGCTGACCAGCTTCGGCGACATCAAGGGCCGCCTCGGCTATGCCGCCGGTCCCGCCCTGTTCTTCGTCAGCGGCGGCGCCGCGGTGGGCCAGTTGCAGCATCGCTATGACGGCGTGCCCGGCAACGTCTTCAGCCAGAACACCACCCGCTGGGGCTATACGGTCGGCGCCGGCGCCGAATACATGTTCGCGCCGAACTGGTCGGCCAAGCTCGAGTACAACTATCTCGACTTCGGCAAGAGCACGATCCAGTACAGCGCTGCGGCGCTCAACCGCTCCGAGTGGAAGGACACCGTTCACACGGTCAAGGCCGGCCTCAGCTACCACTTCGGCGGCCCGGTCATCGCAAAGTACTGATGCCTGCAAACCGACAGGTTCCGAGAAGGGCCGGCGAAAGCCGGCCTTTTTTGTTGCCCTGATGCCACCTTGCCGGCTCGCCACACCCGGAACCAAGTAACTGAGTGACATAGGCTTTCTGGAACTTGGCCGTAAAAACGCGGTTTGGGCGCGAGTGTGTCTTCAGGGTGACGGTAATCCGTACGGAACCGGGCTATAGGAACCTCGTCAACTTGAACGGGTGAGTCTGTTTCGTGCGTAAGCTTATCGGTGCGATGCGGACTTCGAGGAATAAAAATAAACTGGAGACTGGAATGAAGAAGATCCTGCTCGCGACCGTGGCCTTGGCCGCCCTGGCCGCTCCCGCTGCCGCCGCTGATCTTGCCGCACGCCCGACCTACACCAAGGCCCCGGTTGCCGCGCCGGTGCTGACCTGGACCGGCTTCTACATCGGTGCCATGGGCGGCTATGCCAACGAGAATGCTGACTTCGCGGCCATGAAGGGCGGCTTCGCCGGCGGCACCGTCGGCTACAACTGGCAGCAGGGTGCTGTCGTGTTCGGCCTCGAGGCCGACGCCGCTTGGGCCGACATCAACGCAAACGTCGGCGCGCTCGGTGTCAACGCCGAGTCCAAGATCCGCGACTGGGGCACTGTCCGCGGCCGCATCGGCTACGCCTTCGGCCCGACCCTGCTGTACGCGACCGGTGGTTACGCCTGGGCCGACAACCGCATCTCGCTGACGGCCCCCGGCTTCGCCGCTGCCGACAGCAAGATCCACTCCGGCTGGACCGTCGGCGCTGGCGTCGAGTACATGTTCGCCCCGAACTGGTCGCTGAAGGGCGAGTACCTCTACAAGAGCTTCGGTGGCGAGAGCTACACCTTCACCGGCCTCGGCACGCTCACGACCGGCACCCTCAACGTGCATTCCGGTCAGGTCGGCATCAACTACCACTTCTAAGTTTTTGCCTCCGGGCCAACGCACACAGCCTCCGCTCTGCCAGAGCGGAGGCTTTTTCTTTGTGGGATCGTGCACAAAACAGGACGGAACCGGCAGCCTCCTGCCAGTCGCTGCCATTCCCTGAGCGCATTGTTGATGATTCGCTGACGGCACTGGAAATCCAGCTCCGTTCTTCCTACGTTCCGACCATACCTTTTCCCCCTGGCGTCCGATGGCCGGCTTCCGGCGAAACGCGCCTGCAACGATGGCGCGACTCTGCGCCGTGGGACGATCGTCATGGATGAAGTGCTCAAGGCCAAGCAGCGCGCGCAAGCCAACCAGTCGAGCCTGCGGGCCATCACCATCCGCGGCGCCCGCGAGCACAATCTGAAAAACATCGACGTCGAGATCCCGCGCGACAGGCTCGTCGTGTTCACCGGCCTGTCCGGCTCCGGCAAATCCTCGCTCGCCTTCGATACGATCTACGCCGAGGGCCAGCGCCGCTACGTCGAATCGCTGTCGGCTTATGCCCGCCAGTTCCTGGAGATGATGCAGAAGCCGGACGTCGACCAGATCGACGGCCTGTCGCCGGCGATCTCGATCGAGCAGAAGACGACCTCGAAGAACCCGCGCTCGACGGTCGGCACCGTCACCGAGATCTACGACTACATGCGCCTGCTGTGGGCGCGCGTCGGCGTGCCCTACTCCCCGGCGACCGGCCTGCCGATCGAAAGCCAGACCGTCTCGCAGATGGTCGACCGCGTGCTGGCGATGCCCGAGGGCACCCGCCTCTATCTGCTGGCGCCGGTCGTGCGGGGACGCAAGGGCGAGTACAAGAAGGAGCTCGCCGAATATCTCAAGAAGGGCTTTCAGCGCGTCAAGATCGACGGCACCTTCCATGAGCTCGCCGAGGCGCCCACGCTCGACAAGAAGTTCCCGCACGATATCGACGTCGTCGTCGACCGCATCGTCGTGCGCCCCGACATCGGCCAGCGTCTCGCAGAAAGCTTCGAGACTGCGCTGAAGCTCGCCGAAGGCCTGGCCGTCATCGAGTTCGCGGACGCTCCCGCCTCGGCCGCGCCGGCGGAGGAGAAGGAAAAGAAGAAAACCGCAAAGATCCACGACAAGAGCGGGCCCGAGCGCATCCTGTTCTCGGAGAAGTTCGCCTGCCCGGTCTCCGGCTTCACGATCCCCGAGATCGAGCCGCGGCTGTTCTCGTTCAACAACCCCTACGGTGCCTGCCCGGAATGCGGCGGCCTGGGGGTCGAGCAGCACGTCGATGCCGACCTCGTCATTCCCGACAAGGACGTCACCCTGCGCAAGGGCGCGATCGCGCCCTGGGCCAAGTCGTCGTCGCCCTATTACCTGCAGACGCTGACCGCGCTCGGCAAGTTCTACAAGTTCACGCTGGACACCAAGTGGAAGGATCTGCCGAAGAAGACGCAGAACGCGCTGCTGCACGGCTCCGGCGACGACGAGATCAAGTTCACCTATGAGGACGGCGTCCGCGCCTACGACACCAAGAAGCCGTTCGAGGGCGTCATCACCAACATCGAGCGCCGCTTCCGCGAGACCGAGAGCGAGTGGGCGCGCGAGGAGCTCGGCAAATACTTCAACGACGTGCCCTGCGCCGGCTGCACGGGTTTTCGGCTGAAGCCCGAGGCGCTGTGCGTCAAGGTCGGCGACAAGCACATCGGCGAGATCAGCGACCTCTCCGTCAAGGCGGCCGGCGAGTGGTTCGCCGAGGTGCCGAAGGCCCTGAACGCGCAGCAGACCGAGATCGCCACGCGAATCCTGAAGGAGATCCGCGACCGCCTCACCTTCCTGCTCGACGTCGGCCTCAACTACCTGACCCTGGCGCGCTCCTCCGGCACGCTGTCCGGCGGCGAGAGCCAGCGCATCCGCCTGGCGTCGCAGATCGGCTCGGGGCTGACCGGCGTGCTCTACGTGCTCGACGAGCCGTCGATCGGCCTGCACCAGCGCGACAATGCCCGCCTGCTCGACACGCTGAAGCGGCTGCGCGACCTCGGCAACACCGTCATCGTCGTCGAACATGACGAGGACGCGATTCGCCTCGCCGACTATGTGCTCGACATCGGCCCCGGCGCCGGCACCCATGGCGGCCACATCGTCGCCGAGGGTACGCCGGCCGAGATCATGCGCAATCCGGCGTCGCTGACCGGCAAATATCTCACCGGCGAGTTCGAGGTCGAGGTGCCGGAGCGGCGGCCGCCGAACCATCGCCGCACCATCAAGGTCGTCAATGCCCGCGGCAACAATCTGAAGAACGTCTCGGCCGAGATCCCGCTCGGCCTGTTCACCGCGATCACAGGCGTGTCCGGCGGCGGCAAGTCGACGCTCCTGATCGACACGCTCTACAAGGCGATCGCACGCAAGCTCAACGGCGCCAACGAGGCAGCCGCGCCGCACGACCGCATCGAGGGGCTGGAGCATATCGACAAGATCATCGACATCGACCAGTCGCCGATCGGCCGCACGCCGCGCTCCAACCCCGCGACCTATACCGGCGCGTTCACGCCGATCCGCGAATGGTTCGCCGGCCTGCCGGAATCCAAGGCGCGCGGCTACGAGCCCGGCCGGTTCTCCTTCAACGTCAAGGGCGGCCGCTGCGAGGCGTGCCAGGGCGACGGCGTCATCAAGATCGAGATGCACTTTTTGCCCGACGTCTACGTCACCTGCGACGTCTGCAAGGGCAAGCGCTACAACCGCGAGACGCTCGACGTGCTGTTCAAGGGCAAGTCGATCGCCGACGTGCTCGACATGACCGTCGAGGAGGCCGCGGAGTTCTTCAAGGCGGTGCCGCGCGTGCGCGACACCTTCGAGACCCTGCGCCGCGTCGGCCTCGACTACATCCATGTCGGCCAGCAGGCCACCACGCTGTCCGGTGGCGAGGCCCAGCGCGTCAAGCTCGCCAAGGAGCTGTCCAAGCGCGCCACCGGCCGCACGCTCTACATCCTGGACGAGCCGACGACGGGCCTGCACTTCCATGACGTCAAGAAGCTCTTGGAGGTGCTGCACGAGCTGGTCGCGCAGGGCAACACGGTCGTCGTGATCGAGCACAATCTCGAGGTCATCAAGACCGCCGACTGGGTCATCGACCTCGGCCCCGAGGGCGGCGACGGCGGCGGCGAGATCGTCGCCTGGGGCCCGCCGGAAGATATCGTCAAGGCGCCGCGCAGCTACACCGGCCAGTTCCTCAAGCCGGTGCTGGAGAAGTCGGCCAAGCCGAAGAAGCGCGGCCGCGGCGCGGCCAGCGAGGCGGCGGAGTAGTTGCCCTCAACTCCCTTGTATCGATCGTCATTGCGGGCGAAGCGAAGCAATCCAGGGCCGCGTACGCGACTCTGGATTGCTTCGTCGCTGCGCTCCTCGCAATGACGCATGTGGTCGATACCGGTTCATCACAGCAAAGCCCGCCGCTCCCTGCAGAGCGGCGGGCTCGATGTTTCTGCAACGAACTCAGATTACCACTGGCGATAATACCCGCTCCGCGTGCCGTTGTTGTTGCCGCGCGGTCCGACGTCGCCCTGGGTCGAGCTTGGGGTCGGGTGGTTTGTGCCGTTGTAGCCGGCGCCCCAGCCCGGGCCGTCATACGGGCCCGGCGCGACGGCGACGTAGCCTTCCTCATAGACCGGCCCTGGCGCCCAGGCGAAGGAGTCGCGGTAGGCATAGGTGCTGGTGACCTGGCCGCCATAGCCGTAGCCGCCCGGCCCGTATTCGCCGGCCGAGGCGCCGATCGTGCCGGCGACCAGCGTGACGGCGGCCAGCGCGGCCAATCCAAACGTGCGTGTCATGAACTTGCTCCGTTGTTCCCAATTCATCGAGGAACAAACCATCGTCATGCCCCGGCAGTTCCGCCACCCGCCACAACATGTGTGCGACACAACGTGGCGCTCACGTTGCCGCGATCAGATGATCCGGAAGCTGGTCGCATCATCTCGCAAGCGACTGGGCGTCCTCTCAGACGACAAACCCGCCGCTCTTGTCGGAGCGGCGGGCTTGATCGACTCACTTCAGCGCCAGACGGCAACTACCACTGCCGGTAGGCGCCGGTCAGCGTGCCGTTGTTGTTGCCGGACGGGCCGACATCGCCCTGGGTCGAGCCCGGGGTCGGATGGTTGGTGCCGTTGTAACCGCCGCCCCAGGCCACTGGGCCAGCCACCGGACCCGGCGCGTAGGCCGGCGCCGGCGCTCCGCCATACACCGGCTCGGAATCGGAGGTCTGCGCCGGCGGCACCCAGGCCATGGAGTCGCCGAATCGGGCATAGCCCTGCGCGGACGCGGCGGCGGTGCCGATCACCAGCGTGGCTCCGGCCAGCGCGGCCATCTTGATCGTACGTTGCATGTCTCTCTCCTCGCTTCTGTGCGGGGTCAACCACCGCACGGCGCCAGGCGTTCCCGCAGCGCACACTCACAATAATCGTGATGAAAGGTTGATCGGCCGCCGCACCGAGCCCCCTTGCAGGACTGAGCGAACCCAGCCCCGCAAAAGCTGCCCTGCGGCGCTCAGGCCGCGACGGCGACCGCCCGTGGCCGCGCCACGCCGGTCTTGGTGACTCCCGGCAGCGGCGGCGCCTTCGTGCCGGTCGCATGCGGGAAATACTGCAGCTGCATGGAATGCATGTAGCCGGCTTCCGCGGTCCAGGAGTCGTTCGCCTCGACGATCGGCGTGATCGTGAACAGATCCGGATTGCTCGGCGCAATCGACGTATAGGTCGGGATCGCTGCGCTGAGCCACTCGAGCGGTTTGTAGATCGAGTAGTAGTTGGTATCCTTCAGGACCGGCGCCGGCGGCGGATAGGTACCGAGAATTCCGTTCAGGTTGGCCCAGGCCATCGGCACGATGTCGTTGCTGTTGACCGCCGCGTAATAGGTGTAGCTCTTTGCGAAGGTCGTCGCGAAGCCCGCGTTCCACATCGTCGGAGCCGCGAAGGTGTGCGGCCACAGCGTGAACGTCAGCGACGAGTTCAGCTTCGGCAACTGGTCCTGCAGCCACGCCGTCGCCACCACGGCGAGCGCGCCGCCGAGGCTGTGCCCGGTCACCATCAGTTGCAGGTTCTGCTTGGCCGCAAGGCCGCGCAGATAGTCCAGCAGCGACAGGTCCGTCGTGGGATCGGTGAGCGCGATGACCAGCGCCAGCGCGTCGTTGATTCCGGCGCTGATCTGCAGCGGCGCTCCGGCCTGCTGCGGATACAGCCACGGCACCTGGAAGACAGCATCGGCATCGGCGAGCACGTTCTCGAACGCGCCGGCGACCGAGCCATCAACATCGGTGCCGCGGAACGCCACCGCGTAGCTCCCGTCGCTGCCTTGCGCGACGTAGGCGAGCACGCCGTTGTTGACCGCCGGGCCCCAGCATAGCGACCACGGACCGTTCGCCGCACCCGATGGGACGGACTTCAGCATCGCCACGAAATCGCTCGGCTGAACCACATCGAGCGCGTCGTCGATATAGGCGAAGTAGGACAGATACGCTGCAGCAACCTTGTTGAGGGCCATGTGAAATCTCTCTGGCTTGAATGATGAAAACAATTTCGATCAAATCGGGCAGGCAGACCCTGATCCGCCGGCCCACCGGGATGATAGACCGCGTTATCTCCAGGTGCACATCACAACATGTTCAACCCCTGATCATCAAACGTCACCGTGGAGCTGCGACACGCAATGATCGCATCTCATTGCGCGCCGCCCCTCCCATTGCTATGGCGCAGGCTGTCGCAGGACGACACGCCTCGACGATCATCAGCTCCTCGCCACGCTCACCTCGCGCGATGCCCTACTCTCTCGTCATCTTTGATCTCGACGGCACCCTCGCCGACAGCTTCCCGTGGTTTCGCACCCACGTGAACGTCGTCGCGCAGCGCTTCGGCTTTCGTCAGGTGAAGGACGAGGACATCGACGGGCTCCGCCATGCCTCGACCCGTGAGATCCTCGATTTCCTTCAGGTGCCGCGCTGGAAGCTGCCCTTCATCGCGCGCCACGTGCGCCAACTGAAGACGGCGCATGCAGCGAGCATCCCGCTGTTCGCAGGCGTCGACATCATGCTCGACACGCTTGCCGCGAACGGCACCATGCTCGCATTGGTCTCGTCGGACAGCGAGGCCAACGCGCGGCAGAAGCTCGGATCGCGCGCCGGGCTGTTCGCCGATTTCGATTGCTCGGCCTCGGTGTTCGGCAAGGCACGGAAGTTTCGCCGGGTGCTGAAGCGGCTGCGCGTCGACCCGGCAGAGGCCATCGCGATCGGCGACGAGACCCGCGACATCGAGGCGGCGCGTGCCGCCGGCATCGCCTTCGGCGCGGTGACATGGGGCTATGCCGCGGAGCAGGCGCTGCGCGACCACCAGCCGGAGATGCTGTTCACCCGGATGGACGAGATCGTGGAGCGGTTGGTGGTGCCCGCCAGACGAGATTCGTAGCCTGCATCAGCGCCGCCGGCGACATGCAGGGATAATGACGAGCCTCGATAACCTCACCGCGTCATTGCGAGCGCAGCGAAGCAATCCAGAGTCTTCGCGCGGCCTCGATTGCTTCGCTGCGCCGCTGCGCTCGCAGTGACGGAGGCTGCAGATGCAACTCCATTTCCGCCACCGGCGGACCTGCTCACCGCCGCAGGAACGCGCCGAATGCGCGCGGACCGTCGCCGACCTTGATCTCTCCGGTGACCTTCAGCGCGGCCACGTCGATGACGCTCAGAATGTTGCTCTCCCAATTGGCGACGATGACGCGCTGGCCGTCGGCGGTCGCCTCGATGCCCTCCGGATAGTCGCCGACGCTAATGCGCTTGAGCGGCTGCAGGCTCGCCAGGTCGAACACGCTGACCGTGCCGTCATACTGGTCGGTGGCGAAGCCCCTGCCCTGCGCCAGCGCCACCGCATAGGGCCGCAAACCGGTCTTGACCCGGCCGATCTCGCGGCGCTCGGCGAGGTCGATCACCGAGACGTCGTTGGAGGCGACATTTGCCGTGTAGGCGCGCTTGCCCTCGGCGTCGATGGTGACACCGAACGGCCGCGTGCCGACCTTGATGGTCGCAAGGCGCTGGCGCGTCGCCGTGTCGATCACCGAGACCATGTCGTCATCGCGGTCGGCGGAGAGCAGCAGCTTGCCGTCTTGTGTCACCGCAAGCCCCGACGGCGAGGCGCCGACCGCGATGCTGCCGGTCACGGTCCGGGTCTTCGCATCGATCACGCGGATTGCGGCGTTGTACCAGTCTGCGACGTAGACCGTCGAACCGTCCGGCGTCACGGCAATGCCGAGCGGCCCGCCACCGACCTCGACCCGTCCAACCACCTTTCGCGCGACAGCGTCGACGACGCTCACGCTCTTGTCGTCCGGGCTCGCCACATAGGCGAAGCGTCCGTCGGCAGCCACCGCGACGCCGGCCGGCTTGCCGCCGATCGGGATTGTCGCCACCGGCTTCGAGGTCGCGAGGTCGACGATCGTCAGATCGTCGCTGAGCTGGTTGGTGACGAAGGCCTCCTCGGCATGGGCACTGGCGCAGCAGACGAGCAAGGCTGCGAGCAGAAACGCTCGAATAGGATCTGGGAGACGATGAGTGGTGCAGCGCCTTGCCTTGTACCCACCTCGCCCCGCTCTTGTCCGCCGTAGCTCGCAGAGCGAAGGCGGATGCGGGGCCGCGACGAGCTTCGCTCGCGCTGAGAGGTCGGATTGCATCGCCAGATGCAATCCGGGTGAGGGGGCACAGGTCCAACCACCCACACCACCCGTTCGGCAGCCCCTTACCCCAACCCTTTCCCCGTAAGAACGGAGAGAGGGAGCGCAGCGCTGACTTGGCGACATGGTCGTATCCAATCAGCTCCCGCTTTCCACCTTCTTCTTCAGTCCTTCGAGCCCGCCCTTGTACAGGCCGGTCACCGCATTGACCGCGGCCTCGTCGTTCAGTTCCGGTGGCGGATCGTTGTTGGGGAAGCCGCGGTAGAACGCGCCGGTCCATTCGACCACGCTGCCCTTGCCGTCCGCACTCGGCGTCACCGCGATGGTCGACGAGTAGTTCGTCACCGGCAGCACCTTCACGTCGACGGCGGTGATACGGTACGAATAGCTCATCTTCTCGGCGTCGTATTTGTAGAGCTCCTCGTCGACGGTAGCGCCGCCCTTCAGGGTCAGCTTGCGCGTGGCGCCAATCTCGTTGCCCTTGTCGCCCGCGGTCTTGTCGACGACGCCGAGCCAGCTCATGTCCTGGAAGTTGCCGATCACGGCCCACACCTTGGCGGGCGCGGCGTTGATCTCGACGTGCTCCTGCACCTTGCGCCGGGTCGGACCATGCGCATCCGCTGTGGTCAGGACCGTCGTTGCGATCGCGAGCGCCGCCGTCACGGCCAGCGCCTTGCCGAACACCATCCTCATGTCGTTTCCTCAGTCACTCTCATTGGCCGGCGCATCCGGCGCGCGGCGGCGCATCTTTACACCGCTCCCGATTGTTGCAACAAAAAAGACCGTGTCGTGGCCGATCAATTCGCGCCGCAGCAGCGCTTGTATTTCTGGCCGGAACCGCACGGACAGGGGTCGTTGCGGCCGACCTTGCCGAACGACGCGAAGGGATTGGGCTGCCGGGCGAAGCTGGTGGACGCGGGCAGCGGAGCCCCGCTCTGCCGGTATTGATGCAGCGTCAGCACCGCCTCGCGGATATTCTGGGGCGCGTTGCGACTGAGATTTCGATATTCGACGGGATCCGGGTTCTCGTCGAGAGTTGCGCCGATCATCATCATCAGACCGACCGCAGCCATGGCGACTTCGCCGCCCACCCGCTCATACGCATCGAACCTGTCACGACGCAGGTTCGTGGCCGCCGCGAAGCCGTCGATCCACAGCTCCCAGACGACCTCGCCGTTGAAGCCGTCGATAGGAAAGCGCGGCTGGTACTGCTCCGGATGATGCGCGAGCGTCAGCGCGATCTCCCGGTGATAGTCCATGACCAGCCCGAGCACCTCGTTGGCATGGTCGATGCTGGTGAACACGGAGCGACGGCCCTTGCCGAGCCCGAAGGCCGCCGCGAACCATTCGCCCGGCGGAATCGGCTCAGGGAGCACGAGCAGGCCGGCGATGAAGCCGTCGAGCTCCTCCAGCACCATGGCGCGATCATCCAGGGCCAGGAGCGCCTGTTCGAGCTTGTCGTGGCGACCGATCTGCTCCGGCATGCAGCCCCTCTTCCTTCGCTCCTGTCACGTTCCGAGTCGCCCGACGGGCACGGCGCGCACATGGCCGAGCCACGACGCGGCCGTTTTGACACCAAAACGGCCATGCGCGCAAAACCTAAATTTGCGCACGGGGATCAGCGGCATCACCCTTGTCCAGTCCTGCCGTGAAAAATATTCCTGTTTCGCCATTTCGGAATTTCTGTTTTCCTGCATGCGTCCTGTCCTCACGAGAGGGGCGCTTCGCGGTCGTCACGGGCGTGGAGGGCGGGATGCGATGGACGTCACGGGCCCGGCGCTTTTGCGCAGACGACGGGTTTTGTGGCGGACGGCGAAATCGTGTGGTCCTGACCTCCCGACGCTGAGGTCAAGTGGGTGTCGATGCCTTCAAGGCGTCGCGCCGATGACGGTGGCCAGAAGGCCCGGCGCACCGAGGAGAGCGCGTATAAGCCGGTAGAAACCGTCGCGCAGGGAAGGCCGGTTGTTCGGCCAATCCTGTGGTTCCTGCCGCCTGCATTTTTTTCGCAGGCGGGCCATGGGTGCGGCCTGCACCCGGCCTTCCCTGCGCCCTCTCACTGAGGAGGGCGGAATGAACGTCAAAGCTCGGGTGCACCTGGCACGGCGAGAACGCGCAGTCATGTCTCTCCGTCATCGCGAGGAGCAAAGCGACGAAGCGATCCAGAGTCCTCGTGGGATCCTGGATTGCTTCGCTTCGCTCGCAATGACGGCCGAGCAGGCTTCGCTCTGCTCGCCTATCATCCCGGCCTCACTCCGCCAGCACCGCCTGCACGAAGCCGTCGGGGTCGGCGCAGAACTCACGCATCGCCTTGAAATGATCCGTATCCTGCACCGCGACCTTCTCCAGGCCGTATTTGGTCAGCCGCAACAGGGTCGCGCCGGGATAGGCCATCAGGACCGGCGAATGCGTCGCCATCAGCACCTGGCAATGGCTGGAGTCATCCATGCGCCGCATCAGCTTCAGGAACTCGATCTGGCGCGCCGGCGACAGTGCCGATTCCGGCTCGTCGAAAATGTAGATGCCCTGGCGCTGGCAGCGTTCCTCGAAGAAGCGCAGGAACCCCTCGCCATGCGAATGGGACAGGAAGTCGGGCGGCGGCCCGCCGAACGGATCGTCCAGTGCGGCCTGATCGAGATAGCGCGCCACCGAAAAGAAGCTCTCGGCGCGGAAGAACCAGCCTTGCGTGATCTTCGGCAACCAACTCGCGCGCAGCGCGGCGGCGAGTGCGCCGCCCATACGCTCGATCGCACGCCCATGGTCGACCGGCATGTAACCCTTGCCGCCGCCAGCTTCGTCGTAGCCCGCGAGCGCGGCAATGCCTTCGAGCAGGGTCGATTTGCCGGTGCCGTTCTCGCCGACAATGATGGTGATGGCGTTGGTGAAGCTGAGCTCGAACGCGTCCTGCAGGAACGGCAGGCAAAACGGATAGGCCGCGCGATCGGAGATCTTCGCCGGATCGAGCCACAGCCGCTTCAGATAAGGGGCCGGCAGCCGGATCTCGCGTTGCTTCCTCGCCATGACGCCTTCACAACCTCGGTGACATCACCGGCAATCTCGCACATCGCGCCCGCATCGGCCACCGGCCCACGCGGGCTACGCCACGACCTCCAGCACCAGCTCCATCGTCATCAGCACCGGATTGTCGCCGCGGACGAGGCGCCCCCGCGCGAGCGCGCCGGTGTAGTCGACCAGCGCGGCGTCAACAGTGGCTTCAAGGCCGTCGTCGCCCGGCGCGATCGCGCCGGCGGTGATGGTCAGCTCCGTCGCGAACGGCTCGACGACGACGCCGTCCTCGAAGCGCGCCCCGATGGTCGAGCCGACGCCGCCGCGAATGCGGGCCTTGCTGATCCCCTGCGCCCGGCAGAATGCCTCAAGGCAGCCGGCGAAATCCTGGTTCGGCCGCAGTCGGAGCGCGAAGGCGCGGCGATCCGTCATGGCGCCGCTTCGCGCGGCCGCTACCGGCCCGAACAGCTTGAAGCCGGTCTCGACGTCCGGCTCTGCCGTGAAGATCGCGCCGTCGAGCCCGAAGGCGTCGACCTCGAACGGCTCGGCGACGATGGTCTCCTCCGGCAGGATGTGCCCGCCGCCGTTGCGGCTCCCCTCCTCCATCCACAGCGCGTGGCAATGGAAGAATGGCGCGCCGTCGCGCACGCCGAGCGTCATCGTCCCCGTCGACAGGCGCGTCACACCGGCGGGACGATAGGTGTCGCTGTAGAACGCGGCATGATCCGCCGTCTTCGACAGCGCCGGCATCACATAGGCGAACGGTCCGAGCGCACCGCCTTTGATATCGAGCACACCGCCGGCAAAGCCATTGGCCGCAAAGCCGCGGCGCGCGGCGTCCAAGAGCGGCAACCCCTGCTCCATGGTGAAGGTGAACACACGGCCGCGGGCCTCGACCCACTGGATGCGATCCGCGACGGGCGCACCGGGCTGGGTGATGGATCGCATCACGCGTCAGCCCTGCCTGGTGAGATCGAGCAGGCCGCGCGCCTCGAGCTCGTCGCGCACCAGACGCTTCGGAATCTTGCCATAGCCCGATTTGGGCAACGCGTCCCAGAAGAAAAAGCGCTTCGGCATCTTGTAGCGCGGCAGCTTGGTGGCGAGATAGCCGGCGATCGCGCTCTCGCTCGGCGCGGCCGCACCTTCGCGCGCCACGCAGACGGCAACACCGACCTCGCCCCACACCGGATCGGGCACGCCGAGCACCGCGACCTCGCCGATGTCGGGATGCGTCAGGATCTTTTCCTCGACTTCGCGCGGATAGATGTTGGAGCCACCGGAGATGTACATGTCCGAGGCGCGGCCGGTGATGTAGACGAAGCCCTGCGCATCCATGTGGCCGAGATCGCCGGTGCGAAACCAGCCGTCGCGAAACGCCTTCGCATTGGCGTCGGGATTGTCGTAGTAGCCCGCGAACACGGCCGGACCGATGACGCAGATCTCGCCGGTCTCGCCCGGCTTCAGCTCGCGTCCCTGATCGTCCTGGATCGAGACCTGCATGCCGGTGCGCTCATAGCCGCAGGTGCCGATCCGCGCCTCCGGCCCATCCTCTTCCTCGTGCGCCGCGGCCGGGAACACAGTGATGTTGCCGGTGACCTCGCCGAGGCCGAAATACTGCACGATCACCTTGCCGAGCCGCGCCAGCGCGCGCTTCTGGTCCTCGCGATACATCGGCGCGCCGGCATAGATCACGTGGCGCAGCGAGGAGTGATCGAACTGGTCGACCGCGGGATGCTCGACCATCATCTTCAGGATGGTCGGGACCGTGAACAGGTTGCTGACGCGATGCATCTCGATCAGGCGGAAGGCTTCGGTGATGTCGAACTTCTCGCTCGGCAGCAGCACGGTCTTGGCACCGCGCGCGCTCTGCATCAGCTGGTGCACGCCGGCGCCGTGCGACAGCGGCGCCACGACGAGCGACGCGTCGTGCTCGGTCGTGCCCGGCGTCAGGTCTGCAAGATGGTTCGTGATGACGAACGCCATCTGGCCATGCGTCAGCACCGCCGCCTTGGAGCGACCGGTCGTGCCGGAGGTGAAGAAGAACCAGCAGGGATCGTCATGCTCGACGGCCGCGTTCGCGACGTGTGCGCCGACATGCGCCTTCATTGCGTCGGCCACGGCCCCCGTGCCGAAGCTGCCGCCTTCACCGATGCGCCAGGTAAAGTCAGCAGTCGTCACTGCGGCAGCATGATCCGGAAAGTCGCCGTGGCAGAGAAACGCCTTCGCGCCCGAGGCGGTCGCGAGATAGGCGACCTCGTCCGGCATCAGTCGGAAATTGGTGGGCACCCAGACCGCGCCGAGCCGGAACGCGGCGAACATCGAGACGAACATCTCCTCGCAGTTCTTGGAGTGCACCAGAATGCGATCGCCCTTGGCGATCCCCTGCTCGGCCAGCGCCGCCGCGAGCGCCGAGACCATCGCGTCGATTTCGCGCCAGGTCCACGACCTCTCGCCCCAGACGAAGCCGACGCGGTCGCCGAGCCGGCGGCCATTTTGCGTGACGATATGCGCGAGGTTCATCACCCGGCGGGACATGCGCAGGGGTGCCGGTGTCATCGACAATCTCTCGCGCCGCTGCTGCTGACGAACAGACCCATGGAAGCGTCCCCTCGATCGATCCTTCAGGCGATCTCAGCCGCCCGATACCTTTGGGCCTGTTTATCCCGGTCCTGCTCGCCCTCGCAAGGCCGGCCTCCCCATCCCACCCATGCGGTGGCGTGTTTCGAACGGATGCGGATGCCGCGCGACAAACCGTGGCCGGCCGCGCATTTCTTCATATCACCGCGCGCCGAATCTGATTTGAGGACAACCATGATCGATCGTCGCTTCCTGCTTCTCGGCCTCGCTGGCGTGCTCGCCGCTTCTCCGCTGCACGCGCAGGCGCCTGCTTCCAGCGAGCCTGTCGGCATCATGACTGCGATCTACACCCGCGTCGCCAAGGGCAAGGGGGAGGATGGCGGCACCTTCGTCATCGAGGACAAGGCGGCGCGCGCGAAATATCTGTCGAAGTCGCTGGCCGCCCAATGGGCGAAGATGGACGCCCGCACGCCCAAGGGCGAGGTCGGGGCGATCGATTTCGATCCCGTCACGAATTCGCAGGATCCCGATGTCGCCTCGTTCAAGGTGACGTCGGAAATGCAGGACGGCGACAAGGCAACCGTCGCGGTCAGTATTCGCGGCCACCGGACCGAGCGCAAGGAACAGGCCGACGACATCATCCGTTACGACCTCGTGCGCGAAGCGGGCCAATGGAAGATCGACGACATCCGGGGTGCGGTCGATGGCAAGCCATGGTCGATCCGTGCACTGCTGGCGGAGTTCCTCAAGATCACCGAGAAACCTAAACGAAAGTAGAGGCGCATGACTGATGTCCGTGACAACAAGGCCGGGAGCCGCTTCGAGCTCGACATCAACGGCCACGTCGCGTTTGCCAATTACCGGGCCACGCCGCAGGGGGTGATCATCACCCACACCGAGACCCCGCTACCGCTGCGAGGCCGCGGCATCGGTTCGCAGCTCGTGGAAGGTGCCCTCGCGCTGATCCGCGCCGACGGCCGCAAGGTCATCGCGGGCTGCAGCTTCGTCGCCGACTACCTCCGAGACCATCCGGAGAACCGGGACATCATGGCCTGATGGGCCGTGGAATTACCGGGCGAGACGATTGGACGGTGCGCCTTAACGCAATGGCTACCTGGATGGATCAGCAATCCCCCGCCGAGCAAGCAACCAGACCCATGGGGAGAGGCAGATGTTCATCACAGCCATTTTCGACGTTCTCAAGCGCTACGTTCACTACCGCACGCAGCTCGCCTATCTCGACCAGCTCGACGAGCGCACGCTGCGCGACATCGGATTCGACCGCGACCAGCTACATGCGGAGGCCTGGGAACGCGCCGGCTTCGTGCACGTCTGAGGCGCTGGCACAGCCTCACGCCAGACGCGATCCAAGACGACAAAGGCCCGCACGATGGCGGGCCTTTCGCTTGTTGTTCTTGCCGTGAGCGGCGCACGCTCAGTGCTTGATCTCCGGCGGCAGTTTGCCGCCATTGGCGGCGAGCTTGCTCATCACCTGCTTGTGCAGCCACACGTTCATGCTGGCAGAGTCGTTGGTGTCGCCGCTATAGCCGAGCTCCTTGGCGAGCTCCTTGCGTGCAGCGAGGCTCGAATCGATATCGAGCGCCTTCATCAGGTCGACGATCGAGGTTCGCCACTCCAGCTTCTCGTGCTTGGCAGCCGCCGCCTTGTCGACGATCGCAGCCACATCGACATTTTGCGGCGCAGCAGCCGGGGCCGCCGTCGGGGACGCAGCCGCGCCGCCTGCCGGCGCGGCACCGCCCGCGGCGGGCGTGCTGCCGCCGGCCGGTGCCGCCTCGGCATGATGGCCGAAAATCGCGCCCATGATCTTTCCGAAAATGCTCATCAATGGCTCCCAATGGATGGTGATCGTAAGAAGAACTCGGCCGGCGGTGTTCCGTTGCAGAGACGCCCGTCGGAGCCGCTCCGCCACCGCCGTGGCCTGCCAAACGCGAACACGGCGACGAATGTGAAGCTTACCCAAGGCGGAATGACGGCGGAACGACTTTATTGGACCATGCTCAAGCTTCTGCGTAGGCGTGCCAGGCTAATGCACTGCGACATTCACAGCCCTCACCGAGGCGTGAGTAGGCGCAGCCTGTTTTGCCACTATCCTGATGACTTCCGTTCGCGAATGGCCGCCCCGAGGTTCGTCGCGTCTGGCCATCCGCGAATTTGTTCCAACGAGAAGCGCAGCCCGCCTGCGTGGTTGGGAAGCGCCCTACGCAGTTTGAGGGAGCACACGACGATGGCTACCTACCACA
This sequence comes from Bradyrhizobium sp. HKCCYLRH3059, assembly GCF_051168035.1. Classification (NCBI taxonomy): domain Bacteria; kingdom Pseudomonadati; phylum Pseudomonadota; class Alphaproteobacteria; order Hyphomicrobiales; family Nitrobacteraceae; genus Bradyrhizobium; species Bradyrhizobium sp. HKCCYLRH3059. The sequence goes on along the minus strand of NZ_JBNPUF010000006.1, from coordinate 278,379 downwards.
GCAATGCTGCCTCCCACGTTCGGGCGGCAGACGAGGTCGCGGCTGAGCTGACGATTCGCACGATCGACATGTCGAGCCTGATGCGTGCGCTGCGGCTCGGCTGGGATGACTTCAAGGCGGTGCCGAGTCACGCCGTGATGCTATGTGCGATCTATCCGGTTCTCGGCCTGGTGCTGGCGCGCGTAGTGTTCGGCTATGCGGTGGTGCCGCTGTTGTTTCCGCTGGCGGCCGGCTTCGCCCTGCTCGGCCCGTTCGCCGCGCTCGGTCTCTATGAGCTCAGCAGCCGCCGTGACCGCGGCGAGGACACCAGTGCCTGGGATGCCCTGGAGGTGCTGCGGTCGCCGTCGTTCGGCTCGATGCTCGGACTGGGCACGCTGCTGCTCGCGCTGTTCGTCACCTGGGTCGCGACCGCGCAGGCGATTTACGTCGCAGTGTTCGGCTATGGCGGCGCGACCGGTGTCAGTGATTTCCTGCAGCGGGTCTTCACTACGCCGCAAGGCTGGTGGCTGATCGCGGTCGGCTGTGGCGCAGGCTTCCTGTTCGCGTTGCTGGCGCTGTGCCTCAGCATCGTGTCCTTCCCATTGATGCTCGACCGTCACGCCGGAGCGCTCGAAGCGGTCGTCACCTCGCTGCGCGTGGCGGCCAAGAATCCAGTTCCGGTTGCGGCCTGGGGCCTCATCGTCGCAGTGCTTCTGGTGGCCGGCACGATCCCGTTCTTCCTCGGTCTCGCCGTCGTGATCCCGGTGCTCGGCCACGCCACCTGGCATCTCTACCGTGAGGCCATCGCGATCCACCCCGACGCCACCCGGATCGTGCCGCCGGTCCCCCGCAGCTCCAAGCCCGCGGCCGATTTCCCGGCGAACCTGTTCCCATGGCGCTCGCGTGACCAGATGTGAGGACGCAGCGATGAGTTTTCACTGCCGCCGGCCTCCGGGCCGGCGGTCGCGTCGAGGGGCCGCAGAGTGTGGCGGCGCTCACGAAATCCGACGCCAATGTGATCGAAAGGCCTTGCTGCTGCCGCGGTTACGCCCGACATGGAGCACGCCCAGCAACGCTTTTTGAATCCATTGCCGTCCAGGTGTTTCGATGATTGCTCGCGTTCTCGCCGTGTCCGCTCTGGCCTGTCTCGCTGCCCTTACCCCCCTGTTAGCGCCAGCGCACGCCGCGGTACCTTGCGGCAACGGCAATTTCGACGGCTGGCTCGCCGAGTTCAAGACCGAGGCTGCAGCCAAGGGCATCTCGCAAAACACGATCAATGCGGCGCTGACGGGCGTGACGCCGGACCAAAGCGTGCTGAACCGCGACCGCGGTCAGAAGGTGTTCAGCCAGACCTTCGAGGAGTTCTCCGGGCGCATGGTGCCGCCGCGCCTGACCCGCGGCTCCAACATGCTGAAGCAATACGGCTCGGTGCTGTCGCGGATCGAGCAGAGCTACGGCGTGCCCGGCGAGGTCCTGGTCGCGATCTGGGGCCTCGAGACCGATTTCGGCGTCAATGTCGGCAAGTTCTCGACCATCCGTGCGCTCGCGACCTTGGCCTATGACTGCCGCCGCGCCGAGCAGTTTCGCGGCGAGTTGCTGGATGCGCTGCGGATCGTCGACCGCGGCGACCTCCAGCCAGCCGAGATGCGCGGCGCCTGGGCCGGCGAGATCGGACAGACCCAGTTCATGCCGTCGTCCTGGATCAAATATGCCGTCGATTTCGACGGCAATGGCCGGCGCGACCTGATCCGCAGCGCGCCCGACGTTCTCGCGTCCACAGCAAACTATTTGAAGGGCTATGGCTGGCAGAAGGGCAAGGACTGGGAGCCCGGCGGCCCGAATTTTGCGGTCATCCAGCAGTGGAACAAGAGCGAGGTCTATGCGCGGACGATCGCAACCTTCGCGACGCAGCTGGCCCGGGCGCCATAGCCTGCCCGGAAAAAGCCGATCGCGGTGACGCGATCGGCCCTTTGGTTCAACGATGCGAACGACTGACGCGCTACTTGATCATCCCGGCCTGCATCGCCTTCGTCAGATGAACGCTGCAGGCGCCCATCTTGCCGCTCAGCAGCGCATCCTGGGCCGCCGCGATCTCTCGCTGTGCCGTGTATCTGGCATCGCCATCAGCCATCGCCTCGATCGCCGTCTCAGTCTTCTCCAGGTTGGCCCCGCTGCAGCCGGCGCCGTGCATCCGCGCCGCCTGAGCCGGACCGAACGCGGTCATCGCCGCGATGACGAGCGCGGCCCCCAACAGTTTGCTGTTCATTGTTTTTCCTCGCTGGTGCGACGGCGCAGGCATCATTGCCGGACGCCGCGACAATTTGTCGCACCACCGCGATATTCTCGCGAAATGAAATCACTGCGAGCCGCGCGTGATCGTGGACATCGGTTCACCGTCGCGACATCAAAGAGTGAATAAAAATTCACGCCGATCGACCCATGCACTTCGTCGGGGCTCGCGAGATGCTCAACGCCTAACGGCTTCACAGCCGTGGTGGCAGGCTATCGATCGGGCTTTTCAAACGAACGATTGAAAAACAGCATGATTACGGAGGTTTCCGACAGATCCGCCCCCTCTGATCCCCCTGCCCGATTCTTACCCAAGCGTTACCCAAGCTATGCGCCGGAGGTTTAGCTGCATCGCAACATCAGCGCTTCCGCATCGCAACAATCTCTTCTATGTTCATTTCAACGATGAGGTTCCAATGAAGAACTGAATCGTGAACTAAAGGAGATTTCTCATGTTGCTCTCGCTCATCCGCATGGTTCAGGCGTTCCGTGAGTATCAGCGCAACGTTGCCGAGCTGTCGCAGCTCAGCGATCGCGAACTCGCCGACATCGGTCTCGATCGCTCGGACATCCCGCGCGTTGCCGCCGGTCACTACAACGGCTGATCGGCCTTCTTCCGATATCTACCGGACATCGCCCGCCTCGCTGCGGGCGTTGCCGCATCTAGGCCTGGCGCAGCGAAACTCATGCGCCCGCTTTCTCGCGCCGAGCCTCATTGGCGCATTTGCAGCGCTCGGGAAAAGCGCTACCTGTCCCGCGCATGACAGGCTCCAAATCACCTTCGAATACCGTCCACGTTGTCGGTGCCGGCCTCGCCGGCTCTGAAGCCGCTTGGCAGCTCGCCGAGGCTGGAGTCGATGTGGTGCTGCACGAGATGCGGCCGGACCGCATGACCGAGGCGCACCGAACCGCCACCGCGGCCGAACTGGTGTGCTCGAACTCTTTCCGCTCCGACGATGCGGCCAACAACGCCGTCGGCCTGCTGCATGCCGAGATGCGCCGGCTGGGCTCGCTGATCATGCGCGCTGCCGACGCCAATCAGGTTCCGGCCGGTGGCGCATTGGCCGTCGACCGCGACGGCTTCTCGGCGGCCGTCGCAGCGGCTCTCGAAGGGCATCCACGCATCGCGCTGCGCCGCGGCGAAGTTACCGGCTTGCCGCCGGCGGAGTGGGATCGCGTCATTGTCGCCACCGGTCCCCTCACCTCGCAGCCGCTCGCCGAGGCCATCCGTGACCTGACCGACGAGACGGCACTTGCTTTCTTCGACGCCATTGCGCCGATCGTGCACAAGGACACGATCGACATGACCAAGGCGTGGTTCCAGTCGCGTTACGACAAGGTCGGTCCGGGCGGCACGGGTGCTGACTACATCAACTGTCCGATGACGAAGGAGCAGTACGACGCCTTCGTCGCGGCGCTGCTCGCCGGCGAGAAGACCGACTTCAAGGAGTGGGAGACCAACACGCCCTATTTCGACGGCTGCCTGCCGGTCGAAGTAATGGCCGAGCGCGGCCACGAGACGCTGCGTCACGGCCCGATGAAGCCGGTCGGCCTGACCAATCCGCACAATCCGACGGTCAAGCCCTACGCGATCGTGCAGCTGCGCCAGGACAACAAGCTCGGCACGCTCTACAACATGGTCGGATTCCAGACGAAGCTGAAATACGGCCCGCAGCAGCAGATCTTCCGCACCATTCCCGGGCTGGAGAACGCGGAGTTCGCGCGGCTCGGCGGCCTGCATCGCAACACCTTCCTCAACTCGCCGAAGCTGCTCGATGCGCAGCTCCGCCTGCGCGTCCAGCCACGGCTGCGCTTTGCCGGCCAGATGACGGGATGCGAGGGGTATGTGGAATCAGCGAGCATCGGCCTGATCGCCGGCCTCTACGCCGCCGCCGAGGTACGTGGCGCCAATCTGCTGCCGCCACCACCAACCACGGCGCTCGGTGCCCTGCTCGGCCATATCACCGGCGGCCACATCGAGACGATCGACGGTGCGACGCGCTCGTTCCAGCCCATGAACATCAATTTCGGTCTGTTCCCGCCGCTGGCGACAACCCCGACCCGCAAGCCGGACGGCACGCGGCTGAAGGGCAACGAGAAGACAGTGGCGAAGAAGCAGGCGATGAGCGCCCGCGCGCTGGCCGATCTCGACCGCTGGATCGCCGAGCACCTGCCCGTCGCGGCCGCTGCGTGAGAGCCCCATGAGTTTGCCGAAGACTGATTTCGCCGTGCTGGCGGCGCGCTGGAGCGAAGGCGTTCTGCTCAAGCGCGACGTGTTCTCGACCGTCGAGCGCGGCCGCTTCAAGAGCGAGGCCGGTGACGTCGACGCCGTGCTGCGCCGGCTCGATGAGGTGCCGTGGTGGTCGTTCGTGCTGGCGCGGCATTTGTTCGCGCGCGAGCGCAAGGCGCTGATGCGCGCCAAGGGGCTCAACGCCGGCCCTGATCTGCTATGGGCTGGGGATCGCGCGCTGGTCCGCGGCTTCATCAATGGCGTGGCGCTGCATCTGGCCAAGCCGCACGGCAACGTCGCCTATTTCCGCTCGGCCAAGCGGATGATGCGCCGGCTGCATCGCGCCGGAATCACGCACAACGATCTCGCCAAGGAGCAGAATTGGCTCGTCGGTCACGACGGCCATTGCTACGTCACCGATTTTCAGTTGGCCGCCTGCTTCGAGAGCCGCAGCCGGCTGTTCCGGATCGCGGCCTATGAGGACCTGCGTCATCTGCTCAAGCATAAGCGGAGTTACGCGCCCGAGGCGCTGACGCCGAAGGAGCGCAAGATCCTGGCACGCAAATCGCTGTTCGCGCGCGTCTGGCTGATGACTGGCAAGAAGGTGTATCGCGCCGTCACGCGCGGCATCTTCAATTTCACCGACCGCGAGGGTGGCGGACGACGCCTGGTCAACGATGCGCCGGTGCTGATGGACATGATCCGGAAGAACCCGGCCGTGCGCGACGCGGCGATCGTTGCCTTCGCAGACCGCCGGACCGGCGTCGGGCTCTATGCGTTCGTCGAGGGAGAGCAGCCGACGCTTGAAACTCAGCTGCAAAACGAGCTTGCTTCAGCCAAGGGCCCGAAGCCGCCGGAGCATATCCAGGTCGTGCATGCCCTGCCGCGCGACGCCAGCGGCAGGCCACGCACTGAACTGTTGCAGCTGGTCGCGATGAACCAGATCGACCTGATCGAACCGATGCTCACGAGCGACAGCGATCGCGCTTTCCTCAAGGACATCCTGGACTCGCGCAAGAACCTGCGCGACCGGTTCAATTTCGAGGCGGACCTGAACCTGCCTTCGGCCTGAGCGGACGAGACTTCGCGGACCGACCATTGTATCCTTTGGTTGCAATGTCGTTTGGGAGGATTGGCAATGAACGTCGAAACCCGCGCGGCCACAACGTCTCGGTCGTCGAACATCGAGATCATCCCGACCGGCCGGCAACTCGGTGCCGAGATTCGACATGTCGATCTCAAGCATCTGGACGATGCGGGCTTCAGCTCCCTGCTCCGTGCCTTTCACACGCACTCCGTTTTGCTGGTGCGCGGCCAGGGTCTGACGGACCAGGACTTGATCGCCTTCAGCCGCCGCTTCGGTGATCTCGACTGGGCGCCGGTGCAGGAGAACGGGCGCCGCTTCGTCGACGGTCTACCCGAAATCTATATCGTCTCGAACGTGAAGGTGAATGGCGAGGCGATCGGCAGCCTCGGCGCGGGCGAAGCGGTGTGGCATACGGACATGTCGTATCTCGACACGCCGCCGATCGCGAGCGCGCTCTACGCGCTGGAAATTCCCCCCGTCGGCGGCAACACGTCGTTCTGCAGCATGTATGCCGTGTACGACGCGCTTCCTCCTGAACTGAAGCGCCGCGTCGCAGATCTGAAGATCAAGCACGACGGCACCTACAACAGCGGCGGCTTCGTCCGACAGGGCGTAACGCCGACCGATGATCCGCGCACATCGCCGGGCGCGATCCATCCGCTGGTCTGCACGCATCCCGATTCCGGCCTGCGGATGCTTTATCTCGGCCGCCGGCGCAATGCCTATCTGGTCGGCCTCGAGCTCGCCGAGTCGGAAGCATTGCTCGACGCGTTGTGGGCCTATGTTGCCCGTCCGGAATTCTCCTGGGAGCATGTCTGGAAGGTCGGAGATCTCGTCATCTGGGACAATCGCTGCACCATGCATCGGCGCGATCCGTTCGATGATCATGCGCGGCGAATCATGCATCGGACCCAGATCAAGGGAACAGATCGCCCACACTGATTCGCTTGCGCGCGGGATCAGCACGATCAAGCGCCAGATTGCCTGCGAATGAGTTGCAGGTTGCTGGATATTTCCTCGCGCATCGCCTTGAAGCGTCCAACTTCCGACTCAGAGCGGCAGAGTGTGCCGACAATCGGCAGATCGTGCCGCGATCCTTCCGCGAATTGCCTCCGAGCCGAAACACCCCCGACAAATTACGATGGTTGATTTGCAGGCGCTGGTGAAACTTGGGAGATGACGCAAGTGAGTCTCAGAAGCAACGTTGCTCGAAGCGCCGAAAGCAGCCTCATCCAGGTCATCCCGACGGGAAAGACGCTCGGTGCCGAGGTCTGCAATGTCGATCTCGGATCCTTCGACGATTGGGCGTTCGCCTCGTTCATGCGCGCGCTGCTCAAGCATCAGGTCCTGCTGGTGCGCGGCCAGCGGCTTGGTGAACGTGACATAGCGGCCTTCAGCCGTCGCTTCGGTCACGCGGATCTATTTTACACCTCCCCCGGGGGCTTGCTGGGCGACAGACTGTCATTCTGCAGCCTCTACGCCGCTTATGACGCGCTCTCACCGGCGCTGCGCAGCCGCGTCGCTCATCTGAAGGTTCGTCATCTCGCGACCGACACCGCCGATGATGGCCGTCGCACCGTCATCGCAGGCCCGGTGCATCCGCTGGTCGGCAATCATATCGATACCGGCCGCTCGATGCTCGCGCTGGGGCAGCGTCGCCATTCCTACGTCGTCGGCCTCGAGCAGGACGAATCCGACGCGCTGCTCGACGATCTCTGGCAGCTTGCCGAACGGCCCGAGTTCAGTTGGACCCACACCTGCCGGCCGGGTGATCTCGTCGTCTGGGACACCCGCTGCACGATCCACCGGCACGAGCCGCCGGACATGCCGAGACTCCTGCACAGCCCGCCGCTCTGGAGCACGATGCCCTCGGCCTGAGCCCGCGACGGGGTCAGCGCGCGCGAAAACTCGTCGTCCCCGCGGCCCGCCACAGCGTCCACAGCGTCGCGAGGCGCGAGCGGGAGCGCGGCTGAAACGGATCGTCGCGGGGTCCGGCCCGCGCAAGGTCGCGCCGGACCAGCGCGAGCGGCAGCAGAACCGGCCGCACGGCCGGTGGCGCCTGACGCGCCAGCTCGAGGGTGTGATCGAGATGCTGCCGGGCCTGCCCGCGCAGCTCCATGATCACCTCCTGGATCGCCGGCGACGCCTTGCCGGAGAACATCTCCTCCTGGCCGACGCCATGCCGCGCGAGAAGATCGAGCGGGACATAGAGCTGCCGGTGGGCCGCATCGCGCGGCAGCGCCGCGATCACCTGGAGCAACCCTTGCGCGATGCCGGCATGGTGCGCGAGATGATCGGCGTCCGCAAACGGCGGCGCAATGATCTGCGCGGCCAGCGCGAACAGCGCGCCACGCGTGTCGCCGAGATAGCCGTCCAGCGCCGCCATCGTCGGCATCGGATCGTTGTAGAGATCGAACTGGTGCTCATCGACCAGGCGCGTCAGCCGCTCGACCGGAAGCGCGAAGCGCTGCACGGTGAGCAGCAATTCGGCCGCAACGGGATTTCCCTCCGCGCCGCCATGTTCGTGACCCGTCAGCGTGTCGTGCCACCACTGCAGGCGGACTTCGCCCGGCAGCGGCTGCGACACGAGATCTCGAATGCGGCTGACTTCGACGTTGAATGCGTACAGCGACAATAGCGCGCGCCGGGGCTCGGGCGACATGAACAGCGTCGAGGCGTAGCGGTCGAAATCGTGCTCGCGGACAAGGCCTGCACAGAACGCGGCGTCGCTGTTGGCGGTCGTCTCGCTCATGGGACGGCGATGAGCGCTGCCGCAACCCGGCGCCGCTCGCCGATCATGACGTTGTAGGTGCGAATCGCGGGGCCGGTCTGCATCGCATCGAGCACGACGTTCACGCCACGCAGGGCCGCGCGCAGCGGTGCCGGCGCGATCCAGACTTCGTTTCCGGTGCCGATGATGAGCGTGTCGATCCTGTTCGCCGCATCAAAAACGCGCTGCAACGAATAGCGGTCGATCTGATCGGGCTGGATGACGTCCCAGGCCCAGATCGAGTCGGGCAGGCACAGCAGCGAGCCGCGATGCGACATGCCGGCAAAGGCGAAGCCGCCTTTGCCATAACCGTCGATCGGCGCGGACCGCGGGAAATGCGGGGCGTCAGTTGCCATGCGAGACCAACATCTCAACCCCGATCCGGGTCCAACGGCTGATCAGGGCTTCTTTTTCGGCTCGTCGATCTGATCACCCCGAACGGTTCCGACGCCGAGATAGATCAGGATCGGCGCGGCGATGAAGATCGAGGTGTAGGTGCCGACCAGCACCACGCCGAACATCATCACCGCGGTGAAGCTGTGGATCGCCGGGCCGCCGAACAAGAGCAAGGCCAGCAGCGCCAGGGTCACCGTGACGTGCGTGATGATCGAGCGCGACAAGGTCGAGTTGATCGATTCGTTGAGCAGCTGCGGCATCGGCATCTTCTTGTAGCGCCGCAGCATCTCGCGGATACGGTCGTAGATGACGACGGTGTCGTTGAGCGAATAGCCGAGAATGGTCAGCAGCGCCGCGATGCTGGTGAGGTCGAAATCGACCTGGCTGATCGACATGAAGCCGATCGTCAACACGATGTCGTGGACGTTGGCGATCATGGCACCGAGCGCGAACTGCCATTCGAACCGGAACCAGAGATAGATCAGGATCGAGATGATCGCGAGCATCAGGCCGAGCATGCCGACGGCCAGGAACTCGCCGGAAACGCGCGGCCCCACCACCTCGACCCGGCGATACTCTACGGAATCGCCGATCGCCGCCTTCACCTTGTTCGCGGCCTCCTGCTGCGCGGCGTCGCCGCCCGGCTGTTCGGCAATTCGGATCAGAACCGATGCATCGGCCGCAGTGCCGAACTGCTGCAGCTGCACCTCGCCCAGACCGAGGGTCGCCAGCGTCGCGCGCATCCCCGCAATGTCGGCGGTGCCGGACTTGGCCCGCACCTCGAGCAAGGTGCCGCCGCGAAAATCGATGCCGAGGTTCAAGCCATGGGTGAAGAACAGCACGATCGCGAGGATCGACAGCGCCGCAGAAATCGGAAAGCTGATGCGGCGGAACTGTGTGAAATCGAAATGCGTGTCGTCGGGAACGATGCGCAGCGACGGCAGCAGGCCGAGCGCGCTGACCACCGTCAGCACCGCGATCAGGATGCCAAGCCCGATGAGAACCCAGTGTGTCACAGTAGCTCCTAGATTGGCACGCTTTGCGGCCGCTTCCACCGCACCCACCCCGCGACGATCAGACGGGTGAGCGTGAAGGCGGTGAAGACCGTGGTGAGGATGCCGATGCCCAAGGTCACGGCGAAGCCGCGCACGGGGCCGGTGCCGATATAGAACAGCACGGCGGCGGCGATGAAGGTGGTGATGTTGGAGTCGAGAATGGTCGCCAATGCGCGCTTGAAGCCGGCGTCGATCGCCGAGATCGCATTGCGGCCGCCGCGCAGCTCCTCGCGGATGCGCTCATAGATCAGCACGTTGGAGTCCACGGCGATGCCGACCGTCAGCACGATGCCGGCGATGCCCGGCAAGGTCAGCGTCGCATTGAGCAGCGACAGCACGCCGAAGATCATCGCGACGTTCACCACCACGGCGATGTTGGCGAACACGCCGAACAGCCGGTAGGTCAGCAGCATGAACACGATGACGAGGATCGAGCCGACATAGGAGGCGAGCTCGCCCTTGGCGATCGAATCGGCGCCGAGGCCCGGACCGACGGTACGCTCCTCGATGACAGTGAGCGGCGCCGGCAGCGCGCCGGCGCGCAGCAGGATCGCGAGCTCGTTGGCGGACTGCACGGTGAAATTGCCAGAGATCTGGCCGGAGCCGCCGGTGATCGGCTCGCGGATGACCGGCGCCGAGATCACCTTGTTGTCGAGGACGATGGCGAACGGCTGCCCGACATTCTCGGTGGTGGCTTGCGCAAACTTGCGCGAGCCGGCCGAGTTGAAGCGGAAGGTGACGATCGGCTCGTTGGTGCGCTGGTCGAAGCCGGTCTGCGCATCGGAGAGATCACCGCCGGAGACAAGCACCTGCTTCTTCACGACATAGGGCTGGTTGGGTGGCGATGCGCTCTGGAGCACCTCGGAATCCGGCGGCACCCGCCCCTGCACCGCCTGATCCGCCGGCACCGAGGTGTCGACCATCCGGAATTCCATCTTGGCCGTGCGCCCGAGCAGGTTCTTGAGCTGCGTCGGATCCTGCAAGCCCGGCACCTGCACCAGGATGCGATCGTTGCCCTGGCGCTGGATCACGGGCTCGACGGTGCCGAGCTCGTTGACGCGGCGCTCGACGATCTGCATCGACTGCTCGATGGTCTGGCGGATGCGTTCGGTGATGGCCGCCGGCGGGATCGTCAGCCGGACCAGTCCGCCGCCGGCATCGCTGACTTCGAGGCTGCGCTGGCCGCTGGAGCCGAGCAGCCCGCCGAGCGGCTGCGAGAGATCGCGCAGCTTGGAGATCGCAGTTCCCGTGTCGCTTTCCTTGGTGATCCGGACCTCGACCCCATCACCCCGGCTCACCAATCCGGTGTAGCCGATCTTGGCATCGCGCAGCGTGCGGCGAACGTCGTCGCGCACGGCATCGAGCCGCTCCTTCTTGATGTAGTTGGAGTCGACCTCGAGCAGCAGATAGGAGCCGCCCTGCAGGTCGAGGCCGAGCACCAGCCGGCGCTGCGCCCAGGCCGGCCAGGTCTTGACCGTCGCTTCGGAGAAGAAGTTGGGCACCGCGCACAGGCACACGACGAGCGCCGTGAGAATGATGCCCAGCGCCTTCCACCGCGTGAAATACAACATGGAGGTTGTCCGTAAGGGCCGTAGCCGGCCCGGAAAATCAGAACATCACAAAGAGCGAAGACCGGCGTTCGACCGGCCAGGCCGGCGATCAGCTCGCGGCTTTCTCGTCCTTCTTGTCGTCCTTTGCGTCTGCCTTCGCGGGCTCGCCCTTGGTGCGGACGCCCGTGATCATCTGGCGCATCTGGCGCACGCGCACGCCGTCGGCGATCTCGAACTCGACCTGGTCGTCGTCGACGACCTTGGTCACCTTGCCGACCAGGCCGCCCTGGGTCACGATGGTGTCGCCGCGGCGGACGTTCTTGACGAGATCGGCGTGCTCTTTGACCTTCTTCTGCTGCGGCCGCAGGATCAGGAAATACATGATCACGAAGATCAGCGCGAACGGCAGCAGCGACATCAGCATGCTGTTGGTGTCGCCAGCGCCGGCGGCCTGGGCATAGGCAGGGGTGATCAGCATGTGGTCGATCCTCGTGGGCAGCGCCCGGTGAGACAGGAATAGCCGGCGAACCACGCTTGTCTCGGCGCGGGCCGGCCTCTTGCGAATTTCGCGCGGAATATAGCGGCAGCAGTCCCAATAGCAAGGCGCCCCGCCCCTTCATTTCGCCCCGCTTGCGGCAGCCGGCGAGGCCCGATATGGCTGCCCCATCAGGAACTTGCAGCATGTCGAAAAAACCAGCCAGAGCCTCGTCCCGCGCCCCCGCCAAAAACGCCCTCAGACCGCTCGCCAAAGGCCCCCGGCCTGCAGCGCAAAAGCCACCAAAGATCGCGGCAAAACGTCCCGCCGGCCCCGCCTCCGATGATACGGCTGACCGGATTGCCCGTGCGCTGGAAGCAATTGCCGCGCATCTGGCGACAACCCATGCGGGTGCGACGCCCGCGCTGGACCTCAACGCGGCCGACGCCTTCGTCTGGCATCCGAACGGCCGGCTCTCGACGGTGCCGCGCGTCAGCCGTGTCGAGATCGACCTGCTCAAGGGCATCGACCGGATGCGCGACATCCTGATCGAGAACACCGAGCGCTTTGCCAACGGCCTGCCGGCCAACAACGCCTTGTTGTGGGGCGCGCGCGGCATGGGCAAATCATCGCTGGTGAAGGCCGCCCATGCCAGCATCAACGTCACGCGCAAGCCGGCCGACCGGCTGAAACTGATCGAGATCCACCGCGAGGACATCGAGAGCCTGCCGGCCCTGATGGACATCCTGCGTGCCGCACCGTTCCACTTCATCGTGTTCTGCGACGACCTGTCGTTCGACGGCAATGATGCGTCCTACAAATCGCTGAAAGCCGTGCTCGAAGGCGGCATCGAGGGACGCCCGGAGAACGTCATTCTCTACGCCACCTCGAACCGGCGCCATCTGTTGGCCCGCGACATGATCGAGAACGAGCGCTCCACCGCGATCAATCCGGGCGAAGCGGTCGAGGAAAAGGTCTCGCTGTCCGACCGTTTCGGCCTATGGCTCGGCTTCCACCGCTGCAGCCAGGACGAATACCTCGCGATGGTCAAAGGCTATTGCAGCCATTTCGCCATCGCAGTCGCCGAGGATCAGTTGGAGCGCGAGGCGCTGGAATGGGCCACGACGCGCGGCTCGCGCTCGGGCCGCGTCGCGTGGCAGTTCACGCAAGATCTGGCGGGCCGCCTCGGCGTGCGGCTGACAACGCAAAAAGCCGCGCAGTAATCTGCGCGGCCCTGTGTCGTCCACGATTGCGTGGGGTCAAACGACCGGACCTCACGCCCCGTTGAGGAATTGCAGCGGGTCAACCGGAGACGATCCCTTGCGGATCTCGAAGTGGAGCTGCGGCGATCCGACTTCTCCCGATTGACCCGACTTGGCAATGACCTGGCCGCGCTTGATCGGATCACCGCGCTTCACCATCAGCTCACTCGCATGGGCATATGCGGTGACATAGCCGTTGGAATGCCGCACCAGGACCAGATTGCCATAACCCTTCAATTCATTGCCGGCGTAAGCGACGACGCCATCTTCGGCCGCCTTCACCGGGGTGCCCTCGGGCACGGCGATGTTGATGCCATCGTTGGACTTGCCGTTGGTCTTGGCGCCGTAGCTGGTGATCACCTTGCCGCGCGCCGGCCAGCGGAAGGTCGGTAGCGAGCTGGTGGTCTCGGCGGGCCGTGCCGGCTCCTCCTCCTTCTCGGGCGCCGGATTGGCCTGGGCCAGGCGGGCGGTCTGGACCGGACCGGCGGCCGTCGCGACCCGCGTTGTCGGCGCTGGCGCCGGCACGGTCGCAACCGCCTGGGGAACGGTTGCGACCGGAGCCACCGGCGCAGCTGCCGCCACGGCCCTGCCAGGGACGGTCAGCCTGGTCCCGAGCTTGAGCGGCGAAGCCTGATCGAGATTGTTGGCGCGGGCGAGCTCAGCCGCCGTCAGATGATTCTGGCGGGCGATGCTGGCGAGTGTCTCGCCGCGGTTGACGAAATGGACGGTGGACGGTGTGGCGGCCGCCACCGGCTTCGGCGCGACCATTGGCGCCGCGGCAACGGGCTGGGCCGCGGGCGCAGCCGCCACCGCGCCAGGATGCGGAATGATCAGCTGCTGGCCTGGCGACAATGCGCGCGGCCCCTTGTAGCCGTTGGCAGCCAGGATCTCAGCCGGCGTCACGCGGTAGCGCTTGGCGAGGATGTCGAGCGTATCGCTGGTGCCGACGATGATCTTGGTGCCACTGGCAGGACGCGCGGCCGCGACCGAACGCGGCGGCACGGTGCCGGTGGTCTCGAGGCGCGGCTGGGCCGGCGGAGCATAGGAATGCGCGGGCTGTGCATAGGCCGGGGGTGCGGCGACGGCGGGCGCCGCGACGGGGACCGCAGCGGGTGGCGCATAGGACGCGACGCCGCGCCCGCCCGACGACATGCCTCCGGCGCCGCCACCAGTCGGATAGGATTGCGGAGCCCCGACCGCCGGGGGCGGCAGCGCCGAGGACGAATAGGCTGGCGCCGGCGCGGGAGCCGGCGTGTAGGACTGGCTATATTGCTGGTGCTGCCGGGGCGGCTGCGCCTGCACCGACCCGGTGGAATCGGATGCAAAGGGGTTTGAAAACGGATTTTGCGTCTGCGACAGCCGCGTCGACATGTCGGCGCTGCAGCCGGCGACGCCGAACGACATCAGCGCCAACGCCGCAACTTGCGGCAGGCGGCGCGAGCGAAGCAACTCGACAGTGGCGGGCATGGTTACTCACTCGTACGCAACAAACAACGAATTCGAGTAAACACAGCCGCGGTAAATAAGCGCTTAAGCCGCGAATAAAGCGTTGTGCGGCCTGCTGATCCGCACGTTTAAAGTTCGCGCGCAATCCCCGGAATTGCCGGCACAAATCGCACGTCGACGAGCTCCTTTCGGTCGAAACGATCACCCGTTCGCGTGATCCTGACGAGCGTCTGCACCCCGTGTTGCGGCCCGACCGGCGCGATCAGGATACCGTCCGGCTCCAGCCGGTCGAGCAGGCTCTGGGGAATCTCGTCCATCGCCGCCGTTACGATGATGCGGTCGAATTGGCCGCCCCCCGGCGGCAGCGCGTAGCCATCGCCGAGCATGACCTCGACATTGAAGCAGCCGAGCTTCTCCAACCGTTCCCTGGCCTTGTCGGCCAATGTCCGGAAGCGCTCCACCGTCAGAACGTTGGTGGCCAGCCTGGACAGAATCGCGGCCTGGTATCCTGACCCCGTCCCGATTTCGAGTACACGATGGGACTTCTGCAGCTTGAGCTGCTCGGTCATGTAGGCGACGACGAAGGGCTGGCTGATGGTCTGCCCACAGGCGATCGCCATCGCGCTGTCACGATAGGCCTCCGGGCGGTCGGCCGGCAGAACGAACTCCTCCCGCGGCACCTCTTCCATCGCGCGCAACACCGCCTGATCGCTGATCCCCCGCCGACGCAGGGTCAGCTGAAACATCATTTTCTCGGGAGGAGCAGCTGGGGGCATCGGGATGTCGGTTGGTGGGCTCGTGCGCAATTTACCTGCCGGGCGAGGGTTGCGCACCGATTTTCCGCACACCCGTCGCAACCGGATGCACCGTCATGGTCTCGACGACGACCGCGTTCCGCACGAGGAACCAAGTCGGGTCCGGTTCGTTCACCTTATGGGCGATCGTGCCCACGCCGCACGACCGTGAAAGACGACATTGTTGACGTTGCGCCATAAGCCGTTATTTGCGAGCGTCAAATCGGGTATGGGCAAGGACTGACATCATGACTGCACCGCGGCCGCCGCGCGGCTCTGTGTTTTTGGTTGAAGACGAAGTCATGATCCGAATGATGGTCGCCGACATGCTGGAAGAGCTCGGCTACACCGTCGCGGCCGAGGCCGGCGAAATCGGCGAAGCGATGCGGCTGGCCGAGAGCACCTATTTCGACGTCGCCATTCTCGACGTCAACGTCAACGGCAAGGTCATCTCGCCGGTGGCCGATCTCATCAAGGCGCGCAACCGTCCCTTCATCTTCGCAACCGGCTACGGCTCGTCGGGGTTGCCGGAAGAATATCGCGACCGGCCGGCCCTGCAGAAGCCATTCCAGCTCGAGACGCTCGGAAAGGCGATCGACCATGCCCTGCGTGGCGCTGAGCCACAAGGGTAGAAGGCGCTTCAGCCGAGAATGTCGCTGAGCTTGCCGGAGAACGCCTCGTCCGTGCGATCCAGGCGAAGCGGGGTCACTGATACGTAGTGCGCCGCGAGAGCTGCGAGGTCCGTCCCCTCGTCGGGCACATCGAGCGAGGCAGCCCGGTCGAAGCCGATCCAGAAATAGGGGTTGCCGCGGCCGTCGCGCCGCTCATCGACTTTCAAGAAGCCCAGATTGCGCTTGCCCTGGCGGGTGACCACGACGCCCCTGACCTCTTCCGGTGCACAGGCGGGGAAGTTGACGTTGATCACCGTATTCCTCGGCACGCCGGCTTCGAGCACCTTGCGCACGATCTGCGGGCCGAATTTGAGCGCGGTGTCCCAAGACGGCTTGTCACGCGTTGCAACGCTGAATTCCTGCGACAGGGCAAACGACGGCAGACCGAGAATGGTGCCTTCGAGCGCGCCGGCGATGGTGCCCGAATAGACCACGTCCTCGGCAACGTTGCGGCCCTTGTTGACGCCGGACAGCACCACCTCGGGCAGCCTCGCCCCCAGGATATGACGGGCTCCCATGATGACGCAGTCGGTCGGCGTGCCGCGCACCGCGAAATGCCGCGGGCCGACCTCACGCAGCCGCAGGGGGTCATTGAGCGAGAGCGAATGGGACACGCCGCTTTGGTCCAGTTCGGGAGCCACGATCCAGACGTCGTCGGACAGGGCGCGTCCGATCTCCTCGATCACCTTGAGACCCGGCGCATGGATTCCGTCGTCATTGGTGCAGAGAATCCGCATGGCCAACCTTCCGTCCCTTCGAAAGCATCGTTCGGGGGGTGTCTTATCTGCTGTGCAGCATCGAGGCAAACCTGAGCGCGCTGCGGCATCACCCGGTCAATGCCGGATCCGCCACTGCGGCAGGAACCTGGCGAGCTGCCCTCGTGTGCCCAGCCTCAACGGTAAGCTGGATGTGCCGGATCCGCCGGGTGCCTGCTGGACAGGAGGCGCCGGCACCGCTGAAGGCTCCGTCCGCGGCACCGCCGCAAACCGGGCCCGCGCGACACTCAACGCCTTCTCGAAGTCGACGGGGTTGAACCAAGCCTGATCGCGCAGCGAGTCGTGCAGGCCCTCGTCCCAGACCCTTGAGGATTCGATATCGAATGCTCCCTTCAGGCGCTGATCGACCGCCTGGATGCCGGAGCCGGTGACGGCCCATTGCCGCCCGATCCAGAAAATATCCCGATGCAGAGCCATGATGCCGGTATCTGAAAAGCAATTGCTGAACAGAACCGAGGATACGACCCGCCGGCGCGTACGCAATGGCGGCGACCTGAGCGGATGCAATTTGCCGCGACGCTATGGCTCCGCGGCCACCACCTTGAGGCCGCCCATATAAGGCTGCAGCACGTCGGGAATCGCGATCGAGCCGTCGGCCTGCTGATAGGTCTCCATGACCGCTATCAGCGCACGGCCGACAGCCGTGCCCGAACCGTTCAATGTGTGCACGAAGCGCGGCTTGCCATCGCTTCCGCGATAGCGTGCATCCATGCGGCGCGCCTGGAAGTCGCCGCACACCGAACAGCTGGAGATCTCGCGGAAGGCGCCGCCATCGCCCTGCCCGGGCATCCAGACCTCGATGTCGTAGGTCTTCTGCGAGGAGAAGCCCATGTCGCCGGTGCACAGCGTGATGACTCGATAGTGCAGATCGAGCCGGCGCAGCACTTCCTCGGCGCAGGCCAGCATGCGCTCATGCTCGTCCTTGCTGGTCTCCGGCGTCGTGATCGAGACCAGCTCGACCTTGGTGAACTGATGCTGACGGATCATGCCGCGGGTGTCGCGGCCGGCGGCGCCCGCCTCGGCGCGAAAGCACGGCGTCAGCGCCGTGAGCCGCATCGGCAACTCCTTCTCATCGACGATGGACTCGCGCACCAGGTTGGTCAGGGCCACCTCGGCAGTTGGGATGAGACCCAGCCGCTCGGTCTTGAGGCGATCATCCGGCTCTGCAATCAGCTCGCCCTTCACGGCCCAGAACTGGTCGTCCTCGAATTTCGGCAATTGGCCGGTACCGAACATGACGTCGTTGCGTACCAGCAGCGGCGGATTGATCTCGGTGTAGCCGTGCTCATTGGTATGAAGATCGAGCATGAACTGCCCGAGCGCGCGCTCGAGCCGCGCCAGGCCACTCTTCAGCACGACGAAGCGCGCGCCCGACAGCTTCGCAGCCGATTCGAAGTCCATGGTGCCAAGAGCCGCACCGAGATCATCATGCGGCTTCGGCGCGAAGGCGTAGTTGCGCCGGGCGCCGAACATGTGGCGCTCGACATTGTCGTGCTCGTCCTTGCCGTCCGGCACCTCGTCGAGCGGCAAATTGGGAATCGCCGAGAGCTCGCGCGCCAGCTCCTCATCCGCCTGCTTCGCGGCTGCCTCCAGCTCCGGCATGGTGGTCTTGAGCTTGGCGACCTCCTCCATCAGCGCCGATGCGCGCGCGTCATCCTTGGCCTTCTTGGCCTCGCCGATTTCCTTGGAGGCGGCGTTGCGCCGGGCCTGGGCCTGCTCGGAGGCCAGGATCGCCGCGCGCCGCCGCTCGTCGATGGCGAGCAGATGCGACGACAGCGGTGCCAGACCCCGGCGCGTCAGCGCCACATCGAAACCTTGCGGATTGTCACGGATCGATCTGATGTCGTGCATGGTCGTTCGGTCCTGGGAACGAAGAGTATCGGCGAGTCGCCTGGGCTCGCGGGCCGGCCTGCACTACCGCGAATGGCGCCGGATGGGAACAGGCAACGCCCTGGGATGTCCCCGAGCGCAACCGTTCTATTCGGAAGGGTCGGCCGGGAGATTCCCCGAGCCGGACGACGAGCCGGACTTGGCCGCAGCCGCCTGCTTCTCGACGATGCCGACCGCGATGATCGCGCCCTCGTAGAGCGCCAGCAGCGGCAGCGCCAGCGAGGCCTGGCTGAGCACGTCCGGCGGCGTAAGCACGGCCGCGATGATGAAGGCGATCACGATGAAATAGCGCCGCTTCTCCTTCAGCATCTGCGAGGTGACGATGCCGATGCGGCCGAGCAGGGTCAGGATGACCGGGAGCTGGAACGCGATGCCGAAGGCGAAGATCAGCGACATCATCAGCGACAGATATTCACCGACCTTGGGCATCAGCGCGATTTGCGCCGTCTCGGGGCCGCCGAGCTGCTGCATGCCCAGTGAGAAGCGCACGATCATCGGCCACACCGCAAAATAGACCAGCATGGCGCCAAGCACGAAGAAGACGGGGGTCGCTATCAAGTAGGGTAGGAAAGCATTGCGTTCGTGGCGATACAGCCCCGGCGCCACGAACTTGTAGATCTGCGTCGCGATGATCGGGAACGAGATGAAACCAGCGCCGAACATCGCGAGCTTCAACTGCGTGATGAAATATTCGAGCAGCTGGGTGTAGATGAACTTGCTGTTCTCGGCACCTGCGACCCAGACGAACGGCAGCACCAGGATGTTGTAGATCTGCTTGGCGAAAAAGAAGCAGAAGATGAAGGCCACGCCGAAGCCGATCAGCGCCTTGATCAGCCGCGACCGCAGCTCGATCAAGTGGTCCATCAACGGGGCCTTGCTGGCCTCGATATCTTCGACGGTCATGACGCTTTGGCGTCCTTCGGGCGGTCAGCTTCTGCTGACGCAGACATTTCAGGCTGTGGCTCGGGTTTGATTTCACGGACGATCGCCAGCGGCTCGCCCACGGATTGATGGACTTCAGCCTCTGCGAAGGTCTCGGCCACTGGAGGTTCGGGGGTGGTCGGGGTCATCACAGGAGGCTCGGGCGAAGCAGCAGCCACATCCGATGCGGGCGCCGGCTCGGCGGGCTTGTCGATCCCCTCGATATCGAGAGCCTTGTCGACGTCGCGCTGCAACGAGGAGATCACGCCGGTCGGAGTGAAACCGCTGGCCGCCTCGCGGACCTCATCGAAACTCTTCTTGAGGTCGGCCATCTCCGCTTCGCGCATCGCCTCCTGGAACTGGCCCTGGAACTCCGAGGCCATCCGGCGCGCCTTGCCGATCCATTGCCCGACCATACGCAGGACGCCCGGAAGCTCCTTGGGACCGATCGCGATCAACGCGACGACCCCAATGACGAGCAGCTCACTCCAGCCGATATCGAACATGAAACAATCCGCCTACGCGAC
Organism: Bradyrhizobium sp. HKCCYLRH3059; assembly: GCF_051168035.1. Classification (NCBI taxonomy): domain Bacteria; kingdom Pseudomonadati; phylum Pseudomonadota; class Alphaproteobacteria; order Hyphomicrobiales; family Nitrobacteraceae; genus Bradyrhizobium; species Bradyrhizobium sp. HKCCYLRH3059. Next base: position 258,261 of record NZ_JBNPUF010000006.1, on the reverse strand, counting down.
GACGCCTCTGATCCCGCCTATCCGGGCCTGTCTGAACAGGTCCCGGTGCCGTCCCTGCGGGAGCGCGCCGCCGGCGCCTTTCACGCGCAGATCAAACGGCTTTGCTGCCGACATCCGTGCGGGTGGCCGAAGGCGTGGCGCCGTGATCGATCGACTTGACGGGCTCGGTCTTCTCCGGCGCCTTGTCGTCGTCCTGCATGCCCTTCTTGAACGCCTTGATGCCCTGCGCGACGTCGCCCATCAGATCGGAAATCTTGCCGCGCCCGAACAACAGCAGGACGACCGCGATCACGACGATCCAGTGCCAAATGCTAAGCGAACCCATCCTGCAACCCTCCAAACACCGGCGCAGCCTTCACCCGACTGCCCGTCGACGCTACCGCCGAAACCGCGTCATATCCATGGACTTGACCGCGACACTTCGCTTCTAGCATTCGATTGCGAAACATCAACACGAACGCGGCGCATCAGCCGAAAACGGCCCGCGGACAGCCCAATCTGGCCGGAAGGTAGGCGCCAACGCCCCCAAAAACAAGCACTTAAGGTCCGACAATTCGCGGCCGGACCTACGTAATAACGCGAGTGTTAACAGCCCCGGCCGCTAGCTTTGGCGCGGCGAGCCATCGTCGTCGGTATCGCGGTCGTGCGCGTCATCGGCCGCGTCGATCTCCTCATCCGCCGTGTCGACCTCGGCCTCGGCCTCTGCCTCATCGTCTGCCTGAGCGTCAGCGTCGGCAGACAGCTCGACGACCTCGATAACGGCCTCGTCGTCCGGCTCGACCTCGATCTGCTCGACGGCCAAGTCCACCTCGGTGATCTCGGTTTCCGCATCGGCGCCCGGCAGTTCCAGATCGCCAACGGCAACCTGCGACGAGGTGTCGTCCCGAACGGCGGCCTCAGTGGTCGCCATCTGGCCTTCGGCGACCTCGGCCGCAGCCGTGTCGGCTGCGACCGTTTCCATCTCGGCCGTTTCGTCTTCCGCGGCTTCGGCCTCGCCAGGCTCGGCCTCCACCGCCGGCGCAAGCGCCAGGTCGAGATCGCCCGGATCCAGCGGCTCCTCGTCCTCCCGCAGCGTCGGATCGTCCGATGGCGTCGGGACGGTGAAGCCGGTCGGCAGCCGGGAATCCAGCAGGCCGGTTCCCTTCAGCTCTTCCAGGCCAGGCAGATCGCCCAGGGTCTCCAGGCTGAACTGAGCCAGGAACGCATCGGTGGTTCCGAAGGTCAACGGACGGCCCGGCGTCTTGCGGCGCCCCCGCGGCTTGATCCAGCCGGTCTCCAGCAGAACGTCCAGCGTTCCCTTGGAGGTGACGACGCCGCGGATCTCTTCGATCTCGGCACGCGTCACCGGCTGGTGATAGGCAACGATGGCCAGAACTTCGATCGCCGCGCGCGACAGCTTGCGCGTCTCGGTGCTCTCGCGCGTCATCAGCCAGGCGAGGTCGCCGGCGGTACGGAAGGTCCACTTGTTGGCGACGCGCACGAGATTGACGCCGCGATTGGCGTACTCCGCCTGCAGCTGCGCCAGTGCGGCCTTGATGTCGACACCTTCAGGCATACGCTTGGCGAGCGCAGCCTGCTCAAGCGGCTCGGCCGAGGCAAACAGGAGAGCCTCGAGGATGCGCAACTCTTCGGGGCGCGCTACAGGCTCGATCGCGATCTCGTCGGGCTCTTCCATGCGCAGTTCCGCCAAGCTTGCCATGGCAGGGTCTCCTTGTTCGTTACTCAACCGTCAAGTCCGGCGCAGCCATGGCGCCGGGCTGGATCGGTGGACGCTTACGAAAGTACAGCGGCGCGAACGCCTGCTTCTGGTTCAGCTCGAGCTTGCCTTCGCGAACCAGCTCGAGGACGGCCGCAAAGCTCGATGCGAAGACGGTGGCCTTCTGTGCAGGCTCGACGACGTAGTCCAGCAGGTAGTCGTCGAGACATCCCCAATCGTCCGAGACCTCGGTCATGCCGACCAGACGCTCGAGCGTGGCGCGGGCCTCGGCAAGCGACCAGACCGTGCGCTTGGCCATATGAACGGACGTGACGACGCGCGACTGCCGCTGGATGGCATAGGCCGACAGCAGGTCGAACAGGGTCGCGGTGAACTTGGGACGACGAACCTCCGCTATGGCCTCCGGGTTGCCGCGCGGGAACACGTCACGCTGGAACTGGGGCCGGTTCATCAGGCGATTGGCGGCTTCGCGGATCGCCTCCAGCCGGCGCAGCCGGTTGGCAAGTGCCGTGGCCATCTCCTCGGCGCTCGGACCTTCTTGCGCTGGCGGCTCGGGCAACAGGAGACGCGACTTCAGAAAAGCGAGCCAGGCCGCCATCACGAGATAGTCGGCGGCGAGCTCCAGCCGGATCTTGCGGGCAGCCTCGATGAACTGGAGATATTGGTCGGCGAGCGCCAGGATGGAGATCTTGGCAAGGTCGACCTTCTGCTGCCGCGCCAGCGCGAGCAGCAGGTCGAGCGGGCCCTCGTAGCCCTCGACGTCGACGACCAACGCCGGTTCGGCCTCGGCCAGCTCCGTCGTGGGACGGCCGGTTTCAAACGACAGAATTTCAGCGGTCATGCGCTAGCGGATCCCAGCCGGTTGATCAAGGCGTCGAGCTCGCCGCGCGCGGCGTCACGATCGAAGCCTGTAGGTGCCTTGCGCGCCGCAAGCGCGCGATCGGCGCGGATCAGAGCCTGCCCTTCAAGCTCAGGCGTCTCGGCGGCCACGGCCTGCATCTCGTCGAGCTTGCCGTTGCAATGCAGAACCATGTCGCAGCCAGCCGCCACGATCGCGCGCGTGCGCTCGGCGATCGATCCGGCCAACGCGTTCATGGAAACGTCATCACTCATCAACAAACCCTGGAACCCGATCCGTTTGCGAATCACCCGTTCGATCATTGTCGCAGAAGTCGTGGCCGGATGGGCGGCGTCGATCGCGCTAAACACAACATGTGCAGTCATCGCCATCGGGAGGTCGGCCAGCGGCCTGAACGCGGCGAAATCGGTTGCGTCGAGTTCCGCTTCTGGCGCGTCCACGGTCGGCAGCCGGAAATGGGTGTCGGCGGTGGCCCGGCCATGCCCCGGAATGTGCTTCAGCACCGGCAGCACGCCGCCCTGCTCCAGCCCCTCCGTCACCGCCCGGGCGATCGCCGCCACCTTTTCTGGCGTCGTGCCATAGGCTCGATCCCCGATCACGGCATCGGCGCCGGCGACAGGGACGTCTGCGAGCGGCAGGCAATCCACAGTGATGCCGAGCGCGAGCAGGTCGTCGGCGATCAGGCGAGCGCTGAGCCAGGCGGCACGGAGGCCTGCGGCCGAATCAAGGTCGTAGAGACGGTCGAACACCACGCCGGCGGGATAGGCCGGCCAATGCGGCGGCCCCAGCCGCTGCACCCGGCCCCCCTCTTGGTCGATCAGGACCGGAGCGTCGGCGCGGCCGACGCAGGCCCTTAATTCCTCAACCAGTGCAGTCACTTGGGCGGGCGACTGGACGTTACGTTTGAACAGGATGAAGCCCCAGGGCCTGAACTCGCCGATGAACGCGCGCTCGGCGTCGGTGAGATCAGGCCCGGAGATGCCGGTAATGAAAGCCCGCATGGTCATGCGGGCCGCATAGACCCCGCCTCGGGGCCGGTCAAGCAGGCCTTAATTGTTGCTAAACGGGAAACACTGTCCGCCGGCAGTTTTCAACGATCCGCACATCTTGTTGGCCTCTTCCTTCGTCGCGAAGGGTCCGACGGCTGCGCGGTACCTGACGCCGCCCTTCTCACCCAGATCCATCCGCTTGATGATCGGCTCATATTTGCCCAGCACGGCGCCGTACTTGTCCTGCACCGCCTTGTAGGACGACATCGCCTCCGCCTCGCTGGCCTGCGACGAGATCGAGACCAGGTAGCCGCCGGTACGATCGGTCTGGGTCTGCTCGGTGACCGGCACGGCCGCGGCGATGCGCGCCGGTGCGGCCGGCTGCGGTGTCAGCGGCATCGGGCTGTCGTTGGCGGCCGACGCGTTGGCGTTGGCCGGCGACTTTCGGCCCTTCGGCGTCGCCGCCGGCTTGGTTGCAGGCGTCGCCGGCATCGGCGGATCGGCCGCAGCAGCCTGATTGCCCCCCGTCACGGACAGCGTCTTGATCGGACGCGGATCACTGTTGGGCAAAATGCCGTTGGCGTTGGCCATCTGCGACATCGGGGCCGCCCCGGCGCTGACCGGCGGCGGAGCCGCATTCTGGTTCATCTGCGGGAACACCACGCGCGGATTGCCGCCGCGGGCGTTCAGATCCATCGGCGTCTCCTCGCGGGACACCAGCTTCTCGCCGCCGTCATTGCCGAGCAGACGATCCGGCACCTTCGGCGTCGGATCCTGCTGGGCCATGATCTTGGTCGGACTGTTGTCGGCGCGAATGATCGGCGGCTCGCCGGTACGGCCGGACGAGATGTAGGTCTTGTAGCCGTAGGCGCCGCCGGTGCCGACCACCGCAAGGGTCAGCACCGCGAGCACGGTGCTCATGCCGCTGCGCCGCCGCGGCCGCTCCTCTTCCTCGCCCTCGTCGTAACCGTCCTGATAGCCGTATTGGCCATCCTGGAAATCGTTGTCGCCCTGAAACCCCTGCTGTCCCGAGCCCATCTGCCCGAACAGCGCATCGTCATAGCGCGAGGAGTCCGGCTCGTTGTCGTCGAAGCCGTTGTCGCGGTTGTAGTCGCGGTCATTCTCGGCGAACCCGTGGCGCGATTCCCCGACGCTGTAGTCGAGCTTGGACAACTGATCGGCGAACTCCGCGTTCGGATAACCCTGCTGCTGCCGGGGAGCGGGCGCGGGCGCGAAATCCTGGTCCGGGAAACCCGGCTGGCCGCGCGGATCCTGATAGCCCGCCGGAAAGGCCGGCGGTGCAGGCGCCGGCTGCGGCGGCTCGCGGCCGATGTCGGCGAAGGGGTTGGCGGCGGCAGGCTGGGCACGTTGCATCCAGGCCGGAGCGCCGGCCGGAGGCATGCCGGGAACCGGCTGTTCCGGCGCGGGCGCCGCGGGGCGCGCCATCGGACGCGGTTGAGATTGCGGAGTTGCCCGGCCCGAGGCGGCAAAAGGATCGTTCTGCCCGATCAGGCGAGCGAGTTCGGCGAGCGGATCGGCATCGGCCTGCTGGTTTCCACCACGGCCAAAACCATCAGCGGGAAAGGGTCTGTCCTGGTAACGATCAGCCATCGTGATGAAGCGTCCCTGCGGGTGAGCCGCATATGCGTCCTAAGGCGGACCCTGCCAGATTGAGGCCCCCAACTGAAGTCGTGTGTTTCCCCCAATCAGCGCATTGCATCAGGAGCATTAACGCCCAAGATCGCAAGTCCCGACGCCAGAACCGAGACGACGCCCTGAACCATGGCCAAACGTGCCTTGGTCAATTCTGCATCATCATCGATAATGAAGCGTAAATAGGGCAAATCCCGCCCCCGCGTCCAGAGGGCGTGAAATTCGCTTGCAAGTTCATACAGGTAGAAGGCGATCCGGTGCGGCTCATGCGCCAGCGCTGCGCTCTCCACCGTACGTGGGTACAGTGCCAGGCGTTTCAAGAGGTCGTGTTCGGCCGAGTCGGAGAGTTTTTCGAGGTTGGCCTCGCGGAGGAACGCTAACCGCGCCCCCTCGTCCTCCGGCAGGTCCCGGAAGCTCTCCCGCGCATTGCGAAAGATCGAATGCCCCCGCGCGTGGCCATACTGGACATAGAATACGGGATTGTCGCGCGACTGCTCGATGACCTTGGCGAGGTCGAAATCGAGCACGGCGTCGTTCTTGCGGTAGAGCATCATGAAACGGACCGCATCGCGCCCCACTTCATCAACAACTTCCCGCAAGGTGACGAAGTCGCCGGAGCGCTTCGACATCTTCACCGGCTCGCCATTGCGCAACAGCTTGACGAGCTGCACGACCTTGACGTCGAGCACGGCCTGTCCGGCCGTCACCGCTTTCACCGCCGCCTGCATGCGCTTGATGTAGCCGCCGTGATCGGCGCCGAATACGTCGATCAGGTCGGCGAAGCCGCGCTCGAACTTGTGCCGGTGGTTGGCAATGTCGGAGGCGAAGTAGGTGTAGCTGCCGTCCGACTTGATCAGCGGACGATCGACGTCGTCGCCATAGGCCGTGGCGCGGAACAGAAGCTGCTCGCGATCCTCCCAATCCTCCACCGGCGCGCCCTTGGGCGGCGGCAGACGGCCTTCATACACGTCGCCCCGCTCGCGCAGGAACTCGATCGTGTCGGCAACCTTGTTGGTGCTGCCTGCAATCAGCGAGCGTTCCGAAAAGAACACGTCATGACGGATGTTGAGCGCGGCGAGATCATCCTTGATCTCGGCCATCATCATCGCGATCGCCTTGTCGCGCACGATCGGCAGCCACTCGGTCTCAGCGAGCGCCTTGAGCTTGTCGCCGTGCTCGGCCGCGAGCGCCTGCCCGACCGGCTTGAGATAGTCGCCGGGATAGAGCCCTTCCGGAATGGCGCCGATGTCCTCGCCCAGCGCCTCGCGATATCTGAGGAAGGCGGAGCGCGCGAGTACGTCGACCTGAGCGCCGGCATCGTTGATGTAGTACTCGCGGGTGACGTCGCGGCCGGCGAACTGCAACAGGCTGCATAGCGCGTCGCCGAACACGGCGCCACGGCAATGGCCGACATGCATCGGCCCGGTCGGATTGGCCGAGACGTATTCGACGTTGACCTTCGGCGCGCCCGGCACCGGCGCAACGCGGCCGTATTCGGCGCCTTCGCGCAGGATCGTCGCCAGCGCCTTCGCCCAAACCGTCGGCTGCAAAGTGAGATTGATGAAACCCGGACCGGCGACGTCGACCTTCGCCACCAGCGCATCTTCGCGCAGGAGCTGGGCGATCTGCTCGGCGAGATCACGCGGCTTAGCCTTCGCCTCCTTGGCGAGCACCATCGCCGCGTTGGTGGCCATGTCGCCATGGCTCGGGTCGCGCGGCGGCTCGACGACCACGCGCGAAAAATCGATGCCCTCGGGCCAGCCGCCATCCTTGGCGAGCGCGGCGCAGATCGCGTGCACGCGGGCCAGCATGTCGGCGAAAAGATAGGGGGTGGACGCTTGTTCAACCATGCCGCCGCCTAACGCAAATCCGGAGTCGAGTCAAAAAGCCGGTGGTGCTCCGTTAAGGCGAAACGGTCCGTCATTCCGGCGATAAAATGGCCGATGCGGCGAGCCCGATCGCCCTCGCCGTCGCAACCGTCCAGCCAGCCCGCGGGCAGCGTCGAACCGTCCTCATGGTAGCGGCCGTACAGGTCGGCGACGATGCGCTCGGCGTCGCGCATCACCCGCATCACCCGCTCATGGCGGTACATCCGCTGCCAGAGAAACCCCTTGATGGTCGCCTCATGCTCGGCCACATCGGCCGGAAATGCCACCAGCGGCCCGCTGTGCCGCCTGATGTCGTGAGGCGACATCGGCTGCGCCCGCGCGATCCGGCGCTCGGCCTCGGCCGCCACGGCGGCGATCAGGTAGGAGATCAGCTCGCGCACCAGCTCGGCGCCGCGCCGGATCGGATCGAGCGCCGGATATTGGCGATCGATCTCGGCGATCATCGCGGCCAGCAGGGGAATTTCCTTGAGGTCGTCGACCGTGAACAGGCCGGCCCGCAGCCCGTCGTCGATGTCGTGGGCGTCATAGGCGATGTCGTCCGCGAGCGCCGCGACCTGGGCCTCGAGCGAGGCGTAGCTCCACAGCTCCAGGTCGAACCGGGTATTGAACTCGGCGATTCCCGGCGGGATCGGCTCCTGCAACGGCCCGTTGTGCTTGACGATGCCCTCGAGCGATTCCCAGGTCAGGTTGAGTCCGTCGAAATCCGGGTAGCGCTGCTCGAACGACGTGACGATGCGCAATGTCTGGGCATTGTGGTCGAAGCCGCCATGGTCCGCCATGCAGCGGTTCAGCGCGCGCTCGCCGGCATGGCCGAACGGCGGATGGCCGAGATCATGCGCCAAGGCCAGCGTCTCCGTCAGGTCCTCGTCGAGGCCGAACTGCCGGGCCAGCGCGCGGGCGATCTGGGCCACTTCCAAAGAATGGGTCAGGCGCGTGCGGTAGTGGTCGCCTTCGTGGAAGACGAACACCTGGGTCTTGTGCTTCAGCCGGCGGAAGGCGGTCGAATGGATGACGCGGTCGCAATCCCTGCGGAACGCGCTGCGGGTCCGGGACGGCGGCTCGGCGAACAGGCGGCCCCGGCTGCGATCGGGATCGCAGGAATAGGGAGCGCGGGGGGCAGCCATTCCGACCGACACGGGCGATTGTTCCTTTTGCGGTTTGATTCCTCGGCGGAGCCCACTTAACTATGGGGAGCGCCCGGCACCAAATGAATAGGGCATGACGCGCTACCTCGGAGACCTCCTACCATGACTGATGCCTCGACCGGCCCCGTCACCATCAGCGAACGCGCCGCCCGCCGCATCGGAGAGATCCTCGGCAAGGAGAGCGCCGGCGCGATGCTGCGCATCTCGGTCGAAGGCGGCGGCTGCTCCGGCTTCCAGTACAAGTTCGACATCGACCGCGCCAAGGCCGACGACGATCTCGTTATCGAGCGCGATCGCGCGGTCGTGCTGGTCGATCCGGCCTCGGTGCCATTCCTCGCCGGCTCGGAGGTGGATTTCGTCGACGACCTGATGGGCGCCTCGTTCCGGGTCAATAATCCCAACGCCACCGCCTCCTGCGGCTGCGGCACCAGCTTCTCGGTCTAGCGTCCCCTCGTTGTCGGCTCAGGCCTCCGCCGTCGCAGCCGGGACATCTGACGGCGCAAGCGCCGGCGCCTCGACGTTTGGCGCGGGCGTTCCGATCGCCTTCAGCATTGCCGCCACCATGGCCGGCTTGCGCAACGGCTTGGCCAGAAAGTCGGTCATGCCGGCCTCGCGGCATTGCTTGATGTCGTCCGGGAAGGCGTTCGCGGTCAGCGCGATGATCGGCAGCTCGGCGAGCCGTCCACCCTTGGCCCGGATGGCCCGGGTCGCGGCGATGCCGTCCATTTCCGGCATGCGAACGTCCATCAGCACGAGGTCGAACTCCTGTTCGTCGGCCGCCTTCACCGCCTGCACGCCATCCGGAACGATGCATTTATCGACCGGGAACTCCTGCAGCATCTTCGACACAACCATGCGGTTGGTGGCGTCGTCCTCGGCGATCAGCACGCGCAAGGGACGGCCGAGTGCCTCGATCCGTGCCTTGAGGTCGCCGGCGCCGACCCGGTCGCCGCGCTGATCGGACACCTGCTTGTCGCTCCACGGCAAGGTCAGGCTGAAGCGGAAGGTCGAGCCTTCGCCCTGCACCGACGACACCGCGATGACCCCGCCCATCTGCTCGATGATCCGCCGGGAGATCGCCAGCCCGAGCCCGGTGCCGCCGAAGCGGCGGTTGATCGAGGCATCGGCCTGGGCGAAATCCGTGAACAGCTTGCCGACCCGATCGGCGGGAATGCCGATGCCGGTGTCGGAGACGCGCCACTCGATCGTCGCCCTGTGGTCGTCGCGCGTGCGGCAGGCCACGGCGACGGTGATGCCTCCCTGCTCGGTGAACTTCACCGCGTTGGACGCAAGATTGATCAGCACCTGACGAATGCGCGCCACGTCGCCCTTGAGCGCCGGCGGCAGCTTCGGATCGATATCCGCATTGACCAGCAGGCTCTTCGATTTTGCGTTGACGCCCATGATGGCGGTGACCGCCTCGACCAGCGCCGCCGGCGAAAAATCCACCGTCTCGAATTCGAGCTTGCCGGCGTTGAGCTTGGACAGATCGAGGATGTCGTTGAGGATGCGCTGCAGGTTGTCGCCGGACTCGCGGATCGTCATGACCGCGTGACGCTGCTCGTCGTCGAGCTTCGTCTCCAGCAAGGTCGAGGCGAGCCCGAGCACGCCGTTCATCGGGGTGCGGATCTCGTGGCTCATCATTGCCAGGAAGTCGGATTTGGCACGGCTTTCGGCTTCCGCCTGCTCGGCCCGCCAGCGCTCGGTGACGTCGCGGCCGAAGCCGCGATAGCCTGCGAACTTGCCCTCGTGATCCCGCGCCGGCCGCGCCGTCAGCGCCCAACGGCGGCGCTCGCCGCCAGCCACCACGACATGGATCAGAATTTCCGGGATCGACAGCCGCTGCGCCATGCGATCGGCCAACGTCTTGAGCGTCGCCGTATCGGTCGGGCAGAGATATTTCAGCGTATCGATCAGCCGCTCGCCCTTGAGCTGATCGAGCGGAAGCTGGGCCACGTCGGCGAAACGCTGCGGCGCGTCGATCAGCCGGCCCTCGGCATCGGTCTGCCACAGCCAGCTCGCGGCGTTTTCCTGGAATTCCTTCAGGAGCAGCGAGATCGTCTCGTTCTGGCGCTCGTGCCGGATCTGCGCCTTCAGGTTCTCCAGGAACACGTTGCCGTGCGACACCAGGTGCCGCACCATGAACGAGGTGTAGAGCAGCAGGAACACGACGAGCACGAGATAGGTCGCGCCGCCGCACAGAAACAGCGAGCCCACCGAGGCGAGCATCAGGGTCCAGGTGTAGGCGAGACCAGCCCGCGGCACGCTCGACATCGCGAACGCGCCACCGGAGATCATCCCGGTCATCAGCGAACCCACGATGATCTGCAGATGCGGATCGACCTGCGGCATCACGATCAGCGGCAGCGATCCCCAGATCGTCGCCAAGAAGAACGCCTGCAGCGTCATCCGGGAGATGGCGCGCTCGGACGCCTCCTGCGGCCGCGACTTGCGCGCGCGCCACCAGCCGCGCAGCGCCATGCCGCCGGCCACGCCGATCGCAGTGCCCCACGCGATGAGGAAGAGATTGGAGACGGTGTTCCAGAACACGCCGAGAATGATGGCCGCGTTCGCGAAATTGATGCCGATTGTCACGGGGACGAGGCGCGCGACGGCATCGACCTGCCGCGCCCGGATGCGCCGGCGATCGCGCTCGGTCAGCGCTTCGTCGTCGAGACCCTCGATGGCGCCGAAGCCGCCGATCCAAAGGAAGAACGCGCCCAGCGGACTGGCGCTTGCGGTTCGCTTCGAACTCGTGGGATCCCCAGGCCAATTCATGAGGGCGCGATGCTTTCCTTGTGGTCCCTTGCCATGCCTGATCGGCTGCTTCAGCCGCGTTAATTGTTCCGCCCGTAGAATTACGGAACCTCCGAATGCGCGCGCTGGCAGCGCCGGATGCAACTCATCGTTCCCGCGGCACGATGTGCCCGAGTCATGATCGTCCGTTTCCCCCTCGTTCAGGTCGAGGGCGCAGGGAATGCCGGGTGCTGGCCGCAACCCATGGCCCGCCTGCAGAAAGAAAGCAGGCGGCAGTCACCACAGGTCCAGCCGGTCAACCGGCATTCCCTGCACGACGGCTCTACGCCTTATACGCATTCTCCCCGGGGACCGGGCTGTCTTGCCCCCGTGACCGGCGGATCATCGTCACCACCGGCGTGGCCTCAGCGTCGGGAGACCAGGACCATGCGATTTCGGCGTGCGCCCTGTGCCGTTCGTCCGCACGGCATCACGCCATGCTGCGGCCCACGACGCCCATCGCATCCCACCCCGCGTGTCGTGACGATCGCGATACGCCCCTCGTGCCGGGGCGGGACGGCGACATAGGAGCATGAATTCTGTAAAAGCGAAACCACGATATTTTTCGCACCGGGACTGGACAGGGCAAATCAGCTTGAAGGCGCTCGTGAAATTAATCTCTCGGCGCACGCTATTCGACGCCGGCTGCGCCCAATTGGCATCGCCAACATGGGTCATGCGGTGGATCGATTTGCCCGACGTGCACGCGGGATCGCAATCACCACGTCGTTGTTCGCTGATCCCTCACAGCACCGCGCCGGAGGCGTAGGCACTGGCCCAATGCGGAAAACCGTTTTCGGCGGCACGCGCCGCCGCGTGATCCCAGTCATAGGTCAGCGCCAGCAGCTCGGCCTGCCAATGTCCGCGTCGCTCGGTCAGAACCGCATAGCGCGCGTGCGGCGAGCGATGTTCGAGCTGGGCTGCGATCGGGATGTCGCCGAACACCGGGCAGCCGACGCTGCCGGGGTTGATCACCAGCGGCCCACGGGGCACCTGCACCACCGCCTGCCGATGGCTGTGGCCGCACAGCACCAGCGTGGCGCCGCCGATGTTGGTGAGCCGTGAGATGAGCACGTCGCGACGCGCCGGGACGTAGCGGCCATCGTCCAGCATCTCTTCGAGCAGGAGGGCACAGTCATCGTCTGGCGTGCCATGCACAGCGAGGATGCCATGCTCCAGCGCGATCCGCGCCGGCAGGGCATGCAACACACGGCGCTGTTCAGCGGTCAGCGCGACCTGCGCGAAGCGGCCGGCCGGCGACAACTTCTCCTCCGGCCATTCCTCGATCCAGCGGTCATGATTGCCGCGCACCGTGGGCAGCGTCACGGATTGCAGCAGATCGAACGTCTCCCGCGGCCACAGGGGGCTGGTCACGCAGTCGCCAAGATTGACCGTGGCGTCGACGCCGCGCATCTTGATGTCCGCGAGCACCGCCTCCAGCGCCGGCAGATTGCCATGCACGTCGGAAATCACAGCCAGCCGCATTGTCGCCCCCTCGCAGTCCCGTCTCTCTTCAGTCGCTTGAGGTAGAACTCTAGCATCCTCGTCATTGCGAGCGAAGCGAAGCAACCCAGAGCCCTTGGCGGCCCTGGATTGCTTCGCTTCGCTCGCAACGACGGTGGAGACGCCGGATGAACTAGAGCGCGGCGCCTCCTCGCTCCATCTATACTGCAGCGGAAGCGGTGGCCTCGGCGCCCACGACGCTGAGGCGTTGCTGCGCGTCTTCAGCTCCCATGCAGCCACATCCTCGCCGTCATGCCCGCGCAGGCGGGCATCCAGTACGCCGCGGTCCATCGGTATCGCCACAACCGCCTCGGCGCACTGGATCGCCCGGTCGAGCCGGGCGAAGACAGTCGCGTTTGTCGCGAGGGCACTGCTCCCTTGGTGGTTGCGAAAACTCCCTCACTGCAGCGCCCCGATCGCGAACACATCCGCGCGCTCGATGATCAGGTCGCGGAACAGGCGGGCGCGGTGCGACATCCATTGCGGGTCGGGATAGACGACGTGAAGCGGCAGCGACGGAACGTCGTAGTCGGGTAGCAGATGGATGAGCCTGCCTGACGCAATGTGTTGAACCGCGCACCAGTCCGGCAGCACGGCGGCGCCGAGGCCTTCCAGCGCCGCCAGGGTCATGATGTCGGCGTCGTCGCAGGTGAGCGAGGGCGTGATGCCGACGACGTGGCGGCCGGTTTCGGATTCGAGGCTCCACTCGTTCTTCGGCGACAGCCGCGAATAGGTCACGCAGGGGAGCTGGCGCAGATCATTGGGCAGTCGCGGCGGGCGGTGTCTTGCGAGCAGCGATGGCGCCGCAACCAGCAGCCGCTTGACCGTGCCGACGCGCCGCGCGACCAGCGAGCTGGAGCTGAGCACGCCGATGCGGATGGCGAGCTCCGTCCCGGTCTCCACGAGGTCGACGAACTGCTCGGTGAAGCGGATGTCGAGCCGCACCTCGGGATAGCGGCGGCCATATTCGGCGAAGACGTCGCTGAAGAAATGGCGGCCGAACGAGGTCGGCACCGTCATCCGCAAGGTGCCCGAGGGCGCGCCGACGCGCTTCGGCGACGGCATGCCCGCGCTCTCGAACAAGCTGACGATGTCCTTGGCGAGCTTGAGGACGCGATCGGCCTCGGCTGTCGGCCGGAGCTTGCGCGTGGTGCGGACGAACAGGCGACAGCCGAACTGCTCCTCCAAGAGCGCGATGCGCTTGGTGATCGCCGGCTGTCCCAGGCCCAGATCGGCCGCGGCCTGGGTGAAGCTGCCGGCTTCCATGACGCGGATGAAGGTCTGCAGCGCGTCGATCCGGTCCATCCATTCCTCCCCGGAATGAGTTTTATTCTCGTCATTCCGTATACGTCAGGAGGCGGGCCGGTCTAGCCTCTCAAAAAATCAAACGGAGGGAGACCATGGAGAAGTCGATTGGCATCGTCGGGGCCGGCATCGGCGGGCTGCACCTGGCGCTGTATCTGCAGAAGAAAGGCATCCAGGCCACGGTTCTGACCGACCGCGAGCCGGAACAGTATGCTGCAACGCGGTTGATGAACACGGTGGCCCATCACGGCATCACCGTGGCGCGCGAGAACGAGCTCGGCGTGAACCACTGGGACAGTCCCGAATTCGTCTATCACCACCACGATCACTACTTCAATTTCCCCGGCAGCCCCCTGCTCTTTCGCGGGGCCTTCAAGCAGCCGAGCCGCGCGGTCGACTACCGGATCTACCTGCCGGCGCTGATGAAGGATTTCGAGGACCGCGGCGGCGCGATCGAATATGCCAGCATCCAGGACGACGACATTCCGGCGCTGGTGGCGCGCTTCGACCTGCTGGTGGTATCGACCGGCAAGGGCGCGCTGGGGCGGATGTTCAGCCACCGGCCGGAGCTGTCGCCCTACAACCAGCCGCAGCGCCTGCTCTGCGTCGGCCTCTATGACGGCGTCGACCACGGCAGCCCCGAGGGCGACGATCCGCGCGGCGTGACGCTGTCGGTCTCTCCGGGCCATGGCGAGATGATCGTGATTCCGACGCTCACCTTCGGCGGCATGAAGACGGCGCTGCTGATGGAGAACATTCCCGGCGGTGACATGGCCGAGCTGGTGTCGCTCAACTACGACGCCGATCCCTCAGCCTTCCGGCAGACGCTGCTCGACAAGCTGGAGAAGCACCATCCGCACACCTACAACCGGATCGACACGCACCGCTTCGATCTGCAGCCGCTGGACCTCTTGCAGGGCGCCGTGGTGCCGACCGTGCGGCGCTCCTCGGTCACCTTCGACGACGGCAAGATCGCGATTGCGCTCGGCGACGTGCACTCCGTGGTCGATCCGATGATGGGCCAGGGTGCCAACATGGCCTCCTATGCCGCGTTCGAACTCGGCAAGGCGATCACCGAGGCGGTGGCGTTCGACGACCGCTTCGTCGAGACGGTCGATCGCGCGCGCGAGAACCGCGTGCTCGCCGCGGCGCGCTGGACCAACCTGATGCTGCAGCCGCCGTCGGAGGCGATGGGCCGGCTGATCTTCACCATGGCGCAGGATCGCGGGCTCTGCGACGAGTTCACCGACAATTTCAACTACCCGGAGCGGCAGTGGGACCGGCTGGCGAGCGAGCGGCGCATTCATGCCTGGATCGACGAGCGGACGCGGCTCGCGGCGTGAGGCGTGATGACGGAGAGCGGCCGATGAGCCATCATCCCGATGCCGCGGGTTTTCGCGCAGCCGCGTCGCGGTTCTCCACCGGCGTGACCGTCGTCACCAGCAGCGATGGCGACGGCGCGCCGGTCGGCATGACCGCCAACAGTTTCACCACGGTCTCGACGCAGCCGCCGACGGTGCTGGTCTCGCTCAAGCGCGGCCGCACCTGGCAGGCGGTGAGCGCGTCCGGCCGCTATGCGGTGAATGTGCTCGCGGCCGATGATGTCGCGATCGGCCGGCATTTCGCCGGCGCGGCCCTCGCACAGGGCGCGCCTGCCTTGGACGCGCGTGACGGCTTCTTCCTGCTGCCGGCGGCCATCGCGCAATTCGGCTGCGAGGTCGTGAGCACGGTCGAGATCGCCGACCACACGGTGTTCATCGGCGAGGTCCGCTGGTGCCGCCACCAGGACGGCCTGCCGCTGGCATTCTACGCCAGCCGGTTTCGCAATGGGCTGGGCGCGGAGATATTGCCAAGCGACGGGCTGGCGTATCCGGCGGAGGGGTGGACGATCTGATCGTGGTGCGCGGTGGGCACGGCGCTGCGCGCCTTTGCCCACCCTCCAAGTCAGTGGAAAATCCGATGCGGTCCGCCGGGACGACTTAGTGAGCCAAACATCGTCACATTGAAGACTGCGGGTCCGGCACAGTCGTGAGGCTCAACCGCCGATCGGTCCGGGGTCGATGCCCCCCGTTGTGGCGGCTCCAGAATGACCGGAGCGCGGCCACGTGACGATCGAACCTAATTTTACTTCCCGTCCGGCGTCGTCGTCAAATGGATCGGCACTGCAGGCACGAGGCCTCAGGCTGATGATCCACAGCAGTTCCGCTCGTCCTGGACTAGCGACGCTCGTTCAGCATCGGGAAGCCGCGCCGATGCCAGACCGGATAGGCCGCCGGCGTGTCGTTCGCGGCGTCGAGCGTGGCCACCTGCTCCGCCGTCAGGCTCCAGCCGACCGCGCCGATATTCTCGATCAGCTGGCTCTCGTTGCGGGCGCCGACGATGATGGTCGCGACCGTCGGGCGCTGCAGCAGCCAGTTCAGCGCCACCTGCGGAATGTTGCGCCCGCCTGTGATTCCCACGCCATCCGCCTTGACCGGAGTGGTCGCGGCTTGATCTAACCGGGGCCGTTTCTCCTTCCCCCCGGGAACCTCAAGCCAATGCGTATCGCCACTTGGAACGTCAATTCGGTCCGGCAGCGGATCGATCACCTCCTGACCTGGCTCAAGGAATGCTCCCCGGACATCGTCTGCCTGCAGGAGATCAAGTGCACGGACGACGCATTCCCAAGGCTCGAGATCGAGGCGCTCGGCTACAACGTGGTGACGCACGGCCAGAAGACCTTCAACGGCGTCGCGCTGTTGTCGAAGCTGCCGTTCGACGAAACCAAGTCCGGGCTCGACGGCGATGCCGAGGACGTGCATGCGCGGTTCCTGGAGGGCGTGGTCAGCCTCAAGAGCGGGGTGGTGCGCATCGCCTGCCTCTACCTGCCCAACGGCAACCCGCCGAACACGGAAAAATATCCCTACAAGCTCAAATGGATGTCGCGGCTTCGTGACTACGCGCGTGAGCGGCTGAAGACCGAGGAGCCGCTGATCCTCGCAGGTGACTTCAACGTGATCCCCGCTGCCGCCGACGTCTCCAACCCCGAGGCCTGGGTCGAGGACGCGCTGTTTCGCCCGGAGACGCGCGAGAGCTTCCAGTCGCTGCTCGGCCTCGGGCTCACCGACGCGCTGCGCGCCGTCACCGATGCGCCGGGGCAGTACACGTTCTGGGACTATCAGGCCGGCGCCTGGCAGAAGAACGCGGGGATCCGGATCGATCACCTGCTGTTGTCGCCGCAGGCCAGCGACCGGCTGGTCGAGGTCGGCATCGACAGCTATGTCAGGGCCTGGGAGAAGCCGTCGGATCACGTGCCGGTGTGGGCCGATTTCGATCTCGAGACGGCGTAACTCGAGGACGGTCCATGACAATCTACACACGGCGGCAATTGTTTCCGCTCGCAATCGTGCCGCTGCTGGCGGCGAAGCCGGTGCTTGC
Source organism: Bradyrhizobium sp. HKCCYLRH3059 (assembly GCF_051168035.1). Taxonomy (NCBI): domain Bacteria; kingdom Pseudomonadati; phylum Pseudomonadota; class Alphaproteobacteria; order Hyphomicrobiales; family Nitrobacteraceae; genus Bradyrhizobium; species Bradyrhizobium sp. HKCCYLRH3059. The sequence continues at coordinate 240,988 of NZ_JBNPUF010000006.1, read as the reverse complement.
CGCCGACCTGCAGGCCACCATCGCCGGCATCGAAGCCGACAGCGGCGGGCGACTCGGCGTGGCGCTGCTGGACACCGCGAGCGGGGCGCTCAGCGGCCATCGGCTCGACGAGCGTTTCCCGATGTGCAGCACCTTCAAGGCGCTGCTGGCGGGCGCGATCCTCACCAAGGTCGATGCCGGCACCGAGCAGCTCTCGCGCCGCATTCCCATCGCGCAAGGAGACATCCTGTCCTACGCGCCGGTCACCAAGGCCTATGTGGGGACGTCGGGCCTGTCGGTCGGCGAATTGTGCGAGGCGACCGTGACGCTCAGCGACAACACGGCGGCGAATCTGCTGCTGGCGAGCCTCGGCGGCCCCGCCGGCCTGACCCGCGCCATCCGCGGCTTCGGCGACGCCATCACCCGGCTCGACCGCATCGAGCCTGCGCTCAATGAAAGCGTGCCCGGCGATCCCAGGGACACCACGACGCCCGCGGCGATGGCGCAGACCTTGGCGAAGCTGACGACCGGCACGGCGCTGTCGGCGGCATCGCGCGACATCCTGAATGGCTGGCTGATCGCCTGCAAGACCGGTGGCGCCAAGCTGCGCGCCGGCCTGCCCGGCGAATGGCGCATCGGCGACAAGACCGGCGCGGGCGAGCGCGGCAGCAGCAACGATGTCGCCGTGATCTGGCCGACAGGGCGCGTGCCGGTCGTCGTGAGCAGCTATCTCACCGAGACCAAGGCCAGCGACGACAAGCGCAACGCGGTTCACGCAGCGGTCGGCCGAGCCGTCGCAGGCGCGCTCGGGGCCTGAGCCTCGCGATAGATCGCGGCGATCGCGTCGAATCCGGTGCGCAGCTGGCGCATCTGGCGGCCCGCGAGGCGCACGCCGAGACCGGCGCTCTCCGGCAGCAGGCTTGCCGCGGCGTAGAGGCCGTCGATGCAGGACAGCGCATCGGCGAGACGCTGGCGAAGCGCGGTGAGATCGTTCGTCAGCGGCAGCATCAGCACGGCCGAGCCGAATGCGCGATGACCGTTGAAGACGGCGACATCAGGATCGCGCAGCTGCATGCGGTCGATGAGGAGCGGCGCCTCGCCCGTCCGGCGCACGACGAGCGCGGAGTCGAGCTCGCGGAACAAGCGCCCCTGCCCGTTCGGATCATGCATCGTGAAGGCGTCGGTCACGAGGGCCAAAGCATCGGCGGCGCAGTGCAGTTCGAGCACCTGGCACAAGGCAGCCCCGGGGAACAGAATACGCGGCTCCGGCCGATAATCGAGCCTGGCGCCGGTCTCGACCCGGAGCAGCACCTGCTCCATGGCACGTGCGCCCGGCTCGGCGCGATGGACTGAGGTGGCGCCCTGCGTGGTCACGCAAACGGCTGCACCCGCATGGAGCGTGAAGCGCTGCATCAATCGGTCCTCGCCATGCACCGCGCCACTGCCGGTCTGCAGGATCACGCTGAGCAGGTCCGGCCGCGCAGCATCGGTGTGGAAGCTGCGTGTCAGCACGAACGGCCACGCGAACAGCCGGCGGTCGATCATGGTGCGGCCGCCGCGGCGAACGAAGGAGAGATCGAGCCGCGGCGGCTCTGGGGCTGAAGCGCTCACTTGCGGAACAGCACCTCGCGCTCGAGCAGATCGACGATCGCATCAATACCCTCGCCGCGTCGGCAGTTGGTCAAGAGCACCGGACGGCCGCCGCGCACCTCGGCCGCTTCGCGCCGCATGCGATCGAGATCGACGCCGACATGCGGGGCGAGATCGACCTTGTTGATGACGAGCAGATCGGCGCGGATCACGCCGGGGCCGCGCTTGCGCGGGATGTCGTCGCCGCCGGCGACGTCGATCACGAACATCCAGAAATCGGTGAGGTCGCGCGAGAAGGTCGAGGCGAGATTGTCGCCGCCGCTCTCCAGCAGGATCAGCTCGACGCCGGGAAAGCGCCGCTCCAATTCGTCGGCGGCCTCGATGTTGAGCGTCGGGTCCTCGCGGATCACGGTGTGCGGACAGGCGCCGGCTTCGACCGCCGACACGCGCGCCGGGTCGATCAATCCCGAGCGGCGGACGCGCTCGGCATCCTCGGCGGTGACGAGATCGTTGGTGATGACCGCGATGCCGATGCCGCGCGCCTGCAGCGCCGGGATCAGGCGCTCGACCAGAGCGGTCTTGCCGGAGCCGACCGGACCGCCGATGCCGACGCGCGCGGCGGTCATCGGCGCATCGGTGCGGGTGAGAGCGAGACGGCTCATCGCAGCATGAACCTCCTCGCGAGCGGCACGGTCGTCGCAGGCGGGCACATCAGCAGCTTGCCGTCGGCACGGACCTCGAAGGTCTGCGGATCGACCTCGACATGCGGCATCGCCGCGTTGCGGACCATGTCGGTCTTGCGCAGCCGGCGCACGTTCTTGATCTGCACGGTCTCACGGCCGAGCCCAAGCTTGGCGCGGATGCCGACGTCGACCGCGAGCTTCGACATGAAGTTGACGCCGAGCCGCTGTGGCGCTGCGCCGAGCGCACCCCACATCCGCTTCTGGATCATCGGCTCGGAGAGACCCAGACTGCCATTGCCGTCGCCCATCGCGGCCCACACCGGGAAGCCGTTCTTGATCACCATGTAGGGCTTGAGGCCGAACGAGGCGCGCGGCCACAGCACGAGATCGGCCATCTTACCGACCTCGATGGAACCGACGACATGATCGATGCCGACGGCGATGGCGGGATTGATCGTGAGCTTGGCGACGTAGCGCTTGATGCGCTCATTGTCGGCGCGCGCGGTGGTCTCCTCGGGCAGCCGACCGATGCGGTCCTTCATCACGCTGGCGAGCTGCCAGCATTTGGCGACGTTCTCGGCGAGACGTCCCATGCCTTGCGTGTCCGTGCCGAAGATCGAGATCGCGCCCATGTCGTGCAGGAAATCCTCGGCCGCCATCGACTGCGCCCGCACCCGCGCCTCGCCGAACATGACGTCTTCGGGCGCGTTGTAGTTGAGCTGATGACAGATCATCGTCATCGGCACGCCCTCCTCCATGCCGTAGGAGGTGTAGGGATTGGTCGGATTGGTGGAGGACGGGATCACGTTCGGCCAGGACACTACTTTGAGCAGGTCGGGTGCATGGCCGCCTCCGGCGCCCTCGACGTGATACATGTGGATGGTGCGGCCGTCGACCGCCGCCATCGTGTCCTCGCAGAAGCCGTATTCGTTGATCGAGTCGGTGTGCAGATGCACGGCGAAGTCGTTGCGGTCGGCGGCGATCAGGCTCTTGTCGATGACGTCGGGCGCGGCGCCAAAGTCCTCGTGGATCTTGACCGACATGCCGCCGGCCGCAACCGCCTCCTCGACAGCTTCGGGATCGGAGCCGCCGCGGCCGAACAGCGCGTAGTTCAGCGGCGAGAACTCGATCGATTTCAGGAAGTGCCCGAAATTCGGCCCCGAGCCGGAGCCGACATCGAACACCGGCCCGGAGCCGTTGCCGATCATCGTCGTGGTGCCGCCGGCCAGCGCATGGTCCGACTGTTCCGGCGAGATCAGATGCGCGTGGCTTTCGATCGCGCCGGCGGTGACGATGAACGGGCCGCCGGCGATCGGCGCGGTGGTGTGGCCGACCACCATATCCGGATGCACGTCCGGCATCACGTCGGGATTGCCGGCCTTGCCGATGCCGACGATACGCCCGTCGCGGATGCCGATGTCGGCCTTCACGATGCCGGCGACGGCGTCGACGATGTTCGCGTTCTTGACGACGACGTCGAGGATCTTGTGGGACGACGTGCGGTGGCCGGCGATGGCCTCGCCGTCGCGCAGGTTCTTGCCGGCGCCGACCAGGAGCTCATGGCCGTAGGTCGTGTAGTCGTGCTCGATCTCGGCGAGCAGGCTGGTGTCGGCGAGCCGGATGAGATCGCCCTTGGTGGGGCCATACAGCTCGGCATAGGCGCGGCGGGTCAGCGTGGCCATGAGTTCAAGCTCCCAGATAGCCGCGCGACTGCGCGAGTTTCAGCCCGGTCTCGCGCGCGCCGGCCGCGTCGAGCGGGCCGTTGACGAGTCCGGCCTGGCCGCGCACGATGCGGTCGCCGGTGATCGGCACGAGGCGTACCGATTTGGTGACGCCCGGCTCGAAGCGGACGCCGAGTCCCGCCGGACGATCAATCTTCATGCCCCAGGCGGCGGCACGATCGAACAACAGTGCGCGGTTGACCTCGAAGAAATGGGTGTGGCTGCGCACCTGGATGTCCCGGTCGCCGGTGTTGACGACGTCGAGCGTGACCGCCGGCAGCTCAGTGAACATCGCGATGTCGTCGCCGCCCGCAATGATTTCGCCGGGCACGAACTCGTCACCCGCAGTGCCGTCGGCCGGCTGGATCGGCTCGAACAGCGCCATTACCTTGGTGCCCTCGGCAAACATCAGCTCGACATAGAGCATCGGGATCATCTGGGCGACGCCGGGCTCGACGTCGTCGGTCGTGAGCAGCCGTCCCGCCATGTCGCGGATCTCGGCATAGGGCAGATTGCGGCGCGCCGCGGTCATCACCTCGTCGGTGATGTAGGCCACCGCCTCCGGATGGCTGAGCCTGATGCCGAGCAAGCGGTTGCGCCGCGCCATCTGCGCGGCGTTGAAGATCACGAGACGATCCATCTCGGTCGGCGACAGGTTCATCATGGCGCGGCACCTCTGGTCAGGTCGTGAACATGCGCACGTGCCGCAGCGGACCGCGCGACACGGCGATGTCGATGAAGGGCGTGAAGCTCGACGGCATCGCGTCGTCGTCGGGTGTCTCGTCGAGCAGATCAGCGAGCCGTGCGCGGGCAAGCGCGAGGCTGCGCTGCGACTCGATGTGGCCGATCAGGCCGAGCCGCACGGCGGCGCTGACGAGGCCGGCGACGAGGGTCCAGCCGGAGACCAGTTCGGCCGCGTCGAGGCCAAGGCCGGCATCGCGGCCGGTGATGGCTTGTACCACCGGCAGATGTCCGAGCCGCGCATCGGCAGAAGCGCGGGCACGGTACGCCTGAGACAACGGACCGGCGAGCTTGACCCAGACGCCGAGCAGCGCCCTGCCCGCGCGCCGCGAGCCCTCGCGCATCTCGGCCGACGGCGTTGTCGCCTCGGCGAGGCGATCCACGGCGGCGATCGCGGCAATGTCGTCGGCGTGCCAGGCGCGGCGGAGCAGGATGCGATCCATGCTGGCCCAGCGCTGCGCGAGGTGATCGGCAATAACGCCGTCGAGGTCGGCGCGACCGGACAGCAGGCCGTCGGCCGCGAGGCCTTCGATGCCCCAGGAGAACGCAAAGCCGCCGGCGGGAAAGGCACTGTCGCCGAGCTGCAGCAGCGCGAGCGCCTCGCCGCGGTCAAACATGATCGCGCTCCACGACCTCGCCGGCATCGAGCAGCGGCTGGATGCGGGCGCGATAGGTGTCGAGCGGGGCATCGAGCAGCACGATCAGATGATCGTCTTCGAAGCGGACGCGCCAGTGCAGGTTGCCGGCGTGCCAGCCGAGCTTCAGCGCACAGGCCGGATCGCGCGCGCGCAGGTGCCAGACCTGCTCCTCACCGAAGCGGGCGATGATGGCGCGATCGGAATCGAGATGCAGCAGCGCGCCGTCGACGAGCTGTTCGTCGCGATCGAGGCTGACGGCGCAGTCGGTGCCGCGATCGGTGGTCAGCCGGAAGCGCCTGCGGCCGGCGTCCTCCGGCGGCACGAACAACAGCTCGATGCCGCCGCGATGCTCCAGCGCGTGGAGTTTTCCGGCATAAGCCCTGTCGTCGGCGCGTCCTATGATGCCGTGCAAACGGAGCATCGGCGTGATTTCCTCTCGTTGACGTCATCACTGTCATTCCGGGGCAGCCCGCCAGGGCTGAACCCGGATCTCGAGATTCTCAGGTGCGCAATTGCGCACCATAGTTCGATGCTGTCGCATCGCCCCGGAATGACTGTGGAGACGGTTGGTACCTCCCAGCGCACTACCGCAGCGTCGCCGACACCTCCTGCGACGTCACGAGAATGACCTCGCCGTCGAGGATCGGCTTGGCGATGCCGAAGAACGTCGCCACCGCGGCGGAGCCGTTGTGGCGGTCCATCGCGGCCTTGTCGGCGAAGCGCTCGTAGGTCGTGAACAGACCGGGCTCGGTCTCGCTCTGCGAGATGAAGAACCCGATCGTCTCCGGCTCGTTGGCCGCGACATGAGCCGCGACGGCGACGAGGGCGTCGCGCATCGTGGCCTCGTGTCCCGCCTTGGCCCTGATGACCGCGGTGATGGTGATCATCAGAAGGTCTTCCAGTCGCCGTCGGCCTCGAACGCCGCCGCCGCCTGGTAGATGGTGGATTCGGCGTAGTCCTTGCCGATCAGCATCAGGCCAACCGGCAGGCCGTCCGAGAGGCCGCACGGCAGGGTCATCGCCGGATGACCTGTCACGTCGAACGGGCTGGTCGTCGCGGTCATCTCGAAGGCGCGCTGCACCACCTCGGCGAGCGGCGCATCCTTGGCCGGGATCGGCGTGGCGACGCACGGCAGGGTCGGCATCAGCAGCAGGTCGTAGGAGCCGAACATGGCGTCATAGGCCGCCTTGGCCTGGAGCGCGATGTTGCGCGACTTGGCGTAGTAGCGGCCGCGATAGTGCTCGAGGCCCCACTGGCCGACCAGCATCGTCAGCTTCAACGTCACCGACAGATCGTCGGCGCGCGTGCGCCAGCCGGAATGCGCATCGAGCAGACCGACATCGTAAAGGCCCTTCCAGTTGAACCCCATGCCGTTGCCGAGCATCATCTGCACGAGGAAGCCTTCGAGCGTGATCGGATTCCACGCCGCCAGCGCATGCATGTGTTCGGGGATCGAGACTTCCGACACGCTCGCGCCCATCTTGGCGAAGCGCTCCGCGCCAGCCTTGACCTTGGCGACCACGCCCTCTTCCATGTTGGGCGCGCTGAAGCCTTCCTTGAGGACGCCGATCTTGAGACCCTTGACGCCCTTGCCGAGCGCCTCGGTGTAGGCCGAGACCTTCGGCGCATATTGCCGGGGATCGAGACCGTCGGCGCCGGCCAGCACTTCGAGCAGCAGCGCATTGTCAGCGACCGACTTGGTCATCGGTCCGGTGTGGTCGATCGTCGATTCGATCGGCATCACGCCGGTGTAAGGCACGAGGCCGTGGGTCGCCTTCATGCCGTAGATGCCGCAATAGGACGCTGGAATGCGGATCGAGCCGCCCTGGTCGCCGCCGATCGCCATGTCGACCTCGCCGGCCGCCACCAGCGCGGCGCTGCCCGACGACGAGCCGCCGGCCGAATAGCCCATCTTCCAGGGATTGTGCACCGGCGCGGGATCGGAGGTGTGACTGCCGCCGGACAGGCAGAAGTGCTCGCAGACGGCCTTGCCGACGATGGTGCCGCCGGCATCGAGAATGCGGGAGACGATGGTGGCGTCGGCGGCGGGAATGAAACCTTCGAGCGTGGTCGAGCCGTTCATCATGGGAACGCCGGCGAGCGCGACGTTGTCCTTCAGCACGACGCTCCGGCCGGCGAGCTTGCCGCTGGACGCGCCCTTCACCTCGGTCTTGATCGCCCAGGCGTTGTACTTGTTCTCCTTCGGCGGCGGCTTGGCGCCCGGCGTGCGCGGATATTTGACAGGCGGCAGCGGGTTCGGCAGCTCGTCGATGATATCGTACTGGTCGAACATGCCGCCCATCAGCGACAGATATTCGGCGGCCTCCTCCACCGTCATGTTCATGTGCAGGCTGGCGGCGAGATCGGCGACTTCCTCGGCATTCGGGCGTTTGATGGACATGAGTCATCCTTTCTTGTGAGGACAAGCTGGGCAGAGACAGCAGATTGTCAGTTCAATGGGCCGGCGCAGCTGCGCCGGTACGGGCTCTAGCTCGGGACCATCTGACCTTCCCGGGCCAGGAGAGTCTCACGGTCGAGTTCCTCGGTGATACGCCCCTTCTGGATGTGCAGGATGCGGTCCGATAACGACGTGATGAATTCGAGGTTCTGCTCGACCACGATCAAAGACATCTTCCAGCGCGACTTCAACGCCAGCAGCGTCTCGATGATCTCCTCGATGATCGACGGCTGGATGCCTTCGGTCGGTTCGTCCAACAGGATCAGCTTCGGCTTGGTGCACAGGCAGCGTGCCAGCGCCAGCAATTGCTGCTCGCCGCCGGACAGCGCGCCGCCGCGGCGATCGAGCAGCCGCACCAGCCGCGGAAAATCCTGCAGCACGGTGTCGATGACGCTACGGTCCTCCTTGGGAGCCGCGGCGAGCCCCATGCGCAGATTTTCCATGACCGAAAGGTCCGGAAAGATCTCCCGGCCCTGCGGCACCAGACCGATGCCGAGCCGCGAGCGCTCGTGCGGCTTGAGATGCGTGATGGCTCGGCCTGCGAACACCACCGAGCCGTCGGTGGTTGGCAGATGCCCCATCAGCGTGCGCAACGCCGTGGTCTTGCCCATGCCGTTATGGCCGAGGATGCCGAGATATTCGCCGTCGGCGACCGTCAGGTCCACGCCGAACAGGATCGGGATCCGGCCATAGCCGGACTTGAGCCCGTTGACTTCGAGAAGCGCACTCATGCCGCCACCTTCTTGCCGAGATAGACGTCGCGGACGCGCTGGTCGGCGAGCACCTTGTCCACGGTGTCCTCGACCAGCACGCGGCCCTGGTGGAACACCGTCACGCGCTTGGCGATCTGCTTGATGAACTCCATGTCGTGCTCGACGACCACGATCGCACGGGTCTGGTTGATCTCGCGGATGATCGCAGCGGTGTGGAAGGTCTCCTCGTCGGTCATCCCCGCGGCGGGCTCGTCGAGCAGGATCAGCTCGGGCTCGGCGGCGAGCACCATGCCGATCTCGACCCATTGGCGCTGGCCGTGCGACAGCGTCGCGACGATGCTGTCGGCGTAGTCGGTCAGCCGGATCATCTCGAGCACGGCATTGACCGCCGGGCCCTGCTGGCGCGGGGTCGCCTTGCGGCGCACCGCCATCCAGATGTTCTCGCGCACCGAGAGGCCGTTGAATACGTTCGGGACCTGGGTCTTGATGCCGATGCCCATGCGCGCGATCTCGTGCGACAGCTTGCCGGCGATCGGCATGCCGCGGAACGCGATGCTGCCCGACGTTGGCACCAGTTGTCCCGTCAGCGTCTTGAAGAACGTGCTCTTGCCGGCGCCGTTCGGGCCGATCAGGCAGCGCAACTCCATCTCCTGCAGGGTGAAGGTGATGTCGTCATTGGCGACGACGCCGCCGAAGCGCATCGTCAGGTGCTCGGCCTTGAGCAGAGGAACGAGGTCCGCCATGTCATTCGGCTCCTGCAGGATGCGGCGCCGCAGCGGATTGCACCGGTGGACCATTGGCTTTCGGCTTGGAGGCCGGCATCAGCCGCATCACGAGATCGCGGGCGGTCGGCACCATGCCCTTCGGCAGCAGCAGCACGAAGATCACCAGCACGCCGCCGAGCACGAGGTTGGAGTTCAACAGCTGCTGCGAGCCGATATAGGCGACGATGTATTCGATGACGACGCAGCCGATGATCGGCCCCAACAAGGTGCCGAGCCCGCCGACCGTGATCCAGATGATGATCTCCGCCGACAGCGACAGGCTGAAGATGGTCGGACTGACGAAGGCGCCCCAGTTGACGTAGAGCGCGCCGGCAAGCCCCGCGATCGCACCGCCGAGGATGAAGGTCAGGCACTTCACCAGCCGCGGGTCGTAGCCGAGCAGCGAGGCCCGCACCTCGTTCTCGCGCACCGCGACGATGATCCGACCCGCCGGTAGCGCCAGCAACAGGCGCAGCATCAGGAACACGCCGAGCAGCACATAGGCCGTGGTCCACCACGACTGCTCCGGCGACAGCACGGTCGACGGATCGAACGGCATGTTGAAGGTCGGCACCGCCGGCATGCCGTTGAAGCCGCCGAGCAGCGCCTTGCCGATCTTGTACGCATCGCCCGAGGTCGAGTTGACCGAGTTGAACAGGATCAGGGTCACCGTGAGCGTGATGACGCCGAGATAGACGTCGGAGATGCGGCCGAAGAAGATGAAATAGCCGAGGATCGCCGCGAACGTCGCCGGGACCGCGATGGCCACCAAGATCGCAGGCGTCGAATCCTGGAAATTGATGGCCGCGATCGCATAGGCATAGCCGCCGAGCCCGAAGAACGCGGTCTGCCCGAACGACAGGATGCCGCCGAAGCCCCAGATGAAGGCGAGGCTGAGCGCCAGCACCGCCATAGCAGCGAACAGCGTCAGCTGCATCAGCGCGAACAGCTCGATGACGCTCGGCACGATCGCAATCGCTGCGATGGCAAGGACGATCGCGCCCACCTGGCCGGAAAGACGGAGGTGCTTGTCCATCACAGGTTCCCCTTGAAGAAGCGCCCGGAGATGCCCTGCGGCAGCAAGCGGATCAGCACGATCGCGGTGGTGAAGACGATCACCTCGCCATAGACCGGCGTGGTGAAATAGGCGCCGATCTGGTTGACCGAGCCGAACAGGCTCGCGGCCGAGAGTGTGCCGGAGAGGATCGCGGCGCCGCCGCCGACCACGGTCATGAACGCCTTGGCGACATAGGCGCCGCCCATCACGGGGGTGATGCCGGACACCGGCGCCAGCAGGCCGCCGGCGAGGCCGGTCACCGCCGCACCGAGCGCGAAGGTGCTCATGTAGACCCGGGCCGGGTTAACGCCGAGCGTCGCCGCCATCGCCGGATTCTGCATCGTGGCGCGCGCGACCAGGCCGAAGCGGGTGTAGCGCATCACGCCATAGATGATCGCCATCATGACCGCCGCCATCAAGGCGAGGAACAACGTGTAATAGCTCGACTGATATGAGCCGATCGAGAAGCCGCCGAGCGGCGTCGGCACGCCCTGCTGGGTGTTGCCATAGATCGTCGTGATGATCCCGATGATCAGGAGGCTGAGGCCCCAGGTCGCAAGCATCGAATCGACCAGGCGGCCATAGAGGAAGCGAATCAGGCAGCGCTCGATCACGAGCCCCACGATGCCGACGAACAAGGGCGCAATGATCAACATCGCGATCCAGATGTTCACACCGGCATTGGCGGAAATGACGGTCGCATAGGCGCCGAGCATGATGAACTCGCCATGGGCGAGATTGATGATCTTCATCATGCCGAAGATGATCGCCAGTCCCAGGCACAGCAGGAACAGCGACGAGATTCCATTGAGGACGTCGAGCGCGAGGATGACGTAGATCGCCATGCGGGGTCTTTCCAGGCAGTCCAGGAGACAACGGGTCCCGCCGATGCGGCGGGACCCGAAAGCGCGTCAGAGATTGATGATGTACTGCTTGGTATCGTTCGGGTTCTTGACGAGGTCGCAGACACTCGCGGTGTCCGCCGGCTTGGCATCGGTGTAGGTTTCCAGCACCGACCATTTGCGATCCTTGACTTCGGCCAGGAACGCGTTGCGGACGGTGTGATGGGTCGGCTTGTCCAGCGAAACCTTGCCGCTCGGACCATCGAAGACGAGGCCGCTTTCGAGCGCCTCGATCACCTTCATGCGGTCGATGCTGCCGGCCTTCTTGACGCCCTCGGCCCACAGCATCACGCCTTCATAGGTGCACGAGGCGAGCTCGCTGATGTAAGGCGAATCCGGATGCGCCTTCTTGATCTTCTCGACGAAGCTCTTCGAGGCCGGCGTGGTCAGCTCCTCGAAATAGCCGTAGGCGCCAATGACCCCATCGCTTTCCGCCGCGTCCAGCGTCGAGGGCTCGTTGACGAGGCCAAAGGTGGTCGAGGCGATCGGGATCTTCGATTTCATGCCGGCGGCGGTCCACTGCCGGTAGAACGCGGTGTGGTTGCCGCCGACCAGCGCCGACAGGATGAGGTCGGGCTTGGCCGCCTGGATCTTCGAGATGGTCGAGCCGAAATTGGTCACGTCGAGCGGGAAGAAGTCGGTCGAGAGAATCTCGCCGCCATTGTCCTTGCAGTACTTGGTCATCCACTTCGCGGTGATCTGACCGTAATTGTAGTCGGCCGCGATGATGTAGGCCTTCTTGCCCGCCTTCTTCATCGCGCTCGGCACCAGCTTCTCGACCGTCTGCGCCGGCGTGGTGCCGGTGCAGAAGGTGTTGCGGTCGCAGACGCCGCCTTCGTACAGCGTGTTGTAGAAGTACAGCACCTTGAAGCGGTCGAAGGTCGGCCGGATCGCCTCGCGCGAGGCCGAGGTGATGCCGCCGTGCACGACGTCGACCTTGTCCTTCACCGCCAGCTGCTGGGCATATTGCGAGTACAGCTGGATGTTGGACTGGGTGTCGTAGTGGATGACCTTCAAGGGACGTCCGAGCAGGCCGCCGGCGGCATTGATCTCATCGACGGCGAGCTGCAGCGCGTAGACCATCGGCGTGCCGGAGGTGCCGATCGGGCCCGACTGGTCGTGCAGGCTGCCGACCGTGATCGGGTTCTCGGCCGCGAGCGCGCCTGAACGGAACACCGCAGGTGTCGCGATCAAGGTCGACGTCGCGATGGCCGAGCGTTGCAGAAAACGACGGCGGGAAAAAGTCATCAGGGGTCCCCATCGGTTGGTGATGCTGTTGCACAAGTCGCGCAAAGTTTAAAATTACAATATTTGAAAATGCAAGTTCTTTTTGGCGCGGCAGCGCTCAGTGTGACGATGCGACAACCGAGAAATCGTAGCCGTCCAGCTCGGCGAGGTGGATCGGGTGCCGGCCGCCAACCACCGGCTGTGCCTCCGTGCCGCGCGCCGTGCGCCGCTGCAGCGTGCGCCCGAAGAAGCGCCTGAGAACGCGCGCATCGAAGCTCTCTGCGCGCTCGATCAGCGCGGCGAGCGCGTGAATGCCCTCGTAGCAGGACTCGCCATAGCCGTTCGCGGGCGGCGGGTTGTCGCCGAACGCCGTGTAGTAACGCTCCAGGAAGGCGCCGTTGTTGCGCGAGCGCAGCGATGCAAAGTAGCTGGAGGCGACGAAGACGTTCTCGGTCTCGCTGCTGTCGAGTCCATAGACGATGGTCTCGTCGAAGGCCGAGGAGAAGCGCAGAACGTGGCGGCTGAGCCCGGCGGCGCAGAAGGCGCGGCTGAAGGCGATGCAGTCGAAGCCGAGAAAGACCGGGAGAACGACATCGCTGCGCGTGGTCTTGATACGATCGAGCATCTCGTCGAAATCATGCACGCCGACCGGCACGTAGTGCTCTCCGGTGACGACGCCGCCGTATCGCGCGATCAGGCGCTTGGCGATGTCGAGCGAGGAACGCGGCCAGATGTAGTCGTTGCCGCACAGGAAGAAGCGCCGGGCGTGCTTGCACTCCGAGAGCCATTGGATCGCGGGTGCCAGCAATTCGCCGGCGGTCTCGCCCGTGGTCATCACGTCGCTGTTCGCCGGCAGGCCCTCGAACTGGGGCGTGTAGACGAACGGCACGCGGCCGCGCGCGGCCTGCGCGACAGGATCGCGCGCGTAGCTCGGCAGCATGCCGACGAGGCCGTCGACGGCGAACTCGTCGACCGCTTCGACCGCGGCCCGACCCGCGCTGGCGGCGGTTGCGCCGGCGTCGATGACGATCAGCTCGACCTGTCGGCGGCGGATGCCGGCGGCCTGGTTCAGCTCGGTCACGGCCAGCCGCCCACAGGCTTCCGCGGAGGGGGCCCACAACCCCGCCGAGCCGCGCTGAGGAATGATCAGGCCGATCCGAACGCTGTGCAAACGTGCCGCCTCTGCTGTTGCAGAGGATTTGCACTCACGAATCGTGCCAAGCGCGTTTTGGCGTCATCGCGGTCGTTCGTGTACCAAAGTTCGCCGATTTTGGTTCTGGAACCTGACGCTGGTCAGAACATCGGCGCGCCGACGCCTATTCGTTAGGCATCCGCTGCCATGGCCTCGATGTGTCGTCGCGACCCGCGACTCACCGCGCGGGACCGAGGGTTTTGCGCATCGGATAGGAGGCCGCGGCGCCGAACTTGCCGGCGGGCACGCCGACATCGGCGTAGCCGCGGGCGAGATAGAATCGATGCGCGGTCTCGGTGCTCAACAAGGCGATCTCCCTTGCACCAAGCGCGAGCGCCCGCCGCTCCAGCTCGGCCACAAGCGCCGAGCTGATGCCGCGAAACCGGGCTCGCGGCGACACGTAGTTGACCGTGATCTCGCCGGGATGGGCGAGCCCGCCGACCGCGAGAATCGCACCATCCTCGACCGCGACCAGCAGTGAGCGCCCCTGCCCGTCCGCCCACTGCGCCACGTTCTGGGGTGTCTTGTTGGCCAGCCAGCGCGCCAGGATCTGCGGGTCGCCGCGGTGGTCGTCCCTGCACAATTCGGAAATCGAGGCCCGCAACACGGCGCAGGCCGCCTCGGCATCGTCAGCCGTCGCATCGCGGATGATCATCGCAGCCCCTCGCTCGAACGGAGGGAACGCGATGCATTCCGCTCCTGCTACTCGCGCTTGCCCTGCACCCAGCTCTCGAGCATCTGCAGCGCCGAGGCGCGGTCATCGTCCGAGGCCTTGGCGAAGGCGCGGTTGTAGCTCTCCTTGATCCAGGCTTCGTCCGGACCGGCGCTGTCGCGCGCCAGCGTGAGCCACATCAGTCCGCGCGCCGGCTGGCGCGGCAGCCGGTCGCCGTTGAACAGCATCTGACCAAGCAGCGCCTGGGCCTGGTGCTGGCCCTTCTGCGCGGCGAGGCCGAGCCAGCGCGCACCATAACGGAAGTCGTCGCGCGAGGCATCCGCGGTCTTCAGGTACATCCGCGCCAGGTCGTACTGGGCGTCCGCATTGCCGAAGTAGGACGCCGCATAGGAGAACATCTCCCGCGCGCGATCCGGATCGGCCTTGACCTTCGTGTTGGGGATGCCGCTCAGGTAATAGCGGCCGAGCGCGACGAAGGCATTGGCGACGATCTGCGCCTGCGGCGCCGACGGGCTGTCCTCCGCATGCGCATTGGCGATGCGGCTGAAATAGTCGAAGGCGCGCATGTCGTCGCGCGCAACGCCATCGCCCGCCGCATACATGCGGCCGAGCTTGAACTGCGCAATCGGGTGACCTTCCTCCGCCGCGTATTGCAGCGCCGTCAGGGACTGCGTGGGTGAGGTCGAGGACGTCGTCGCGGGCAGCGCCTTGCGCAGCGCGCCGGCGCCAGCCTGCTGTCCAGCCACGGGGATCGCCGGCTCCTGGTTGACCGGAGCGCCATCGAACGCGAACGATGGCGTCGGCAACGCGAGCGGGGCAACCCCCAGCATCAATGCGAAAAGGATCCGATCAGATGTCCGCATAGCAATACTTCTCTTGCGCACCACCTGGATGGGTCACGGCGCCCGCCACGGCCGGCCCCACCTGCTGGGCATATTTCCAAAGTGCACCTGACGTGTGATGCGTCTCACGCGGCGTCCACTTGGTCTTGCGTGTCGCCAGCTCGGCATCGCTCAACTTCACGTTAAGGATGCCCGCCTCGGCGTCGATCTCGATGATGTCGCCATCCTCGACCAGCGCGATCGGTCCGCCGACCGCCGCCTCCGGTCCGATATGGCCGATGCAGAAGCCCCGGGTCGCGCCCGAGAACCGGCCGTCGGTGATCAGCGCGATCTTGCCGCCCATGCCCTGCCCTGTCAGCGCCGCCGTGGTCTGCAGCATTTCCCGCATGCCCGGACCGCCGCGCGGCCCCTCGTAGCGAATGACGATCACGTCGCCTTCGCGATAGGTGCGCTTCTGGACGGCGTCAAAGGCGTCCTCTTCCCGATCGAAGCAGCGGGCCGGCCCAGAGAATTTCAAGTTCGACATGCCCGCGACTTTCACGATCGCGCCCTCTGGCGCGAGATTGCCTTTCAGACCGACGACACCCCCGGTTGCAGTGATCGGCTTGTCAGCCGGCACCACCACGTCCTGGTGCGGATTCCACTTCACGCCTTTGAGGTTTTCGGCGATCGTCCGGCCGGTGACTGTGAGGCAGTCGCCGTTCAAATAGCCATGGTCGAGCAACGTCTTCATCAAGAGCGGAATGCCACCAGCCTCGAACATGTCTTTGGCGACATAGCGGCCACCCGGCTTCAAATCCGCGATATAAGGTGTCTTTTTGAAGATTTCGGCGACGTCGAATAAGTCGAACTTGATGCCGGCCTCGTGTGCAATCGCAGGTAGATGCAGCGCAGCATTGGTCGACCCGCCGGACGCCGCCACAACCGCAGCGGCATTCTCCAGGGATTTTCGCGTGACGATGTCGCGCGGGCGGATATTGGCGGCAATCAGCTCCATGACCTGTTCGCCGGCGGTCATGCAGAAGGCATCGCGGATTTCGTAAGGCGCCGGGGCCCCGGCCGAATAAGGCAGCGCCAGCCCGATCGCTTCGGACACCGTCGCCATCGTGTTGGCCGTGAATTGGGCGCCGCAGGCGCCAGCCGATGGGCAGGCGACGCGCTCGAGCTCGTCGAGGTCGTCGTCCGACATCGCACCCACCGAATGCTTGCCGACAGCCTCGAACATGTCCTGCACGGTGACCTGCTGGCCGCGGAAATTGCCGGGCAGGATCGAGCCGCCATAGATGAAGATCGAGGGCACGTTGAGCCGGACCATCGCCATCATCATGCCCGGCAGCGACTTGTCGCAGCCGGCGAGGCCGACGAGCGCATCGTAGGAATGGCCGCGAATCGTCAGCTCCACCGAATCGGCGATCGCCTCGCGCGACGGCAGCGACGAGCGCATGCCGTCATGGCCCATCGCGATGCCGTCGGTCACGGTGATGGTGCAGAATTCGCGCGGCGTGCCGCCGGCGTGGGCGACGCCCTTCTTCACCGCCTGGGCCTGCCGCATCAGCGCGATGTTGCAGGGCGCAGCCTCGTTCCAGCACGAGGCGACGCCGACGAAGGGCTGATGGATCTGCGCCGTGGTGAGGCCCATGGCGTAGAGGTAGGACCGATGCGGCGCACGCTCGGGCCCTTCCGTCACATGACGGCTGGGCAGCCTGCGCTTGATGTCGGTCTTCGCGTCCATCGCTGTTTTGGCCTCCCGGTGCTGCGGAGAACGCTCAAAATCCGGCAAGTGGATTTTCGGCAGCCTCACACGCACTGGTTATGTTCTGATCAAAGTATTTCACGACCAGGTGTGGCTAAAAAGCGGCGCGTTTGCGGAGCGCCGGAGATTGTTACCAAAACTTCGTAAACTGTGGCGACGTCGCAACATTCGTGGCCGATGCGCAACCATGTGCGATTGGGCGTGGCAGGGTGAGCCTACTCCGGCACCACCCCAGCGGCGCGGATCATCGGCCACCATTTGCGGATCTCGGCGCGCTGCAAGGTTCCAAGCGCGGCGGGGCTGCGCTGGTCGGCCGTCGGCATCTGCAACCCCAGGTTTTTCAATTGATTTTTCACATCCGGCTCGTCCAGCGCGGCCACCGCCGCCGCATTGAGGGTGTCGACGATCTCCTTGCTGGCGCCCTTCGGCAGCCAGAGGCCCGACCACAGGGTCATGTGGAAGCCCGGCAGGCCGGCCTCGTCGGTGGTCGGAATCTCCGGCGCGGACTCGAGCCGCTTGGCGTCGGTGACGGCGTAGGCGCGGATCGTCCCGGCACGAACCTGGTTGATGGCGTTGGAGGTCTGGTCGACGATCAGATCGATCTGGCCGGCGACCAGATCGTTCATCGCCGGTCCCGTGCCGCGATACGGCACATATTGCAGCCTGAGGCCGGTGATCTGCTCGAAATAGAGCCCCGCGATGTGGCTGCCGGAGCCATTGCCCGCGGTGCCGGCCGACACGGGATTCGGCTGCGACTTCACCCAGGCGAGAAACTCCGGCAGCGACTTCGCCGGGATATTGTTCCTGCTGACGATGATCATCGGATTGCTCGGCAGCAGCACCACCGGCTCGAGATCGGCTTCGAGGTCATAGCCGAGCCGGTAGACGGCGCCGTTGGCGACATGGGTGCCGAGATGGCCGAAGCTCACGGTGTAGCCGTCGGGCTTCGAGCGGACGGCACGGCCCACGCCGATCGAGCCGCCCGCCCCTGTCACGTTCTCGATCAGAACGGGCTGGCCGAGCGTCTGTCTCATGTGCTCGGCGAGGATGCGCATCATCGCATCCGATGGGCCGCCGGCAGCGAATGGCACGATCACGGTGATCGCGCGCGAGGGATAATTGTCGGCGCGCGCCGGCTGCATCAGCGCAAGACACACCAACAGCACGGCGCAAAGAGCTCGTCGCATCACGTCCTCCCTTGTGTCGCACGCACCGGCGGCAGACGCGAATGCGTCTGCGCCGGAGCATGTGCCCGAGGCCGCGGTGCCGGTTGTTAGTTAGAACTGCCCGAAGTCGATCGGCTGGTGACGATCGAGCGTGCGGGTGACCGGCGGCAGCGGATATTTAAGTCCTGTCGCGCAATTGAACAGCATGACGCGATCGTTTTTCGTTACGCGCCCGTCGGCCAGGCTCTGCTTGTAGGCGGCATAGGTCGCCGCGCCTTCCGGGCACAACAGCAGCCCCTCCTCGCGCGCGACTTCGCTGAGCGCAGATGAAATCTTCTCATCATCGACCGCGATGGCGAAACCTTTGCTCTCGCGCACCGCGCGCAGGATGAGAAAATCACCCACCGCCTGGGGCACGCGGATGCCGGACGCGATGGTGTGGGCGTCTTCCCACCGGGTCGCATGCTCGACGCCCTGCTCGAAGGCCCGCACCATCGGCGCGCAGCCCGACGCCTGCACCGCGACCATGCGCGGACGCTTGGAACCGATGAAGCCGATCTTCTCCAGTTCGTCGAACGCCTTCCACATGCCGATCAGGCCGGTGCCGCCGCCGGTCGGATAGAAGATCACGTCGGGCACGTCCCAGCCGAGCTGCTCGGCGAGCTCCAGGCCCATCGTCTTCTTGCCCTCGATGCGATACGGCTCCTTCAGCGTCGACGTATCGAACCAGCCAACCTTGGCCTTGCCCTCGCCGACGATCTTGCCGCAATCGTCGATCAGTCCGTTGACGCGGTAGACGGTCGCGCCCTGCAGCTCGATCTCGCTGACGTTCACCTCCGGCGTATCGGCCGGACAGAAGATCGTGGTCTTGATGCCGCAGGAGGTCGCATAGGCCGCGAGCGCAGCACCGGCATTGCCGTTGGTCGGCATCGCCATGTGCTTGATGCCGAGCGCCTTGCCCATCGACACCGCCATCACGAGGCCGCGCGCCTTGAACGAGCCGGTCGGCAGCCGGCCCTCATCCTTGACGATGATCTCGCCGCCGCCGAGCTTCTTGGACAGCTTCGGCAGGCTGATCAGCGGCGTCATGACTTCGCCGAGGCTGACGATGTCCTGGCATTTGCGCACCGGCAGCAGTTCGCGATAGCGCCACATGTCGGCCGGACGCTGCGCCAGCGCGTCCTTCGTGAGCGCCCGCTTCACGCCTGCGAGATCGTAGCGCACCAAGAGCGGCTTGCCGGCCTTGGAGAGGTTGTGGACCTGATCCGCCGGATAGTGATCGCCTTCCATCGCGCATTCGAGATGGGTGACGAAGGTCGGACGTTCGATGGTGAGATTGTCGCTGGATTTCACGGCAGTGACTTTCTGGCTGCTGTCGTCATTGCCGGGCTTGACCCGACAATCCATCCGCTTCGCAGAATTTCCCGAAGCGCGATGGATGCGCGGGTCAAGCCCGCGCATGACGAGCGGGGACGGAGCTACATGTTCAGCACGCGGCCGTAGGCGTCGAGCACGGCTTCCTTCATCATCTCCGACAGGGTCGGATGCGGGAAGACCGTGTGCATCAGCTCTTCCTCTGTCGTCTCGAGGTTCATCGCCACGACATAGCCCTGGATCAGCTCGGTGACCTCGGCGCCCACCATGTGGGCGCCGATCAGTTGTCCGGTCTTCTTGTCGAAGATCACCTTGACCAGGCCCTGGTCCTCGCCGAGCGCAATTGCCTTGCCGTTGCCGACGAAGGGGAAGCGGCCGACTCTGACGTCGCGGCCCTGCTCCTTGGCCTTGGCCTCGGTGAGGCCGACCGAGGCGACTTGCGGATGGCAATAGGTGCAGCCCGGAATGAGGTTCTTGTCCATCGGGTGCGGATGCAGGCCCTTGATCGCCTCGACGCAGACCACGCCCTCATGCTCGGCCTTGTGCGCGAGCATCGGGGGACCCGCGACGTCGCCGATCGCGTAGAGGCCGGGGACGTTGGTCTTGCCGTAGCCGTCGATGACGATGCAGCCGCGATCGGTCTTCACGCCGAGCTTCTCGAGCCCGAGATTCTCGATGTTGCCGACGACGCCGACCGCCGAGATCACGCGATCGAACTCGACCGTCTCGGTCTTGCCCTTGCCGTCGTCGATCGTCGCCACCACGCTGTCGCTCTTCTTGTCGAGCTTGGTGACCTTGGCGCCGGTCATGATCTTGAGGCCCTGCTTCTCCAGTTGCTTGCGCGCGAGGCCGGCGATCTCGGCGTCTTCCACGGGCAGGATCTGCGGCAGCACCTCGACCACCGTCACCTCGGAGCCCATGGTGCGGAAGAACGACGCGAACTCGATGCCGATCGCGCCAGAGCCGACCACCAACAGCGACTTCGGCATCTTGTCAGGAACCATCGCCTCGAAATAGGTCCAGACCAGCTTCTTGTCCGGCTCGAGTCCCGGCAGCACACGCGGCCGCGCGCCGGTGGCAACGATGATGTGCTTCGCCTGATAGGTCCCCTCGCCCAGCGCGCCCTTGGGCGCCTCGACGTCGGATTTGGTCACCGTGATCTTGCCGGGCGCGTCGATCGCAGCCTTGCCCCAGATCACCTGGACCTTGTTCTTCTTCATCAGGAAGCCGACGCCGTCATTGAGGCGCTTCGAGACGCCGCGCGAGCGCTGCACAACCGCCTTCGGATCGTAGGAGATCTTCTCCGCCGACAGGCCATAGTCCTTGGCATGCTGCATGTAGTGATAGATCTCGGCCGAGCGCAGCAGCGCCTTGGTCGGGATGCAGCCCCAGTTCAGGCAGATGCCGCCGAGGTAGGACTTCTCGATGATCGCGGTCTTGAAGCCGAGCTGGGCGGCGCGGATCGCGGCGACGTAGCCGCCTGGGCCGGACCCGATGATGATGATGTCGAAGGATGTGTCGGCCATGACGGCTCCCATTCAACTTAAGCAGTCGGAAATCAGACGGTGGGGCTGCGGACGGAGCGTCGCCAGATCATGGCTCGCATGACGGCTTCCAGGAGCATCAGCAGGGTGCAGATAGCGAATCCGGCGAGCGCGATTGGCGCCCAGATGCCGCGCGACAGCGCCTCGCCGGAGAAGAAGGCAGAATAGATGACGTCGATCCCGAGCGGATTGGCGAACAGCGCGGCGCTCACCAGCGCCGTGATCCAGGGCCACCGCGTTCTGATGCGCATGCGTTGGCCCCGTTTGCCATCCCGCTCCGGAAAGCAAGATCACACCATCATCATCACGGGATTCTCGATCAGTTGCTTGAAGGCGCCGATCAGCTCGGCGCCGAGCGCGCCGTCGATCGCGCGGTGATCGCACGACAACGTCACGCTCATCATGCTCGCGATCTCGATCTTGCCGTTGCGCACGACGGGGCGTTCTTCCGAGGTGCCAACCGCGAGGATCGTGGCGTGCGGCGGATTGATCACGGCGGTGAAGTGGTTGATGCCGTACATGCCGAGGTTGGAGACGGCCGTGGTGCCGCCCTGATATTCCTCCGGCTTCAGCTTGCGCGAGCGGGCGCGCGCGGCAAAGTCCTTCATCTCGCTGGAGATCGCCGACAGCGTCTTGGTCTCGGCCTTGCGGATGATCGGCGTGATCAGTCCGCCGGGCATTGCGACGGCGACACCGACATCGGAATGCTTGTGCTTGACCATGCCGCCTTCGGTCCAGCTGACGTTGCAGTTCGGGATCTTCTGCAGCGCCACCGCCATCGCCTTGATGACGAAATCGTTCACCGAGAGCTTGTAGAGCGGCTTCTTCTCCTTGTCCTTTGGAGCTGCCGCATTGATCTCCTCGCGCGCAGCCAGGAGCTTGCCGATGTCGCAGTCGATCGTGAGATAGAAGTGCGGGACGTTCTGCACCGACGCCGTCAGGCGCTGCGCGATGGTGCGGCGCATGCCGTCATGCGGGATGACCTCGTAGGAGCCGGGCTCGAACAGCGCCAGGATCTGCTTGTCCGACATCGACGGCGCCAGCGCGGGCGCGCCTGCCGCGGCGGGTGCCGCCGACGGCGCGGCCTTCAGGCCCTTGCCGGACTTGGCGTCCTCGACGTCGCGCGCAACGACGCGGCCGTGCGGGCCGGTGCCGGTGATGCGGCCGAGATCGATGCCGGCATCCTTGGCGAGACGTCGCGCCAATGGCGACGAGAAGATGCGCGCATGACCGTTGACCTGAGGGGCCGCCGCAGGCGCGGCTGGCGCAGGAGCCGTAGCCGGCTTCGGCGCGGGCGCCGCGGCCGGTGCAGCCGTCGCAGCGGGAGCCGCCGAGGCGATGGGCTTGGCCTCGGGCTTGGGAGCTGCCGCAGCCGGTGCGCTGCCGGCGGCCTTGACGTCCTCGCCCTCGCCGGCAAGCACCGCGATCACGTCGTTCACGGGCACGTCCTGCGTGCCTTCCGGCACCAGGATCTTGGCGAGGGTACCTTCGTCGACCGCCTCGACTTCCATCGTGGCCTTGTCGGTCTCGATCTCGGCGATGACCTCGCCGGACTTGACCTGGTCGCCTTCCTTCTTGAGCCAACGAGCGAGGTTGCCCTTCTCCATCGTCGGCGACAGCGCGGGCATGAGAATGTTGATCGGCATGATCAGTGACCTTGTTTCGACCTGGGGCTGGTGGTGCCCGTATCGGTCGGCCGAGCCAGCTCGGCTTCGAACATCTCGACGATGCGCTGCAGCGCCTCGTCTTCGGAATAATCGCTCTCGCGCGCATAGGCGCGCGCAGCATGACGGGCGACGTCGACCAGGAGCAGCCCCCACACGTCGGGCTCCTCGAACGCGCGCTGGAAGGCGATCGAGAGCCCGCCATCGAGCACGAAGGCGCGCAACACTTCGGTGGCGTCCTCGCGGCCGATGACGTCCGGCGGCAATGGCTGCTCCTTGGGTCCGGCCATCTGGGCTTTCCCTTAGCGGTAGCAGACGGATTTGGCGGCCTGAACGACCTCCGCGGCCGAGGGCAGCGCGAGCTTCTCGAGATTCGCCGCATACGGCATCGGCACGTCCTTGCCGGACACGCGCGCGACTGGGGCATCGAGATAGTCGAAGGCGTGCTCCATGATGCGCGCGGCGATCTCGGCGCCGACGCCGCTCTGCTGCCAGCCCTCCTCCACCGTCACCGCGCGGCCGGTCTTCTTGACCGAGGCGACGATGGTCTCGGTGTCCATCGGACGCAGCGTGCGCAGGTCGATCACCTCGGCCTCGATGCCCTCCTTGGCAAGCTCATCGGCGGCCTTCAGCGCGTAGGTCATGCCGTTCGACCACGAGATGATGGTGACGTCCTTGCCGCTGCGGGCGATGCGCGCCTTGCCGATCGGGATCACGTAGTCGTCGAGCTTCGGCACCTCGCCGGAGTGTCCGTAGAGCACCTCGTTCTCGAGGAAGATCACCGGGTTCGGATCGCGGATCGCGGCCTTCAGCAGGCCCTTGGCGTCCGCCGCGGAATACGGCGCGATCACCTTCAAGCCCGGCACGTGCGAGTACCAGGACGCGTAGTCCTGGCTGTGCTGCGCGGCAACGCGGGCGGCAGCACCGTTCGGGCCGCGGAATACGATCGAGCAGCCCATCTGGCCACCGGACATATAGAGCGTCTTCGCCGCGGAGTTGATGATCTGGTCCATCGCCTGCATGGCGAAGTTGAAGGTCATGAACTCGACGATCGGCTTCAGGCCGGCCATCGCGGCACCGACGCCGATGCCGGCGAAACCGTGCTCGGTGATCGGCGTGTCCATCACGCGGCGGGCGCCGAACTCCTGCAGCAGGCCCTGGGTGACCTTGTAGGCGCCCTGATATTCGGCGACCTCCTCGCCCATGATGAAGACGTCGCCGTCGCGGCGCATCTCCTCGGCCATGGCGTCGCGCAGCGCCTCGCGGATGGTCTGCGTCACCATCTCGGTGCCCGCGGGCACCTCGGGATCGGGCTCGGCCACGCTCTGCGGCGCAGCCACGCCGGTCGGCGCGGGTGATGCCTGCATGGTCGTAGCCGGCTCGGATGGCGGCGCGGATTGCGCGGCCTTCATCTCAGCGGCCGGCGCTGCCGCCTTGCCGAGATCGGCGGCGGTCTCACCATCTGCGAGGATTGTGGCGATCGGGGTGTTCACCGCGACGTCGGCGGTGCCTTCGGGGATCAGGATCTTGCCGAGCGTGCCCTCGTCGGTCGCCTCGACCTCCATCGTGGCCTTGTCGGTCTCGATCTCGGCGATCACGTCACCCGACTTGATCGCCTCACCTTCCTTCTTCAGCCATTTGGCGAGATTGCCCTTTTCCATCGTGGGCGACAGCGCAGGCATCAAAACTTGAATAGGCATATCAGCTCCAGAGAAACAGCTTGCGCGCGCTCAGCGGTAAACGTCGGTGTAGAGCTCGGCGACATCGGGCTCGGGATCGGCCTGCGCGAAATCGGCGGCCTCGTTGACGATCTTGCGCACGTCGGCATCGATCGTCTTGAGATCCTGCTCGCTGACCTTGGCCGCCAGCAGGCGGTTGCGGACCTGCTCGATCGGATCCTGGTCGTGACGGACCTTCTCGACCTCCTCGCGGGTGCGATACTTCGCCGGGTCCGACATCGAGTGGCCGCGATAGCGGTAGGTCTGCATTTCCAAAATGTAAGGGCCCTTGCCCTCGCGGCACCAGGCAACGGCCTTCTCGCCCGCAGCCTTCACGGCGCGGACGTCCATGCCATCGACCTGCTCGCCCGGGATGTTGAAGGAGATACCGCGCTTGGAGAAGTCGGTCTGCGCCGAGGCGCGCGACACCGCCGTACCCATCGCATAGCGGTTGTTCTCGATGACGTAGATCACCGGCAGCTTCCAGAGCTCCGCCATGTTGAAGCTCTCATAGACCTGCCCCTGGTTGGCCGCGCCGTCGCCGAAATAGGCGACGCTGACCGAGTCGTTGCCGCGGTAGCGGTTGGCGAGCGCAAGGCCGGTGCCGAGCGAGACCTGGGCGCCGACGATGCCGTGGCCGCCGAAGAAGTTCTTCTCCATGCTGAACATGTGCATGGAGCCGCCCTTGCCCTTGGAGTATCCACCGCGGCGCCCGGTGAGCTCGGCCATCACGCCCTTGGCGTCCATGCCGGTGGCCAGCATGTGGCCGTGATCGCGATAGCCGGTGATGACCTGATCGCCCGGCTTCAGCGCCATCTGCATGCCGACCACGACGGCTTCCTGGCCGATGTAAAGATGGCAGAAGCCGCCGATCGCACCCATGCCATAAAGCTGACCGGCCTTTTCCTCAAAGCGGCGGATCAGCAGCATGTCGCGGAGCGCAGCCAATTCCTGTTCTCTGGTGAATTCCGGCGGCGGGCCGTTGTCTCTGTCCTGCCCTTGTTCCTTTGCGGCGGTTTTCTTGGGTGCGGCCATGGCAATTCCGGATGAGAGAAAAAGTAGCTCTCTCTAGCTCAACTCCAAGGCACGTAAAAGGACTGCGTGAATTGCGGTTCATTTTGCTTTGCCGCACTGCAAACGAGCGCGAAATAATCGAATGCTGATGAGCGGTTTTTTGAAATTCCCGACGCCACGGCCTGCTAAAGTTTAGGCACCGCGGCGAAGGGACACGCGTCACTGCGGCCGATTGATCCGGATCAGATCACGCGGGTTAGCGTAGCCGAGCTGGAAGCGGGCGCGCTCATCGAGCATGTCGGGATCGACCCGGTCGGAGCGCAGCAGCGACACGCGCTTTTCACCCTCCGCCCGCTCCTGCTTCAGCCGGGCGAGCTCGGAGGTGAGCGCAATGATCTCCTGGTCGAGCTCCTGACGCGCGGTCAGGCCGTAGCGGCCGGTATAGGCGTTGATGCCGAAATAGCCGATGATGGCGGCCGCCATCGTGTAGAGGGCGAGCCCGGTCAGGAACGATTTGAGCCGCGCGCGGGAGACCATGGGCCGGAAGATGGGGGGGGCTTGGTTAAGGATCTGCTAATCTGCGCCGCGGCGGCTTCTTTCCGAAGGTCCCATCACCCGTCACTAGCTGACGGATTGCCGAAGCACCGTGAAACACAAGGTGGCTCGCGACACGAAGCCGAGACGCTCATACAGCGCGATCGCGGCATGATTGTCGTCTATGACGTGGAGAAACGGCGTCTCGCCCCTGCCCCTGATGGCCGTCATCAGGACCGTGACGAGCCTCTGGGCATAGCCAAGGCCGCGATAGTCCGGATGGACACAGACTGCGCTGATTTCCGTGAACCCGTCGAGGCGCATGCGCTCCCCGGCCATGGCCGCCAGTCGCTCCCCGTCGCGAATGCCGATGTAGCGGCCCAGCTCGCGGGTCCTGGCCAGGAACGGACCGGGCTTGGTCAGCGCAGTCAGTTCCAGCATCGCCGGGATGTCGCGCTCGTCCAGCACCTCGACCGCGGCATCCCCCACGGGATCGACCGCCCCGACGGCAACCATCTGGCGGACGCTGGCTCTGAGCCGGGCGTCAAGGCCACGCACATCGCCCGGGGGTGCAGGGGTCACGATCGCAACGACATCCTCGTTGGCAAGGTCGGCGAGTTCAGACCACGCAGCATCGCTGTCGTCCGACATGGCGGCAAATGGCGCAATCGCCGCCGGATAGCGACGAGCATGCGCGGCGCCCTCCGCAAGCGCTCGGTGCCCGGTGGTCAGGGCTGACCAGACGGGGCGATCCAGCGCTGCGTGCTGCTCGGCAGAAAGCTCCAATTTGGACATCGAACCAGCCTCCAGACGATCCGTCCTCAGCTCCGGTAGACCGGCTCTTCGAGGTCGAGCATGCGCTTGACGGCCTCGAGGTGCAACCGAGCCGATTCCGCATCTCCTTCGCGCATCTGGCGATAGGCGGCCTCGGCGATCTCGGGCGCGACCGGCACCACCTTGCGGCCGGTCGACAGCGCCAGGCACTGCACCTGGCAGGCGCGCTCAAGGTAGTAGAGATCGTCCCAGGCTTCGGCGATGGTCGGCGCCAGAACCATGACGCCATGATGCTTCATGAAGACGATGTCGGCATCACCGACAGCCCCGGCGATGCGATCCCCCTCCCGCGCGTCGAGCGCCAGCCCGTTGTAGTTCGCGTCGACCGCGGTTCGCCCATAGAATTTCAGCGCCGTCTGCCCGGCGAAGATCAGCGGGTCGCCTTCGGTCATCGACAGCGCGGTGGCGTAGGGCATGTGGGTGTGGAACGCGACCTTGGCGCGCGGCAGCGCCTTGTGGATGCGGGCGTGGATGTAGAAGGCGGTCGCCTCCGGGCGGCCGTCGCCGGCAATGACGTTGCCGTCGAAGTCGCACACCAGGAGCTTCGAGGCCGTCAGTTCGCGGAACGCATAGCCGTAGGGATTGACGATGAAGAGGTCGTCATAGCCGGGGACCAGCGCCGAGAAGTGGTTGCAGATGCCCTCCTCGAACCCGTGCCGTGCCGCCATCCGGAAACAGGCCGCGAGGTCGATCCGCGTCTGCCAGACGGCCTCCGAGTCGAGATCCGGCTGGTTCGGGCCGGGCCTCGACGACGACGCGGGTGTGAACGAATGGGCCATCGTGCTTCCTTGGCAACGCGCATCCTTGCGCAAGTCCGGCATCGCCTTGAAACGGATCGGGCAAGGCGCGTCAACGCCCTGCCCGCATCATACCCGTCATGCAGTTGCCGACCGCCGCAGGTGGACGCGGCGGCGGCGAACGCGATCAGCCGTTCTGCTTGGCCACGAATGCGGCGAATGCATCCAGATATTGCTGCAACACCGTCTTGAGCGAATCCTTGACCAGCTCGCCCTGGGCGTCGAAGGCGTCGCCGACGCCATTCAGGTAGATTTCCGGCTGCCCCATGACCGGGCCAGAGATGCCAGGCATGATGTTCTGCAGATGCTTGGCCGCCGCCACGCCACCGAGCGGGCCCGGCGAATTGGAGATGAGGCCGACCGGCTTGCCCAGGAACGAACTCTGCCCATAGGGACGCGAGGCGACGTCGATCGCATTCTTGAGCACGCCGGGAATCGAGCGGTTGTATTCCGGCGTCAGGATCAGCACGCCGTTCGAGGCCTTCAGCTTCTCCCGCAGGGCGAGCCAGTCGGCCGGCGGATTGGCTTCGAGATCCTGGTTGAAGAACGACAGGCCGTTGAGCGTGGTCACGTCGATCTTCAGGCTGGCCGGCGCCAGCTTGGCGAGCGCATTGGCGATCTTCAGGGTGAAGCTCTCCTTGCGGAGACTGCCGACGAGGGCGACGATCGAATAAGGTGCGGGCATGGGGAATCCTTTGAGGAGCGGGGTGTGGAGCGCACTTAAGGCGCGCGAGCAGGAACATGCAAGTGCATGGACCATCCTCACGCGAAACACTGCGTTTCATCGCAAGCAACGCCCGAGTGTTCCCGACCCTTGCCCGCGTCGTGGAGCTCAGCCGGTCCCCTTGAGACAGCGCGTGAATTCCGCCACCGCCTGATGTGTGAGCCAGATCGCCTGCCCGTCGACCGGCTGCGCCCATGACGAGACCTTGGCGATCACGATGCCGTTGGCGGCATCGACGAACAGGTTCTGGCCGTGAATGCCCATCGCGAACATCAGCTGCGGCGCGTCGTTTGTGACGTACCAGCCGCTGCGATAGTGCATGTTGCGGCTGATCGCGGCAAAACTGTCGCGCCATTGGCCGTCGCGCCAGGCCTGCACATCGCCATTGTGCCTGATGTCGTCGATCCAACCTTCGGGAATGATCGTGTGAGAGCCCCGCCGCCCGCCTGACAGCACGAGCTGGCCGAGCCGGGCGACGTCGCGCAAGGTGGCGCAGAAGCCGCCGGTGCAGCGCGGCGCGCCGTTGCGGTCGAGGGTGATGAAGGCCTCGCCGCTCGCCCCCATCGGCTTCCACAGCAGGCTGCCGGCGAGGCTCGCGAAGCTGCGGCCGGTGGCGCGCTCGATCGCCCATCCCAGCAGATCGGTGTTGGACGAGACGTAGCTGAAGGCGCCGCCATGCGGCGCCGCCTGAGCGCGCATCGTCGCAAAGAAATCGTGCAGGTTTGGCGTCGTGCCCGGCGCGACCGGCTCCCAGCCCGCGGCGTCGGCATAGGCCTGCAGGCCGGCACCATCGAACACGACGCCCGCACGCATGTCGAGCAGCTGCCGGATCGTGGCGCCGCGATAGGCCGTGGCGGCCACTTCCGGCACATAGCGCGTGACCTCGGCGTCGACGTCGAGCTCGCCGCGATCCGCGAGGATTCCGACCATCAGCCCGGTGATCGACTTGGTCGCCGACATCAGGATGTGCGGCGTGTCGCGGTCGGTGCCGCCGTCATAGTGCTCGAACACGATGCGGCCGTCGTGGAGGATCAGGAGCCCGTCCGTCGCCGTCGCTTTCAGGAATCCGTCCAGATCGAGCATGCCGCCCTTCGGCAGCCGCAGGCTGAACTGATCGAAGGAGATCGGACTTGCCGGCAGCGGCCACGCGCTGCCGGGCGCGCTCTCGATGTCGGCGACCGGGAGGATCGACCGAATGTTGTGGAAGGCCCAGCGGCTGAACGGCGCGGAGCGCCAGTTGGAAAGATCGGCGCTGGAAGCTGAGAGATCGGTCGACATGCAAGGCCCTGCGGACATCCCGGGAGGTTCGACATAGGCGCTCGCGCGAGCCGCGGAAAGCCCGACATTTCGCATATGCAAAAACGAGCAGGCCGCCCGAAGGCGGCCCCCTCTCTCCTCCGTCATTGCGAGCGAAGCGAAGCAATCCAGGGCTCGGTTGGGAGTCTGGATTGCTTCGTCGCGGAGCCTGTCCTCGGGCTCGCCGGAGGCGAGACCCGGGGGCTCCTCGCAATGACGCTAACCGATATTCAGATCACCGGATTCCACGGCGCCGGAATCAGCCGGTACTTGGCGCCGTCCTTCTCGACATAGCCCACTGAAGGGAAAGAGAAGTGGAAGCCGATCACCTTGGCCTTCTCGGCGGCGGCCATGTCGTAGAACCTGTGCCGCGTGGCCTGCGCCATCTCGGCATCGGTGTCGAACATCACGTGCCAGTCGGGGTTGCGCAGGAACAGCTCGGGGACGTTGGTGACGTCGGCCTGGATCAGGACCCTGGCGTTGCCGGACGCGACCGCGAACGAGGTGTGTCCCGGCGTGTGACCGGGCGTGCCGAGCGCGGTGATGCCGGGCGCGACCTCCTTGTCCCACTCGTACTGAGTGACATTGCTCTCGAGCCCGCCGAACACCTTCTTGAAGTTGGCGAAGTTGCCCTTCATCAAGTCGGTCTGCGCCTTGGCGGCGTTCTCGTCGCTATTCCAGAACGCCCACTCCTTGGCCGGCACCTTCAGCTCGGCGTTCGGGAACGCCAGCGAGCCGTCCGCGAGCTTGAGGCCGTTGATGTGGTCGCCATGCATGTGGGAGAGCACGACGACGTCGATGCTCTTCGGATCGACGCCGGCGGCAGCGAGGTTCTGCAGCGTGCGGCCAACCGCGCCCTTGCTGGCCTCGAAGGCGCCAGCGCCGTTGCCGGTGTCGATCAAGACCAGCTTGGAGCCGGTGTTGATCAGCTGCGGATTGAAGGGGATCGTGATCATGCCCTTCGGCATGTAGGCGCTTTCGGCAGCCGCGAGCGCGTCGTCCTTCGCCGTGTTGACGACGAACGTGTCGGGCATCGGGAAGGTGCGCGCGCCGTCATTGACGGAGGTGCATTCATAGTCGCCGACCTTGTAGCGATAGAAGCCGGGCGCCTGCGCGCCGGCGGGTGCAACCGCTGCGCGTGCCCGTCCGGCCAGCGGCGGCAAAGCGGTTGCAGCCCCGGCGAGGGCCGCACCGGCCAGAAATCGACGGCGATCCAATCGGGTCATGACAAATCTCTCCTCAGTGCTCCATGCGGCTGACACCGCCCCCAGACAAACGGGGCGGATTGTCTCCGCATGCGGGCCAAACGCAAGCCCGTCAGCAACGTCCGAGGAGCGACGTTAGGTCACTTCTCTTTGTTGGGGTCGATGAGGAATTTTTCGCCGGTGGCCCGTTTGGCGTACGCGGCGAGGTTGGCCGGATCGAGCGCCTCGGACAAGGAAACGACCTTGGTGTAGTGGCTCGCAAAGGTCGTCTTCAGCTCGTCGACGACGCGCTGGCGCAGCCGCTCGGTATCCGCCTTGCCGATCTTCATCAGGAACGGAAACAGCAGCCAGCCGCCGACGCTCCAGGTCATGCCGAAGCCGCGCGTGATCTCGGTCGGGCGCGTGTCCAGGCTGCCGTAGATGTAGACCTGCTTGTGCACGTTCGAGCCGTAGCGGCTGTAGGGATGCTTGCCGGACTTGTTGATCGCGGCTTCCATCGCGTTGAGGATCTGGCCGGCGAGCTTGCCGCCGCCGATCGCATCGAAGGCGATGGTCGCGCCGGTCTCGACCAGCGCCGCGATCAGGTCGTCCATGAAGGTCGGCGCCGTCGAATCCACGATGTATTTCGCGCCGATGCCGCGCAACAGCTCGGCCTGATCAGCGCTGCGCACGATGTTGACGAGCGGGATGCCGTCCTTGAGGCAGATCTTGTTGAGCATCTGCCCGAGATTGGACGCGGCGGCCGTGTGCACCAGCGCAGTATGGCCCTCGCGCCGCATCGTCTCGGTCATGCCGAGCGAGGTCAGCGGATTGACGAAGCAGGAGGCGCCCTCGGCCGGCGTGGTGCCGGCCGGCAGCGGCAGGCATTCGGAGAGCTTCAGGCAGCGATACTGGCTGTACATCGCGCCGCCGATGGCCGCGACCGTGCGGCCCATCAGCGCCTTGGCGGCATCCGAGGAGCCGGTCTTGACCACCACGCCCGCGCCCTCGTTGCCTACGGCCAGGGACTCGTCGAGCCGGCCGGCCATCGCCCGCATCCCCGCCTCCGACACCTTGGCGGTGATCACGGGCCGCTCCTTGGTGCCGGACGCCTGCATGGTCGCGAGGTCCGCCGCGCCGACGAGGAGGCCGAGATCGGACGGGTTGATCGGCGCCGCCTCGATCCGCACCACGACCTCGTCTGGTCCCGGCTCGGGGGTCGGCACGTCGACCAGCGAGAGCTCGAGCTCGCCGCTGCGCCTGATCAACGTCCGCAGTTGCAGGCCCTGTGTCTCGACACCCATGCGTGCCTCCCTTTTTCTTTGCTTTAGCTTGGTCCAGACTCAGGCCAGCGCCTTCAGCGCCGCCCTGCCCGCATACTTGGCCTGCGCGTCCAGCTCCTGCTCGATGCGCAGCAACTGGTTGTACTTGGCGGTGCGGTCGGCGCGCGCCAGCGAGCCGGTCTTGATCTGCCCGCAATTGGTGGCGACCGCGAGATCGGCGATCGTGGAATCCTCGGTCTCGCCGGAGCGATGCGACATCACGGCGGTGTAGCCGGCCTTGTAGGCCATCTCGACCGCGGCCAGCGTCTCGGTGAGCGTGCCGATCTGGTTGACCTTGATCAGGATCGAGTTGGCGCGGCCGTTGCGGATGCCGTCGGCGAGACGGTTGACGTTGGTGACGAACAGGTCGTCGCCGACGAGCTGGCACTTGTGGCCGATCAGGTCGGTCAGCTCCTTCCAGCCGTCCATGTCGTCCTCCGACATGCCGTCCTCGATCGAGGCGATCGGGTAGCGGGCGACCAGATCCGCAAGATACTTGGCCTGCTCGGAGCGCGAGCGCGACTTGTTCTCGCCCTCGTAGACGTACTTGCCGTCCTTGAAGAATTCGGTCGCGGCGCAGTCGAGCGCCAGCATGACGTCCTCGCCGGCGGTGTAGCCGGCCTTGCCGATCGCGCTCATGACGAAGTCGAGGGCTGCGTCCGCCGACGGCAGGTTCGGCGCGAAGCCGCCCTCATCGCCGACATTGGTGTTGTGGCCCGCCTTCTTCAGCTCGGCCTTGAGCGTGTGGAAGATCTCCGAGCCGCAGCGCAGCGCCTCCGCGAAGCTCGGCGCGCCCACCGGCATGATCATGAACTCCTGGAAATCGATCGGATTGTCGGCGTGGACGCCGCCATTGACGATGTTCATCATCGGCACCGGCAGGGTGCGGGCCGAGGTGCCGCCGACATAGCGATACAGCGGCATGTCGTAGGAGATCGCCGCGGCCTTGGCGCAGGCGAGCGAGACGCCGAGAATCGCGTTGGCGCCGATCCGGCTCTTGTTCTCGGTGCCGTCGAGCTCGATCAGGATCTGGTCGATCTGGACCTGGTCCTGCACCGACATGTCGCTGAGCGCCTCATAGACCTCGTCGTTGATGGCTTCGACGGCCTTCAGCACGCCCTTGCCGAGATAGCGGTGCTTGTCGCCGTCGCGCAGCTCGACCGCCTCGTGGGCGCCGGTGGAGGCGCCGGACGGCACCGCGGCGCGGCCGACCGAGCCGTCCTCCAGCACGACGTCGACCTCGACCGTGGGATTGCCGCGGCTGTCCAGGATTTCGCGGCCGATGATGTCGACGATGGCGGTCATGGGGTCCTCTTACGGCGTTTCCGGGTGGGCATTGCTGCGCCGCTTCTACCGCAAGGTCACGGGGGCGAAAAGGCCAAGTGGAGCAGAACTCGCGTCGAAATCACGAACCGGATGACGCACGCCCGGCGATTGGCTAAACGGGCGCCAATCGCGACAGGTGACACGACATATGGCGAAAAGATCCAACACCACCATGACATCGGCCGGCCTTCAGCTGGGCCGCCATGTGGCCGCCCCCGACAGTCCGGAAACGGCAACGCTCGACCGCGTTCCCAATCCGCAGAAGGACACGGATTACCTGGCCCGCTTCACGGTGCCCGAGTTCACCTCGCTGTGCCCGGTGACGGGACAACCGGATTTCGCCCATCTGGTCATCGACTATGCCCCCGGCCCCTGGCTGGTGGAATCCAAGTCGCTGAAGCTCTATCTGGCCAGCTTCCGCAACCATGGCGCGTTCCACGAGGACTGCACCGTCGCCATCGGCAAGCGCCTCGCCGCCGAGATCAAGCCGAAATGGCTGCGCATCGGCGGCTACTGGTACCCCCGCGGCGGCATCCCGATCGACGTGTTCTGGCAGACCGGCAAGCTGCCGAAGGGCCTGTGGGTGCCAGACCAGGGCGTGGCGCCGTATCGTGGGCGGGGGTGAAGCTGATCGAGGAAGGAGGTACGCCGTGAACGGCGCAGTAAAGCATGCCCGCCTGTCGGTGCACTGTCCCAAGTGCACCATAACCGTCACGTGGCCGCCCTCGCTGTCAGCAGAACACAAGGCGAGGATCGCAAGGGAAATCCGCCGCAGTCAGATTGCGGGCCACAAATTGCTCGCCGCCGAGTTCGGCTTCTCCATGGCGGAAGCAAAGGCCCTGACGCTACACGTCACACAGACCGCGGGCACGTGTCACCGCTGCCGCCGTCCCCTTTCCCGGAAGGACGATGTGATCGTCTGCGAGATGTGCCGGTCGGCAAATCTCGACTGGTAGTCGCCGATCGCGCGCGGGCCTGAAGGCCGCCGGTCCCCGGCGCCTCGTACGCACTTTCGCACTACCGCTAAACTACATTATTGAGAAGTGCTTCCAAACCTCTCCCAGGCGGGTCTTACGAGATTCAATTTGCATGGATTTGATCTCTTTCGTTTTTACATCTCTCCCCCGCATCACACATCCTTCTCCGCTTATGACAAACTTGCTTTCCTGCAAAAACGACTTCGGGAAAGGAGTCGCCAAAACGAAATCCAGGAGGGAGGCAAGATCGCTTTTCGATCGATTCGAGTTCTTCTTCGACCCCTTCAACATGATTACCCCGTACATTCTTCCGTTTGAAAACGGGTAGGCTGCATCATCATTGAAGTCGGTATCAAAAGAGACGAGCGTGTATCCGAGCCGCGAGCAGTACTGGAATGAAAGTCGTCAGACCGACCCTGATTGCCTAGCTCTACCGCACTAAGCACCTTCACCTTCTTTTTCCACCAAGATCGCTTCCTAAAATTATCAATGATCGACGCTGGAATATTTTCGTCGAAATACAAGAGCGGCTTCTGCTTGCCCGTTTCGCCGGTGCTTAGCCTAATACCACTCAAGCTCAACCGAGGTGCTTCGGCAACGCCAAAGGTTGCGCCACAAAGGCTTTCAATGACCGCCGGAACGAACCCAGTGAACTCCAAACGCTTCTTTGCTTGGGTCCTCGCGATGGCGTTGCAGCGTCGTGGGACGACCAGCGGTGGCGGACCGTAAATGCGGGTACAGCAGCCGCAGCCCAGCGTCGATCCATGGTTCTGAGTCGCCCGACGGGTGCGTTCCCGTTTGACTTTCCCGTTCTCTGCAACCACCAAACCGCTGCTCCTGAAAGCCGATTTTTCCTGCGCCTTCAAACCGATCACCCCTGTCCAGACCTTCCGCGAAAAATATTCTACTTTCGTTTTATCAGAATTCGTGATTGACTATCGTCGTCCCGTCTCGATCAGAGGGGCGCTTCGCGGTCGTCACGGACGTTGAGGCGGGATGCGGTGGGCGTGTCGGGTTCGCAGCGTGATCAGTCATGCGGACGAACGAGCCTGATACGCCGGCGAAGTCGTATGGTCCTGGCCTCCCGACGCTGAGGCTCCGCTGGCGGTGATGATGATCCGCCGGTCACGGGGGCAAGACAGCCCGGTCCCCGGGGAGAGTACGTATAAGCCGCCCAACCATCGCGCGGGGAATGCCGGGATGTCTCGGCTGAACCTGTGGTTCCTGCCGCCTGCATTTTTTTCTGCAGGCGGGCCATGGGGGCGGCCAGCTCCCGGCATTCCCCGCGCCCTCTTCTCAGAAAGAGGGCATGTCCCAAGGCAAAGCTCGGACGCAGACGCGCCGCGAGATGGCGGCGGTGCGTCCCGCGGCCAACGAAAGCGCCGATATGTCTCAGCCGCGCATCTTCAGCATCGAGAGCGAGAAACGCCCTCGCCGCACTTCCCCAGGACCATCGCAGCTAACGATGGGCATTTTACCCTCGCCCGTCTCCACGTCGTCATGCCCGGGACAAGCCCGGCCATGACAGAGCAACAAATTAGCAGGCGTTGCTGCCGCGACGGGACCATGTCTTCAGATGCAATGGGCCCGCGCCCGTGTCCGACATGGCCGTCAGCTGACCGCCGCATCTGCCGGCGGCCGCTGCCGCAGCAGCGCGGCGCAGGCGAAGCCGAGCACGACCATCATGATGGCGGCGATCAGCAAGGTCGGCTGCTTGCCACCGTGGACCAGGCCGAAGCCGTAGGCGATCGGGCCGACCGTCTGGCCCATGAAGAAGAAGAACGAGTGCAGCGACATCGCGGTCGCGCGCGCCCCGATCGACAGCTCGCTGGCGAACACCTGCAGGCAGCCATGGATCATGTAGAAGCCCCAGCCCATCAGCAGCATGCAGCCGAACTGCAGCTTCCAGCCCGGGCCGAAGGCGAGCGCGGCGAGCTGCAACCCGACCAGGGCAGCGCCCGTGATCATCATGCCCTTGACGCCGAGCCGCGGCAGGAAGTTCGAGACCGTGAACGTGTAGAACAGGCCGCCGACCGCGAAGCCTGCGATGACGATGCCCGCGATCGACAGCGAGGTCTCGCCGAGATCGAACAGGAACGAGGCGATGAACGGAAACAGCCCGAACACGCAGCAGCCTTCGACGAACACCGCCGAGAAGCAGAAGCGCGAATTGGGGTTGGTGAAGATGGTGCGGTAGCCCTTCCTCAGCGCGGCGAGATCGGTGGTCGGCGCATGCGTGACCTTGGCGCCGCGAAAGCCTGCCGCCACCGCGAAGGAGGCGATCAGCCCGAGCGCGCCGAGGATCGCGAGCACGCCACGCCAGCCGATGAAATCGCCGATGATGCCGGATGCCGTCGCGCCGAGCAGGTTGCCCGCCATCGAGCCCGCGAGCGTGCGGCCGATCGCGACCTGCCGCTTGTCGGGCGCGACGAGATCGCTGGTCAGCCCGAGCGCCACCGGAAACACGCCGCCCGAGGCGATGCCCGCGAGGATGCGCGTCGCGAACAGCAGCGGAAACGAGGTGGCGAGCGCACCGAGGATGCTGGCGACGCCGAGCAGCGCCAGGCACAGCGTCATCAGCCGCGCCTTGCCGAACAGATCGGCGGCGGCGCCGATTGCCGGCTGGATCAATGCGTAGATCAGCGCATAGCCGGCGGCGATGCTCGCCGCCGTGGTGATGCTGATCGCGAAATCCTCGGCGACATGCGGCAGCACCGGATCGAGCGCCCGCGTCGACAGCGCCGCCGAGAAGCCCGCCAGCGCGATGATGTTCACCGCTGGTGGAAACTTTCCCGCGGACTTGGCGACGGTCTGGTGCATCAGCGCCCGGCGTCCGCCGACGGCGCCTTGGCGAGTGCGTCGAAGGCCATCAGCGTTCGCAGCAGCCCCTCGAACTGCGCGAGCGGGACCATGTTCGGCCCGTCGGAGGGCGCGTGATCGGGATCGGGATGGGTCTCGATGAACACACCGGCGACGCCGACGGCAACGGCCGCGCGTGCGAGCACCGGCACGAATTCGCGCTCGCCGCCCGAGGACGTGCCCTTGCCGCCCGGCTGCTGCACGGAGTGGGTCGCATCGAAGATGACCGGCGCGCCCGTCGTGCGTGCCATGATCGGCAGCGCGCGCATGTCGGAGACCAGCGTGTTGTAGCCGAACGAGACGCCGCGCTCGGTGACCAGCACGTTGCGATTGCCGGAGCCCGTGATCTTGGCGACCACGTTGGCCATGTCCCAGGGCGCCAGGAACTGGCCCTTCTTGACGTTGACGACCTTACCCGTCGCCGCGGCCGCGAGCAGCAGGTCGGTCTGCCGGCACAGGAACGCGGGGATCTGCAGCACGTCGACGGCCTGCGCCACCTCGGCGCACTGGCTGGCGTCATGCACGTCGGTCAGCACCGGCAGGCCGAGCGAAGACCGGATCTCGGCGAAGATCGGCAGCGATTGCGAAAGCCCCAGCCCGCGGGCCGCCGAGGCGGAGGTGCGGTTGGCCTTGTCGAACGAGGTCTTGTAGACGAGGCCGATGTTCAGCCGCGCCGCGATCGCCTTCAGCGCCGAGGCGACCTCGAGCGCATGCGCGCGGCTCTCGAGCTGGCATGGGCCGGCGATCACGGCGAGCGGCAGGTGGTTGCCAAACTTGACGGAGCCGAGGCTGACGACCGGCGCGGCAGAGATCGAAGCGTTCACGACATCATCCTCATGAGAGCGCGCGACCATGGCCCAGCGCCGGCTGCCGGATCAACCGGCGTTTGCCAGCGAATAGCAGGGTTGCGGGGATCGGTCATCCCAGCCCCTCCCCGGGCTCTATTTCAACGCCGAGAACGCCGTCGGCACCAGGAACTGGCTGGTGATGTTGGCAACGATCTGGCCGTCCTCCTCGCTCTTGGCACGCGCCGAGATCCAGTCGGGATCGGACATGAACTTGGTCCACTTGGTCTCGCGCTCGGCGAGCGATTCCCAGGCCAGGAAATAGGTCAGGTCCTGGTTGGATTCGCCGATCAGGGTCGTGAAGAAGCCCACGGGGCGGATGCCGTGCTTCTCCCACAGCTTCAGCGTCGTGGTCTCGAAGCGCTTCAGCAGCGCCGGCAGCCGGCCCGGAATGCAGCGATAGATGCGGCTCTCGTAGATCATCTGATCCTCCCTGATCTTTTCTGGCTTCGCGCGATCGGGGAGCGTTGTCGCAACAATCGTCGCGGCCGTCAAAGGTCGCGTTGCGCGCCTCGGCCGTCATTGCGAGGAGCGTCAGCGACGAAGCAATCCGGAGTCCCGCCCGCGACTCTGGATTGCTTCGCTCCGCTCGCAATGACGGCACTTGGCGACAAAGGCCTGCTACACAAGCCGGCTCTGCACCACCGCGGCCTGAATGAACGACGCGAACAAGGGATGCGGCTCGAACGGGCGCGACTTCAGCTCGGGATGGAATTGCACGCCGATGAACCAGGGATGGTCCTCGTATTCCACGATCTCCGGAAGCACGCCGTCCGGCGACAGGCCGGAGAACTTCAGACCGTGCTGCTCGAGCCGATCCTTGTAGGCGGTGTTGACCTCGTAGCGGTGGCGATGGCGCTCGGAGATCTCGGTGGCGCCGCCATACACCTCGGAGACGCGGCTGCCGCGCTTGAGCGCCGCAGGATAGGCGCCGAGCCGCATCGTGCCGCCGAGATCGCCGCTCTTCGAGCGCTTCTCCAGCTCGTTGCCACGCAGCCATTCGGTCATCAGGCCGACCAGCGGCTCCTTGGTCGGGCCGAACTCGGTCGAGTTGGCCTCGGTGATCCCAACCAGATTGCGCGCCGCCTCGATCACCGCCATCTGCATGCCGAAGCAGATGCCGAAATACGGCACGTCGCGCTCCCGCGCGAATTGCGCCGCACGGATCTTGCCCTCGGCGCCGCGCTGGCCGAAGCCGCCGGGCACCAGGATGCCATTGACGTGCTCGAGGAACGGCGCGGGGTCTTCGTTCTCGAACACCTCGCTCTCGATCCAGTCGAGCTTGACGCGGACCTTGTTGGCGATGCCGCCATGCGACAGCGCCTCGATCAGCGATTTGTAGGCGTCCTTCATGCCGGTGTACTTGCCGACGATCGCGATCGTGACGTCGCCTTCCGGGTTGCGGACGCGCTCGTTGATCGTGTGCCAGCTCGAAAGCGCCGGCGGCACCCGCGGCTCGATGCCGAACGCGGCCAGCACCTCGTCGTCGAGGCCGGCGGCATGATAGGCCTCCGGCACGGCATAGATGTTGTCGACGTCACGCGCCTCGATGACGGCGCTTTCGCGCACGTTGCAGAACAGGCCGAGCTTGCGCCGTTCCTCCTTCGGGATCGGGCGGTCGGTGCGGCACAGCAGGATGTCAGGCTGGATGCCGATCGAGCGCAGCTCCTTGACCGAATGCTGCGTCGGCTTGGTCTTCAACTCGCCGGCGCTCGGGATGTAGGGCAGCAGCGTGAGGTGGATGTAGATCGCGTGATGGCGCGGCAGCTCATTGCCGAGCTGCCGGATCGCCTCGAAGAACGGCAGGCCCTCGATGTCGCCAACGGTGCCGCCGATCTCGACCAGCACGAAATCGTACTCGTCATTCCCGGACAGGACGAAATCCTTGATCGCATTCGTCACGTGCGGGACGACCTGGATGGTCGCGCCGAGATAGTCGCCGCGCCGCTCCTTGGTCAGGATGTCCTGGTAGATCCGGCCCGTGGTGATGTTGTCGGCCTTGGTCGCCGGTCGGCCGGTGAAGCGTTCGTAATGTCCGAGATCGAGATCGGTCTCGGCGCCATCATCGGTCACGAACACTTCGCCGTGCTGATACGGCGACATCGTGCCTGGATCGAGGTTGAGATAGGGGTCGAGCTTGCGAAGCCGGACCTTGTAGCCGCGGGCCTGCAGCAGCGCGCCTAACGCGGCTGAAGCCAGACCCTTTCCGAGCGAGGAAACCACGCCGCCGGTGATGAAGATGTACCGCGCCATGGGACCCTACCTTTAATGCCGCGCGCTCGATTCGCCAAAACGAATCGCTTGCAGCCCGCAACGCTGTCGCGGGCCTGTGGGTTACTTCAAAATCTGAATGGTCTCAGGTACTTGAGACCGCCTCATGACGCAGGACGCCAATTGCGTTCCTGCATGGCTTATCCGCGTTATTGCGATTGCGGTGCCTGCGGCGCAGCCGGAGCCGCGGGAGCCTGCTGCTCGTCGGCCTTCTTGAGCTGGTCGAGCACGCCGCCCCCGGTCGGCGCCACCGGCGTCGCACCGCCTGACTGGGTCTGCCCAGGCAAGGTGCCGAGAATCGAGGTCGGCTTGCGATCCAGACCCGCGAGCCAAGTCAGCGCCAGGCTGGTGAGGAAGAAGAGGAGTGCCAGGATCGCGGTCGTGCGCGTTAACAGGTTGGCCGTGCCGCGGCTCGACATGAAACCGGCGCCGCCGCCCATGCCAAGGCCACCGCCCTCGGATTTCTGCAACAGCACCGTACCGATCAGGACGGCGACAATCATGAGGTGGATGACGATCAAGACAGTCTGCATGGTGACCTTCCGTCACAAGCCCTCGCAGGCCCCGGCCGGAGGCCGGGATCGCGAGAGCTTCGCGGGCTATTCGGAAATTTGCGCGGTGTTACACGATCATGTCGGGCAACGCCACCCCGCAGATAATCGCAGCCGCGCTTCTCACAAGCGCTGCCGCGCCGCCCGTCGTCGAGGCTTGCCCGACCATCCATTTTCTACTATTAGAGACATATGGATCAAATAATAGACGACTTCAGCCAGCGGCTGGCGCGCCGCCTGCTGCTGGAACGGGACAGCCGCGGCTGGTCGCTGGCCGACCTTGCCGAGCGCTCGGGAGTGTCAAAGGCCACCATCAGTAAGATCGAGCGCGCCGAGGTCAGCCCGACGGCGGTCATCCTGGTCAAGCTGGCAAGCGCGTTCGATCTCACGCTGGCCGGCTTGATGCTCCGAGCCGAGGCCCAGTCGGAGCGCCTGTCCAAGGCGGCCGAGCAGCCGGTCTGGCGCGATCCGGACACGGGCTATGTCCGGCGCCAGGTCTTTCTCAGGCCGGATCATCCGATCGAGTTGGTGACCGTCGAGATGCCGGCGCACCGCAGCGTGACCTTGCCGGCCTCCTCATACATCCACATCCGCCAGCTTCTCTGGGTGCAGAGCGGGCAATTGACCATCACGGAAGGCGCGGAACGCCACGTCCTCGGCCCCGGCGACTGCCTCGGCTTCGGCCCACCGATCGACACCACCTTTGCCAACGAGTCGGACGCACCCTGCGTCTATGTCGTGGCGCTTGCCCGGAGTTGAGAATGTCCGCGATTCGAATTGCATCCCTATCGGACACACCGGTCGTTCGAAGCGCGCTTCGCGCCATGCTGATCGAGACGGTCGCCGATGGTGGCTCGGTCAGTTTCATGCACCCGCTTCGCGAGGAGGATGCCGACGCCTTCTGGCGGGAATCGCTTTCGGCCGCGGCGCGCGGCGAACGAGCCGTTCTTGGCGCCTTCGACGGCGAGGATGTGATCGCGACCGTCACGTTGCAGCTGAAGCTGCCGCCGAACCAGCCGCACCGCGCCGAGATCGCAAAGATGA
Organism: Bradyrhizobium sp. HKCCYLRH3059; assembly: GCF_051168035.1. Lineage (NCBI taxonomy): Bacteria > Pseudomonadati > Pseudomonadota > Alphaproteobacteria > Hyphomicrobiales > Nitrobacteraceae > Bradyrhizobium > Bradyrhizobium sp. HKCCYLRH3059. Next base: position 199,011 of record NZ_JBNPUF010000006.1, on the reverse strand, counting down.
TGACGCGCATCAGCCACCGCAAACGCGGAATCGCGACCGCGCTGCTGCGCGCGGCCGAAAACCTCGCCCGCGCGCACGGTCGGACGATGCTGGTCCTCGATACCGCCGAGGATGGGGGCGCCTCACGGCTTTATGAAAGCGTCGGCTTCCAGCTGAGCGGAACCATTCCGGACTATGCCTTGAAGCCGCATGGCGGCCTTACCGGCACGAAGATCTATTGGAAGCGAATCGAACAGGCGGACTGAGGCGTGCGCTTTCGCTCACGTTGCTTCTCAACAGCCCTTCGCAATGGCGAGAAAGTCTGAGGCTTTCAGGCTGGCGCCGCCGACCAACGCGCCGTTGACATTCGCGACCGCCATCAGCTCGGCCGCATTGGAGGGCTTCACCGAGCCGCCATAGAGGATGCGCGTCCGCGCTCCCTCCTGCTTGAAGCGATCGATCAGCAGCTCTCTGATAAAGGCATGAATCTGCTCGACATCCTTGGCAGTCGGGGTCAGGCCGGTGCCGATCGCCCAAACCGGCTCATAGGCCACGACCAGGTTGCCGGCCCGTGATTCCTGCGGCAGGCTGAGGTTGAGCTGGCCGCGCAGGATGTCGAGCGTCTGCCCTGCATCGCGCTGCTGCTGGGTTTCGCCGACGCAAACGATCGCGACCAGCCCGGCGCGCCACACCGCCTCGGTCTTCTGGTGCACCACAACATCGCTTTCGCCATGATCGGCACGCCGCTCGGAATGGCCGACGATGATGGCGGTGGCGCCAGCATCGGCCAGCATCTCCGCCGAAATGTCCCCGGTATGGGCTCCCGACGCCTTGGGGTGGCAATCCTGAGCGCCAACCGCGATCGCGTGGGAGCCGCGCGCCCTTTCGGCGAAGCCTGCCACCAGGGTGGCGGGAGGACAGACCAGCAGGTCGGCCTTTCCGGTGACCTCGGCGGCTCCGGCCAGCATGGCGTCGAACTCGGCGGTCGAGGCCTTCAGGCCGTTCATTTTCCAATTGCCGGCGATCAGCGGCCGGATGCGGTCGGTCATGGCGGGATTCCAGCAAATGTTGTGACAGACATCGGCTAGCAGAGCCCTTCGACGAGCACCAGAGCGGGAGCCGTCTTCCCACCGCTTCAATCGGCCTCAGGGCCGAGGTTGCGACCGGGCGGCCGCCTCTTTATAAGCCGTTTCAACTCGGTGACGGCCTTTTGCGGAATCTGCTTTAAGGCGCGGCCTCTTCATCCTTTTTCCTGCAGACAGACTGGACCCATGCTTCGAGGATTACGCAAGGCCTCATCAAACTGGCTCGGCAAGACCATCATGGCGGTGGTCATGGGCGTTTTGATCGTCAGTTTCGGCATCTGGGGCATCGCCGACATCTTCCGCGGCTTCGGGCAGTCGACGGCTGCAACCGTGGGACGCACGGAGATCTCGGTCAACGAGTTCCGGCAGATCTATACCGACCGGCTGCAGCAGATCGGCCGCCAGCTCGGTCGTCCGCTGACCACCGAGCAGGCCCGCATGTTCGGGCTCGACCGCTCCGTGCTGCAGCAGACGATTGCGGAAGCCGCCCTCGATGAGCAGGCTCGCCGTCTCGGTCTCGCCCAGTCCGATGCGGAGACCATGCGGGTGATCCTCAGCGATCCCAACTTCAAGGGCCCGAACGGGGCGTTCGACCCGCAGCGCTTCCAGGCCATCATCCGCAATTTCGGCTTCACCGAGCAGCGCTACCTGGCTGACCAGCGCCGACAGTCGCTGCGGCGGCAGATCACCGGCACGATCGCGGCCGGGCTGGAGCCGTCCAACACGATGCTCGAGGCGCTCGGCCGCTTCCAGAACGAGCAGCGCTCGATCGATTACATCAAGCTCGACGCGGCGCAGGCCGGCACCATCGATGCGCCCTCGCCCGAGGTTCTCGCGTCCTATTTCGAAGAGCACAAAGCCCAGTTCAAGGCGCCGGAATATCGCAAGATCTCCTTCGTCGTGGTGACGCCCGAAGAGATCGGCAAGTCGACCGACGTTTCTGACGAGGACGCCAGGAAGCTGTTCGACCAGCGCAAGGCGCTGATGGGCACGCCGGAGAAGCGCCAGGTCCAGCAGATGACCTTCCCCACCATGGAGGAGGCACAGGCGGCGCGCGCCCGGATCGCCGCGGGTGAAGTCACGTTCGACGAGCTCGCCAAGGAGCGCAACCTCAACCCGGCCGATCTCGATCTCGGTCTGGTGACGAAATCGGCGATTCTCGACCCTGTCGTTGCCGATACCGCCTTCTCGCTGCCGACCGGCGAGGTCAGCCAGCCGGTCAAGGGCGCATTCAACGTGGCGCTGGTCAAGGTCAGCGCGATTCAGCCGGGCCAGCAGCCCGAATATGAGAGCGTCGCTGCCGACATCAAGAAGGAGATCGCAGCCGACCGCGCCAAGTCGCAAGTCGCCAATCTTCGTGACAAGATGGAAGACGAGCGCGGCGGTGGCGCCAGCGTCGCCGAGGCAGCCAAGAAGCTCGGTCTCAATGCCATCACGCTCGAAGCCGTCGACAGGTCCGGCAAGCAACCCAACGGCCAGCCCGTTTCGAACATCCCGCTTGGCCTCGATGTCGTTGCGCAGGCCTTCACCAGCGATGTCGGTGTCGACAACGAGCCGATCTCGTTCCGCGGCGGTTATGTCTGGTTCGAGGTTCTCGGCATCACCCCGCCGCGCGATCGCCCCCTCGACGAGGTCAAGGATCAGGTCGCCGCGCGCTGGCGCGATGACGAGGTCGCCACCAAGCTGCGCGCAAAGGCCACCGAGCTGGTCAAGAAGCTCAGCGAGGGCGGCAAGCTCGCCGACGAGGCGGCATCGCTCGGCGTGAAGGTCGAGACGGCCAGTGCGTTCAAGCGCGACGCCTCGGTGCCCGGCGTCCCCACCGGCGCGATCACCGCCGCATTCCGCACGGCGAAGGACGGCGTCGGCCAAACCGAGGCTGATGGCGGCCGGCGGTGGATTGTGTTCCGTGTCACCGACATCATCGAGCCTAAGGTCGACCTCGCGTCCGAAGATACCAAGAAGCTGAAGGACCAGTTGCAGCGCGCGCTCGCCGACGAGCAAGGCACGGCCTATGTCATGAAGCTCGAGAAGGACATCGGGACGACGATCAACGAGGCTGCGGTGGCCCAGGTGGTCGGCGGCAACAATCAGTGACGGTTTGCTAGGGGCACGCGTGATGGACGATCTCAAGTCGATCATTGGCAAGGTGGCGACCGGCGCGCCGCTGTCCCGCGAGGAGGCGGCGTCCGCCTTCGACAGCATGATGTCGGGCGAGGCGACGCCGTCGCAGATGGGCGCGCTGCTGATGGCGCTGCGCGTGCGCGGCGAGACGGTCGAGGAGATCACCGGCGCCGTCAGCGTGATGCGGGCGAAGATGCTGCGCGTCGATGCGCCGGCGAGCGCGGTCGACATCGTCGGCACCGGCGGTGACGGCTCCGGCTCGGTCAACGTCTCGACCTGCGCCTCCTTCATCGTGGCCGGCGCCGGCGTGCCGGTCGCCAAACACGGCAACCGCGCACTGTCGTCCCGCTCCGGCGCCGCCGACGTGCTCGCCGCGCTCGGCGTCAAGATCGACCTGAAGCCGGACCAGGTCGGGCGCTGCGTGCGCGAGGCCGGCATCGGCTTCATGTTCGCGCCCGCGCATCATCCGGCGATGAAGAACGTCGGGCCGACCCGGGTCGAGCTCGCCACCCGCACGATCTTCAATCTGCTCGGTCCCCTGTCCAATCCGGCCGGCGTCAGGCGCCAGATGGTCGGCGTGTTCTCGCGGCAATGGGTCGAGCCGTTGGCCCACGTGTTGAAGAATCTCGGCTCGGAGGCCGCCTGGGTCGTGCACGGCTCCGACGGGCTCGACGAGATCACCTTGACCGGCCCGACCTTTGTCGCCGCGCTGGAGAACGGTCATATCCGCACCTTCGAGGTCACGCCCGAAGAGGCCGGGCTTGGCCTGTGCGGCAGCGACGGTCTGAAGGGCGGCGACGCCGAAGCCAACGCGGTGGCCCTGCAGAGCGTGCTGGACGGCCTGCCGAGCCCCTATCGCGACGTGGCGCTGCTGAATGCCGCGGCGGCGCTGGTCGTTTCCGGACGCGCCAAGACGCTGAAGGAAGGCGTCGCAATCGGCCGGGATTCGCTCGACAGCGGCGCCGCGGCGGCGCGGCTGAAGCAGCTGATCGAGGTCTCCAACAGCTGATCCACCGGAGCGTGCCATGTCGGACATCCTGACCAAGATCGAAGCGTATAAGCGCGAGGAGATCGCGGCCGCCAAGCGGGCATGCCCGTTGCCGGAGCTCGAGGCCCGCGCGCGTGACGCTTCGCCGCCGCGCGGCTTCGTTGCCTCGATCCGAGCCAAGCATGCGAACGGCGACTACGCGCTGATCGCCGAGGTGAAGAAGGCCTCGCCGTCCAAGGGACTGATCCGCGCCGATTTCGATCCGCCGGTGCTTGCCAAGGCCTACGAGGCCGGCGGCGCGGCCTGCCTGTCGGTGCTGACAGATACGCCGTCGTTCCAGGGCCATCTCGACTTCATGGTCGCCGCGCGGGCCGCGACCGCCCTGCCCGTGCTGCGCAAGGACTTCATGTTCGACACCTACCAGGTGATCGAGGCGCGTGCTCACGGCGCCGACTGCATCCTCATCATCATGGCCGCGCTGGACGATGCCGCCGCTGCGGACATCGAGGCTGCCGCGCTCGCCCACGGCATGGATGTGCTGATCGAAATCCATGATCGCGCCGAGCTCGATCGCGCGCTGAAGCTGCGCTCGCCGATGATCGGCATCAACAACCGCAACCTGCGAACCTTCGAGACCACGCTGGCGACCTCCGAAGCGCTGGCGCCGCTGGTCCCGGTCGAGCGTCTTCTGGTCGGCGAAAGCGGCATCTTCACATCGGCCGATCTCGCGCGCCTGGCGCGCGTCGGCATCCAGACCTTCCTGGTCGGCGAGAGCCTGATGCGGCAGGCGGACGTCACGGCGGCGACGCGCGCGCTGCTTGCGCGCAATGCCGCCTCCGCCAGCGCGGCTGAGTGACCATGGCCGACAAGTCGCCCGACGCTCCCGCCCTGACCCACATCGACGCCCGCGGTGAAGCCCGCATGGTCGACGTGTCGGACAAGGCCGCGACCGAGCGAACCGCGACCGCCGAGGGCCGCGTCGTCATGAGCCCGGCGACGCTCGAGCTCATCCTGTCCGGCAACGCCAAAAAAGGTGACGTGCTCGGAACTGCCCGCATCGCAGGCATCATGGCCGCCAAGCGGACCTCCGAGCTGATTCCTCTGTGCCACCCGCTGGCGCTGTCCAAAGTCACCGTCGACATCACGCCCGATGCCGCACTACCCGGCTGCCTTGTCAGCGCCACCGTCAAGGTGACCGGGCCGACCGGCGTGGAGATGGAAGCCCTGACGGCCGTGTCCGTCGCCTGCCTGACCATTTACGACATGATCAAGGCGGCCGAGCGCGGCGTACGCATCGAAGGTATCCGCTTGACCGAAAAGATCGGCGGCAAGTCCGGGCACTATCGCGCCTGAAGAGATTACCAAGCCAAATACAACTTCGAATTAATTGTTCGCTAACTCAACTTCCTAACCTCACTTCCATTGCGGACCGATAGCAATGGTTGTGGGAGGGACATCGTAGCGGTTCCATCCCGAAGCGCCGATCGCAAGCGTATTCAGGACCGATGACGACCAACGCTAGTCCAGGGAATGCCCTCAGAGCTTCGACCGACCGCGGTGGACCGATCCGCTGGCTGGTCGGCGGAGGCCTCGTGCTGATTGCAGCCATCGCGATCGGTACGACCATCATGGCCGACAGTTTCCGGGAACGCGCGCTGAACAGCGCGACGCGTGAGCTGGAGAACACCGTCCTTCTGCTGGCGCGCCATTTCGATCAGCAGATGGAGGATCTCGGCGCGATCCAGCGCGATCTCGCCAACTACGTCCGACAGAACCACATCGACAGCGGCGCCCGCTTCAAGGAGCAGATGGGAAGCGCCGCCGTCAATGCCATGCTGAAGGACAAGCTGAGCGCGGTGACCTATGTCGGCGGTTTGAACATCTTCGACTCCGACGGCAACCTGATCAACTCCGGAGCGGCCTGGCCGGTGCCGCCCGTCAACATTGCCGATCGCACCTTTTTCAAGCGGCTGAAATCCGATCCGACCGCGCCGCAACTGCTGATCGAGCCGGTGGTGGGCCGGATCACCGGCACATATGTCGCAGTCATCGCCCTGAAACTGACCAGTCCCAACGGCGAGTTCCTGGGCATCATCAGCCGCAGTCTCGAACCCATCAATGTCGAGCGGTTCTTCGCCTCGGTCGCGCTCGGGCCCGACGCGGCGATCTCGATGATGCATCGCGACGGAACCCTTCTGGCCCGCCATCCACGCCATGAGGGCATGCAGAACCAGAACTACAAGAACGCGCCGATCTTCCGCCAGATCCTGGCCGGCGATGGCAACACCACGGGCATTTTCAGCAGCCCCGTCGACGGCGAGCACCGCATCGGCGCATCGCACCGGCTGACGAGCTATCCCTTGATCGTGACTGCGACGACGACGGTCTCGGCGGCGCTCGCCGACTGGCGCGAGCAGATGCGCTTCCTGATCGCCGTCGGCGTGACGTCGGTGCTGCTGATCGCCGGCATGCTTTACGTCGTGGTGCGCCGGCTGATCAGCGACCACGACGCCTCCAGCCGCCGCTTGACGCTGGAGAAGGAACGGCTCGACAAGGCCGTCAACAACATGACCCAGGGCCTCTTGCTGTTCGATGCATCGGAGCGCCTGGTCATCAGCAACCAGCGCTACGTCGACATGTACGGCCTGTCTGCTGACGTCGTGAAACCAGGCTGCACGTTTCGCGCGCTGATCGCGCACCGCAAGGTCACCGGCTCGCTGGCGGGCGACGACGTCGAATATGCCGATGCGGTGCTGCGCGACATCGGCCGCAAGACCTCGCAGATCATCGAGACCACGGACGGTCGCTGGACCCAGATCGTCAACGAGCCGATCGCGGGCGGCGGCTGGCTCGCCACCCACGAGGACATTACCGAGCGCAAACGGTCCGAGGAGCAGATCACGCATCTGGCGCACTACGACGCCCTGACGGATCTGCCGAACCGCACCCTGTTTCACGAGCGCCTCAAGGAGGAGCTGACCGGCGTCCCCCAAGGCCGGCGCCTCGCGCTGCACTACATCGACATCGACGAGTTCAAGGGCGTCAACGATTCGCTCGGCCACCTCATCGGCGACGAGCTGTTGAAATCCGTCGCGGCGAGCCTGAGCGCCTGTGTCGGCACCGCGGGGTTCGTCGCCCGCCTTGGCGGCGACGAGTTCGCCGTGGTCCAGACGGCGATCCGCAACCGGGAGGATGTCGAACAGCTGATCGAGGATATTCTCGGCGCGATCCGCGCCCCGCGTGACTGCCTCGGCCATCAGCTCACCGCCGACGCCTCGATCGGCGTGGCGCTGATCCCCGAGCACGGCACCGATCTCGACCAGATCATGAAGAACGCCGATCTGGCGATGTACGCCGCCAAGGCCGCGGGACGCCGCACCTGGCGCTTCTTCGAGCCCGAGATGGACGCCCAGATCAAGGCGCGCCACCAGCTCGAGGTCGACCTGCGCCAGGCCATGGCCGACGATCGACTCGAGGTCTACTACCAGCCTTGTCTGAGCCTGCAGGACGACCGCATCGTCGGTTGCGAGGCGCTGGTGCGCTGGAAGCATCCGACCCGCGGCGCCGTCTCGCCGGCCGAGTTCATTCCGATCGCCGAGGACACCGGCCTCATCAACCTGCTCGGCGAACGCGTCCTCCAGGTCGCCTGCACCGAGGCGGTGAGCTGGCCGGACGACATCCGGCTCGCCGTCAACGTCTCGCCGGTGCAGTTCAAGAGCGGCACCCTGGCGCTCAAGGTCGCCAATGCACTTGCGACCTCCGGCCTGCCGCCGCATCGGCTGGAACTCGAGATCACCGAAGCGGTGCTGATCCGCGACGACGACGCGCTCGACACCCTGCACCAGTTGCGCGCGCTCGGCGTCCGCATCGCGCTCGACGATTTCGGCACCGGCTATTCGAGCCTCAGCTATCTCCAGCGCATTCCGTTCGACAAGATCAAGATCGACCGCTGTTTCGTCAAGGACATCACCGATAGCGAGGGTTCCGCGGCGATCGTCCAGGCCGTGGTCAACATCGCCGCCATCCGCAAGATGTCGACGACCGCCGAGGGCGTCGAGACCGAGGCGCAGCGGCAGGTGCTGAAGCGGCTCGGCTGCTCGGAGATGCAGGGCTATCTGTTCAGCCCTCCGAAGCCCGCAGCCGACGTGCGGCAATTGTTCGCTGCGCAGCGCGCCAATCCCTCATCCGGCCGCCGTTCGCGCTCGGACGCCGCCTGAGCCGGTTCCGAACCGATAAATACCGTTGCAATTTGAGGCTTTTCCGCAAGCCAGATTCAAACCCTGCCGACCGGTCGTGCCTTGAAGTCCACGGCTCCGCCATGATCTACGGGACACAGACGGACATACTCCGTGTTCGCCTGTACACACTGGTCGAAAACCACGGCGGGACGGCCTCAGGGCCGCCCCGTCGGGTGTGAGCATCGCAAGCCGCGCACCCGCCCGCTTCGCAGATCAGTTCGGCACCGCCGCCTTGGCGCGGACGTCAGCGTTCACCGTGACGCCCCGCAGCACGTTGAATGCGGCGTGCAGCGCCTTGTCGTCCTTCTCGTCCGGCGGAACGTAGGACTGCGAGCCGGTCTGCTCGGTGCCGTCGGGCGCCGAGAGATGGCCGCGCATGCCGGCCTCACCCTTGAGATCGCCGCGATCCTTCAGCTCGTCCGGCACGTCCTGCTTGACCTCGATGTCCGGCGCGATGCCCTGCGCCTGGATCGAGCGTCCCGACGGCGTGTAGTAGCGCGCCGTGGTCAGCGCCAGCGCGCCGTTGCCGGCGCCGAGCGGAATGATGGTCTGCACCGAGCCCTTGCCGAACGAGCGCGTGCCGACCAGGGTCGCACGCTTGTGATCGTGCAGCGCGCCGGCCACGATCTCCGACGCCGAGGCCGAGCCGCCATTGATCAGCACCACCAGCGGCTTGCCCTTGGTGAGGTCGCCGCCGCGCGCGGTGAAGCGCTGCGTCTCCTCCGGATTGCGGCCGCGGGTGGAGACCACCTCGCCCCGCGGCAGGAATGTGCTGGAGACCGACACGGCCTGATCGAGCAGCCCGCCCGGATTGTTGCGCAGGTCGACCACGTAGCCGGCGAGCTTCTCCTGCGGGATCTCCTTGGAGATGCTGGCGACCGCCTTGCGCAGACTCTCGGTGGTCTGCTCGTTGAAGGATGTGATGCGGATATAACCGATGTCGCCGCCTTCGGTGTGATAGCGCACCGGGCGCACCTTGATGATCTCGCGCGTCAGCGTAACGTCGAGCGGTGCGTCCTTGCCCTTGCGCATGATGGTGAGCTTGGTCTTGGTGTTGACGCCGCCCTTCATCTTGGCGACGGCCTGCTCGAGCGTCAGTCCCTGCACCGCCTCGCCGTCGATCTTGGCAATGAGATCGCCCGAGAGAACGCCGGCCTTGGACGCGGGCGTGTCATCGATCGGCGCGACGACCTTGACCAAGCCCTCCTCCATGGTGACCTCGAGACCGAGTCCGCCGAACTCGCCGGACGTGGTCTCCTGCATGTCGCGCCAGGACTTGTCGTTCATGTAGCGCGAATGCGGATCGAGCGACGACACCATGCCGTTGATGGCGCCTTCGATCAGCGCGGGATCGCTCGGCTTCTCGACATAGTCGGCGCGAACACGCTCGAACACCGCGCCGAACAGATTGAGCTGCGAATAGGTGTCGGCCATGCCGGCCGCGGCCTTGGCCTTCGCAACGAGTTGCGCGCCGTCGGGACCCGTCACCATCAGGGTCAGACCGACGCCGGTCATCGTGCCCGCCAAGAACAGCCAGTTTTTTCGCATTGTTTGCTTCCCGAGCGTTTGTTGGATGGCCGGCCGATCAAATGGTCCGCACGCATCGCCGGCGCGATTTGTGTTGCGAACACACACCACATTTCCGGTTTCTTCAAGGCCGATATTGCGCCGCCGTACCGGGGCCCGACCGCCGGCGCTCGCATCCGAAATGGACGTTCACAGGCTGAAATCAAGCTCAAGGCTGCGCCGGCGCCGGGCCCGGCTGAACATACCCCGGCTTTCACGGACACCCATGATCACAATTCGACGAGCCGTGTACCACGCCGCGATTTGATGGCCTGGGCCTGCGGGGCGCCGCTCCCCGCGCGCGCCCGGGAAGCTCGAGTTCGGAATGGCTTGCTCCCGGCCCGCTCGATGGGCAATGCTCCGCAGCAAAACCGCAAGCATGACAGTCGCTGGGAGGCAAACATGAACCAACGGACCCCGATCGAAGCCGGGTGGCGGAACGTCGAACTCGGCTCGAGCGACGAGAAGTTCCAGAACCTGCACGAGCTCATCCGCAAGGCGCGCGCCCAGCTCAACCAGAACGCCTGGGACTACATCATCGGCGGGGCCGAAACCGAGACCACGCTGCGTCGGAACCGGATGGCGCTCGACGAGATCGCGTTCCGTCCGCGCGTGCTGCGCGACGTGTCCAGGGTCGATGCCTCGGTCGAAACTTTCGGACGCAAGCTGCGCCTGCCGGTGGTCATGGCCCCGGTCGGTGCGCTCGAAATCTTCGATCCGGCAGGGGCGGCCAGCGTGGCCCGTGGGGCGGGCCGATTCGGAGCCGCGCACATGCTGAGCTCGGTGTCGGAACCCGGGCTGGAGAAGACCGCCGAGGCCGCGCCCGACGCGCTGCGAATCTTCCAGCTCTATGTCCGCGGCGACGACGCCTTCGTCGAGGACTATGTGAGCCGGGCGGTCGCCAACAGCTACACCGCGTTCTGCCTGACCGTCGACACCGCCCATTACAGCCGGCGTGAGCGCGACATCGCCAAGCGATACGTCCGCGAAAGCCGGCTGCGCGCAACCGGCGGCGACCACCAGAAGGCGCTGAGCTGGCACACCGTCAAGCTGATCAAGGACAAGTTCAAGCTGCCGCTGATCATCAAGGGCATCGCGACCGCCGAGGACGCGCAGATTGCGGTCGATCACGGCGTCGACTGGATCTACGTCTCCAACCATGGCGGCCGCCAGCTCGACCATGGCCGCGGAGCCATGCATGTGCTGCCGGAGATCGTCGCCGCCGTGAAGAGCCGCGCAAAGATCATGGTCGACGGCGGCTTCTGCCGCGGCACCGACATCGTCAAGGCGATCGCCTCCGGCGCCGACCTCGTCGGCATCGGCCGGCTGCAATGCTGGGCGCTCGCCGCGGCCGGCGAGGACGGCATCCTGCGCATGCTCGAGCTGCTGGAGGACGAGGTCATCCGCGCGCTCGGCCTGCTCGGCGTCACCTCGTTCGCGGAGCTGAACGCGTCCTATCTGCATCCGGCGGCCGCCACCAACCTGCCGAGCGTGGTCAGCGCGTTTCCGCTGGTCGACATCGAGCCCTACCGGTATTGAGGAGGCGCCGCTTCCGTCCCACGCAAGGCATCGTCGACCCGCCCCATGCCCGCCTCCGCTCTCCGCCCCGGCGCCGCCGACGCGCTGCTGTTCGACCTCGGCCGCGTCGTCATCGACATCGATTTCGTCCAGGTTGTCTCGCGCTGGGCAGCGCATGCCGGCTGTCCGCCGGAGCGCATCGCCGCGCGCTTCGTGCGCGACGAGATCTATCACGGGCACGAGCGCGGCACCGTCTCCGATGCCGCGTTCTTCGCCAACCTGCGCCGGCAGCTCGGCATCGACATCACCGACGCGCAGTTTCTCGAGGGCTGGAACGCGATCTTCGTCGGCCCGATGCCGGGCATCGCCCCGCTGCTCGCACGCGCGGCTTCGAGACTGCCGCTCTATGCCTTCTCCAACACCAACCAGCCGCACATCGATCACTTCTCGCCGCGCTATGCCGACCTGCTTGGTCACTTTCGCGAGATCTTCCTGTCGTCGTCGATCGGCCTGCGAAAGCCGGATGCCGAGGCGTATGATCACGTGGTGCGGGCGATCGGCGCGCCGGCCGAGCGGATCGTTTTCTTCGACGATCTCGCTGAAAACATCGACGGCGCGCGAACGAGCGGGCTGCAGGCGGTGCTGGTGCGCTCGACGGCCGACATCGCCGCGGCGCTGGAGGCGCTCGGGATCTGATCGCGTCGCGCAAGGGTGCGTCATGGCCGGCGGCGTGACGTTCTGAAAGGCTGCGCTCGCAATGACGGTGCCCACTCGTGCAAAATTGTTCTCGCGACACGATGTGCCCGAGCTTTGCTGCTCTCATTTCACCCTCCTCCAATCGGAGGGCGCAGGGAATGCCGGGCTGCAGGCCGCAACCCATGGCCCGCCTGCAGAAAAAAAGCAGGCGGCAGTCACCACAGGTCCAGCCGACATCCGGCATTCCCTGCGCGATGGTCTTCACGCTTATACGCGATCTCCCCGGTGCCCGGCTTGTTGGCCACCGTCGCCGACGGGATCATCAGCACCCTTCGGCTTGGCATCAGCTTCGGGATGCCAGGACCACGCGACTTCACGTCCGCGCCATGCCGTTCGTCCGCGCGCCATCAGGGCACGCTGCGACACGTCGCGGCCACCGCATCCCGCGCTCCACGTCCGTGACGATCGCGAAGCGCCCCTCCTGTCGAGCACGGGACCAAATCAGCATAGCAGCTTTTTCCGAAAAAGCGAATCCTAAATGCGACCGCCGGCAACGGCGCCATCCGGCCCGTCTCCCGCCACATCCGCTGGCCGCAGACGAGCCGGCGCCTAAGCGCATCGGCATCGGCGGCGAGATCGTCAAGATCGCGCCGTGCTCGATGACCATCGTCGGCACGCTCGCCGATTGGTCGCAATGGACCGGCGTGACCTTCGACAGCTCGGGCGAGATCGAGGTCCCCGGTGCTCTCGTGCCCGTGCTCGCGTCGGTCGAGCACGACCATGCCGCCTATGTCGAGCCGAATGTCTGGATTCGGCATCCGCTCTGACGCGGTGCAGGTCGTCCGCGCGACGATCAACGCGCCGGCACGACGCGCTCGTTGAGAAATCCGATCACCACGTCGAACGCCTGCCGTCGATTCCGCTCCATCAGGATCATGTGCGTGCCCTGCCCGATCTCGACCAGGCGCTTGTATGGCGCGCTCACGAGGCGAACGAACAGGTCGTGCGCCATCCCGAAGCGGACATCCACATCCCATTCCGTCGCGAGCACGAGAACCGGGCAGTCGATCGTGCTGGGATCGTAGATCGGCTGGTCCACGGTCCAATGCTCGTCCATGTGGCGCGTGCAGATCGAGGGCGTCGCGGCAACGCATATGACGATCGCCTATGACCGGCGCGGATTTGGTGAGACGGTCGCCTATGAGGAAGCTCATTCTCCGGTCGAGGACCTGCTCGCCGTCGTCGACGCGCTCGCGCCGGCGCGGCCGGCGACGCTGATTGCCTGCTCGCAAGGAGGCCGCATCGCGCTCGACTTCGCGCTTCGCCATCCGTCACGTATGGCATCGCTGGTGCTGATCGCACCTTCGATCAGCGGCGCGCCGGAGCCGGTCTATCCACCGGAGATCAAGGCGCTAACGGCGTCGTTGGCCGCTGCCGAGGCCGCACAGGATTGGGATCGGGTCAGCGCTATCAAGGCGCATCTGTGGGTCGACGGTCCCTTGCAGCGCGAGGGACGCATCTCCGGCGAGCCGCGCGAGACGTTCCTGAAGAAGAACGCCGCCGCACTCCGCGCGCCGCCAACCGGCGCGACTCTCGATGTGGCACCAGCCTTCCCACGCCTCGCGGAGATCGTCGCGCCATCGCTCGTCATCCGGGGGGACTTGGACTTTCCTCACATCCAGCAGCGAAGCAGGCTGCTCGCCGCAACAATGCCGAACGGGGTCAGGACATGAGCTGGCCGGAACGGCGCACCTGCCGAGCCTGGAACGTCCGCAGGAGGTCATGCGGTTGATTGCGGACTTTCTCGCGCGATCGTGAGGCAGCGGCCCGGAAACGGCCCACAGCAGACGGTCAGAACGCAGGGAGCGGCCTAGGCCCTTGGCCGCGCCGTGCGCGTTCGGTTAGAAGGCGATTCATTCGATCTGCCGTCTCCGTCCGAAGGAAATCCCATGGCCCTGATGCCGGTGTCTGATGCGTTGTCCGCCGTGCTCGCCGGCGCCGAACCGCTGGCCGAGGAGCAGGTCGGGCTGGACGAAGCGTTTCACCGCATCCTGGCGCGGGACATCGCGGCGCTGCGGACGCAGCCGCCCGAGGCGATGTCGGCGATGGACGGCTATGCCGTGCGCGCGGCGGACGCCGCCCAGGCCAAGGCGCGGCTGAAGATCATCGGCGAGGTTGCGGCGGGGCGGCCGTTCGATCGCGTGGTTGGACCCGGCGAGGCGGCGCGGATCTTCACCGGTGGCGTTGTTCCGGAGGGCGCGGACGCGGTGGTGATCCAGGAGGACACGATCGCCGAAGATGGCCACGTCGTGATCACCGAGGCCGCGATCAAGGGCCGGCATATCCGGCCGGCGGGCGTCGACTTTCACCAGGGCATGGTGCTGCTGAAGTCCGGGCGCCGGCTCAGCGACCGCGACCTGTCGCTGGCGGCCAGCATGAATCATCCGGCGCTGCCGGTGCGGCGCCGGCCGAAGGTGGCGCTGCTCGCCACCGGCGACGAGCTGGTGATGCCGGGCTCGACGCCCGGCCCGGGCCAGATCGTCTATTCCAACGGCTACGCCTTGCGGGCGCTGGTGCGCAACGAGGGCGGGACCCCGATCGATCTCGGCATCGCCGCGGATACGATGGAGGCGACGATCGCCGGCATCCGCCGGGCCCGAGAGGCCAAGGCCGACATCTTGATCACGACCGGCGGCGCCTCGGTCGGCGATCACGACCTGGTCAAGCAGGCGCTCGAAGCCGAGGGCGTCGAGATGGCGTTCTGGAAGATCGCGATGCGGCCGGGCAAGCCGATGATGCACGGACGGCTCGGCGACATCAGGGTGATCGGACTGCCCGGCAATCCGGTGTCGTCCTATGTCTGCGCCCTCCTGTTCCTGGTGCCGCTGATTCGGCGGCTGCTCGGCCGCGACGAGGCCGTGATGCCGCGCGAGGCCGCCCTGCTCGGCCGCGAGCTCGGGCCGAACGATTCGCGCGAGGACTATCTGCGGGCGCAGCTCGAAGAGCGCGCCGACGGCACGCTGGTTGCGACCCCGGTGAGCCAGCAGGATTCGTCGCTGCTTGGGAATCTCGCACTCTCGCAGGCGGTGGTGATCCGGCCGGCGTTTGCGCCGAAGGCGCCTGCCGGCAGCCCGTGCGAGATCCTGCGCCTGCCGAATTGAGCCGCTTCCCCGGTAAAGCCCGGTCTGTTCATCATATTTTTAGGATTGCGGAACACACATCGAACATATAGTGTCCGTTCATGATTTGTTTTTAGTATGTTGCGGGCGACGCGATGACGGTCCGACTCCAGGGCGCTCTCAGCCAGTTTGTGCGCGAGGCGCAGCTCTTGGACTCGGACGACAACAAACCGGGGACCAGGTCGAGATGCTGACGCGCAAACAGTACGAACTTCTGCGGTTCATCAACGAGCGGCTCAAGGAAGCCGGCGTGCCGCCGTCCTTCGACGAGATGAAGGATGCGCTCGATCTGCGCTCGAAGTCCGGCATTCATCGCCTGATCACGGCGCTCGAGGAGCGCGGCTTCATCCGCCGGCTGCCCAACCGCGCCCGCGCGATCGAGGTGATCAAGCTGCCCGAGCTGTCACAGGCCGCCAACAACCGCCGCGGCTTCACCCCATCGGTGATCGAGGGCAATCTCGGCAAGGTGCGCACCAGCACTCCCGCGCTGGACGATGGCGAGCGCCCCGTCGCAGTGCCGGTGATGGGCCGCATCGCCGCCGGTACCCCGATCGAGGCGCTGCAGACCCGCAGCCACACCATCAGCGTGCCTGCCGACATGCTCGGTAACGGCGATCACTACGCGCTCGAGGTACGCGGCGACTCCATGGTCGATGCCGGCATCCTCGACGGCGACATGGCGCTGATACAGCGCAACGAGACCGCCGACACCGGCGACATCGTGGTGGCGCTGATCGACGATGAGGAAGCGACGCTGAAGCGCTTCCGCCGCCGCGGCGCATCGATCGCGCTGGAGCCGGCCAACACCGCCTACGAGGTACGCATCCTGCCGCCGAACCGGGTGAAGATCCAAGGCAAGCTGGTCGGGCTGTACCGCAAGTACTGATCGCGAATGGGATCGGTCGATGGGCGGCGGGCGCACGCGCTTTCGCCGCCGATCGGAGGCTGCCCAGCAAAATACGTCACGCGCGAATGCACCTCATGATGTGCAGCGCGGCATGCTCAAACGCTTGTGATCGGCCGCGGGCACACGCGATGCAGATCAGCGCAGAATTGCCGCGAAGCGCGCGCTAACATCACCATCGATGTCCACTCTGATAGAGGCCTGCGCCTGTCCGGGGGGAGCGTGGGTCGGCTATCTCTCAACGAGGAGCGATCCGATGTGTGACTACAGCCTCCATGCGGTTGCGTCCCGTCCCGCCAAGGTCGGCGAGACGTTGATCTCGATGACCTTCCGTGGCACCGCCACCCGCGGCTTCGCGCTGGAGAGCGAGCCGACCGTCGCAGTTTGCATGCTGCCCGGCACCGAGTTGGCCTTCGCCGAGGACGTCCGCTACGACAGCCGCTGGCTCTGGACCCGGACGATCCGCGAGCGCGTCGCAAAGTTCAACAGCATCGAGACTCACATTCCCGATCGCCATCACGACGCGATCGAATTCGCCGATGGCCGCCACGTGCTGGTGACCCAGCTCTGCGAGGGCCAGCGCGTCACCGTGCTGCAATTGCCGGTCAGCAAGCAGCCGGCGGAGCGACGCCCGGACATCGCCGAGGACGTGCCGCCTTCGCAGGCCACACCGATTCGCCGCATCAGCATCACCTGAGGGGTCTCCGCATCGGCATTTCTCTCGGTCGTGAGCGAGCTTTCGACCGTGGGAGATTTGGGTTCTGCAAGCGCAAAGTCCTCTCAGGCGAACCTCACGCCCCGGCATCGCATCGAATAGGAACGACATCCCTCGGCCGGCATGATGTGCCGGGGGAGCCTGCCGCCGTGGTCAACAAGATCGATTGGAACAAGGCCGCCGGGATCACCGAGCCCGGCTGCAATATGCTTGTGTTCGGATGGCTGACAGTCACGGCTGACGACATCGCCATCTGGCAACGCTATCCGCGCGCTGCGTTCACGCTGGCCGAAAGCCCCTCGCTGTTCGATGGACTTGGCAACATGGACCTGGCGACACCGAGTATCATCTCGGCACGTTCGAGCTGCCCGGCACTCAGTCTTCCTCGCCCTGCTCCGTCTCCGGCGGCGTCGCGTCCTGAGGCCGCACGGCCGGCGCGCGCGGCGTCAGCGTCGTGTCGAACTCGCCGGCCTCGGCGGGCGCCGGCCACCATGGGCGGTCGGTGCCGCCGGCGCGCGCCGGCGTGACGGCGAAGCTCCTGCCCCGCTGCACCAGCATCAAGGCGCCCTGCTGCCGCAGCCGCCCGCGATCGATGACGGCCGCCGCGCAGGATGACGGCGCGGCGCGCGCGGTGACGATGAGCGCGACGCGGGCGCAATCATCGGCGAGCGCCTCGGCGCGCAGGGTCAGGGCGGCGAATCGGCCGTCGGCCATTGCGACCACGCAGCCCGCCTCGTCGCAGGAGACGCCATCGGTGAGCGATGAATCCGCCGGCAGCCGGGCATCGGCGTCGGCCGCGAGCCACTCCTTGGTGGCGAACACGTCCTTGCCGATGCGCATCGCATGCAGACGCCCGTCACGGCCGCGCACCGCCACCGCGCGCCCATCGCCGGCGATCAGCACGTCGGGCAGCGGCGTCGCGGCGGCCCACACGGTGGCCACCACGAGCCCCACGGCGCCCGACCAGCGCAGCGGTGTGCGCAGCAGGCCGATCAGGATGACACCGAGGCTGGCCAGGATCAGTGGACCGATGCCGAAGGCCGGGATGCGCCCGACCGCGCCGGGCAGCGCCGCCACCCAGCGCGTCACCGCGATCATCCAGTCGATGCCGAGGCCCATCAGCGTCCACCAGGGACCGTCGAGCCCGAACGGCGCCGCCACGAGGCCCATCAGGCCGGCCGGCATCACCAGCGCCGAGACGACCGGCATCGCTGCGAGATTGGCGAGCACGCCATAGGGCGTGACGCGATGGAAATGGAAGGCGGCATAGGGCGTGGTGGCGAGCCCCGCGATCAGCGAGGCCAGCAACAGCATCGCAAGCTCGCGGCCGCCCCACAGCGCGATGCGCTGGGTGGCCGAGCTGTCCGGCGTCGCGAACAGTCTGGGCAGGCCGAACTGCACCAGCGCGACCAGGCCGAGCGTTGCCGCGAACGACATCTGGAAGCTCGGATGCACGAGCGCTTCCGGGGCCGCCACCAGCACGATCATCGCCGCGACCGCGAGCGTGCGGAAGGTGACGGCGCGGCGGTCGACCATGACCGCGATCAGCACGACGGCCGTCATGAAGAACGACCTTTGGGTCGCGACCTCCGCGCCTGAGAGCAACAGATAGAACGCCGCCGCGACCAGCGCCGCGGCCGCCGCCCATTTCTTGATCGGATGGCTGATGGTGAGGCCGGGGATCAGCGCCAGCAGCGCGCGCACGGCGAAGAACACGACGCCGGCGACGACCGCCATGTGATAGCCGGAGATCGACAGCACATGGCCGAGACCGGAGACGAACATCGCGTCGTTGACATCGGGCGTGATGGCGTCGCGCCGGCCGGTCAGCAGCGCGGTGGCGATGGCGCGCTCGTCGCCCGACAGGCGGCCGCGGATGCGTGCGTCGATCGCATCGCGCAGACCCTGCATGGCCGCCGCATAGCCCAGGCCGAAGCCGGCGGCCTGCGGCGGCGTCGCCGTCGTGATCGCGCCCATCACGAAGCCGGAGGCGCCGATGCCCTGGAAGAACATGTCGCGCGCGAAGTCGTAGGATCCCGGCCGCACCGGGGCCATCGGCGGCAGCAGCCGCGCCTTGAGCTGCACGAAGCTGCCGACCTCGGGCGCCGCGCCCTTGCGCACCGCGAGCCTGACACGCGCGATGGTGACGGCGTTGCGCGGGCTCTCCATCGACGTCACCCGCAGCACGATGCGGTCGCTGCGCTCGCGGATGTCGCGCGCCTCGACGAAGCCGGACAGCGCCACCGAATACAACGGCCGCGCCAGCACCGGATGCGCGACGCGCGCGGTCTTGACGGTCGCCGCGGCGAAGCCGCACGCCGCCGCCGCGATCATCACGGCAACCGGAAACAGCCGATGCCGCCGCATCATGATGGCGACGATGCCGAGCAGCGCCGCGGTGGTGGCGGCAATCCAGAGCACGGGCTCGTGATCGGCGGTGAAGTACAGCGCGATGCCGGCCCCGAACGCCACCGGCACCCAGGGTAGCAGCCGGCCCGCCCCGGCCTCCTCGGCCGCCCAGCTCTTCAGGCGGGCGGCGAACACCGACGACGCACCGGCCCCGATCGCGGGCCAGCCGCCGGCCAGCGCGCCGCGCGGCGGCCAGACATCGGCCATCACGCCCGCGATCCCGCGACGCCCTCCCGGCGGCCTGACCGGCTCCGCCATTGCCCCCACACCACCCGTTACCCGACGGGCGGAAAGGCTACCGGAAGCTGCGCGAGCGCGCCTAGCAGAACGGAACGGGAATCCTGGAAATCTGCACGGCCGCTGCGGGGGAACTTTTTGCGCCGCACGTGCTTTTCAGGGGATGGACGCCCACGACCCTGAAGACCCCTTCGCCGACCTCGCGCTCGAGAAGGCGATCCACCTGCGCTGGACTCTCCGGGACATCAAGGCCCACCGGCTGACGCTGTCCCCTGTCGCCGACGAAGATCTTTCGCTGCTCACCGAGCGCGGCCTCGTCGAACTCACCGACGGCGTGCCGACGCTGACCGAGGCCGGGCAGGACGCGATCAGCTGAGCCACACGCGTCCCGCGGTCTCCGCTTGCCTCACCCCTTCGCGACTTCCTTGGCGAAGGTGTCGCGCAGGCCGATGGTGCGGTTGAACACGAGCTTGTCGGGTGTCGAATCCGGATCGCGCACGAAGTAGCCCTGGCGCTCGAACTGCATCGGCGCGTCGGAATTGCTCTCGGCGATCGCCGGCTCGATGCGCGCGTCGGTCAGGACCTCGAGCGAGTTGGGATTGAGATCGGCGGTGAAGTCGGCCGCATTGGGGCTCGGATTGGCGAACAGCTGGTTGTAGAGGCGGATCTCGGCGGTCAGCGACTGTGCAGCGGGCAGCCAGTGCATCGTCGCCTTGACCTTGCGGCCATCAGGCGCGTTGCCGCCCTTGGTCGCCGGATCATAGGTACAGCGCAGCTCGACGATCTCGCCGGCGTCGTTCTTGATGACGTCGCGGCACTTGATGAAATAGGCGTAGCGCAGCCGCACCTCGTTGCCCGGCGACAGACGGAAGAACTTCTTCGGCGGATTCTCCATGAAGTCGTCCTGCTCGATATAGAGCTCGCGGCCGAACGCGATCCTGCGCGTGCCGGCTGCGGGATCGTCGGGATGGTTGATCGCCTCGAGCTCCTCGACCTGGCCTTCCGGATAGTTCTCGATCACCACCTTCAGCGGCCGCAGCACCGCCATCCGGCGCAGCGCCGTGCGATTCAGCTCCTCGCGGATGCAGAATTCGAGCATGCCGACGTCGACGATGCTGTTCGCCTTGGCGATGCCGATGCGTTTGATGAACTCGCGCACCGCCGCCGGCGGCACGCCGCGCCGCTTCAGGCCGGCGATGGTCGGCATGCGGGGATCGTTCCAGCCGGAGACATGGCCGTCCTGCACCAGCCGCGTCAGCACGCGCTTGGATAGCAGAGTATAGGTGAGATTGAGGCGCGCGAACTCGTACTGGTGCGGATGCGACGGCACCGGCAGCTTGTCAAGGAACCAGTCGTAGAGGGGCCGGTGATCCTCGAACTCGAGCGTGCAGATCGAGTGCGTCACGCCCTCGATCGCGTCGGACTGCCCGTGCGCGTAGTCATAGCTCGGATAGATCTTCCAGGCGTCGCCGGTGCGCGGGTGGTGGGCGTGCAGGATCCGGTACAGCACGGGGTCGCGCAGGTTGATGTTGCCGGCGGCCATGTCGATCTTGGCGCGCAGCACGCGCGCGCCGTTCGGGAATTCGCCGGCCTTCATGCGCCGGAACAGGTCGAGATTCTCCTCGACCGAACGGTCGCGGAACGGGCTGTTCCTGCCGGGCTCGGTCAGCGTGCCGCGCGACAGCCGAATGTCTTCCTGAGACTGGTCGTCGACATAGGCCAAGCCGGCCTTGATCAGGCCCTCGGCCCAGTCGTAGAGGCGTTCGAAGTAATCCGACGCGAAGAACAGGTTGTCGCCCCAGTCATAGCCGAGCCAGCGCACGTCGGCCTGGATGGAATCGATATATTCCTGCTCTTCCTTGGTCGGATTGGTGTCGTCGAAGCGCAGATTGCAGCGGCCGCCGAACTCCTGGGCAATGCCGAAGTTGAGGCCGATCGACTTGGCATGGCCGATATGCAGGTAGCCGTTCGGCTCCGGAGGGAACCGGGTGACGACCGTCTTGTGCCTGCCGCTGTCGAGATCGGCCTGGACGATGTCGCGGATGAAGTCGCGCCCTGCCTCTGCCGTCGCCGCCGTGTCTGTCGTCGTGGTCATCAAGAATATCCTGCTCCGGAATTTGGCAGCCTATCTGCCAAATCCGCTTCCCCCAAGGAAGGCTTTAGTTATGCGATAGGCCTGCTATACACCCCCCGCCCTCTTGAGCCCCTGCCTGGATTTCGTGCTGCCGCCCATGACCACCCCGATCGTCACGCGCTTTGCCCCCTCCCCGACCGGCTTTCTCCACATCGGAGGCGCCCGGACGGCCCTGTTCAACTGGCTGTATGCGCGCGGCCGCGGCGGCAAGATGCTGCTCAGGATCGAGGACACCGACCGCGAGCGCTCGACCAGTGCGGCGATCGACGCCATCCTCGACGGCCTGAAATGGCTCGAGCTCGATTGGGACGGCGAGGTCATCTACCAATATAGCCGCGCCGCGCGCCATCGCGAGGTCGCCGAGCAACTGCTCGCCAGCGGCATGGCGTATCGCTGCTATGCCACCGCCGAGGAGCTGGCCGCGATGCGCGAGAAGGCGCGCGCGGAAGGCCGCACCCGGCTCTACGACGGCATGTGGCGCGACCGCGATCCCAAGGAGGCGCCCGAAGGCGTCAAGCCGACGATCCGGCTGCGCGCGCCGCTGACCGGCGAGACCGTGATCGAGGATCAGGTTCAGGGCCGCGTGGTCTGGCAGAACGAGAACCTCGACGACCTCGTGCTGCTGCGAGGCGATGGCAATCCGACCTACATGCTGGCGGTCGTCGTCGACGACCACGACATGGGCGTCACCCACGTCATCCGCGGCGACGACCATCTGATCAACGCCGCGCGCCAGAAGCAGATCTACGATGCGCTCGGCTGGACGGTGCCGTCGATGTCGCACATCCCGCTGATTCACGGGCCCGACGGCTCGAAGCTGTCGAAGCGCCACGGTGCGCTCGGCGTCGACGCCTACCGTGCGATGGGATATCTGCCGTCGGCACTGCGCAATTACCTGGTGCGGCTCGGCTGGAGCCATGGCGACCAGGAGATCTTCTCCACCGAGGAGATGATCAAGGCGTTCGACCTGCCGGCGATCGGCCGCTCGGCGGCGCGGTTCGACTTTGCCAAGCTGGAAAATCTCAACGGCCACTACATCCGCCACAGCGACGATGCGGCGCTGGTGCGCCAGTTCGAGGACGTGCTGAATTACGTGCCGAACGGCGCGGCTCTCAAGGCCAAGCTCAACGACGCCACGCGCGCGCAGCTCACTTTGGCGATGCCGAGCCTGAAGGAGCGCGCCAAGACGCTCTTGGAGCTGATCGACGGCGCCGCCTTCATCTTTGCCGACCGGCCGCTTCCGATCGACGCCAAGGCCGCGGCCCTGCTGACGCCGGACAGCCGCGCCTTGATCGGCCGGCTGCGTGACGCGCTGGCCGCTGTCGAGTCCTGGAGCGGACCGGCCACGGAAGCCGCGCTGCGTGCGTTTGCTGAAGCCAACAATCTCAAGCTGGGCGCGGTGGCGCAGCCGCTGCGCGCGGCGCTCACCGGCCGAACCACCTCACCCGGTATTTTCGACGTTCTGGCGATCCTGGGGCGTGATGAATCCTTGGGCCGTCTGGAGGACCAGACCACCTCATAAGGTCTCATGGTCCCCCATCTTGCAGCGCACAGGGCAATACGATACGCATTTGCGCGGCACCCACTGGTTTTCCCGGCTCGAACATCCTTCACACGTTGCGGCGGGCTCGTTGACGGATGTTAGGGCCGAAGGACACTAGTAAGTATAAGATTCCAGTACGGTTTCGGATTTGACCCTCGCTTAAGCTGTTGGCAGCGACAGTGACGCGAATGTCAAAGCCACCGCACTGGATAAAGTCCACCTGCCCTGCCATCTCTCAAAAAGAACAAGGGCCAAGCCTAACGATCTCATCGGGGACAAACGATGGACGCAAAATCCGCAAGCAAGACCGCGACCCTCACCGTCGGCAACAAGAATTTCGATCTTCCGATCCTGAGCGGCACCGTGGGTCCCGACGTCATCGACATCGGCAAGCTCTACGCCCAGACCGGGATGTTCACCTATGATCCCGGCTTCACCTCGACCGGCAGCTGCCAGTCCAAGATCACCTATATCGACGGCGACGCCGGCGTCCTGGAATACCGCGGATATCCGATCGAGCAGCTCGCCGAGAAGGGCGACTTCCTGGAGACCTGCTATCTGCTGCTGTACGGGGAGCTTCCCACCAAGGCCCAGAAGCAGGATTTCGACTATCGCGTGACCCACCACACGATGGTGCATGAGCAGATGTCGCGCTTCTTCCACGGCTTCCGCCGCGACGCGCATCCGATGGCGGTCATGGTCGCTTCGGTCGGCGCACTCGCCGCGTTCTACCACGACTCCACCGACATCAACGATCCGAAGCAGCGCATGATCGCGTCGATGCGGATGATCGCGAAGATTCCGACCCTGGCGGCGATGGCCTACAAATACACCATCGGCCAGCCTTTCGTTTATCCGAAGAACTCGCTCTCGTTCGCCGAGAACTTCCTGCACATGTGCTTCGCGGTGCCGTGCGAGGAGTACAAGCCGAACCCGGTTCTCGCCGACGCGCTCGACAAGATCTTCATCCTGCACGCCGATCACGAGCAGAACGCCTCGACCTCGACGGTGCGCATCGCCGGCTCGTCGGGCGCCAACCCGTTCGCGTGCATCGCCGCCGGCATCGCCTGCCTGTGGGGTCCGGCGCATGGTGGCGCCAACGAGGCGGCGCTGAACATGCTGGCCGAGATCGGCAGCGTCGACAAGATTCCGGACTTCATCGCCAAGGTGAAGGACAAGAACAGCGACGTGCGCCTGATGGGCTTCGGCCATCGCGTCTACAAGAACTACGACCCGCGCGCCAAGATCATGCAGAAGATGTGTCACGCGGTGCTCAAGGAGACGGGCCACGCCGACGATCAGATGCTCAAGGTCGCGATGGAGCTCGAGAAGATCGCGCTCAGCGATCAGTACTTCATCGAGCGCAAGCTCTATCCGAACGTCGACTTCTACTCGGGCATCACCCTGAAGGCGATGGGCTTCCCGGTGTCGATGTTCACCGTGCTGTTCGCCGTCGCCCGCACCGTCGGATGGATCAGCCAGTGGAGCGAGATGATCGAGGATCCGCAACAGAAGATCGGCCGTCCGCGCCAGCTCTACACCGGCGTCGCGACGCGCAACTATGTCGAGATGGACAAGCGCGGCTGAGCGCAGCGCAATTCCGCTTTCGAACGGCGCCGTCGATCCCGACGGCGCCGTTTCGTTTGTGAGGTCGCACCTTTCTGACTCGCGGCATCGGCCGGGAGTGCATCAGGCCAGCGCCTCGAGATGAGACCTGAGCTGCTCGGCCCCGTATGGCTTGGCAAGGAAGCGCGCGCCGGACGGCAATTCCGAAGGGGTCACCTGACCTGACGTCACCAGGAGCGCGACCGGGGGCCAGCGGTCCCGGATGACGGCGACCAGCCGCAGGCCGTCCATCGAACCGGGCATTTGGATATCCGTGAAAACGACCGATATGCGTTCACAGCGTTCGAGAAGGGAAATGGCCTGATCGGCGTCAACGGCCTCGATGACCTCGAAACCGAGGTCTCTGATCATATCGACGGCATTGGCACGGATGAGACCCTCGTCCTCAACGACCAGAACTGTTTTTCTTGTGCGCAGAACGCGGGACACGGCGTCTCCTGTCCAATCCGATTCAATCGCACCACGATCATTTGGTTCCGGCGAACGTTCCGACGCTCCGTGCGTTGAACGGTGCAAGTTGATGATCCGGCTTGCATCCTGGATCGGGGACCAGCTCGAGCATACGATGACGCCCAATTCCAACCCGGACGTCGACGCTGTCCAGCAGCTCGGCGCCGTTCCCAAAATTCTGGACTCGGTGAGCAGGATCACCGGGATGGGATTCGTTGCGGTCGCGCGCGTGACCTCGGATCGATGGGTCTGTTGCGCGGTTCGCGACGACATCAATTTCGGCCTGAAGAAGGGCGGCGAGCTGCGCGTCAAGACGACGATCTGCAGCGAGGTCCGGGAGCGAGGCGAAGCCGTCGTCATCGGGGACGTCGAGACGGATCGCCTGTTTCGCGATCACCCGACGCCAAAGCTCTACGGCTTTCGCAGCTACATCTCAGCTCCGATCACCCTGTCCGACGGGACCGTCTGGGGCACCCTGTGCGCGATCGATCCAGCGCCGCGCGAGCTCGACCGGCCCGAAATCGTCAGCACGTTTCAGCTGTTCGGGGAGCTGATCGCCGCCCAGCTGGAGCTTCATCAGCGCTTCGCGCTCAGTCAGGCCAGCCTCGGCCTCAGCGAGAAGCGCAGGTTTTCGACCGAGGAACGGCTGAAGATCACCCAGGCTGACCTGCTCGACGAGCGCCGGACCGCCGAGCTGAGAGAGCAATTCATCGGCGTTCTCGGCCATGACCTCCGCAATCCACTGGCTTCGATCGACGCCGGAATGCGCGTGCTGCTCCGCAGTCAGGACAGCGCCAGAGCGCCTGAGATCATTTCCATGATTCAGAAATCAGTCATGCGCATGGCCGGACTGGTCGACAACATCATGGATTTCGCCCGGGGGCGCCTCGGCGGCGGCCTGACGATCAAGCCCGACGCGCGGCAACCGCTGGCGCCGGTGATCGAGCAGGTCATCTCCGAGATCCGGCTGACCTGGCCCGATCACGAGATCGAGACCCGGATCAACATCGCGGAGCCGGTCAAATGCGACCGCAGCAAGATCGGGCAATTGTTCTCGAACCTGCTCGGCAACGCCATCTCCTACGGCGACAAGGACAAGCCGATCCAGGTCTCCGCAACAACGAGCGAAGGCTCTTTCGTGCTCGCCGTCACCAATCACGGACCGCCGATCTCGGACAAGGCGATGCAGAATCTGTTCAAGCCCTACATGCGTGGCGAGCGTCCGAGCCAGCATGGTCTCGGGCTCGGACTCTACATCGCCTCTGAGATTGCGCGAGCGCATGGCGGCACGCTCCAGGCCACGTCGACCGGCGACAGAGCGACCTTCGAATTCAAGATGCCGCTTCAGGCCTGATCAGCGCCGTCCGTTGCGCATCGTTGCCAGCACGATGTCGGCCGCGCGCACGCTTGGCGAGGCCGCGCCCGTGGACATGATCGCGTCGAGGCGATCGAACGCTTCGACCTGGCGCGAACGTATCGGACCGTCGCCCAGGAGATCGGCGAGAACGGGCGCGAGATTGTCGGCCGTGCAGGCTTCCTGAAGGAATTCCGGAATGACGTTCTCGCCGATCACGAGATTGGCGAGAATGACCGATTGCACGTTGACGACTCGCCGGAGAATGAACGCCTCGATCTCGCCGACGCGATACGCCGTCACCATCGGCACGCCGGACAGCGCGAGCTCCAGGGTCACCGTGCCGGACTTGGCGAGCGCGGCGCGCGCGCGCCTGAAGGCTGCCCGCTTCTCGGCCTCGCCCGTGATGATCTCCGGAACGAGCGGCCAGTTTGCGACTCCAGCCCGCACCGCGGCTTCGAGATGCGGCGTGGTGGGCAGCACGGCTTCGAAGGCCAGGTTTTGGGCGCGCAGCCGCGCCAATGTCTCGCCGAACACGGCGATGTGGCGAGCGACCTCGCTGCGCCGGCTGCCAGGAAGCACCAGCAGAACGGGAGGGGCGGCATCTCGGCGCGCCTGCTCTGCCGCATTGGGCCGCAGGTTGGCGAGCTGCTCGATCAGGGGATGGCCGACATAGGTACAGGGCGGACCATTGAGCCTTCGGAACGCCTCCGGCTCGAACGGCAGCAAGCCCAGCACGTGATCGACGTAGCCGCGCATCGCGCGTGCCCGGCCCGGGCGCCACGCCCATACGGTCGGTGCCACGTAGTTCACGATCGGAATCTCGGGATCGCGCGCGTGAACCCGCTTCGCCACGCGCTGGGTGAAATCGGGACTGTCGATGATGACGAGCACGTCGGGCTGGTCCGCAACGATCGCATCGACGGTGCCGCGGATCAGGCGGAGGATCTTGGGCAGCTGCTTCAGCACCGCCGCGAAGCCGACGATCGAGAGCTCCTCGATCGGAAACAGCGAGGCGAGCCCCTCGCGTGTCATGCCGCGGCCGCCGACGCCGGAGAATTCGACGCCGTCGCCGAGCCGCTGGCGCAGCACCTTCATCAGGCTGGCGCCGAGGCGATCACCGGACTCTTCGGTCGCGACCAAGCAGATCCTGCGCATGGCCGGGCCTGCCGGAGGCCGGGGCGTCACGCCGTGACACCCGTGATGAACACGCCTGCCCGATCGGCGGCAGCCACTGTCTCCTGGGGATCGGCGAGCAGAGTATAGGCGGCAGCGACGGCGACTCCGGCGAGACCCGCGGCCGAAAGTCCCTCGATGGTTCGCGGACCGATGGTCGGCAGGTCGTAACGCAGGTCCTGGCCAGCCTTGGGCGCCTTCACCAGCACGCCGCGCCCGGCAGCAGCACGAATGCGGCGATCGGCGCGCAGCCGCGCCACGCGGGCCAGCAGCCCGTCGGTGCCCTCGATGTCCTCGAGCGCAACGACGTGGCCGTCGATCACGACCACGGCCTGCCCGACATCGAACGGCGCCATGGCGCGGAGCACGGACATTCCTTTGGCGATGTCGCCAGTCACCAGATCGTTGGGCCCGCTCCGCGTCAGCCGCCCTTCGGGCACGAGCAGATTGGGGGCGACGTCCTTGACGCCGATCATGTGAAAGCCGTGACGCTCGAAGATGCGGCCGACGCCGGACAGCAGATGATCGTCACCGCCGCGAAAGGCCGACCAGATGTAGGGCAGCTCGCGCAGCGTGCCCCAGTCGAAGCGGATCTCCGACACGGCCGGACGAACGAGATTGCCGATGAACATGAGATCGCGAACGCCCTCGGCCTTCAGGAGCTTCAGGGCATTGCCGAGTTGGCCGAGGCCGATCCAGTGATGACGGAAGCGCGCCAGCGGCTTTGGATCGCAGATGCCCTTCAAGGCGAACAGCACCGGCGTCTGGCCGCGCGCGACGATGGCATCGGCGACCGCGAAAGGCAGCACCCCGCCCGCGGCGATCATGCCGATCGGCGGAGAGGTCACGGCGGCCGGCGTCGCCATGGCGCTACGGCTCGATGGCCGGCCTGCCGATCTCGGGCAGGCACAAGGCGCGATGTCGGCCGCCATCGATGAAGGCGAGGATCTCGGCAATGGCGGGATCCTCGCCGGCCAGCGGCCGCACCGCCGCGAGGCGATCGGCGAACACGCCGGGGCCATGGAAAAGCTTTTGATAGAAGGCACGCACCGTGGCGAGGCGCTCGCGTGTGAACTTGCGGCGCTTCATGCCAATGACGTTGAGACCTTCGAGCGCGGCATACTGGCCGTTGGCGAGGCCATACGGAATGATATCGCCGCGTACGCCGCAGACGCCGCCGACCATCACGCCATGGCCGATGCGGGTGAACTGATGCACCGCGGACAGACCGCCGATGTAGACGGAATCACCGACCTCGACATGGCCGCCAAGTGTCGCCGAGGTCGCGAAGATCACGTTGTCGCCGACAACGCAATCGTGGGCGACATGGGCATTGTTCATGAAGAACCCGGCATTGCCGACCTTGGTCAGGCCGCCGCCTTTCGTGGTGCCGATGTTCATCGTCACGCCTTCACGGAAGGTGCAGCCGGAGCCGATCTCGAGCCGATGCGGCTCGCCGCGATAGCTGAGATCCTGCGGCGCGCCGCCGAGCACGACGAAGGGCGAGATCACGTTGTCATCGCCGAGCGTGGTGTGGCCCATGATCTGGACGTGGCTGATCAGCTTGCAGTTGGCCCCGATCACGACGTTGGGGCCGACGATGCAGTAAGGACCGATCACGGTCCCCTCACCGATGACGGCGCCATCCTCGACGCGTGCGGTGGGATCAATCTTGCTCATTTCGACGCAATCAACTTTCTACCAGCCCGTCAGTCGGTCAGCATCGCGCCGACATCGGCCTCGGCGACGACGACGCCGTCGACCTTGGCATCGCCGTGGAACCACCACATCGTCTTGCGCCGGCCGATCGAGCGCATGTGATACTCGATGGTCTGGCCGGGCAGCACCGGCTTGCGGAACTTGCACTTGTCGATGGTGAGGAAATACACCGCGCGCGGCTTTTCCGTGCCCTCGACCGACTTGATGCCGATCACGCCGGCGGTCTGGGCCATGCCCTCGATCATCAGCACGCCCGGATAGACCGGCCGCTCCGGAAAGTGCCCCTGGAAGCAGGGCTCGCCGATCGAGACGTTCTTGACGCCGATGCCGCTGTAGTCGGCCCGGATGTTCTTCACGCGGTCGATCAGGAGAAATGGATAACGGTGCGGCAGCGTCTTGAGAATCTCGTTGATGTCGACGTCCGCAAACCTGATGGGTGACTCCTCCATCACTCCCGTCCCTCGTCCCTGTTCGTCGCGGTCGAATCTCGCACCAGCCGTTCCACCGCAACGATCTCGCGGAACCACTGCTTGGTCGGCTTGGCGAAGAAACCGCCCCACCGGCCGTTCGGCGGAATGTCGTCCTTGACGCCGCTCATCGCCGTCACCTGCGCACCATCGCCGATCGTCAGGTGATTGTTGATACCAACCTTCGCCCCGAGCGCGACGTTGTCGCCGATCGTGAGACTTCCTGCCAGCCCGATCTGGGCCGCCAGCAGGCAATGCCGTCCGATTGTGACATTGTGGCCAATCTGCACCTGGTTGTCGATCTTGGTGCCCTCGCCGATCACCGTGTCGCGCAGGCTGCCACGGTCGATCGTCGTGCCGGCGCCGACCTCGACATGGTTCTGGATCAGCACCCGCCCGGTCTGCGGCACCTTGGTGTGCCCATCCGCGCCGAAGAAGATGAAGCCGTAGCCATCCTGGCCGATGCTGCAGCCAGGATGGATCAGGACGTCGTTGCCGATCAGCGCGCACTGGATGACGGTGCGGGCGCCGACATTGCAGTCGCGACCGATCTTGACGTGGGGACCGATCACGGCACCCGCACCAACGATCGTCCCCGAGCCGATCTCGACATGGGCGCCGATCACCGCCAGCGGCTCGACGATGACGCCGTCCTCCAGCCGCGCGGTGGGATCGATGATGGCTTGAGGCGAGATTCCATCGTCGCCGAACCAGGGCTGCGGCCGCAGTGCGTCGGCATGGAACTCGCGCGCGAGCTGCACGAAGGCGCGGAACGGCTGATTGGCGCGAAGCACTGCGACGTGGGACGGCACGCGCGCCTCGAATCGCGGACTGACCAGGCAGGCGCCCGCTTTGGTCCCGGCGAGCTGGCCTGCGTATCTGAGGTTGTCGAAGAACGCCAGATGCATCGGGCCGGCCTCGTCGAGCGACGCCAGTCCCTTGACGACCTGCTCGCCGCGGGATGGGTCGACCAGGGTGGCCTTGGCGGCGGCGGCGATCGCCGCCAGGGTCGTGGGCGGCGGCGATTGGAAGAAGGTCGGCTGGGCCATTCCGTCGTACTCTCAAGACAAAAAGTCAGAGCCCGGCTCCGGTGTCCCGGAACCGAGCTCCCATTTCTTACACCGGCGAGGTTGGTCGATGCCAACCCGGATTCGATCGGCCCAGGCTCAGAACGAGGTACCGCCGCCGAACCGGAATTCCTGCGTCCGGTCGAACTGACCCTTGGTGAGCGGGATCGCGTAGTCGAAGCGCAGCGGACCGAACGGCGACGCCCACACCAGACCCACGCCGACCGAGGTCCGGACCTTGTTCTGGTCATCGAACTGCAGACCAAGGCAGGTGCCGGCGTTGTTCGGGTTGCGCGTCGGCTTGATGCAGCCGGGGGTATTAACCTCGCCCGTCGCAGCCCAGGACGTCGGACCCTGATAGCCCCACAGGCCGCCAGCGTCGGCGTAGACGGCCCCCTTCAGGCCCGTCTCCTTGGGCAGGAACCAGAACGGCATCTGCAGTTCGAGCGAAGCGCCCCAGTACTTGGTGCCGCCCAGCGCGTCCTGCGTGCCGAACGGATTGATATCGCGCGGACCAATGCCGTTCGGAGCGAAGCCGCGAACCAGGTTTGGACCCATCTGGAAGTGATCGAGCATGCGCAGCTGCGTATTGCCGATCTTGTTCAGGATGCCGCCCTGGAGGTGGACGATGCTGACGATGTCCGACACCAGCGGGGTGAAGTACTTCGCATCGAACGCGGTCTTCAGGTACGACACGTCGCCGCCGACACCCGCGAAGTCCTGCTTGAAGTCGACCAGCAGGCCGTCGGTCGGGTTCTTGTTGTTGTCGAGCGTGTTGTAGTTCAGCGTGTAACCGAGCGCCGAGGTCAGCGTCGCGCCGTTCGCCAGCTCCTGGCGGACCGGCAGCGAGGCCTCGCCATTGGCAAAGCAGCCGAGACCGCCGTTCGGATCGGCGAGACCATTGGCATTGATGAACGCCGGCGTCGGATTGAACGGCACGAAGCGGTTGCCGATCAGGGTGCCGGCCGCGACGTTGTTACAGTCCGACAGCGTCGCCGGCAGCGAGATCTCCTGGCGGTAGATCGAGTAGCGCAGTTGCAGCGACAGGTCTTCACGCAACTGGAAGCCGAGGCGCGGGCTGAAGCCGAGCGTCTTGGTGCCGTAGGAGATGAAGTTGTTGGCGAGCTGCTGGCGCTGGTACAGGTCGAGGCCCAGCGCGACCCGGTAGTCGAGCAGATAGGGCTCGACGAACGACAGCGAGTAGCCGCGGGCGAACTGGCCGTAGGTCACCGACGCCTTGGCGAACAGGCCGCGGCCGAGGAAGTTGCGCTCGGAGATCGAGACCTCGGCGAGCGCACCGTCCGTGGTCGAATAACCGCCGGAGATCGAGAAGTCACCGGTCGACTTCTCTTCCAGGTTGACGTTCAGGACCACGCGGTCGCTCGAAGAGCCCGGCTCGGTGACGATCTTCACGTCCTTGAAGAAGTCGAGGTTCTTCAGGCGGCGCTCGGCACGGTCCACCAGGGCGCGGTTGTAGGCGTCGCCCTCGGAGATGTCGAACTCGCGGCGAATGACGTAGTCACGGGTGCGGGTGTTGCCGCGGATGTTGATGCGCTCGATATAGGTGCGCGGGCCCTCGTCGATGGCGAACACGACCGACACCGTATGAGCCTCGAAGTTGCGATCGCCGCGCGGACGGACCACCGCGAACGCGTAGCCGCGCCGCGAGGCCTCGATCTGCATCTCCTCGACCGACTTCTCGATGTTCTCGACGTTGTAGAGCGAGCCGACGCTGACGCGCGAATATCCGCGCAGCGTGGTGGCGTCGAGCGTCGCGATCGACGACTGGAAGTCGACCGAACCGACCCGGTACTGCTGGCCTTCCTCGATCTTGAAGGTCACGAGGAAGCCCTTGCGCTCCGGATCGTACTCGCTGAGCGCAGCCACGACCTGCACGTCGGCATAGCCGTTCTTCAGGTAGAAGCGGCGAATCAGGTCGCGGTCGGCCTCGACACGGTCCGGATCGTAGACGTCGCCCGAGCCGAGGAAGCTCAGGAGGTTGGTCTCGCGGGTCTTGATGACGTCCTTGAGGCGATAGGACGAGAAGGCGTTGTTGCCGACGAACTCGATCGACTTCACGCCGGTCTTCGCGCCTTCCTCGATCGTGAAGATCAGGTCGACGCGGTTGTTCGGCTGCTCGATCATTTCCGGCGTGACGCGCACGTCGTAACGGCCCGAGCGGCGATAGATCTCCGCGATGCGCTGGGCGTCGGACTGCACCATCGGGCGCGACAGCGTGCCGCGCGGCTTCGACTGCACTTCCGCCTGGAGCTGCTCGTCCTTGACCTTCTTGTTGCCCTCGAACGCGACGCGGCCGATCACCGGGTTCTCGACGACCGTGACGATCAGGCGCCCGCCCTGGCGGTTGATCTTCACGTCGGAGAACAGGCCGGTCTCGATCAGCGCCTTGAGGCCGTCATCGACCCGGCCGGCGTCGAGCGTCCCGCCGGGGCCCGGCTTGAAGTACGAGCGGATGGTCTCCAGCTCGACGCGGCGGTTACCGACCACTTCGATCGAGTTGACCGTCTGAGCCGCAGCTGGCGACGAAAGAACCACGCTCGCCAGCGGCAAAGCCACCGGGCCGGCGAACATGATAAAGGCGGCCGCCAAGCCCCCCCGCACCCGCAATCCGAACTTCATGCGCTACGCGCCCTTATATTCCGTTGCCGGTTCCGTACCCCTACGAACCCGACAGATTCCCATTTGTCGTTCGCTTGTAGCCAATTTGGACCCGGCGGCAAACGCCGGATCTCTCTGAATTTTCAAATTCGTTTCAAAACGTTGCCCAACGGCCACGTCGTAAAAAAGCCGCGCTCAGGACCCGGCGAGGTGAAGGATATCGTTATAGGTTGCAAAGACCATCAGCATGAGGACCAGCCCGAGGCCGATTCGGAACCCCATCTCCTGCGCCCGCTCCGACAGCGGCCGGCCGCGGACGGCCTCGACCCCATAGAACAACAGGTGTCCGCCATCGAGCAGCGGAACCGGGAACAGGTTCAGGAGCCCGATCGAGACCGACAGCGTCGCGCACAGTTGCACAACGAACTGGAAGCCGAGGCTGGCTGCCTGTCCCGAGAGTTGTGCGATTCGGATCGGACCGCCGACGTCGCCAGCGCTTCCGGCGCCCGCGAACAGCGAGGCGATGAACTTGAAGGTCGTGGAGATGATGAACCAGACCTGCTCGAAACCGATCTTGATCGACTCGAGGAACCCAACGGGGATCGACCGCGATTCGTCCGGCTTGGCGTTGTACTGGATGCCGAGCACGCCGATCCGGTGGCTGTTGCCGAACAGGTCCTTGACCTCCTTGAGCGCCGGCGTCGCCTTCAGGGTGAGTTCCGTGCCGTCCCGCTTGATCAGGAAGGACAATTCGGTGCCGGCGCTGACCGAGACGACGCGCTGCATGTCGGCGAAGGTCTCGATCGCCCGGCCGTCGATGGCGGCGACGACGTCACCGTCCTTGAAGCCGGCCTGGGCCGCGACGCTGTCCGGCTGGACGGCATCGACCCGCGGGGTCGTGTTCGGCTTGCCGAAATACAGCGCCATGCCGGCGAAGATGATGACCGCGAGGATGAAATTGGCGATCGGGCCGGCCGCGACGATCGCAGCGCGCTGACCGACGGTCTTGTGGTGGAAGCTGTCGGCCCGCTCCTCGGCCGTCATCTTGGCGAGCGCCTCGGCCGAAGGCGTCGAGGCCTCGGATTCGTCGCCGAAGAACTTCACGTAGCCGCCGAGCGGGATCGCCGAGATCTTCCAGCGGGTGTTGTGGCGGTCGTTGAAACCGATCAGTTCTGGGCCAAATCCGAGCGAAAACGTCAACACCTTCACGCCGGCCCAGCGTGCGATCAGGAAATGGCCGAGTTCGTGGAAAAACACCACGATCGTCAGCACGAACAGGAACGGGACGATGTAGCCGAGAAGGCCGTGGCTCAACGTATTGAAGATATGGTGGAAAAATTCCGACATCGATGACCTTCCCGATGGGCCGGTGGCCCGTCCAACCCTTTAAGATGCTTTTGCGGCGATTTGAGGCAAGAGGCCGGAGGCCCTTTTTCGCGCGTCATGGTCAATGGCGATGGCGTCGTCCGCCGAGGTCAACGGTGCCAGATTACCCGAACGCGTCCAGTCCTCGAGGGTCGCCTCGACCAGCCGGGCGATCGCACCGAACCGGATGTGACCAGCGATGAAGGCCGCGACGGCGACCTCGTTGGCCGCGTTGAACACCGTCGTCGCGCCGCGCCCGGTGCGCAGCGAATCGTACGCCAGCCGCAGACCGGGGAACCGCTCGAAGTCCGGGGCCTCGAAGGTCAGCGTGCCGATCTTGGCGAGATCGAGCCGGGCCGACGGCCCCTTGATGCGCTCCGGCCAGCCCAGGCAATGGGCGATCGGAATCCTCATGTCCGGCGCGCCGAGCTGCGCCACCACCGAACGGTCGGAGAACTCGACCATGCCGTGGACGATCGACTGCGGATGCACCAGGACGTCGATCTCGTCGGGCGACAGCGCGAACAGGTAGGACGCCTCGATCACCTCGAGGCCCTTGTTCATCATCGAGGCCGAATCGATCGTGATCTTCTGGCCCATGCTCCAGTTCGGATGTTTCAGCGCCTGGGCCAAGGTCGCCTGCTCGATATCGGCCGGCGCCCAGGTGCGGAACGGGCCGCCCGAGGCGGTGATGATCACCCGCACCAGTTCCTCGCGATTGCCCGAGGACAGCGCCTGGAACAGCGCGTTGTGCTCCGAATCGGCCGGCAGGATGCAGGCGCCAGCCCGCGCGGCCCGCTCCATGAAGAAATCGCCGGCACAGACCAGGCATTCCTTGTTGGCGAGCGCCACGGTCGCGCCGCGGTCCACCGCGGCGAGCGCCGGCTTGAGGCCGGCGGCGCCGGAGACGGCGGCCATGACCCAGTCGGCGGGACGGGCTGCCGCCTCGATGATGGCGCTCTCCCCTGCCCCGCATTCGATCCCGGTGCCCGCCAGCGCGTCGCGCAGCTCGTCGAGGCCGGCCGGATCGGCCACCGCCACGAAGCGCGGGTTGAACTCCCGGGCCAGCTTCACCAGGCCCTGGACGTTGCTGTTGCCGGTCAGCGCCTCGACGCGGTAGCGCTCCGGCGCGCCGCGCACGAGGTCCATGGTCGAATCGCCGATCGAGCCGGTGGCGCCGAGCACGGTGACGCTGCGCACCTCCGCGAGACCGGCCTTGTTGTTCCGCAATGGCACTGCGCTCATGTTCTCACCAAACAATCTCGACCGGCCAGCCGCGCTGCCGGTCACCAAACCAGAAGACCGCGGCCGACGCCATCGAGGCCGCCGCGCAGCAAACCGAGCAACGCGGCGACGACGATCGCCGCGACATAGCCGTCCAGGCGATCCAACAGACCGCCATGGCCGGGAATGATGTGACTGGAGTCCTTGACCCCGAACTGCCGCTTCACCGCAGATTCGAGCAGGTCGCCGAGCTGCGAGACCACCGACAGCGCCGCGGCGAGCATAAGCATCGCCATCAGGCCGCCGGCGCCGGCCATCGACCAGGCGGCCGCGGCGACGAGGCTGGCGGCGAAGCCGCCGACGGCGCCGGCCCAGGTCTTGTTCGGGCTGATCCGCGGCGCGAGCTTCGGCCCGCCGATGCTGCGGCCCGCCACGTAGCCGCCGATGTCGCTGGCCCATACGACCAGAAACACCAGCACCAGCGCATGCCATCCCTCGGCGGCATCGAAGCGCACCAGCACCGAGCCGAGCTCGGCGGCCGACGCGTAGGCGAAGCCGGCGGCCACCCAGGCGCGACGTCCCGCAGCGAGCGCAGTGACGGCGACCAGGCCGAGCCCAAGCACGACGACGGCGAAGTCGATCAGGCCATAGGCGCAGCAAAGGCCGGCAACGCCGATGGCCAGTGCGCCGGCCGTGCCGACGCTGGCCGTGCGAACCTCGCCCACCACCATCAGCCATTCGAGATACAGGCCGACCGCGACCACCGTGACCAGTGCGGTCCAGAATACGCCGCCGGCATAGGCGGCGCCGAGCGCCAGCGGCACCAGCACCAGCGCCGCGGCAACCCGCATCACCAGATTGCTGGTTGCAGCCTTTTTCGGCGGCGCGGGATCATTGCGCTGCGCGGCGTTGGCGGCGTCTCTCACGGCAGCGGTATCCCGTTTGGTCACGAGGCGGTTTTCGCCACGAGACCGCCGAAGCGGCGTTCACGCCGGCCGAACTCGGCGATCGCGCCCTCCAGCGCGGCCTTGTCGAAGTCGGGCCAATGGATCGGCACGAACACCAGCTCGCTATAGGCCGCCTGCCACATCAGGAAGTTGGACAGCCGCTGCTCGCCGCTGGTGCGGATGATGAGATCGGGATCTGGAATATCGGGCGCATCGAGATGAGCGCCGATCGCATCGGCATCGATCGAAGCCGGATCGCGCCGGCCCTCGGCGACCTCGCTGGCCAGACGCTGCGCCGCGCGCGCGATCTCCTGGCGCGAGCCGTAGTTGAAGGCGACCACGAGCGTCAGCTTCGTGTTGCCCCGGGTCAGTTCCTCGGCCTCGCTGAGGAGCGCGCAGATGTCGGGCTCGAGCCCGTCGCGCTCGCCGATCACCCTGACACGCACGCCGTCGCGATGCAGGGTCGCGAGATCGTTGCGGATGAAGCGGCGGAGCAGCCCAAACAGGTCGCCGATCTCGCTGGCCGGACGCGACCAGTTCTCGGACGAGAACGAGAAGATGGTGAGATAGCGAATGCCGAGCTCATGCGAGGCGCGCACCACGCGGCGCAACGCCTCGACGCCACGGCGATGCCCTTCCGCGCGCGGCAGCCCGCGGGCCGCAGCCCAGCGGCCGTTGCCATCCATGATGATGGCAACATGGGCCGGTCCGTCGGACCGGTCCGGCGCCTCCGTCATCGGGGCCGCGGCATTGGACATCAAGCGCATCCTTCAGACGGTGAGGATTTCCTTTTCCTTCGCCGCCAGCAGCTGGTCGATCTCCGAGATCACGCTGTCGGTCGCCTTCTGCACATCGGCAGCGAGGCGCTCCTGATCGTCCTCGGACATCTCGTGATTCTTCTCGAGCTTCTTGAGGGTATCGAGACCGTCGCGGCGGACATGGCGGACGGCGACACGGGCAGCTTCCGCATATTTATGCGCGACCTTGACCAGCTCCTTGCGCCGCTCCTGGTTGAGCTCGGGAATGCGCAGCCGGATCACCTGGCCTTCGGTCGCCGGCGACAGGCCGAGGTTGGAATCGACGATCGCCTTCTCGACGGCCTTGACCATGGAGCGGTCCCAGACCTGCACCGAGAGCAGGCGCGGCTCGGGCACGGAGACGGTCGCGAGCTGGTTGAGTGGCATGTGCGAGCCATAGGCCTCGACCTGGACCGGCTCCACCATCGATGCCGAGGCGCGGCCGGTGCGCAGGCCGCCGAGCTCGTGCTTCAGCGCCTGGGTCGCGCCCTGCATGCGGCGCTTCAGTTCGTTGAGGTCGAAATTGCCCGTGCTCATCACGCTTTCCTTTCTGCAATCCGGAGCGTTGCGGCCGGCTCTGCCAGGCCTTGAAATGCCTGCGGCCGGACTCGGGCGACTCCCGGATGAATTCCTGTCTCGCTTACGCTTCTACCGCAGGCTCGGGATCGGTCCAACACCGGCGGCCGACGGTGCCGCGGCTCACCCCGCGACGATGGTGCCGCGCCCTTCGCCCTGCAGCATCGCGCCGATCGAGCCCGGTTCGGCAATGGAGAACACAATGATAGGCAGCAACGTTTCCCGGGCAAGGGCGAATGCGGTCGCGTCCATGACCTTGTAGCCGCCCTCGATGGCCTGCGAATGGGTCAGCCGGTCGAAGCGCTTGGCGGCCGGATCCTTCTTGGGATCGGCGCTATAGACCCCGTCGACATTGGTGGCCTTGAGCACGGCCTGGGCACCGATCTCGGCCGCCCGCAAGACCGCTGTGGTATCGGTCGTGAAATAGGGATTGCCGGTGCCGCCCCCGAGCACGACGATGCGTCCTTCGGCCAGCGACTTGTGCGCCGCAGCGCGCGTGAACAGCTCGCACACCTCCGGCATGACGAAAGCCGAGAGCGCCTGCGCCGGGGTGCCCTTGCGCTGGATGGCGGCTTCCAGCGCCAGGCAGTTCATGACGGTGGCGAGCATGCCCATGGTGTCGCCGGTCGGACGCGACACGCCCTGCGACGAAACCTCGACGCCGCGCACCATGTTGCCGCCGCCGACCACGACTGCGATCTCGACGCCGAGCTTCTGGGCCGCGATGAGGTCATCGGCGATGCGATCGACGGTCGGCTGGTCGATGCCGAAGGAATGAGGGCCCGCGAGATATTCGCCGGACAGCTTGACCACGACGCGACGATAGACCGGCTCAGCCATGTGCCAATGCTCTCCTATCCCGCGCGTTGAGATCCGGCGCGAACGCCGCGCCGGATCGTGACTGTGCTCAGTCGTTACTTCTTGCCGCTGGCGGCGGCGACTTCGGCAGCGAAGTCGGTCTCTTCCTTCTCGATACCCTCACCGAGGGCATAGCGGACGAAACCGGCAACCTTGATCGGACCGCCGACCTTGCCTTCGGCTTCCTTCAGCGCCTGCGCGACCGACTTGCCGCTGTCGTGGATGAAGGCCTGCTCGAGCAGGGTGACTTCCTTGTAGTAGGTCTTCAGACCGGACTCGACGATCTTCTCGATCACGTTTTCCGGCTTGCCCTGCTGACGATACTTGTCGGCGAGCACGTCCTTCTCGCGCTTGACGAGCTCCGGATCGAGACCCGCCGCATCGATCGCCTGCGGATTGGCCGCGGCGACGTGCATCGCGAGCTGACGGCCGAGCACGGCGAGCTCGTCGGTCTTACCGGGCGACTCCAGCGCCACGATCACGCCGAGCTTGCCGGCACCCTCGATGACGGCGCCATGGACGTAGCTCGACACGACGCCTTGGCTCACTTCGAGCGAAGCCGCACGCCGCAGCGTCTGGTTCTCACCGATGGTGGCGATCGAATCGGCAATCGCGGCCTCGACCGTGATGCTGCCCACCTTGGCGGCCTTGATCTTCTCCACGTCGGCCCCGACGTCGAGCGCGACCTGGGCAATCATCTTGACCAAACCCTGGAAGTGCTCGTTGCGGGCGACGAAGTCGGTCTCGGAATTGACCTCGACGACCACGCCCTTCTTGCCGGAGGTCAGCGCGCCGATCAGGCCCTCGGCCGCAACGCGACCGGCCTTCTTGGCGGCCTTCGACAGGCCCTTCTTGCGCAGCCAATCCTGCGCGGCCTGCATGTCGCCGCCGTTCTCGGTGAGCGCGGCCTTGCAGTCCATCATGCCCGCGCCGGTCGACTCGCGCAGGTCCTTCACCATCGCTGCGGTGATATTAGCCATCGTTGAACGTCCTTTTGCCTGTCCAAAGCGCGACGCAGCGGATGGCTCGTCGCCGCCCGCTGCCAGGAAAAACCTATCTCAGTCGCGATGGCCGGCGTGAGACGCCGGCCAGAATGGTGTTGTGTCGTCTTACGCGTCGGCGAGCGACTTGGCCTGCGCGACCCAGGCATCGGCCCGGCTCGGGAGACCGACTTCTTCGCCGATCTGGTGCGCGGTGTCGTGGTTGAGCTCGGCGAGCTGCCAGTAGTGGAAGATGCCGAGGTCGTTGAGCTTCTTCTCGATCGCACCGGACACGCCGGTGAGCTTCTTGAGATCATCGGCGGTGCCGCGCGGACCAGGCAGACCCTGGAACGTCGAAGTGGACGCAGCCGGAAGATCTTCCTCGAGCGGAGCCGCCGAGGCGCCGACGTCGATCCCGAGCTCGCCCTGCGCGCGCGAGATGCCGTCGATGGCGGCCCGCGCGATCAGGTCGCAGTACAGCGAAATGGCGCGGCCGGCGTCGTCATTGCCGGGCACGACATAGGTGATGCCCTTCGGATCGCAATTGGTGTCGACAATCGCGGCCACCGGGATCTTGAGGCGCTGGGCCTCCTGGATCGCGATGTCTTCCTTGTTGGTGTCGATCACGAAGATCATGTCGGGCAGACCGCCCATGTCCTTGATGCCGCCGAGCGAGCGGTCGAGCTTGTCGCGCTCGCGCTGCAGGGTCAGCCGCTCCTTCTTGGTGTAGGAGTTGGCTTCGCCCGAGGACAGCACCTCGTCGAGATGACGCAGGCGCTTGATCGAGGCCGAGATCGTCTTCCAGTTGGTCAGCGTGCCGCCGAGCCAGCGCGAATTGACGAAATACTGCGCGCAGCGCTTGGCTGCATCGGCCACGTTGTCCTGCGCCTGGCGCTTGGTGCCGACGAACAGGATGCGGCCGCCCTTGGCGACGGTGTCGCTGACGGCCTGCAGCGCCGTGTGCAGCAGCGGCACGGTCTGGGCGAGATCGATGATGTGGATGTTGTTGCGGGCTCCGAAAATGAAATCGGCCATTTTCGGATTCCAGCGGTGAGACTGGTGACCAAAGTGCACGCCAGCTTCGAGCAGCTGACGCATCGTGAATTCAGGCAGCGCCATTGGATATTCTCCGGTTGATTCCTCCGGAAACGCGTGAGCAAAAACGGGCCGTCAAGGCCCGGCTTGCCACCGGACGCCCTCTAGGAGAGCCAAGTTTCCGTGTGAGATGGCGCGCTATATAGCCGGATTTTGGCGCAACGCAAGGAAAATGGGCTCATTCGGCCTGCAGAAGCTCGACCATCGCCGTCCGGGCCTGCCCCTCCTGCAGCGGAACGAAGTCGACCGGGCCCTTGTTGTCAGCGCCCGACGAGGCCGCGGCCATGACGCCCATGCCGAGCAGGCCGAACGCCATGCCGCCGCCCTGCATGGCCCTGGACCGATCACTGGGCCTGATCGAGAAGAAATAGGTCCGCCCCGGCTCGGTGTTGAAATCGAGCACCGAGTCGCCTGGGAACAGGGTCTGGGTGGCGACGAGGTGGTGCGGACCGGCCGGACGGTCGACGTAGACATAGGTTCCGGGGATCAGGCGACTCAGCGCGACGCCGTCGACCTTGGCGTCGCACGTGGTCCGGTCCAGCCAGGCATCCTTCAAGCTCATGATGATGATGCGGGACTGCCCGGCACGCGGTGCCCCGATCTTCTGTGACACCACAGCGTATTCGGTGCCTTCCTTGCCTGTCAGGCATCCTGATACCAGAAATGCCGCTCCCAATCCCAGCAGCGCTCGCCTGTTCATTGCCCCCTCCCCGTAGAAACCCGGGGTTCGAGGCTATGACGGGAACCAGGGAACTTTCAACCTCCGGGAGCAAAGACAGTGGAACTGTGATCAGCGCTCCACACCGGCCGGGGCCAGCGCGGCGCGGTCGGCATCGAGCTTCGCCCTCAGCCGCGCGGCGTCTTCGAAGAAGGTCTGCTCGTCCTGCACCGGGACCAGGCGCAGGGACGGCGGCATCAGCACGTGGCTGACATTGGGACGGCCGGAATTCGCCAACGCCTCCGACCGCTGCACGGTCTGGATCGCGATCGCGACCACCAGCAAAAGGCCGACCACCAGGCCCTTGGCGAGCATATGGGTGCGTCCGACCTCACGCAGATGCAGCAAGCAGGTCGCGGCGAGAACGATCCACGAAACGACGTAGCCGTAGGTGAAGACAGCGCTCCAGGTCAGGGCGAACGAGGCAATCTGGGCGAACTCGCTGTAGACCCAGAACGCAATCAGACCCGCCTGCGCGATCAGGAGGTGGCGCAGAAAATGCGAGCGGCCGGAAAACAGCCGCGCCAGCAGCGCCCAGACGCCAACCCATGCGACGACCACCCCGATCATCGTGACGGTCGGCACAAGATAATCGGACAGATGCGCCTCGGAGGTCTGCGCAAACCAGGTCATCACCGCGTTGATCGCGAGCAGGACGACACCGAGGGCGATCGCGGCGATGATCGGCAGCGCCCCGCGTTCGGAGCCCGCGAGCCGCTCCGGCTCGACGGCATGGCCGGCGTCGCGGATCCGAAGCAGCGTCTGGCCGATCCGGATCGGCTTGGCGCCGTCGAGGACGAGCTGCGGCTTCCGGCTCTTGCCGCGATCGAGAAAGAGGCCATTGGCGCTGCCGAGATCCTCGGCGACCAGGCGCCCCTCGCCGTCGCGGAAAATTCGCACATGGCGCGCGGCGACATAGGGATCGTCGAGGATGACGTGATTGTCGTAGCCGCGGCCGATGCTGATCTCGGCGGCATCGACGCGGAAGCGGCCGGCGACGTCGCGATGCTTGGAGAGGATCTCGATCCAGATCATCGTGCGACCTGCAGGCGTTCGAGGAAGCTCTTGCCGAGGCGCAAGGCGTCGTCATAGGCGATCGCCTGCAGGTTCAGCCGCGACACCAGCGCCTCGTCGGCATGGTCCTGCGTCACCGCGACCAGCACGACGTCATAGAGGCCGTCGAACTCGCGATAGCCCTGCGCACACCACAGCACGCGTAGCGACGGATGAGCGGCCGCCGGCGTCACGCCGACGAAATCGGCATGGCAATGCTGCGGCGTGTACCATTTGCGAAAAGAACCGCCCTGGGTGAGTCGCGGCTGCGCCAGCTGCGTCAGCACGGTCGCGAACTGGAATTGATTGAGGTCGATCGATTTCGCGTAGGAGTGGCTGACCTCCACCACGCCGGTGTTGAGGTCGGAGGCGACATAGACGCTGGCCTCGGCCTTGCAACTGGTCGAATTGATGCTGGCGCGCGGCTTCGGCGATGCGCTGACATTGGTGCTCGCCCAGCATTCGAACCAGCCCGCGCGCGTCTCCGGCGCCTGATAGGACCCGAACACCCGATCGCGGAAGCCCTCCTCGCCCAGCGACTTGTAGAGCGCTCCACGCCAGCTCGTAAGCTGCGCGATCACGTCCTTGCGCAGATCGGCCGCGGCCGGCCTGGCGTCCTGGCCGCGCGCCAGGAGCGCGGCCGCGAAGCGGGCGGGCACCAGGAAGCTGATGAGCTGGCCGCCGCGGCGCGTGGCGACGTTGATGCCGACCACCTGGCCTTGCGCATTCACCGCGGGCCCGCCGCTCATGCCGGGATTGAGCGCGCCGGTGAAATGGATGTGATCGTTGTAGCTGTGCTCGACGAGACCGTTATACGTTCCCTCGATGATGGTGAAGCCGAGGTCGAGCGGGTTGCCGAGCGAATAGAGCCGCTCGCCTTTCGGCAGGCTGCCGTCGAGCGCGGCCTTGTCGAACGAAAAGAACGGCGCGTTCTGCTTGTCGACGCGAACGAGCGCGAGATCGTTGGGCAGGTCGACAGCGAGCAACGTGACGCCGCCCTGCGTGCCATCGGCTCCCGTATATTCGAGCCGGTATGTCTTCGGCTCGAGTGCTGCATCCGACACAACGTGATAGTTCGTGACCGCGAGCCCGTCGGCGGAGACCAGAAAGCCGGATCCGGTCGAGGTCTGGCGGCCGGCATCGGCCACGAGCGTGCGGATCTGGAGCAGGCGCGGCGGCGCCGAGGCATAGACGGCTTCGGCGCCCGGCAGCGCTTGAGCATCGCTTGGCGATGGCAGGCCGGCGATACCGACGCCGCAAAGCGCGGCCATGATTGAGCTTCGCAAAGACAGCGTGCGCAAGGTCCCGACAAACGCTGATATCACTGATGCCCCCGCAACACGTCGTCGGCCGCCGACGTCCTGCGCCCACGATCGATCAGTCCGGCGGTCCGGCCATATCGAAAACAGGCCGATGTTGCAACCGCGCCGACCTCAGGCCAACGCGCCGCGGCTCAGCAATGCGGGACGTTCGGCGGACATCTCTTGCCCGGCGGCGGGGCCGCCGGACGTGGCGGCGGCGGCGCGGGCCGTGCCATCGGCGGCGGTGGCGGCGCTGGCCGGGCCACGGCGGCCATCGGC
Source organism: Bradyrhizobium sp. HKCCYLRH3059 (assembly GCF_051168035.1). NCBI lineage: Bacteria > Pseudomonadati > Pseudomonadota > Alphaproteobacteria > Hyphomicrobiales > Nitrobacteraceae > Bradyrhizobium > Bradyrhizobium sp. HKCCYLRH3059. Next base: position 154,028 of record NZ_JBNPUF010000006.1, on the reverse strand, counting down.
GGCGGACTGGGACGCGCCATCTGCGGTGGAGGCGCAGGACGCGCCATCGGTGGCGGAGCGGACGGACGCATGACTTGCGGCGGCGGCGGCGCCGGCCGAGGTGGCGGAGCCGCCCGAACCATCGGTGCAACCGGCGGTCGTGGCGGCGCCGGTGGCGGGCTCAGACGCGCCGTCGCCGGTGGTGGCGGCGGGCGGCGCTGGATCTGCGGTGGCGTCGCCTGCTGAATGCGCGGGCTCACCTCAGGCCCGCGCGGAGCGGCTGACGGCATGACCTGACGGGACGGCGTCACCGATGGCCTTGCGGGCGGCGGCACGACTGCGCCCGGCGGCGTGCGGTTCGCGCGCAGATCCTGGCGCGCGGGCGGTGGCAGCGCGGCAGAGGGCGATGCCGGTGCCGGCTGGCGCAGACTAGGAGCCTGAACCGATGGTGGCACCGGCGGACCACCGCGACCGGGCACCGGCAGCGGATTGACATTGGCATGCCCCTGCCCGGGTCCCGTCATGGCGGGCGAGGGTCCGCCCGGCGGAGCGTTGGCCTGAATGGCCGGTGCTGCACCGGGCCGGACCGTGGGATTGGTGAGCGGTCCTCCCGGCGGCGGGACCTTGCCCTGCTGGATCAGCGTGGCGCGCTGCGCGACGGCCGGCGGCAAGGCCGGTGCCACCGCCACGGCCGGCGTCGTCACGGCCGCGGGGCCGGCAGTGATCGGCGCGGCCGGCGGCGCCGGACGATTGATCACGGTGTTGATGACGGTCGGGTTGTGGATGTTCTGGTAGATGATGTTGTTCGGCGGCGGGGCAACGAAAGCCGGCGGCCGGACATAGACCGGGATCGGCACGAACACCGGCCGCGGCAGGATGAACAGGCCGACCGGAGCGAACGGCGGCGGCAGCTCCACGAACTCCGGCAGAGGCGGCGGCAGGATGTAGACCGGCGGCGGGGGCGGCGGCACGAAATCGAATTCGGGATCCGAGAACAGCAGCACCGGACGTTCGACATAGATCACCTCGTCGAGCGGCGGCGGCGGCACGTCATATTCGATCATCGCGAAGGTCGGCGGCGGCGCCGGCTGTGCCGACAACATCGCCAGCCGCCGCCGGGCGTCCTCGGCATGCGCGCCATAGGGATAGCGCTTCAGGTAGGACCAATAGGCCTCAGGGCTGTCGGTGCGAAACGTCCGTCGCCAGGTCAGCGCCTCGCGGCGAGCGGCGACGAGGGCGCGCACGCGCCGCGCCAGCGGGTCGCTCGGATAGGCGGCGATGAAATCCTCATAGCCCTGCAGCGTGTCGCGCTCCAGCGCCGCGGCATAGGCCTCCTGCACCGGCAGCTCGCGGATCGGGCGCGAGCGCAGCGCCGCGGTCTGCTCCGGCGAATCCGGCGTGGCGGGCGCGTCCGGCGCCCGCTCGAAGAAGGTGAAGGCGGCCTGGATCTTCTGCGCATCCCACGGCACCTGCGCGCCCTTGGTCTCCTCGTTGACGCGCAGCCGCAGCCGGTCGAACACCTCCGGCAGCGACAGGCCGCCGGTGCGGATCATCTCCGCGAGCGAGCGCGCGTAGACGCCGTAGGCGCCGGTCTCGTTCGGCGCGATCGTGCCCGGCGCCGCATTGAAGGCGATCAGCATGTTGGCATCGGGCTCGACCAGCGCCAGGCCGCCGGCGATCGCCGGACCGCTGGCGATGAAGGGCTGCTGGCGGGCGGCATCGAGCACCACCACGCTGGCCTTCACCGGCGTCGCCGCAAGCTGGCGGATGTAGTCGCTGAGGCGCAGGCCTTCGGTCGGAATGTCGACGTCGCTGCCGATGTTGGCGTCGACGGGAAGAAAATAGTTCTCGCCGGCGAGCTGCATGCCGTAGCCGGCGAGATAGACCATCGCGACGGTGTTGGTGTCGGCTGACTGGGCCTTGTGAATGAAATCGCGAAAGCTCTTGCGCAGCGTGTCGGCATCGAGATCGCGCGCGCCGACCACATCGAAGCCCGCGGCCTGCAGCGTCTGCGCGATCAGACCGGCGTCGTTGGCCGCCGTCGCCAGCGGGCCCTTGGCATAGGCCCCGTTGCCGATCACCAGAGCGATACGCTTTTCGGCGCCGGGCTGCTGCGCTGCGGCAAGCCGCGGCAAGGCCGCCAAGGCGAGCAGGCAGAGCGAGACACTCAGGACGATCTTCGCGGTGATCTTGGTCAAGCGCATGGTTCAAGCCCCTTCGAGGCACCCGCCGCGGATTCAGCGGGAGAATGGCTGAACCGCGGTTGAACGGAGGCATGTCCGTACAGCCCGCGCGCAGCTTTTTTGTTCCTCGTCCCCCCGTTCGACCAGCAAGATCGCCGAACGCAGCCGCTCCAGCGGAACGATCGCCTCGATTACAGCTGCTGCACGTCGACCACGCCGGTCACCGCCTTGATGGCACCTGCGATTTGTGGCGAAACCTTGAAGCGCCCCGGCAGTTTCATCTCGACCTCGGTTTCGAGGTCCAGCATCATGACCAGCGACACCTCGCCTTCGCCTGCTGCGGTGCGGGGCGCCAACGGCGGCGCGGCGCTCTTGGCGATCGCCCCGTTGCCATTGACCGCGGCACCTTCCGGCCCCTGCAGGCGCTTGACGATGGAATCGAGCGGCTTGGTGTCGCGCAGGAAGATGCGCAATCCGCGCTGCGTCTTGGCGGCGGCATCATCGAGCGGCTCGGCATGCAGCACCCGCGCGCGGACATCCTCGCCCTGCAGCTCGGCGCCGAGCTGCAGCAGCACCGCCGCGCCCGGCTCGAGCACGTCGCGATATTGTGCGAGGCCCTCAGAGAACAGCACGGCCTCGAAATGGCCGGTCGGATCCGACAGACCCATGATGCCCATCTTGTTGCCGGTCTTGGTGCGCCGCTCCATGCGCGACACCACGGTGGCGGCAACCTTGCCCGCGGTCGCGCCGGTCTTCACCGCACGCGAAAACTCGGCCCAGCTCTGCACGCGCAGGCGCTTCAGCGCCGCCGCGTAGTCGTCGAGCGGATGGCCCGACAGGAAGAAGCCGATCGCATCATATTCGCGCCGCAGACGCTCGGCCGGCAGCCAGTTCTCGATGTTCGGCAGGATGATCGCGGGCGCATCGGCGGCGTTGCCGAACATGTCGTTCTGGCCGGAGGTGGCGGCCTCGTGCGCGCGCTGGCAGGCGGCGACGATCGCGTCCGCGCCGGCGAACACGCGGGCGCGGTTCTTGTCGAGCACGTCGAACGCACCGGCCGCCGCCAACGTCTCGATGATGCGCTTGTTGATCGCGCGCGGATTGACGCGAGAGGCGAAGTCGGCGAGCGAGGTGAACGGGCCGCCCTTGTTGCGGGCCTCGACGATCATCTCGATCGCCTGCGGGCCGACGCCCTTGAGCGCGGCGAGCGCGTAGAAGATGGTGTTGCCGCTGACCTCGAAGGTCGGCCCCGAGCGGTTGATCGACGGCGGCTCGACCTTGATGCCGAGGCGCTGCGCCTCGGTACGAAATTCAGAGAGCTTGTCGGTGTTGTTGAGATCGAGCGTCATCGACGCCGCGATGAACTCCACCGGATAATGCGCCTTCATGTAGGCGGTGTGGTAGGACACCAGCGCATAGGCGGCCGCGTGCGACTTGTTGAAGCCGTAGTCGGCGAATTTGGCGAGCAGGTCGAAGATCGTGTCGGCCTGGTCCTTCGGCACGCCGTTCTTGACGGCGCCTTCGACGAAGCGGACGCGCTGCTTGTCCATCTCGGCGCGGATCTTCTTGCCCATGGCGCGCCGCAGGAGGTCGGCCTCGCCGAGCGAATAGCCGGACATCTGCTGCGCGACCTGCATCACCTGTTCCTGGTAGATGATGACGCCGAAGGTCTCCTTCAGGATCGGCTCCAGGATCGGGTGCAGATATTCCGGCTCCTCCTCGCCGTGCTTGCGGGCACAGTAGGTCGGGATGTTGGCCATCGGACCGGGACGATACAGCGCCACCAGCGCGATGATGTCCTCGAAGCGGTCCGGGCGCATGTCGATCAGCGCACGCCGCATGCCCTGGCTTTCAACCTGGAACACGCCGACCACGTCGCCCCGCGCCAGCATCTGATAGCTCGGCGCGTCGTCGATCGGCAGGGTCGCGAGATCGACGTGGACGTCGCGCTGCTTCAGCAGCTTCACGGCGACGTCGAGCACGGTCAGCGTCTTCAGGCCGAGGAAGTCGAACTTGACGAGGCCGGCGGGCTCGACCCACTTCATGTTGAACTGGGTGACCGGCATGTCCGATTTTGGATCGCGATACATCGGCACCAGCTCGCTCAGCGGCCGGTCGCCGATGACGATGCCGGCGGCGTGGGTCGAGGCATGCCGCGTCAGGCCTTCGAGGCGCATCGCGATGTCGAAGGCGCGCGCCACCACCGGGTCCTCGTCGCGGAAGGCCTGCAGCTTCGGCTCGCCCTCGATCGCGGCGGCGAGCGTCACCGGCGCGGCCGGATTCTGCGGCACCAGCTTGGTGAGCTTGTCGACCTGCCCGTAGGGCATCTGCAGCACGCGGCCGACGTCGCGCAGCACGCCGCGCGCCTGCAGCGTGCCGAAGGTGATGATCTGCGCCACCTGGTCGCGGCCGTAGCGCTGCTGCACGTAGGAGATCACCTCGCCGCGGCGGTCCTGGCAGAAGTCGATGTCGAAGTCCGGCATCGAGACGCGCTCGGGATTGAGGAAGCGCTCGAACAGCAGCGCGAACCGCATCGGGTCGAGGTCGGTGATGGTCAAGACCCAGGCGACCAGCGAGCCTGCACCGGAGCCGCGCCCCGGTCCCACCGGGATGCCGTGCGCCTTGGCCCATTTGATGAAGTCCGACACGATCAGGAAGTAGCCCGCGTACTTCATGCGCATGATGACGTCGAGCTCAAAGGCGAGCCGCTTCTGATAGTCCTCCTCGGTCATGCCCGGCGCCATGCCGTGCACCTTGAGGCGCCGCTCCAGACCCTCCTCCGCCTGTCGCTTCAGCTCGGCGGCCTCGGCGCTGGCGGCGTCCACGGCATCGCTGCCGGTGCCGGCGCCGACCGTGAAGAACGGCAGGATCGGCTTGCGCGTCCGCGGCCGGTACGAACAGCGCTCGGCGATCTCGACCGTCGAGGCCAAGGCCTCCGGAAGGTCGGCGAACAGCACCGCCATCTCGGCACGGGTCTTGAAGCGGTGATCCGGCGTCAGCTGCACGCGCTCGGTGTCGGCGATCAGATGGCCGCCGGCGATGCACAGCAGCGCATCATGCGCCTCGTAGTCGTCGGCGGTCGCGAAATACGGCTCGTTGGTCGCGACCAGCGGCAGGCCCTTGCCATAGGCGATATCGATCAGGCCGCCTTCGACGCGGCGCTCGCGGTCGACGCCGTGGCGCTGCAGCTCGATGTAGAGGCGGTCGCCGAACAGGCTTGCCAGCCGCTCGCAGCGCTGCGTCGCAAGTGCCGCCATGTCGTGCTGGATCGCGAGCGAGATCGGCCCATCGGGCCCGCCCGTGAGCGCGATCAGACCATCGACACCCTCGTTCAGCCACTCGAACTTGATGTGCGGCGCCTGGTGCGTCGGCGTCTCCAGGAAGGCGCGCGAGTTCAGCCGCATCAGGTGGCGGTAGCCCTCCTCGCGTGCGGCGAGCAGGACGATTCGCGAGGGCTGCGCGACCGCGCCGGCATTGCGGGCATTCGGGTCCATGTCGCCGAAATCGATGGCGAGCTCGCAGCCGGCAATCGGCTGGATGCCATAGCTCGCCATCTTGTCGGAGAATTCGAGCGCACCGAACATGTTGTCGGTGTCGGTCAGCGCCAGCGCCGGCTGGCGGTCGGCCTTGGCGAGTTCGCCGAGCTTGCCGATCTTGATCGAGCCCTTCAGCAGCGAATAGGCGGAATGGACGTGGAGATGGACGAATCCGGCGCTGGACATGCTCGCCTTGCAGCTTCCCTGGGGCTTGTTCCGAGATCACGGTGCGGGGCCAAGCCTTGGGCTTGGCTCGAAGTCATGAACCGCCATGCCCCCGACCCCGACCGACTCGCTCCGCATCATATCGGACGACCTCCGGCGAGTCCGGCGCCCTCGCCTGCCTTGTCCCCAGCCGCTGCGCTCGGAAAACTAAAGCTGTGGAATGATTTGCGCCCAGAGCGCGATCATGCCGACGAACAGCGTGATCGACGCCAGCGCGGCGGCTTCTTGAACGAAAACCTTCAGCATCGGGACCTCCCTGAGTCAGAACATATGAAGAACAATGTTCCTTTTCTGTTCTCAGGTCAAGCGCGCTGATCGGCTCATCGCCGCGCCGGCACAGCAAATGGTTAACCCGCCTCCGCAAACAAAAAGCCCCGGCGCGAACGCCGGGGCTTTCCAATCCGCCGATCGAGCGAGGATCGACTCAGTACCGCGTCGCGACCGGGCCGCCGAAGCGGTAGTTCAGGCGGGCGGTGAACAGATCGACGTCCTGCTTGATGCTGTCGGAGCCGAGCGCGCCGAAGCTGACGGTCTGGCGGTCCATGAACAGATGGTCGTACTCGACGCCCAGCGACCAGTTCGGCGCAAAGCCGTATTCGACGCCGGCACCGACCACGCCGCCCCAGCGCGTGTCGTCGTTGGAGGCGAGGAACGCGCCGGTCGCCGCATTGGTGATCGTGTACTTGTTGCTGGTCACGGCCGCGCCGCCCTTGGCGTAGAGCAGCACGTTGTTGATGGCGTAGCCGACCTGGCCGGTGAACAGGCCGAACGCATCGGTCTTGGTGCGGTTACGCGTTCCGAACAGCGCGCTCTGATTGTCGCCGGTGAGGTCGGCCCAGTTGCCCTGCGCCTCGACGCCGAACACGATCTGGCCCATCTGCCAGCGATAGCCGACCTGGCCACCGACGGTGCCGCCGGATGCATCATGCGAACCCTCGCGGCCGCCGCCGACCAGATCCCAGGTGTTCTCGCTCCAGCCGCCGCCACCGTTCGCGCCGATGTAGAAGCCGCTCCAGTCATAGATCGCAGCCATCACCGGCGGCGGTGCCTTCGTGTAGGGACGCGCAGCGAGATCCGCGGCAAGCGCCGGCGAGGCCAGCACCACGAGCGCCGTCGTCGTCAACAGAAGTTTCTTCATCACAGGTCCAGTCTCGTCTCATTTGGCCCCCAGGCCAGCCGCACCTCTTACCGATCTGCGCCACAATTGCTGTAGCCGCTCGGTCACAGCTCGCTGCTGAAAGGCCACGAGACATGTTAGGAAATTAATCTTTAATCACAGTGTGTTGATGGAACTTTCCAGCTTGCAATCGAGGGCCGACCGACTACACACGCGTGAGGGCCGTCGCGCCGGCGCTTCGCCATGAAGCGCGCGCGTTCTGGTCATCAAGGGATGAAGGGAGATCGTTGATGCGTGAGGTTTTATTTGCGGCCCTGGCTGCAGCCGGCCTCGTGGTCGCAACCCATGCGCCGGCTCACGCCGTCGGTGTCAGGCATGCGTTCTGTCTGCAGGGTGATGAGTTTCCGGGCTTGAGCCACTGCACCTTCGACACTTACGCGCAATGCCAGGCGACGGCGTCGGGACGCCTGCTGAACTGCATCGCGAACCCCTATTTCGCCGGTGTCAGCAATGACCCGCGCGCGACGCCCTATCCGTATCCGCACAGGCAGCGGATCAGGCCGCGTCCGCCGGCGCCGAATCCCTACGCGCCGTTCCCCAACCCGTTCGTGTTCGAAGAGGACTGACCCGTCCCCGCCTTCGACGCAGCGAGCCGCCGTCTCAGGCCACACCATCGAAGGTTCGTCGAAGCCGCGGCTTCGACGAACCGGAGCAATCGAGGGTGACGTTGCGTCAGCGCATCATCCCGAAACCCGGACCGAACTTGTAGTTCAGCTTCACGAGCCCGATGTCGACATCCTGCTTGATGCGATGAGTCATCGCGGGCGCGCCGGCCGCGGCGACGAAGTTCAGGTTCTTGTTGCCCAGGAAGATGTGGTCGTACTCGACGCCGACCGACCAGTTCGGCGCAAAGCCATATTCGAGGCCGGCACCGATCGTACCGCCCCAACGCGTCGTGTTGGCGCGATCGAGCATCACGTTGGTGCCCGTGGTGAAGGTGTCGTAGCGATCGCCGACGACCGCGGCACCGCCCTTGATATAGCCGAGAATGTTGTCGAAGGCATAGCCGACCTGGCCGGTGAACAGGCCGAAGCCGTTGGTGCGTGAACGGTCGCTGACATTGGGAAGAATCAGGTTGCGATTCGTGCCCTTGAAATTCGCCCAGTCGCCCTGCGCCTCGACGCCGAACACCCAGTTGGCCATCTGATAGCGGTAGCCGACCTGGCCGCCGACGGCCGCGCCGCCGCCCCCGGAGCAGCCTTCGCGGTTGGCTGCCGGGTTCACCGCCACACCGGCGTTCGAAACCAGATTCCAGCAATCCCGGCTGGAACCTCCGCCGGCGTTGAAGCCGACATAGAAGCCGCTCCAGTCATACACCGTCGCCACGACGGCGGGCGGCGCCTTGGTGTACGGCCCCTTCTTCATTGGAAGATCAGCTGCGAATGCAGACGTCGCCGCGGCGATTGCGCCGAGCCCCACCGTTGCGCCGAAAAGCGTCTTCATCATCGAACTCCGTAGCTTCTGTCCCAAAGTCCCCAGGCCCCCTGGTTCCGTGCGAAAAACATGCAGCGCGACGAAGCGACTATGCCACCCGCATTCGCTCCGCCGACATCAACCGATGTGCAGATCAGAACCATTCTTTCCGGCTTTTATGGGATTGGACGCAAATGCCTGTTTTTCAAGGCTTTGCCGGCAACATGAACAAACAACTAATAAGATGTAAGGAGGAGTCGTGGCCGGCGTCCATCCATGGCCACAATGCGAGCGACGGCAAAATCGTGATCGGGAAACTCCCGGTCACGGAACGACCCCTGTCACGTCTCAGTCGTGAATTCTTCAGGGCAGCACGACGAGTCTTGCGAATGCGTAGCATCATCATGCGCAAAGCGGACGAATGTGTGGTGCTTCCCGGCCGACGCGGAATGCACGCTCGTCCGGAGCGGCATCGTCATCACGTGTAGTAGATCGCCAACTTCAGCGCGGGATCGTCGTTGGACTGGAAGGTCGCGTATCGCAGCCTCACGCGGCCCTTCTTCGGATGCTCGAGCAGCTTTTCGCCCGCAGCAAGCGCATTGACGTCGTGCGCCGCCCACAAGCCATCGAACTCGCGGCTGCCACGCCGCAGCCGCGCGATCAGATCGACGAAGGCGGGATCGCCCGCCCACAGATCATAGGTCGCGCGAAACTGCGCGACCATGCGTTGCGCCAGCTCCTTCCATTGCGCGCCGAACAGCCGGCGCACGCCGGGCTTGCACAGCATCAGCACCAACGTGTTGCGCTCATCGTCGGCGAGTTGCGAGAAGCCGAAGATCTCGTCCGCCGCCGCATTCCAGGCGAGCACATCCCATCGCCGTCCGGAGATGTAGGCCGGCTGGTTCAGACTCTGCACGAGTTCGCGCAGTCGGGGCGGCACCTGCTCGCGCACGAACGGCTTGCGCGCAGGATCGCGCACCAGCGCCTTGAGATGAGCATGCTCGGTTCGGCTCAGGCGCAGGGCGCGCGCCAGCGCATCGATGGTGGATGAGGACGGCTTCACCGCACGGCCCTGCTCGATTCGGATGTACCAGTCGACGCCGATGCCAGCGAGCTCGGCTACTTCCTCCCGCCGCAGCCCTGCGGTGCGTCGCCGCCGCCCGGCTGCGAGCCCGACCGCCTGCGGCGTCAGCTTCTCGCGCCGCGAGCGCAGGAAGTTTCCGAGTTCGGCATGTCTTGGATCACTCATCTCCGAGATCACTCATGGTTCGCCCCCGATGGCGGTGCGCCCAGCCTGGGCTTCTTCAATCCTAGGATAATACCAGGCCTTCTTGCGCGTAGGATAGACCGGCAGACTGGTGCCTCGCCATCGCGAAAATGGAGAAGATCATGAAGGCCGCAGTGCTCAAACGATTTGGATCGCCGCTCGAGATCGAGCATGTCGAAGACCCCGTGCTCGGCACCGGCGAGGTGATCGTCGACATCGCCGCAGCCGGCGTGCTGTCCTATGCGAATGAAGTGTTCAGCGGAGAACGCAAATATCTGCTGGAACTGCCGGTCATCCCGGGAACGAGCGGCATCGGCAGGGTCAGCGCGCTCGGTCCCGATGCCACGCATCTTGCGATTGGCGACTGGGTGTTCTGCGATCCGACGGTGCGCTCACGTGACAATGCGCTCGCCCCCGACATAACCCTGCAAGGCCTGAGCGCGCGCGGACCGGGCGGGCTCAAGCTACAACGGCATTTCCGGCACGGCTCGTTCGCCGAGCGCATGCGGCTGCCAACGGAGAACGCCAAGCCGATCGGTGTCATCGATGCCCGCGACGCGGCGCGGTGGTGCGCGCTCGGCACCCTGCTCGTGCCCTATGGCGGCTTTCTTGCCGCCAATCTGCAGGCGGGCGAGACCGTGCTGGTCAGCGGCGCCACCGGCAGGTTCGGCAGCGCCGCAGTCGCGGTGGCGCTCGCCATGGGCGCCGCTGCGGTCGTGGCGCCCGGTCGCAACGAGGCCATGCTGGCCGAGCTCAAGCGCCGGTTCGGCGCACGCATCCATCCAGTCAGGCTGTCGGGCCATGAAAGCGAGGACACCGAGCGCATGAAGCGCGCCGCGCCCGGCCCGATCGACTGCGTGCTCGACATCATGCCGCCCTCCGTCACGACCAATGTCGTGCGGACCGCCGTGATGACCGTACGTCCCTATGGGCGCGTGGTGTTGATGGGCGGAGTCGGCATGCTCGGCGGCCCCGGGCTCGAGCTGCCCTATCCCTGGATCATGCGCGACTGCATCACCATCCGCGGCGTTTGGATGTGCCCGCCGACAGCGACAGTGAAGATGGTGGGACTGATCAGGGCCGGACTGCTCGACCTCGCGCAGTTCGAGCCGACCTGTTTCGACCTCGACCATGCCAACGACGCGGTCGCCCATGCCGCCGCCCATCGCGAGCCGTTCAAGATGACGGTGATCAGGCCCTGACTGCGGCCGGACTCAGTCGAGCTCGACGACCTTGCCGCCGACGATGGAGACGCGCCGGTCCATGCGGCCGGCCAGCTCCATGTTGTGGGTCGCGATCAGCATCGCGACCCGCGTGGCCTTCACGAGCTGCATCAGCGCGTGAAAGACGTGATCGGCGGTGCCAGGATCGAGATTGCCGGTCGGCTCGTCCGCCAGCAGCGCACGCGGCGCATTGGCGACCGCACGCGCGATCGCGACGCGTTGCTGCTCGCCGCCGGAGAGCTCGGCCGGGCGGTGCTTGATGCGCTCGCCGAGCCCGAGATAAGCCAGGATCTCGGTCGCCCGCTTCACCGTCTCGGACCGTTTCAAGCCGCGGATCATTTGCGGCAGCATCACGTTCTCCAGCGCCGTGAACTCCGGCAGCAGCCGGTGCGACTGGTAGACGAAACCGATGTCGGTCCTGCGCATCTGGGTGCGCTCGATGTCGGTCAATTGCGACGTCGGCACGCCCCCGACATAGACCTCGCCCTCGTCGGGACTCTCCAGGAGACCCGCGATGTGCAGCAATGTCGACTTGCCCGAGCCCGACGGCGCCACCAGCGCCACCGACTGACCGGCCCACAGCGCCAGCTTGGCGCCGTCCAGAATGGTCAGCTGCTGCTCACCCTGCATGTACCGCCGCTTGATCTCGTGGAGATAAACGACCGGCACATCCTCGGCCCCCTGCTCGTCCATCAGCGCCTCACTCGTAGCGAAGCGCTTCGACCGGGTCTAATCGGGCCGCGCGCCAGGATGGATACAGCGTAGCCAGGAAAGACAGGGTCAAGGCCATGATCAGAACGGCCGCAGTCTCGCCGGCATCGATCTCAGCCGGCAGCTTCGACAGGAAATAGAGTTCATTGGGAAACAGATCGGTGCTCGTCAGCCAGGACAAAAACTTCCTGATCGAATCGATGTTCATCGAGATCAGGAGGCCGACGACGAATCCGGTGAGCGTGCCGACCACCCCGATCGAGGCGCCGGTGATCAGGAATATCCGCATGATCGCCCCCTGCGAAGCCCCCATGGTCCGCAGCACGGCGATGTCCTGGCCCTTGTCCTTGACCAGCATGATCAGTCCCGAAACGATGTTGAGCGCGGCGACCAGCACGATCAAGGTCAGGATCAGGAACATCACGTTACGCTCGACCTGCAGCGCATTGAAGAAGGTCGAGTTACGCTGGCGCCAGTCGACGAGAAAGATCGGGCGGCCGGCCGCCTCGGTGACCGTCTTGCGAAACTCCTCCACCTTGTCGGGATTGCTGGTGAAGATCTCGATCGCGGTGACGTCGTTGTTGCGGTTGAAATAGGCCTGCGCCTCGGCCAGCGGCATGAAGACGAAGCTGGCGTCGTATTCCGACATGCCGATCTCGAACACCGCCGCGATCTTGTAGGGCTTGATGCGCGGCGTGGTGCCCATCGGCGTCACGGCGCCCTTCGGGGCGACCAGGGTGATGCTGTCACCGGCATGCAGCGACAATTGGTCCGCGAGCCGGCGGCCGATCGCGACGCCCTGGCCTTCGTCGAAACCTTCCAGCGAACCCTGCTTGATGTTCTTGGCGATCGACGTCAGGTTCGTGAGGTCCTGCGCGCGAATGCCGCGGATGAACACGCCTGACGCATTGAATGGCGACGAGCCCAGACCCTGTCCGTCAACCACCGGCGCGGCAAGTCGGATGCCCTGCACCTGCGCGATCCGCTCGGAGACGTCCTTCCAGTCGGTGAGCGGCGACTCCAGCGGCTGCACCAGCAGATGCCCGTTCAGACCGAGGATCTTGTCGAGCAGCTCCTTGCGGAAGCCATTCATCACCGCCATCACGATGATCAGGGTGGCAACGCCGAGCATGATGCCGAGGAAGGAGAACCCCGCGATGACGGAGATGAACCCCTCCCGGCGGCGCGCACGCAAATAGCGCCCCGACAGCATCCACTCGAAGGGAGCGAAGGGGGTGGTGGTCTGCACCGGTTCGGTCATGGCGTCATCCATTGTGCGATCATCCCATGATTCGGGCCGAATGTGGCCGGATTGGCCTGAAGGGACGGGCAGCCCCGGTGGATAATCCGATGATCGAACGCGCGTCTCAGCCAGCCAATGTCCCGCCGCCGAGCCGTGCCACGACGTCCGCGGGGGACATCATCTGGCGGGCGCCGTCGCTGCGGGTCTTCACCTCGACCTTGCCTTCGGCGAGGCTCTTGGGTCCGACCATGATCTGCCAGGGGATGCCGATGAGGTCCGCCGTGGCGAACTTGCCGCCGGCGCGCTGCTCGGTGTCGTCGTAAAGCACGTCGACCCCCTTGGCGAGGAGATCGCGATAAAGCTGCTCGCAGGCGACATCGGTGTCGGAGCCGCCCTGCTTCAGGTTGAGGATGACGGCACGGAACGGGGCGACCTCCTCCGGCCATTTGATGCCGGCCTCGTCGTGACAGGCCTCGATGATCGCACCAGCCAGCCGCGACACGCCGACGCCATAGGAGCCGCCATGGATGGTGACCTCCGCCCCATCGGGGCCGGCGACCAGCGCCTTCATCGGCTCGGAATATTTGGTGCCGAAATAGAAGATCTGGCCGACCTCGATGCCGCGGGTATGGACCCGCCGCTCGGCCGGCACCTCGGCCTCGAACCGGGCCGCGTCATGGACGTCCTCGGTCGCCGCGTAGAGCGACGTCCATTGCTTGATGATCGGGGTCAGGTCGCCGTCATAGTCGACGGACGCCGGCGGGATCGGCAGATCGAGCACGTCGCGGTCGCAGTAGACGCCGGATTCACCGGTCTCCGCGAGCACGATGAATTCGTGGCTGAGATCGCCGCCGATCGGACCGGTCTCGGCGCGCATCGGGATGCCCTTCAGGCCCATGCGCGCGAAGGTGCGCAAGTAGGCGACGAACATCTTGTTGTAGGCACGCCGCGCGCCAGCTTCGTCGAGATCGAACGAATAGGCGTCCTTCATCAGGAATTCGCGGCCGCGCATCACGCCGAAGCGGGGACGCTGCTCGTCGCGGAATTTCCATTGGATATGATAGAGATTGAGCGGCAGGTTGCGGTAGGACTTCACATAGGCACGGAAGATCTCCGTGATCATTTCCTCGTTGGTCGGCCCGTACAGCAACTCACGCTTGTGGCGGTCGCTGATACGCAGCATCTCCGGGCCATAGGCATCGTAGCGGCCGCTCTCGCGCCAGAGGTCGGCGAGCTGCAATGTCGGCATCAGCAGTTCCAGCGCTCCGGCGCGGTTCTGCTCCTCGCGCACGATCTGCTCGATCTTCTTCAGCACCTTGAAGCCCAGCGGCAGCCAGGCATAGATGCCGGCCGCCTCCTGCCGCAGCATGCCGGCGCGCAGCATCAACCGGTGCGAGACGATCTCGGCTTCCTTCGGATTTTCTTTCAGAATGGGCAGGAAAAACCGCGACAGACGCATGGGCGAGGCCTTCGAGATTCGGTTCGGGCTGGCGCAGTCAAACCGGATCAGGCGGCAAAACACAAGGCTGGGTTTGAAAAAAGGCGGCTAAGCCGCCGGATTCCCAATCAATTTACCGGTTCCGCTGAAGTGGAGGATGAACGGCGCACGTCGCCGTGATGAGGCTCGCGCAGGGCGACCGAGCAAGATCCCCGCGCCCCGGCCGTCTTAGGGCCCCCGCCCCTGCTCCGAGGACCATTTGTCGAGATCGCCGATCTCGGCGCTGCCTTCGATGGTCGAGACCGCGCCCTCGCGGGTCACGAGTATCGTGCGCGGGATATCACCCTGCCAGGACGGATCGATCTCGAACCGGAGACGCTCGACATATCCGTCGTTGAAGATGAAGTTCTCCGCCGTGGTGAGTCCGGCCTTGTCCAGCATGGCCTGGGTCGCAGCGTTCAGGTTCGGCACCAAATCGGCGCTGACGGTGACCACGTCGATCTCGGGATGATCGGACATGAACTTGCCGAGCTGCGGCAGCTCGATCTTGCAGGGGCCGCAGGTGACGCCCCAGAAATGGATCAGCGTCGGACGACCCGCATGGGCCCGCAGCACCTCGCGCCAGGTGCCGCGCTCGAACGGCTTGAGCGATGGCGGTGCTGCGGTGCTCGACGCCGTCAAGGCGACGAGGCCAAAGATCGCAAGGGCGGCGAATGGGCGTTTCATGACTCATCTCCGATCGGCTGCAACCGATAGCCATCCGACTTGGTCATCCAGGACAGGAAGATCTGCCTGCCATGGGCGACCAGCAGCGGGTGATCCGACGCATTGTCCGTGCTGGCAAGGGCGCGCGGCTTCGACCACGTCTCGCCATCGTCCCGCGATTGCATTCCCATCACCGTGGTGCGCTCGCCGTCGAACTCCTTCCACACCAGCGTCGTGCTGTCCTGGGTCGCGAGCACATAGGGCCGCGTCGGATTGCGGTCGGCCTGGCCGATCGCCATGGGTTCCGAGAACGTCCGGCCACCGTCGCGCGAATGCGCGTAGAACAGCCCTTTGCGAACCTTGCCGCTGGTGAACCAGGCGACATGATACGTGCCCGCCGGCGACACGGTCAGGCTCGGCCCCTGATGCGGGCAGGCCTTGATCTGCCAATCATCGGTGCTGACCCGGTGGACCTCGCCGGGGGTGCCGAGGTCGCTGAACGTGACCACCGCATGGTCGCGCACGCTGCCTTCGAAGATGTTGCGGAACATCACGACCGGACGTCCCGGCCCCGCGAAGGCAACGCCGAGCCGGCAACATTCGCAGGTGTTGTCCTGGGCCAGCGTCGCTTCGGCATAGGTGGCGCCGCCATCGCGCGATGATGAGAAGAACAATCCCGCGCCCTCGTAGGCGCGCCCGGCGGCCTTCGCCGGCACCCGATTGCGCTTGTCGAGCCACGCCACGAAGACGGTGCCGTCCTGGTCCAGCGCCAGCGCCTCGAAGCGCTGGCTTTCGTTGTTTGGCGTGATGGGACGAGGCGCCGCGAAGCTTTTGCCGCCATCCTCCGACCGGGAGTACAGCACCTGCCCGTTGAACGCCTGGTCGCGGAAGATCGAGAACGCCACCGCTATGACGCCTTTGCCGTCGACCACCAGCTTCGGACGGGCATCGGGCCCCCAGTCGAGATTGAGCTGCTGCTCGGTGACCGGTACGGCGGCGGAATACGTTTTCCCGCCGTCGGTCGAGCCCGCCACCGACACCCGTCCTCCGGCCATCCAGACGAGCCAGAGCTTGCCGTCTTCAGCGAAGAACGGCGTCACCTTGGTGGCGCATCGGAGCTCGGTGCCCTCGCATGCTGCGTCCGATCCGTGCTGATGTGCCATCTGGGCCCGCACGGACAGCGGCCACATCAGGGCCATGGCGAGTCCGACGACGCAGCCTCGAAGCAATGACGTGCTTGTCATGTTGTGCCTCATCGGAATGCCACCTTCATGCCAGCGACGAAGGCGCGCGGTGAGCCGGCATAGATCGAGCCGGTGGTATTGGCCAGAACGCTGGCGGGATTTTGAACGCCTGCAGACGTGACCGAGTTCGCGATGTTGTTGGCCGACGCAATATAGGTGCGGTCGAACACGTTCCTGACCTCGAAGAAGACGTTGAGCGACTTGAAGGCTTCGGACGCAAGCTCGGTCCTGTAATGGACGTTCAGATTGACCAGCTCGTAGCCGGGCGCCCTGAGCAGGTTCGCATTGTCCATATAAAAGGAATCCTTCCATTGGACCTCGACGAAGGCACCCAGCCCTGCAAGCCTTCCGCTGGCGTGATCATACCCCAGCCGGGCCGTCAGCTCGTTCGGGGAGATCCCTGGGATCTTGTTGCCGGCGCGGTTGAAGCGGAAGACCGTGCCATTTGTCAGGTTCTCGGTATAGTCGGTGTAGATTTCGTCGAGATAGGTGTAGGCGGCCGTGAAGCGCCAGCCGGACAGGAATCTCCAGTCTGCTGCCAGCTCGACCCCGCGATGCTCCGAGCGCGGGGCATTGAACGCATAGGTCACGCCGGCAACCGGCGTTGCCTGGTTGACGATCTCGTTGCGGAAGAATTCGTAGAAGCCGGTTGCGCTCAGGGTGACCGACTTGTTGGGAGTCCAGTCGAAGCCCAAATCGTAGCCAAGATTGCTTTGCGAGGCGAGATTGGTGTTGTTTCCGGCTGTGCCGCTCGGGAGCACAAACAGGTTCGAGACCTGCGGCGTGCCATATCCCGATGCGACGCGCGCCCGCACCAGCCAGTCGCTGTTCACCTTGTAGAGCAGCGCAAACTCGGGCGCGAGATTGTCGAACTGCCGGTCCGCGGTCGTGAGCGTCGTCCCTGTCCCCCCTGCCGTGTTCACGCCGCGCAGATGGGTGCGCTCCCAGCCGAGACCGGCCACCGCGGTCAAGGCCGACGTCAGCTTGAGCTCCTCGCGCGCCCGCACGCCGAAATTCGTCGTCTCGCTCAGAAGGTTGGTCGACAAGCGGCCGAGCGTGCCGTTGCCGCCCGGCATGACGTTGAACGTGTCTCCGGACGCGGTGAGCGTATTGTAGAAGGCGCCGAAGAAGCTGGTCGATTCCAGGCCGAAGATCTCGCCCCGCCGGGTGATGTCGCTCATGTAGTTGTAGGACGGATAGTCGCCGACCGCGCTGGTCGACCCGGTCGGCTGGCTGATGTTGCGGTCATCGAACACGAACTGATTGCGCCAGGTCGTGTTGTTGTCGAAATCGTGCTCCCAGCGCCCGCCGGCGATGGTGCGGCGGTCGTTGCGGCCGAGCCCGGCCTGCAGCGCCGTCTCTTTGTCCGTTCCAGCCGAGTTGTTGAACCCGTTGTTGAACAACGTGACGCTGCCGCAGCCCGCGGCAGCTGCCGTCCATGTCGCGCAGCCCTGCTGATAGGGATTCTGATAGTACTGATTCAGCGACGACCGGATCGGCAGCCGCGTGAACAGGTCGTTGTTGATGATCTTGACGGTGAAGCGGTCGTCGGGCGTCGCCTTGTAGGTGCCGAGGAAGTTGACGGTCTGGGTGTTGAACCAGCTGTTGCCGAGATAGCCATCGCCGCGGACGTCGCTGGTGAACAACGAGCCCTCGAAATTGCCGACCTTCTTGCCGAACGTCATGTAGTTGCTGAGATAGCCGAAGCTGCCGCCTTCGCTGCCTATCTCCGCACCGTCGATGCTGCTGCCCGGGCGGGTGCGGAAATTGATCGCGCCTCCGGTCGCATAGTTGCCGTAGAGCGCCGAGGACGGCCCGCGGATCACGTCGACCGCACCATAGGCGTGGGGATCGATCAGGTCGCTGCGCGACAGCCCGTCCGGCTGGGTGACTGGAAATCCGTCCTCGAACAGCACGATGTTGCGGATGCCGAACCCGTTGCGGGCATTGGAGCCGCGGATCGAGATGCCAAGGTCGCGCGGTCCGTTGCCCTGCTTGAGCGAGACGCCGGGGCTTTCGCGCAGGATGTCGCCGACGGAAAACGCAGGCCGGTCATCGTAGCGGCTGCGGTCGATCGTGGTCGCGGTCTGGCCGGTCGGCGACTGGCTGAGCTGGTTGCGGGCGGCGCCGGCACCCGAGGCTGGATCGGACACCGCTCCTCCCTGTCCGGAGCTGCTGGCCACGGATGCGGCAGCCGGCTTTGGCGCGCGCGTGCGGACGGACGTTGCCTGCGTGACCGGCTTGCGCACGGCCCGTTGTGGTGCGGCACGCGGCGCGTCGACGGTGACTGACGGCAATTCCTTCTCGGTCTCGGCGCGCGCGATCGTGGACGATTGCAGCAGCAAGAGCTGCAGTGCGAGCACGCTCACACCACCCAGGGCATGACGACGGAACATGTTTGACTTCCCCGATGCCGGCTCTGCACGGCCGGTCTTCCTGATTCAAAACGGATCGGCGCGCGGCTGCGGCCGATGACGATTTCTGTCCTCAGGAGAGGGAGGGAGGTCCTCTTGGTTGCGCCTGTGCCCGGGCAAGCAGATGAACGAGGCGGAGCTCGCGCGCCGTCCAGACGATGGACGCCGTCAGACGCAGCGGAGCCGCATCGAACGGCGCGGGCGGCGCATCGAGCGCCGCGGCGGCGTGCAGCACGCAGCACATGACGCAGTCAAGGCCGCAGGCGGTGCGGTCGGTATCGCCACCAGGGGGCGCCGCATCCGTCTCGGCATGACAGATCGCCATCCCGCCGAACGGATCGGCCGTCGCGATCGTCGCGGCGCTCAGGGCGGACGCCGCCACTGGCGCCAGCACCTGCAACAGCATTGCTAGCAGCGCGACCGGCAGATATCGGCCGAGCTTCTGACGGACATTGGCAGGACGTCGGGCGCGGTCAGCCGCCACCAGCCGGCTCGCGCGCGAACCGGCTGTCATGGCGGCGTTCAACACCCGTTGGTTCATCGAGGCCGGCCCTCCGTCGGAGTCGCGAGGCGCCCGGCCTACATCTTCATGCCGGAATGATCGTGCTGCTTCATCATGCTGCCGCCCTCGCCCCCCGGCCCCTTGGCGCCGACCGCCTGCACCTCGAGCGTCACGGACACCTTGCCGGCCTTCTCGAACTCCAGCGTGACCGGCAGCTTGTCGCCCTGCTTCAGCGGGCTCTTCAGATCCATCAGCATCAGGTGATAGCCGCCCGGCGCCAGCGCGACGGTCTTGCCCGGCTCAATCGTGAGTCCCTTGTCGAGCGGACGCATGGTCATCACGCCGTTGGTGACGGCCATCTCGTGAATCTCGACCCGCCCGGCGACAGCGCCGGTCACCGCGACGAGGCGGTCCGGCGCGCTGCCCTTGTTCTCGATGGTCAGATAGCCGGCGCCCGTCTTGGCGCCACCCGGCGTGGCGCGGCTCCATGGCTGGGTGATGACGAGGTCACCGGCCTTCACGTCCGCGGCGAAGGCGGCAGAAGATCCTCCCAACAGGAGAGCGAATGCAAGCAGAGAGCGTCCGAGGAAGGTCATGTCGTCATCCTTTTCTTGGCGGCGATGCGCCAGCTTGATCGATTGGCGCGTATCCGCACGGCTAGGGCCGAGCAGACAACGCAGGTCGTAATCTTGCGATTTGGAGATGAGGGCCGCACAGCGGCCAGCGCGGCGTCACGCTGCGGGCGGAGCCCTTGCCTGCGCGTTCGAGAAGGCCTTGGTCATCCGGCCGGCCGGATCACCGGCCCGCCACACGACCTCGCCCGAATCCCGTTGCGGCGTGGCGATGACGGACAGCTCCGGCCCATCCAGGGTGACCGGCTGCGCCAGGCAGCACAGCGAACAGCCGTGGAGCGCGGGCTTAGCCGGCGACTCGTCGTCCACCGACTGGGAACCGGGCTGGCTGTGGCAGATTTCGAGGCCGTGCAAGGGATCAGCCACGGCTGACGCGGCCGCCCAGGCAACGCCGATCGGCGCCAGGATCTGCACCATCAGTGCGATCAGCATGATCGGGAGAAACGCCTGCAGCCGCTGCCGCATGAAAGCCTGCCAAATGAACTGAATTGTTGTGCCCGAGCGAACGCCCGGAGTCGAGGTCGCGCAGGGCACAGTCAGCACATTTCGCCAGCGGTCGTTGATTAAGAACAATCCGCTACGCCCGGATGGGCCTTCGCGGGACGCCAGCCTCCAAGGTAATTCAGCACCTACCGCGAGAAGACTCGAAAATAAAGCTCGTCAATTGCAAGCACTTACCGATCATTTCAGGAAGTGCGCGAAATTTGAACAATCGTTGCCGAAAAGGATGACAAACGCCAAAAGATCGTCTACGAATTCGGGCCTCAGGCTATCGCTTGCGGAAGTCTGGTGGTCCAAGTCTCGGGAGGAGCCCTGGCGCGCAACAAGCAGCGTCACCCCGCTTAACAAGATCAAATCTGAACTTGCGGGATATCTAAAGGGTCGACACAATTTCCGAGCAGGGCCCGCTGCCCTGCTCTATTTTTTTGGCAGTCATCGCAGCGCGCCACGATATTCTCCGTTGACGGTATCGCGGGCCGCATGAACGCTGTCTGAACACGCAATCACCTCAGGCCATCGCAGCAGTCGCAAAGCACGACAACGGAGCGCACCACCGCGCCTTGGCCCTCGGCCATGGCAGTGTCACCGACAGCGGTTCGCGGCCAGTCACCGTCCAGCGCAACGAACCATCGCCGATCGTCAGGATGCCCGCCGCTTCGGCTGGATCGCCCGAGATGAACGTCTCCGTCAGCGACTGCAAGGTCAGATGCGGTGTGCCATCGACCGTTGTCAGCGTATTCCAATGAACGTGGCCGGCGAGTCCGACGATCGGGCACGGCGCATCCGCGATCGCCGCGCGGATCGCGTCGGTCTCGGCATAGGCCGCGTGTCCCGGATTGGCTTCGAAGTAGTAGTTGCCGGTCTGAGCATGTCCTGACAACGGCACGTGGCTGACGAGCAAGGTCGGCCGGTCATCCTGAGCGAGCAGCTGGACCAGCGCGTCGAGATCGCTCGCGGACAGGCGAAAGCCGCGCGTCGGCGTCAGACTCACGTCGGGCTGCCAGAACACACATCTGACATCACCGACGATCACCGCGCGCGATCCGCTCGGACGATCGAGGATCGCTTCATTGTCGGCGAGGCTGAGCAATGCGACATCATGATTGCCACTGACGTGATGATGCGTCGGTGCGAGCTTCGCGAAGCACATCGCGACATCGCTTTGCAGCAGCCGATCGCGCTCGGGATCTTCGTCAGAAATCCGGTCGCCGAGATCGATGACCGCATCGATGTCTTCGGCATTCACTTCCGTGACGAAGCGCTCGAGCAATTGCAGCGCCACCGATCCCCGCTTCGTGGGCGTATCCCGGCCGTGATGGATATCGGCGATCACGGCGATGCGCGTCGTTGCCAAAGGCTCTCTCCCAAAGCTGCGCTGCCGCGTACCACGGGCGCATCACGGTTTTCTGACATCGCGCGTGCAGCGCGAAGGTCACTCGGTGCAACGCACAACATCCGGCTGTGGCGTGATCAATGGGGTTGTGAAACACTGCTGCTCTCGGCGGCGCGATCAATGACGCCGCCGGACAACGATGGGACAGGGAGCACGGGATGTCCGGCACTAAGAAAACGTCCACGACGAGGCGCGATCTTCTCCAGGCGGCGACGGCCGCGGGCTCTGCGGCGGCCCTTCTCGCCGGCTTTGGCATCAATCCGGCGATGGCTGCCGAGATGGGCCGCTCCGAAAAGCCGCTCAAGGCAGCCTTCTCCAATGCCGGCTTGCAGGCGACCTGGTGCGCCCAGGGCAAGCAGGCCGCGGAATGGTGGGGCAAGCTGCTCAATGTCGAGGTGACCTGGTTCGACGGCCAGCTCGATGCGGTGAAGCAGCGCGCCGCGATCGACAACATGGCGTCGCAGAAGTGGGACTTCGTCGCGATCCAGGCGTTCGGCATCGGAACCCTGACTCAGCCGGTGCAGAAGATGATCGATGCCGGCATTCCCGTGATCGACATGGACACGCTGATCGCGCCGCTCGATCAGATCAACGTCCACTCCTTCCTCGCACCCGACAACGAGTTCATGGGCGCATCGGTCACGCAGGCTCTGGCGACTGCGATGGGCGGCAAGGGCAAGATCATCATGACGCAGGGCGCGCTCGGCCACACCGGCGCGCAGGGCCGCGCCAAGGGCTTCAACTCGGTGATCAAGCAGTTCCCGAACATCGAGGTGCTGGACACGCAGCCGGCCGATTGGGACGTGTCCAAGGCGGCACGGCTGTGGGAGACCTATCTCACGAAATATCCGCAGATCGACGCGGCGTTCTTCCACAATGACGACATGGCCCTCGCCGCCTACAACATCATGAAGGCGCGCAACCGCACCAACATCCTGATCGGCGGTGTCGACGCCATGCCGCCGGCGATCCAGGCGGTCAGCGAGGGCCGCATGTTCGCGACCGTGCGCAATCCGTCCTGCCGCATCCATGGCGGCGCGATCGTCGCAGGCGTCGCCGCGGTCACCGCCGGCGAAAAGAGCGGCCAGGGCATTCCGAAGCACGTCATCACCGACGGACCCGTCGTGACCAAGGCCAATGCCGCCGGCATGCAATGGATGGAGGATCACTTCCTGATCTGAAGTCCCTCCCATGTCGAACAGCCGCCCGCCTCTTCTGGAATTGCAGGACATCACCAAGTCGTTCGGCGGCGTCACCGCGTTGCGCGGCGTCGACTTTACTCTTCGCCCCGGCGAGATCCATGGTCTCGTCGGGGAGAACGGCGCCGGCAAGAGCACGCTGATGAAGATCATCGCCGGCGTGCACACCGGTTTCTCCGGCCGTTTCCTGCTCGACGGCCGCGAGGTTCATTTCAACTCCGTGCGGGACGCTCGCGCGGCCGGCATCGCGATGGTGCACCAGGAACTCAGCGTCGCGCCGGACCTCACCGTGGCCGAGAACGTGTTTCTCGGCAACCAGCCGACCAATGCGCTGGGCATCGTGCAGTGGCGTCGCATGGCACGCGAGGCCACCGAGCAGCTCAAGCGACTCGGCATCGACGCCGATCCGATGAGCCGGCTGGGAGATCTGCCGATCGGCGTTCAGCAGCTGATCGAGATCGCGCGGGTGCTGTTCTCCGGCGCGCGCATCATCATCCTGGACGAGCCGACCTCGGCGCTGTCGCCGCCCGAGGTCGAGCGGCTGTTCGCGGCGTTGCGCAGGCTGCGCGAGCAGGGCACCGGGATCGTCTTCATCTCACACTTCATCGAGGACATCCTGCTGATCTCCGACGAGGTCACGGTGTTCCGCAACGGCCGCAAGATCATGGAAACGCGTGCCGCCGACACCAGCAAGGCCGCGCTGATCGAGGCCATGATCGGCAAGGGACGCGATGCGCTGGAGGACAGCTACACCCACGACATCACCCTGCCCGCGCCGACGGCCGACAAGCCCGTGGTCGTCGAAGCCGACGGCCTGTCGCTGGCGCGCAATCTGAAGCGCGTCTCGTTCGCCGTGCGCGCCGGCGAGGTGCTCGGCATCTACGGCTTCATGGGCTGCGGCCAGCTCGAGCTGGCGCGCATCCTGTTCGGCAAGCTTGCGCCCGACGCCGGCGAGCTGCGCGTATCAGGCCAGCGCAACCGCTTCAAGAGCACGGCGGATGCGCGCCGCGCCGGCATCGCCTTCGTGCCGGAGAGCCGGCGCGACATGCTGTTCCTGCAGGAGCCCGTCTACAAGAACATCTCGATCAGCATCCTCGACCGCATCAACGCCGTGCTGTTGAAGCCGGCGCGCGAGCGCGCGCTCGCCAAGCGCCAGGTCGAGCAGTTGCAGATCAGGCCCGCGGATGTCGAGATCGACCTCGGCCTGCTCTCCGGCGGCAACCAGCAGAAGGTCGCGCTGGCCAAATGGCTGAGCCATCCGCCGCGGCTGCTCGTGCTGTGCGAGCCGACCCGCGGTATGGATGTCGGCGCCAAGAGCGACGTCATCGGAATCGTGCGGAAGCTGCGCGACCAGGGCATCGCCGTGATCGTGCTCTCGACCGAGCCGGAGACCGTGCTGTCGATGGCCGACCGTGTCATCGTGCTCAAGCGCGGCGAGGTCGTGCGCGAATTTGCCGGCGAAACCATCAGCAAAGACCGTCTGCTCGAGGCGGCGTAGGGAGATTGTCATGGCGCATGGCGAGACCGTTCCGATGCCGGAGGCGCCGTCGCGGCGCGCAGGCGGGGTCGCATCGCTGCTGCGTTCGCAGATGCGCAACATCGCGCCGTTCCTGACCTTGATCTTCCTCACGGCGTTCTTCGCGATCGCGAGTCCGTCCTTCGCCACGCTCGACAACGTCGGCAACATCCTGACCCAGGTGTCGGTCACCGGCATCATCGCGGTCGGCCTCACCTTCGTGATCCTGTGCGCCGAGATCGACCTGTCGATCGCCGCCATCGCCAACGTGACCGGCATCGCCGTTGCCTACTTCACGATGCAGGAGTCCTACGTCAACATCGCCAACGTGCCGATGCCCGGTTTTGTCGCCATCCTGCTCGCGCTGGCGCTGTGCGCGTTGCTCGGGCTGGTCAACGCCTTCGGCCTGACCGTGATCGGCATTCCCTCCTTCATCATGACGCTCGCGATGATGCAGATCGCCGCCGGCATCTCGGCGATGCTGGTGCGCGGCCAGATCGCCTACAAGGTTCCCCCCATCATCACGACGCTCGGCTCCAGTTCCGTGGCGGGGGTGCCCTGGATCGTGATCGTGGCCGCCCTGATGCTGTTGCTCGGTCACCTCGTGCTGACCTACACGCGGTTCGGCCGCTACGTCTACATGGTCGGCGGCAACCGCGAGGCGGCGGAGTATTCGGGGCTGAACGTCAAGCTGATCCTCGGCAGCGTGATGGTGATCTCAGCCGTCTGCTCGGGGATCGGCGGCATGCTCGGCGTAGCGCATTTCGGCAGCGCGCAGCAGAACGAGTTCGACACCTACCTGCTGGATTCGATCGCCGCCGTCGTGGTCGGCGGCACCAGCCTGTTCGGCGGCCGCGGGGGCATCGGCAACACCATCGTCGGCCTGTTCGTGCTCGGCGTGCTCAACAACGGCCTCGACCACGTCAACATCGACAGTTTCCTGAAGATCCTGATCCGCGGCCTGATCCTGCTCGCCGCCCTGGTGATCAACGTCTATGCCCAACGGCTGCGGGCGAAGGCGGCGGATTGAGCGGGCTGCGACGCGCGCTGCCGTAGCCCGGAAGCGACATCCGCGATCACACGAGCCGTATCGGAAAACCCGGATGTCGCTTCGCTCATCCGGGCTACGAGCTCTTCCGCGACGTTGCGAGCGCAACTCGCTCCTCATAACGACGCAAAAAAACGAGGCGACGAAATTAAAGCCCCGGCTGCCAGTGGCGCAACTCGCGGGCAGCCCGCGTCACCGCCCCGATCGTCGTGAACGTCGTCGTCTCCACCATCAGCGACCGTGCCAACCGCAGTGCCCGCACCTCGCAGGTCGCGCGCCGCTTGGCGTCCTCGATCAGTTCGAAATCGATGTTGTGAGCGAGGCCGAGGATGCGACGAATGATCTTGGCTGCGGTGAAACCGATGGCGTCCTGGAACAATCTCGCCACGTAGGCCTGACGCTCGGTCTCCAGGCGTGCGGCGCCCGCTTCACCCGGAAACAGTGACCGCGGATACGCATCGCCGGTCGCCTCGCTGCGCCACAGCGCCAGGAACTTGTCCGCGAAACCGTTCCAGACCTCATCGACTGCCGCCAGCACCCATCCCTCGAAGTGCTCCCGCTCGCCCGCCCGCTGCTCGTGTCCTTCGGACGCAAAATAGGCCATCAGCAGATTGGCGAGGACCGCACCGACGTCGAATCCCATCGGACCGTAGAAGGCGAATTCGGGGTCGATCACCTTGGTCTCGGTGTCCGTCACCATGATCGACCCGGTGTGCAGGTCGCCATGGATCAGCGCCTCGGCACACGACAGGAATTTCAGCTTGAGCCTGGAGATCGCGACGTGCAGATCGAGATCGCCGCGAATGTCGGCCGCGGTCGCGTCGAGCCACGGTGACGTCCAGCGATTCTGTTCGGCGATGCGATAGGGATCGGTGAAGATCAAATCCTCGGTGATCTTGCACAGCGCATGATTGCCGGCAAAGCTTGCGATCGCCTCCTTCTTCTCGGCGGCAGACAGTGCGAGGTCGGACGAGAAGAACAGCGTCCGCGCCATGAAGGTCGTGATGTGATCGACGAAGGCCGGATAGGTTGTGCCCGCGACCAGCCCCTTGCGCATGATGATGTGCGGCTCCAGCAACTCCATCGCCGTCAGCGCCAGCGCCGGATCATGATGAACGATGGCCGGCACGAGGCCGGGGGCAAGGCGGTTCTGATGCGTCAGCGCCAGATGCTCATAGTGGGCGCGTGACAGCGGCAGCGGCCAGCTCTCGCCGACCAGCCGCACGTAAGGCAGCGCCTGCTTCACCGCGAGACCGCCGGACGATCCCTTGACGATGAAGACCAGATTGAGGTTGCCATCGCCGACCTCGGTGATTGACCAGCGCTCGGCCGGTCCGCCGAGTTGCCCTGCAACTGAAGGGATCCCCGCGAGATAGTTTCGAAGATCAACCTCGTTCAGAATGCGATAGCCCGATTGCGTCCCGTTCCGGGCCTCGGCCGATGTCATCACGCGCAACCTCCCTGTCGGTCTTGTTTTGACCTCCTATAGCAAAAAAGCCGACGCACGTCCGCGCATCGGCTTCGAGAGAACGTTGTGCGATGCGAGCGGGGCTAGAACGGAATCCCCATCAGCCGCGAAAGCCGCTCAACGCTGAGATAGCCGGCCTGATAGGCCACGAGTGACAGGGCGAAGATCGCGGCCGACAGCAGCGTCGTCCAGATCAGGCGCCGCCCCATTCGGCTGATCGTCGGCGCACCGGGGTCGGTGCCTAGCGGGCCTCCGCCGGACTCGTGCTGGCTGCGGATGCCGAACGGCAGGGTCACGAACAGCGTGACCCACCACATCACGAAGTAGATCGCGAGCCAGGTGGAGATCGTATAGGCCATGGTCGCCCCGCTGCCTCAGGCCTGCTCGATCTCGACGAGCGCGCCGGAAAAATCCTTCGGATGCAGGAACAGAACCGGCTTGCCATGCGCGCCGATCTTCGGCTGGCCGTCGCCGAGCACGCGGGCACCCTCCTTGATCAGGGTGTCGCGCGAGGCGATGATGTCGGCCACCTCGTAGCAGACGTGATGGATGCCGCCGTCCGCGTTGCGCTCGAGGAATTTGGCGATCGGTGACGCCTCGCCCAGCGGCTGGATGAACTCGATCTTGGTGTTGGGCAGAGTGACGAACACCGTGATCACGCCATGCTCCGGCAGCGGTACCGCCGCCGAAATCTCAGCACCGAATGCCGCGCCATAAATCCTGGCGGCCTTTTCGGCGTCCTTGACCGCGATGGCGACGTGGTTGAGCCGGCCCAGCATGACATCCTCCACTTCTTCTTTTTGAAAGGCCGTTCAGCAGGCCCGCGTCAGACTTCCAACACATGGACGAGACAGATCGGCTTCTTGCCCCACTGCTCATTGACCGCCGAACGCACGGCCCGCCGGACGGATTCTGCCGCTGCGTCAGAATCGCGCCGACGCGCCCGCGGAAGACCTTCGAAGGTGGAAACGACAGCATCGAAGACGATGTCGTCCATCTCCTCGCCCGCCGCATTCTTCTCGGGGATGCCGACCATGTCGACCTCGGGATCGTCGGCCAGCTCGCCCTTCTCGGTGATGGCAAGCGCCACGAAGATGCAGCCGGCAAAGGCCATCTTGCGACGCTCGACCACGGCGCGCGACTTCGAATCCTCGACGATGCTGCCGTCCTTGTAGAGCCGCCCCGCCGGCAGTTGGTCGATGATCCCGGGATCACCGGGGCCGAGCTTGACGAGGTCGCCATTGCGGCAGGTGATGACCTTGGGCACGCCGCAGGCGCGCGCCAGCCTCGCGTGCTCGTGCAGATGCAGCGCCTCGCCATGCACGGGGATCAGGAGCTGCGGCCGCGTCCACGCGATCATGTCGCGCAGCTCGTCGCGGCGCGGGTGGCCGGAGACATGGACGAGATGGTTGCGGTCGGTGATGATCTCGATGCCCTGCTGCACCAGCCCGTTGATGACGGCGCCGACCGCCTTCTCGTTGCCGGGGATGGTGCGCGACGAGAAGATGACGGTGTCGCCCTTGTTCAAGGTGACCAGCGGATGATCGTCATTGGCGATGCGCGAGAGCGCCGCGCGCGGCTCGCCCTGGCTGCCGGTGCAGAGCGCGAGCACCTTGTCGGCCGGGAAATGGCCGTAGAGATCCATGCCGCGGAAGTTCTGCACGCCGTCGAGATAACCGGTCTCACGCGCGACCTGGACCACGCGTTCCATGGCACGGCCGACGATGACGACCTCGCGCTCGGCCTCGCGCGCCGCTTCGGCAACGGCGCGGATACGCGCGACGTTGGAGGCGAAGGTGGTCACGGCCACGCGGCCCTTTGCTTCCTTCACCAAAGCCGCGATCGTCTTGGCAACCTCGGCCTCGGACGGCGAGCGTCCCTCGCGCACGGCATTGGTGGAATCGCCGATCAGTGCGAGCAATCCGGCATCACCGAGCTCGCGCAGCCGCTTCTCGTCGGTCGGCGCGCCCAGCACCGGCGTCGGATCGATCTTCCAGTCGCCGGTATGCAGGACAGTGCCGACCTCGGTGTGGATCGCCAGCGCGTGCGATTCAGGGATCGAATGCGCGACCGGAATGAACTCGACGTTGAACGGACCGATGTCGACGCGGCCGCCGGAGGGGATCACCTTGACCGGGATCTTGGCTGGGAGGCGCTCGGCCTCGCACTTGGCCTCGAACAGTGCGGCGCTGAACTTGGTCGCGTAGATCGGGCATTTCAGCCGCGGCCACAGGTCTATGATCGCGCCGAAATGATCCTCATGCGCGTGGGTCAGCACGAGGCCGACGAGATTGTTGCGCTCCTTCTCCAGGAAAGCGACGTCGGGCATGATCAGGTCGATGCCCGGCAGATGCTCCTCGTCGCCGAAGGAGACGCCAAGATCGATCGCGAGCCACGAGCGCTGGTGGCGATTGCCGAGCCCGTAGATCGACAGGTTCATGCCGATCTCGCCGACACCTCCGAGCGGCGCAAATGTCAGTTCGTCGGGACGTGCCATCTAGACCGCTCCTTTGGATGCGACCGAGCCGAAATGAACATCACCGGCCGTGATCGGCTCCAATCGTCCCTCCGCGGTCCGCACCAGCATACAACCCTGTTCGTCGATCGTGTCGAAAATCCCCTCGATGATAGCATGTCCGGACCTGATGGCGACCGGCTGGCCGAGGCCTGCGGCGCGCTCGAGCCAGAGTTTCCGGATGTCACCGAAGCCCCGTCCCTCGTTCCAGATGCCGAAATACTCGACCCAGGCATCCGACAGCGCCGAGAACAGGTCCTCGGCGGTCACCTGGATGCCGAGGTCCGCCAACGACACCGCCGGTGTCGGGGTATCCAGCGGCGCCGCGACCACGTTGGTTCCAATACCGGCAACCACCGCAAGCCCTTGAGCCACCTGCTCCGCCTCGAGCAGCATGCCGACGATCTTGCGGCCGTCAGCCAGCACGTCGTTGGGCCATTTCAGCGCGAATGACGCGCGTGCTCCGGACCGCAGCGCGGCCTCGATGCTCACCTGGCGCAACGCGCTCTCGATGGAGAGGCCGGCGGCGAAGCCGAGTGTGGCTGCGATCGCAGGAGCCACGTTCAGCACTTCCAGCACGCTCGAGGCCAGATTGCCGCGCGGGGCGATCCACGGGCGCTGGCGCCGGCCGCGCCCGGCCGTCTGCTCAGATGTGACAAACCAGCACGGCGCCTTGCCGCCCTCTCGGGCCGACTTCAGCGCCTCGACATTGGTTGAGCCGGTCTGGTCGAACGTGACGAGTCGGTAGCCAGCCTTGTCAGCCTGGGACCCTAGCGCAAACGTCATCTAGAACAGCGACTTCGCCGCGGCCGCGGCCGCGCTGACCAGCGGGCCGGGATAGGCGAAGAACAGGATGTTGAAGACGCCGGAGATCGCGAGCACCGTGCGCAGCTCGATACGGACCGGATCGAGCGTCGGCAGCGGCTCGTCGAAATACATCGTCTTGACGATCAGGAGATAATAGTAGGCGCCGACCACGCTGGTGAGCACGCCGATCACCGACAGCGTGAACAGCCCGGCCTTGATGGCAGCGACGAAGACGTACCATTTGGCGAAGAAGCCCGCGAGCGGCGGCACGCCGGCCAGCGAGAACAGCAGCATCGCGAAGAAGAAGGCAAGCAGCGGATTGGTGCGCGACAGCCCCGAGAAGTCGCTGATCTTCTCGAACGACTGGCCGTTGCGCTTGATCGCCATGATCACGGCGAACGAGCCGAGCGTCATCGCGACATAGATCGCAATATAGGTCAGCACGCCCTGCGCGCCCTCGACCGTACCGGCGGCGAGACCGACCAGCGCGAAGCCCATGTGGCCGATCGACGAATAGGCCATCAGGCGCTTGATGTTGGTCTGGCCGATCGCGGCGAACGAGCCGAGCGCCATCGAGGCGATCGAGACGAACACGATGATCTGCTGCCACTGGAAGGTGATGCCGGGAAACGCCGTCAGCGCGACGCGCGCGAACACGGCCATCGCCGCGACCTTGGGCGCGGAGGCGAAGAACGCCGTCACCGGCGTCGGCGCGCCTTCATAGACGTCCGGTGTCCACATGTGGAACGGCACCGCCGAGACCTTGAAGCACATGCCGGCGAACAGGAAGACGAGGCCGAAAATGATGCCGACGCTGCCGGTCTTCGTCGCCGCCGCGATCCCGGCAAAGCTCACCGTGCCGGTGAAGCCGTAGATCAGCGAGGCGCCGTAGAGCAGCATGCCGGAGGACAGCGCGCCCAGCACGAAATACTTCAGGCCGGCTTCGGTCGACTTGACGTTGTCGCGATGGCTGGCCGCGACGACGTAGAGCGCGAGCGACATCAGCTCGAGGCCGAGGTAGAGCGTGATCAGGTCGCCGGCCGAGATCAGCACCAGCATGCCCAAGGTCGAGAGCAGCACGAGGATCGCATATTCGAAGATGCGACGATCGGGCTTCGACAGGAACTCCGCCGACATGATCAGGGTCGCGATCGAACCGATCAGCGCCAGGATCTTCAGGAAGCGCGCATAGCTGTCAGCGATGAAGCTGCCGCCGAAGGCCTGGCCGCCCGGCTGCCTGAGCACGAGGATGCCGACCACGATCAGCAGAGCGACCGCCAACCACGTGACGAGCCCCGTCGTCTCCTGCCCGCGAAACGCGCCCAGCATCAACAGCGCCATGGCCCCCACGGCCAACAACAGCTCCGGCAGCACCACCCAAAGCTGAGGCCCAAGATTCTCGATCATCGTCTGTGTCCCGACCCCTCAAGGTCTCATCATTGGAGCAGCGCGGCGGCCTTCACGGCCGTCACGGCGGTATTGTAGTTGTTGACGAGCTGCTGCACCGACGCCGCCGACATGTCGAGGATCGGCTTCGGATAAACGCCGAACAGGATGGTCAGCGCCACCAGCGGAAACAGGATCACGCCCTCACGCAGGGTGATATCTTTGATGCTGGCGAGCGACGGCTTGGTCAGCGCACCGAACACCACCTTGCGGTAAAGCCACAACGCGTAGGCCGCCGAGAGGATGACGCCTGATGTCGCGAAGAACGCGGTCGGGATCGACACCTTGAAAGTGCCGAGCAGGGTCATGAACTCGCCGACGAAGCCGGACGTGCCGGGCAGGCCGACATTGGCCATCGTGAACACCATGAACACCAGCGCGTAGACCGGCATCCGGTTCACGAGGCCGCCGTAGGCCGCGATCTCGCGGGTATGCATGCGGTCATAGACCACGCCGACGCAAAGGAACAGCGCGCCCGAGACGATACCGTGCGAAATCATCTGGAACACGCCTCCGGCGACACCCTGCATGGTGCCCGCGAAGATGCCCATGGTGACGAAGCCCATATGCGCCACCGATGAGTAGGCGATCAGCTTCTTGATGTCCTCCTGCATCAGCGCGACCAGCGAGGTGTAGATGATCGCGATCGCCGAGAGCGTGAACACCAGCGGCGCGAAGTCGTGCGAGGCCAGCGGGAACATCGGCAGCGAGAAGCGCAGGAAGCCGTAGCCACCCATCTTCAAGAGGATCGCGGCCAGGATCACCGAGCCCGCGGTCGGCGCCTCGACGTGCGCGTCCGGCAGCCAGGTGTGCACCGGCCACATCGGCATCTTCACCGCAAAGGAGGCGAAGAACGCCAGCCACGCCCAGGTCTGCAAGGACCGCGGCACCGCCGTATGCATCAAGGTCGGAATGTCGGTCGTGCCGGCGTTCCAGTACAGCGCCATGATGGCGAGCAGCATCAGCACCGAGCCGAGCAGCGTGTAGAGGAAGAACTTGAACGAGGCGTAGACCCGGCGCGGACCGCCCCAGACGCCGATGATCAGGAACATCGGGATCAAGCCGCCCTCGAAGAACAGATAGAACAGCACGAGGTCGAGCGCCGAGAACGTGCCGACCATCAGCGTTTCCAGGATCAGGAACGCCATCATGTATTCGCGCAGCCGGTTGGTCACCGACTTCCAGCTCGCGATGATGCAGAACGGCATCAGGGCGGTGGTCAGGATCACGAACGGCAGCGAGATGCCGTCGACGCCCATGTGGTAGCTGATGCCGGCCGCCAGCCAGTTCGACTTCTCGACGAATTGGAAGTCGGTCTGGGCGGGATCGAAGCGCAGCACCAGGATCACCGACACCCCGAACGTGATCAGCGTGGTCCACAGCGCGATCCAGCGCGCATTGCGCCTAGCCGCCTCGTCGTCGCCGCGGACCAGATAGATCAGCAGCGCACCGACGATCGGCAGGAAGGTGACGACGGAGAGAATTGGCCAGGTGGTCATTGCTGGCCCCCCATGAACATGAACCAGGTGATCAGGCCGGCGACGCCGATCAGCATGGCAAAGGCGTAATGATAGAGGTACCCGGTCTGGATCTTGACGACGTTGCGCGTGATGTCGAGCACCCGCGCCGAGACACCGTCCGGACCGAAGCCGTCGATGACGAAGCCGTCGCCCTTCTTCCAGAGGAAGCGGCCGAGCCACTTCGCCGGACGGACGAAGATCACGTCATACAGCTCGTCGAAGTACCACTTGTTGAGCAGGAACTTGTAGAGCAGCGGCTGCTGCGCGGCGAGCTCCTCCGGGATGTCCGGACGTCTGACGTAGAAGATGTAGGAGACCACAAATCCCAGCACCATCATGACGAAGGGAAGCTGAGCGAGCCAGGCCGGCATGTGCTCCATGTCTTCGAGAATGTGCGGGTTCATCTTCAGCGACTCGCCGAAGAAGTGCTCGACGCCATGGGGATCGGTGAACACGCCCTTGAACGGGAGGCCGGCCAGGATCGAGCCTGCCGCGAGCACGCCGATCGGGATGAGCATCCAGATCGGGCTCTCGTGTGCGGCATCATAATGATGCTGATCGTGCGGCGTGCCGAAGAAGGTCTTGAACACCAGGCGCCAGGAATAGAACGAGGTCAGGCCGGCGGCGACAATGGTGAGGAAATACGCGTAGGTCGCGAACGGATTGTGCGCGGCGTACGCCGCCTCGATGATCGCATCCTTGGAGAAGAAGCCTGCGAAGCCGGGGAAGCCGGTGAGCGCCAGGGTGCCGACCGTCATCACCGCGAAGGTGTATGGGATCTTGCGCCACAGGCCGCCCATGTTGCGGATGTCCTGCTCGTGATGCATCGCGTAGATCACCGAGCCAGAGCCCAAGAACAGCAGCGCCTTAAAGAAGGCATGCGTGAACAGATGGAACATGCCGACCGAATAGGCCCCTGCTCCCATCGCCACGAACATGTAGCCGAGCTGCGAGCAGGTCGAGTAGGCGACGATGCGCTTGATGTCGTTCTGCACGAGGCCGACGGTCGCAGCGAAGAACGCCGTGGTCGCGCCGAAGAACATCACGACGGCCTGGGCGTTCGGGGCGAGCTCGAACAGCGGAGACAGGCGCGCGACCATGAAGACGCCGGCGGTGACCATGGTCGCGGCATGGATCAGCGCCGAGACCGGGGTCGGACCTTCCATCGCGTCCGGCAGCCAGGTATGCAGCAGGAACTGTGCCGACTTGCCCATGGCGCCCATGAACAGCAGCAGGCAGGTCAGGGTCAGCGCGTCGGCATGCCAGCCGAGGAAGTTGATCGTCTTGCCGGCAAAGCTCGGCGCGGCGGCGAAGATGGTCTCGAAGTCGGTCGACTTCGCCAGCAGGAACACGGCGAAGATGCCGAGCGCGAAGCCGAAATCGCCGACGCGGTTGACGACGAAGGCCTTGATGGCGGCAGCGTTGGCCGACGGCTTCTGGAACCAGAAGCCGATCAGCAGGTAGCTCGCCAGACCGACGCCCTCCCAGCCGAAGAACAGTTGCACGAGGTTGTTCGCGGTCACCAGCATCAGCATCGCGAAGGTGAACAGCGACAGATAGGCGAAGAAGCGCGGACGGTTCGGATCCTCGTCCATATAGCCGATCGAATAGAGGTGGACGAGCGAGGACACGCTGGTCACAACGACCAGCATCACCGCCGTGAGCGTGTCGACACGCAGCGCCCAGGACACCTGCAGCTCGCCGGAATTGATCCAGGGCAACAGCTCTTTCACACCCGCCTCGTGGTGCATGAAGCCGACGCTGATCAGCATCGCCCAGGACAGGCCGGCCGACACGAACAGCAGCGCCGTCGTGATCACCTGCGCCGCCCAGGTGCCGGAGGCCGGCGGCTCGGCGACATGATGGTCGTCGTGTCCGTGGCCGTGATCGTCATGCGCGTGCGCGTCGGCGGCGCCGTGGTGATGACCGTCGTCGTGATGATGCTCGACCGTATCACC
This sequence comes from Bradyrhizobium sp. HKCCYLRH3059, assembly GCF_051168035.1. NCBI lineage: Bacteria > Pseudomonadati > Pseudomonadota > Alphaproteobacteria > Hyphomicrobiales > Nitrobacteraceae > Bradyrhizobium > Bradyrhizobium sp. HKCCYLRH3059. The sequence continues at coordinate 118,765 of NZ_JBNPUF010000006.1, read as the reverse complement.
GCTCGGATGGCGCGCATGCGCGCCGAGCAGCGCGATCAGGCCGGCCAGGATCGCGCCCAGCAGCGGCAGAAAGACAATGGCCTGGATCATTCGCCCGTTCCCTTACGCATGACCTTGCCGGCGAGCCGGCCCCCATCTGTGCGGATCATGCGCCCTTAGCCCTTCATCATATTGACGTCTTCGACCGCAATCGAGCCGCGGTTGCGGAAGTAGACCACCAGCACGGCAAGGCCGATCGCGGCTTCCGCCGCCGCAACTGTCAAAACCAGCAGCGCGAACACCTGCCCGACGATGTCGCCCAGGAATGTCGAGAACGCCACCAGATTGATGTTCACCGCGAGCAGGATCAGCTCGACCGACATCAAGATGACGATGATGTTCTTGCGGTTCAGGAAGATGCCGAGGATGCCGAGCGTGAACAGCATGGCCGCGACGGCGAGATAGTGCCCCAATCCGATGGTCATTTCACCCACTCCGCCGCGTCCGTGTCCTGCAGCCCCTGCCCGACCGCGACCTTGCGGACCGCCATCGCCATCTCCGGCGTGCGCGCGTTCTGGACGTTGATGTCCTGGCGCTTGACGCTCGCCTTGTGGCGCAGCGTCAGCACGATCGCGCCGATCATCGCCACCAGCAGGATCATGCCGGAGAGCTGGAAGTAATGGATGTACTTCGTATAGAGCACGAGGCCGAGCGCCTCGGTATTGGTGACGTTGGTCGGGATCGCCGCGGTGATCGCCTTCGGCGTCGTCGGGTTGATGACCCAGTAGGACACCGTCAGCAGCAGCTCGAACAGGAAGATGCCGCCGATGACCAGTCCGATCGGCATGTACTGCAGGAAGCCCTCGCGCAGCTCCGTGAAGTCGACATCGAGCATCATGATCACGAACAGGAACAGCACCGCGACCGCGCCGACGTAGACGACCACGAGGATCATCGCCAGGAATTCGGCGCCCATCAGCACGAACAGGCCGGAGGCGTTGACGAAGGCGAGGATCAGATAGAGCACCGAGTGAACGGGGTTCTTCGAGACGATCACCATCACGGCCGAGGCCACGCAGACCGCCGCGAAGAGATAGAAGAAGAGCGCAGGAAGGATCATCGGACGGCCTCAGCGGTACGGCGCGTCGAGCGCGATGGCTTTGGAGATCTCGCGCTCCCAGCGGTCGCCATTCGCGAGCAGCTTGGCCTTGTCATAATACAGCTCCTCGCGGGTCTCGGTCGCGAACTCGAAGTTCGGTCCTTCGACGATGGCGTCGACCGGACAAGCTTCCTGGCACAGGCCGCAATAGATGCACTTCACCATGTCGATGTCGTAGCGCACCGTGCGACGGGTGCCGTCGTTGCGGCGCGGACCGGCCTCGATCGTGATCGCCTGCGCGGGACAGACCGCCTCGCACAGCTTGCAGGCGATGCAGCGCTCTTCGCCATTGGGATAGCGCCGCAACGCGTGCTCGCCGCGGAAGCGCGGCGAGATCGGGCCCTTCTCGAACGGATAGTTCAGGGTCGGCTTCGGCTGGAAGAAGTAGCGCATCGCGAGGAAGAATGCGGAGACGAACTCCTGCAGCAGCAGCGACCGTGCGGTGGCGGAAATGTTCATGACAGCCTCATTTCGGCGCGATGCCGGCGAAGTGCAGCACGCCTGCGACGATGACCACCATGGCCAGCGACAGCGGCAGGAACACTTTCCAGCCCAGTCGCATCAACTGGTCGTAGCGGTAGCGCGGCACGATCGCTTTCGCCATCGCGATCAGGAAGAACATGAAGAACAGCTTGAGCGAGAACCAGATGACGCCCGGCACCCAGTTGAACGGCGGCAGGTCGATCGGCGGCAGCCAGCCGCCCAGAAACAGGATCGTCGCCAGCGCGCACATCGTGGTGATCGCGACATACTCGCCGAGCATGAACAGGAGATACGGCGTCGAGCCGTATTCCACCATGAAGCCGGCAACGAGCTCCGATTCCGCCTCGACGAGATCGAAGGGCGGACGGTTGGTCTCGGCCAGCGCCGAGACGTAGAACACCACGAACATCGGGAACAGCGGCCAGACGTACCAGTTCAGGATCGTCAGCTGCGGCAGGCCGATCAGGCTCGCAAGCCCGCGGGCATGCTGCGCCTCGACCACCGCCGACAGGTTCAAGGTGCCGGCGCAGAGCAGCACGGTGATGATGACGAAGCCGATCGAGACCTCGTAGGACACCATCTGCGCCGCCGAGCGCAGCGCCGCCAGGAACGGATACTTCGAGTTCGACGACCAGCCGGCCATGATGATGCCGTAGATCGACAGTGACGAGATCGCGAAGATGAAGAGAATGCCGACATTGATGTCGGCGATCGCCCAGCCGAGATTGGTCGGAATCACCGCCCAGGCCGCCAGCGCCAGCACGCAGGAGACCAGCGGTGCCAGCAGGAACACGCCCTTGTTGGCGCCGGCCGGAATGATCGGCTCCTTGAGCACGAACTTCAGCAGGTCTGCGAACGACTGGAACAGGCCCCAGGGCCCGACCACGTTGGGACCCCGGCGGATCTGTACCGCCGCCCAGATCTTCCGGTCGGCCAGCAGGATGTAGGCGATCGCGACCAGCAGGACGACGAGCAGCAGGACGCTCTGCGCGACCATGATGATCAGCGGCCAGAGGAAGCCGGTCCAGAACGAGCTTGCGAAGAAATCAGCCATCAGGTCACGCTCACTCCGCTGCCGTCAGCATCTGCCCGGAAGCCAGACGGGAACATTCCGCCATGACCGCCGATGCGCGCGCGATCGGATTGGTGAGATAGAAGTCGTCGATCAGCGGCTTGAACGGTGCCTTCTCGAGGTTGCCGCCCTTGCCAGCCAGGGTCTTGATGTCGGCGATCTTGCCCGCCTCGATCTGGTCGACGCGGCCAAGATGCGGCACGGCCTTGATGATCGCAACGCGCAGCGCGGCCAGCGAGTCGTAGCCGAGCTTCCTGCCGAGCACGTCGGACAGCGCCCGGATGATCGCCCAGTCCTCGCGTGCCTCGCCCGGCGGGAATGACGCCCGGCCCGTCATCTGCACCCGGCCCTCGGTGTTGACGTAGAGCCCGGACTTCTCGGTGTAGGCAGCCCCCGGCAGGATGACATCGGCACGATGGGCACCGCGGTCGCCATGGGTACCGATGTAGACGACGAAAACGCCCTCGGGCACATCGACCTCGTCGGCGCCGAGCAGGAACATCACGTCCATGGTGCCGAACGTCGTCATCTGCGCAGCCGTGAGGCCGGTGCCGTTGAAGCCGATGTCGAGGGCGCCGACCCGCGAGGCGGTGTCGTGCAGCACGGCAAAGCCGTTCCAGTCGTCGCGCACGGCGTTGACGTCCATCGCGATCTTGGCGGCCAGCGACAGGATCGCGCCGCCATCGTGGCGCGCCGCGGCGCCGGCGCCGACCAGCACGATCGGGTTCTTGGCGTTGCGGAAGGTGGTCGCAAACGAGTGCTTGCCGGCGGCGACGTCGCTCAGCGAGTCCGTGCCCGCGCCGATGTGCTCATAGGCATAGGTCAGGTCGGCCTTGGGACCGACCACGCCGACCTTGAGCTGGCCCGAGCGCCAGCGCTTGCGGATGCGGGCGTTGAGCACGGCCGCTTCCTTGCGCGGATTGGCGCCAATGATCAGGATCGCGTCGGCCTGCTCGATACCCGCGATGGTCGGATTGAACAGATAGGACGCACGGCCGAGCTTGGCATCGAAGCTGTCACCGCCTTGCACCGCGACGTTGGTCGAGCCGAGCTTGGCGAGCAGATCCTTGAGCGCGAACATCTCTTCGACCGCGGCGAGATCGCCGGCGATCGCGCCGATGCGCTTGCCGTCGATGCGCGACAGCTTGGTGGCAATCGCCTTGAACGCCTCCGGCCAGGAGGCGGCGCGCAGCTTGCCATCCTCGCGAACGTAGGGACGATCGAGCCGCTGCGTGCGCAGGCCGTCGACGACATGGCGGGTCTTGTCGGAGATCCACTCCTCGTTCACGGCATCGTTGATGCGCGGCAGGATGCGCATCACCTCGCGGCCGCGGGTGTCGACACGGATCGCCGAGCCCACGCCGTCCATGACGTCGATCGACTGCGTCTTGCCGAGCTCCCAGGGGCGTGCGGCGAAAGCGTAGGGCTTCGAGGTCAGCGCACCGACCGGGCAGATGTCGACCAGATTGCCCTGCAGCTCCGAACTCAGCGCCTGCTCGAGATACGTCGTGATCTCCATGTCCTCGCCACGGCCGATCGCGCCCATTTCCGGCACGCCGCAGACTTCCGCCGAGAAGCGGACGCAACGCGTGCACTGGATGCAGCGGTTCATCGAGGTCTTGACCAATGCGCCGAGATACTTGTCCTCGACGGCGCGCTTGTTCTCGGCGAAGCGGCTGGTGTCCACACCATAGCCCATCGCCTGGTCCTGCAGGTCACACTCGCCGCCCTGGTCGCAGATCGGGCAGTCCAGCGGATGGTTGATCAGAAGGAATTCCATCACGCCTTCGCGCGCCTTCTTGACCATCGGCGACCGCGTCGAGATCTCCGGCGGCTCGCCCTTCGGGCCCGGCCGGCAGTCGCGCACGCCCCAGGCGCAGCTCGCGACCGGTTTCGGTCCGCCCTTCACCTCGACGAGGCACATCCGGCAGTTGCCGGCGATCGACAGCCGCTCATGATAGCAGAAGCGCGGGATCTCGGCGCCCGCCGCCTCGCACGCCTGCAACAGCGTGTACTCCGGCGGCACATCGATCTCTTTGCCATCGATGATGATCTTGGTCATTGCCTCACATCTCTCTCAAACCACGGGCCACCGCGCCGCTGCGCACCGTGAGGGCGCGAGCGCGGGGAAAACGTTGCTGGCGAACCGGGCCGCCATCACCTACTCCGCCGCTACCATGCGCGCGGGATCGCGCACGCCCACGTCGTCGACATCGGCCTTGTGCGAATACTGGTCAATGCGCGCCTCGATCTCGTGACGGAAATGCGTGATCAGCCCCTGGATCGGCCAAGCTGCCGCGTCGCCCAGCGCGCAGATCGTGTGGCCCTCGATCTGCTTGGTGACTTCGAGCAGCATGTCGATCTCGCGCTTGTGCGCCCGGCCCTCGGCCATGCGCGTCAGCACGCGCCACATCCAGCCGGTGCCCTCGCGGCACGGCGTACACTGGCCGCAGCTCTCATGCTTGTAGAAGTAGGAAATGCGCGCGATCGCTCGGATCAGGTCGGTCGACTTGTCCATCACGATCACGGCCGCGGTGCCGAGGCCGGAGCGCAGCTTCGACAGGCTGTCGAAATCCATCGGCGTATCGATGATCTGCTCGGCCGGCACCATGCGCACGGACGAGCCGCCGGGGATGACCGCCTTCAGATTGTCCCAGCCGCCACGGATGCCGCCGCAATGCTTCTCGATCAGCTCGCGGAACGGGATGCCCATCGCCTCTTCGACGTTGCAAGGCCGCTCGACGTGACCGGAGATGCAGAACAGTTTTGTGCCGACATTGTTCGGACGGCCGATGCCGGCAAACCACGCGGCGCCGCGGCGCAGGATGGTCGGCGCCACCGCGATCGACTCGACGTTGTTGACGGTGGTCGGGCAGCCATAGAGGCCGACGTTCGCTGGGAAAGGCGGCTTCAGCCGCGGCTGGCCCTTTTTGCCTTCGAGGCTCTCCAGCAGCGCGGTCTCCTCGCCGCAGATATAGGCGCCGGCGCCATGCGCGACATAGAGATCGAACGGCCAGCCATGGATGTTGTTCTTGCCGATCAGGTTGGCCTCATAGGCCTGATCGATCGCCGCCTGCAGCCGCTCGCGCTCGCGGATGAACTCGCCGCGCACATAGATGTAGCAGGCATGCGCGTTCATCGCGAAGCTGGCCAGCAGGCAGCCCTCGACGAGATGATGCGGATCGTGCCGCATGATCTCGCGATCCTTGCAGGTGCCGGGCTCGGACTCGTCGGCGTTGACCACGAGGTAGCTCGGCCGACCGTCGGTCGATTCCTTCGGCATGAACGACCATTTCAAGCCGGTCGGGAAGCCGGCGCCGCCGCGGCCGCGCAGGCCGGAAGCCTTCATCTCGTTGATGATCCAGTCGCGACCTTTTTCGATCAGCGCCTTGGTGCCATCCCAGCTGCCGCGCCGGCGTGCGCCTTCGAGGCCCCAATCATGCAGGCCATAGAGGTTGGTGAAGATGCGGTCCTTGTCGTCGAGCATGATCAGACGGCTTCCTCGGGTGTCAGCGGTTCGACTGCATGGTGGCGATGAAGGCGGCGCAGCCGCCGAACACCAAGGCCCACAGCAGACTGGACTCCAGCGTCGCATTGAGCGCGAACCGCTGCAGCACGAAAATGAAAGCGGCGGCTGCGAGCGTATGCAGTGCCACGTAGCGCCAGTTCTTCATTGCGGCGCCCTCTTCGGTCAGGGCCGCAACGCGGGTGCGATTGCGGCTCATGTCTTCTCCTTCAGCGTGGTCGGCCCGCCCGCCGGCGCCGAGAACTGGCGGCCATTCTGCGGACCCGGCGTCGGCAGGTTGCCGGTCGCGAAGCCGTCGAGCACCTTGCCGAAGCTCTCCGGCGTCAGATCCTCATAGGTGTCCTTCCAGACCTGCACCATCGGCGCGTTCACGCAGGCGCCCAGGCACTCGACCTCTTCCCAGCTGAAGTCGCCGTCCTTCGACAGGTGGAAGGGATCGTGATGGATGCGATGCTTGCAGACCTCGATCAGTTCTTCGGCGCCGCGCAGACGGCACGGCGTGGTGCCGCACACCTGCACATGCGCCTTCTTGCCGACCGGCTGCAGCTGGAACATCGTGTAGAAGGTCGCGACTTCGAGCACGCGGATGTACGGCATGCCGAGCATGTCGGCGACGACGCGGATGGCCGCCTCCGACACCCAGCCCTCGTTCTGCTCCTGCGCGCGCCACAGGATCGCGATCACGGCCGAGGCCTGGCGGCCTTCCGGATATTTCGCGATCTGCGCTTTGGCGAAGGCAAGGTTCTCGTCCGTGAACGCAAAGCTCGCGGGCTGGACTTCCTTCGGGGCAAGACGGCGGACGGACATGGCTCTTCAATCTTTCATTGCATGCGGCGCGCGGCACTTGCATTGAGCGCTGCGACGCGATTCTGCCAGAAGGCACTTGCAGTTCCGAACACGTTATAGCCGACGTGGGCGGACGCCTTGATCCGGTCGAGGATCGACAGCTCTGTCACGGTCTCAAGGCGGCCGCTTGCGGGGTCGTAGACCATCAGTTGCATCGGCGTCTGATCGAGGATGTAGCGCGAAACCGTATGGTTGCGATCCTGGCCGTGCTCCTCGCACAGGATCATGCTGTCGGTCGCGAGCAGCCGCGCCCCGCCCTTGATCGCCTCGATCTCGACGCCCTCGACGTCGAGCTTGATCAGGTACTTGCCGGAAGCGGCGACCTTGCCGTCGTCGATCAGATCGTCGAGCGCCATCACCGGTACCTGCTCGCCGCCGGCGCTGTCGCCGGCGATACTGAAGGCCTCGTGCTTGGTACCGGTGAGATGCGCGACGCCGCGGCGTTCGCCGATGGCGCACTTCATCACTTCGAAGCGGCCGCCGTTGATCTGCGCATTGTTCGCGAGCTTGGCGAAGTTCGCCGAGGACGGCTCGATCGCGATCGCCTTGTGCGCGCCGTAGGGCGTGCTCGACACCAGCACCGACCAGTAGCCGTAATTGGCCCCGCCGTCGATGAAGGTGTAGTCGACATCGACAGTGCCGAGAAACAGGAACTCGAGTTCGTCCTCATAGTGATAGTCGCGGTTGAGCAGCTTGCTCCAATAGCCGTCGCCATAGGGAAACTCGAACACGGCGTCCGGGTTGAGCTTCACCGCGATGTCGCGTTCGGGCAGCGCCAGGCGCAGCAGATTGGCACAGCGGTTGTAGCCGCGATGCGAGAAATGCGAGGAAATCTTCGAGCCGGTCGACAGCGCCAATGCAGCCGTGCGCTCCCAGAGGTTCGCTCCTTCGAGCGCTCCAGAAGCACGATCGAACTGGATCGGCGCATGGCCCATCAGCGGTCCACCTCTCCGAACACGATGTCGAGCGAGCCGAGAATGGCCGAGACGTCGGCGAGCAGATGGCCGCGGCAGATGAAATCCATCGCCTGTAGATGCGCGAAGCCCGGAGCGCGGATCTTGCACTTGTACGGCTTGTTGGTGCCGTCGGCGACGAGATAGACGCCGAACTCGCCCTTCGGCGCCTCGACGGCCGCATAGATCTCGCCTGCCGGCACGTGCACGCCTTCGGTGTAGAGTTTGAAGTGGTGGATCAGCGCTTCCATCGAGCGCTTCATCTCGCCACGGCGCGGCGGAGCGATCTTGTTGTCGGTGATCATCACCGGGCCCTGCCCGTCCGGTGCTCGCAGCTTCTGGATGCACTGCTTCATGATCCGCACCGACTGCCGCATCTCTTCCATGCGGATCAGATAGCGGTCGTAGCAGTCGCCGTTCTTGCCGATCGGAACGTCGAACTCCATCTCGGCATAGACGTCGTAGGGCTGCGACTTGCGCAGGTCCCAGGCCGCGCCCGAGCCGCGCACCATCACGCCGGAGAAGCCCCACTCCCAGGCCTGCTTCAGGGTCACGACGCCGATGTCGACGTTACGCTGCTTGAAGATGCGGTTGCCGGTGAGGAGCCGGTCGAGATCGTTGACCACCTTCAGGAACGGATCGCAGAATGCGTCGATGTCGTCGATCAGCTTCGGCGGCAGGTCCTGGTGGACGCCACCGATGCGGAAGTAGTTGGCGTGCATGCGCGAGCCGGAGGCGCGCTCATAGAACACCATCAGCTTCTCGCGCTCCTCGAAGCCCCACAGCGGCGGGGTCAGCGCGCCGACGTCCATCGCCTGGGTGGTGACGTTGAGCAGATGCGACAGCAGCCGTCCGATCTCGGAGTAGAGCACGCGGATCAGCTGGCCGCGGCGCGGAACCTCGATGCCGAGCAGGCGTTCGGCGGCGAGGCAGAAGGCATGCTCCTGATTCATCGGCGCGACGTAGTCGAGCCGATCGAAATAGGGCATCGCCTGCATGTAGGTCTTGGTCTCGATCAGCTTCTCGGTGCCGCGATGCAGCAGGCCGATATGCGGATCGACGCGCTCGACCACCTCGCCGTCCAGCTCCAGCACCAGGCGCAGAACGCCATGGGCCGCCGGATGCTGCGGGCCGAAATTGATCGTGAAGTTGCGGAGGGCCGGGCTCTGCTCGTTCATGCTCGCGCTCCCACTCACTTCGTCGCCTTCTCGTCGCCGGGCAGCGGATAGTCCGCACCTTCCCAGGGCGACAGGAAATCGAACTTGCGGAACTCCTGGTTGAGCCGCACCGGCTCGTAGATGACCCGCTTCTCCTGATCGTCGTAGCGCACCTCGACGAACCCCGTCGTCGGGAAGTCCTTGCGCAGCGGATGGCCGTCGAAGCCGTAATCCGTCAGCAGGCGGCGCATGTCCGGGTGGCCGACGAAGATCACGCCGTAGAGGTCGTAGGCCTCGCGCTCGAACCAATCGGCGCCCGGAAAGACATCGATCAGCGACGGCACCTGCGTCGTCTCGTCGGCCTCGGCCTTGAGCCGGATGCGCGCGTTCAGCGTCGGTGACAGGAAGTGATAGACAACATCGAAACGTTTGGCGCGCTCAGGATAGTCGACCGCCGTGATGTCGGTGATGTTGACGAAGCGGAGAGCCGGATCGTCGCGCAGATGTGTCACGACCTCGACGATCCGGGCGGACTCCACGTTCACCGTGAGCTGATTGAAAGCGACCGTATGGCCGATCGCGGCGCCCGGGAGCGCGCTTACGATCGTCTGCCCAAGGGCGTCGAGCCTGCCGTCGTCCATAACGAAAAACCTTCAGCGTTCGATGGTGCCGGTGCGCCGGATCTTCTTCTGCAGCAGCAGCACACCGTACAGCAGCGCTTCGGCGGTCGGCGGACAGCCGGGCACGTAGATGTCAATGGGAACGATGCGGTCGCAGCCGCGGACCACCGAATAGGAATAGTGATAGTAGCCGCCGCCATTGGCGCACGACCCCATCGAGATGACGTAGCGCGGCTCCGGCATCTGGTCGTAGACCTTGCGCAGCGCCGGCGCCATCTTGTTGGTCAGCGTGCCGGCGACGATCATCACGTCGGACTGGCGCGGCGAGGCGCGCGGCGCGAAGCCGAACCGCTCGACGTCGTAGCGCGGCATCGAGACCTGCATCATCTCGACGGCGCAGCAGGCTAGGCCGAACGTCATCCACATCAGCGAGCCGGTGCGGGCCCAGGTGATGAGATCGTCAGCGGTGGCGACGAAGAATCCCTTGTCCGACAGTTCGTGCCTGACCTCGAGGAAATACGGGTCGTTGGCACCGATCGGCCTGCCGGTCGCGGGATCGAGAATGCCCTTCGGGGCCGGAGCGATCGCCGGCCCGGTCGAGGACGTGGTCGGGCTCAATCCCATTCAAGCGCGCCTTTCTTCCATTCGTAGGCAAACCCGACCGTCAACACGGCCAGGAACACCAGCATCGACCAGAAGCCGGCCGCGCCGAGCTTGCCGAATGCGACTGCCCAGGGGAACAGGAAGGCGACTTCGAGGTCGAAGATGATGAAAAGGATGGCAACCAGATAGAAGCGGACGTCGAACTTCATGCGGGCGTCGTCGAACGCATTGAAGCCGCACTCGTACGCGGAGAGCTTCTCGGGATCGGGCTGCTGGTAGGCGACCAGGAACGGCGCGATCAGCAGCACCACCCCGATGATGGCTGCGACACCTATGAAAACGACGAGGGGGAGATAGTTCTGAAGGATGCCGGTCATCGGCGCCACTTTCCTCTGCGGTTTCGGTGCAAACCGCAGACTCGTTGCATTGGAATTGGTCGAAGCCTTAGCGCAGCGCACCAAGCCGCGCAAGACAAGCCGTCTCGCCGGTGTCATCCCTCCCCACATTGCGGAAACCCGGACACACCGAGCAACGGCGCCGCGGATGACGCGTGCAGGAGCCGCATTGCAGACCCGCAGCATTACGGTGCCGCACGGTCCAACGCAGGACGCTGAGGCGATCCGCAATCGCGAGGACGCACGCCGGTGTGCGCAGGCTGGCTGGTCGGAGACGGATGCGGATCAGCGCTCGATCGGGAGATCCAAACGAGGCGACGAGACCGTCACCCGATAGGCTTCCGTTACCGCGGGAGATGGTCACGATGGGCCACCGGATCAAGATCATCCGCGGCCGCCGTCGATACCGGCACCGCCGCGCGCTGTTAGCCCCGGCCGCATACTCCCGATTGCCGCCGCGACAGCTGCAACCGATGAAACCATTTTGAGGAAACGAAGAAACGGGATCGAAACAAAGCGGGGGTACATGTCCAGGCAACAAAGTGGCGCTCTGAGACGCCGGGAGGCTGACATGAACCACTCGCTGCATTCCGCAGACCGATCGACCCATCTGAAGATCGTCGTCGTTGCCCTGGTCGCCGGCATCGCGGTGACCGCTTTCGGCATCGCGACCCGCGCCAACGTCGACTACAGCCAGACGGCATCGCACGTCGTGAAGGCAGGCAAGCCGGTGACCATGACGAGTTCCAGCGACTCGATGGTCGTCCGCTGAGGCCACTGCTCCGCTGCCATCTGACGGCAATCGCAGGCCACCCGCCGGGTGGCCTTTTTCATGCCGATCGGAAAATCGGCGACGGAGCACTTGCAGTCCGGCGGAGCGCCAGGTCGTAGACGGGAAGGGATCGCGCGGCGTCGCTGATTGCGCCAGCGGACAGATCACATCAAAAGCTAAGCCATTGAAAACATGGCGCGAGAGACGGGGCTCGAACCCGCGACCTCCGGCGTGACAGGCCGGCGCTCTAACCAACTGAGCTACTCCCGCGTGATCGCGAAATCCGCGGAGGAGTGCGACTTAAAGGGGCGATGTTTCGAAGTCAAGGACAATGAACCGACAGCTGTGCGAAGTCCTTGATGGGGGAGCAATGCAGGACGCCCGATCTCCTTGGCTGGGCCCGGGCAGCCGACGTTAGTCGCCGCACGGTGATGGGCCAAATCGACCTGTCCCGCGTCTCTCCTTCCGGACCGCGGCAACCCCGCCCCGCGGCGGCGGCGCTGGCGGTCGCTTCGCGACGACGTCGCAGGCCGGATATGGCAAAATGGGCGCCAAGTCCGACCGCGCATGCTTCCGACCGGGCATTGAAATTTCCGGCCGCGGTCCCCACCGAGGCGCACTTGCTGACCAGGAAGCGAGTGAGAGGAGATTCCTCGCGGACGCTGCCCACGAATCGCCCGCCACCGGTGCGAGGAAGATGAGCTTCGAATCGCCGGAGTCGGTATCCTGCAGGTGGCGCGCGCCGGAGTGCGCAATCCTGCTGTCGGCGAGGCGGTGCTGATCAACGCCGGCCCGCGACCCGCCGTATTCCGCACGGGAGCTGGCGGACGATCTTTGATCAGAGCGGAAACCATTGATAGGTTGCCACCCCCTGGTATCTGGCATGCAATAACTGATATATTAGTATACTGATACCTCCAGTAACGTCTCCCTCTCTCTCTCTTGGTGCCCATGTCCGACCCGCTTCGCAGCTACACCCACTCCGTCACCGAGCGCCTGCTCCGCTACGCCGCGATCGACACCCAGTCGGACCCGACGTCGCCGACCTGTCCTTCGACGCTCAAACAGAAGAATCTCGGCCGGATGCTCGCAGCCGAGCTGCAGGCAATGGGCCTCTCGGACGCCCACCTGGACGACCATGGCTACGTCTATGCGACCATCCCCGCCACCACCGACAAGGCCGTGCCGGTGATCTGCTTCTGCTCGCACATGGACACGTCGCCCGATTGCTCCGGGGCCAACGTGAAGCCGCAGATCGTGCGCAACTACCAGGGCGGCGACATCGTGCTGCCGGGGGACCCGAGCCAGATCATCCGTGCGGCTGAGCATCCTGCATTGAAGGACCAGATCGGCAACGACATCGTCACCACCGACGGCACCACCCTGCTCGGGGCCGATAACAAAGCCGGCATCGCCGAGATCATGGACGCGGCGCAGTTCCTGATCAGCAATCCGCAGATCAAGCATGGCACCATCAAGATCCTGTTCACGCCGGACGAGGAGATCGGCCGTGGCGTCGACCGGGTCGACCTGAAGAAGCTCGGCGCCGACTTCGGCTACACGATGGATGGCGAAACCGCCGGCAACATCGAGGACGAGACCTTTGCCGCCGACGGCGCCACCATCCTCATCAACGGCGTCAGCGCCCATCCCGGCTTTGCCAAGGGCAAGATGGAGCACGCGATCAAGATCGCGTCCGCAATCGTCGATCGGCTCCCGAAGGATGGCTGCTCGCCGGAGACGACGGAGGGCAAGGAAGGCTTCCTGCATCCGGTCGGGATCTCCGGCGCGCTCGAACAGGCGCGACTCGACTTCATCGTGCGCGATTTCAGCGAGCAGGGCCTGCGGCAGAAGGAAGCGCTGCTCGAGGACATCGTCAGGGATGTCCTGAAGGACTATCCGCGCTCGAGCTATCGGATGGAGGTTCGGCAGCAATACCGCAACATGAAGGAGGTCATCGATCTGCATCCGGAGATCGTGACCTATGCCGAGGAGGCGATCCGCCGCGCCGGCCTGACGCCGGTCAGGACATCGATCCGCGGCGGCACCGACGGTTCGCGGCTGTCGTTCATGGGACTGCCCTGCCCCAACATCTTTGCCGGCGAGCATGCCTTCCACTCGCGTCTCGAATGGGTCAGCGTCCAGGACATGGAGAAGGCGGCGCAGACCATCATCCATCTGGCGATGATCTGGGAAGAGCGATCCTGAGCGCCGTCCGGCGCGCGTCAGACGCGCGCCGTCACCAGCCAGATCGAGCCGGCGAGCGTCACGCTGTCGCCGCGTACATGCTGCGTCAGCAGCTCGCGGACCGACTGCCGCGCCGCCTCGCGCGTCTCCTGGGGATGCCCCTCCAGCGCGCGGCTGGCGGGGCCGATTTCGAAGGCCGACTCCACTGCCGCCTCGAGACCCTGCCCGCGGGCGATGTCGAGTGACAGCGCATGCGCCTCCAGCGCGACGTCGCTGAAGCCGGCCTCGCCCAGGATCCGCGCCACTCGCGCTTCGGATGCGAAGGCGAACGGGCCGGGATCCTCCGGCGCCATCTCCGGCAGCTTCGGGACGTGACGATAGACCGCCTGCAGCGGCGCGATCATCCAGGGATTGGCCTTCGGCTCGCGCCAGCAGGCGAACACGACCCGGCCGCCCGGCTTCAGCGCACGGCGGATGTTGGCGAACGACGCCACCGGATCGGCAAAGAACATCACCCCGAACCGCGACACCAGCAGATCGAAGCTCGCCGGCGCGAACGGATGCACGGTGGCGTCGGCCAGCACGAACTCGGCGGGAAGCCCGGCCGGCGCCACCGCGCGCGCCCGCTCGAGCATCGGTGCGGAGATGTCGACGCCGAGAACGGAGCCGCCGGGCGCCGCCTGCCCGGCCAGTGCGATCGACAAACCACCACAGCCGCAGCCGATGTCGAGAATGCGATCACCCGGCTTGGCGGCGATACGCTCGATCAGGATCTGCGACACCGGTGCGAGCAGGATATCCTGCGCCTCCTGGCGATCGGACCAGCGCTGGCCGCCGGGCCCGTTCCAATAGGCGATCTGGTCGGCGTTGCGGTCGTCCCCTGCCGGCAATTGCATGATGTGCCCTGTCTGATTGAGGTCATCGCAAGAGCCGGCATGGCGCATGCAGCCGCCTGTCCTGTCAAGGCACGAGGCCGCGATGCGCTTGAGTAAGAAAGTGGGCCGTTCCTCACCACGGTTCGGAGAGACTTTCGCCGATGGCGAGAGCGCTCCAACGTCGGCTCAGACGCGCGAACTCCTGTCGGATGGCGTCGCGCCGCGCCGGCGTGTAGGCCGCGCGCTCCTCCGCTGACATCCCGTCCAGCAGACTGCGCGCCGACGGTGCCATCTCGGCCCCGCGCGCCCGCAGCGCCGGATCGTCAGCCTGCTGCAGCCAGTCCTGCCAGCACACATATGTAGCGCGCTCGGAGCGGGCATAGTCCTCGCTGCGATCCGGCATCAGGCGCTGGTCCCTGGTCTCATGCCTGCGACGCAGCCGCGCGGCCTCGCGGGACGAGGTCGCATGCGGGACCAAATGAAAGGTCCCGGCCGTGCCGCCGGCCGCGAGCCGCCCGAATACGGCGCCGTCAATCCCGAGATGCTTTTCGACGATGAAGTGTTGCAGATCATGCGGCATCCAGGGATCGAAGCCAGGCGCCGGGCTCATTTCGAGGGTGTGTCCGTCGCCGAGCGTCGCGCGCACCGCGTAGCGGCGTTCGCCGGTGCGGACGAAGGAAACAGTCATTGGCGGTCGCGGACGACGAGACATGGGACACTCGCAATTGGCAGCTGCGGCTGAACAACGGCCCCATCATACCGCCGCGGGTGAGGGATCGATAGATGCGCGCGGACCTGCTGGCGAGCGCCGTAGCGCAATGCAATAGCGGGACAGCCTCTGGTGTCGTCGGGTCTGGTCTCGCTCTTGCTTCGATCAGGTGCGTCAGGAGCCACATGCGCGCACTCCTCGTTGCCGATCTTCATTACTCGCTGCCGCAGTTCGACTGGCTGGTGGCGGCTGCCGATCATTTTGATGCGGTGGTGTTCGCCGGCGATGCGCTCGATCTCGCCTCGATCGTCGACATTCGCGCCCAGATCGTGGTCGTGAAGACATATCTCGCGCTCCTGGCGGCCAAGACGCGGGTCATGATCTGCTCGGGCAATCATGACCTGGAGGAGCGCAACCCGGATGGCGAGAAGATCGCGGCCTGGATCAGGACGGTCCGCGAGCTCGGCATCGCAGCCGACGGCGATGACCTTCTGATCGGCGACACGCTGTTCTCGGT
Organism: Bradyrhizobium sp. HKCCYLRH3059; assembly: GCF_051168035.1. Taxonomy (NCBI): domain Bacteria; kingdom Pseudomonadati; phylum Pseudomonadota; class Alphaproteobacteria; order Hyphomicrobiales; family Nitrobacteraceae; genus Bradyrhizobium; species Bradyrhizobium sp. HKCCYLRH3059. The sequence continues at coordinate 102,912 of NZ_JBNPUF010000006.1, read as the reverse complement.
TTGCCCATGGTGGGACGGTCCTCTCGTCAAGGCCGCCATCGCAAGCCAGCTCGATGCCGCCGCGAGGCGCGACACAGCCCGCTGGATCTGGGTGCATCATGCGCCGCCGGCCAACTCGCCGGTGAGCTGGGGCGGCAAGCGCTTCTTCGGCGACACCGAGCTCGAAGGCTTCATCGCGCGGCACCGCCCGGCGATGGTGATCTCCGGCCACGTCCACCAGTCGCCCTTCATCACGGATGGGTCCTGGTTCGATCGCGTCGGTGAGACTTGGGTCTTCAACACCGGGCGGCAACCCGGGCGACCGCCGACCTACATGGTGCTCGACACCGACGAAGGGCGCGCCTTCTGGTTGGCGGCGGGGCAAGCCGAATGGATCGATCTCGCCGGCCCCCTGCAACGCCCGGCGCAGCCGGTGACGGCGGCGCCGGACTGGCTCAGAGTCGTGGATCGGATTCCAGATCCGTTCCTGGCGAAACCTGCTGCGGCGGCAGGTTGATCATGCCCTGCAGCACCTCGCCGACCATCGAAAGATGGGTGCCATGGCCGGCATATTGCCGCTTCAGGTCGGCGAGATAGCTGTTGGCGACGTTGAGGCGCTGCGCCAGCATGCGCGCAATCGCGAGCGTCGCCTCGGGATTTTCACTGAGGAAGCGTGGCGCATCCGGGATCTCGTAGATCCGGCAATCGACGAGCGCCCGCACGGTCGCCGTGTGCGGCTGCTCCAGCAGGAGCGACATCTCGCCGAACAGCGCGCCCGGCTCGGAGATGACGGCCACCGTGGCGCCGGCCTTGATCACCTCCAGCTCTCCGTCGAGCAGGATGTAGAGATGCCCAGTGTTGTGCCCCTCCTCGAGCAGCATGGTGCCCGCCGGAATGGCGCGCTCATGTCCGCCGGTGCAGTGGCGCAGGAAGTCGGTCATCGGTTCGCCCGCGATGTTCACGCCGCGCGCCAAGCTAGCCGAAGAACGGTTCATCGCCACGCGAAATCGTCCGGGCGCTTCGCACCAGCTGTCGCAAAGGATTTTGAACCCTTGTCCGAATTGAGCACTCGGCGGCGCCATCATCGTGATCGGGACGTGGGTTTGGCTCAGCCGCCGAGGCTCGATGGCAAGGTGGCTCAGCTTGGAGAGCAGCAGATCGATGAAACCCGACGCACAAACGCGCTTCTGGAGAGTATCGCCATCAGCTTGGAAAATCGACGCACCACAATCGCAGCGTCACCATTGCGAGGGTGCGTCCCAGCGGATGCTAATCGTAGGCGGCGAGAGATTCGAACTCCCGACCCTCTCGGTGTAAACGAGATGCTCTAACCAGCTGAGCTAGCCGCCCTCACGTCGCGCTTCTTTACCCCCTGCCCGATCCTCAATCAACGCCGGAACCACGCGGCGGCAGCGAGAAACCGCCGCAGCGGGAACGGTGGGGGCAGACCACGCACGCTCGAAGGGTCGGTGGCTCGATCCCCCAAAACGAAAACGGCGCCCTTACGGGCGCCGTTTCCTTGGATCAGTTCGGACCTCAGTGGGCGGTCAGGCCGCCGGCGGCTTCGTCGCCATCGGCCTTCACCGGGACCTTGGTGTCCTCTTCCCAGACGATCGGCACCGGCTTGCGGACCAGGGCCCGGGCGACGACGTCGTCGAGACGGGAGACCGGGATGATCTCCATGCCGCCCTTGATCGCATCGGAAATCTCCGTGAGATCCTTGGCGTTGTCCTCGGGGATCAGCACCGTCTTGATGCCGCCGCGGGCCGCGGCCAGGAGCTTCTCCTTCAGACCGCCGATCGGCAGCACGCGACCACGCAAGGTGATCTCACCGGTCATCGCGACGTCGTGACGGATCGGAATGCCCGTCATGACCGAGATGATTGCGGTTGCCATCGCGACGCCCGCCGACGGACCGTCCTTCGGGGTCGCCCCCTCCGGAACGTGGACGTGGATGTCGCGGCGGTCGAACATCGGCGGCTCGATGCCGTAGACGATCGCCCGCGAGCGGACGTAGGACGCCGCCGCCGAGATCGACTCCTTCATGACGTCGCGCAGATTGCCCGTCACCGTCATCTTGCCCTTGCCGGGCATCATGACGCCTTCAATGGTGAGCAGCTCACCGCCGACATCGGTCCATGCCAGACCCGTGACGATCCCGATCTGATCGTCGCTCTCGATCTCACCGAAGCGGAACTTCGGAACACCCAAGAATTCCTCGACGGTCTTCTCGGTGATCTTCACCGACTTCTTCTTGGACATCATGAGCTCCTTCACGGCCTTGCGGGCCAGTGTGGAAATCTCACGCTCCAGATTACGTACGCCCGCTTCGCGGGTGTAGCGCCGGATCACGAGCAGCAATGCGTCGTCGTCGATCGACCACTCCTTCGAGTCCAGGCCGTGCTTGGAGATCGCGCTGGGGATCAGATGCTTGCGGGCGATCTCGAGCTTTTCGGTCTCGGTGTAGCCTGCGATGCGGATGATCTCCATGCGGTCCATCAGCGGCCCGGGAATATTCAGCGTATTCGCGGTCGTGATGAACATGACGTTCGACAGGTCGTAGTCGACCTCCAGATAGTGATCGTTGAAGGTCGTGTTCTGCTCGGGGTCCAGGACCTCCAGCAGCGCCGACGACGGGTCACCCCGGAAGTCCGAGCCCATCTTGTCGATCTCGTCCAAGAGGAACAGCGGGTTCGAGGTCTTGGCCTTGCGCATCGACTGGATGATCTTGCCGGGCATCGAGCCGATATAGGTCCGGCGATGACCGCGGATCTCCGCCTCGTCGCGCACTCCGCCCAGCGACACGCGAACGAACTCGCGGCCGGTGGCCTTCGCGATCGACTTGCCGAGCGAGGTCTTGCCGACGCCGGGAGGTCCGACCAGGCACAGGATCGGGCCGGTCAGCTTGTTGGCGCGCGACTGCACCGCCAGGTACTCGACGATACGGTCCTTGACCTTCTCCAGCCCATAGTGATCCGCATCCAGAACCGCCTGCGCGGCCTCCAGATCCTTCTTCACCTTGGACTTCTTGTTCCACGGGATCGACAGCAGCCAATCCAGATAGTTGCGCACGACAGTCGCTTCCGCGGACATCGGCGACATCTGGCGTAGCTTCTTCAGCTCGTGCTGGGCCTTCTCGCGCGCTTCCTTGGAGAGCTTGGTCTTGTTGATGCGCTCTTCCAGATCGGCGAGCTCGTCGCGGCCGTCCTCGTCGCCCAGCTCCTTCTGAATGGCCTTCATCTGCTCATTCAGGTAGTACTCGCGCTGGGTCTTCTCCATCTGGCGCTTGACACGCGAGCGGATGCGCTTCTCGACCTGCAGCACCGAGATCTCGCTCTCCATCAGGCCCAGCACCTTCTCCAGGCGCGTGGTGACGGACAGCGTCTCCAGGATGCCCTGGCGATCGGCGATCTTGACGGCGAGATGCGAGGCGACGGTGTCGGCCAGCTTACCGAAATCGGTGATCGACTGAACGACGCCGACGACCTCTGCAGAGATCTTCTTATTCAGCTTCACATAGCTCTCGAAATCCGACACGACGGAGCGCCCGAGTGCCTCGGCTTCGACCGACTTGGCGTCGGTGTCCTCGAGCGCAACGGCAGTGGCTTCGTAGTAGTCGGCACGATCGGTGTATTTCTCGACGCGCGCGCGCTCCAGGCCCTCGACCAGCACCTTCACGGTGCCGTCGGGCAGCTTCAGGAGTTGCAGCACGCTGGCGAGCGTCCCGGTCTCGTAGATCGCATCCGGAGCTGGATCGTCGTCGGACGCGTTCTTCTGCGTCGCGAGCATCACCAGCGCGTCGTTCTTCATCACCTCTTCGAGGGCGCGGATGGATTTCTCGCGGCCGACGAACAGCGGAACGATGTTGTGCGGGAAGACGACGATGTCGCGGAGCGGCAGAACCGGATAGGCGTGGCTCTCGCCGTAAACGATGGTCGGCCGGGGTTTGGGGGTCGTCATGGCCTGTTCCTTTTGTTTAGCCCCCTTGCACGCAGTCCGCCATCGTGCGCAACCGCCACAAGGTGCGATCTGATCCGGACATCACTGACGCGTCGATATCGCCCGCTTGTTTCGGATCGTTGTTGAGGCGAATCCCGGGATTGAGATTTGTATCGCCACGCGACATTAGGTGGCTATCGACCCGGGGGGTGTCAAGTATCGGTAAACACCCGCCAAAAATGGCTTTACGCGGCGGGACGCTGAAACGCGGCGATGCCGCGGACATGACGTCCGCGGCGATCGCCGATCTAATAAATCGAGGTCTTCTGTCTCTCGTACCAGCGCGCCTCACGCGCTGGCGCTGCTTTCCACCGCGCGATCGGAGCGATCGGCGTAAATGTACAGCGGGCGGGCGGTGCCCTCGACCACCTCGCGCGAGATGACCACTTCCTCGACACCCTCGAGACCCGGCAGGTCGAACATCGTCTCGAGCAGGATGCTCTCGAGGATCGACCGCAGACCACGCGCGCCGGTCTTGCGCTCGATGGCCTTGCGCGCCACCGCGCCCAGCGCCTCGTCGGCGAAGGTGAGCTCGATGTTCTCCATCTCGAACAGCCGCTGATACTGCTTCACCAGCGCGTTCTTGGGCTCGGTCAGGATCTTCTTCAGCGAGTTCTCGTCGAGGTCCTCGAGCGTCGCAACGACCGGAAGACGGCCGACGAACTCGGGGATCAGGCCGTACTTCAGGAGATCCTCAGGCTCGACGTGACGGAAGATCTCGCCGGTGCGGCGGTCCTCCGGCGCCAGAACCTGGGCGGCGAAGCCGATCGAGGTCGACCGGCCGCGCGCCGAGATGATCTTCTCGAGGCCGGAGAACGCACCACCGCAGATGAACAGGATGTTGGTGGTGTCGACCTGCAGGAACTCCTGCTGCGGATGCTTGCGGCCGCCCTGCGGCGGAACCGACGCAACCGTACCCTCCATGATCTTGAGCAGCGCCTGCTGGACGCCCTCGCCCGACACGTCGCGGGTGATCGAGGGATTGTCCGACTTGCGACTGATCTTGTCGATCTCGTCGATGTAGACAATGCCACGCTGCGCGCGCTCGACATTGTAGTCGGCCGCCTGCAACAGCTTCAGGATGATGTTCTCGACGTCCTCACCGACATAGCCGGCCTCGGTCAGGGTCGTCGCATCCGCCATCGTGAACGGCACGTCCAGGATGCGGGCGAGCGTCTGGGCGAGCAGCGTCTTACCCGAGCCGGTCGGACCGATCAGCAGGATGTTCGACTTGGCGAGCTCGACGTCCGAGTGCTTGGTCTGGTGATTCAGCCGCTTGTAGTGGTTGTGGACCGCGACCGAGAGCACCTTCTTCGCATGGTTCTGGCCGATGACGTAATCGTCCAGGACCTTGCAGATCTCCTTCGGGGTCGGAATCCCGTCGCGCGACTTGACCAGCGAGGACTTGTTCTCCTCGCGGATGATGTCCATGCAGAGTTCGACGCACTCGTCGCAGATGAAGACGGTTGGACCTGCGATCAGTTTGCGGACTTCGTGCTGGCTCTTGCCGCAGAACGAGCAATATAGCGTGTTCTTCGAGTCGCTCGTGCCGACCTTACTCATTCCTGTCTCCGTCCGCGGTTCGCTCTTGTCCGCTCGTTCGTCCCGATCCGGCACGGGCCGGACCAGACTGGTGAAAGAGCAAATTTCGTACCAAAATTAACACCTTGTTCTTCACCTGTCGTGAACCCACGACCTACGCGAATCCCCCACGATCCATAACTCGACACTCTAGCCAATCATGCTGTCATCCGACTATCAAGAATTCGCTAATCGGAGCACAGACCCTAGACCGTGACATTACCGTGATTTTGGGGCTTGACACGGCAATAACACGCGAAATCAGCGGAGCGTTGCGTGTTTGCCACGCCTATTTGCCGGCCGCACGGCAAGGTTGCGGCTCTTTTGGGACCCTACCTCAGCACCTTTGCCGACCGAAGCCGGTAAAGTAGCCGCCGTTACATCCCCGAGGCCCGTCCATCGGGCCCCGCGTCGCTTACTGGTGGCTCACTTGCCCATCGCCGCCGGATCTTCCGGCCGCTTGTCGATGACCTTGTCGATCAGGCCGAACTCCTGGGCGGCTTCCGCCGTGAGGAACTTGTCGCGCTCCAGGGCGTCCTCAATCGCCTTGTAGGGCTGGCCGGTGTGCTTGACGTAGATCTCGTTCAGCCGCTTCTTCAGGTTCAGGATCTCCTGGGCGTGCAGCATGATATCGGTCGCCTGGCCCTGGAACCCGCCGGACGGCTGATGCACCATGATGCGCGAGTTCGGCAGCGAGAAGCGCATGTCCTTGTGGCCGGCACAGAGCAGCAGCGAGCCCATCGAGGCCGCCTGGCCGGTGCACAGCGTCGACACCGCCGGACGGATGAACTGCATCGTGTCGTAGATCGCGAGGCCCGACGTCACCACGCCACCGGGCGAGTTGATGTACATCGCGATTTCCTTCTTCGGGTTCTCGGCCTCGAGGAACAGGAGCTGAGCGACGATCAGGGTCGCCATGCCGTCCTCGACCGGACCGGTCACGAAGATGATGCGCTCCTTCAGGAGGCGCGAGAAGATGTCGTAGGCGCGCTCGCCGCGGTTGGTCTGTTCGACCACCATAGGCACAAGGTTCATATAGGTTTCGACGGGATCGCGCATGAATCACCCAAGGGTTGGACCAGCAGTTGAGACGACCGGCCGCCGCAGGTGAGGCTCATTTCAACGAGCAGCGACGGACAGGTGTCCCGTGATGCAGAACTTCAAGACCGAGCCCACAGATATGGACCAATTTGCCGGTGACAAGACCGGGTGCCCTGGCCCGCCGCAAGCGAGGTCGTTGCCCTGTTCAAGCTGATTCCCGCGGCGGCGGCCAGCGCCGGAACCTGGACGACCGGCGCTTTCGCCGGTCAACCTTAATCTCGCGCTTATGTCGCGAACCCTACGATGGACAGCCTGATCAGGCCGCCTTGTCGCTGTCGTCGTCCTTGAACAGCTCGTCCTTGGAGACCTTCTTCTCGGTCACGTTGGCGAGTTCGAGGATGAAGTCGACGACCTTGTCCTCGTAGATTGGCGCGCGCAGCTGCGCGAGCGCCTGCGGGTTGCTGCGATAGAAGTCCCAGACCTCCTTCTCGCGGCCCGGCATCGAGCGCGCACGCTCGATCACGGCGCGGCTGACCTCGTCGTCGGTCACGGTGATCTTGTTCTTCTCGCCGATCTCCGACAGCACGAGGCCGAGGCGCACGCGGCGGTCGGCGATGGTGCGGTACTCCTCCTTCGCCTTGTCCTCGGTGGTGTTCTCGTCGGCGAAGGTCTTGCCGCTGGAATCCATCTCGGCCTTGACCGAGTTCCACATCAGGTTGAACTCCTCGTCGATCAGCGACGGCGGCGCATCGAACTTGTGGGTCTCGTCGAGACGGTCGAGCAGCGCGCGCTTGACGCGCTGGCGGGTCGCCTGGCTGAACTCGCCGGCGAGACGATCGCGCATCAACTGCTTCAGCTTGTCGAGCGATTCGAGGCCGAGCGTCTTGGCGAACTCATCGTCCACCACCTTGTCTTCGGGCGCCTCGATGGCGGTGGCGGTGGTTTCGAACTCCGCCGCCTTCCCGGCCAGCTCGTTGTTGAGATAATTGGTCGGGAACGTGACCTTCAGGGTGCGGGTCTCGCCGACGCCGATACCGATCAGCTGGTCCTCGAAGCCGGGAATGAAGGTGTTCGAGCCGATCACGACGTCGATGCCCTCACCCGTGCCGCCCTCGAAGGCGACGCCGTCGATCGTGCCCTTGAAGTTGATCTTCACGCGGTCACCGCTCGCGGCCTTCGCGCCCTCGGCCTTCGCCGCGTAGCTGCGGTTGGCATCGGCCAGGCGCTTGATCGCCTCATCGACATCGGCATCGGTGATGTCGGCCACCGGCTTCTCGACCGAGAAGGTCTTGAAGTCGGCGAGCGCAATCGCCGGCACGACCTCGACGGCCACGGTGTAGGTCAGGTCCGACTGGCCGGAGAGGATCTTCTCGACCTCGGCCTCCTCCGTCGGCATCGTCACCTTCGGCTCGGTGGCGAGCCGGAAGCCGCGCTCGGTGAAGATCTGCGTGTTGGTGTCGCGGATGGTCTGGTCGATGGTCTCCGCCATGACCGACTTGCCATAGATCTTCTTCAGATGCGCGACCGGCACCTTGCCGGGGCGGAAGCCGTTGATGCGGACCTTGTCCTTGAGATCGACCAGCTTGGCGTCCGCCTTGGCGTCGAGATCCGCCGCCGGAACGCTGATCTGGAACTCGTGCTTCAAGCCTTCCGACAAGGTTTCTGTGACCTGCATGGCGTCAATCTTCTTCCGCTTCGGTCCGAACCCTTGCGATCCGGACACATCTGACTCAATTGTGGACGACGCGCAGCAAAAGGCTTTGCGCCGGTGGGATCGGCGGCCCCGCTTCTCTGTGCGAGAGAGCGGGTCTGCCGGTAAAACTTGGGGCAAACGCCGGAGAAGCGCTTGGTGCGGGCGGAGGGACTCGAACCCCCACAACTTTCGTCACTGGAACCTAAATCCAGCGCGTCTACCAGTTCCGCCACGCCCGCGTGAACTGCATCGATAGCCCGGCCGCGGTGCCGCGGGCGGCGCGGCTTATACCACGCACGAAACCGTCCGCAGCAAAAAAATGGGCTGTCGAAAGCACCACCGGCAGGCCGATCGACCGTGTCGCACGCACAGATAAGGGAAAACAGCATGATCCGCATCCCCCTCATCGCACGATGTTTTGTCGCATGACGGAACCGTCGGAGGGGCTCAGCCGCCGCGCCCTGCTCGGCGGCCTTGCGGCAGCCGGCGCGGCCTCGTTTACCCGCTCGGCTCGGGCCGGTGGCCGAATCTCGGTTTCGTTGAACGCTCGCGGCGAATCTCTGGTGCTGGCCCAGGGACGCTCGGCCAGCCCGCTCTGGCGGCTGGCTGCACCGGCCCCGGTGGTCCGGCTCGCCCGCGGCACGGCGCTCGATCTTGACCTTTCGAATGGCCTTTCGATCCCGGCCGCATTGTCCAGCCGCGGCCTCGCTTTGCCCGCACCGCTGCTGGCGCAGGCGGAGATCGGCCCCGGCGGCCGGGCCACCATTCCAGCCCTGGCGTCGCGCGCCGGGACCGGCCTGCTCGACCTGCGGCTGCTCGCCGACGCCGTGCCGATCCGCCCGCTGCCTGTCATCGTCGATGAGGCCGCGACGGTAACTGTCGACCGCGACGAAATTTTCCTGGTCGAGGATTTCAGGCTCAAGGCGGACGGCACCGCGGTTGCGCCAAGAACCGAAGCGCAAGACACCGAGCTCATCTACACCGTCAATGGGCACGTCCAGCCCGAGATCGCGCTGCGGACCCATGAGCGGGTCAGGCTGCGGTTCATCAACGGCTGTCAACGCGCTGTGATTGCGATCAAAATCGCCGACCTCGACGCCGTCCGCGTGATGGCCATCGACGGCCAGCCGGCCGAGCCTTTCCTGGCTCGAAATGGCGCGGTGGTGCTGCCGCCCGGCGGCCGCACCGACGTCTTCATCGACATGCCCGCCGCCAAGACGGTGCTGGCCGTGCTGCTGCACGACGGCAGCAATCCGCGTCCCCTCGCCCGGCTGGTGGCATCGAGCGAGCCGCCGCTCCGTGCCGCCCCACTGCCGCCGGCGCCGCCTTTGCCGTCGAACGGGTTGCCGGACAAGCTGGACCTGAGGACCGCCGCTCGGGCCGAGCTCGCGCTCGACGGCGCCGGCTGGCAACCGCCCGCCGCGTTCAACGCCGCCGGCGCCCCCACCTTCCAGGCCAAGGCCGGCCAAGTGGTCGTGCTGGCATTGGCGAACAAGACCGCCGGCACCCATGTGGTCCACCTTCATGGCCAGCCGTTTCGGCTGCTCGACCGGCTCGACGACGGCTGGAAGCCCTATTGGCTCGACACGCTGGCGCTGGAGGCCGGCCAGACCCAGCGCATTGCATTCCTTGCCGAGCAATCCGGCCGGTTCCTGGTCGAGAGCATGGCGACCAACTGGGCGGCGCCGCGGCTGCTGCGGTGGTATGAGATCAGGTGAGGAAACGAACCTGAGGGAACAGTCCCCATGACCACTGCCGCCATCACCGGGGTCACGGCGCGCGCCGTGATCACGCCCATGCAGCGCCCCCTGCGCAACGCGTTCGGCATCATCGACTCCGGACCGCTGGTGCTGATCGACGTCGCAACCGATCAGGGGGTTACCGGCCATTCCTACCTGTTCGCTTACACCAGGCTCGCCTTGAAACCGCTGCTGCATCTGGTCGAGGAGATCAGCCGAGAGCTCAAAGGCCAAGCCCTGGTCCCGTTCGACCTGATGAAACTCATGGACGCCAAATTCCGCCTGCTCGGCTGGCAGGGCCTCGTCGGCATGGCCGTCTCGGGCCTCGACATGGCGTTCTGGGATGCGCTCGGTCAGCTCGCGGGCAAGCCCGTCGTCGAGCTGCTCGGCGGCACGGCGCGGCCGATTCCGGCCTATGACAGCTATGGCGTGCTCGATGCCAAGGACGACGAGCGCACCTTGCGCGCCGCGCGCGACGAGCACGGCTTCCGCGCCATCAAGACCAAGGGCGGTCATGGCGATCTCGCGACCGACGAAGCGATGATCAAGGGCCTGCGCGCCCTGCTCGGCCCGGACATGGCGCTGATGCTCGACTTCAACCAGTCGCTCGATCCCGCTGAGGCGACACGTCGAATTACCAACCTTGCTGCCTACGACCTGACCTGGATCGAGGAGCCGGTGCCGCAGGAAAACCTCTCCGGCCATGCCCGGGTGCGCGAGCGCTCGGAGATCCCGATCCAGGCCGGCGAGAACTGGTGGTTTCCGCGTGGCTTTGCCGAGGCGATCGCCGCCGGCGCCTCCGACTTCATCATGCCCGACCTGATGAAGGTCGGCGGCATCACCGGCTGGCTCAACGTCGCGGGGCAAGCCGACGCCGCCTCGATCCCGATGTCGAGTCACATCCTGCCCGAGGCGAGCGCCCATGTGCTGGCAGTGACGCCGACTGCGCACTGGCTCGAAGTGCTGGACTTCGCCGGCGCCATTCTCGCCGAGCCGCTGCGGGTGGTGGATGGCAAGGTGACAGCCAAAGGTCCCGGCCTTGGGCTCGCCTGGAACGAGAGCGCGGTGGCGAAATATCAGGTGACGTGAGCGGGTTCAGCCAAGAGCAGGACGCGCCGTCGCCGCCTCACCCCCAACTGTCATCGCCCGCCTTCGCGGGCATGACAGCGTGGTTGAGGCGACGACTCGCCCCTAATCAATACTCGACGCCGAACCGGTCATAGAGCCGCCGGAACACCGCAGGCAAGGTCTCCGTCAGATCCTCCGCGATCAGCCCCGGTCCCGCCTCGTTGCCCGCCTCGCCATGCATCCAGACGCCGATGCAGGCGGCCTCGAACGCCGGCACACCCTGCGCCAGCAAGCCGGCGATGATGCCGGCGAGCACGTCGCCGGCGCCGGCGGTGGCGAGCCAGGGCGGCGCGTTGGCGGCGATCGCGGCGCGGCCGTCGGGCGCGGCCACCGTCGTGTCGGCGCCCTTCAACAGCACCACGGCGCCGCAGCGCGCGGCCGCCGCGCGGACGCGCTCCAGCTTGGAGCGGCCGGGATGCTTGTTGCTGAGATCCGAGAACAGCCGCGGGAATTCGCCCTCGTGCGGCGTCAGCACGATCTGCGCCTCGGTCATCGCCCTGATCTGCTCGAACAACCGCTCCGGCGCATCGGCGAAGCTCGTCAATGCGTCGGCATCGAGCACGAGATGACGCTGCGCCGTCAGCGCGGTGTAGACGAGGTCGCGCGTGCGCTCGCTGACGCCGGTGCCGGGTCCGATGATGCAGGTGTTGTAGCGCTTGTCGCCGAGCAATTCGCCGAACGCGATCGCGGTGTCGGCGGCGCGCACCATCACCGCCGTCAGCGCCGCAGCATTGACCGCCAGCGCATCGCGCGGCGAGGCCAGCGTGACCAGGCCGGCGCCCGCCCGCAATGCGGCCCGCGCGGCCATCCGCGCCGCGCCCGTGGCGGTGACGTCGCCGGACATCGCCAGCACGTGCCCGCGGGCGTATTTGTGGCCGTCGATGCGTGGCACCGGAAAATGGCCCTCCCACAGCTCGGGATCGTTCTCGAAGGCCTGCGGCCTGATCTCGGCGAGCACCTGGGGATCGATGCCGATGTCGGCGAGCCGGACGCGCCCGCAATGCTGGCGGCCCGGCAGCAGCAGGTGCGCCGGCTTCTTGCGGAAGAAGGTCACCGTCTCGGTGGCGCGGACCGCGATGCCCATCACCGCGGCCGTGGTGCCGTTGATGCCGCTCGGCAGGTCGACGGCGAGCACCGGCGCGCCATTGCCGTTGATCGCTGCGATGACGTCATGGGGCTCGCCGGTGACGGGCCGGCTGAGACCTGCGCCGAACAGCGCGTCGATGATCAGCGCCGGCTTGCCGATCGCCTGCGGCGTGAACGGCAGCACCGGAAACTTCCAGCCCTTGGCGGCGGAGGCCGCGTCGCCGTGCAGCGCGTCGCGCTCGCACATCAGGATGACCGACACGTCCCTGCCCTGCGCGGCGAGCTCGGCCGCGGCAACGAAACCGTCGCCGCCATTGTTGCCCGGCCCACACACGACCACGATCGGCCCGGTCTCGACCAGGTCCATGGCCGCCTCGGCCACCGCCTGTCCGGCGCTCAGCATCAGCGAAAAGCCCGGCGTGCCGGCCGCGATGGTCAGCCGGTCGGCGCGCTCCATTTCGCTCGTGGTCAAGATGTCCATTACCGCTCTCGTCCCCAGCCGCCGTCTTGCGCCGGCTGCGTGATGTCGTCCCCGTCGCCTCGCAGCGGACGTCGGCGCCCCGTCCCTCGGAGCCGGTGCGGGCGAATCCCGCGCTCCCTATTGCCGCGCCAGCCCGCAACTTCCAAGGGCGCTGCACATCTGGCAAGACGCGACGAAACCCGGCACGTCGCCTTTTCCCTGGGCATTTCGGACAGCGCGCGGCCCCGCCGTCAAGACCTGCACAATGTTTGATCTGTTTGCCTAATCTCAAGGCTCCGGTATTCTAGACGTTCCTTGAGGGAATCGTCGGGTGCTGGTGAAATGCCTGAATATCGGCTCCATTTGGGCCCGTTAACGACTTGGCATAGACCCTGCTTTTGTGGAGCCACTTCGGCACGGGGCAAGTCGGGCAATCAATCACCGGGCCTCCGCCGGAGCGTGTTGGGCCCGGTAACGAAATGATCGAACGACTTGCGCGTGGGCGCAGCCTGACGATGACCCACATGTTGTTTATAGCGGAATGCCCGGGAGGCGCTCAGTGAAGAAGATCGAAGCCATCATCAAGCCGTTCAAGCTCGACGAGGTGAAGGAGGCGCTTCAGGAGGTGGGACTTCAGGGCATCACCGTTACCGAAGCGAAGGGTTTCGGCCGGCAAAAAGGCCATGCCGAGCTCTACCGGGGCGCCGAATACATCGTTGATTTCCTGCCCAAGGTGAAGATCGAGATCGTGATCGGCGACGACCTGGTCGAGCGCGCGATCGAGGCGATCCGCCGCGCCGCCCAGACCGGCCGCATCGGCGACGGCAAGATCTTCGTGTCCAACATCGAGGAAGCCATCCGCATCCGAACCGGAGAATCCGGGCTGGACGCGATCTAGCCTGATCGGGGGGCCTCAACGGACCGTCCGCTCCAGGCCCCCCACGGAACGTTTGCTGCGCCAGCAGCCCCCACGGCAGCTCGAGTGTCCTCTGCGAGGCGCTTGCACGCGGCCGTTTTGCCGTTTCCGATGTTGTCTTGGCTCCCGCACGAGGCTATGGAGCATGACCCGCGGACGCCGTCCCGCGCCGGGCCGTGACGTTATAAGCCAAGAGGGGTATTCATGAAGACCGCCAAGGACGTCTTGAAAGCAATCAAGGACAATGACGTCAAATACGTCGACCTCCGCTTCACCGACCCGCGGGGCAAGTGGCAGCACGTCACCTTCGACGTCAGCATGATCGACGAAGACATTTTTGCCGAAGGCACGATGTTCGACGGCTCCTCGATCGCCGGCTGGAAGGCGATCAATGAATCCGACATGTGCCTGATGCCCGACCCGGTGACCGCGACGATCGATCCGTTCTTCGCCGAAACCACCATGATCATCACCTGCGACGTGCTCGAGCCGACCACCGGCGAGCCGTACAACCGCGACCCCCGCGGCATCGCCAAGAAGGCCGAGGCGATGGTGAAGTCGATGGGCGTGGGCGACACCGTGTTCGTCGGCCCCGAAGCCGAGTTCTTCGTGTTCGACGACGTGCGCTATAGCTCGTCGCCCTACAACACCGGCTTCCGCCTGGACTCCTCGGAGCTGCCGACCAACTCCGACACCGAATATGAGGGCGGCAATCTCGGCCACCGCATCCGCACCAAGGCGGGCTACTTCCCGGTGCCGCCGCAGGACTCGGTGCAGGACATGCGCTCGGAGATGCTCGGCGCCATGGCCCGCATGGGCGTCAAGGTCGAGAAGCACCATCACGAGGTCGCTTCCGCCCAGCACGAGCTCGGCATGAAGTTCGACACGCTGACCTTGATGGCCGACCAGATGCAGATCTACAAATACTGCATCCATCAGGTCGCCCACATCTACGGCAAGACCGCCACCTTCATGCCGAAGCCGGTCTATGGCGACAACGGCTCGGGCATGCACGTCCACCAGTCGATCTGGAAGGACGGCAAGCCGGTGTTCGCGGGCAACAAGTATTCCGACCTGTCGGAGACCTGCCTGTCCTACATCGCCGGCATCATCAAGCACGCCAAGGCCATCAACGCCTTCACCAACCCGTCGACCAACTCCTACAAGCGTCTGGTCCCGGGCTATGAGGCGCCGGTGCTGCTCGCCTACTCCGCGCGCAACCGCTCGGCGTCCTGCCGCATCCCCTACACCTCGTCGCCGAAGGCCAAGCGCGTCGAGGTCCGCTTCCCCGATCCGCTCGCCAATCCCTATCTCGGCTTTGCCGCGATGCTGATGGCCGGCCTCGACGGCGTGAAGAACAAGCTCGATCCGGGCCCGGCGATGGACAAGGACCTCTACGACCTGCCGAAGGAAGAGCTGAAGCAGATCCCGACCGTCTGCGGCAGCTTGCGCGAGGCGCTCGAGAACCTCGACAAGGACCGCGCCTTCCTGAAGGCCGGCGGCGTGTTCGACGACGACTTCATCGACAGCTACATCGCGCTGAAGATGACCGAGGTCGAGCGCTTCGAAATGACCCCGCACCCGGTCGAGTTCGACATGTACTACTCGGGCTGACAGCCCGATTGATCGGCGGATGACGACACCAGGGCGCCCCTCACGGGGCGCCCTTTTCATTGGTGTCGCAGTGCCGTGCTGCGAATGCCAAGGCCGGCATGAGCGCCAGAACGGCGGTACGACATTCCTCCCAATGACGAATATGGACAGGCGCAAGGAATAGATCGGGCCGGAATGAGTTTCTATCCCTGTGATCCACACGCATTGGGAGATTTCGAATGACCAAGCTTTCGATCTCGCACCTCTTCCTGACCGCCGCAATCTCACTCGCGGCGATCTCGTCCGCCAGCGCGGCGCCTCCAACCAAGAGCGGCAGCAGCACGAAGGGTGACATCCTCACCGACAACAAGGGCATGACGCTCTACACGTTCGACAAGGACGTCGACGGCAAATCAGCCTGCAACGGTCCCTGCGCGACCAACTGGCCGGTCCTGAAAGCCGAAGCCAGCGACAAGGCCGACGCCAACTACACCATCATCACCCGGGACGACGGCTCCAGGCAGTGGGCTTACAAGGGCAAGCCGCTCTACACCTTCGCCAAGGATCAAAAGCCCGGCGACATCACAGGCGACGGCTTCCTGAACAACGCCTGGCATCTCGCAAAGCCCTGATCGCAGCCGCGCTCTCGCCACGCGCGGGACGAACTGCACGGATTGGGCTTGGCCGTAGGAGACGGCCGCTCTCGGAGAATCCGCCGGACGCGCCTGCGACCGGCGCCCATTGACGAGCGCTGCGTTGTCGTGGCTATCGAGAAACGCGGCAAGCTTTCCTGATGGAGATCTTGCCGCACCACCCCTGCCCCCAGCGCCCTTCACCGGGCGCCTTTTTTTGGTGGCTGCTCATCTGCGATGATCCAACGGGACTCGTCCTTCGAGACGCTCGGCTATCGCCAAGCTCCTTAAGGATGAGGAGATGGAGGTCGCGCAAGGCCGCGGTTTCTCCTCATGGTGAGGAGGCGCGCGCCCATGAGTCAATGAGATCATCCGACAGAAGTGCGCGCTATCTCGAACCATGAGGCCCGACGGCGCACTCAGCCGCTATTTTTCGGGAAAGCCCACCACGATCTGCTCGACCACCGGTCCCCATTTGCGCAACTCCGCCTTGTCGGATGCGATGCGATCACCGATCGGATTTCCCTCGTGGTCGTCACTGCCGAAGCGAACGCTGACGGAGCATCCACCCGGCAAAGGACGGCTCAGCGTGCCGCCTTTCCAGTCGACAACGAAGCCGCCACCATCGGTGAAGAACTCGCGGATCAGAAACGGCCTGCCATTGATCTTCTGCACCTCGGCCAAAGTGGAGCCGAGCGTCACGCCGGCAACGTTCCAATGACTCGTCTTGGAGTCGATCAAGGTGAGACGTGACACCCGCCGCATCGTCTCGTCAGCAAAGCCGATCTCGATACGCCAGTCCGGCACTTTTGGCGACAGCACGACGCCTTGATAGGTGATGTCCTCCACCCCGGTGAACAACCGGTCGTCTGTCACCGCCTCCTGGCCGTAGCGCTGCATCAGGCTCTTGGCGGAGTCCGTGACCGACACCGGCGAGGTGCAGGTGATCGGCCCATCGGCAGGCGGCGCGGTCTGTGCCCATGCCGGCGCAGCCAGAAGCATCAACAACAAGCTCGTTCGGCGCATGCTCATCCCGGTCAGTCCTGCGACTATGAAGCCATCACTTCGCGGCGAAATTGATGCCGATCTCGGTGACGACGGGCGCGAATTTCACCAGCGCCGGATTGTCGGACGACACCTTCACACCATCGCCCGAAAGCGCCCGCGGCGCGTCCTTGTCCCTGCCGAAGCGCACGGTGACCGAGCAGCCGCCCGGCAAGATGCGTCCCAGCGTGCCGTTCTTGAAGTCGGTGACGAAGCCGCCATAGTCCCAGCCGAAGCCTGAAACGACGAACGGCTTGCCATTGGCCTTCTGGACTGCGGCAAGGCTCGCACCGATCGTGATGCCTGCAACGCTCCAGCGGCTCGTCTTGGCCGTATCGCGCAAGGTGAGCCCGGACACCGTCGCGACCTTATCGTCGATGAAGCCGACCTCGATGCGCCGGTCCATCGCCCGCGGAAACAGCACGAGGCCCTTGTAGGTCTCGCCCTCGGCGCCCGGCAGATCCTGAACCACGGCCTCGTCGCCATAGCGCTGCTTGAGGCTGTTTGCCGAATCGGTGGCCGCGACCGGCGACGAGCAGGTGATCGGGCCTTCCATCGGCGGCGTGCCTTGGGCCAAGGCCGGAGCGGCGAGGAGCACAATGGCGACAGTCAGGACGTGGCGCATCACGGATTCCTTGTGACGAGCTCACGATGAGCCGTCTCTGCAGCTTCGTCTGCCGTTTTGGAAACCCGGTTCAGCCCCGACGTCAGGATGACAGATGCCGCTTCCTCACCGCCTCACCGAACGCCTCGAACAGCTTGCGATTGATCGGGTTCTTCTGCGGGTCATATTCGGCATGCCATTGCACGCCGAGCGCAAAGGATGGCGCGTCGGCGATGCGGATGGCCTCGATGGTGCCGTCCTCGGCGATGCCCTCGATCACGACGCGGTCGCCCGGCTCCAGGATGCCCTGACCATGCAGCGAATTGACCTTGATGCTGTCGCAGCCGAGGATGCTGGCGAAGGCACCGCCCGGCGTCAGCCGCACCTCGTGGCGATCGGCGAACACGACGTTGGGATCGGGATGGATCTCGCCGTTCTCCAGCCTCGGCATGCGGTGGTTCATGCGGCCGGGAATTTCGCGAATCTCCGGATGCAGCGAGCCGCCGAAGGCGACGTTCATCTCCTGCAAGCCGCGGCAGATGCCGAACAGCGGGATGCCTCTGGAGACGCAGGCTTCCGACAGCTGCAGCGCGACCTCGTCGCGGTGGACGTCGTAGGGCTCGTGCTTGAGGCTCGGCTCGGTATTGAAGCGGGTCGGATGCACATTGGCGCGGGCGCCGGTCAGCACCACGCCATCAACGACATCGAGCAGCGCGGCGATGTCGGTGATCTCGGGAACGCCGGCAAACATCAGCGGCAGCGCGCCCGCGACCTCGGCCACGGCGCTCAGGTTGCGCTCGCCCACCATCTGCACGGTGAACCTGTTCTCGACGCGATGGCTGTTGCCGATCACGCCGACCACCGGACGTTTCATTGTTTTTGTTTCTCTCCCCTCTTATGTGGCCGTTGGCGGCCGCGTCCGCCAGTGTGGCAGGCACAAATCATGCCCGCGTCGCACGGCAGGATCAACATATGGCCACGCGGGTCCCCAATGCCAATTCCGGACACCCCCGCAAGCGTCCTGCAGCGCCCCGCTTCCCCAAGCCTGCGCTTGATCCGCCAGCCGTTTTCGCCAATGTGTGGGGGCCGATCAGCACAGAGGATGCCTCATGACCGCCCCCGCCGACCCACGCCTCCAGGCCCGCAGCGACCTGGCCTGGGCCATTGCCGTGGGCGGCATCGGGGTAACCCTGTTCATGGCCGGCATGGCCTTCACCTGGTATTACGCGGCTGCGATCTTCCTGTTGTTCGCGGGCATGCTGCTCGGCGTCGCGCTCAACGCGATGACCAGCCTGCTCGGCCGCGTCCTGCCCTGGCCGCATCCGGCGCGGCTCGTCATCGTCTGCCTGGCGCTCGCGGCCGTGCTCGTCGGCATCGTCTTCCTCGGCGGCACCACCATCGCGGACCAGGCCAAGGTGCTGAGCGATACGATCAAGTCGCAGCTCGGCAACATCAAGGGCTTCCTCGACCGCAACGGCATCGACACCAGCTTCTTCGACTTCAACGCCGCGAGCACGGCCACTGCCGCGCCTGATGGCGGCTCGACCACACCGACCCAGACGCCGTCCCATGGCCTGCCGGGCGGCCTGCCCTCGCCGAGCGCGCTGGCCTCCTCCGGCGGCGCCATCGTCAGCCAGACCTTCAAGCTGCTGCTCGGCACCGTCAGCGCCGTCGGCAACTTCTTCATCGTGCTGTTCCTGGGATTGGCCTTCGCGGCCCAGCCGGCGGTCTACCGCAGCGGATTGCTTTTCCTGGCGCCGGCGAAGTACCGGGACCAGGCCACCGTGATCGTGGACCGCATCAGCTACACGCTGGAACGCTGGCTGATCGCCCAGATCACGACGATGTTCGCAGTCTTCCTCGTCACCTGGATCGGCCTCGCCATCATCGGCGTGCAGAGCTCGTTCATCCTGGGCATCCAGGCCGGCCTGCTGGCGTTCATTCCGACCGTCGGCGCGATCATCGCCGGCGTCATCGTGGTGCTGGCGAGCCTCGCCTCCGGCTGGGTCGCAGCGGTCAGCGCCTTCGTGCTGTTCCTCGGCGTGCACGCGATGGAGAGCTACGTGCTGACGCCGCTGATCCAGCGCCAGGCGCTGGACATCCCGCCGGCCACGCTGTTTGCGTTCCAGATCCTGCTCGGCATCGTGTTCGGCGTCTGGGGCCTGACCCTGGCGCTGCCGCTGATGGCGATCGCCAAGGTCATGATCGACTATTTCAAGAGCGACCGCCGCACCGAGGACGCCGCGGCCGCGATCTGAGGCCCGGTCAGAGCTCGCTCAGCCGGCCGGCATCGCGGTCTCGACCAGCTTGGCCCAATAGCTGATGCCGTGCGGAATCACGTCGTCGTTGAAATCATATTCCGGGTGATGCACGCCGGCCCCATCGCCGATGCCCATGAAGACGAACGCGCCGGGCCGCGCCTGCAGCATGTAGGCGAAGTCCTCGCCGCCGAGCCGGGGCGGCATGTCGATGATGACCTGATCCGGCCCGACGACGCTGCGCGCCACGTCGGCCGCGAACGCGGTCTGCTCTGCATGGTTGATGACGACCGGATAGCCCCATTCGTAGTCGATTTCCGCCTCCACGCCCATGCCGCTCGCGAGCGCCGTCACCAGGCCCTTGAAGCGTTCGTCCATTAAGCGGCGGATGTCCTCATCGAGCGTGCGCACGGTGCCGCCGATGACAGCGGTCTGCGGAATGATGTTGTCGGCGGTCGTCCCCGCGTGAAAGCGCGTGATCGACAGCACCGCGCTTTCGACCGGATCGACGTTGCGCGCCACGATCGTCTGCAGCGCGGTCACGATCTGCGCGCCGGCGATGATCGGATCGACGCATTTGTTCGGCCGCGCGGCGTGGCCGCCGAGGCCCTTCAGACGCACCTCGAAGGTGTCGGCCGCGGCCATCACGGCGCCGGTGCGCGTCGCGACCGTTCCGAGCGGCAGGCCCGGCGCATTGTGCAGGCCGTAGACCTCCTCGATGCCGAAGCGCTCCATCAGGCCATCCTCGACCATCGCACGGCCACCGGCCCCACCCTCCTCGGCTGGCTGGAAGATGACGATGGCCGTGCCGGCGAAGTTGCGCGTCTCGGCGAGATAGCGCGCCGCGCCCAGCAGCATCGCGGTGTGGCCGTCATGGCCGCAGGCGTGCATCTTGCCGGGAATGGTGGACTTGTGCGGGATGTCGCTGACCTCCTGCAGCGGCAGCGCGTCCATGTCGGCGCGCAGGCCGATCACCCGCGGCGACGACTCGCGGCCGCGGATGACGCCGACGACGCCGGTCCGGCCGATGCCGGTGACGACCTCGTCGACACCGAACGAGGTCAAGAGCTCGGCGACGCGCCCGGCCGTCCGATGCACCTCATATTGGAGCTCGGGATGCTGGTGGAAATCGCGGCGCCAGACCTTGGCGTCTTCCGCCAGCTCGGCGGCGCGGTTGATGATCGGCATGACGGAGTTCCAGAAAATGGGGAGCACGTCATGGCGACGCGCATGTCATCTCATTGCATGTCGGGCCACGGCAAAAGACAAGCGCTATCAGCACATGCAATGCTGCACGGGCTGCATTGCCGCGGCGACGCGGCCGCGCGAAACGCCTGAGCCGATCCTGCTTATGATCGAAGGCCGTGCAGCTCGCGCGCGAGGTTGGCCCGCGCCTTCTGGTCGAGCGCAGCGGCAAAGCTCGCATCCGGATAGATCACGGGGCGCCGCGCGAACCGCTCCAGCACCGCCGCGCGCCCGGCGCGGTAGGCGTCGTCCGGCACATCAGCATATTCGCGCCGGATCGCATCCGCGTAGACGTCGTAGCTGGCCTCGTCGGTGCCGAGAATGGCGAGATCGATCGAGACGAGCAGCGCGCCAAGCCGATCGTCGGGCGCGACATCGTGCGTCCGGGTCAGCCGGATCAGGCGTCCGACCTCGTCGCGCAGCGCGGGCGCGACGTGACGCTCGGCAAGGATGGCGCTCTGCTCTTCATTGTCGGACCGCGTGGGATCATACACGGCGTCGTGCCACCAGATCGCCAGCGTTAGGACCTCGCGCTCGCGGACGCTGAGGTCCGCGACGCGATCGAGCTGGTCCAGGCAATCCTGGACGTGGCGAAGATCGTGGTAGTGCCGTCCCCCGGCAGAGTAGGCTTCGACCAGATCGTCATGCGTCATGTTGTGTTCCGTGGCGGAGCAGCGCTGACGCGCGGCCTCAGCCGGCCGAGGTCAGCACCGTCTCGGTGTGCTCGACATCCGGAGGATTGGCAAAATACTGCCCGACCAGGCCGCGCCATTCGGTGAAGTTCTCCGAGCCGCGGAAATCGACCGTATGGTTTTCGAGCGTTTCCCACTTCACCATCAGGCGGTAGCGCTGCGGCTTCTCGATCGATCTGTGCAGCTCGAAGCCGTGAAAGCCCTTGGAGCGGCCGAAGGCGGCGCGTGCTTTCGCGACCGCGGCCTCGAAATCCTTCTCCGTGCCCGGCTTGACGTCGATCTGGGCGATTTCCGTGATCATGTTCTGTCGGCCTCCCCTGGTGTGGGCCGCTTGTCTAGCCCAGACCTCGGGAGAGCGAAAGCCGCACCTCAGCTGGACAACACCGCCTCTCCCGACTGCGGCAGGCTGGCAGCCGCGGCAGCGCGCTGGCGGCGGTAGCGGTCGAGCGACAGCGGCAGCTCCGCCGAGGCCTCGACCCGGTTGCGACCGGAGCGCTTGGCCTTGTAGAGCGCGGTATCGGCGGCCGCGAGCAGCACGTCGAGATCGGTCCCGCCCGGCCCGCCGGCGACGCCGATGCTGACGGTGGTATCGACCGGCTTGTCCTCGCACACCACGCCGGAGGCCGCGAACGCCTCGCGGACACGCTCGGCGGCGACCATGGCCTCTTCGATGGAACAGGGCAGAAGTGCTGCGAACTCCTCGCCGCCGATCCGGCCCGAGAGATCGGTGAGGCGCAGATTGTTGACCACGACGTTTGCGAACAGCTTCAGGACCTCGTCGCCCTCGGCGTGACCGAAGCGGTCGTTGATCGACTTGAAATGATCGATGTCGAAGATCAGCACGCTGACCGGGCGCTGCTCGCGCGCCTCGCGCTCGATCAGCTGCGCGCAGGACTCGGCAAAGCCGCGGCGGTTGAGCAGGCCCGTCAACGGGTCGGTGGTCGCCGCGCGCTTGTGGGCGCTGACGATGCGCTCGGACACCAGCATGAAGATCACGAACACGGTGCCGACCGCATAGAGCACGAGCTCGATCGAGAAGATCGTGACCCAGGCCGCGGCGAAGGCGCCGTCGGAATCGCGCAGCACGTTGCCGAGCAGGATCGGCAGCATCAGCACGAAGCCATGCATCACCGGCACGATCAGCGCCGGCCAGCGCTTGTGCAAGGTCCGCCGCCGCTCCTGCCACAGCTCGGCCGCGGTCAGCATGGCGTAGATCACGACGATCGCTGCGCCGATCGTCAGCCGCAGCGCCTGCGCCGACGCATCGAGCAGCATGCCGCTGGCGATCCAGACCGTCGCGCCGAGCACGAGCCCGGGCACGCTCGCCGGCTTGCCGTGGAACACGCGCGCGGCGTTCCACACCATGGCGGTGGCGATCAGGCCGATGGAGCTCAGGAACAGCGACACCACCTCGCCGTAGAGCTCGCCGATCAAGGTCCACAGCGCGATCGCGACCGCGCCGAGGACGTAGGCCGCGCCCCACCAGCGCAGCGCCGGCGTGTTCTCCTGCCGGCCGAAGTGGAGCAACATAGCGCCAAGCAGCGCTGCGACCATGGTCGCTACGATGTCGAGCGTCATGCTATCAAGCGCCATCGATCACCTCGCTTGCTGCGGCGGCGCGGAAATTCAGGGTTAGCGCGGCCTTATCGCGATCAACCTAGCGGGCGGTTTGTTGGAAAGAGGTTTGCCTGGGATACCAAGTTTTCTCGAAAAGCTCGGCACAACTCGTCAGCAAATTGCTGCGCAAGAAATCTGCAAACAGGATTCAAAAATGCCGGGGCAATCCGCGCGACCGCCCGCCCTGATTGTACACGGCACAGCGTCATTCATTGATAGTTGTGCGCCCCATCGTGCGGAATCAATGGTTTCCCGTCCTGCGGCGAACACTCATCGAAACGATAAGAAACCTTCTCAAATTTGAGATCATCTCTCCCTAACACGTCCCGACCGCGGCGCGATCCGCCGCTCGAGGTGGGGACAAGGATGTCTTTCGACGACGATTCATCGAACAACAAGGCGGCCGCAGGCGATCATCCGGCGCGCGACCCGCAGCCGGCGCAGGGCGTCGATCGCCGCACCCTGCTGCGCAATGCCATGGGCGTCTCGGCGCTCGGCCTCGGCGCCAGCCTGCTGCCCGGCCAGGCGGCGCACGCGCATTGGCGCATGCACCGTCACCATCGTCACGTCACGACCAGCTTCGCGCTCGCCGTCCTTCCCGATACGCAGTTCTACTCGCGCTATGCGACGTCAGAAGAAGGCCAGGCCTATCAGCGGCAATATGGCAGCACGCCCTACCCCGCGCAGACGCAGTTCATCGTCGACAACGCCGCGAAGTACCACATCCCGTTCACGATCCACCTCGGCGACGTCGTCGACCAGTCCAAGCATCCGCAGCAATGGGCGGTCGCCGATGCCGCGATGAAGCTCTTAGAGAACGCCGGCCGGCCGTATTCGGTGCTCGCGGGCAATCACGACGTGCTTTCGGCGCTGGAATTCGAGAACGCGGCGAGCCAGGGCGCGGGCACCGATGCGCAGCGCGGCGCGTCCGAGCCTTATCTCACATGGTTTCCGACGAGCCGCGCCGCGAAGCAGCGGACCTTCCTGGAGCGGCATCCGAGCGGCTGGCACGAGGCGCATGTGTTCCATGCCTGCGGCGTCAGTTTCATGGTGCTGTCGCTGTCGTGGCGCGCCTCGGACGATGCGATCGCCTGGGCGCGCAGCATGATCGCGCGGCATCCGATGCTGCCGGTGATCCTCGCCAATCACCAGTTGCTGAACATCGCCAATGACGGCACGAGCCCGCTCGAGGTCGCCTACGGCCAGTACCTGTGGGAGAAGCTGATCCGCAGCAACGACCAGATCTTCATGACCCTGAACGGCCACTATCACGGTGGCGCGCTGCTGACGAAGATCAACGACTTCCACAACCCCGTCCACCAGATGGTGGTCGACTATCAGATGGCCTATCAGGGCGGCAACGGCCTGATGCGGCTGTACGAGTTCGACTTCACGGCCAACAAGATCGACGTCGCCTCGTTCTCGCCCTGGGTGGTCGAGAAGCCGAAGGACAGCCTGAAGCAGTTCGACCGCGCCTGGCTGTCCGAGGACAATCACGCGTTCTCGATTCCCATCGACTTCCACCGGCGGTTTTCACGCTTCACCAATTTCAGCCATCTGCCGGCCTTCGCCGGCACGCCGATCCTGCCGCGCCTCAAGCAGGATCTCTACGCCAACTACACCGAGGCGCCCGAACCGGTGGTGGTGCCGCCCGCGAACGAGCAGGACTATCCGCTCGTGGCCGAGACCGTTGCGCATTGGCGGATCACGTCGTCGGCGATCGGCAGGGCCGTGGCCGCCGGCACCGCGCTGTCGGACCTCACCGCCGCCAACCCGATGCAGCGCGCCACGCTCGCGGGTGCCGCGGAGGTCGCCGACGTCGTCTTCACAGCCGACAAGCATCGCCTGTCGTCGGCGCCGGGCAGCGTGCAGTTCCTCAACACGACCAAGCAGGGCGCCGGCCGCTTCAGCTGGTTCACGACCGCGGCCAACGCGCCGATCAACGCGGCAACGTTCGCATCCGGCTACACCGTCGAAGCCTTCGTCAAGATCGATCCGAACTGGAAGGCCGCCGACCACGCCTGGTGCAACATCCTGACCCGCTTCGGCAACCGCGGCTGGCTGCCGGGCTACGCCGGCGGCGATCCGGAATCGCCGCCGATCCTGTTTGCGATCTCGAACCTGCGCGAGGTGCAGTGGGAGATCGTGCCGTCGAGTTCGACCCAGCAGCCGCAGACCGACTGGTCCGGCGAGATCATGCTCGACACCTGGTATCACCTCGCGATCGTCAACGATCCCGCCGACAATTCGACCGTGCTCTACATCGAGGGCGCGCCGGTCGTGCGCAGCGTCATCGGCGGCAACGGCATCGCCTCGACGGCGGCGTCGCAGCCCTGGGCACTCGGCTGCGGCTGGTGGGACCGCGCGCCGTCGGACGGCTTCATCGGCAGCATCGGCGAGGTCCGCGTGGTGTCGAAACCGCTGGCGCCGAGCCAATGGCTGACCGCGCGCCGCGCCAGCGCCTGACCCGCGCAAGCCTGCGTCAAAAGCAAAACGGGCGCCCGCGAGGGCGCCCGTTCGTATTTGAAGCTGATGGATCCGGGCGGAGCCGGAGCCAGGCGATCAGCGCTTCGAGAACTGGAAGGAGCGGCGGGCCTTGGCCTTGCCGTACTTCTTACGCTCGACGACGCGCGAGTCGCGGGTCAGGAAGCCGCCCTTCTTGAGGACGCCGCGCAGCTCCGGCTCGAAATTCGTCAGCGCCTTGGACAGGCCGTGACGGACCGCACCGGCCTGGCCGGACAGGCCGCCGCCGGCGACCGTGCAGATCACGTCGTACTGGCCCTTGCGGGCAGCGACGACCATCGGCTGCTCGATCATCATGCGAAGCACCGGACGGGCGAAGTAGACCTCGATGTCGCGGGTGTTGACGGTGACCTTGCCGGAGCCCGGCTTGATCCAGACGCGGGCGACCGCGTCCTTGCGCTTGCCGGTGGCATAGGCGCGGCCGAACTTGTCGACCTTCTTCTCATACTTCGGAGCGTCGGGAGCCGTGACGGCACCCTTGAGCTGCGACAGCTGATCGAGAGACTGGATGCTTTCGGCCATCTTATGCGGCCCTCGTGTTCTTGCGGTTCAACTTGGCGATGTCGATCTTCTCGGGGTTCTGCGCTTCGTGCGGATGATCGGGTCCGCCATAGACACGCAGATTGCCCATCTGCACGCGGCCGAGCGGCCCGCGCGGGATCATGCGCTCGATGGCCTTCTCGATCACGCGCTCGGGGAAGCGGCCCTCGAGGATCTGGCGCGCGGTGCGCTCCTTGACGTGGCCGACATAGCCGGTGTGCTTGTAGTACACCTTCTGCTCGCGCTTGCGGCCGGTCAGCACGGCGTGCGCGGCATTGACGATGATGACGTTGTCGCCGCAGTCGACGTGCGGCGTGTAGATCGGGAGGTGCTTGCCGCGCAGCCGCATGGCGACCAGCGTGGCGAGACGGCCGACGACCAGACCCTTGGCGTCGATCACGACCCACTTCTTCTGGACCTCGGCCGGCTTTGCCGAAAAGGTTTTCATGAGAGATATCCGTGACAGGGAGAATGCGGCGCGGGTGACGCACCGAACTGGTCGCAGCTTCTAGAGAAGCGGCCTGCATTCGTCAACGCCATCGGCGTCAAATTAATGCAACAAAAACAGCAGCTTGCAAATATGGTGCAATAATACCCTCGAAAACCCTACGCATTCGGAATGGAATAGGTCGCCGTGACATGGGCGATCGGATCGGGCGATTCCCCTGACAGCAGCATGACTTCGCCGACCGCGAGCCGCTTGCCGAGCTTGAGCAGCCGCGCCTCCGCCAGCACATCGGCGCCGGCCGCGCCCTTGCGCAGGAAGTTGATGTTGAGATTCGTGGTCACCGCAAGACCGACCGGACCGATCGCCGACAAGAGCACCACGTACATCGCGAAATCGGCCAGCGCCATCAATGTCGGCCCGGAGACGGTGCCGCCGGGGCGCAACATGCGCTCATTGAAGCGCTGGCGCATCCGGCAGCTCTTGCCGTCGGCGCTCTCGATCGAAATGTCACCGCCGGTGCGGAACGCCTGGGGAAATTCCGCGTGCAGGAACGCTTCCAGCTCCGCGATGGTCATCTTCGCCGTCATCTCTCCCCCTGCTCTCGTCGTTGCTCATCTGTTACATTAGCTGCATCGATGCGCCCATATGGAAATCGCAATGTCCGTCCCTGCCCTCGCCGACGCCGCCGATACGCCGATTCTGTTGCGCGAGATGGCGGGCCCCGTCGCCGTGCTCACGCTCAACCGCCCGGCACAGCGCAACAGCCTGTCGGAGCCGCTGATCGCAGAGCTGCATCGGGCCCTGGCCGAGATCGGCGCCGACAAGGCCGTGCGCGCCGTGGTGATCGCAGCGAATGGCCCTGCGTTCTGCGCCGGCCATGACCTCAAGGAACTCACCGCGCATCGCAGCGAGGCCGACCGCGGCCGCGCCTTCTTCGCCCGGCTGATGAACGCCTGCAGCGCGATGATGCAGGCGATCGTGCATCTGCCCAAGCCGGTTGTCGCGTCCGTGCAGGGCATCGCCACCGCCGCCGGCTGTCAACTGGTCGCGAGCTGCGATCTCGCCGTCGCCTCCGAGCGCGCCTCGTTCGCCACGCCCGGCGTCGACATCGGCCTGTTCTGCTCGACGCCGATGGTGGCGCTGTCGCGCAACGTACCCCGCAAGCAGGCGATGGAGATGCTGCTGACCGGCGAGCCGGTTCCCGCTGTCCGCGCCCGCGAATTGGGCCTCGTCAACCGCGTGGTCACGGCCGGCACGGAACGCGACACCGCGATTGCGCTGGCACAACAAGTGGCGCGCAAATCGGCCTATACGATCAAGCTCGGCAAGGAGGCATTCTACCGCCAGGCCGAGATGAGCCTTGCCGACGCCTATCGCTATGCGGCAGAGGTGATGACGCAGAACATGCTCGCCCGCGACGCCGAGGAAGGCATCGGCGCCTTCATCGAGAAGCGGACGCCGAATTGGCGGGACGAGTGAAGCTCGCCCTGCTCTCTCCTTCGTCATTGCGAGCGCAGCGAAGCAATCCAGAGTCCCGCTCGAGCCCCTGGATTGCTTCGTCGCAAGTGCTCCTCGCAATGACAGAAACTGAAACTGGCTCGTCATTCCGGGGCGCCCGGAGGGCGAGCCCGGAATCCATAACCACGATCGGGAGTATGGATTCCGGGCTCGTGCTGCGCACGCCCCGGAATGACAATAACTAATAGAAGCGTCCCGCCATGAATCACGACACCTATCCCGACGACTACATCCGCGGCATTCTCAACGGCGTGAAGGTGATCGCGATGGTCGGCGCCTCGCCGTCGGAGATCCGGCCGAGCTTCTTCGCCTTCAAATATCTGGTGCAGCGCGGCTACGACATGATCCCGGTGAACCCCGGCCATGTCGGCAAGAGCCTGATGGGCCGCCCCTTCGTCGCCTCGCTCGCCGACATTGGCCGCCCGCTCGACATGGTCGACATCTTCCGGAGCTCGCAGCACATCATGCCCGTCGTCGACGAGGCGCTGAAGCTCTCACCTTTGCCGAAGGTGATCTGGATGCAGCTCGGCGCGCGTGACGATGCGGCGGCCGAAAAGGCCGAGGCCGCTGGACTGAAGGTCGTGATGAACCGCTGCCCCAAGATCGAATATGGCCGGCTGTCGTCGGAGATCTCCTGGATGGGCGTCAACTCGCGCACCATCAGCGCCAAGCGCGCGCCGATCCCGACCCAAGGCATGCGGCTGTCGCTGAACCGCACCAGCGTCGGCGGCGGCACGACGGCCGCGGCCGACCGCGCCGCGAAGAACAGAAGCGATCCCGCCTGACGCATCTGCGAAAGGAACGTGTCGCGACGACGGCGCGACACAGCAGCGCATTTCAAATCGGAGCGATCGGCGCCGGCAGCCTTGACGCCATCCTGGCCGCTGGCAAATGTCCTCCGCCGGGATGACGCGGAGGCGCACGATGCGCGCTATCGACACCGTCTCCCATCATCGATCCCTGCGCCAGCCGGCGCCGGCGCGCAACGGATCAAGCCAAGAGGAAACACCATGACCGAACGTCCCCCGGGATTTGCCACCCTTGCCATTCACGCCGGCGCCCAGCCCGACCCGACCACCGGCGCGCGGGCGACGCCGATCTACCAGACCACGTCGTTCGTGTTCAACGATGCCGACCACGCCGCCTCGCTGTTCGGGCTGCAGGCATTCGGCAACATCTACACCCGCATCGGCAACCCGACCAACGCCGTGCTGGAGGAGCGCGTCGCCGCGCTCGAGGGCGGCACCGCCGCGCTTGCCGTTGCCTCGGGCCATGCCGCGCAGGTCGTGGCGCTGCAGCAGTTGCTGTCCCCCGGCGACGAGTTCATCGCCGCGCGAAAACTCTATGGCGGCTCGATCAACCAGTTCACGCATTCGTTCAAGAGCTTTGGCTGGAACGTGGTGTGGGCCGACACCGATGACGTCGCGAGCTTCGAGGCGGCGGTGAGCCCACGCACCAAGGCTGTATTCATCGAGTCGATCGCCAATCCCGGCGGCACCATCACCGACATCGAGGCGGTCGCGCAGGTGGCGCGCAAGGCGGGCGTGCCGCTGATCGTCGACAACACCTTGGCCTCGCCCTATCTGATCCGCCCGATCGATCACGGCGCCGACATCGTCCTGCACTCGCTGACCAAGTTCTTGGGCGGCCACGGCAACTCGATCGGCGGCGTCATCGTCGACGCCGGCACCTTCGACTGGGCCGGCAGCGGCGACAAATACCCGATGCTGACGCAGCCGCGTCCGGAATATCACGGCATCCGGCTCCACGAGACGTTCGGCAATTTCGCCTTCGCCATCGCCTGCCGCGTGCTGGGCTTGCGTGATCTCGGACCGGCGTTGTCGCCATTCAACGCCTTCATGATCCTGACCGGCATCGAGACCCTGCCGCTGCGCATGCAGAAGCACTGCGACAACGCCAAGGCGGTCGCCGAATATCTCAGCAAGCATCCCGGCGTGGCCTCGGTGAACTACGCCGGCCTGCCCGAGGACAAGTATTACACGTTGGCGCGCAAATACTGCCCGAAGGGCGCTGGTGCCGTGTTCACCTTTTCGCTCAAGGGCGGCTACGACGCCGGCGTCAAGCTGGTGTCGAACCTGAAGCTGTTCTCGCATCTCGCCAATGTCGGCGACACCCGCTCGCTGGTGATCCACCCGGCCTCGACCACGCACAGCCAGCTCGACGACGCGGCGAAGATCAAGGCCGGCGCCGGCCCCGACATCGTCCGCATCTCCGTCGGCATCGAGGACAAGGAAGACCTGATCGCCGACCTGGAGCAGGCGCTGAGCGCGTAAGGCGCGTTTCGCTCCACGGATCGCGCCGCGCGTCGACATGCGGCATGACGAGCGCATCTCTCACCACGTCATGGCCGGGCTTGTCCCGGCCATTCATGTCTTTGCCTCGGCAATGACGACGTGGATGCGCGGGCCGTCGCCGCGCCGAAGGGGCTTCGGCCCCGCAGGCGGGAAAAGCCCGCGCATGACGAACAACTGACAGCTGAGGCAGCAAGCGGCCCCGAAAACAAAGAGAGCGCGGGCGGCCCCCTTGGGCTTCCGCGCTCTCCTTCGTCCCACGGCCGGGCCGTTGCCGGCTTCTCGGACCGCGCCCTCGTTAACTCCAGGTGATCATCCCATCAGCTGCAACAGGCGCGCGTGCATCTGGCCGGCCAGAGGCAGCGCGGAGGCCGCGATCAGCCGGCTCGCCGACAGCGCCTGCAGGCCGGCGGCGCCCTCGTCGATGGCAGCGAGTTCAGCGTTGACTGAGCCGGTCCGTGATTTGAGATTTTGGCGCGCCGACGCCGAAAACATGATCACCGACATGCTCGAAACCTTCTGGTCTGAGACTCTGATGAAATGCAGCAGAGATTTTCGCGCCCGGACGCAGCGGCCGGGCTGCATTCGGCCGACCTTCAAAATCGCCGGCAGCAGTAAGCTTGCACCCGCAGAACTTAACAAAAGCTGAAAATGCCCGTCCTTCTACGGATGATTGCAGCCAACTGTCGGATGCCGGAAGGATTTCGTTAACCATACCCGGCTCATCCTGCCGCCCGTGGAATCGCCTTCCGGACCCGCGTGAAAGCAGCGGTGGATGTATCGCGAAGCGCCGACGCCACCCGAGCAGAAGTCGAGGAGAGCAGGATGCGAACGTTGGTGATCATGATGCTGCTGGCGGCCATCGCGGCGAACGGCGTCGTGCTCGCGGCCGACCTGCCGGCCGTCCACGACAAGATCGTGCACACCAAGGCCCGCCGCGCCGTGAGAGCGCCGCCGCCGACGGTCGTCGTCGTCAGGGACCAGGACTCGCTGATCTCCCCGATGTGGCCCTCGACGCCGCTGCTGTTCGGCCGCCAGGAGCTGCCCGGCTATTACGGCCGCGCCTTCTCCTACGACTACCAGGGTCCCTATTACGGCGGCGAAGGCTATACCAACTATATGTTCCGCCTGCCCTACGCGTGTGGCGTGTATGGGTATTGCTGAGCGGGGTGCCGTTGGCATGTAAGTAGCCCGGATGAGCGAAGCGACATCCGGGACGACGAGGACGAGGTCCCGCATACCGCCAAGGCTCGTACGGATGACCGCAATAGACGCCTATTTTGCGTAGGCACCGCCATAGCGCCCCGCGCGGATGCTCGCCAGGATTTCGGCTTCACGCTGCTCCTGCGCGCGGGCGGAGGCGAGCAGTTCGGGTGCGATCGCCGGCGCGAAAGCGACCACTCCGTCGGCGTCGGCAACCACGATATCGCCTGGCGTGACGATCATGCCGCCAATCGACACCGGCACGTTGATCGCACCCGGACCGTTCTTGTAGGGGCCACGGTGATTGACCGCACGCGCGAACACGGGGAAGTCGGACTTCATCAGCACGCCGGAATCCCTGATCGCGCCGTCGACGACGATCCCGGCCGCGCCGCGTTCCCTCGCGATGGCGGCGATGATCTCGCCGACCAATGCCCGCGTCTCGTCGCCGCCGCCATTGACGACGAGGACGTCGCCGGGCGTGATGAGATCGAGCGCGCGATGAATGAAGAGATTATCCCCCGGCGCCGTATTCACGGTCAGCGCGATCCCGGCCATCGGCGAGCCCGTATAGAATGGCCGTAGACTGGCTGCACCAGGCAACCGCTGAAGGTTGTCACTGATCACGGCCGTGGAAACGCTCTTGAACGCGGCGACGACCGCCGCATCGATCGGCGCACCAGGCTGCGCTTGTCCCTCACCCATTCTCGCTCCCCGTCTTGCACAGTCCAGAGCGTCGCCCGATAGCGACCCGCCTCGGCGGTGTAGGACTCGTCTTGAATTCAGAAAACCGATAAATGGAGATATCAATCCATCTCTTTTTTGAATGCGAAAAATGGTCACCCTGAAGCAGCTGGAAGCTTTGAACTGGATCGCGGAGCTTGGCACGTTCGAACGCGCCGCGGCCAAGCTGAACACGACGCAATCGGCGATCTCGAAGCGCATCCAGGAGCTGGAGGCCTCCGCGCGCGTTCCGCTGTTTGATCGCAGCCAGCGCGGGGCTCGTCTGACCGAACGTGGCGAGCAGATTCTTGCTCTTGGCCGACAGATGTTGGCGTTGCAGGACCAGATCCTGGAGTTGAAGGACGGCCGGCAGTCACCGGCCCGCCGCCTGCGGCTTGGGGCGACGGAGCTGTCAGCGCTGACATGGCTGCCGCGTCTGGTTTCGGCGATTCGCGAAGCCCATCCGGCGGTGATGATCGAGCCTGAAGTCGAAACCTCCCGAAGCCTCTACGATCGGCTGATCGAGGGCAGCCTCGATCTCGTCGTCATCCCGGACGTCTTCTCCGACCCGGAGGTGACGTCGGTGCGGCTTGCCGAAGTGCAGAACGTGTGGACGGCGCGCCCCGGCCTGGTCAGAGCGCGCCGGAGCCTCGATTTCGACGAGCTTGGTCATCATACGATTCTGATGCAGGGCCGTCGCTCGGGCTCCGGCCTCTTCGTCAACAAATGGCTCGCGGCCAACGGCGTCTCGTTCAAGCGCGCCATCTCGGTCGACAATCTGACCGCGCTGGTCGGGCTCGCCGTGGCCGGCCTCGGCATCAGCTATCTTCCGCAACGCTGTTTTCGTCCTCTCTTCGAGCAGAAGAAGCTGGTCATCCTGCCCGTCAAGCCGACGCTGCCGGCCGTGCCCTATGCGGCCATGTATCGCAACGACAGACCCTCGGCCTTCGCGGCCGCCGTAGCGGAGCTGGCGCGCCAGACCTGCGATTTCGGCCGTCAACTCGAAGGTTAGACCGGGCAGGTGAACCCGGCGACGACGCCCGGCGCGGCGATCCATCACCTCCAGGAATGAGAAAGAAGGCGGTTTTATCCCTTTTCATCCAGGCTGGACGCAGCGAGGCTGCATCGTCGCTGCGCGTGCAACGCTGCACGCGCGAAGAGGATTGCTGCGAGGAGAGGCTTTGATGCGCATTTGGGGACTTCTGCTGACGGCAGCGCTCGCTGCAAACGCCGCCGGCGCCGAGGAACTGACCGGCACGCTCCAGAAGATCAAGGAGACGAACAGGATATCGATCGGCTTCCAGGAATCGTCGGTGCCGTTCAGCTATCTCGACGGCAACCAGAAGCCGGTGGGCTACGCGCTCGACATCTGCGGCCGGATCGCGGATGCGGTCAAAAAGGAGCTGGGGCTTCCTGACCTCACGATCGAAACCGTTCCGGTGACGTCCTCCAATCGCATCCCGCTGATGACGAACGGCACGATCGACCTCCTGTGCGCCTCCACCACCAACAACGCCGAACGTCAGAAGCTCGTGGCCTTTGCCAATACGCACTTTCTCAGCGCCACACGCTATGCGGCCAAGAAATCGCTCTCGCTCCAGACGATCGACGACCTCAGGGGAAAGACGGCCGTCGCGATCGCCGGATCGACCAACATCGCCCAGCTGAACAAGGTCAATGTCGAACGCAAGCTCGGCATCAACATCGTTCCGGCCAAGGACCAGGCCGAGGCGTTCCTGATGCTGGAGACCGACCGGGCGCAGGCCTATGTGCTCGATGACGTCCAGCTCGCGGTCGCCATCGCGCGGTCGAAGGACCCGGCGGCGTACATGATCAGCAACGACGCATTCTCCAAGCCCGAACCTTTCGGTATCATGCTGCGCAAGGACGATGCGCCGTTCAAGGCCATCGCCGATCGCGTCACCGCCGAGCTCTATCAGAGCCCCGCCATCGACGCGCTCTACAAGAAATGGTTCGAGTCACCCGTGCCGCCGACCGGGATCAACTTCAACTACCAGATGCCCGCCGCTTTACGCGCGGCGTTCAAGTCGCCCAGCAGCAGTCCCGACCCGGACGCGTATGCGCCCGATTGAAGCTCGCGATATCCGTGCCAACGGCAACGGCGGAGACTAGCCTCATCCGCCGTGGTCGCCTGCGACGGACGGCCATCGGATATTGCCGAGATCAGCGGCGGCGTTCGAGAAGTCGTATTCGTTCTTCATTGGTTGAGAGCAGCTGTGATCTTGTTGATCCGCGCGCGCCAGTAACTCACTCCGCGACCACGACGCGCACGTCGAACTGCACGCCTGTCTCTGCCTGCAACACGCCGATCACGCCAAGCAGGTTCTCGGCCGTGGGATTGCCGGATGGCCCTAACATGCGCATCAGGCTCTTCGACGGCCGCCCGAGCGCGTTGCTCAACGCCTCGAAGCCGATCGTTGCGTTGATATACGCACGCAGGCCGGCGCGGCCGTCATCGACCTCTCCGCGCAGCAGCGCACTCACGGCTTCCTGGAACAACGCCTCGCGAAACGCCGGATCGCGGTCCGAGCGCGCCCGAACCGTGTCGCGGTCGCGAAGGCATCATGAGGTGCTCGCAGAAACTCCCAAAGAGCTATTTCGCAGCCTCGATCCGCTCAATATCCTCCTTGAGAAGCGTGTTGACCAATTCGGTCAACGATACGCCCCGCGCGCTGGCCAGCCCGGTCAGGTGATCGAGCACATCAGGCTCGAGATGCACCGGAGGCAGCATTCGCGCGCCCTTGCGAAAGAACTTGCCGCGTTCGGCGTTCGAGAAATCGTATTCATCCTTCATCGGATCACCCATTCTCGTAGGAGCGGATTTCGCGCCGGGTCGGGCGACGGACAGAAATGATGCGGATCGCTGCGCGGTCTGCCGATAGCTCCGTGTACGTATGCACGACCAGCAGTAGCTCGTGAGCAATATTGCGTCCCATCGTAACCCATCGTTCCTCGCCTGCGCCAGATCCGTCATCGAGACGCGAGAGCGCCAACGGATCGCCGAAGATGCTCATCGCCCGCTCAAACGCAACGCCATGCTTGCGCAGATTGCTCTCTGCCTTGGCCGGATCCCAATCGAACTCGAATTGCATGGTCCGCCCCACCCGGCGATGTCCGCGACACGCCACGCTTGCCAAACGACGCAAATCAGCTTATGTTCTCTTTTTGTTCCTGTCCAGCCGAGGGGCGCTTCCGGATCGTCCAGTTGCGTGGGATTGGGAATGCGGTGGACGTGGCGGGCCGTGTGCGGACGAAAGTTCGCGCGGACGAGCGGCTTGTCACGGACGGCGAAATCGCGTGGTCCTGGCGCCCCGACGCTGGCGCTAAGTCTCGTGTCGGTGCTCACGCATCGCATGAGGTGACGGGGGCAAGACAGCCCGGTCCCCGGGGAGATCGCGTATAAGCGTTAAAACCATCGCGCGGGGAAGGCCGGGTGTTTTCGGCCGTACCTGTGGTGACCGCCGCGTGCTTTTTTCTTTGCACGCGGGCCATGGGTGCCGGCCAGGCATCCGGCCTTCCCCGCGCCCTCGCGTGTTTTCGAGGGTGAAACGATCGGCAAAGCTCGGCGTGATCGCGCGCGAGGATGAAAACTGATGTCTCCACGTCATTGCGAGCGAAGCGACTTGTCCGCCGAAGCTCGAAGAGCGAAGGCGGAAGCAATCCAGAGTCCCGCGCGCGACTCTGGATTGCTTCGTCGCCTTCGGCTCCTCGCAATGACGGAAGAGAAACTCTACCCCACCTGCCCCGCAGCCACCGCCGCCTGCGGCACGGCGACAACAGCCGTACGTCGCGGCGACAGGCGCTCGGCTTGCAGCACGGCGAACGTCAGCACGATGATGGCCGTGCCCTGATGCAGCAGCGCGAGCGAGATCGGAACCAGCGCCAGCAGGGTCAAGATCCCAAGCACGGCCTGCACCAAGATCGCGGCGAGCAGCCGGTGCGCGCCGCGCACCACGTCGCGGCCGACGCCGGCACGCATCACGTCGAAGGCGTGCCAGGCTGCCAATGCCAGCAGCGTGTAGGCGGTCATGCGATGCATGAACTGCACCGTC
Organism: Bradyrhizobium sp. HKCCYLRH3059; assembly: GCF_051168035.1. Taxonomy (NCBI): domain Bacteria; kingdom Pseudomonadati; phylum Pseudomonadota; class Alphaproteobacteria; order Hyphomicrobiales; family Nitrobacteraceae; genus Bradyrhizobium; species Bradyrhizobium sp. HKCCYLRH3059. Next base: position 66,265 of record NZ_JBNPUF010000006.1, on the reverse strand, counting down.
AGGTCGTTCTCGAACAGATTGATCCACCACGGCGAATGGATCCACAGATTGGCCGCCTTCGGGATCAGGCCGCCGTCGATCTCGGGCCAGGTGTTGTAGACGAGGCCGGCGCGCAGGCCGGCGACCAGCGCGCCGAGATAGAGCTGCACGAAGGTGACGCCGACCAGCACCCAGGCCGTCAGCCGCAGCCGCGCCGGCACCTCGGCCTCCTCGCGCGGCGCGAGCCGCCGCAGCGTCCAGACGATCGACGCATAGATCAACAGCGCCAGCGAGAGGTGCGTCGCGAGACGGACCGGCGCCACCTCGGTGCGCTCCGTGAGGCCGGAGGCCACCATCCACCAGCCGACCGCGCCCTGCAGCGCGCCGAGGCCGAAGATCAGCCACAGCCTGCGGCCGAGCGGCCCGGAGACGGCGCCGCGCCACAGGAACCACAGGAAGGGCAGCAGGTAGACCATGCCGATGACCCGGCCGAGCAGCCGGTGGCTCCACTCCCACCAGAAGATGGTCTTGAATTCGTGCAGGGTCATGCCGGCGTTCATCTGCCGATACTGCGGAATGGTCTTGTAGGCCTCGAAGGCGTCGGTCCAGGCCTGCGCGGACAGCGGCGGCAGGGTGCCGGTGACCGGCTTCCATTCCACGATCGAGAGCCCGGATTCGGTCAGCCGCGTGGCGCCGCCGACCAGCACCATCAGCGCGATCAGGCCGGCGACGGCGAGCAGCCAGATGCGGATCGCGGCGAGATCTCGTGTGCGGGGAACCGTGGTCATGGACGTTGAACGCTCGATTGAACCGGGGCTGACAGGCCCTTATAATCCCGGGGAAATCGCGCGCAAGCCGCGCCGCCCCCAGCCGAGGCTGACAATCCCGTCATGACGATCCGCACCCGCAAACTGATCGGCGCCGTCGCGCTGCTCCTGCTCGCCTTCGCCTGGTCGATGATGGGCATGGTGATGGCGCAATTCCCCCTGATCGCCAATTCCGGCTGGCTGCAGGCGGTGTATTACGTCGTCGTCGGCATGGGCTGGGTGCTGCCGGCGATGCCGATCGTGAGCTGGATGCTGCGCCCGGATCCGGAGCGGCAGCAGGGCTGATCAGCCGAGATCGAGCTTGGGCGGCGGCGCGGATTTTTCCCGCGGCAGGGTGATGCCGGCCATCAGCACCTTCAATGCGCGCAGCGAGCGCGAGCGGCCGTCCCAGGCGATCCGCGGCAGCATGTGCAGATGCGTGCGGCCCTCGCTCTGCACGACGCCTGGCATCGTCGAGGCCGCGCTGACGAAGCCCGCCTGCTCGGCGAGCACGACGTCGCTGCGGCGGAACGAATAGCGGTCGCCGAACGGATACGCCATGTGCCGGACCGGGCGGCGCAGCGCCGTCTCCAGCACCGCCTTGCCCATCGTGATCTCGCGCTGGGCGTCGGCATCCCGGAGATTGGCGAGCACGGGATAGTGCACGGTGGCACTGCCGATCGTGACGTTGGGGTCGGCGGCAAGACGGGCGATGTCGGCCCAGTCCATCGAGGCCTCACGGCTGAGGGCGGCGAGATCGACCGAATGGCGCGAGCAGAGGTCGCGGATCGCGATCGACAGCTCGGCCGGTGGCAGCTTGCGCAGCCACGCCGAAAGATACGCGAACAGCTCATATTTTTCGGCCGGCGTGACCACGTTGAAGCGCTGCTCACGATGATCGATCACAAGGCTGATGCGGGCCTCGCGCGCGATCACGGCCTCCAGCGCCAGCCACCAGGCTTCGCCGAGCCCATCGGGGAAGGCCGAGGGCACGTAAACGGTGAACGGCACGCCGTGGCGCGCCAGCACCGGATAGGCGTGCGTGATCAGGTCCTTCGCGGTGCCGTCGAAGCTCAGGCAGGCGAAGCGGCTGCTTTGGGGAAGGCGCACGGCGCGGTCGCAGGCCTCGTCGAGCGAGACGATGTCATAGCCCCAGCGCCTCAGCGCCCGGATCACCTTGTCGAGGAAAACGGGGGTGATCTCCGCGCATTTCAGCGGCTGGAACGCGCCCTTGCGCCGCGGGCGCACGCGCTCGAACCGCAGCACGGCGCCCGCGCCACCCGTGGCGCGCGACGCGAGCAGCGTGCCACCGCTGAAATAGGCCAGCTCGAGCCGGGCGCTGCGCAGCCACCTGTTGTCCGACGACAATTCCCGCGCCCCTTCCCCGAATCCCACTTGAAACCAGACCGTCCGCGCCCACCTGATGCGGACAGACCGTGGCGCGATCGCGTCATGATCACCGCCATCCGATGATAGCGATCGTCCGCCGTCAAGATCGCGTGGCCGCTGCCGATTTGAACAGGTCTTTGTTTGTGCCATTCCCGATTTGGGACGACGTCATTGCCATTACCTTTTGTTGAGACTTCTTTGCGAGGGTCTCCTGACGTCAAGCAACAAAATTCCACGACAACGCGAGCTGCGCGATGACCATGGCCGCCGTGATCGAGAGCCGGACGGCGCAGGCGCCCGCGCGGCGGCTGCCGTCGGGGCTCGCGCGGGTGGAGATCGTGTCCGATCTGGCTGCCGCCGAGCCGGTCTGGCGCGCGCTCGAAGTCCCCGAACATGTCTCGACGCCCTACCAGCGCTTCGATCTGCTCGGCGCATGGCAGCGCGACGTCGGCGCGCGCGAACATGCGACGCCGTTCATCGTCATCGGGCGTGATGCCGAGCAACGCCCGCTGCTGCTGCTGCCGCTGACGTTGCGGCACGCCTGCGGCGTGCGCATCGCCACCTTCATGGGCGGCAAGCATACGACCTTCAACATGCCGCTGATGGATCGCGAATTCGCCGCGCGCGCCAGCGCCGGCGATCTCGACGTCCTGCTCGCAGGGCTGCGCGATCGCGGCGGTGTCGACCTGCTCGCCTTGACACAGCAGCCGGAGCGCTGGCGCGATCTCGCCAATCCGCTGGCGCAATGGCCGCACCAGCCGTCGGTGAACGACTGTCCGGTGCTGTTGATGCCGCCGGGGGCTGCGCCGACGGCGCTGTTGTCGAATTCGTTCCGAAAGCGGCTGAAGAGCAAGGAAAAGAAGCTGCAGACGCTGCCCGGCTACCGCTACATGGTCGCGAGCAGCGACGCCGAGATCGCCGAACTGCTCGACTGGTTCTTCCGCACCAAGCCGATCCGCATGGCCGAGCAGAGGCTGCCGAACGTGTTCGCCGAGCCCTGCATCGAGGCCTTCGTGCGAAGCGCCTGTATGGCAAAGCTCGACTGCGGGCATCGCGCCATCGATATCCACGCACTGCGCTGCGACGCCGAGATCATCGCACTGTTTGCCGGCGTGGCCGACGGGGCGCGCTTCTCGATGATGTTCAACACCTACACGTTGTCGGAGAATGCGCGCTGGAGTCCCGGACTGATCCTGATGCGCTCGATCATCGATCACTACGCGCAACAGGATTTTCGTGCCCTCGATCTCGGCATCGGATCGGACGACTACAAGCGGATGTTCTGCAAGAATGACGAGCCGATCTTCGACAGCTTCATGTCGTTGACCGCGCGGGGGCGCGTCGCCGCGACGACGATGGCTGCGGTTGGACGGGCCAAGCATGCCGTCAAGCACAGCCCTGCCCTGTTCCGTCTGGCACAACAGCTGCGTGGCGCGCTGCAATCGCGCGGCGGCGCCGCCAAGGCTGACGAGAGGGCCGAAGATTAGGCGGCGACGCCGCGCGGCCCCGGCTGGTTGCGGTTGGCGCCTCCGGCCGGTGCCTTCAGCATGGTGACGGCGCCGAAACCGACCTCGCGCAGCTGCTCGCTCATCTGGCTGCGCGCCTCGGCAGCCATCTTGGGATCGGGCACGACGACGGCGCGCGCGCCCGCGGTCAGCAGCTCGGCCGGCAGGTCGGAGGCATTGCCAGCGTCGAGCAGGACGTGGTCGTAGACGCGCAACAGTGCGTCGATCGCGAGCGCGAGCCGCGGCGATTGCAGTTGGCTGCGGTCGGCGCCGGGACGGCCAGCATTGACGATGTGCAGCCGCGAGGCCTGGTCCTTGGTGATGATGGACGCGAACGATGCCTCGCCCAGCATCAGCTCGATCAGCCCGGGCGCGGCCGGATCGACCGAGACGCCCGCAAGCAGTTGCGGGCTGCCGGCGAGGTCAACCAGCACCACGCGCGCCTGCGCCGCCATGGTGCGGGCGATCGCGAGCGCAGTGGACGTGACGGCCTCGCCGCCGGCCGTGCCGAGCACGGTGACCTTGCGGGCGCCCTCGCTCGCGCCGAGCAGATCGGCGGCGAGTTGCTCGAACTCGTTCAGCGGTGGCGGCGCAGGCTTGACCGGCTCGGCCGACGGCGCCTCGGCTGGCTGCATGGCCGTGGGGGGCGGCGGTACCGAAGCCGGACGCGCGGCCTCAACCGGCGCCGACGTCGAAGGTGGTGCAACGGCCGGCGATGCGGAGACCGTACGCGGGGCGATCATCGGCTCGACCCGCGCCGCGAGCACCATGACATCGGCCATGCTGCTCATGGCCGGGGCGGCCGGGCCCACCGCACGCGGAGCCGTGAGGCGCAGCAGCTCGCCGGTGATGACCACGCCCGAGGTCAGCATCAAGGTCGCCAATGTCGCGATCAGCACGATCGGCAGCTTCTTCGGATACGCCGGCGTGTTGGACACCACCGCCCGCGAGATGATCCGCCCATCCGCCGGCGGCGTGTCGAGCGACTCACGGGTGTTCGCCTCGCGGTACTTGGCGAGATACGATTCCAGCAGGTCGCGCTGCGATTTGGCATCCCGCTCCAGCGCCCGCAACTGGACATCGAGGCCATTGGTGGAGGTGGCCTGCTTCTTGGCCTGATCGAGGCTCTGGCTCAGCATCTGCACCCGCCCGTCGGCGATGCGCGCGTCGCTGTCGAGCGAGCGGGAGATCTTGCCGGCCTCGTCGCGGATCTGGCGGTCGAGATCAGCCAGTTGCGCCTTCAGTTCCTTGATGCGCGGGTGATTGTCGAGCAGCGTCGACGACTGTTCCGCAAGTTGCGCGCGCAGGCTCACGCGCTGCTCCGACAAGCGCCGCATCAGCTCCGAATTGAGCACCTCGGACGCCTCGATCGGCTGGCCGCTCTGCAGCATCTCGCGGATCAGCCGCGCCTTGGTCTCGGCATCCGATTTCAAGGCGCGCGCATTGTTGAGCTGGGTATTGACCTCGCCCATCTGCTGGTTGGACAGCGAGGTGTTGTTGGTCCCCATGAACGAATTCGACTTGGCGCGGAACTCCTCGACCCGCGATTCCGCCTCCTCGACCTTCTTGCGCAGGCCCTGGATCTCCCCGGCCAGCCACTGGCTGGCGGACTTCGCCTGCGCCTGCCGAGCGTTCTGCTGAACAACGAGATAGCCGTCCGCGATCGAATTCGCGACCTTCGCCGCAAGCGCCGGATCCTGCGACTGGAACTCGACGACGAGGACGCGCGATTTGTCGACGGCGTAGACGGTCAGGCGTTCGTAATAGGCATCCATGACGCGTTCGTCCGGCGTCATGGCAAGCGGGTCCTTCACGAGCCCGACCATCGCCAAGACCGACTTCAGCGGCGACACGCCGCGCAGGACGGGATCAAACTCCGGCAGCTCGCCCAACCTGTTCTTCGCGATAATGTCGCGCGCCAGATCTCGCGACAGGACCAGTTGCACCTGGCTCGTGACCGCCTCGGCATCGAGTGCCGTCCGCTCTTCGGTACGCTCCCCGTTCGGCCGCACGAACACGTTCTCGCGTCCGTCGATCAGGATCCGCGCTTCGGACTTGTAGCGCGGCGTGATCATGTTGACCGCGGTGATCGACAGAACGAGAGCGAGCAGCGTCGGCAAAAGAATGAAGCCACGCTTTCGTGCCAAGGCGCGGCCGACCAGCCGGAGATCGAGATCGCCGGCCGGGCCCGGCTCCGCCGACGATGGCGAGCCTGTCACGGGTCGGACGGAGGCTCCGTCAACCTGTGTCTTCTCGCCGGCACGCCAGAACGCCAACCGCATCATCCACTCCCGCGAGACCTACGCCACGCCGCTACCATACGTGGTACAATTACACTCCATTAAGGTTGCTGACGGGTTAACCGGAGCGCCTGCAACCTCGCCCTATCGAACAATCGTCATCCTTCGCCAAATGCTGCTTGCAACACGTAGGCTTGCGCCAGATCGTCACAATGCTGGAGCGAACCTGCCCGGCAGTGACGACAAGTGAGACTTTGTTAACCATCAAGCCTCTATCGAGGTTGGAGCTATCAATATTCAGCGACGAGAGGCGCCCGTGCTTCCTCTATCCGCCAGTCGTCAGATCAGCTCGCGCAGCGACGCCTGGCTAAACCACGCGCAGGCCGATGGCGCGGGCGAGTTCGACATGGCACCGTCGCAGAACAAACCTCTCAAAATCCTTCACGCGGTCAGAGCTCCCGTCGGCGGCATCTTTCGGCACATCCTCGACCTTGCCAACGGCCAGGTCGATCGCGGGCATGACGTGGGCATCATTGCGGACAGCCTGACCGGCGGCGAACGCGCCGATGCCGCGCTGGCCCAGATCGCGCCTCGCCTGACACTCGGCGTGCACCGCGTTCCCATTCATCGGGAGCCTTGGCCGAGCGACATTCTGGCACTCAGCCGATTCCATCGCCTCTCCCGCGCGCTCGCCCCCGACGTGCTGCACGGCCACGGCGCCAAAGCCGGCGCGTTCGTACGCCTGCTGCCGCATCGGCCAGGAACGATCCGCATCTACACGCCTCACGGCGGCTCGCTGCACTACCCGCTCGACACGCTCAAAGGCGCGCTGTATGGCCGGCTTGAACGTGCGCTGATGAACCGGACGGATCTCTTCCTGTTCGAGAGCGCCTTCGCCCGCGATACCTATGAGCGCATGATCGGCCATCCCAACGGATTGGTGAATTGCGTCTTCAACGGCGTCACTGCAGGCGAATTCGACCCGGTCACGCCGGCTCAGGACCAGACCGACCTGGCTTATGTCGGCGAGTTCAGGCACATCAAGGGCACGGATCTGCTGATCGACGCTGTCGCGCAGTTGCGCTCCCGTGGCCGGCCGCTGACGCTGACCTTGGGCGGCGACGGCGAGGAGATGTCGAAGCTCAAAGCCCAGGTCGAACGCCTCGGTCTTGCGGCCGCGGTGCGTTTCATCGGCCATGTGAAGGCCCGCGACGGATTTTCCAAAGGACGACTGCTCGTCGTTCCGTCGCGCGGCGATTCCATGCCCTATGTCGTGATCGAGGCGGGAGCCGCTGGGGTTCCGATGATCGCGGCGAGGGTCGGCGGCATCCCCGAGATCTTCGGGGCGCACGACGACGCGATGTTCATGCCAGGCAACGCGACCGCGCTGGCCGACGCCATTGCAGCCGCACTGGACGATCCGGCTACCGCGCAGCTGCGCGCCAAGGCGCTGCGCGAGCGGATCTTCCAGCATTTCTCGCAGAAGGCGATGGTCGAGGGCGTGCTCGACAGCTACCGCGAGGCGTTTACCAAGACCTGACGTCATTTACCATCGCTAACCGTTTCTTCCGATTTGGCCCTTAATCCCGCCGGTGGGGAATTTCCCCCGGCGCTATCAGCGCTTACATGACCACAAATACTAACAAACATAATCCGGGCTTGTACGACTGTGGAACCGATCAACGCTCGCTCGATGTTGGATGCTGCTGCGGCCACGGCCGCATCGACGGCCGCGGCAGGCAAGCCGGCCGTTGAACGGCGTCGCCGCCTGTCGCCGGCGGCCCTGGCGGTCGCCAATCAGAAGGTTCACCGCGCCTACTCTCCGATCGTCCTCGCCGGCATCGTCCGCATCACCGATTTCGTACTGCTGAGCGTCGTCGGCAGCGCCGTCTATTTCGGCTACGTGGTGCCGCTCAGCGGCTTCCATTGGGAGTATCTCGTTGCCATCGTCGGCCTCGCCGTGAGCACGGTGGTGTGCTTCCAGGCCGCCGACATCTACCAGATCCAGGTCTTCCGCGCCCAGGTGCGGCAGATGACCCGGATGGTCTCGTCCTACTGCTTCGTGTTCCTGCTGTTCATAGGACTGTCCTTCTTCGCCAAGATCGGCAGCGAAGTCTCCCGTCTCTGGCTCGCCGCGTTCTTCTTCGTGGGGCTCGGCGCGCTGATCGCGAGCCGCGTCGTGCTGCGCAACCTGATCCGCAGCTGGGCTAGGCAAGGACGTCTCGATCGACGGACCATCATCGTCGGAGCCGACCAGAGCGGCGAGGACCTGGTGCGTGCGCTGAAGGCGCAGGACGACTCCGAGATCGAGATCCTCGGCGTGTTCGACGACCGCAACGACTCGCGATCGCTCGAGGCCTGCGCCGGTGCGCCGAAGCTCGGCAAGGTCGATGATATCGTCGAGTTTGCCCGCCGCACCCGCGTCGACCTGGTGCTGTTCGCGCTGCCGATCTCGGCGGAGACCCGCATCCTGGACATGCTGAAGAAGCTGTGGGTGCTGCCGGTCGACATCCGCCTTTCGGCCCATACCAACAAGCTGCGTTTCCGCCCGCGTTCCTACTCCTATCTGGGCGCGGTCCCGACGCTCGACGTGTTCGAGGCTCCCATCACCGACTGGGACCTGGTGATGAAGATGCTGTTCGATCGACTGGTCGGCGGCCTCATCCTGCTGCTCGCACTGCCGGTGATGGCGCTGGTTGCGCTTGCGATCAAGCTCGACAGCCCGGGACCGGTGCTGTTCCGGCAGAAGCGGTTCGGCTTCAACAACGAGCGCATCGACGTCTTCAAGTTCCGGTCGCTCTATCACCATCAGGCTGATCCCACGGCGTCCAAGGTCGTCACCAAGAACGATCCACGCGTGACCCGCGTCGGCCGCTTCATCCGCAAGACCAGCCTCGATGAGCTGCCGCAATTGTTCAACGTGGTGTTCAAGGGCAACCTCTCGCTGGTCGGTCCGCGGCCGCACGCCGTGCAGGGCAAATTGCAGAACCGGATGTTCGACGAGGCCGTCGACGGCTACTTCGCCCGCCACCGCGTCAAGCCGGGGATCACTGGATGGGCCCAGATCAACGGCTGGCGCGGCGAGATCGACAACCAGGAGAAGATCCAGAAGCGAGTCGAGTTCGACCTCTACTACATCGAGAACTGGTCCGTGCTGTTCGACCTCTACATCCTGCTCAAGACGCCGCTGGCGCTGATGACCAAGAGCGAGAACGCCTATTGATTGCGGGGATCCGGAGCGGGCCCACGTCCGCTTCGCGCGCGTGTCTGGCCGATCCCGCCGTGCGTTGCGTATGAGTGTGAGTTCGCGATGGCCGTGACGGCAGCAGCCGAAGAGTTCGCATCCAGGCCGATGGCCCCTCCGGGCGTCGTCGCCCTGCAGCGCGCGCTGGTCTGGCTGGTCGGGGTCTCCGGCGCCATCGTGTTCATCGAACCGAGCCCCTATGAGCTTGTCACGCTCGCCTCCGCCGCGGTGTTCTTCGCGACCGGCATGAGGCTGCGCCTCGTCTTCCTGCCGCTCCTCCTGTTGCTGGTCCTGGTCAATCTCGGCTACACGATCAGCGCGATACCGCTGCTCGACGATTCCAAGATCGCGACCTGGATCGCCACCTCCTGGTACATGGCGTTCACGGCGATCTTCATTGCCATGCTCACGTCGGACGACACCGAAGCGCGGCTCGACATGCTCCGGCGCGGCCTCGTGATGGGCGGCGCGATCGCGGCCCTCGCGGGTGTCGCCGGCTACTTCCATCTGGTGCCCGGAGGCTACGATCTCCTCACCTTGTATGGCCGCGCGCGCGGCACGTTCAAGGACCCCAACGTGCTCGGCGCGTTCTTGATCCTGCCGGCGCTGCTCGCGCTGCAGAACGTCGTGACCGCCCGCTTCGCCGCGACATTGCGCGCCAGCTTTGCGCTCGGCGTGATGGCGCTCGCCATCCTGCTCGCCTTCTCGCGCGCGGCCTGGGGCGGCCTCGTCCTCACCGCCGCCTTCATGCTGGCAATGATGGTGCTCACCAGCCAGACGCGGGGCGAGCGCTCCCGCATCATCTTCATGACGTTGGCGGCCGTCGTGGCCGGCATCGTCCTGATCGGCGTTCTGCTCTCGATCGATTCCATCGCCGACATGTTCAAGCAGCGGGCAAGCTTCGACCAGAGCTATGACGAGGGCCGCTTCGGACGCTTCGGACGCCACATTCTCGGCGCCGACATGGCGCTCGACCTGCCGTTCGGGATCGGGCCGCTGCAGTTCCACAACTACTTCCCCGAGGACACCCACAACTCCTATCTGAACGCCTTCATGTCGGGCGGCTGGCTGTCCGGCATCTGCTATCCCGCGCTGGTGTTCACCACTGTCATTCTCGGCTTCCGCTATCTGTTCGTGCGCGTGCCCTGGCAGCGCACCTACATCGCGGTGTTCTCGGCGTTCCTCGGCACCGTCGGCGAAAGCTTCATCATCGACACCGACCACTGGCGACACTTCTTCCTGATGCTCGGCACGATGTGGGGCATGATCGCCGCCACGCGCGCCCATCAGGCCGAGGCGAACCGATCCGCAGGGATCGGCCCGCACATCGCAGCCTACTAATCCTCCACCGTGAACGTCAGGCAGGCGTGGTCGACCAGCCGCTTGATCAAGCTGTCGCCGAGCGCGGCGCCGGGCGTCCAGAAACCGCCCTTCACAACGGCACCATCGCGCTGCAGGCCGATGGCGCATTCGCTGATCATCCTCGCCGTCAGACCGTAGCCGGGATCGCCCTTCCCTTTCACCGACGCGCAAACGCGCCGTCCGTCGGGAGACACTGCGACGTACAACAGGTCGAAGTATCCGTTGTCCCGCATCTCCTTCGAGGGCCCCTCCCCGACCTTGGGCGCATTCGGGCCGGTCTTCTCGGCATTTGCCGCCATGACCAACTTGGCGTTGGCTTGGCCTTCCTCTCCATCGCCCGTCAGCACCATTTCGTCGTAGACAAAGTCCTGCCCGTACGGAAAACCCATCAGCACGTTGGCACGATGGACGTTGCGTGTGTTGACCAGCGCCATTGCAAACGGCGCGGCCCAAGACTGGAGATCCTCCTCATAGATCGGTCGGTTGGCCGGTGGCTGCTTCGGGCCGGTGAATCCCGGCGTCAGCGCGAACGGGTCCTTCATGATCGCCACAAGGCTCAAATCGGCGGTCAATGCCGCCGCTGTTGCCTTGGCGCTCGCCGAAGTGCCGCCCGACAGCGAGCCGCTCATGCCGCGAATGCGCCCCTTCACGCGCGGCTGTGGCGCACCTAGCACCTGTTTTGCCTGCTGCTGCACGAACAGCACGCCGAGCTCGAACGGCACCGAGTCGAAGCCACACGAGAACAGGATTCTTGCACCGCTGTGCTCCGCCTCATCTCGATGCTTCTCGATCATCTGGCGCATCCACAGCGGCTCGCCACAGAGATCGACATAATCGGTCCCCGCAGCGACGCAGGCGGCGAGCACATCGGCCCCGTAGAGCTGATAGGGTCCGACCGTAGTCAACACCAGTCTAGCCTGATCGACCATCGTGCGAATGGAGCCGGGGTCGCTGGAATCGGCCACGATCAGCGGCAGATCAGGCGGCGCTCCGACCGCATCGCGCACCTTGGCGAGCTTGTCGCGGCTGCGCCCAGCCATGGCCCAGGTCAGCTTGGCTTCGCCGCTACCGCGCGCGGCGAGATACTCGGCCACGAGTTGGCCGGTGAAACCGGTTGCACCATAAACGACGATGTCGAATTTAGCCGACGTCATGGTTGCTCTCTGGGCCGCGGCGGATGGATTCCACCGCTCTTAGCCCTCCACCGTGAACATCAGGCCGGCGTGGTCCACCAGCCGCTGGATCAGGCTGTCGCGGAGCGCCGCGCCCGGGGTCCAGAACCCGCCCTTCACGCCGGCGCCGTCGCGCAACAGGCCGACGGCGCATTCACTGATCATCTTCGAGGTCGAACCGTAGCCGGGATCGCGGTTGCCCTTCACGGATGCGCGGACCTGGCGGCCGTCGGGGGCTATCGCGACGAAGAGAAGATTGTAGTAGCCGTTCTCGCGCTCCTCCTTCGAGGGACCCTCGCCCGGCTTCGGCGCGTTGGGGCCGGTTTTCTCGGCATTCGCCGCCATCACCTTCTTGGCGTTGGCCTCGCCCTTCTCGCCCGGGCCGGTCAGCACCATCTCGTCATAGACGAAGTCCTGCCCGTAGGGAAAACCCATTAGCATGTTGGAGCGGTGGACATTGCGGGTGTTGATCAGCGCCATCATGAACGGCGCCGTCCAGGACTGCAGATCTTCCTCATAGACGGGCTTGTTGCCCGACGGCTGCTTCGGACCCTTGAAGCCGGGCGTCAGGGCGAACGAGTCCTTGAGGATCACGACCAGGCTCAGATCCTTGGCGACCGCATCGAAGGTCGCCTTGGCGCTCGCCGCGGTGCCGCCCGAGAGCGTGCCGCTCATGCCGCGGACGCGGCCCTTCACACGCGACGCTGCGGCGCCGAGCACCTTCTTGGCCTGCTGCTGCACGAAATAGACGCCGAGCTCGAACGGCACGGAATCGAAGCCGCAGGAGAACACGATGCGCGCGCCGCTCTTCTCGGCGGTGGCCTGATGCTTGTCGATCATCTGCCGCATCCACACCGGCTCGCCGCACAAATCGACGTAGTCGGTGCCGGTCTCGGCGCAGGCCGCGACGAGCTCGTTGCCATAGAGCTGATAGGGACCGACGGTGGTCAGCACCAGCTTCGTCTGCGCCACCATGGCCTTTAGGGATGCAGGATCGGCGGCATCGGCCGCGATCAGCGGCGTATCGGCGGGCGCGCCGATCGCATCGCGCACGGACGCGAGCTTGTCGAGGCTGCGACCAGCCATCGCCCAGCGCAGCGAGCTGTCGCCGCGATATTGCGTGGCCAAATATTCAGCGACGAGCTGCCCGGTGAAACCGGTCGCGCCATAGACGATGATATCGAACTTGGATGACGTCATTCTTGTTCCCTAGCGATCAGCTGCGATTTTAGTGCCCCGTCATTGCGAGGAACGCAGCGACGAAGCAATCCAGAGTCCCGTCCTCAGCCCTGGATTGCTTCGCTGCGCTCGCAATGACGGAGTTTGCGGGTCTACTTTTTTCCATAAGACACATTCATTCCGGCGCGGACGTCGTTCTGGATGCCGTAGGGGGCGATCGGGTAGCGCAGGCCGTTCCTGGCAAGCTGTTTCATGCCGGCGATCGCCTTGGCGAGATCGGATGGCTTCAGCGCCATCAGCATCTCTTCGTCCGGCACGCCGCCATAGCGGCGCTCGGCGAAGCATGGCAGCGACAGGCTCGGCTCGCCGGTTTTCAGCGCGCGTCCCCAGGAGTCGGCGCAGGCGGTCTCGCCGACGACGCCCCATTCGAACTTCTTGTAGCCGACATATTGCAGGCCGTTGATCAGGATGATCATCTGTCCCGGCGTCGCATAGACTAGGCAGATGTCCGGCGGATCCAGCCGGCCGCTCGACAGCGGGCTGACGGCCATGGCCTGGTAGCGGCCGAACGGCACGACATCCAGCGCCTCCTGTCGCTTGCGCGCGTCCTCCGCCGTGCCGTGCCAGACGCCGACATAGTTCGCGCCCTCGAGCCAGGTGTCGTCCTGCGGGCCGAGCCCGATCACCGCGCGGCACTGCGCGCCGACCAGATCATCTCCGGTGATGCCGACTGTCCAGCCGAGCCGCGAGGCCATGCTGACGATCTGGTCGGTGGTGTGCACCGCGTTGGGCCGGCGGATCTTCTCCACCTCTTCCATGTCCTCGACGCGGGCGAACATCTTGATGCCGATCACGGTCGTCTTCAGCCGCAGCAGGCCGTTGAGATCGGCCACCATGGCCGCCAGATCCAGCCTGTCCGTCCCGTTCGGCTGTTGCATGTGGCGCTCCCTCCCTACCGCACCGCCTGCCGGTCCAATGCGTGGTTCGACTTCGGGGCGCTTGTTAGACCCTCGCACCGCGTGATGCCAGTATTTCCGCCCTCCGGGCTCGCCCGCCATACCATGATCCTTCTCGATATTACGGGAATCACTTATGAATTTTCGATCCTCGGACAGGATCAGTCGATGACCCGCAGCGACCGGAAGGAAGGCGCCAAGAGCGCAACGGCCGGCCCCGGCGGAACGCTCGTGCTGTCGCCCGCCGCGCTCTACGAGGCGGGACTGCATCACCTCGGCGGAGGGCGTCTGCTCGATGCCCAGATGTGCTGCGAGCAGGCGCTGGCGGCCGACCCGGCCCACGCCGACAGCCTTGCGCTGATGGGCATCATCGCGCTGCAGACCGGCCAGCACGACCATGCCGTTGCGTGGTTCTCGCGCGCGATCCGACAGACGCCGAAGATCGACTATCTCACCAGCCTCGGCTTCACCCTGAAGCAGATGGGCCGGCTCGACGACGCCCTCGCCGTCTTCGACAAGGCGATCCAGCTCAAGCCCGACGAGGCCGAGTTGTGGAAGCATATGGGCGGCGTGCTGCTGGCGCTCGACCGTGGCGCCGAGGCGCTGCTGAGCTATCAGCACGCGCTGACGATCGATCCTTCGCACCGCGAGGCCGCGTTCCAGAGCGGCCTGCTGCTGCATCAGCAGCAGCGTTATGAGGAAGCCGCCCAGGCGTTCACCATCTGCCTGACGCAGCAGCCGAATGACCTGCAGTCGCTGCAGATGCGCGCCCGGTGCCTCCGCGAGCTCAAACACTACGACGCGTATCTGGCCGATTGTGAACGCGCGCATGCGCTGGCGCCGACCGAGGCGATGGTCTGCAACAATCTCGGTGATGCCTTTGTCTGTCTCGGCCGCAGCGCGGAGGCGCTGCCGTGGTTCGATCAGGCCCTGGCGTTGCGGCCGGACTTCGTCGAGGTGCTGCTCAACAAGGGTTTTGCGCTGATGCAGCTCCTGCGTTTCGAGGATGCTGCTGCCGTCTACCGGCAGATTCTCGCGCTCGTCCCCGATCATCCCAAGGCGGCGTGGCAGCTCGCGCATATCGAGCTGCAGTGCGGCGACTTCGTCTCCGGCTGGGCCCGGCGCGAGGCGCGCTGGGCCATGCCGGATTTCTCGATCGACTATCCGCGCTTTGCCGAGTCCAAATGGCTGGGCCACGAGGACATCGCCGGCAAGACCATCCTGATCGAGGAGGACGAGGGTTTCGGCGACACCATCCAGTTCGCCCGCTACGTGCCGATGGTCGCCGCGCGCGGCGCCAAGGTGATCTTGGTGGTGCGCGAGGCGCTGCGGCCGCTGATGGCCGGCATCGACGGTGTGACGCAATGCCTCGCCTACGCGCCGGACCTGCAGCGGCCGGTCTTCGACATGCACTGCCCGGTGATGAGCCTGCCGCTGGCCTTCGGCACCACGCTCGATACCATTCCACCGCCAAGCTATCTCCCGCCACTGCCGGCCGAGCGCATCGCGGCCTGGGAGCGGCGGCTCGGAGCGCATGACCGGCTGCGGGTCGGCCTCGTCTGGTCCGGCAATCCGCATCAGGGCAACGATCGCAACCGCTCGATGCCGCTTGCGACCCTGCTGCCGCTGCTCGATCTCGGGGCGGATTTCATCAGCCTGCAAAAAGAGCTGCGGCCAGCCGACAAGGCGGTGCTGGCGCAGCAGAGCGGCATCCGCGACCTTACCGTCGAGTTGACCGACTTCGTCGAGACCGCGGCGCTGATTTCCTGTCTCGACGTCGTGGTCACCGTTTGCACCAGCGTCGCGCATCTCGCCGCGACGCTCGGACGGCCGACCTGGATCATGCTGCCCCACCTCGCCGACTGGCGCTGGCTCAGGGATCGCGACGACAGCCCGTGGTATCCGAGCGCGCGGCTGTTCCGGCAGGATTCGAGCTGCCGCTACGAGCCGGTCGTCGCGCGCGTGCGCGGCGAGCTGGCCGCGAAAGCGGCGAGCTTCAGCAAGACGATTGCCTAGGCCGGTCCCGGAAACAGATCGTCGATGCGGCCGCGCAGGCGGTAGGCCACGAGCCCGACCCATTCGCGCACCGCAATGTCGGCGCGGCGCAGGCCGAGCAGCGAGATGCCGTCGAAGTCGAGCACGCGGCCGACGCGCCAGTCCACCGGATAGGGCTCGACCGGAAAGCCGGCCTTGCGGAACAGCCCGACCGAGCGCGGCATGTGATAGGCCGAGGTCACCAGCAGCCAGCGCTCGCCCGGCTTCGGGGAGATCATCGCCTTGGAGAAGATCGCATTCTCGTAGGTGTTGCGCGACTGCCGCTCCAGCAACAGCCGCTCCTTCGGCACGCCGAGGCTGAGCAGGATCTCGGCGCCGACGTCGGCCTCCTTGGCCTCGGTCGCGATCAGATTGGCGCTGCCGCCGGTGAACAGGATGCGCGCGTTCGGATAGCGCCGCGCCAGCGCGGCGGCCTGGATCACCCGATCGGCGCCCGCCACCGTCACCGGCATGCCGTACATCACCGAGAGATCGGAATCGACGGGACCACCGAGCACGATGATGCCGTCGGGCGCACCGTTCGCCGGGTCCCATTTCGGAAACCGGCTCTCCAGCGGATAGAGCATCAGGCTGCCGAGCGGCGTCAGGCCGACGATCGCCAGCAGCAGCATGGCAGACACCACGAGCCTGCGCCCCAGCACGGCAAAGCGGGTCAGCATCAGGATGGCGCCTGCGAGGCCCAGCGCGATCATGAAATTGGTCGGCAGTGCCAGCAGGCCGAGCGTCTTCGACAGCACAAAGAACATTGCGAGCTCCGGCGCGGAGTGAGGTGCCACGGCCGCCCTCATACACGACAGCGGCCATGCGTCGCCATCTCTCTGCGGCGGCCGGCGGATGCGCTATGCTCGGTCCCGAACCGGTACGAATGAGAGGACCATGGCCCATCACCATCTGCACGCGAGCCCCGAGACCTGCCACTGGGGCTTCTTCGAATCCCGGCTGAAGCCGGTGCTCACGATCGACAGCGGTGACGAGGTCACGATCGATTCGATCAGCGGCGGGCCCGACGTGGTGCCCGACACCAGCAAATTCCATGTGCCGCCGGAATTGTTCGACGTCCACGCCCGCAGCGAGCGCATGGTGCCCGGCCACATCCTGACCGGCCCGATCGCGGTCAAGGGCGCGGAGGTCGGCGACGTGCTCGAGGTCGACATCCTCGACGTCCAGCTGCGGCAGGACTGGGGCTACAATTTCATCCGGCCGCTGGCGGGCACCCTGCCCGACGATTTCCACGAGAGCCGGCTGATGAACATCCCGCTCGACAAGGACCGGATGGTCGGCAAGCTGCCGTGGGGCCTGGAGCTGCCGCTGGCGCCGTTCTTCGGCGTGATGGGCGTGGCGCCGCCGCCGGCCTGGGGCCGCATCACCTCGCTGATCCCGCGCGCGATGGGCGGCAATCTCGACAACAAGGAGCTCGGTGCCGGCGCCAAGCTGTATCTGCCGGTGTTCGTGCCCGGCGCGCTGTTCTCCTGCGGCGACGGCCACGGCGTGCAGGGCGACGGCGAGGTCTGCGTCACCGCGATCGAGACCGCGCTGCAGGGGCGTTTCCGTCTCACCGTGCGCAAGGATCTCAACTTCGACTATCCGCGCGCCGAGACGGCCACCCACTACATGACCATGGCGATGGACCCCGACCTCGACCAGTGCGCGGTGAAGGCGCTGCGCGACATGATCGTCTTGCTCGGCGAGAAGCGCAATCTGTCGCGCGAGGACGCCTATACCCTGTGCAGCCTCGCCGCCGACCTGCGGGTGACCCAGACCGTCAACGGCTCCAAGGGCATTCATTGCATGATCGCGAAGGCGGTGGTGCACGGGTGAGAAGACAGGGCTGAGCGTCGGGCCAAACACACTGCTGTCGTCCCTGCGAACGCAGGGACCCATAACCACCGAACCAAGTCGTGACGCGAGGTGGTTGGACTTGCGCAAGCCAACTGCTCCCTGGGGTTATGGGTCCCCGCGTTCGCGGGGACGACGCCATTGATGCCGCGCGAGGGAGCGCATCGAACGACGCGTGACGTCGCGCTGCCGCGGCAGATCCTGCCCGGGTCATGCTGCAGATCTCACCCTCTGAAATGTCGGAGGGCGCAGGGAAGGCCAGGCGCCGGCTGGCGCCTGCGGCCCGCCTGCGAGAAAAAATGCAGGCGGCAGGTACCACAGGTGCAGCCGAGAACGCCCGGCCTTCCCTGCGCGATGGTCTTCACGCTTATACGCAGTCTGCCTGGTGCGCCGGGCTTGTTGGCCACCTCCGCGCGAGGCGAAGCCTCGTCGCGATCGCGACAACGCGCAGAGCGCGTTGCGCGGATAACACCAGCGTCGGGGTGTCAGCACGCTGCGACTTCACGTCCGCGCCGAGCCGTTCGTCCGCGCACCCGAGAGGATACGCTGCGGCTCCATCGCGGCCATCGCTCCCCGCCTCGCGTGTCGTGACGATCGCGCGCAACGCCCCTTCCGAGTGAGGCGGGATGGCGGCATCCAAAGCACAATTTCCGGAAAAGCGAAAGCGTTATTTCTGGAATGACGAACTTTTCTCGCCGTGACCGCGATGACCCGTCTGCCTGCTCTGCTTAAAATTCACCAAGGGGATCCCGAAGCAGGCGCCGCGGCACGGCGGTGGTTGAAGCGACCATCGGGCACCGCGGCTAACGCGAATCTTCCCGGCCCTTGCTTTCCCGTACCATTCCGGCCCCGGACTCGCCGAGCGGGCGGAGAGTCACCATCGCGACCTCGCCGATTCGTCATATTACGATAAAATTCAATATCTTAACCAGTTATCCCCAAGCCGCTGTACAACCTATTGAATTCCTAATAGAGTCTAAAAAGTTACTTTTCTGTACACCGGTTACGGACTAGCTTTTAGGCATGGCGACGGAAAAAGCCGAAACTGACCGCATCCCCGTAACCCTAGCCCTGGCAACCATCGGCTATCTCGAAAAGCTCGTGAAACAGGGAACCCACGGCACCAGCGTTCCGGGTGTCTGCAGAACGTTGATTGAAGAAGGCATCCGGCTCGCCATCAAGGATGGGCTGCTGTCGATTCGCGACAACGGACGGGCGTAAGCTAGGGACACGCAACGCGGACAACAGTTTCGGTGCAGCCGTCGGCCAGGACGATCCAGGACGGATCAAACTTGGAAGCGACAACAATGCCCGCCGAACGACAGACACTCCCCACCTGGACCGAGGAACGGCTCCAGGCCCTGAAGCAGCACTTTGAGGCCGGGCTGACCTGCCGAGAGATCGCCGCCGAGCTCGGCGTCAGCCGCAACGCCGTGATCGGCAAGATCTCCCGCCTGGCGCTGACGCGCGACAATGGCGGCGACACCAGGCGCGTGGTGCGCGCCGAGACGACACGCGATGGCGCACGCCGTCCCGTGCCAAAGCTGCGCCGCCGCATCCTGCGCGCGATTCAGAACGACCCGCCGCCTGTGATCGTCGAGGAGCCGGTCGGCACCGTCGTGAACGGCTGCTCGCTGTTCGAGCTCTCCAAGGAACGCTGCCGCTGGCCGATCTCGACGCCCGGCGCGGATGATTTCTGCTTCTGCGGATCGAAGCCGATCGAGGGGCTGCCGTATTGCCCGAGCCACACGCGGATGGCGTACCGGGTGGCGTCGTCGCGGTAGGCAACAATCTGCCGAGCTCCTTGTCGGAGCCTTCCCCGCGCGGGCAGCAGAGCCCGCATAGAGCTAGCTGACGCGCTACGCCTTGCTAAGTCTCCGCGTTCTGCGGGGACGGCGCGGCGGTCTCGTCTCCCCTCCCCCTTGCGGGGAGGGGTCGGGGGTGGGGGTCCACGCGCACCGGACTTCGTGAAGCACACCTTCGAATGTTGCCCAGCACGTCATTGTTCCAGAAGCGAAGAACGCGATAGCCGGCGGCTTCGAGCTGTCTGGTGCGCACAGCGTCCTCTTCTTTCCGCCAGTCATGCTGGCCACCATCAACTTCGATCACCAGCTTCGCTTTGCGGCTAGCGAAGTCGACGACGAAGGGACCAATCTGCGCCTGGCGGCGGAAGTGAGAGCCCGCCAGCTTGAGGTCGTTGCGAAGATGCTGCCAGAGGACGCGCTCGGCTTCGGTTGGCTCGGCGCGCATGTGGCGGGCGAAGGATCGTCGGCTGTCGTCCATGGCATCCGGTTTCATCATTGGCAGCGGGACTCGGGGACCCCCACCCCCGACCCCTCCCCGCAAGGGGGAGGGGAGCTCACCGTCTGCGTAGCGAGAGCAGCGATCTTTAACTAACAACAATCCCCTATCCCAGCTTCCACCCCGCCTCCTGCGCGAAGCGCTGGAAGAACTCGGGCTCGTAGGCCTGCTCCGGCGACTGGCGGACACGCAGGTCCAGCAGCTTGGCGTCCTCGCCGACGAGGATGCGCCATTGCTCCGCCTTGACGCCGTCGAGGATGATCTTGGCCGCCTGTGCCGCCGTGGTCGGCGCGTCCTCGAGGAAGCTGCGGGCGCGCTCGCGGGCGGCAGCCTGGATGTCGGCATCGCTCATGGCGGCGACGTCGATGCCCATGCCCTTCATGCGCTGGCGCGCAAGCCCGATCTCGGTCTCGCTCAGCTCGTCGGACTCGGTGCCGCTCTGCACCTTGCGCGAGTTCGACACGATCGAGGTGCCGATGTGGCCGGGCATCACCACCGAGCATTTGATGTGCGGGGCGTTGAGGCGGAGGTCGTTGATCAGCGCTTCGGTAAATCCCTTCACCGCGAACTTTGCGGCGCTGTAGGCGGTGTGCGAGACGCCCATGCCGACCGAGGCCCAGAAGCCGTTGACGCTCGAGGTGTTGACGATATGGGCCTCGTCTGCCTTCAGCAGCATCGGCAGGAAGGTGCGGACGCCGAGATAGACGCCGCCCCAGCAGATGTTGAAGGTGCGCTCCCACTGCTCCCGGGAGTTGGTGAACAGGCTGCCGCCGCCGCCGATGCCGGCATTGTTGAACAGCAGGTGGATCCTGTCCGTGGCCTGCTGCTCGGCGAGCTCATCGCGAAAGCGCTGCAGCTGCGCTTCGATCGAGACGTCGGCGACATGGGTGGTGACACGCAGGCCCTGCGGCAGCTTCTCGGCCTCGCACAGCCGCTTGGTTTCGGCCATCGCCTCGGCCGAGACGTCGCACATGGCGACGTTGCAGCCTTCGGCAACGAGCTGGCGCGCGAGCTCGCGGCCCATGCCCGTGCCGCCCCCGGTGATCACGGCGATCCTGCCGGCGAAATCCTTCATTGGATGGTCTTCCTTCCCTGCTGCGGGACGGCCATGCCGTCCCGGCGACTTGCTCGTTCTCTTCGCGGAACGCGTTCCGAGCTTAGGACGTTTCGCCGGCCTGACCAGAGGGGATGTCGGGGATTTGCGTTGCAGCGCATGCAACGAAGATTTCAGCTTGGGGTTGAACCTTCTCGAGGGGCGTCCGACTTATTCCACTGGGAGGCAGGCTCGAGGAGGTTCGCATGGCGTACCAACAGGGGCACTGGCAGGACGAAGGCTGGCGCGACACGATGGTCGATCCCGCGGGATCTGACGACGGCGCCTATGTGACGGGCTGGACGATCAGCGGGCTCGCAGTGATCGGCACCATCGTCGCGGTCTGGCTGCTCGGGATCTGAGACCCGAGACGGTCTGCAGCAGATATGAAAAGGCTCGCCACCGGCGATCGGCCTGCGCAGGACGATTGCGCCGCCTCTCCTCCTCGCCGCGACGTTCGTTCTGCACCGCTTTGAGCTGGAGGCCGCCGCCGCGTCGCAGGCAGCGGTACAGGTCCCATCCGGCGAACTCGTTGCATACAATTAAAGTCAATTGACTAGATTTTAGGCTGATATCGAGCAGGAAATTCGTCTACCTAAGCTGCGATCATCTGCAAAATGTTGCCATTTCAACAGCTTGGTGCGCCTGCCTTCCCGCGCGCCGCTGGCACAAAGCTTGCGATCACCCCCTTCAAGGCTCCGCCGTGGCGGTGAAGCCGAGATGACAGCGCGGGCGGACCGACCCGCCGAGGGAGCTCACCAATGGACTTTGGCAGGATTTCACGACGGCATCTGTTGCAGGGTGGCGCGGCGCTGACGCTCGGCGCAGCCGCGGGCCTGCGGCCGGCCTTCGCAGCGGAGACGACGATCGGCTTCATTTATGTCGGCTCGCGCGACGACTACGGCTACAACCAGGCGCATGCGCAAGGCGCGGCGGCGCTGAAGAAGCTGCCCGGGCTGAAGGTGATCGAAGAGGAGAAGGTGCCGGAGACCGACGCGGTCGAGAAGACGATCGAGTCGATGATCAATCTCGACGGCGCCACGCTGCTCTTCCCGACCTCGTTCGGCTACTACAATCCGCACATGATCAAGATGGCCGCGAAGTATCCGAAGCTGCGCTTCGAACACTGCGGCGGCCTGTGGAGCGAGAAGGACCCGAAGAACGCCGGCTCCTATTTCGGTTATATCGACGAGGCGCAATACATTGCCGGTATCGTCGCCGGCTATACGAGCAAGAGCGGCAAGCTCGGCTTCGTCGCCGCCAAGCCGATCCCGCAGGTCCTGCGCAACATCAACGCCTTCACGCTCGGCGCCAAGCTCGCCAATCCCAAGGCCACCACGCAGGTGATCTTCACCGGCGACTGGTCGATGCCGGTCAAGGAGGCCGAGGCCACCAACAGCCTGATCGACCAGGGCGTCGACGTGCTGACCTGCCATGTCGATGGTCCCAAGACGATGGTGGAGAATGCCGCGCGCCGCGGCGCCTTCGTCACCGGCTATCACGTCAACCAGTCGCCTTTGGCACCGAAAGCGTATCTCACGGGCGCAGAATGGAATTGGGAAGCGCTGTATCCGAAGTTCGTCAAGATGCTCCAGGCTGGCGAGAGCATTCCGAACTTCTATCGCGGCGGCCTCAAGGAAGAAGTGGTCAAGATCTCGGCGTATGGCGAGGCGGTGTCCGAGCAGGCGCGCAAGCATGCCGACGACATCAAGAGCAAGTTCCTCGGTGAGGGCTACACCATCTTCAAGGGCCCGATCAAGGACAACAAGGGCAACACCGTGATCACCGCCGGCACCGAGCGCGGCCAGAAGGATCCTGAGCTCGAGAAGATGGACTACCTGGTCGAGGGCGTGATCGGAGCCACGTCGTGACATCAGAGGCGGCCGATCCGGTTGATGCGGCCGCCATCGCGCCGGCCGCCGACGCAGGTTTCCTGCAACGCCATGGCGCGAGCATTGAATACATTCTCATCCCGGGCGCGGCGCTGGTCGCCGCGCTCATCGTGTTCGGCATCTTCGTCGCGCTGTTCGGCAAGAACCCGCTCGACCTCTATTGGTACATGTATTACGGCGCGTTCGGCACCTGGTTCTCCTGGCAGAACACGCTGAGCCGCGCCGCGCCGCTGATCCTCACCGCGCTGTGCACCGCCCTGCCCGCGCAGCTCGGCATGGTCATCATCGGCGGCGAAGGCGCGCTGCTGATCGGCGCGCTCTCGGCGACCTCGGCGGCGCTGGCGCTGCAGGGCCTGCCGCCGCTCGTCGTGCAGATCGCGATGGTGATCGCCGGCATGGCCGGCGGCGGGTTGTGGATCCTGCTGTCCGGGGCCTTGCGGCAGTATCGCGGTGTCAACGAGACGATCTCGAGCCTGCTGCTGGTCTATATCGCGCTCGCGATCCTCAACCATCTCGTCGAAGGCGCGATGCGCGATCCGGCCAGCCTCAACAAGCCGTCGACGCGCGAGATCGGCGCCGCCAACATGATCGGCAGCATTCCCGGCACCGACGTGCATTGGGGCCTGGTGTTCGGCCTGATTGCCGCCATCGCGGCCTATGTGCTGATCTACCACACCACCTTCGGCTTTGCCGCGCGCGTCGCCGGCGGCAACATCCGCGCCGCCAAGATCGTCGGTCTGTCGGTCGGCAAATTGATCCTCACCGTCTGCTTTCTCGCGGGCGCCTGCGCCGGCCTTGCCGGCATGGTCGAGGTCGCCGCCGTGCAGGGCCGCACCAATGCCAACCTCGCGGTCGGCTACGGCTTCACCGGCATCCTGGTGGCGTTCCTGGCGCGGCAGAATCCGCTCGCCATCATTCCGGTCGCGATCCTGCTCGGCGGCATCAATGCGTCGGGAGGACTGCTGCAGCGCCGGCTCGGCCTGCCCGACGCCTCGGTGCTGGTGCTGCAGGGCATCATCTTCATCTCGGTGCTGGCGAGCGACGCGCTCTATGGCCGCATCGGTTTCCTCAAGGGAAAGTCCTGATCCATGGCTGACGGCAATATCGGGCTCTGGACCGTGCCGCTCGCGGTGCTCGGCGGCGCCATCCGCGTCTCCACGCCGTTCCTGTTCGTGAGCCTGGGGGAATGCATCACCGAGCGTTCGGGCCGCATCAATCTCGGCCTCGAGGGCACCCTGGTGATGGGCGCAATGAGCGCCTATGGCATCTCCTATCTCACGGGATCGCCGTGGGCAGGCGTGCTCGCCGCTGGCCTCACCGGCGCGCTGCTCGGCGCGCTCCACGCCGGCATCTGCTCGCTGCCGCGCGTTAACGACGTCGCGGTAGGAATCTCGCTGATGCTGTTCGGCACCGGCCTCGCCTTCTTCCTTGGCAAGCCGCTGATCGAGCCCACCGCCGCGCGGCTGCCGGCGATCGATTTCGGCCGGTGGAGCGACGTGGCGCAGGTTCGCGCCGCGCTGCGCATCAACGTGCTGTTCCTGCTTGGCGTGGCACTCGCGCCGTTGCTGCTATGGGCATTCAAGACCACGCGCTGGGGCCTCCTGATCCGCACTGCCGGCGAGAGCGCCGACGCAGCGCGGGCGATGGGCCATTCGGTGCTGATGATCCGACTGCGCGCCACCATGGCCGGCGGCTTCCTCGCCGGCATCGGCGGCTCGTTCCTGTCGCTGTTCTATCCCGGCAGTTGGAACGAGGGCTTGTCGTCGGGACAAGGCATCACGGCGGTGGCGCTGGTGATCTTCGCACGCTGGGACCCGATGCTGTGCCTGTGGGCCTCGCTGGCGTTCGGCGGCGCCGCCGCGCTCGGACCGGCGCTGCAATCCGTCGGCGTCACCTCCGGCTATCACTTGTTCAATGCCGCGCCGTATATCCTGACGCTGCTGATCATGATCATCACCTGCTCGCCGAAACGCACCCTGAGCGGCGCGCCGGCTGAATTGTCCATCACCCGCTGATTTCGGAGGTCCATCATGACCACGCGCACCATCCGCTCCGAGCCCTATGCCTGGCCCTACAACGGCGATCTCCGTCCAGAGAACACGGCACTGATCGTGATCGACATGCAGACCGATTTCTGCGGCGTCGGCGGCTATGTCGACAAGATGGGCTATGACCTCTCCTTGACCCGCGCCCCCATCGAGCCGATCAAGACGCTGCTGACGGTGATGCGCGCGCAGGGCTTCCTGATCATACACACCCGGGAGGGCCACCGCACCGATCTCTCCGACCTGCCCGCCAACAAGCGCTGGCGCTCGCAGCAGATCGGCGCCGGGATCGGCGATCCCGGGCCGTGCGGCCGCATCCTGATGCGCGGCGAGCCCGGCTGGGAGATCATCCCGGATCTCGCGCCCCTGCCCGGCGAGATCATCATCGACAAGCCCGGCAAGGGCTCGTTCTGCGCCACCGACCTCGAGCTGATCCTGCGCCTCAAGGGCATCCAGAACATCGTGCTGACCGGCATCACCACCGACGTGTGCGTCCACACCACGATGCGCGAAGCCAATGACCGCGGCTTCGAATGCGTGCTGCTGTCGGACTGCTGCGGCGCCACCGACAAGGGCAATCACGATCACGCGCTGAAGATGATCAAGATGCAGGGCGGCGTGTTCGGCGCGGTCGCGACCTCCTCCGCGCTGATCGAGGCGCTGTCGTGATCGGCGACGATCCGACGCCTGCGGGCGCGTTCGGCGTCGAGGCCATCGCGATGACGATGCGCTTCGGCGCGTTCACCGCGCTCGACAATGTCGAGCTGAAGGTCAGGCCCAGCTCGTTCCACGCGCTGCTCGGCGAGAACGGCGCCGGCAAGTCGACCTTGGTCAAATGCATCATGGGCTACTATCGGCCGACCGAGGGCGACGTGCTGATCGCCGAGCGCGAGCGCGCAATCGACAACCCCAGGGATGCGCATGCGCTCGGCCTCGGCATGGTCTACCAGCACTTCACGCTGGTACCGGCGATGACGGTGGCCGAGAACCTGGTGCTGGCGCGTGACGACGTACCGGCAGTGGTCAACTGGGCCAAGGAGAAGAAGGAGCTGGAGGCCTTCCTGGCGCGCATGCCGTTCCGCGTGCCGCTCGACGCCAAAGTGTCGGACATCTCCGCCGGCGAGCGGCAGAAATGCGAGATCCTCAAGCAGCTCTATCTGAAGCGGCGCTTCCTGATCCTGGACGAGCCGACCTCGGTGCTGACGCCGGGCGAGGCGGATGAAGTCCTGGGCATGCTGCGCAAGATGGTCGAGGCCGGCGAGCTGACCATTTTGATGATCACCCACAAATTCCGCGAGGTCATGGCGTTCGCCGACGAGGTCACGATCCTCCGGCGCGGCAAGCTCGCCGGCCGCGGCAAGGTCGGCGAGCTCACCCCCGACGACATGGCGCGGATGATGATCGGCGCCGAGCAGCTCACCGTACAGCCGGCGCGCACCGGCGCGGCCGGTGCGATCAGGCTCGCGATCGACAAGCTGGTCGCCCGCGACGACGCCGGAGGCCTGGCAGTGCATGACCTGTCGCTGACCGTACGCGCCGGCGAGAT
This sequence comes from Bradyrhizobium sp. HKCCYLRH3059, assembly GCF_051168035.1. Taxonomy (NCBI): domain Bacteria; kingdom Pseudomonadati; phylum Pseudomonadota; class Alphaproteobacteria; order Hyphomicrobiales; family Nitrobacteraceae; genus Bradyrhizobium; species Bradyrhizobium sp. HKCCYLRH3059. The sequence continues at coordinate 39,665 of NZ_JBNPUF010000006.1, read as the reverse complement.
CGTCGGCATCGCCGGCGTCTCCGGCAACGGCCAGCGCCAGCTGGTCGAGGTGCTCGCCGGCCAGCGCGAGGCCGAGAGCGGCGCTGTCAGAGTTTCCGGCGCAGCCTATTCCGCCACGCGCGACGAGATGCGCCGGCACAAGATGTCGCTGCTCCCCGAGGAGCCACTGAGGAACGCCTGCGTCGGCGGCATGAGCGTCGCAGACAACATCGCGCTCCGCGATTTCGACCGCGTTCCGTTCGCGCGCGGCGGCTGTTGGCTGAACAAGTCCGCCTTCCGAAAGGACGCGACCGCCAAGATCAACCGCTACAAGATCAAGACCCGCACGCCGGACACGCCGATCTCGGCACTCTCAGGCGGCAACGTGCAGCGCGCCGTGCTGGCGCGCGAGCTCGGCCACGACGTCGAGGTGCTGATCGCCGCCAATCCCTGCTTCGGCCTCGACTTCGCGGCGGTGGCGCAGATCCATGCCGAGATCATGGCCGCCCGCAACCGCGGCGCAGCCGTGCTCCTGGTCAGCGAGGACCTCGACGAGCTGCTCGAACTGTCGGACCGCCTCGTGGTGATGTTCCACGGCCAGCTGGTCTACGAGACCCGGGCGAGCGGTGCCGATCTCACCGAGATCGGCCGCCACATGGCGGGGCATTGAGCCGGCCCCGCGAAACGACTTCAACGTGTTGACGACTAATTCATCGCGCCGGGGTAACATGGCTCCCGGCGGGCTTTGATCGGCCTGTGATACGCCGCGCCTGCCCGCATTTTCGTTATTGTGTTTCAAACCCTTAGATTGCAGGTCGGTCTCATGAAGGCCTATTTCATCGGCGGCGGCATCGGTTCGCTCTCAGGCGCAGCATTCATGATCCGCGACGGCGGCATCTCCGGATCGGACATCACCGTCTTCGAGAAGCGCCTGCCCTATGGCGGCAGCCTCGACGGCACGCGTCTTCCGGACGGCTCCTACTCGATGCGCGGCGGGCGCATGCTGACGACCGAGCAATACGAATGCACTTGGGACCTGCTGTCGACCATTCCCTGCGAAACCAACGCTCAGGAGACCATCCTCCAGGAGACCGTGGCGTTCAACAAGCTCCACGTCACCCACGCGCAGGCGCGGCTGGTCGACGGCAACCGGCACAAGGTCGACGTCTCCACCATGGGCTTCTCGATGCAGGACCGCATCGAGATGACCAGGCTCACCGAGGCCTCCGAGGAGAAGCTCGGCAATTCCTTGATCTCGGACTGGCTGTCGCCGCCTTTCTTCACCACCAATTTCTGGTACATGTGGCAGACGACGTTTGCCTTCCAGACTTGGCACAGCGCGGTCGAGTTCAGGCGCTATCTGCGCCGCTTCATGAACGAATTCCCGATGATGGATACGCTTGGCGGCGTCAAGCGGACGGTGCACAATCAGAACGACTCGATCGTCAAGCCGCTGGTCCGCTGGCTCGAAGGCCACGGCGTCAACTTCGTCGGTGGCACGGATGTCACCGATATCGAGCTCGTCACCATCAGCGGCAAGCACCGCGCCGTCAGGCTTGCTCTGACGCAGGACGGCGCGAGCCGCACGATCGATCTCGCCGACGACGATCTGGTGTTCTACACGGCCGGCTCCATGACGGATGCGACCAGCCTCGGCAGCCACGGGGCTCCGCCGCAACAGCTCACCAAGGACGACAGCCACGGCTGGACCCTGTGGGAGAAGCTCGCACAGGGCCGCCCCGAGTTCGGCAATCCGGTCGCGTTCAATTCATCGGTCCCGGAATCGAGCTTCGAGTCGTTCACGGTGACCTGCCGCAATGCGCGCTTCTTCGATGCGATGCAGACTTTCACCGGCAATGTCGCCGGCACCGGCGGGCTCGTCACGTTCAAGGATTCGAACTGGCGGATGTCGATCGTGCTCTACACCCAGCCATACTTTCCGGACCAACCCGACAACATCAGGATCTTCTGGGGCTATGGGCTCTATCCCGATCGCGTCGGCAATTTCTTGGGGAAGCCGATGTCCGAGTGCAGCGGCGCCGAAATCCTGAAGGAGCTGTGCGGGCATCTGCGCTTCCCGCTCGCCGTGTTCGACGAGGCGACCTGCGTGCCGTGCTGGATGCCCTACATCATGAGCATGTTCATGCCGCGCAGCTTTGGCGACCGGCCGCTACCGGTGCCGCTCACCTCGCAGAATCTCGCCTTCATCGGCCAATATGTCGAGCTGCCTGAGGACGCCGTTTTCACGATCGAATATTCGGTGCGCGCGGCCATGCATGCGGTCTATCAGCTCTTGAAGATCGACCGGGCCATTCCGCCCGTGACGCCCTACGACAAATCGCTGAAGGTGCTGCTGCAGTCGGTGGTGAAATCATTCGCCTGACGGACCACGCGAGATCGTGATCACCGCGCGTCGCAGCGCTTGACCTGGATCAGTTCCATGAGGGAACACAGCGGCTAAGCCCCGGATCGTAGCACACGATCCCGGGTGAACCATCATGAAGGCGTATTTCATCGGCAGCGGCATCGGCGCATTGGCCGGCGCGGCATTCCTGATCCGTGACGGCGGCGTCGAAGGCCGCGACATCACGATCTTCGAAAAGCACCTGCCCTATGGCGGCAGCCTCGATGGTGCGCGGCTGCCCGACGGCTCCTATTCGCTGCGCGGCGGCCGCATGCTGACGACCGATCACTACGAGTGCACGTGGGACCTGCTCTCCACCATCCCCGATGCCGGCGATCCCAACCGCACCGTGCGCGACGAGACGATCGCCTTCAACAAGGTCCATGTCGCGCATTCGCAGGCGCGCCTCGTCGACCGCAACCGGCACAAGGTCGACGTCTCGACCATGGGCTTCACCATGCAGGACCGTCTCGAATTGGTGCGGCTGACCGAGGCCTCCGAGGAGAAGCTCGGCAACTCCCGCATCACCGACTGGCTGTCGCCGCCGTTCTTCACCACGAACTTCTGGTTCATGTGGCAGACGACGTTCGCGTTCCAGCCCTGGCACAGCGCGGTCGAGTTCAAGCGCTATCTGCATCGCTTCATGAACGAGTTTCCGCGCATCGAGACGCTGGCTGGCGTCAAGCGCACCGTGTTCAATCAGTACGACGCGATCGTCGTGCCGCTCGTCAAATGGCTGGAGGGCCGTGGCGTGAATTTCGCTGGCGGCGTCGACGTCACCGACATGGAGATCGCGACGGAAGCCGGCAAGCACGTCGTCAAGCGCCTGATGCTGGATCGCAACGGCCAGCCGGAGACGATTGCGCTGTCGAGCGACGATCTCGTCTTCCTGCAGAACGGCTCGATGACGGACGCGACCAGCCTGGGCACCCAGGATGCACCGCCGCCGCGGCTCACCAAGCAGGACAGCCAGGGCTGGACGCTGTGGGAGAAGATCGCGAAGGACCGCCCCGATTTTGGCAATCCCGCGGCGTTCAACTCATCGATACCGGAATCCTGCTGGGAATCGTTCACCGTCACCTGCCGCAATCCGCGCTTCTTCGACGCGATGGAGGCGTTCAGCGGCAACGCCGCCGGCACCGGCGGGCTCGTCACCTTCACCGAATCCAACTGGCTGATGTCGGTCGTGCTGTATCACCAGCCGCATTTCGTCGATCAGCCTGCCGACGTGCAGGTGTTCTGGGGCTATGCGCTGCATCCCGATCGCATCGGCAATTTTGTGCCGAAGGCGATGGCCGATTGCGGCGGCGCCGACATTCTCAAGGAGCTCTGCGGCCACCTCAACTTCGATCTCTCGGTGTTCGACCAGGCGACCTGCGTGCCCTGCCGCCTGCCCTACATCACCAGCATGTTCATGCCGCGCAACAAGGCGGACCGGCCGCTGCCGGTGCCGGCGAACTCGAAGAACCTCGCCTTCGTCAGCCAGTTCGTCGAGATCCCCGACGACGTCGTGTTCACGGTGGAATACTCGGTGCGCGCGGCGCAGATGGCGGTCTATCAGCTGCTCGGCATCACCCGGGCGATCCCGCCGATCACGCGCCACGACAAGTCGTTCCGCGTGCTGATCGAGACGATGGAGAAGGCCTTCGCATAACGCCTCTCGCATCGGCAAGAACGAGCGCGCCCGGATCAGTCTCGATCCGGGCGCGCTTTCCGTCTCGCGAGGCACAGATGCGCCTCGATCCTTGTTGCGTGAATTGTCAGTAGCCGAGCAGTGCGAGACCGACCCAGCTGACGGCAAACAGCGATACCACCGAGGTTGCAGCGGCGAAAACGGACAGCGAAACTTTCAAAGTCCTGAGGACCATACGCGCCTCCTTCAACGACAATGAACAGCACATCGGGGTGAACCCCGATGTCAGTCTGAAATTTCCTGGAACCGGCTCCACAACGAGCCGAACACAGGTTTGGTGCGCGCGTGCGCGCAAAGGTTCAATGTCAGGGTGTGGGGCCTCAATTGAGCTGCTCGATCGTTAACGGACATGGCCGATCGCGGTTCCCGAATGGAACAGGAATCGCTCCAACGAAGGCCCCTCTCCCCTTCAGAGCCGCCTTCTGCGGGGCTCGAAGGTTGAGAAGGCTCCTGGCTGCAAGTTTTTAGGATGGATCCGGCCGTCAGGCGCTATTTCAGCGGCAGGAACAGGTCCGCAGCCATTTCGTGCTCGGGAACCTCCGGGAAGAAGTTCAGCCGCTGGCAATAGATCGGGAAGTCACGCGCCTCCTCGCCGCTGGCCGGAAGCCAGTCGCGATAGAGGAACAGCGCGGCCGGCTCCAGATTGTGGGTGTTGCCGACGACACGCAGCACCGCGCAGCGTCCGCCGGGGATCACGCCGGCCCTGATTGTCGCGTCCTGCGTTTCGACCGGCTGGTCGGTCCCGACACAAAGGTCCACGCTGTAGTCGGCAGGCGAGGCCGGGCGACGCTCGGAGCGCCAGACCGTGAAGGTTGGATTGGCTCGGGGATGTAGGCCGGCGGCCTTGCGCCAGGCGATGAAGCGCTGGATCGTGGCGCCGAGCGTGGCCGGGTCGCCGCGATGCTCCATGATCGCCACCGGCGTGGTCGGCACCTCGCGAATCGTCACGTCGTCAGGGGTATAGGTCGTCCGCATCAGCTTGCTCCTTGCGTCGTCGAGAGGCCCGAAGGCCGCAAGCCACGGCTCCCAGTCGGGAGATTTCCGGAACGATGACGGCGATTGCCCGAACCGTTGCCGAAAGGCGCGGGCAAAGGCGTCCGGCGCATCGTAGCCGGCCTCCATCGCGACCTCGGTGACGCTTTGGGCATCGCTGTAGGCCAGCTGATAGGACGCCCGCTTCATGCGGGCGAGCTGGATGTAGCGATTCACGGACAGACCGAAGGTCGCCGTGAACTGCCGGTGGAAATGATATTTCGAGTAGGCCGCGATGCTGCTCAGCGCGTCCAGATCGAGATCATCCTCCAGATGCCGGTCGATATGATCCAGCACCCGCTGCATCCGCGCATGGTAGTTTCGCAGCGCCGCCTTCATCGTTCCGTGCTCCGTGGCGGCTGCAGCTAAGCGCAGGCGGACATGACGCGCTCGACCGATCTTGCGACTTTGTCACGGGACGCAGTGATCAAGACCGACTTTCACGGATCGACGGCCGTCACGGTCCAGAACGAAGCGGGCACCATGACGCCCGGGCCCTTGGCGTAGCGCGCCAACGCCTTCCTCACGGCGGCCGTCGCGGCCTCCACCGCCTCGGACGACTGCCCGGCCACGGCACGGCCGGCGGGCCCGATCGCGAGAGCCGTCTGCACCGCGCTATCGAGGCCGGCGCCCGCGCCGAAGTCGAGCGCGACGTCGTGACGCTCCAGCCGGATGCGCCGCAGCCCGGCATCGGTCGTCACCTTCTCCATCCACTCGGGAGCACCGAACGCGAAATCGTCCGGCGCGTGCGGCGGCAAGCCCGGCAGCTTCGGCACGTGGTCATAGGCCGCCTGCAGCGGCTCCAGCGCCCACGGGTTGTCGCGCAGCTCGCCCCAGCAGGCGAACGCGACGCGCCCCTCCGAATGCAGCGCATTGCGGATGTTGAGCACGGCGCGCACCGGATTGGCGAAGTACATGACGCCGAGGCGCGAGATCACGAGATCGGCGCTCGCGGCCTTGAAGTGGTGCACCATGGCGTCGCCTTGCACGAAGCTCACCGGCGCATCGGCAGGGGCGAGCTCGTGGGCCGCGGTCAGCATGGCTGCGGACACGTCGAGGCCGAGCACGCTGCCGCCGGGGCCGACCTTCTCGGCCGCCGCGATCAAGGTCGCCCCGCAACCGCAGCCGATGTCGAGCACCCGTTCGTCCGCCTGAATTGCCGCGCGCTCCAGCAGCGCCTCCTGCACCGGCGCCAGCAGCGCATCGATCTCGGCGCGGCGCGCGACCCAGCGCCCGCCGCCCGCACCGTTCCAGAAGGCGATCTGCTCGGCGTTCTCGAAATGCCCAAAGGAGATGTCGGCGACGGCGGCGTCCATGAGGGAAGTCTCGGCAACAAAGTTCACAAATGAAACGAGCCGGCTCGAACAGTGTCCAGCGGCGCCCAGTTCGGGGAGTTTAGGGGGCGGTCTGCAGCTTGAAAAGCCAATCTCACGGACGAAGCGGTCGTGGCAGGTGCGCGCAAAACCGCATCGGCCGACGTCAAATACAGCGATTTGAGAAAAATGGTCGGAGCGGCGGGATTCGAACCCACGACCCCTAGTCCCCCAGACTAGTGCGCTAACCGGGCTGCGCCACGCTCCGATGGCCGTTCCTCTAGCCGTGATCGGGGCGGGATGCAAGGCGCGGCGGGAGGGTTTCATAGTGTGATCGGATGGAGCGGAGATCGTGGCCCTCCGCCCCCTTCCAGAACGGTGGAGAGTGCACAGCCGACTCGCGGCGCTCGGCGTGGCTCAATGCAACGGACACCTGCCGCCATGCTGGCGCATTCTGACGACCAGCCCCGCCCTCAGACTTCCCTCATCGCCCGGTCGAGCAGCGCGCGGCAGTCGACCAGCTCCTTGAGCACGCCCTGGAGCTTCTCCCGCTCCTCCGGCTTCATGCCGGCGCGGGTCGGTGGGCCGACGCGAAAGGTGTCGAGAATGTCGTCCTCGGTGTCGACGAAGCGGAAGTCGATGCCCTCCTCGTCGGAAGCCTCCTCCTCCTCGTCCTCCGATTCGACCTCGGCCTCGCCGATCGGCTCCTCTTCCATCATCGCCTGGCCGAGCGTCTCCTCCATCGCGCCAAACGAGACCGCGGCCGAGCTGTCGGCCAGTCCCTGGACCGATTTGACGCCGTGCTCCTTCAGGATGCGCTGCACACCCTTGATGGTGTAGCCTTCGCCATAGAGCAGACGCCGGATGCCCTTGAGCAGGTCGACGTCGTCGGGCCGGTAATAGCGCCGGCCGCCGCTCCGCTTCATCGGCTTGATCTGGGCGAACCGGGTCTCCCAAAACCGCAGCACGTGCTGCGGAATGTCGAGCTCCTGCGCGACCTCGCTGATCGTCCGAAACGCATCCGGCGCCTTGTCCAAATGCCCGTTCCCCTTCGACCGTGCTGACAAGAAAGTGGGAGACTACGCTGAAAAGACTGGACGAACTGTACGCGGGACGAACGATACGCGTTCGACACGGCCCTGCCGACATGCGGCGGGGCGACGGCCTCGGCCCTAATCCGGCTCGGCGCCGAACTCGGCGCTGGCCTCGCCGTTCATCTTGCCGCTGCCCTGCTGGCCGTTGATGCGCTGCTTCAGGATCGCGGACGGCTTGAACACCATGACCCGCCGCGGCGAGATCGGCACTTCCGTGCCGGTCTTGGGGTTTCGTCCGATGCGCTGTCCCTTCTTGCGCACCATGAACGACCCGAAGGACGATAGCTTGACCGTCTCGCCGCGCTCGAGGCAGTCGGTGATCTCCTTCAAGACCAGCTCGACGAACGCAGACGACTCCGTCCGCGACAGCCCCACCTTCTGGTAGACTGCCTCGCAGAGATCGACGCGTGTGACTGTTTTTCCGGTTCCCGCCATCGCCTGCCCCAAACTCACGGCGAATAATTCGCTCCGGAAATTAAGAGGTTAAGCGTCGGTGGTCAACAGCAGCGTGAATAGAAGTACAGGCCTCAGGCGTAATCCCGCCGCGCGGCAGGCTCACCAGCGCACCAAAGCCGAGCCCCAGGTGAAGCCGCCGCCCATCGCCTCCAGCAAGACCACGTCGCCCTTCTTGATGCGGCCGTCCTTGACGGCCACGTCGAGAGCCAGCGGGATCGAGGCAGCGGAGGTATTTCCATGCCGATCGACCGTCAATACAACCTTCTCCGGCGCGATGTGCAGCTTGTGCGCCGAAGCGTCGATGATTCGCTTGTTGGCCTGGTGCGGCACGAACCAGTCGATGGTCTCGGCCGACAGGCCGGTGGCATCGAAGGCGTCGACGATCACGTCGGTGATCATGCCGACGGCGTGCTTGAACACCTCGCGGCCTTCCATCCTCAGATGCCCGACGGTCTGGGTCGAGGACGGACCGCCGTCGACATAGAGCTTGGCCTTGTGACGGCCGTCGGAGCGCAGATGCGTGGTCAATACGCCGCGATCGGCTGCCGTGCCGCCCTGCTCCTGGGCGTCCAGGATCAGCGCGCCCGCGCCGTCACCGAACAGCACGCAGGTGGTGCGGTCGTTCCAGTCGAGGATGCGCGAGAAGGTCTCGGCGCCGATCACGAGCGCACGCTTGAACGAGCGGCTGCGCAGGAAATTGTCGGCGGTCGCGAGCGCAAAGACGAAGCCCGAGCAGACCGCCTGCAGGTCGAACGCCGCGCCATGATGGATGCCGAGCCCGTCCTGAACCGCCACCGCAGTCGCCGGAAAGGTGTTGTCCGGGGTCGAGGTGCCCAACACGATCAGATCGATCGACTGCGGATCGACGTCGGCCGCGGCCAACGCGGCACGGGCCGCGTTGATCGCCAGATGCGAGGTGAACTCGCCGTCGGCTGCGACGTGGCGCTCACGGATGCCGGTGCGCTGCACGATCCACTCGTCCGAGGTCTCGATGCGGCTTGCCAGCTCGGCATTGGTCACGACCCGCTGCGGGAGGTACGAGCCACAGCCGAGCACGACCGAACGAATTGTCACGAGACAGCCTCCTGGGCGACGGGTTCGGACGCTGGCGCGCCGCCGTCGGGATTGAGTGTTTGATTGATCTTGGTCAGGAGATCGTAGCGGGCCATCTCATAGCCAACCCTGACCGCCGAGGCAAAGCCCTCGGCATCGGTTCCGCCGTGGCTCTTGACCACCATGCCCTTGAGGCCGAGCACCACGCTGCCATTGGATTTGCGCGGGTCGAGCCGGGCCCGCAAAGCGGCGAAGGCGCCGCGAGCCAACAGATAGCCGATCCGGGCAAGCCAGCTCGCCTGGATCGCGCCGCGCAGGAAGTCCGTGACCTGGCGGACGGTGCCCTCGGCCGTCTTCAAAGCGATGTTGCCGCTGAAGCCTTCGGTCACGACCACGTCGGCGGCGCCCTTCCCGATGCCGTCGCCCTCGACGAAGCCGATATAATCGAGCTGCGGCAGGTTCATCGCGCGCAGCTGCTCGGCCGCCTCGCGGATCTCCTCATGGCCCTTGATCTCCTCGACACCGATGTTGAGAAGGCCGACGGTCGGCCTCGGCTTGTTGAACAGCACGCTCGCCAGCGCGCCGCCCATCACGGCCAGCGCGACGAGGTGGTGGGCATCGCCGCCGATCGTTGCCCCGAGGTCGAGCACCACCGATTCGCCGCGCGCGGTCGGCCAGATCGCGGCCAGAGCCGGCCGGTCGATCCCGTCCAGCGTGCGCAGGCAGAAGCGCGCCATCGCCACCAGCGCGCCGGTATTGCCGGCGGACACGGCGACGTCGGCCTCTCCCTTCTTCACCGCCTCGAGCGCGAGCCACATCGACGAGGTCTTGCGGCCGCGCCGGAGCGCCTGGCTCGGCTTGTCCTCCATGCTGACGGCGACATCGGTGTGAATGACGCGCGAGACCGCCTTCAGCCGCGGATGCCGGTCGAGCTCGGGAACGATCTTGGCACTGTCGCCGAACAGCAGAAACTCTGCATCCGGATGGCGGCTCAGCGCGATCGCGGCACCGGGGATGACGACGGCCGCGCCGAAATCCCCGCCCATGGCGTCCAGCGCGATTCGAACCTTTTGAGGCATGACGTCCCGGAAACCTGATCTCGAGCTTTGTCTCGTCTTGGCCTTGACTTGGTTGGCCGTGTTTGGCGGTCGTTCAGAGGCATTGCGCGGCCGGTGGACGGGCCAGAGGCCGTCCGGGCCTTTTCGTCGCACCCCGACCCGGGCGCGACAATAGCGTCTCTCCGTGTCGAAACAACCTCCCGGGAGCGATGCATTTTGCAACCGCCGCGCCGGGCCGGGGCCGGCAGGGACCCGCCTTTGCCATCGAAATCAGCAGCTTGAGAGGATTTCGAGAGGCTTTGTGACAGGATCGATCGTTTCCGGCCTGCCCAACGGCGCGTCAATCCTCACCCGTTTTCTTCGCTTTGACCGCGCCCGGCCCGGCGGCATCTGCCGATTTCAGCGCCTTCAGCGCCGCGAAGGGATGGTCCTCCGGCTCGGCGGCCGCAGCCACCGGCTGCTCGAACACGGCGCCCGGCTTGCGCGGATAGGGATCGATCCCCAGGAGCAGCGCGTCGGCGGCGAGCCGGCCGAGATCGATCTGCCCGCCGATGATCGGCTCCGGCGGATCGGCCGTCTCCACCTCGCTGTTGGGATCGTCCTCGACCAGATCGGCAAGCTCCGGAATCTGCTCCGGCGGGGCGAACATCTGGTCGATCGGCTCGTCGATCTCGATCTCGATCGGATCCAGCGTGACGACGCAGGTCTGACCGATCCGGGCCTGCACACGGCCCTCGACATGCACCTTGCCGTCCCGCTTCTGGACGACGTCGAACGAGGCATGGGCCGAGATGACCTCGCGCAGATCGGCAATCGCGGCGAGCGCGTTGCGCGTGGCCTCGTCGGCCTCGATCTCGCGATGCAGGCCGGCATCCGGAATCTGCGCCACGATCACCGGCGGTGCCCGCCAGGGGTCCTTGGAAGGGTCTCGCGCCGTTTCGCGCGAGGTGTCTCTGTTTCTGGTCATGTCGCTAGTCCTGCTGAACCGGCCGCGGGAAGCTCCAGCCGGCGCCGAGCAGCCTGTTGTCGTCGAGAGCGGCGAGGTGCGCGGCCACCCGCGCCGCATAGGCGGCAAGTCCGGCCGCGCTGTCCGGATGCTCCCCGTTCAAGATATTCTTCTGCAATGCGTCCGCCAGCCGGGCCTCGCTCTCGGACCAGGCAAGGTCATAGGCGGCGGTGCGGCCATAGAACGCCTCGCCGAACTTCTGCATCCGCTTGGGCACGGTGAGATCCCCCACCCCCATCTCGCGCAGATTGTCGTCCATGTCGTCGCAGAACCGGTCGAACAGCGCCTGCGACAGGTCCGATCCCACCCCGCGCAGCCGCCGCAGCACCAGCCAGAGGTGCAGAATCAGCAGATCGAACCGCCCGTCGACCGTGTCAGGGACATTCAAGTGTCTATAAAACAACGGGTCTCGGGTTTGTGCCACGATCGTGCCATAGATCGGCTCGATGGTCCCGCGCGGGGACGGTCGGGATTTCCTGAGATGGTTGAATGGCCAGAGCATGACGGTTCCGCGGTCGAGTTTCCCTGACCCTGTTCAGGGGCATGTTGCAATCCGCAAGTTTGCCCGGTACGTCAACGCCCTGCCCGACGCAAGGGGACGGGATCCGATCTGAAGAAGATGACCCAGACAATGCGAACGACTGCCCGCCTGCTCTCCCGTGGCTTGAGCTCCCGTCTGCGCACCCTTGGTGCGATCGCGCTGACCTGCCTGGCGCTCGGCGCCTGCACCGGCGAGCAGTTCCAGAAGGGCTACATCATGCCGCCGGGCGCGCTGGAGCAGATCCCGATCGGCGCCAGCCAGGACCAGGTGCTGATCGTGATGGGCACGCCCTCGACGGTGGCGACACTCGACGGCGAGGTATTCTACTACATCTCCCAGCGAGCCGAGCGCCCGGTTGCCTTCATGAACCAGAAGGTGGTCGATCAGCGCGTCATTGCGATCTATTTCGACAAGAACCGCCAGGTCCGCCGCCTCGCCAATTACGGCATGAAGGACGGCAAGATCTTCGACTTCGTCAGCCGCACGACGCCGACCTCCGGCCAGGAGCTCAGCTACCTGACGCCGCTGTTCAAGCTGCTCAGCTTCAACTGATCCGGGCCCGATCGCCGCGGTCCGGAATATGTTTCCGGGTGACGGCACAAAGCCGGTGAACTGCGCTGATTGGCGCAGCTCGTGCGCCATTCGCCTGCTTGCTCTGGCGCCGCAATCTTCCCTACCCTGCCGCAAAACACAGGCAGGGAGGAATCATTGGCTCTTCGTATCGCGCTGTCGCGCCGCAAGCTGCTGTCCGGAGCCGCCGCGCTGTCCACAGCCGCCATCCTGCCGCGCGCGAGTCTCGCCGACTGGCGTCCGACCGAGACGGTCAAGCTGATCGTGCCCGCCGCGCCCGGCGGCAGCACCGATGTGATGGGACGCTTGCTGGCCGCGCATCTGCAGACGGCGTGGGGACAATCGGCGGTGGTCGAGAATCGCTCCGGCGGCGGCGGCACGATCGGCGCCGCCGAGGTCGCGCGCAACACCAAGGGCGACGGCCATACGGTCCTGATCGGCAACCCCGGTCCCAACGCGATCGCCTATTCGATCTTCCGCAACCTCGCCTACAAGCCGGATCAGTTGCAGGCGGTCTCCAACATGATCCGCATCCCCAACATCGTCTCGGCGCATCCCTCGACCGGCCTCAAGTCGATCCCGGAGCTGATCGCTTTTCTGAAGGCCAATCCCGACAAGCTGAACTACGCCTCGTCCGGCGTCGGCCAGAGCCCGCATCTGACCGGCGCCTGGTTCCTGCAGCTCACCGGGCTGAAGATGACGCACATTCCGTTCCGCGGCGCCGGCCCGGCGCTGCAGGCCGCCCTCGCCGGCGACATTCAGATTCTGTTCGATAATCTGTTTCCATCGCTGCCGCAGGTGCAGGAGGGCAAGCTGACTGGCCTGTGCGTCACCACGCCGGAACGCAGCGCCAATGCGCCTGACCTGCCGACGATGCGCGAAAGCGCGCCGGAGCTGGCCAAGTTCGACGTCTCGTCCTGGTTCGGCGTATTCCTGCCCAAGGCCTGCCCGCCCGAGATCGTCAGCGCGCTCAACCTGCAGGTCAAGGCGATGCTGGAGCGCGAGGACATCCGCAAGAATATCGCCGCGATGGGCGCGCGGGCCGATTACGGCACGCCGCAGCAGTTCGGCGACTTCGTCCAAGCCGAGACAGCCAAATTCGCGTCGATCATCCAGAAGGAAGGCCTGCAGATGGACGTGAAATAGCCCTGGGCCCGGCGGCGCCGCGTCTCGGCGGAGCATTGGAATGGGGGGTCGTGGTGTAACGGCACCTTAAGCGGGATGATGCGATAGATGGCGGCCGCGTGTCTTTGATCTGGTTGCGAGATACCGTCGGCGGATGCCGGGCCGACAACCTCGCGTGGATGCGGTCCGATCATCGTCCGAGGGGCAGGCGTCGGCGTCGTCCATCGCGTGAGCCGTGCCTTGCCCAACAGCGTCCTCCATCAGCTCGAAGACATTCTCGCCAGCCGCTACGTCTCCCGGCGCGCCGAGATCCTGGAGCGCGTCACCGACCTGTTCGTGGTGGGCTCGGGCAAGTTCACCGAAGAACATGTCGATCTGTTCGACCACGTGCTGTCCAAGCTGCTCGACAATGTCGCCATTGCGGCGCGGGCGCAGCTCGGCAGCCGGCTCGCGGTACTGCCTGATGCACCGCCGCGGCTGCTCCGGCTGCTCGCCAGTGACGAGACGATTGCGGTGGCAGGCCCCGTGCTGCGCCAGAGCGACCGGCTCGACGACGAGATCCTGGTTGCGACCGCGCAGACCCAGGGCCAGGAGCATCTGCTCGCAATCTCCGACCGCAAGATCCTCACCGAATCCGTCACCGACGTTCTGGTCGATCGCGGCAATCAGGCCGTCGTTTCGAACACCGCCAACAATGGCGGCGCGCGCTTCTCCGATCACGGCTTCTCCGGCCTGGTGACGAAGGCGTCCGACGATCCCGGCCTCGCCTTGAAACTCTGGAGTCGACCCGACAGCCCACGCGAGGTGCTGGTTCGGCTGTTCGTCGAAGCCTCCGACGCGGTGCGCAGCCAGCTCGCCAGCGCCGACGCGGCGCGGACCGAGATCGTCGAGCTCGCCGTGGCGCAGGCTTCGGATCATCTGCATGCCGCCGCGCGGACACGCTCGGCCGACTTCGTCACCGCCAGGGACTATGTCGAGCTGCTGCACGCGACCGGCCAGCTCCACGAGGCGCAACTGCACGGCTTCGCCAAGGAAGCCAGCTTCGACAAGGTCACGCTGGCGCTGTCATTGATGTGCAAGCTGCCGCTCGACGTGGTCGAGCGCGCCTTCGTGCGCAACCAGCCGGACCAGCTCCTGGTGCTCGCCAAGGCGCTCGACTTGTCCTGGGTCACGACGACGACGCTGCTGTTCATGCAGGCGAGCGCCAGCGGCAGCGCACGCCCACAGCTCGACCAGCATCTGGCGAGCTTCTCGCAGCTGCAGCCGCGCATGGCGCAGAGCACGTTGCAGAGCTATCGGACGCGGCAGCGCGCGGCCGAGTAGCAAACAACCAAACAACACAGCCTCATGAAAAGACCCCGCGGCTCGCGCCGCGGGGTCTTCGCTCGTCAAGACGCGTCGGCGCGCCTCAATGCGCGAGGATCGCCAGCAGCAGCAGGGCCACGATGTTGGTGATCTTGATCATCGGGTTCACCGCGGGGCCCGCGGTGTCCTTGTAGGGATCGCCGACGGTGTCACCGGTGACCGCAGCCTTATGAGCATCGGAGCCCTTGCCGCCGAAATGGCCGTCCTCGATGTACTTCTTGGCGTTGTCCCAGGCGCCGCCGCCGGAGGTCATCGAGATCGCGACGAACAGGCCGGTGACGATGACGCCGAGCAGCATGGCGCCGACCGCCGAGAACGCCGCCGACTTGCCGGCCGCGCCACCGCCCGCGATCGCGTAGATCAGGAAGTAGACGACGATCGGCGACAGCACCGGCAGCAGCGAGGGAATGATCATCTCCTTGATCGCCGCCTTGGTCAGCAGGTCGACGGCCTTGCCGTAATCCGGCTTGTCGGTGCCCTGCATGATGCCGGGCTTCTCGCGGAACTGGCGGCGCACCTCCTCGACGATCGCGCCGGCGGCACGGCCGACTGCGGTCATGCCCATCGCGCCGAACAGATACGGCAGCAGGCCGCCGAACAGCAGACCGACCACGACATACGGGTTGTTCAGCGAGAAGTCCGGCTTGATCCCCGCGAAATAGGGATGGTGCGCCGAATCCGCGACGAAGAACTGCAGGTCCTGGTTATAGGCCGCGAACAGCACCAGGGCGCCGAGACCGGCGGAGCCGATCGCGTAGCCCTTGGTGACCGCCTTGGTGGTGTTGCCGACTGCGTCGAGCGCGTCGGTCGACTTGCGGACCTCCTTGGGCAGGCCGGCCATTTCGGCAATGCCGCCGGCGTTGTCCGTCACCGGGCCGAAGGCGTCGAGCGCGACGATCATGCCGGCCAGCGCCAGCATCGTCGTGGTCGCGATCGCGATGCCGAACAGGCCGGCGAGGCTGTAGGTGACCAGGATGCCGGCGATGATGACGATCGCGGGCAGCGCAGTCGACTCCATCGAGATGGCGAGGCCCTGGATCACATTGGTGCCGTGACCGGTGACCGAGGCGGCCGCGATCGACTTCACCGGGCGGAAGTCGGTGCCGGTGTAGTATTCGGTGATCCAGATGATCAGGCCGGTGACGACGAGACCGACGACGCCGCACATGAACAGCGCCGTGCCCGTGTAGTCGACGCCGTCGAGCTTGCCGAAGCCGATCAGCCACCCGATCGCCAGCGCGACGCCGCCGAGCGAGAGCACGCCGGTGGCGATCAGGCCCTTGTACAGCGCGCCCATGATCGACTGGCTGGCGCCGAGCTTGACGAAGAAGGTGCCGGCGATCGAGGTGATGATGCAGATGCCGCCGATGGCGAGCGGCAGGGTCATCATGTTGGTCAGCAGCGACGACTTGGCGAAGAAGATGGCCGCCAGGACCATGGTGGCGACAGCGGTCACCGCGTAGGTCTCGAACAGGTCGGCGGCCATGCCGGCGCAGTCACCGACGTTGTCGCCGACGTTGTCGGCGATGGTCGCGGGGTTGCGCGGATCGTCCTCGGGAATGCCGGCTTCGACCTTGCCGACGAGGTCACCGCCGACGTCGGCGCCCTTGGTGAAGATGCCGCCGCCGAGACGGGCGAAGATCGAGATCAGCGAGGCGCCGAAGCCGAGCGCGACCAGCGCATCGATCACGGTGCGGCTGTCGGGCGCGAGCTTCATGAAGCCGGTGAGGATGCCGAAGTAGATGGTGACGCCGAGCAGCGCGAGACCGGCCACGAGCAGACCGGTGATGGCGCCGGCCTTGAAGGCGAGCTCGAGGCCGCCGGCGAGCGAGGTGATGGCCGCCTGTGCCGTGCGGACGTTGGCGCGCACCGACACGTTCATGCCGATGAAGCCGGCCGCGCCGGAGAGGATCGCGCCGATCGCAAAGCCGATCGCGACGAGCATGCCGAGGAAATACGCAAGGAGCACGAAGATCACCACGCCGACGATTCCGATCGTCGTATATTGGCGGCGAAGATAGGCCTGCGCGCCCTCACGCACCGCCGCCGCGATTTCCTGCATGCGCGCATTGCCGGCGTCCGCGCTGAGCACCGATTGTGTGGCCCAGATCGCATAGACGATCGACAGCGCTCCGCAGAGCACGATCACCCATAAAGCTGACATTTAGTTTCCTCGGCTCTTTGCTTTTTCTAACTACGTCACGCCGCGATGGTGCGACGCACGCCCCCTGTCAGGCCGCTCCGGGCGGAGCCGCCTCGAACATATGAAGCTTGCCAAAATCGCCATGATGACGCAACGCCGCGACGCCTGAACCGCTCCAAATTCAGACGCTTCTTTGGTCGCATTGTGCGGTGCAAATAGGTGTCAGAAGTGGCTGAAGGACAACCGCGTCAGTGTGACGGGACGGCCCTGCCCGTCCAGGAAGCGCGGGGCTCGCGCCCCTTCGACGATGGCGCCGATGTCGGTGACGGCAACGCCCGCCGTCTCGGCTGCAGCACGGAACGCTGCGCATTGCGCTGCGGGAACAGTGCAGAGGATCTCGTAATCGTCGCCGCCGGAGATCATGCCTTCAAGCTGCGCGGCCCCGACAGCAAGCAGCTTCGCCGCTGCCGGCGATCGAGGAATGTCGGACAGCGCGATGTCGGCGCTCACGGAAGAGGCGGCGCAGAGCTTGGTCAGGTCGCCTGCGAGGCCATCAGAGACATCCATCGAGGCGGTCGCGCAGTCTCTCACGGCCGCGGCCAGTGCATTGCGCGGCTGCGGCTTGCGATAACGGCCGATCAGCATATCCCGCGCGGCGGCATCGTCGGCCAGCGCCGTGGCGTCGGCCGTGCCCGTCAGGATGCGCAGGCCGAGCAAGGCGTCGCCGATGGTCCCGGTCACCATCACCCGGTCGCCGGGACGCGCGCCGAAGCGATGCACCATCCGGCCCCTGGGCACCCTCCCCCAAGCCGCGATCGAGATCATCACGGGACCGGGCGTCGACACGGTGTCGCCGCCGAGCAGCGGACAGCCGAACGCCGCCGCGTCCTCGCCGAGGCCACGCGCGAACTCCGACAGCCACGCGTCGTCCTTCTCGCGCAGCGCCAGCGTCAGGACGAAGCCGGCGGGCACCGCACCCTTGGCGGCGAGATCGGACAGGTTCACCCGCAGCGCCTTGCGCGCGATGGTGTCGGGGGGATCGTTGGCGAGATAATGGACGCCTTCGACGATGGCGTCGGTCTTGACGACGATGTCGTCACCATTGGCCGGAATGATCGCGGCATCGTCGACGAGGCCGAAGGCGCCGGGGTCGGTCGCCAGCGGCTTGAAGTAGCGGGCGATCAGGGAATCTTCGCCGGAGGCGTCGCGGGTCACGCGCTCGTCCCCCACACTTTGCACACTCTGCTGTCATCGCCCGGCTCGACCGGGCGATCCAGTACGCCGCGGCCCTTCCCTATCCCTTGAACGTCTGTGGAATACGGGATCACCCCCCGTCGCGGGAGATGACAGTCGAGGAAAGAGACTGGCATCGCGCCGGTTCGCAGCGATCGTGCTCCGGCGCCGCCCATCGCTACTTCGGCCCCATCTCGTCGGCGCGGTATTGCCGGGCGAGTTGCTCCAGCACCGCGTTGACCATGCCGGTCTCGTCGCGCTCGACGAAGGCATGGGCGATGTCGACATATTCGGACACGACGACCCGCGCCGGAATGTCCTTGCGTCGCTCCAGTTCATAGGCGCCGGCGCGCAGCACCGCGCGCAGGATCGCCTCGATCCGCTGCAGCGGCCAGCCGCGCTCCAGCGCCGTATCGAGCACCGGATCGATCTTGGTCTGGTCGCGCACCACGCCGGAGACGATGTCGCGGAAGAACGCAGCCTCGGCCGGCAGATACTGCTCGCCCTCGACCTCGTTGCCGAGCCAGTGGCTCTCGAACTCGGCCAGGACGTCGTTGATGCCGGCGCCTGCGATGTCCATCTGGTAGAGCGCCTGCACGGCGGCGAGACGGGCGGCGCCACGGCGATTGGCCTTGCGGTCGCCGGCACGGACCGGGCCCTTGATTGGCTTGTTGCTGCTCTCGGCCATGTCAGCCTCGCGCCAGACGGCGTTTGATGCGCAGCACGGCGAGCGCGGCGCGGGCGGCATCGCCGCCCTTGTTCATCTCGGAGACGCGGGCGCGCGCCCACGCCTGGTCCTCATTATTGACGGTGAGGATGCCGTTGCCGAGCGGCAGGCCGCGCGCCACCGACAGATCCATCAGGGCTCGCGAGGATTCCTGCGACACGATCTCGAAATGGATGGTGTCGCCACGGATGACGCAGCCGAGCGCGATCGCGAGGTCATAGGGCTTGCCGGCCTTCGCGGCAGCATCGAGCGCAATGGCAATAGTCGCCGGAATCTCCAACGAGCCGGCGACGGTGAGAACATCATAGCCCACGCCCGCCGCCTTCAGCTCGGCGGTGGCGCCCTCCAGCAGGGCGTCCTGAAGGTCATCGTAGAAGCGGGCCTCGACGATCAGCGCGCGGGCGCCGGAGATGTCGGTCTGGTCTTTGAGCGGCGCGCGCCGTGCGTCTGCCATGGTTCTGTTTCCATTGTCTTCAGGTGCCTCGCCCCAATGGAGCGGCCATCCGGCCGCGTCGCGAAGGGCGAGATGAAATCGGCCTCATGCTGCGAGACGACACATCGGCGCCTCCTCGCCATGAGGGCTGGCCTTGTAGGCGCGAGCGCCCGCAAAGCCAAGACGGAAAGCCCCCTTCGAGGCTACTTCATTTCCGTGAGGCGCGCGGCATAGCGCGCCATCAGGTCGACCTCGAGATTGACCTCGCTGCCGGCCTGCCAGGACGACAGCGTGGTGACCGACAGCGTATGCGGAATGATCAGCACCGAGAAGACCAGTTCGTCGACGGTGTTGACCGTGAGCGAGACGCCGTCGAGGGTTACTGAGCCCTTGGTGGCGATGAAGCGCGCCAGATCCCGCGTCGTCCTGAAAACGAACCGCGCCATGTCCGGCAGGTTCTCTCGGCTGACGATGGTCGCAATGCCATCGACATGGCCGGAGACGATGTGGCCGCCGAGCTCGTCGCCGATCTTCAGCGCCCGCTCGAGGTTCAGCTTCGTGCCGACGCGCCAGTGCTTGGCGGTGGTCAGCGCCAGCGTCTCCGCGGCGGCATCGACCTCGAACCAGGTCTTTCCATCGGTGACGCCGGACTGCACGACCGTGAGGCAGACGCCGTTATTGGCGATCGACGCGCCATCGGCGATGCCGGCCTGATCATAGTGGCAGGCAATGCGCAGCCGATGCAGCTTTCCTTCGGTCCGCGGCGTCAGGCTGACGATCTCGCCGATGTCGGTGACGATGCCTGTGAACATTAGGCGCGCTCGTAAATCGTAAGGGTATCGGGATCGAGCGTCTCGCTAGCACGAACGCGATAGGCCGGCGACTGCGTGATTGCGGTCAGCGGCAATGCGTCCAGCGCAGCGATCCCGTCAGCTCCGATCTCGCCGGGGCCGCGCAGGAGCCAGATCTCATCGACCAGGCCGCTTGCCATGAAAGATGATGCGACGCGGCTGCCGCCTTCGATCATCAGACGCGTGACGCCGCGTTCCGCCAGCGCCTTGAGCACGGCCGGCGGCTCCAGCGCCGACGGGTCGGCCTGCGGCGGGACACGGATCACCTGCGCACCGGCGGCGCCCAGCCGGGTCGCGGTAGCCGGCTCGGCCACCTCGGACGCGACGAGCCAGAGCGGCGTCGTGCGCGCGGATTGCATCAATCGGCTCGCAGCCGGAAGGCGGAGCATCGGATCGAGCACGATCCGGACCGGCGAGCGCGCCTCCATGCCCGGCAGCCGGCAGGTCAGCAGCGGATCGTCGGCGATCGCGGTGCGCACCCCGATCAGGAGGGCGTCGCTCTGGGCCCGCAGCAGATGCACGCGGGTCCGCGCTGCCTCGCCGGTAATTGCCACCGGCTTGTTGCCGGCGGCTGCGATCTTGTCATCGGCGGAGACCGCGAGCTTCAGGATCACGTGCGGCCGTCCGTCGCTGATGCGGCGGAAATGGCCGGCATGATCACGCTTGGCGTCCGCCGAGCAGAGGCCGACCTCGACCTGAATACCCGCGGCGCGCAGCTTCGCATGCCCCTGCCCTGCGACCTCGGGATTGGGGTCCTCGATCGCCGAGACGACGCGGCTGATGCCGGCGGCGATGACCGCATCCACGCAAGGCGGCGACTTGCCGAAATGCGAGCACGGCTCCAGCGTCACGTAGAGGGTGGCGCCCTTGGCGGCCTCGCCGGCGCGCTTCAAGGCCTCGGGCTCGCCATGAGGGCGTCCACCGGGCTGGGTCCAGCCGCGGCCGACGATCACGCCGTCCTTGACCACCACAGCGCCGACGGCGGGATTGGGCCAAGTCCGCCCCAGCCCACGACGGCCGAGCGACAGCGCCAGCTGCATGAAGCGGCGGTCGGCGTCCTTCTGCGCCTTCAGCTTCTCGCCGACCTGATCGACCAGAACCCGGAAGATCATTTGCGGACCGGCGCGAGGCGCGGTGCTTCGTCCTCGGCCGAGAGCTCGCCGAGCACGGCCTCGAAATCCTTGGCCTCGCGGAAATTGCGATAGACCGAGGCGAAGCGGACATAGGCGACGTCGTCGAGATCGCGCAGATGCTCCATCACGATCTCGCCGATCGCCTCCGAGGACACCTCGGATTCGCCGCCACTCTCGAGCTCGCGCACGATCGCCGAGACCATCTTCTCGACCCGCTCCGGATCGACCGAGCGCTTGCGCAGCGAGATCTGCACCGAGCGCATCAGCTTGTCGCGGTCGAACGGCACGCGACGGCCGTTGCGCTTGATGACGGTCAGTTCGCGCAGCTGCACCCGCTCGAAGGTCGTGAAGCGGAAATTGCAGGTGACGCAGACCCGCCGCCGCCGGATCACCGAGGAATCCTCGGTGGGGCGGGAGTCCTTCACCTGCGTATCGAGGCTGTTGCAGCTCGGGCAGCGCATTGTGGCTTCAAGCCTTACTGGTAGATCGGAAACCGGTCGGTCAGCGCCTTCACCTTCTGCTTGACCGCGGCTTCGACCAGCGGCGCGCTGCCGTCCGGCGCCTGCGCGATCGCGTTCAACACCTCGGCGATCAGGCTGCCGACCTGCTGGAATTCGGCGACGCCGAAGCCGCGGGTGGTCGCCGCCGGCGTGCCGAGGCGCAGGCCGGACGTGACGAACGGCTTCTCGGGATCGAACGGGATGCCGTTCTTGTTGCAGGTGATGCCGGCGCGGACCAGGGCCTTCTCCGAGATGTTGCCCTTCAACCCCTTGGGCCGGAGGTCGACCAGCATCAAATGGTTGTCGGTGCCGCCGGAGACGATGTCGAAGCCGTGGGCGCGCAGCGATTCCGCCAGCGCCTTCGCGTTCTCGACGATGTTCTTCGCGTAAGTCTTGAACTCCGGCCGCAGCGCCTCGGCGAACGCCACCGCCTTGGCCGCGATCACGTGCATCAGCGGGCCGCCCTGCAGGCCCGGGAAGATCGCCGAGTTGAACTTCTTGGTGAACTGCTCGTCGTTCCACAGGATCAGGCCGCCGCGCGGGCCGCGCAGCGACTTGTGGGTCGTCGTCGTGGTGACGTGGGCATACGGCACCGGCGAGGCATGGACGCCGCCGGCGACGAGGCCGGCGAAGTGGGCCATGTCGACCAGCAGGTACGCACCGACGCTATCGGCGATCTCGCGGAAACGCTTGAAGTCCCACGGGCGCGAATAGGCGCTGCCACCGGCGATGATCAGCTTCGGCTTCACTTCCTCAGCCTGCTTCGCCACCGCATCCATGTCGATCAGGTGGTCGTCGCGGCGCACGGTGTAATGCGCGGCCCTGAACCACTTGCCGGACATGTTGACCGGCGAGCCGTGGGTGAGATGGCCGCCGGCGGCGAGGTCGAGGCCCATGAAGGTGTCGCCGGGCTGCAGCAGCGCCAGGAACACCGCCTGATTCATCTGGCTGCCGGAGTTCGGCTGGACGTTGGCGAAATTGGCGCCGAACAGCTTCTTGGCGCGGTCGATCGCGAGGTTCTCGGCGACGTCGACCCATTCGCAGCCGCCATAATAGCGCGCGCCCGGATACCCTTCCGCGTACTTGTTGGTCATCACCGAGCCTTGGGCCTCCAGGACCGCGCGGCTGACGATGTTTTCCGAGGCGATCAGCTCGATTTCGTGCCGTTGCCGACCGAGCTCACCCTTGATGGCGGCGGCGATCTCGGGATCGGCCTCGGCCAGGGTGGCGGAGAAGAAGGAATCGACTGACGAGGCGGGCTTGGCGCTGGAAGCGGTCATCGGCGGAATATCTCCACGTCCGCAAGGCCTTAGGTGGCCTGCGGTCGGTTCAGTGAAGGCGGTCGGAAAAGACCCCTGCCCTTACCATATGGGCGGCGGCAGGCCAAGGGACAGACCAAGCGGTTGCGGGTCAAACCGGATATTTGCGCCAGATATGGTGGACGAGGTCCGGGGCAAGCCCTGCTCAAGCCAGGCGCCTATTCTGGCCCGTGCTTCTCGACTGTTCGGTCCCTTCTGGGACCAAACCGTCTCAACCATACTCCTCGTGGGCAGGCTCAGCTCACCGCACGCGACGGCCAAGAATCCGCGATGACCAAGAATCCCGCGATGACGATGACTCGGGACACCAAATGCATCGATCCCCCAAGAACAAACAACCCGCATGAAACCGGAAGGTCTCATCCAGGTTGTCGGGTATTATGAGGCAAGCGTCGCGCGAGCAAAGTCGCGCCGAACACATCAGAGGCCGGTGTAGCCCGCCTTCACCGGATCGACGCGGCCGTCGAGCTGGCGAAGATAGGTCAGGCCGCACACCGTGAGACGATGCGGATCGCGCTCGCCGGCTTCGAACAGCGTCTGGATGTAGGCGCTCACCTTGCGACGCGCCTCGTCGCTCGCCGCAGCGGTGCGGTTCGCCAGCAGGTCGTAGGTGTGCATGATGCGATCGATGGCGGCTTCCATATCATCCCCTCTTGAACGTCAGCCGTCAGGCAGACTTGAACATCGAAATCGCCTTGTTGGCGAGCTTGAGCTTGTTGAATTCTCCGCGGTGAATCAGTTGAACGATGATGTCGACAAGTCTTTCGTTCGGCGTGAACTCCTCCGGCATCTCGCCAGAGAGACGCAGATAGTTGGAGGCGATGGCATAAGCATCGCCGACCATCGCCACGTTCATGACTTGCATTCCGGCATCGTGCAGCATGGTCCGACCTCCGGTCCAAGGACATAAGCCCAGGAGCCTTGATTGGTTCCAATTCGGACCGGGGATTTTGCCAAACGAACACGAAAAAGCGCCGGCCGAAGGGGCCGGCGCAAGAACGACTTCCAGACGATCAACGACTGTCCGGTCTTGGCTCTCGAGGTCGGAGCCGGCTCAACCGAGACGATGAGGCCTGCTCAGAGGCGATAGAGGATCTGATCGGTCCAGAACCGCTCGAGACGATGCAGCGACTTGTTCAGCGTCGAGAACTCCTCGCTGGAAATGCCGCCGACCTGCTCCACGGTCTTGACGTGCTTCTGATACAGCGAGTCGACGATGCGGCGGATCTCCTGGCCCTGCGGGGTCAGGCGGATGCGGACCGAGCGGCGATCGACGCGCGAGCGCTGGTGATCGAGGAAGCCGAGCTCGACCAGCTTCTTCAGGTTGTAGGAGACGTTGGAGCCGAGATAGTAGCCGCGCGTGCGCAGCTCGCCCGCGGTCAGCTCCTTGTCGCCGATGTTATAGAGCAGCAGCGCCTGGACCGAATTGATGTCGGAACGACCACGGCGGTCGAACTCGTCCTTGATGACGTCGAGCAGGCGGCGATGCAGCCGCTCCACCAGCGTCAGAGCTTCCAGATAGAGCGACTGGACGGTGCCGCCCTGGCCCGGCGCAGCAGTCTCCACGGCCGTCGCAACGGCTTTCATCATGACACTTCCCCTGTCGTCGTTTTTGTCGACTTATTCGACGAAACTTTTGTCCCGTCTGATAGAACGAACTTAAGGGGCGTGCTTTGAAGATCGCCTTAAATAAGAGCATAAAGAGAGAATGAATCGCGGAGAGTGAATCCTCTTTTAATTCAGTAATTACAGAGGCTTTTGCAATAGTCCGTTGACGGTCGAGGCGCGATGTTCGCGCTCT
Organism: Bradyrhizobium sp. HKCCYLRH3059; assembly: GCF_051168035.1. Taxonomy (NCBI): domain Bacteria; kingdom Pseudomonadati; phylum Pseudomonadota; class Alphaproteobacteria; order Hyphomicrobiales; family Nitrobacteraceae; genus Bradyrhizobium; species Bradyrhizobium sp. HKCCYLRH3059. The sequence continues at coordinate 14,836 of NZ_JBNPUF010000006.1, read as the reverse complement.
GTTTCACCCACCTGTCGCATTCCAAAACACGCTTGGGTAGCGCCGCTAAGGTCTCTGTAACAGCTGTGGCAGGCGCTCTTAAGGTGTTCGAAACATTACTTGCATGGCGCTGAAAAGATTTACAGCGTGCAACGAATTTTCCGCACGACCTATGGTGGCCGCTCCCGGGCCGCCATCCAGGCCAGCACGAGGTAGGCGGCGAGCATGATTGCCTCGCCCGCGACCACCAGCAGATTGCCGCCGTAGATGCCCGGGAACATCAGCTCGATCACCGCCATCGACACCACCGTGGTGAGCCACACCACTGCGCCCCACGGCGTGGCCAGCCACAGGCCCACGGCGGCGACGAGCTCGATGACCGCGAAATAGACCGTCGCAGCCTGCCAGGCCATCGCCTGGTTTTCGAACGCGTCGTCCTCGCCGCCGATGAAGCCGGTCACCTGGGCCCAGTGGTACAGGCCCTTGGCGATCGAGAGCATGGCCATGACCCGCAAAAACAGCACGAGCCGCCGCGTCCAGACATTGTCGTCGCTCTCGCGCCGATCCGAGGACATGGCGGCAATCGACATGGCGGCGTTGTCACGTGCCAGATCTCGCGCCGAGGGAATCTCAGCCATGGCAGCTCGAGCAGAACAGGATGGTCGTCATTGGGGCCTCTCAAGACCAGGAGCATGGCGATTCTTGGCCGGCCGGCACCGTGAAAGCAACCGGGTAGGAAATCAACCGGGCCGCTTGCGTCAGGTCAAGTGACGGGCGACGGCCGAAGTGCTACAGATTGTTGGAATTACAACAAATCAAATCCGGCTCGCCGGCCAGCTCAAGGAGCCAGCACCCCATGGCGATCAAATTCGGCCGCCCGATCGACCTGCGCGACACCGCGCGCAACCCGGCCACTGCACCGACACCGGCGCTCGAGCTGACCATCCGCCCCCGCCGCAACCGCAAGGCCGAATGGGCGCGCCGGCTGGTGCGCGAGAACGTGCTCACCACCGACGATCTGATCTGGCCCCTGTTTGTGGTGCAGGGCGACCGGACCCGCAGCACCGTCGCCTCGATGCCGGGCGTGGAGCGGCTGAGCGTCGACGAGATCGTCCGCGATGCCGAACGCGCGGTTAGGCTCGACATCCCCTGCATCGCACTGTTCCCCTATACCGAGCCGTCACTGCGCGACGAGCACGGCTCCGAGGCCTGCAACCCGGACAACCTGGTCTGCCAGGCGGTGCGCGCGATCAAGAAGGAGTTCCCGGAGATCGGCGTGCTCTGCGACGTCGCGCTGGACCCTTTCACCAGTCACGGTCATGACGGCCTGATCCGGGACGGCCGCATCCTCAACGACGAGACCGTCGCCGTGCTGGTGCGCCAGGCCCTGGTCCAGGCCGAGGCCGGCTGCGACATCATTGCGCCGTCGGACATGATGGACGGCCGGGTCGGCGCGATCCGCCAGGCTTTGGATCAAGCCGGTTTCCTCGACGTGCAGATCATGGCCTATGCAGCCAAATATGCATCCGCCTTCTACGGCCCGTTCCGCGACGCGATCGGCTCGGCCAAGACGCTCACCGGCGACAAGCGCACCTACCAGATGGACAGCGCCAATAGCGACGAGGCCCTGCGCGAGGTCGAGCTCGACATCGCCGAGGGCGCCGACATGGTGATGGTCAAGCCGGGCATGCCCTATCTCGACGTCGTCAGGCGCGTGAAGGACACGTTCAGCATGCCGACCTTCGCCTATCAGGTGTCGGGCGAATACGCGATGATCGCGGCGGCCGCCAACAATGGCTGGATCGACGGCGATCGGGCGATGATGGAGAGCCTGCTGGCCTTCAAGCGCGCCGGCGCCGACGGTGTGCTCACCTATTTCGCCCCGCAAGCCGCCGAACGGCTGCGGCAGCAGCGTTGAGGAGGCGCTGGGATCTTTCGGGACCCGCCGGTCTTTGAGCACGCCGATCCTTTCGCGTGCGCGAACCGCCGGGTCGCGGAAAGGGCTCAGAAGTCGCGAAATGGCCGGAAATTTGCCGCGCCTCCTGCAAGAACGGCCCTTGCAAGCGCAAGTCGGGTTCCCATGTGCTGGGTGCCAATCCGGAGGGCTTATTCATGGCGTATATGGGCTCAGGCGATAGCAATGACGGTCCCGGTGCTCGGCCGCACGCCTACGATCCCTATCAGCAGCCGGAATTGTTTCGCGGCGTGCTGACGCGGCGGATGATCGCATTCCTGATCGATCTCCTGGTGCTCTCGGTCCCGGTGATCCTGGCGGTGATCTTCATTGCCGTATTCGGCGTGGTCACGCTGGGTCTCGGCTGGGCGTTGTTCTGGCTGGTGTCGCCGGCTTCAGTGATCTGGGCCATCGTCTACTACGGCGCAACGATCGGCGGGCCGAACTCGGCGACGATCGGCATGCGGGTGATGGATCTGGAGGTGCGGACCTGGTACGGCGCGCCGGGCTACTTTGTGCTCGGTGCCGTGCATGCAGTCTGCTTCTGGATCTCGGTCTCGGTGTTGTCGCCGCTCGTGCTGCTGGTCGGACTGTTCAACAGCCGCCGCCGGCTGCTGCACGATTTCGTGCTCGGCACCGTCGTGATCAACACGTCTGTGCGCTCGCAACTGACTGAACCGGCTCGTACCTGATGAGACGTCCGGTGGCACAGCAAAAGCGATTGACCGGCCGCCTCCGGAGCGCAATTCTGTTGATGATCGCCTCGGAGGCTCACGACGTTCCTTGACCCAGCATTCGCGTGACACCCCGCAATTCTACCTGACCGCGCCCTCGCCCTGCCCGTATCTGCCGGGCCGGCAGGAACGCAAGGTGTTCACGCATCTGGTCGGCGACAAGGCGACCGATCTCAACGACCTTCTCACCCATGGCGGCTTCCGTCGCAGCCAGTCGATCGCTTACCGGCCGGCCTGCGACCAGTGCCGCGCTTGCGTGTCCGTCCGCGTGATCGCCAACGAATTCCGCCCCTCGCGCAACTTCCGGAAGGTGCTCGCGCGCAACTCCGATCTGGTCGGCGAGCAGCGCAGCGCCGTGCCGACCTCCGAGCAATATTCGATCTTCCGCGGCTATCTCGATCAGCGCCATCGCCATGGCGGCATGGCCGACATGACGGTGCTCGATTACGCCATGATGGTCGAGGACAGCCATGTCGAGACGAGAATCATCGAGTACCGCCGCCGCAATCTGAGCAACGGTCCGAACGCCAGGGGCGGCGAGTTGGTCGCGGTCGCCCTGACCGACGTGCTCAGCGATGGCCTGTCGATGGTGTACTCGTTCTTCGACCCGTCGGAGACCACGCGCTCGCTCGGCACCTTCATGATCCTCGACCACATCGCCCGGGCGCGGCGCCAGGGCCTGCCCTACGTCTATCTCGGCTATTGGATCGAGGGTTCGAAGAAGATGGACTACAAGAGCCGCTATCTGCCGCAACAACGGCTCGCGGCTGCCGGCTGGCTGCGCGTGGATGCCGAAGGCGACATCGCGCCCGAGCCGCAGGACTAGAGGGAGGCAATAGCGAGGGGGAGTAGAGGTCTTTCGACATCCCCTGGTTCGCTGCTCCCTGCGCGCCATCCCTATCCCGTGGCCAGATCCCACACCAGCTTGGCATTGAGCGCGATGATCACCACCGCGATCAAGGTCGCAATCGCCGTCAGCCAGCGCGGCGCCACGAACTGCCCCATCTTGGCCCGGCTCGCGGTGAGCAGCACCAGCGGCACGATGGCGAACGGCAGTTGCAGGCTGAGCACGACCTGACTGAGGATCAGGAGCTGCCCGGTCGCCTTCTCGCCGGCCCAGATCGTCACCACCACGGCCGGCACGATTGCGATCATGCGGGTGATCAGCCGGCGCAGCCAGGGCGCGATCCGCCAGTGAAGAAAGCCCTCCATCACGATCTGGCCGGACAGTGTCGCGGTGATCGTCGAATTCAGGCCGCAGCACAACAGCGCGATCGCAAACAGCGTCGGCGCCAGCGTCGACCCGAGCAGCGGCGCCAGGAAGGAATACGCCTGGTCAAGCTCGGCGACGTCGCGTTGTCCGGTGCGGTGGAACGTCGCCGCCGCCAGGATCAGGATCGAGGCGTTGATGGTCAGCGCCAGGCACAGCGCGATGGTGGAATCGATCGTGGAGAGCGTGATCGCCTCGCGCTTGTCCTCTGGGCTGTCGCCGTAGCCGCGAGTCTGGACCAGGCCCGAGTGGAGATACAAATTGTGCGGCATCACGGTGGCGCCGAGAATGCCGAGCGCCAGATAGAGCATCTCCGGATTGGCGATCAGCTGTCCGCTGGGAACGAAGCCCTTCACCACCTCGGCCCAGTCCGGCTGCGCCATCGCGATCTGGATCGCGAAGCACAGCGCGATGATGCCGAGCAGCGCGACCACGAACGCCTCGATCCAGCGGAAGCCGAACGCCTGCAGCGCCAGGATCAGGAAGACATCGAGTGCGGTGACGCAGACGCCGATCGACAGCGGCAGCCCGAACAGCAGGCTGAGACCGATCGCAGTACCGATCACTTCCGCGAGGTCGGTGGCCGTGATCGCGATCTCCGCCGACAGCCAAAGCGGCACCGAGACCCAGCGCGGGGTAGAGTCGCGACAGGCCTGGGCGAGGTCGCGGCCGGTGGCGACGCCGAGCCGTGTGCACAGCGACTGCAGCACGATCGCCATCAGGTTGGACAGCAGCGCGACCGAGAGCAGGACGTAGCCGAACTTGGCACCGCCGGCCAGCGACGTTGCCCAATTGCCGGGGTCCATATAGCCGACGGCGACGAGGTAACCGGGTCCGAGAAAGGCCAGCAGCTTGCGCCAGAGCGACCCTTTTGTCGCGGTTCGTACCGTCGCGAACATGTCGCCGAGAGACGGATCGCCGCGCTCACCGCGCCAGCCTCCGTTCAGGCGGTCGCTCGGCGGAACCATGGCGTGCAGCTGCGAAAGGTCTGACGATTTTGCGTCCATGGCGCTATCCTGGACGAAACCGACGTTTAATGCAACTTACTTGCAAGTGCGACTTGCCCATGTGGCGGTGCCGCATAGAGATGCTGGAAATCCTCCGATACCGCTTCATCATTGCGAAAGCTCGTCCCTGCCGATTCGCGGCCCGCCTCCTCGAGGCGGCCCATCGGCGACGGGCGCCACTGCCCCACTGACGGGATCCACCATGCTCTCTACCCAACTCGGGCTCCGACCGGTCACGAACGCGCCCGTGCCTTGCAAGATCTGTGACGGTCCTGCCTCGCTCTACGGCGTGGTCGACATGAACCGCCCCTGCCAGACGGCCCATGCCCATCGCCCGCCGCTGGCCGGCGTACCAATCTACTACCGGCGCTGCGCGGATTGCGGCTTCCTGTTCACGGACGCCTTCGACGACTGGAGCATCGAGCAGTTCAAGACCCACATTTACAACGACGGCTACGAAGCCGTGGATCCGGACTATCGGATCAAGCGGCCGACCGACAATGCGGCGGCCGTGGCCCGCTTCTGGGCGCCACACAAGGCCGGAATGCGGGTGCTCGACTTCGGCGGCGGCAACGACTTGTTCTGCACCGGCCTGCGCGCTCAAGGCTTCGCGGAAGCGGTCACCTATGATCCGATGGTGGCCGAGCACGCAACCCAACCCGATCGCAAGTTCGATCTCGTCACCTGCTTCGAGACGCTGGAGCACGTGCCCGATCCGCTGGCGACGATCGGAGCCATGGCAGCCTGCGTGGCCGAACCGGGCGCGGTATTCTACTCGACGTTGACCCAGCCGGACGACTTCGAAAGCCAGGGCATGTCCTGGTGGTACATCGCGCCGCGCAACGGCCACATCTCGATCTACACCCAGCATGCGCTGGCGCTGGCCTGGCACCGGTTCGGCTTCAAGACGGCGCCGCTGAATGCCGGCACGCATCTGGCGTTCCGCACGCTGCCGCCGGAATGGGGATTGGCCGAGGCACCGACCGCGGCGTAGGCCGTCCGCAGCACGACGGCCGATGCCGGAGATCAGGAAGCGGGTGGGCGCAGGGAGGCTGAGCGGCGATGATGGCCACATCATCACATCAGGTTCCTCTTCATGACTCCCTCGCCCGCCCTGCCCGCCGCCTTCCACCGCCTCGCCTGGTCGAACCTCACCGCGCAATCGGCCGAGCAGATCGCGCTCGCCGCAGCGCCGATCGTCGCGGTGCTCGCGCTCGGTGTCGGCGAGGGCGAGACTGGACTCTTGCAGACGGCGCTGACCGCGCCCTTCGTGCTGTTCGCGATCCCTGCGGGGCTGCTCGCCGACCGGATGTCGCGACGGCTGCTGATGGCGCTGGCAGAGATGCTTCGCGCGCTGGCGCTGCTCGCGATCCTCATCGCCTTCGCGGCCGGCGCGCTCACGCTGCCGTTGCTGGCGGCGCTTGGATTCGCAGCGGTGTGCGGCACGGTGGTGTTCAGCGTCGCCGCGCCGGCCCTGGTGCCGAGCCTGGTCGCCCCCGCCCAGTTGGCGCCTGCGAATGCGCGCATCGAGCTTGCCCGTACCGTCGCCTTCGCCGCGGGGCCCGCGCTCGGCGGCGTGCTGGTCGGCTGGATCGGCGGCGCGCCCGCCTTCGGCTGCGCCGCTGCGCTCTCGCTGGTCGCAGCCGTCTGCCTGGCCGGCATCGCCGAGCCCGCCCGCGCGCCCGTGCCGCGCCGCCATCCGCTGGCCGACATCAGGGAAGGCGCCGCCTTCGTGCTGCATCATCCGCTGCTGCGGCCGGTGTTCGCAACCCAGTTCATCTTCAACACGGCCCATTTCCTGCTGCTCGCGGTGTTCGTGCCCTATGCAGTCCACCGGCTCGGCCTGTCGGCAGGAGGCGTCGGCTCGGTGCTGTCGATGTTCGGCGTCGGCATGGTGTGCGGCGCGCTGCTGGCGACGCGCATCATGCGGCTTCTGCCGTTCGGCACCGTCATCGGGCTCGGCCCCGTCACCGGCTTCGCCGCGGCGCTCGTGATGGCACTGACCACGTTCGTTCCCTCGCCTGTCCTTGCCGGGCTCAGCTTCTTCCTGCTCGGCGCCGGGCCGATCCTCTGGGTGATCTCGACCACGACGCTGCGGCAGTCGGTGACCCCGGCCGGCCTACTCGGGCGGGTGTCGGCCATCAACATCCTGAGCTACGGCGCCCGTCCGCTGGGCTCGCTGCTCGGCGCGGTCGTCGGCGGCCGCTACGGCGCCGACACGTGTCTCTACCTCGTCGCCGCCATCTTCGGCCTGCAGGCGCTCGTCATCCTCGCCTCGCCGGTCGTGGCGATCGCGCGGCAACCGGAGCCGCAGCCCGCCTAGCGATAGACCAGGATCGGCACGGTCGAATGCGTCAGCACCTTCAAGGTCTCGCTGCCCAGGATCGCCGAGACGCCGCGCAGCCCATGCGAGGCCATCAGCACCAGATCGCAATGCTGCTTGCGGGCGGTCTCGACGATCGCCTCATAGGGCTTGTCGTGCTCGACGCAGAGCGTGGCGCAGGCGACGCCGGCCTGCTCGGCATCGTCCTTCACATGATCGAGATATTTCGCGGTCTGATCGGCCACCAGCGACTTGTATTGCGCGAGCGCCTTGGTCGCAGCGTGAGGATCGACGACCAGCGAATGCAGCGGCGTCGACACCACCAGCGCCGTGACCTTTGCGCCGGTCGCCTTGGCGAGCGCAATGCCGTGCTTGATCGCGGCCTTGGACAGATCGGAGCCATCGGTCGGCAGCAGAATATGTTTGTACATGAGCTTTCATCTCCCGGCAGAGGGATGCTGGGCAGACTCGCTTCGGCTGGGCATTGACGTGGGTCAAGGGTGCGACATCTCGTCCGCCAGGTAGTTCTCGTAGGCCCGCGTGGCCAAGGCGCTGCCGGCAATTTCCGGATCGAGCGTGAAGAGATCCTGCGCGCGGCCGATGCCGCGCAGCGCGTAGCGGCCGGTCGACACCAGGTAGCGGCGACCTTCGTCGTCGAGCCCCTCGCAGAATTCGGCGGACGCCAACAGTTCGCGATCGACCGAGCGGCACATCGAGGCGATGCGGCTGACCTCGTTGACGGCCGGTCCCACGACGGTGAAGTCGAGCCGGTCCTCGCTGCCGATATTGCCGTAGAACACCTCGCCGACATGCAGGCCGACATAGGCCGAGGTGACGGGCCGTCCCTCGCCGGCGCGCCGTGCGTTCAGCTTCAGGATGTTCAGCCGAAAGCGATGCTCGGCACGCAGCGCAGCCCGGCGAGCCGAGGCCATGTCGCCTCCGGTGAAGATCGCCAGCACGCCGTCGCCGATCAGCTTCAGCACGTCGCCGCCGGACTCGTAGATCGCGTCGATCGAGGCTTCCGCATAGTCGTTGAGCAGCGGGATGATCTCGTCCGGCGATATGCTCTCACTGATTGCGGTCGAACTGCGCAGGTCGGAGAACCACAGCACCGCATTGATGCGCTCGGTGACACCGCGGGAAATCCGGCCGCGCAGCACCTGCTCCGACGCATCGCGGCCGAGATAGACGCGGCCAAGGGTTCGCACGATGTCGACCTGCTGCGCGGATTTGATCGTCAGCGCGAGCAGCGGGACCAGGTCGCGCAATGCGCCGACCTGCGTGTCGGTGAAGCCGCCGTCACGCCGCGTCAGCCAGTTCGAATAGAAGCAGTCCATCTGGCCGAGCGTGCCGGCTTCCCCGAACCGGTGCACGAAGGCGAGATAGTGCCGATGTCCCTGTGCGGAAAGCTCCTCGATGATCGGAAAATCGAGATGCGCACAATTCATGAAGTCAATGCTGAACTCGTCATGGCCGTTCTCCAGCATGTGGTGGAAGACCGAGCGCCGCCAATTCTGGGCCGCCTCTCCCTCATTGCTGGAGCCATATTCAAAGCTGTCGGCTTCGTTCGTGTCGAAATCGTTCCAGCGGAAGCCACGCCCCTCGAAAATCGGATGCAGCGTATCGATGATCGCAAGGCTGCGCGACAGTTCAAGCCCGGCCGCGCGACAGCGCTCGCAGAAACCGCGCAGGATCTCGTTTTCCGGCGCGCCGGTCAGGCTCTGACCTACGAGCCAGTTCGCCACTTCGAGACGGGTCGCCGTATCCATGGTTTCAACTCACCAACGCGTCACGATCCGGAAGGCTTCAGGCAGGCCGGCTCACCACCTCGCCGTCCTCCTTGGTGAAGGAGGAGACGGGATGATCGAGCAGGTCGAGCACGAGTTCGGACGGGCGGCAGAGCCGCGCACCCCTGCTGGTCACCACGATCGGCCGGTTGATCAGGATGGGATGCGCGAGCATCGCCTCGATCAGCTGGTCGTCGGTCCATTTGGGATCGCCCAGCCCAAGCTCGGCATAGGGCGTGCCCTTCTCACGCAGCACGTCGCGCACCCTGACGCCCATCGCGTTGATCAGCGCAATCAGCTGTTCGCGGCTCGGCGGCGTCTTCAGATATTCGATCACCTCAGGCTCCTCGCCCGAGGCGCGGATCATCGCGAGCGTGTTGCGCGACGTGCCGCAGGCCGGATTGTGAAAGATCGTCACGGGCATGGGCTGTCCAGTCGTTGCGTTCCGAAGGCACATTCCCGTGCCGTGCGTCTCACCCCAGACATCGTGTCCCTGATGGTGCGGCCGCGATGCGGGAGATGGTCACTGTTATCACGGCGCCGCCGCCGGCCGGAATGGGAACTCCGCCGGTCGAGGGAAATCGCCGGCGCGATGTGCAGACTGGCAGGAAGGAGCTGACCCATCGCGGCTTACACCACGTCGGCAGGAGCGAGCTTGCAGGCGCAGCCATCGGCCTCGATCTGCAGGGTCGGATGCTGGATGTTGAAGCGATGTGACAGCTCGGCGCAGACGCGATGCAGGAACGCATCATCCGTTCCGCCTGCCCGGACCAGATGCGCCGTCAGCGCGGTCTCGTTGGTGCTCATCGCCCAGACATGGAGGTCGTGCACCTCGCTGACGCCGTCGAGGGAGGCGAGATAATCGCGCACCTCGGGAAGCGCGATGTCGCGCGGCACGGCGTCGAGCGCCAGATTGACGCTGTCGCGGGCGAGCTCCCAGCCACTCAGGAGCACGACGAGCGCGATGACAAGGCTGACCACCGGATCGACCCACAGCCACCCGGTCCAGATCGTGACCAGCGCCGCGACGACGACGCCGAACGACACGGCGGCATCGGCGGCCATGTGCAGGTAGGCGCCGCGGATGTTGAGGTCGGTGTCGCGGCCGCGCATGAACAGCAGCGCGGTGGCGCCGTTGATGGCGATGCCGAGCGCGGCGACCCACAGCACGGTGATGCCGGCCACCTCGCCCGGATTGCGCAGGCGATCGAACGCCTCGACGGCGATGCCGCCGACCACCACCAGCAGCACCCCCGCATTGATCAGCGCCGCCAGGATCGAGGCGCGGCGATAGCCGTAGGTATGGCGGTCGGTCGGCCGCCGGCCCGCCAGCCACAGGGCGCCCCAGGCCAGGAGCAGCGACATCACGTCGGACAGATTGTGGACCGCGTCCGAGATCAGGGCCAGCGAATGCGCGGCGTAGCCGAAAACGAGCTCGGCGATGACGAAGCCGGTGTTGAGCGACACACCGATCGCGAAGGCCGCGCCGAAGCTCGCCGGCGCATGGCTGTGGCCGGCGTGGCCGTGGGCGTGGGAATGTGAGTGGCCGTGCGAATGATCATGGTCGCGGTGGTCGTCGTGATGCTGGTGTGAGTGCGCCATGCGATCTGACCTACTACTCGCTGCTGATGAGCGCTCTCGATGTCGTCCCGGCGAAAGCCGGGACCCCATAGCCACCGGCGGCAATCGGTTGGCACGCGCGTCGTTCCAGCCTGCCCATTCCCACGTCCTGTGGTTATGGGTCCCGGGTCGGCGCCATCGGACAACGCTACGCGTTGCCGATGGCTTGCCCGGGACGACAGTCTTGGTGTCGTCCCGATGAGTGGCAGACCGAAGGGGCGCTCGATCTTCACTCTCCCGCGCCTCACTCGATCGGCCGGTTGAACTTGTTCGACTTCGGCAGGCCCTGCGCGATGCGGCCGGCGTCGGCGCGGTTGCCCCGGTAATCGGCCAATTCCTTCCAGCTCAGACCCTGATCGCGGCCGGCGGAATCCTTCCAGGCCAGCCCCTGCTTCTGCTCGAAGGTGGTGACGTCGGACAGCTGCGCGCTGGTGTATTTCTGCAGCCGGACGCCGCGGCCACGCGCCATCTCCGGCACCTGGTCGAGCCCGAACACCACCATCTTGTGGTTGGTGCCGATGACCGCGACCTGATCGCCCGTGACGGTGGTGATCGCGCGCGCTTCCGCTGGCGCGGTCACGTTGAGCACCTGCTTGCCCTTGCGGGTGTTGCTGACGCAATCCTCTTCCTTGACCACAAAGCCCTGGCCGTCGGAGGCCGCCACGAGGAACTTGCGCTCGCCCTTGGCGACGAACATCGACACGATCGAGGCGTCCTGGTCGAGGTCGATGAACATGCGGATCGGCTCGCCATGGCCGCGGCCACCGGGCAGCTTGCCGACGTCGAGCGAGTAGAACTTGCCATTGCTGGCGAACAACAGCACCTTCGAGGTGTTCTCGGCGAAGAACGCCTGGCCGAGCTGATCGTCGGTCTTGAACTGCAGGTTCGACAGGTCGGCGACGTGGCCCTTCAAGGTGCGCACCCAGCCCTTGTCGGAGACGACGACCGTAACCGGCTCGCGCTCGATGAAGGCCTCCTCGATGGCGGCGAGATCGTGCTCGGGCGCGTCGGCGAAATTGGTGCGGCGCTTGCCGAGCGGCGTCTTCGGCCCGAACATGTCGCGCACCGTCTTGACCTGCTCGCCGACCTTGGCCCATTGCAGCTGCTCGGATCCGAGCAGCGCATTGATGCCCTTCAGCTCGCCGCGCAGGTTCTTGTCCTCGGTGCGGATCTCCATTTCCTCGAGCTTGCGCAGAGAGCGCAGGCGCATGTTGAGGATGGCCTCGGCCTGGACCTCGGTGAGCTTGAACGTCTTCATCAGGACCGGCTTGGGCTCGTCCTCGGTGCGGATGATCCGGATCACCTCGTCGATGTTGAGGTAGGCGATCAGGTAGCCGCCGAGAATCTCCAGCCGGTTCTCGATCTGCTTCTTGCGGTAGTTCGAGCGTCGCAGCAGCACGTCGCGCAGATGGTCGAGCCATTCGCGCAGGCACTCGGCGAGACCCACCACCTTCGGGATCTTGCCCTTGATCAGCACGTTGAGGTTCAGCGGAATCTTGCTCTCGAGATCGGTGAGCCGGAACAGCGATTCCATCATCAGCGCCGGATCGACGTTCTTCGACTTCGGCTCGATCACGAGCCGCACGTCCTCGGCGGATTCGTCGCGGACGTCGCCGACCAGCGGCAGCTTCTTCTCGTTGAGCAGCTCTGCGATCTTCTCGACCAGGCGCGACTTCTGCACGAGATAGGGAATCTCGGTGATGACGACGATCCAGGTGCCGCGGTTGCCCTCCTCCTGCTTCCACTTGGCGCGGACACGGAACGAGCCGCGGCCGGTGGTGTAGGCCTCGATGATCGATTCCTTGGAGTCGATCACGGTGCCACCGGTCGGGAAGTCCGGGCCCTTCACCCAGCGCAACAGCGCGCGCGACTTGGCGTCGGGCTTCTCGATCAGATGCAGCGCGGCGTCGCACAGTTCGGCGGCATTGTGCGGCGGGATCGAGGTCGCCATGCCCACGGCGATGCCCTGGGCGCCGTTGGCGAGCAGGTTCGGGAAGCCGCCGGGCAGCACCACCGGCTCCTTCGACTGGCCGTCATAGTTCGGCCGGAACTCGACGCCGTCCTCGTCGATGCCGTCCAGCAGCAGCCGCGCGACGTCGGTCATGCGCGCTTCGGTGTAGCGGTAGGCGGCCGGGTTATCGCCGTCGATGTTGCCGAAATTGCCCTGGCCGTCGACCAGCGGATAGCGCGAGGAAAAGTCCTGCGCGAGGCGGACCATCGCGTCGTAGATCGCCTGGTCGCCATGCGGATGGAACGAGCCCATCACATCGCCGACGATCTTGGCGGATTTCTTGAAGGCGGTGCCGGGATCGAGCCGCAGCAGCCGCATGCCGTAGAGGATGCGCCGATGCACCGGCTTGAGGCCATCGCGCGCGTCGGGCAGCGCGCGGTGCATGATGGTCGAGAGCGCGTAGGCGAGATAGCGCTCCTCCAGCGCCTCGCGCAGCGCGACCTCGTGAATCTCCGCCGGCTCCGGCGGAATCAGTGATTTTCCCATTAGCGTTTAGCTTTCAGTGGGTTAGCCCAGGAGCTTGAGCTGGCGTGAACGATTTGGGAACAGGCTTTATGCGATGACGCGCCGGGGCGCAATGACGGCCCTGCCCGGTTCCAGAAGGAAAAAGCCGGGTGTCCGGCCGCGGAACCGCAAAGGAGCCCGCAAATCATGCAGATCACGCGCCGCAGATGCATGTGGCTCCGCTCACGGATTGAGCAGCCAACGCGGGTCCCGTTGAGGTGCAACGCTGTCGCACACGAGTCTGTGTTGCTGAGATCGTCACGCTCCGTCGCTAAGGTGGCAGCGGGCATCCTTCGTTGCGTACCGACGCGACGAGGCGCGCCATCACGCCGCGCCTTGAACGCGGCAGATTCCATCCAGTGAGAAAGGCAGACACTCCATGAGCTCAGGATTCGTGACGACATCGGACGGCACGCAGATCTTCTACAAGGATTGGGGCTCGGGCCAGCCGATCGTCTTCCACCACGGCTGGCCGCTGTCGTCCGACGACTGGGACGCGCAGATGCTGTTCTTCCTCGACAAGGGCTTTCGCGTCATCGCGCATGACCGGCGCGGTCACGGTCGCTCCAGCCAGACGGAGACCGGCAATGAGATGGACACCTATGCGGCCGATGTCGCCGCGCTCGCCGCCAAGCTCGACCTGCGAGACGCGGTCCATGTGGGCCACTCGACCGGTGGCGGCGAGGTCGCGCGCTACGTGGCGAAGCACGGCAAGGGCCGCGTCGCCAAGGCTGCCCTGCTCGGCGCGGTGCCGCCGATCATGCTGAAGACGGAGAGCAATCCCGGCGGGCTGCCGATCGAGGTGTTTGACGGCTTCCGCGCGGCGCTCGCCGCCAACCGCGCGCAATTCTTCCTCGATATTCCGACCGGCCCGTTCTACGGCTTCAATCGCAATGGCGCCAAGGTTTCCGAAGGCGTGATCCGCAACTGGTGGCGCCAGGGCATGATGGGCGGCGCCAAGGCGCATTACGATTGCATCAAGGCGTTCTCCGAAACCGACTTCACCGAGGACCTCAAGGCGATCGACGTGCCGGTGCTGCTGATGCATGGCGAGGACGACCAGATCGTTCCGATCGACGATTCCGCGCGCATCGGCATCAAGCTGTTGAAGCATGGGACCTTGAAGACCTATCCGGGCTTTCCGCACGGCATGGCGACCACACATGCCGACGTGATCAATGCCGACCTGCTGGCCTTCATCAAGGGGTAGCTCGATCGTTGCAATTCGCCGAATGAGCATTCCGATGCCGATGAAGCGATAGATCTCAAATCCTGCTCGTCATGGCCGGGCTTGTCCCGGCCATCCACGCCGCACCGCACACGCCGAACGACGTGGATGCCCGGGACAAGCCCGGGCACGACGAGTTCGGGGCTACCATTGATCCACTATCTCAATTTCCGCGTCGGAGACGTCGTCCTGCCTTCTCGCGACGCGCTCCGCGCCCGAGCTATCAAGATCGATTACCCTCTTCGGACAGAGGGCACAGGGAAGGCCGGACCTCGACTGAGGCCCGTGGCCCGCCTGCTCAAAAAATGCAGGCGGCAGGTACCACAGGTTCAGCCGAGATCACCGGCGGATTCAATTGGTCGTCGCAACACTCGATGAGGAGGTTGCGATGGGCATTCGAAAGAAACGGTCAACGCGGG
>NZ_JBNPUF010000005.1:0-575681 GCF_051168035.1 Bradyrhizobium sp. HKCCYLRH3059 | reverse complement strand
ATGGAGCTGCAGGGCTTCTGGAGCGTGCTCAAGAAGATCGGTCAGGGCGTCCAGACCGGCCTCAACGTCGGCCACAACCTCGGCATCTTCAACGTCGATCCGCAAGCCGCGGCAGCCACGGCGCAGCCGACCGACATGGAGCTGCAGGGCTTCTGGAGCGTGCTCAAGAAGATCGGTCAGGGCGTCCAGACCGGCCTCAACGTCGGCCACAACCTCGGCATCTTCAGCACCGGTCCGCAAGCGGCACCCGCAGCGGCGCAGCCGACCGACATGGAGCTGCAGGGCTTCTGGAGCGTGCTCAAGAAGATCGGTCAGGGCGTCCAGACCGGCCTCAACGTCGGCCACAACCTCGGCATCTTCAGCACCGGTCCGCAAGCGGCACCCGCAGCGGCGCAGCCGACCGACATGGAGCTGCAGGGCTTCTGGAGCGTGCTCAAGAAGATCGGTCAGGGCGTCCAGACCGGCCTCGACGTCGGCCACAACCTCGGCATCTTCAGCGCTGGCCAGCCGGGCCAGCAGGCGGCGGCCGCGCAGCCCACCGACATGGAGCTGCAGAGCTTCTGGAGCGTGCTCAAGAAGATCGGTCAGGGCGTCCAGACCGGCCTCAACGTCGGCCACGACCTCGGCATCTTCAGCGCCGGCCAGCCGGGCCAGCAGGCGGCGGCCGCGCAGCCGACCGACATGGAGCTGCAGGGCTTCTGGAGCGTGCTCAAGAAGATCGGACAGGGCGCGCAGACCGGCCTCAACATCGGGCACACGCTCGGCATCTTCAGCACCGGCCAGCCCGCAGGCACGATGCACTAGGACGGCGGATCTGAAGCAGCGACCCGCGCCATTCGCAACGCGGGTCCAAGCAAGCAAGGCGGTGGGCGCACGAACAGTCCGCCCACCGCCGACCTGACATGGAGGGAGCGACGCATGGCGGATCCGAACTCAGAGCAGGAATTCATCGTGCAAGGCGAGCCGGTCAAGTCCGGCCAGCTTGCTGATCATTTGAGCCGCGAGCCCGGCGTGAAACGCGTCGGTCAGGTCGCGCCCGACGTCGTCATCCTGTCGATGACGAAGAGCCAGGCCGACCGCCTCCGATCGACTTTCAGCACGATCGTGGTGGAGCCGAATGCTCCGCTGAAACCCTTTGGCGCCGGCTGACTTCAGCCGCGCCCCCCCGACGATGTCACGAGCGAGGATGAAGGAGCCCGCAAATGGCCGCACGAAGCAAACCTGAAATCTCGGATCCGAAGAAGGATGCGGCCGGCACAGCCGTCAACGGCACCGGAGCACGGCCCGGAGCGGAGCAGCCACCAGCCGAGGCCGTTGCCGCACCGCGGGCTACAACGCCGGCAGCCGCCGCTGCAGCCCCTGCCGCGCAAGGCACGGGCCGCAGCGACGGCGGCAAGGCGCCGCCGGCAGCGGGCCAACCCGTCGCAACGATCTCGCAGCGACGGGCGCAGTACATCCTGGCCCCGCGCCAGCAGACGGGGCTTGCGACCTTCAGCGCCGACTTCATCGTCCAGCAACTGACAAACACTCCCGACATCGACGTGGTGAAGACCATTCAGCCGCCACGGCTGCTCGGATTCCAGAGCGCCGACCCGGGGCAAGCCCCGCTCGGCCCGATGGTGCTGGCCCGCATGGCGCCCGACAAGGCCGAATTGCTGAAGGCCCAGGCCGGCGCACGGCTCGCGGTCGAGCGCGATGCGCCGCTCACCTACATGCTCGATCCGACCGTCCCGCAGGTGCCGGCGCCGCATCAGCTGCCCAATCCCGGCGTTCTCATTCCCTTGGCCGACGGGTTCTCGACGACGATCGAAGTGGTCGGCGAGAGCGGCCCGCTGCCGGAGGTGGAAGTGTACGTGTTCGGCAGCGTATGGCCGGTTCAGGGCGTCACCGACGCCAGCGGCCGCGTCACGCTCAAGATTCAGGGCGAGACGCCCGACACCATCCGCTCGATCCTGATCAAGCCGCGGGTCGATTACTGGACCTTCTGGCTCGATCGTCCGCAACTGACCCCCGACAGCGTGAACCGCATCGCCGCGAAGACGCTGGGCGCCTACCTGCGCGGCTTTCCCGGCCAGCAATTGCTGGGATGGGGCCAGCGCGCGATGGGCCTCGACCGCGTTCCCCTCGCCTACAATGGCGCAGGCGTGAAGATCGCGGTGATCGATTCCGGCGCAGCACCAACCCATCGCAATCTGCACGGCGTCACGATCGGCAAGAGCATCGTCGGCAATGATCCCGCGAGCTGGACCATCGATACGATTGGCCACGGCTCGCATTGCGCCGGGATCATCGCCGGCGGGCCTGTCGGCAGCGGCGGAGGCATTCGCGGCTTCGCTCCGGCGGCCGAAATCCATGTCTGCCGGATCTTCCCGGGGGGCCGGTTCAGCGATCTCGTCTCGGCGCTCGACTACTGCATGGAGAACGGCATCGACGTCGCCAACATGAGCCTGGGCGGCGGCGAGCCGTCGCAGATCATCGAGGAGCGGATTCTGCGGGCCAAGCAGATGGGCCTCGCCTGTATCGTCGCCGCGGGAAATTCGTCGGGGCCGGTCCAGTTTCCCGGCTCGACGCCGCATTGCCTGTCGGTCGCCGCGATGGGCAAATGGGGCGAGTTTCCCGAGGACAGCTTCCACGCCCAGCAGGCGCTGGATGGCTTCCGCAGCAGCGACGGATATTTTCCGGCCAAGTTCAGTTGCTTCGGGCCGGAGATCGACGTCTGCGCGCCGGGCGTCGGCATCGTGTCCTCGCTGCCGGCGGATGGCTTCGGCGCCTGGGACGGCACCTCGATGGCGACGCCGCACGTCACCGGTCTCGCCGCGCTCGTGCTGGCGCATCATCCCGACTTCAAGGGCCAGTTCGCGACGCGCGACGCGCGGCGTGTCGAGCGGCTGTTCCAGATCCTGAAGGAGACATCGACGCCGCTGCAATTCGGCGATCCCAATCGCGCGGGAGCCGGGCTGCCGAATGCGATGCGCGCCCTCGGCCTGGAGGCGAGCGTGGCCTCCGCGCCCGCGTCCGATCCCTCGCTCGACGTGCTCCGTCGCCTGTTGGGACTGGCGCGCGGCGCGCCGAACGCCGCGACGTCTCCGACGCTGGCGCCGCAGGCGCCGAATGGCAAGCTCAACGGATCCGGTTCGGTTGCCCGGGGCCCGGCAACGACCACCGGCGAGTGGTCCAGCCCGGCGGTCGGTGATCCCAGTCCGGCGCAAATCCGCGACATCATGCACAAGGTCGGCTTGCTGTAGATTGCCGGCCCAGCCACAGCGACGAAGCGGCGTCGTTGCACGACGGGCAGTTTGCGCATGAGCGTCATGCGCGAATTGCCCGTCGTGTTAGTTCGTCGCACGTTTGGCACTTGCGCCGTCGGGCAAATCAGGCGCAGATTTCCGCGCGTCCCGCCTCGCAGCAAGAGGGGCGTATCGCGGTCGTCACGAACGCTGAGTGTGGGATGCGATGGGCGTGTCGGATTGCGCGTGGGGCTTGCCTCGCGCGGACGAACAATTCCGATGCGCACGGTCAAGTCGCGCGGTCCTGGCATCCCGACGCTGATGCCAAGTTTGTTGTGGTGTTCTGCATCACTCGGACGACGGTGGCCAGAAAGCCCGGCGCACCGGGGAGAACGCGAAGCAGCCGTTCAACCATCGCGCAGGGAAGGCCGGGTGTTCCGGCTCGTACCTGTGGTTCCTGCCGCCTGCATTTTTTCCGCAGGCGGGCCATGGGTGCGGCCAGCATCCGGCCTTCCCTGCGCCTCTTCGTTATCGGAGGCAGGACTAATGCAAAGCTCGGGTGTAGACGCACCGCGGGAACGCAGCACTTTGTATCAACCGCTCTCGGCTCTTTGAAAAGTAAAAACCGCCAACCCCAAGCTCGTCATGGCCGGGCTTGTCCCGGCCATGACGTGGAGAGAGCGAGCCATCAACTTAGACCGCGCCCCGCTGCAGCAGCGAGCGCGCTCTACCGCCCCTTCTCCGCCCTGCTCAGCAGGAACACGCCCTGCTCGCCGAACATGTTCCAGAACCACCAGGGCATCGCGACGCGCAAGGGACGGCCGTAACTATCAAGCGCGACGGCGCGCTCCATCTTGACGCCGATCTCATCGCAGAGCTGCACGAAGTCCTTGATGGTGCAGAAATGGATGTTCGGCGTGTCGTACCAGGTGAAGGGCAGATTGTCGGTTCGCGGCATGTGGCCGCCGACGAGCAGTTGCAGGCGCAGCCGCCAGAAGCCGAAATTCGGAAAGGTGACGATGGCGCGACGGCCGATGCGCAGCAGATTCTCCAGCACGACCTTGGGCTGCCGCGTCGCCTGCAAGGTCTGCGACAGGATCACATAGTCGAACGCATCGTCGGGATAGTCGACGAGATCGGTGTCGGCGTCGCCCTGCACCACCGCGAGCCCCTTGGCGACGCAATGATTGACGCCCTCGCGCGACAGCTCGATGCCGCGGCCGTCGATGCCGCGGCTCTCCAGCAGCTGCAAGAGATCGCCGTCGCCGCAGCCGATGTCGAGCACCTTGGAGTCGCGCTCGACCATGCCGGCGACCAGCAGATGATCCGGCCGATAGGCCAGCACCTCGCCGCCGGAAAAGCCGTTCAGCGGCAACACGCCCTGCATGCTCATGGCTCAGCCTCCGTTCGCGGCGTTGAGGCCGCGCGCCTTGCCGGCGGAATCGAGAAAGGCGCTGGCGATCTCGAAGAACTCGGGGACGTCGAGCAGGAACGCGTCGTGCCCCTTGTCGGTCTCGATCTCCGCGAACGACACCCGCGCGCTGGAGGCATTGAGCGCATGCACCAGCGCCCGCGATTCCGCGGTCGGAAACAGCCAGTCGCTGGTGAAGGACACCACGCAGAAGCGGGTCTTGATGCCGCGGAACGCCGCCGCCAGCACGCCGTCATGATCGGCGGCGATGTCGAAATAGTCCATCGCCCGCGTCAGATAGAGATAGGAGTTGGCGTCGAAGCGCTCGACGAAGGACGAGCCCTGATAGCGCAGATAGCTCTCGACCTGGAAATCGGCGTCGAACGAGAACGTCGGCAGTTCGCGGTCCTGCATGCGGCGGCCGAACTTGCGATGCAGGGCGGCATCCGACAGATAAGTGATATGCGCGGCCATCCGTGCCACCGCGAGGCCGCGATGCGGATGAGTGCCCTTGTCGCCGTAGCGGCCGTGGTCCCAGTCGGGATCGGCCATCACGGCCTGGCGGCCGAGCTCGTGGAAGGCGATGTTCTGCGCCGAATGCCGCGTCGCGCAGGCGATCGCGAGATTCGCGAACACGCGGGTGGGATAGGCCACCGTCCATTGCAGCGCCTGCATGCCGCCCATCGAGCCGCCGACCACGGCGAACAACGTGTCGATGCCGAGATGATCGATCAGCATGGCCTGAGCGCGCACCATGTCGGGGATGGTGATGATCGGGAAATCGAGCCCCCACACCTTGCCGGTGGCGGGATTCAGCGAGGCCGGGCCGGTCGAGCCCATGCAGCCGCCGATCACGTTCGAGCAGATGATGAAATAACGGCTCGGGTCGAGCGGGCGGCCAGGGCCGACCAGCGTCTCCCACCAGCCGGGCTTGCCGGTGACGGGATGGCGGTTGGCGACGTGCTGGTCGCCGGTCAGGGCGTGGCAGACCAGGACCGCGTTGGACCTGTCGGCGTTGAGTTCGCCATAGGTCTGGTAGGCGATCTGGAACGGCGACAGGTCGACGCCGCAATCGAGCCTGAGCGGCTTGTCAGCGCCGAACTGCGCGACCAGCGAGCTCGGATGATCGACCTCGTGCGAGCGCTCTTCGGGCGCAATCGTGCGCAGCGCGGAGGTGGGTTTCGGCGTCAGGCCTGTCATGTCTCTCACCCCGGCCATCCGGCAAGGGCTCCCGAACCACGTGACATATCAGGCCATGAAAAACCCGGCCTGAACTGGGGTTCGGCCGGGATCGATAACGTCCCCGGCCTGTTTAGCGAGTTTTTTAACGTGGCTGCAAGCCGGCCGGCTCAAATGACCACGGAACAGGCAGAAACTAGTCCCGCGGGCGCTCCGCGTCAAGGCAAGCTGGGGTTGACCGCCGATCGGGCGCCCCACGGCTGCAAACCAGCCAAGCCTAGGCGGCACAAGGTAAACTTGCTGTTGCGCGCGTCTCCCGCATCGGAGAGAACGACATCCGTTCCAGTCGGCCGCACGTTAACCGGTGGCCTGCGAAGAGTGACCAGCCCATGTCCAACCCGCCGCCTGCCCCGCCTTCGCTTGCCGATTTGCGCAAGGAGATCGACGCGATCGACGAGCAGGTCCATCAGCTCCTGATGAACAGGGCCGACATCATCGACCGGCTGATCAAGGTCAAGAAGACCCAGGAGGTCGGCTCGGCATTCCGGCCGGCGCGAGAGGCCGACATGATGCGGCGCCTGGTGCAGCGCCATCGCGGCATCCTGCCGCTCGACACCGTCGAGGGCATCTGGCGCGTGATCGTCTCGACGTTCACTTACGTGCAGGCGCCGTTCTCGGTGCACGCCGACGTGTCGGTCGGCGAATCCGCGATGCGCGATTCCGCCAGGTTCCATTTCGGCTTCGTGGTGCCTTATGTCGCCCATTTCAGCGCCCAGGCCGCCGTCGAAGCCGTGGCGCGCTCGAAGGGCGATCTTGCGCTGGTGTCGACGACATCGGGGCATACGCCGTGGTGGATCACGCTCGAGCCCGTGGGCGCGCCGAAGATCATCGCCCGGATGCCGTTCATCGAGCGTGCCGACCATCCGGCGGCGCTGCCGGTGTTCGCGGTGTCGCGGGTCGCCGACGACGCGCTCGTGCTGGAGGTCGAGACCTGGAGCATCCGCGTCTCCGGCTGGAATGCGCAGGTGTCGCGCGCGCTGTCGCCGCTGGCCGACGTGGTCGCGGTGCCCGATACCGCCTTCGACGGCGCCGCGCTGCTGGTGTCGATCGAGGCGCCGTCGAACCTCGACAAGATCAAGGCTGCCCTAATCGCGGCGGGCGCCTCGGTCCGCTCGACGGCCCTCGTCGGCGGCCATGCGAAACGCTATACGGTTCCGAGCTGAGACGCCTCGCGCCAGTGATGATTTTCCGGAGTTGATGATGAACCGCCCCGTGCCGAACCCCGGCATCCTCGACATCGCGCCCTACACGCCGGGCAAGAGTCCCAAGCCGGAGCCTGGCCGCAAGGTTTTCAAGCTGTCGGCCAATGAGACCCCGTTTGGTCCCTCGCCGAGGGCGATCGAGGCGTTCAAGAGCGCGGCCACGCATCTGGAAGATTATCCGGAAGGGACCTCCCGGGTGCTGCGCGAGGCGATCGGCCGCACCTACGGCCTCGATCCCGACCGCATCGTCTGCGGCGCCGGCTCCGACGAGATCCTCAATCTGCTGGCACACACCTTTCTCGGCCAAGGCGACGAGGCGATCTCCACCGCGCACGGCTTCCTGGTCTATCCGATCGCGACCATGGCCTGCGGCGCCAGGAACGTGGTTGCCGCGGAGACGGAGTATCGCACCGATGTCGACGCCATCCTTGCCGCGGTGACGCCGCGCACCAAGCTGGTCTGGCTCGCCAACCCGAACAACCCGACCGGCACCTACATCCCGTTCGACGAGGTCAAGCGGCTGCGTGCCGGCCTGCCGTCGCATGTCGTGCTGGTGCTCGACGCCGCCTATGCCGACTACGTTTCGCGCAATGACTACGAGTTCGGGCTCGAGCTGGTGGCGACGACCGAGAACACGGTCGTCACTCATACCTTTTCCAAGATCCACGGCCTCGCGGCGCTCCGTGTCGGCTGGATGTTCGGCCCGGCGCACATCGTCGATGCGATCAACCGAATCCGTGGGCCGTTCAACGTCTCCTCGCCGGCGATGCTCGCCGCGGTCGCCGCGATCGAGGACACCGCGCATCAGCAGATGTCGAAGACGCACACGGAAACGTGGCGCAACTGGCTGACCGAGGAGATCGGCAAGCTCGGGCTGAAGGTGACGCCGAGCGTCACCAATTTCATCCTGATCCACTTCCCGACCGACAAGGGCAAGACCGCGGTCGAGGCCGACGCATTCCTGACCCGGCGCGGCCTCGTGCTGCGCGCGCTCGCCAACTACAAGCTGCCGAACGCGCTGCGCATGACGATCGGCACCGAGGAAGCCAATCGTCTGGTCGTGGAGGCTCTCAGCGAATTCATGAGGGCGAAATGAGCGTCGCGGGGCGGTTCGAACGCATCGCGCTGATCGGCTTCGGCCTGATCGGCGGCTCGATCGCGCGGGCGGCGCGGCTGCAGGGCGTGGCCGGCGAGATCGTCACCACCGCGCGCTCGGAAAAGACGCGCGCGCGCGTCGCCGAACTCGGCCTCGTCGACCGCGTCGTGGCGAGTAATGCGGAGGCGGTCAAGGATGCCGACCTCGTCATCCTCTGCATTCCCGTCGGCGCGTGCGGTCCGGTCGCGGCCGAGATCGCGCCGCATCTGAAGCCCGGAGCCATCGTCTCCGACGTCGGCTCCGTGAAGGGCGCCATCGTTCGCGACATGGCGCCACATCTGCCAGCGCATGTTCATTTCGTGCCGGCGCATCCGGTCGCCGGCACCGAGAATTCGGGACCGGATTCTGGTTTCGCCGAGCTGTTCATCAACCGCTGGTGCATCCTGACGCCACCCGACGGTGTAGATGCCGACGCGATCGATCGTCTCCGCGCGTTCTGGGCGGCGCTCGGCGCCAAGGTCGAGATCATGACGCCGGATCACCACGACCGCGTGCTCGCGATCACCAGCCATCTGCCGCATCTGATCGCCTACACCATCGTCGGCACCGCCGACGAGCTGGCGCAGGTGACGGAGTCCGAGGTGATCAAGTTCTCCGCCGGCGGCTTTCGCGATTTCACCCGCATCGCCGCCTCCGACCCGACGATGTGGCGCGACATCTTCCTGAGCAACAAGGATGCGGTGCTCGACATGCTCGGCACCTTCACCGAGGACCTCTCCAAGCTGACGCGGGCGATCCGCCGCGGCGACGGCGATGCGCTGTTCGATCACTTCACCCGCACCCGTGCGATCCGCCGCGGCATCGTCGATATCGGCCAGGATTCGGCGGCGCCGGACTTCGGCCGGCCGCTGCCGCAGTTGAAGAAGAGCTGAGGTCAGAACAGCGGCGGGACGCGGGCGACCTTGAACGGACCGAGCACGACGACGCCATCGGAGAAGCGCAACGGGAAGGTCCGCGCCTTGCGCCCTTCGAGGGTGGCCTCCTTGCCGAGCGCATTGATACCGAGCGCGACGCCGACATTGGCGTTCTGCTTGACGACCTTGCCGAGGCCGGGAATGGCGCGGTCGAGCGCACCGAGCAGGTTGTTGACGTCCTGCGACTTCACACCCGGCGCTACGCGATCGAGCGTCCCCTGCGGCACGCCGTTTTCGAGCATCTTGTCGAGACCGAGCGCCGGAATGACCTTTTCGATCCCGGCCACCGTCATTTGCACTTCGCCATCAATGCCGCCATTGGCGGTCAGGCTGAGCGTGCCCGACGCAACGGCCAGCAGCTCGCCCTGCTGGATGCGCGACTGGACGATCTCGACATGACCGCCCGCCGCCTGGATCTCGCGAAACCGCTCCGGCCAGGGTTTGGGCCGGAAGTCCTTGAGACCCGTGACGCGGGTCTGGATGTCGGTATTGAACGGTTCGGCGAGCAGAGGATGGCTGCCTTGGATGCTGCCGCTTTCGATCTGCAGCGCAGTCTCCAGCACCGGATGATCGGACGGCGTGCCGTCGGCGAAGCGGCCGTGCAACTCGACGTGATCGGCGCGCGCGGCGGGCACGGCAGTGTTGCCCTCGATGCGGTCGATGGTCGGTTGTTCGAACACGAGGTCGGCGCGCTGTGGCGGCCCTGGCAGGCCGCGGACACTGGCTTCGCCGACGCGCCAGTTCGCGGAGAACGAGGTCGGTCCGCGCCCATCAGCAATCGTCGCGGGTCCCTTGAACTCCGCGATGAGCCGCTTCGGGTCCCACACCTGGGCGACGACGAGGATCTCGTCGAGCCTGGCATTCATCAAAGGCGTGCCCGCGGCCTGGGAGAAGAGGGCCACGCTCGGATCCGTACAGCGGACCTCGAGCCGGAACGGGAAGCCGGCGACCGAGCGCTTCGCGCAGTCATAGACGCGTCCCGATTTTGCTTCGCGCGCACGCCAAGCGTCGGCCTGGACATCCACTTGCGAAGCGGCGAAGAACCAGAATGCGCTCCACGCAACAGCGGCGATCAGGAGCAGAACGGGAGCTATGAAGAGCCCCCAACGAGAGCGCCTGCGGCGCGCTTGCGGCAAACGAGACATGCAGGACACCCTTTGGGCAGCAATTTTGGCAATTCGGCGATCACGGATTGTGTATCTAAATTAACAATTCGCGAGCATCACACTTAGGCTTCCGCATTGATGTCCGCAATGACCCTCTCCGAACGCGACCTTCCCCACGGCGACCTCTGGGTCTTCGGCTACGGCTCGCTGATGTGGCGGCCCGGATTCGCTTTTCTCGAGCAGGTGCCGGCGCGGCTGATCGGCGAGCATCGCGCGCTCTGTGTGTATTCGTTCGTCCACCGCGGAACGCCGGAGAAGCCGGGCCTCGTGCTCGGTCTCGATCGCGGCGGCGCGTGTCGCGGCATTGCGTTCCGGGTGGCAGCAGACAAGCGCGACGAGACCATCGCCTATTTGCGGGCGCGTGAGCAGGTGACCTCGGTATATCGCGAAGTGACGCGCTCGGTTTGGCTTGAAAACGACGCGCGCGAGCGGGTGAGCGCGCTGGTCTACGTGGTCGATCGCGGCCATGTGCAATATGCAGGCCGGCTGTCGCCGCAGGAGCAGTTGCGCCATGTACGCCAGGGTCACGGCCAGTCCGGCGCCAATCGCGACTACGTGATCTCGACCGTGAAGGCGATCGAGGCGCAGGGCTTTCGCGACGCGCAGTTGCATCGGCTGGCGACGATGCTGCACGATGACGGCCACTCGCTGCATCCTGCGCCAAGCAAGACATAGCCCTCAAGCCTTCACCGGCGCCGGCACCCGGCCAAACAACTGCGCCTGTTCCGCCTGCCCCGCGGCGACGAGCCGGCCGGTCGCCTCTTCGATGACGCTCTGAATCCGCGCCATGAACTCATCGCGCGGCAGGCCAGGCGGCAGCGGATCGAGAAACTCCACGACGAGCGTGCCCGGATAGCGCAGAAATGTGCGGCGTGGCCAAAACAGACCCGAATTCAGGGCCACCGGCAGGCAGGGTACGCCGCAATCCGTGTAGATCAAGCCGACGCCGCCTTTGTAGTCCGGCGGTGCGCCCGCCGGACGCCGGGTGCCTTCCGGGAAGATCACAAACTGACGGCCGTGCTTCACCTCCTCTGCCGCCCGCCGCATCACCTGCTTCAACGCGCGGGCGCCGGAGCTGCGGTCGATCGCGATCATGTCCGCCTTGACGAGATACTGTCCGAACAAGGGAATCCGCAGCAGCTCGCGCTTGAGAACGAAGAACGGCGCATCGAAGAAATGCAGCAGCGAGATCGTCTCCCACATCGACTGATGCTTGGCGGCGACGATCAGCGGCCCCTTCGGGATCTTCTCGACGCCGCGATATTCGACGCGGATGTTGCAGACGACGCGCATCAACAAGATGTTGCTCTGCGCCCACCAGTTGGCGACGCGCAGCAGCGCCTTGCGGGGCATAGCCAGGGTCGGCAACGCGATCAACGCCCAGAGCACGAAGTTCGGGTAGAATAGGATGTTGAACAGCAGCGAACGCAGGAAGATCGAGACCATCAGAAACCCAGTTCAATTGGCTTGCGCCGTCGTCGGTCGGCGCGACACCGAGCCGGTTGGCGGATCGAACTCAGGCGCGAGATCGAGGCCGAGATCGGCCAGCCGCAGCCGCATCTCGGCGGCGACATATTTGGCATATTCGGACAGCAGAAGCCGCACCGTCGGCGCGCTGGTCCACCACGGCTCGTCGCGCCATTTCTCGCCAACGACCGCATAGGGAATGAGATCCATGCTCGGCATCGCATGCGACAGTTCGACGATGGCCCGCGGCATGTGATAGTTCGACGTCACGACGATCAGCGACTTGAAGCCGCGCTCGCTCGCCCATCGCCGCGTCTGCGCAGCGTTGCTGCGGGTGTTGATCGCCGAATAATCCAGATCGACGCAGCAGTTGATGAATGATCGCGCCTCGGGCAGTGACCGGGTGATGTCGCTGGCCTCGTTGGTCGGGTGCACACCGGAGATCAGCAGCCGCCGGCCATAGCCTCCCGCCAGGAGTTCCACCGCGTCCGACACGCGTGACGAGCCGCCGGTCAGGACCACGATTCCGTCCGCCTTGCGCTCGGGCTGGATCTCGGCGCCCCGCAATTGCGAGAGGAAGCCGACGAAGCCGACCGCCGCGACGAAGAAGCCGACCCCGAGCGTCGCCACGGCGCCCGCGAGCGTCCGCCACACCGCCACGGTGAGCGGCAGCTTTCGCCTGCTATGGTCAGTCTCCGGCTCCATGCAACGCCTGGCTTGTCCTTGCCTGCCTGCGCGCGGCGCCATGCCGTCGCGCGATCCCGTCGTTCAAGTCCGGGAACGCAGGCAGGTTTCGCCGGCCTCCCGATCACGTTCGCTCGCCGCCGATCCTGGCGCGCGACCTCCGCCGTGTTCGTGACCCAGCTCACCCCGTCCTGCCTCACCCCGGCGCAGACGATTTTAGGCGGTTTTCGGGCCAAGTGAAATCCGCAACGAGACGGCTGGGGATAGAAGCCGCCATCAGTCGATGCTCGCCAGCGTCGTAAACAGGGTCCGGCGTGCGGCCCAGCCGGTCACCGCGGCGATCACCACGGCCTGCAGCGCGATCGCGACATAGCCGAGCGGGCGCAGCGAGAATGTCCCCAGCAACGCCGCGAACTGATCGCCGACGGGAGTGCCGGAGAACCAGTTGGCGATCGACTCCGAGAACCCGAATCCGAGCATCGCAAGGCCGCCGCCGATCACGCCCCCCTCCAGTCCGAGCTGCAGAAAGTGCCGCAGGAAGTGGTTGGCGATGTAGCGATCGCCGGCGCCGACGAAATGCAGCACCTCGACGATCGGCCGGTTCGCGGCCATCGCGCCGCGGGTCGCGAACGACACCGAGATGATGGTGGCCGCGATCACCAGCAGCAGAATGCCGAAGCCTGCGAAAAGCGTCGCGCCGGTCATCGAGCGCATGCGCTCGATCCAGGCGCGGTGGTCATCCACGCTGGCGGTCGGCGCAACCTGGGTCACGCGGCTGCGCAGGGCGTTGAGATCGAAGCTGGTGCCGGGCTGGACGCGCGCGATGATGACGCGCGGCACCGGAAGCTCGTCGAACGACAGGCCGCTGCCGAGCCACGGCTCCAGCAGCTTGCTGGATTCCTCCTTGGTGAACGGCCGGACCTCCACGATTCCGGGCTGCGCCCGCATCGCCTCCGTCACCAGGGCAATGTCGCGCTCGATGTCCCGTCCGGTCTTGGGGCGAACCTGGACGGTGATCTCGCTCGACACCTCCGACTGCCACTCGGCCGCGGACTCGCTGACCAGCAGCACGCCGCCGGTCGTGATCGAGGCCAGGAAGGTCATGATCGCCACCACGGCGACCAGCGCGCGGCCGGCGATCGAGGCCCGCGGCACGATCGGCGACACGATGCGGGCCTGCGCCGGCAGTTGCGGGCGGTCGTCGCCGAGATCGACCAGGAGGCCGCGATCGTCTACGCTACTCATAGATGTGCAATCGTCCCTGATGCAGCACCAGCCGGCGGGCCTCGTATTGGTCCATCAGCGTGATGTCATGGGTTGCGATGATGACCGCCGTCCCCGAGCGGTTCAATTCGATGAACAGCCGCAGCAGGCGGCGCCCGAGCGTCGGATCGACGTTGCCGGTCGGCTCGTCCGCGAGCAGCAGTTGCGGCCGCGAGATCACGGCGCGCGCGATCGCCGCGCGCTGCTTCTCACCACCCGACAGGATCGGCGGCAGCGCGTCCATGCGCTCGCCAAGGCCGACCCATTTCAGGAGGTCGATGACCTCCTTGCGGTAGCTCGATTCATCCCGCCCCATGACGCGAAACGGCAGCGCCACGTTCTCATAGGTCGTCATGTGATCGAGCAGCCGGAAGTCCTGCAGCACGATGCCGATGCGCTTGCGCAGATCGGCGATCTCCTCTTTGCTGAGCAGCGAGATATCGTAGCCGAACAGATTGACCAGGCCGCGGGTCGGCCGCAGCGATAGAAACAACAGCTTGAGCAGCGAGGTCTTGCCCGCGCCCGACGGGCCGGTGAGGAACTGGAAGGAATGGGCCGGAATCTGGAAACTGAGGTCGCGGAGGATCTCCGGCCCCAATCCATAGCGCAGCCCAACATTTTCGAACCGAACCAAAGCGTCAGCTCCGTTCGACCGCGTGCGCGGCAGACCCGCACGCTCCAAGCTCAGCGGTACGATGGCCCGATTGAGCGCCCGTTATGGTTTCCGGTTCGTTAACGGTCGCCGTGTACCATTCGCGCGATTGAGTTCCGAAGTTCGTCGACATGGCGGTCCTTGTAGCACGAACTGTCGGAAACAAAGCGGCAATGGCCGTTGGAGACAGGCGCGATGTTCATCGTTTGCCCTCATTGTACGACATCTTATGCCATCGACGTGGCAACCCTGGGTATGGCTGGACGCAGCGTACGCTGTTCCCGTTGCAAGGAGGTCTGGCTGGCGCGACCGGAGGATGCGGTCGAGGCGCCCGCCCCCATGCCTGCCATGGCGGAGGCCGGCGCGGCGGCCGCGCCCCGTGACGCGGCCGACGAGTGGGAAGCCCTCGCGCGCCAGGAAGACGACGACGAACGGACGCCCGACGTGGAAAGTCCGCCGCTGGCTGCCGGCTGGCCCGAGGATGCCCTCGCCGAGCCCGACGACGACACGGCCGATGCCGAGCAGCCGTTGCAGAGCGGGGCTTCGCGCCTCGCCGGTCTCCGCAAGCTCATCAGGCGCCCGACGTTGCCGGATTTCCCAGGCAACAAGGTGTTGAACCTGCCGGTGCTGACGGCCGCCATGGCGGCGCTCACAATTGCGCTGGTGGTGTGGCGCGCCGACGTCGTCAGGCTGCTGCCGCAGACGGCCTCGTTCTACAAGCTGGTCGGGCTCGAGGTGAACCTGCGCGGCCTGACCTTCAAGGACCTGAAGGTGGCGACCGAAACCGTCGACGGCAAGCCGGTGCTGGTGATCGAGGGGACGATCGTCAGCCTGACGAAGAAATCGGTCGACCTGCCGCGGCTGCGCTTCAGCGTCCGTGACGCGCAGGGCACCGAGATCTACGCCTGGAACACGCTGCTCGAGCAGACCGCGCTCAAGCCCGGCGAGCGCACGACGTTCAAGTCGCGGCTCGCCTCGCCCCCTCCCGAAGGCCGCAATATCGATATACGGTTCTTCAACCGGCGCGATCTCGCCGCCGGCAGTGCATGATGGTTCCGGTCTCGTGGGTCGCCCGCGGGGCCCACGAGACGGAGACGAAACGACATGTCGCGCGTGCTGATCGCCGACGACGAAGATTCGATGCGGACCTTGGTCGCGCGCGCCATTGCCATGGATGGACATGAGATCGTGACGGCGCAGGACGGTGCCGAGGCGCTCGACATCCTGACGCGCGAGGCCGGCGCCTTCGACCTGCTGCTGACCGACATCCAAATGCCCATCATGGACGGCATCGCGCTGGCGCTGTCGGCAGCACGCGATTTTCCCGACCTGACCATCCTGCTGATGACCGGCTTTGCCCATCAGCGCGAGCGGGCGTCGAATCTCAGCGCGATCGCTCACGACGTCATCACCAAGCCGTTCTCGATCGCCGACATCCGCACCGCGGTCGCCGACGCGCTGGCGTCAAAGGCTGCGAAGGCGTAGGGCGCCAACGATGATCCTCGACGTTGCTGCAGTCCGCGCTGTCATCCCTGCAAACGCAGGGATCCATAGCCACCGCCGCCGTTGAGGGACAAGACTGGTCCCACATCTCGCGCCATCACATCTCCCTGGGGGTATGGGTCCCGGGTCGGCGCCACGCCGTCGCTTCGCGCCATCGCGGCTTGCCCGGGACGACAGCGATGGGTGCGATGGAGCGCGGACGTGCCTGATGGGCTCGCGCCTGCGTAAAGGTCGCTGAAGGAACTGATCCTCTCTCCTCCGTCATTGCGAGCGCAGCGAAGCAATCCAGAATCCCTCTGCGGAGACCATCTGGATTGCTTCGCTGCGCTCGCAATGACGCTGGGGCGGCCGTCGGACGCCCCGCTCAGCTTCACGCGCTGAGCGCGCGCATCTCGGCATAGAGATCGGATTTGCCCTCGAAACCGATGCCGGGAAGGTCGGGCATCGTGATGTGGCCGTCGGTCACCTTCACGCCGTCGGGGAAGCCGCCATAGGGCTGGAACAGGTCGGGATAGCTCTCATTGCCGCCGAGGCCGAGGCCGGCGGCAATGTTGAGCGACATCTGGTGACCGCCATGCGGGATGCAGCGCGACGGCGACCAGCCATAGGTCCTGAGCACGTCGAGCGTGCGCAGATACTCGCACAGGCCGTAGGACAGCGCGCAGTCGAACTGCAGCCAGTCGCGATCGGGGCGCATGCCGCCGTAGCGGATGAGGTTGCGCGCGTCCTGGTGGCTGAACAGGTTCTCGCCGGTGGCCATCGGGCCGGGATATAAATCGGCCAGCGTCGCCTGCAGGTGATAGTCGAGCGGATCGCCCGCCTCCTCGTACCAGAACAGCGGATAGTCGCGCAGCATCTTGGCGTAGGCGATCGCAGTCTCCAGGTCGAAGCGGCCATTGGCGTCGACCGCGAGCTGATTGTTGGGGCCGATCTCGGCGAGCACGGCCTCGATGCGCTGGCGGTCCTCGTCGATCGGCGCGCCGCCGATCTTCATCTTCACGACAGTGTAGCCACGCTCGAGATAGCCGCACATCTCGCGGCGCAGCGCCGAGAGATCCTTGCCGGGATAGTAGTAGCCGCCGGCAGCGTAGACGAAGACGCGCGGTTCGGCCTTGCGGCCGTGCCGCTCCGCGAGCAGACGGAACAGCGGCTTGTCGGCGATCTTGGCGACCGCATCCCAGATCGCCATGTCCAACGTGCCGACCGCGACCGAGCGCTCGCCGTGGCCGCCGGGCTTCTCGTTGATCATCATCGCCGCCCAGGCCTTGTCCGGGTCGATGTTGTCCTTGGTGGCATCGAGCAACGATGTGGGATCAGCTTCCAGAAGTCGCGTGCGAAAACGCTCGCGGATCAGGCCGCCCTGCCCGTAGCGGCCGTTGGAGTTGAAGCCGTAGCCGACCACGGGCCGGCCATTGCGCTCGACATTGGTGATGACCGCGACCAGGCTCGACGTCATCTTGGTGAAGTCGATATAGGCATTGCGGATCGGCGACGAGATCGGCTTCGTCACCTCGCGGACGTCGACGATACGAACGGTCATGGTCATTCTCCTGGTCGGGGTCGCACGCGCCGTTTCAGAGCGAGGCGCCTGCGCAGATGGTGATGGTCTGGCCGGTGATGGCGCCCGCTTCCGGCAACAGCAGGAAGGCGGTGAGCGCAGCCACCTCGACCGGATCGACGTAGCGCCCCATCGGCGGCAGCACCGGGGCGATGCCGGCGCGGCTGGGATCGCGCAGAAACGGCGTGTCGGTCGCAGCCGGTGCGACGACGTTGACGGTGATCAGTCGCGGCGCCAGCTCGATCGCCCAGGAGCGCGCGAGGCCGGTGAGTGCCGCCTTGGTCGCGGCGTATTGGCTGCGGCCGGCCGCGCCATTGGCGGTGCGGCTGCCGATCAGTACGATGCGCCCGCCTTCGCGCAGGCGCGGCGCCAGCGCATTGGCCAGCGCCTCCGCGGCGCCGACATGGACGCGCCACATCCCTTCGCTGCTCTCGGCCTGCAACTCGCCGAGACGGCCGACACGCATGTAGCCGGCGGCGTGGACCAGCGCGGTCACGGCGCCGACGTCAGCAAGGCGCGCGATCAGCGTCTGCGGTTCGGCGAGATCGGCCTCGAAGCCACCGAAGTGTTCGTGCGACAGCACCGAGGCCGCGCGGTCGATGCCGGTCACGCGCCAGCCGTCCGCCAGCAGACGCTCGGCGATGGCGCGGCCGATGCCCGAGCTGGTTCCGGTCACCACCGCATGGCGAAGGCCCGAGCTGCTGTCGTGGTCCTGTGCCGTCATCCCTTGTACGCAGCCGCCTCGGCCCTGACCTTCACTGCATCGAAATTGTTGATCTTGTCGATCAGCTCATTGGTGTAGAGCGCAGCATAGTCCGTGATGTCCAGCCCGTTCATCGCGGCCTCGGTGCGGAACTCTTGCTCGTTGATCCCGCCCATCTTCGTATCGGCATAGGGCGGCGCGTAGAGCTTGATGCGGCGGCTGATCGACTGCAGCACGGCCTTGACCGCCGCGTCCTCGCTGGCACCGCGCGGCGCCGTCTCCGGGTACATCTTGAGAAAGGCCCTGGCGCCGGCGGTCGGATTGGCGAGCAGGAATTGCGACGCCTTGCACACCGAGCGGCCAAAGCCGACCAGGAGATCCCTGTCCTTCTCGAACGTCTGCGGCATCGCCATCAGGAACTGGCCGCCGACCATCGGGATCGTGGTCGGACGCGGCAAATAGGCCAGCTCGATGCCGGCCGCCTCGATCTGGCCGAAGCCAGTATCGAAATAAGCGAGCGCATCGATCACGCCGCGCTGCAGGGCGACGCCCGCCGGCGTGCCGTTGCCGACCGCGACCCAGCTCACATCCTTCTCGGGATCCAGGCCCAGCGCCTTCAGCACGTTCTTGGTGACGGGATATTCGGTGGCACCGAAGTCGGACACGCCGATCTTCTTGCCTTTGAGGTCCGTGTAGCTCTTGAGCCCCGAGCCGGGCGGGACGGCGATGTCCCATTTGTACGGATAGGTATATTGATAGAACAGTTTCGCGCCACTCCATTCGCCCTTGGCGAGCAGCGGCAGCGCTGTCGACGGCACGCCGACGCCGACGAAGACGGAGCCCCGGTCAGTCGCGACCTGGACGTTGGCATTGGTGCCGAGCGCCTGGACGTCGAGCGAGAACCCTTCCTGCGCGTTGTAGCCGAGCGCCTCGCCGATCACGCAATTGATGATAGTGGCGTTGAGCGCCTTGAGCCCGACGCCGAAGCGAAGCTTCTTCGCGTCCGCCGCCATCAGGCCGGCCGGCGCGCCGCTCATCAGCAGCGCCGCGCCGGCACTGCTCTTCAGGAATGACCTGCGCGAAACCATCCTTCGTTCCTCCCTGTGGTCCTATTTTTTCCGGTTGGCGCCCCAGTGCACGACCTTGGCCTCGCACCAGCGCACGATCCCATGCAGCACGATGCCGAGCACGCCGAGAATGATCAGCGCGGCGAACACGCCGGCGACGTCCGACACCGCCTGCGCCTGCGTGATGACGACCCCCATGCCACGCTGGGCGCCGAGGAATTCGGCCACGATCGCGCCGAGCAGTGCATAGACCACCGCCATGTCGAGGCCCGCGAAAATGAAGGGCGCGGCGTTGGGCAGCTTGACGATGCGGTAGGTCTCGAAGCGCGAGGCCGACAGCGAGCGCATCAGGTCGATACGCTCGGGCTCGACGGCGCGCAGCCCCGTGAAGCTGTTGATCAGCACCGGGAAGAACGACAGCAGCGCCGAGATCGCGACCTTCGAGCCGTCACCGAAGCCGAACCAGATCACGATCAGCGGCGCGATCGCCACCTTGGGCAGGCTCTGCAGCGCGAACGCATAGGGCATCACCAGGCGCTCGATGGCTTCGACCTCGGCCATCAAGGAGCCGATGACGAGGCCGAGCCCGACGCCGATGGCGCAGCCGGCGGCGGCGTTGCTCAGCGTGCTCCACAGCGGCAGGTAATAGCCGAGCGGGCTGGCCGGGCTGACCGCGAGCCCGGACCACAACGCACGAACGACCGCTTCGGGCTTCGGCAGGATGTAGGACGGGATGTTCAGCAGGTTGACCGCGGCGATCCAGCTCGGGATCAGCACCGCGAGGCCGATCCAGGCGATCGGCGAGCCCAGGCTGACGCGGCGCCGGGGGCTTGCGGGCTTCTGCGACAGGGCTGAAACGGCGACGTTGGCGAGATCAGTCATGGCCGTGCTCCTGTGCATTGAGCAGCCCGCGAACTTCCCTGGCAAGCCGCGCATAGTCCGGATGCAGCACGATGTCGTCGAAGCTGCGCTGCCGCGGGATCGGCACGTGGAGATCGGCAAGGATGCGGCCGGGACGCGCCGACATCACGATGACGCGGTCGGCCAGGAAGATGGCTTCCGAGATCGAGTGCGTAATCAGCAGGACGGTCTTGCGGTTCTCCTGCCAGATTCGCTGCAGCTCGAGGTTCAGCCGCTCGCGCGTCAGTGCGTCGAGCGCGCCGAACGGCTCGTCCATCAGCAGGATCTCGGGATCGCGCGCCAGCGCGCGGCAGATCCCGGCGCGCTGCTGCATGCCGCCGGACAGCTCATAGGGATATTTGTCGCCGAAATCGCCGA
Organism: Bradyrhizobium sp. HKCCYLRH3059; assembly: GCF_051168035.1. Lineage (NCBI taxonomy): Bacteria > Pseudomonadati > Pseudomonadota > Alphaproteobacteria > Hyphomicrobiales > Nitrobacteraceae > Bradyrhizobium > Bradyrhizobium sp. HKCCYLRH3059. The sequence continues at coordinate 555,191 of NZ_JBNPUF010000005.1, read as the reverse complement.
GACCGGTAACGGCGAGCAGCTGCTCGATGCGATCGCCGGCCGGCGCATGTTTGCCGCCGACGCGCAAGGGCAGCCCGACATTGTCGCGCACCGTCATCCACGGCAGCAGGTTGGCCGCCTGGAACACGACGCCGACCTTGCGCGAGGGACCGGCGACGGCCTCGCCATCGAGCAGCAGCCGGCCGTCGCTGTAACTATCAAGCCCCGCGAGCAGACGCAGCAAGGTGCTCTTGCCGCAGCCGGAGGGACCGACGACACAGACGAACTCGCCCGGCTTGATATCCAGCGAGATCCGGCTCAGCGCATGGACCGCCGCGCCGGAGGCCGAGACGTAGGTCTTCGACAGTTGATCGATCGCGATGAGCACAGCCTCGGGCACAGCCGCAGCGCGCCGGGTTGCATCGTCGACATCCATCGTCAGCATCAGCGTCCACCCGGTGTCTTTTTGTTGTGATCACGGGGCAACGGCCGGCACCGGCCGTCGCCTCTCGCAAGCTCAGGCCGCAGCCTTCACCGTCAACCCGGCCGCGGCCACCGCGGCGCGGATCGCGGCCATCTCCTCGGCGCTCGGCGCATGCGTCGGCGGCCGCACGGTGGCATCGCGGATCACGCCGGCGACCTGCATCGCCGCCTTCATGCGGCCATGCGCCTCCCCGGTCGGCTCGCCGCCGCCATACACCGCGTCCTTGAGCGGATCGATCATGGCCTGCAGCTTCATCGCAAGCTTGAGGTCACCGGCGGTGACGGCAGCGAACAGATCGTAGATCAGATCCGGAATCAGCGAGGCGAAGCCGACCAGCGCACCATCGACGCCCTGCACCATCGAGGCCAGCAGATATTCGTCATGACAGGTCAGCAGCGCCTTGTGCGGCGCCGCGGCGCGGATCGCCTTGAGGTCGCGGGCGTATTTGTTCATCTCGCGGGTGCCGATCTTGAACGCCTGCACGTGGTCGAGGCGGGCGAGCTCGGCGAGCAGCTCCGAGGAGAACGAGGCGCGGGTCCAGGCGGGATAGACATGCACGATCAGCGGCAGCCTGGTGGCTTCGCCGATGGCGCTGAAATAATCCAGGCAGTGCTCGCGCTTGAAGCCGAAGCGCAGCCAGTGATGGGGCGGCATGATGTCGAGAGCAGTCGCGCCCGCTTCCTTCGCCATCAGCGCATGCTCGATGCCGTCCTTGATGCCTTCGCACACGACGGAGGAGATGGTCGGGCAGATGCCGGTGAGCGCCTTGGCGACGATGCGCGTCACCTCCGCGCGCTCCTTCGCCGTGAGGCTGAACACCTCGCCGGTGTGGCCATTGGTCATGATGCCGACGATGCCGCGTCGTTTGCTGAGCCACGCCGCATAGCGCGTCAGCTCGGCCTCGTCGATCGAATGGTCGGCGTTGAAGGGGACGGCGATCGCCGGGATGATCCCCTTGAAATTGGTCATGACGCTCATGCTTGCTCCTGTTTCGTCACATCGACGTTCATCGTTTCGCGACCGTCGCAGTCGCCCCGCCCATGGCCTCCAGAGCCCGGGACAGCTGGGCTGCCGCTCTGAGCAGCGGCGCCACGCCAAGCCGCTCGAAGTCGTCCGCGGTGATGCGCATGGTGGGCGCAGCGATACTGATCGCCGCGAGCGGAATGCCGTCGCGGTCGATGACGGGCGCGGCGAGCACGCACAGCCCCGGCGCATTTTCCTGATTTGACAGCGCGTAGCCGGCAGCCTTCACTTCGCACAGGCGCTGCAGCAGCGCGTCGAGATCGGTGATCGTGGTTTCGGTGCGCTTGATGCGCGGCTGCGCCTCGAGCACCTCGATCTGCGTCTCGACCGGCAGCAATGACAGGATCGCCTGGCCGACGGCGGTCGAATAGACCGGCGCGCGGCTGCCGATGCGGACGTCGACGCCGAGCCGGACGAGGCCCGCCTGGATGCGCTCGACATAGACGATGTCGCTGCCGTCGAGCACCGCGAGCGAGGCAGCCTCGTTCATCTCGCCGACCAGGCTGCGCAGGATCGGGCGCGCCTGTGTGCGTAGCTCCGAGCGCGCGATCGCGTTGAAGCCCAGATCGAGGCATTTCAGCGTCAGGCGGAAGCGCCTGGAGTCGCCGACCTTCTCGACATAGCCGAGCATCACGAGCGTGTTGAGCAGGCGGAACGTGGTGCCCTTGTCGAGCGCGGCGCGGCGCGCAACGTCGGCGAGCACCAGCTCCGGCTCCTCGCTGGTGAAGGCATTCAGCACCTGAAAGCCCTTGGCCAGCGACAGCACGACGCTTTTGCCAGCGTTGCTGTCCTCGTCCACGTGGAGGCTCCGACGTTTCCTGCTTGACGCCGGCCTTGACGACCGGCATTTGGATTGACCAAGGTTCGGATTGCGAACTATAGTTCGTATATTAGAATGCGCGTCGCCGCTGCTGTCAAGCACGCTCACGCGCGGCATGCGGCACGGCTTGAAATCCGCACAGCCGGCATGATCTCTCCCTGAGGGCCGCGACATCTCGCGGCCCTTTTCAGGAGTCCGGCGTGAGCGTCGCATTCACCAAGGAAGAGAGCGCCGAGACGGCGGCCGAAACGCAACTGCCCGACCGGCCGGTCTCGCCGCATCCGAACCTCGTGACCGCGGCCGGACTCAAGGCGCTCGAGGAGCAGTTGCGCGAAGCCCAGGCGGCGTTTGAAGCGGCCCAGGGAATCGAGGACGTCAACGAGCGGCGACGGGAGTCGGCGCTGCCGCTGCGCGACGCGCGCTACTTTGCAGCGCGGGTGCGGACCGCGCAGGTGATGCCGGCGCCGACATCGACGGAGCAGATCGCGTTCGGCAGCACGGTGACGTTCAAGCGCGGCGACGGCCGCGTCCAGACCTACACCATCGTCGGCGAGGACGAGGCCGATCCGAAGCGCGGCATGATCTCCTATGTCTCCCCTGTGGCTCGCCTGCTGATGGGCAAATCGGCCGGCGACATGGTCGAGGTCACCGGACAAGAGCTGGAGATTCTCACGATCGCCTGAGGCGATGCCCATCACGCCGGCAGGAAACGATGCTCAAAGTTGGAATCATCTCCGACACTCATGGGCTGCTGCGGCCGGAGGCAGTGCGATGTCTGTCGGGCGTCCACCACATCATCCACGCCGGCGATATCGGCCGGCACGAGATCGTCGAGCGGCTTCGCCTGATCGCACCGGTGACTGCGATCCGCGGCAACATCGACACGGCAGACTGGGCGAATGCATATCCTGCAACCGAGACCGTCAGGCTTGGCACGCGTGCCGTCCATGTCGTGCACGACGTCCACGACCTCGCGATCGACCCTGCAACGGCGGGTATCGACATCGTCGTGTCCGGTCATTCGCATCGCGCAGGCGTCGAGACACGCGACGGCGTGCTCTACCTGAATCCGGGCAGCGCAGGGCCGCGCCGCTTCAGGCTGCCGATCACCCTGGCGACGCTGAACATCTCCTCGGGCCAACTGTCACCCGCGATCCACGATCTCGGCAGCGCCTGAGGCAAAGCGAAAGGGCGCCCATGGGCGCCCTCCGCAAATCTCGTGGATGCATCGATCAGAAGCGATCGGCCAGCGCCATGCCGGGATCGCTGAACGAGGGACGGCCGGTCTCGACATGTCCGGCGACGCGCCGGTAGAAGCTGTCGTCGGTGTCGCTGGTGACGACGAAGTCGTACCACAGGCCGGACTTGCGCAGATGCCAGTAGAGCTCGCCGTGACGGCCGGGCGCAGACACCTTGACGGTCCACGACGTCGATGGGCCGCCATGGCTCGGTCCGGGGAAGAAGGTCGGTGCGCCAAAACCGAAGCCGGGAGCATCGAAGTCGGGCGCCGAACGGAAGCCCGGCACCACGCCAAAACCCACCGGATGGAAGCCCGGGCGCGGACCGAAGCCGGGACATTGCGGCTCCAGCGCGGCCGAGACTGAGGCGGTGACGGCCTGCAACGGGCCATAGATCTCGTTGGACTTCACCGTGAAGCTCACGCGGGCATGGCCGTCGTTGCGCAGCTGCATGTGCAGGCCGCCCTCGAAGACGTTGTAGCCGACGAAGATCTCCGGGTTGGCGGCATTCGACAACCTGACCTTGTCGAGGTCGCCCTTGAAATGACGATGGAAGCCGTTCGGGCCGATCACCCAGAGATCATACAGGCCATCGCTGCCGACGCTCCATTCATCGTCGATCATCTTGCCGGCCTCGACGGTGTATCGGCGCGGAATGAGATCGAGATGCTGCTTGTCGTAGACGTGGAACACCGCGCCGGCAAAGCCGGTGTTGGCGAACAGCAGTTTCACCTTGCCCGCGGCGGCGTCGACCTTCGCGGTGGCGTGCAGGATATAGGGCAGCGGACGCGAATAGCGCGCGCCGCTCTCCTGGAACAGCGGCTGCGGCGTCGCGGGCGCAACCGGCGCCGGCAACGTCTTCTGGTGCGCGTCCGACGCCTGCCAGTTGCTCTGATCGGGCAATTCCGGGAAGCGCGGATCGTTCGGGCTGGCGAAATCGAACGCCGAGGTGAGATCGCCGGAGACGGCGCGGTGCCAGGGGCTGATGGCGTCGACCTTGATCGCAAAGCGCTTCTCGAGGAAGCGACCGATCGAGGTGTGGTCGAACACCTGCGAGTTGACCCAGCCGCCCTTGCTCCAAGGTGAAACGACATACATCGGCACCCGCGCGGAGAGGCCCCAGGGACGGATGTTGCCGCTGATGGTGTCGGTCGCAGTCAGCACGTTGCCGACGGTATTGGAGAAATACTCGCCGTCGAGCGGCAAGGTCGCCTTGCCCATCAGCTTGCCGTTGATGTCGTAGGACGGCACTGCGGGCGCCGGCAGATGATCGAAGAAGCCGTCATTCTCGTCGAAGGTCAGGAAGAAGACGGTCTGGCTCCAGACCTCGGGATTGGCGGTCAGGGCTTCCAGCACCTGGTCGGTGAAATTGCCGGCGCGGGTCGGGCTGCCGCCGCCGGGATGCTCGGAGTTGGCCTGCGTCGGCAGGATCCACGACACCTGCGGCAAGGTGCCGGCCATCACGTCGGCCTTCAGCCGGTCGAGATAATCCGGGCCGCCGGTCAGGCCGTGCACGTAGTTCGGATCGTTCGGCTGCGCATGACGGAAGCTGGAGAACGCCAGGCAGCCGTGCATCGCGCCGGTCCAGTTGTCGTTCATGTCCTGATAGATGTGCCAGCTGACGCCGGCCTTGTTCAGCAGATCGGGCAGCGTGTCCCAGGCGAAGTCGCTGCCGACATATTTGTAGGTCGCCTGCGGTTGCGCCTGGCCAGCCACCCAATTGTGCGGGTTCGGCCAGCAGCGCAGGTTGTTGGGCTCGGAATCGTTGGTGGTGGAGTTGATGCCCTGCGCGCGCAGCGCCGGATTGAAGTTGGAGCCCGACCAGAACACGATGCGGTTGGGATCGGTGCCGGTGGTGATCGAGGCGTGGTAGGCGTCGCAGATCGTGAACGCCTCGGCGAGCGCGAACTGGAACGGAATGTCGTCGCGGCCGAAATAGCCCATCGCATAGGGCGTCTTGTACTTCGCCCAATAGCCCATCTTGCCCTGATTCCACGCCGCCTGGCTGTCGCCGAAGGCGTGCGGCGTGCCGTAGCCGACCAGCGCGTTCGAGGTCGTGGAGTCGCGGTGATAGGGCGGAATCTCGCGGCTGCCGTCGGACTGGAACCAGACCGGCTTGCCGCTCTCCAGCGGGATCGGGAAGCGGTCGCCGAAGCCGCGGACGCCGCGCAGCGTGCCGAAGTAGTGATCGAAGGAGCGGTTCTCCTGCATCAGGATGACGATGTGCTTGACGTCCTGAATGGTGCCGGTCCGGCGCCGTGCCGGAATGGCCAGCGCCTGGCGGATGCTGGCGAAGGCAGCCGCCGCCGTGGCGCCTGCCAAGAAATCGCGACGTGTTGTCATGCTGATACGACCTTTTGAAATCTTGAAGAACGTATTCAGGGTTGGCGGGGCGAGCCCGACCTGCTCCTGCGAACGTCCCTGGCGTATCAGCGCGACTTGACAGCGCTGTGAAATTTTTATTTACGAAATGAAACTGAATGAGATTTCCTCAGTATCGGGGCACAGCGTGACGGGATCGACCTTTCGTTCTGGGCCGGGCGTGAACGGCATCTTGTTTCGTATTCGGGAGCTGCAGAACGAGCTGCCGCCAAAAGCGCGGCAGATCGCGGAGCTGGTGATCGCCCGGCCGGAGCCGTTCATCCACATGTCGATCACCGAGGTCGCGGAAGCCTGCGGCGTGAGCGAGGGGACGATCGTGTCGTTCTGCCGGCGGGTGGGAGTACGCGGCTTCCAGGAGCTCAAGATCATGCTGGCGCGGGACCTGATCGAGCCGGTCCGGCTGATCCAGGAGGACCTGCACCGCGGCGATGATCCGGCGACGGTGACGGACCACATCTTCGCGGCGCATGCCGCCTCGCTGCAGGAGACGCGGCGGCTGCTGTCGATGGACGCGCTGGCGCAGGCGGCGAAGCTGCTGCGCGAGGCGCGGCGGGTCGAGATCTACGGCATCGGGAGTTCGGCGCCGATCGCGCAGGACCTGTCGTACCGGCTGCTGCAGCTCGGGCTGGCGGCCAATGCGATCGTGGATTCGCATGTCCAGGCGGTCAGCGCCGGGATGACCGGGCCCGACGTCGCGACCGTCACGGTGTCGCATTCGGGCAGCACGGTCGAGACCGTGCTGGCGACGCGGCTGGCGCAGGCCGCGGGTGCGCGCACCATCGGCATCACCCGGCTCGGCAAGTCGCCGCTGGCGGCGCATTGCGAGGTGCTGCTCTACACCGTCGCCAACGAGACGCGCTATCGCCCGGAGGCGATGAGCAGCCGTGTCGCGCAGCTCGCGATCATCGACACGCTGGTCAGCTGCTGCGCGCTGACCGACACCGAGCGCTCCGTCGACCGGCTGCAGCACGCGGCGCGCATCCTGTCCGAGAAGCGCTACTGAACTGCGCGGCCTCCGGTCAAAACAACGATGAGCCACGGGGATGATCTCCCGTGGCCGATCCATCCTCAATAGTCCTTCAGCAGCCGCTCGATGTAGTCGAGCTCGAGCTGCGGCCGCGACTGATCGCCGAGCCGGCGGCGCAGCTCCTCGAGGATGCGGCGGACGCGCTGCACGTCGATCTCGCCGGGAATCTTCTGCGAGAAATCGTCGATGTCGCGCCCCGGATGCATCGGACGTCCGAGCGGATCGGTCTGCTGCGCGCCCTGCTGGCGGCCGGCGCGCTGGCCGGGGCCGTCGCCGGGCTGGTCGCCGTCGCCCTGCTGCATCGCCTCGGCGAGGCTCTGTGCGCCCTTGCGCAGCGCGTCCAGCGCCTTGCCCTGCGATTCCACGGCGCCGTCGGCATTGTTGTCGCCGAGCTGACTGCCGGCATCGCCCATCGCGCTGTCGGCGTCGTCGAGCCCGTCGCCGGAATCGCCCTGGTCGCCTTGATCCCCCTGCTCGCCTTGCTGGCCGGGCTGCCCCTTCTGGCCTTTCTGACCCTTCTGTCCCTTTTCGCCCTGCTGGCCCATGCCACGCTTGGCGAGCTGGTCCTGCAACTGCTTCAGGCGGTCGCGCAGCGCCTGCTGGTCCTGCTGCAGGTCGCCCATGCCCTGGTCCTGGTCGCCCTGCTGCTTGTTGCGGTTGCGGCGCGAGTCCTGGCCCTGCTTGAAGGTCTTGTCGCGGAGCTGCTGCTGCTTGCGGATCATGTCGCCGAGCTCGTTGAGCGCCTGCTCCATGTCGTTGTCGCCGCCCTGGTTGGGCTGCGCCATCTGCAAATTCTCCAGCATCTGCTGCAACTGCTCGAGCAGCTCGCGCGCGCCCTCCTTGTCGCCCTGCCGCGACAGCCGCTCCATGCGGTCGATCATGTTCTGCAGGTCCTGCTGGCGCAGCACCTTGGTGTTCTGATCGAGCGGACGCTGCGCCATCTGCGGGTTGTTGCGCAATTGCTCGGCGAGCTGGCGCATGTAGTTGTCCATCGCCTTGCGCAGATCCTCGGCGAGCTTCTTGATCTCCTCGTCGCTGGCGCCGCGCTCCAGCGCCTGCTTCAGCGCGTCCTGGGCCGCGCGCAGCGCCTTGTCGACGTCGGATATGTTGCCGTCCTCGATGGTGACCGCGAGCGCCCACAGGCTCGCCACCACCTCGCGCAGCGCATCGTCGGTGCGCGCGGCCTCGAGCTGGCGCGTCACCGAGCGCAGGCCGAGATACTGGCCGGGCTCCGGCGTGAACAGTTCCGGCGCGATCGCCAGCGCATCGAGCGCGGTGAACACGTCGCCGTTGCGGTTGCCGTCGAGCGCCAGCAGACGCCGCTGCTCGATCAGCGCCCGCGCCAGCGGCTTGGTGAACAGCCGCTCCGGCAGCCTGGTCTCGAACGGCTCGCTGGTGCCCTCGTTGCCGGCCTCGTCCTTGGCCGTCAGCGTGAGCGTGACGTCGGCGCCGGCGTAGGGGTCTTCGCTCAGATCCTTGACGGTCTGGCCGACACCGTTGCGGGTGCGCGCGTTCGGCAGCACCAGCGGAAACTCCGGCGGCTGGAACAGCGGCCGTGCGGCGGGCGCGTCGGCGGTCTTGCTCTCGTTGCTTTCGGCAGCCTTGCTTTCGGCAGGCCGCGCGGCGACCTTGGCGCGGGCTTCGGTGACGCCGTAATCATCCTCGAGCTTGTAGGACAGCTTCAGCGAGCCGCGCGCCTGCCGCTCGGGGTCCTTGGCCATGCTGATGACCGGCGGCTTGTCCGGCGTCGCGGCGAACACCCATTGCGGCTGCCCCGACGGCGCGCGGACGTGAACGGTGCCGTCGGTCTTGATCGTGTAGTGCTTCTCGGTGGTGCCCTTCGGCGCGGCCTCGCCGGCCGCGACCTCGCCGGGCGCCGCCTCGGCAATGCCGCCTGACGTGATGATGTCGAGATTGCCGCCGCTGGAACGCACGATCAGCGTCGAGCCCTGGGGCACCACGATCGGGCCGCTCGCCGGCACCGCGCCTTCCTTGTTGGCGGCGGACAGGATGATCGGCGGCTTCGCCGTGTAGAGCGGCGGCTTGACCCAGGCATCGACCCGGACCGTGACCGGCGTCAGCACGCCGTTCCAGTCGAACGCCGAGGCCACGCGCAGTGCCCGCTCGTCGCCGGCCGCGATAGAGGTCGCGACCAGGAGCACGATGACCAGCGCGCGCACCGCCCAGGGGTCGTGCAGCGACAGCCGCGGCCGCGGCGTCCCGGCGCGGATGCGCTTGATCGAGGCCAAGGTGCGCTCGCGCTGCGCCTGCCACAGCGCGTGCGCGATCGGATCCTTGGTGGTCAGCGTGTCGGTGAGAGCGGTGGCGGGGCGATGGGCGATGCCCGAGCCGCGATCGAGCCGCGCCAGGCCCTCGTCGCGGGTCGGCCAGCGATATCTCAGCATCGGCACGGCGGCGCCGAGCAGGAGCAGCAGAAACAGCCCGACGCCGATCATGCGGACCGCGAACGGCAGGCCGAGCCAGAGGCCGGCCCAGGAGACAATCAGGAACAGACCGACCACCGTGAGCAGCCGGGCGAGATGCGGCCAGCCGCGCTCCCAGGCGATGGCGAGACGCGCCCGCTTCAGCGCCTGCGCCAGCTTGAGCCGCGCCAAGCCATCATGCGTCAGGCCATCGGGCGTGCTGCTTGCCGGCCCGGCCGGCTCGGGGGTGATGCCGCTCAACAATCTCTCCAAGTTGCCCGGATGTTCACCCTAGCACAAAGGCAGCCGTGAGGCACCCGCTCTGCGCGGGCTTTCCCGCCGCCAGCCGCGGTTCACACGGGAGTGTGACCGGCCGGGTTCCCGGAAAGCTACGGGGCTCTCCGATGACAGCAGGGCACCCGGTGACAACGGAGAGATCCACGCCGCACACCCCAAACTCCGTCATTGCGAGCGCAGCGACGTGTCCGCCGAAGCCCTTCGGGCGAAGGCGGAAGCAATCCAGGGCTCCGGGTGGGACTCTGGATTGCTTCGTCGCTGCGCTCCTCGCAATGACGTCGTGGCGAACGTCACGATGCACGTGATCAAACACTCCGCGGAGAAATCATCGGCGAGACGAGCACCGTCCTTCTCGCGACGCAGGCGGCGCCCGAGTGATGCCTGACATCTCACCCTCATCAAACAGAGGGCGCAGGGAAGACCGGGCGCCGGCCGGCGCCCATGGTCCGCGTGCAACAAAAAGCACGCGGCAGAACCACAGGCTCAGCCGAGATCACCCGGCCTTCCCTGCGCGATGGTGTTACGAATTATACGCGATCTTCCCGGGGAACGGCTGTCTTGCCCCCGTCGCCAGCGATTCGTCACCGCCAACTTGGCATCAGCACCGGGATGCCAGAACCACGCGACTTCATCGTCGCACCGGGATCGTTCGTCCGCGCGAGCAAGCCCACGCTGCGTCCCAATGCGCCCACCGCATCCCGCACCCGACGTCCGTGACGACCGCGAAGCGCCCCCTCAGCGGGACGGGATGCGCGGAGTAGAGCATGATTTCGGATAAAGCGCAAGGCGAATCTTTCTTAGCTACCGAACAGCCTAAGCGGGCGGTAACCGACGGTGCCCCGCGTGTGCGGTAGAGAAGCCTTCCACCGAAAGAATTCCTTGTGGAAGGCGAGTTTTTAGCATGGACTCACCCTCCCGTTGCAGGCCGGCTACGAGATCGGAGAAGGCGAATCGGCGAAGTGAAGAAGATTTCGGAACCACAGAGGATTGGTCAGCAGGGCGTCCATCTTTTGGGCGCACGGCTTCTTTCGGTTGGCCTAAGTTTCCATCCTAACGGCCCGTTAGATGCGGGCATCGACGGGTTCCTCGAATTGAGGGACCCCCAGACCGGCGAGGTCCGTGCCCAGTGGATAACCGCACAGCTAAAGACTCAGAAGGAAGGGCGGCTGACCGAAGAGACCGACGAGAGCTTCAGCTACCTCGCTAGGCAGGCAGATCTCGACTATTGGATGAACTCAAACGTGCCGGTCGTGCTATTTGTCGCTAGGCTAAACGACGAGCAAATATACTGGAAGGCGCTCCACACATGGTTCGCAGACGCCGACCACCGGCGGACTCGCAAGGTCGTCTTCGACAAGTCCAAAGACGCTCTTGACGAGGCAGCGCTCCCGGGACTAGCCGCCACGGTCACCAGCTTCTCCGCTCCGGGACGGATCGTCCCTTCGACCCGCATTGCCGAGACGCTCAACACCAACTTGCTGAAGGTCTCGTTCCCGGCCAAGACGCATGTAGCGGAAACCACATCGAGCTACTCTGAAGTCCGAGAGGCGCTGGTCGAGCGGTATGGCAGCCCCCCGGTCGACTGGATTCTCCACGGCAAGAACATCTACAGCTTCCGCGACATCTCGGTCCCGCCGTTTCGCGACGTCATCGAGGAGGGCAGCGAAAGGACTGTCGATACGTTGCAGTGGTGCGAATCGGACGGCGAGGTGACGCGGCGCCTGTTCGTGCAGTTGCTGCATCGAGCACTTGGCGAAATGGTACACGATACCTTGGCGTTCTGGCGGGATCGCCGCTACCTGTTTTGGAAAATCGGCAAGGGAAAGGAAACGAGAGCCTGGTCCTATCGTTCGTTCGAAAACAAAACGCAGCGCAAGGTAGTGAAGTCCTACAGGCGCGAGGGAGAAACCAAGCCGTCCTACTTCCGCCACGACGCTTTCCACGCCAACTTTGTCCGCATCGCAGGCGAGTGGTACATGGCGATCGAACCGACCTACCACTTCACTTCCGACGGATATAACGAATTCCGCTACTCTGCCGACAGGATGAGCGGAATCAAACGGCTTGAGACCAACCAGAGCGTTCGCGGCCACATCGGCATGTGGACCGCATTCTTGGTCCGTCAGCCAGACCTCTTGCGCAAGGACCAGCTCTCCTTCGCCACAATCCCAGCACTTGGGCTACCATTCGGTGTTGCTGACGATCTGTGGCGGGAGAACGAGGACGATGAGGAGAAGACGCGAATGGAGAAAGCACAGCTTGAACTCCTTTGATCTCTCCCATCTTGCCGAACCCCTGCTTGAGTTCGCCGCAAATGGCCGGCATATTGACGTGCGCTTTGGCCTTATGGACTACGGCCCCGTCGATTTTTCGACCGATCGCACCAAGGAAATCCGCCTTGGCGTCGTTGGCTCCTCCCAAACCGTCGGAAAGCTTAGTGACTGGCTGCACCGTTGCGAGGGAGGCATTCCCGCAAAGAAAAGCCGTCAACCGAACCTCTTCCCGGCATTCCCCGGCAGCACGATCCTCGGACCGTTTCGCTGCAGCTTCGAAATCGGTACTCGACACGTCCGGACGCTCTCTCCGTCGCTCATCACGCGCATCGTGTCGGAGAAAAACGACGACATGGCCGTGTTGCTTGCGGTTGAGGCTTTCACGAACGAGGTGAAAAGCCTCGCCGAGCAGGACCAGCCGCCCCAGGTTGTCATCTGCGCGCTCCCTGTGGAGATGATCGAGCGGGTCAGCAACATGAGGAGCCGGCCGTCCGATGACGACCCGGTGGAAGTTGCTGCCGACGAGAGCGAGCCTGAGGACGCGCCGGTGATTGACCGGGAGATCGATAACTTCCGCGGAGCGCTGAAAGCCGCAACGCTCGCACTGCGAATCCCTATCCAAATCGTGTGGCCGACAACTTACGACAATGATGCCGTCGTGAAACGCAAGCTCGCTGAATTTTCTACTCGGAAAGTTCAGGACGAGGCGACGCGCGCTTGGAACTTCTTTTGTGCGCTGTACTACAAGGCAGGAGGCACGCCGTGGCGCATGGTCCGCGACCAACGAGAATACTCGGCCACATTCATGGGCGTCAGCTTCTTCGAAGGACTTGATGGCACCTCGCTGCAGACCAGTTCGGCACAACTATTTGATGAGCGCGGTGAAGGACTGATCCTTAAGGGGGGACCGGGCCTCAGAGACAAGGCTGATCGGCAACCCTACCTTTCCGCGACGGACGCCTTCAGCCTAACTCGCACAGCGCTGCAGAGCTATAAGAAGGAGCACGGTAATTATCCAGCGCGCCTCGTCATTCACAAGACTTCGCGCTTCCATCCCGAAGAACGTGAGGGTTTCCAGAGAGCCATCGAGTTGTCCGAAATCGAGATTGCGGACTTTATATGGATGCCGCGGCGGTCTCCGGTCCGCCTCTTTCGTAACGGCGTCTACCCGCCGCTGCGCGGGACCGCCATGCGTCTCGACGACGAGCATACCATCCTCTATACCCGCGGAAGCGTCGACTTCTTCCGAACCTATCCCGGCTTATATGTCCCGAATCCGCTGGTGCTGAATGCGCAGCGCCGCGACACGCCTGACTGGAATCTCTTGCTCAAGGAGACGCTGGCGCTGACGAAGATGAACTGGAACGGAACGCAGTTCGACGGGGCCCTACCTATCACGCTCAAGGCGGCGCGCCAGGTCGGCGACATACTGAAATACGTTCCGGACGGTACGATCCCCGATCCGAGGTATCGGTTCTATATGTGAGACGGGAGCAGCCTTCATGGCACTCATCGTGACCATCCCAACTACGGCCATCAGCGATGCGATAGCAGCCTATACGATCGGTTTTGCCAAACTTGAGATCCGCGACCGCGTCGAGGACGCGGTCGGCGCTGGGTCCGGAACGCTTGTCTCCGTCGGCAGGGTTCGAGGAATCCTGACGGCCGCGCACGTTCTAGCCAATCTTCCCGATGAGGGTGCGGTGGGAATAGTAGAGTACAGCGGTCAAACCGTTCATTATCGCAAGCGCACCATCGATATGGCGAATGCCACTAAGATCGTGCTGCGCAGCGACGCCTTCGGTCTTGATGGTCCCGATCTGGGATTCCTGCGGCTGGCACCCGATACTGTCGGTTGGTTCGAGGCAATCGGCTCATTCTACAATCTTCTCAAACATCGCTCCGACGCCTCTGAAGCTGAGCCATCGCTGGAGTACATAGATGCTGTCATCGGTATGATCGACGAGCGCACGAGGGATTTGCCGGCCGAGCGGCCTCGCGAGCGCAGGAAGGGTTTCGAAGCGCTGTTCTCGAACGGTACGATCTCGAGCTCCTGTACCGTAGGCGGCTATGAGCTGTTCGATTTCGTCCCCACGGACTATCCCGATTTCCAGCTTCCGGGCGACTACGGGGGAACCAGCGGGGGCGCGATTTGGCGAATCTACCTTAAGATCGACGGCGAGAAGCCAAACATCGCGGCCGTTCGGCTATGGGGCGTGCCTTACTATCAAACGAAGGAGGACGACGGGGGACACATCTTGACGTGCCACGGAACTGGCGGGGTGTACGGAGCGCTACTCGACAAAATAGTCGCGAGTTGGCCTGAAGAATCGGCCGAGTGATGTCCCACCCGCTGCGGGTAATGCTCCGAGGCATCGATATCGTCTGGGGCAAGACGACAACAGCACTGTGGTTATCGTTGCTCTTCCTGCACAACCGCCGAAGTGGATTCAGTTTACTGTCGAACTTTCGGAATTATGAGAGGCCAGGTGAGCAAGCAAGGTTCTGAAGCGCTCATTGAAATGATAAAATTCGCGAGTAGGGTTGCCGCAAACATCGCTCGCGTCATCGCCGACTCGAATATTGAGGCACTAAACCAGATATTGCGCACCCTCGGTCTAGCCACGATCAAAGTACGATCCACGCGCCTCGGTGTGAGCATTTCAGTAGACGACGGCACGGACACGTTGGATGCGCGCATAGCCAAAATCGACACAGCTCGTCAGAGTCTCTCAGAAGCGCTTGCCGCAATGGACGAACTCAAGGAGCGCGCAGAAGAGCATAAGCACGAACTCGCATTTTTGACGCAGCAAGTCGAGCGTGCAGAGATCGATAAAGCCAATCTAAGCGGCGAGCTGAAAACGCTAAAAGATATGGCCGCGCTCGACACGGACGCTGTTCGCAAGGTACTTAGAGTTCCTACGCAAGTCAGTATTTGGACTGAGCGCGTCTTGTCATTTTTCCTTGGGGTGGCGGCCTCAGTCGTCGCCAGCTTTTTGTACGACTTGTCCAAACGATTTTTCTAGTTTGTTAGCAATGCATAGTCCTCATTTCAGCGCGACGGCAGGAAATTCATATCCAGCCCAGCCGCGCTACGAGTGACGTGCTCGCGAACCGCACAAGCACGCTGCTGGATTACGGTGACACTGCACAAAACTCGAGGCACGCGGGGGACGAGATCCGGAGCGCCGACGAGATCGAGAGCGACGCAGTATCAAACGCATCTCACGCGGACGCCAGTTGCGAGATGACGAGGTCGAGCAGCGCCCGCAGCCGGGCGAGCCGGCGCAGATCGCGGTGATAGCCGACATAGGTGTCCCGCCCCGGCGGCTGCTCGCCGATGTCGACGGGCCGCAGGCCCGGCGTCGCGTCGCCGAGCGGCCGGGGCAGCACGGCGAGCCCCGCGCCTTGCGCTGATAGCATGGCCTGAACGTCGCGGTTGTTGCTGCGCATCGCGACCTCGGCCTTCGGCAGTCGCTTCGCCAGCCAGCGCGCATCGGGCATGTCGGCGAAGGCCGTGTCCATGGTGACGACCCTGATCCCCCGGCCATCGCCCTCGACGGCCTGCGGGCCGTCGAGGGGGCCGTACACGGCATAGGGGATGTGCAGGAGCCGGCGCGAGATCACCTCCGGCTCGTCGAACGCGCGGATGCGAAACACGAGATCGGCCTCGCGGCGGGGAAGACTGTAGAGCCGCGCGTCGGTCAAGAGCTCGACACAGACGCGCGGGTGCAGCCGGCCGAATTCGGCCAGAACCGGCGTCAGCATCAGGCGGCCGAACCAATCCGACGACGAGATCCTGAGAAAACCGTCGAGCTGCGCCTGCGCGCCCGCCAGGCGCCGCTCGAACGCGAGCGCCTCCTCCTCCATCCGCTCGGCGTGGGCCAACACCGCCGTGCCCTCGTGGGTCAGCACGAAGCCTTCGGCCGTGCGCTGAAACAGCGTCTGGCTCACGGCCGCTTCGAGCGCCGCCAGGCGGCGTCCCATGGTCGGCTGAGACAGGCCGAGCCGGCGCGCGGCCGCGCCGAGCGTGCCCTCGCGCGCGATGGCGAGGAAGATCCGCAGGTCGCTCCACTCCATGCGAGGCCTTTCGACGACGGGGGCGACGGACACGAGACGCCCATTCAAAACTGAATGGATTACATACGAACTCGATGATGTCCATTCATGGCACGACGGCCGATGATGCCTCCATCACAACAGGAGGTCGCCATGACCATCTCGATGAAGGCTGCCATTCTCCACGAAACCGGCGCGCCGCTGCGCGTCACCCCGATCAGCCGCCCCGCGCCGGGACCCGGCGAGGTCCTCGTCCGCATCGCCGCGGCCGGCACCAACCCGCTCGATACCAAGATCCATGCCGGCCAGGCCGCGCATGCCAGGCAACCGGCTCCGGCCATCCTCGGCCTGGACATGGCCGGCACGGTCGAGGCCACAGGCGAAGGCGTCACCCGGTTTCGTCCGGGCGACGAGGTCTACGGCATGGTCGGCGGGGTCGGCGGCCACCCGGGAACGCTGGCCGAATATGTCAGCGCCGACGCGGATCTGCTCGCGGCCAAGCCGGCGAACCTCAGCATGCGCGAGGCGGCCGTCCTGCCGCTGGTGACGATCACGGCCTGGGAAGGTCTGGTCGATCGCGTCGGCATCCGGCCGGGACAGACGCTGCTCGTCCTGGGCGGCGCCGGCGGTGTCGGTCACATCGTCGTCCAGCTCGGCCTCGCCTTCGGCGCAACGGTTTTCGCAACGGGGAGTCCAGAGAGCCGGCCGGTGATCGAGCGCCTGGGCGCTGTTTTCATCGACCGCAACGAACCGATCGCCGACGCCGTCGAGCGCATCACGGCGGGCCGCGGCTTCGACATCGTCTACGACACGGTCGGCGCGCTCGACACCGCCTTCGCCGCGGTCGCGCGGTTCGGCCATGTCACCTCGTCGCTGGGCTGGGGCACCCATCCGCTGGCGCCGCTGTCGTTCAAGGGCGGCACCTATTCCGGCGTCTTCACGCTGCTGCCGCTGCTCGACGGCAAGGGACGGCGGCATCACGGCGAGATCCTCGCCCAGGCCGCACAGCTGGTGGAATCCGGCAAGCTCACGCCGCTGCTCGACTCGCGCCGGTTCGCCCTCGAGGACGTCGGTGCGGCCTATGACGCGCTCAAGACGGGCGGCACCGGCAAGATCGCCATCGACATCGCGGCGGCATGAGCCGGCGCGACCCACGAGCCTCACACGCAACGGCAATATCGAGGAATAGTCCGATGAGAGTCTGGTTCATCACAGGGGCCTCGCGCGGCTTCGGCGCGCTGGTCGCGCAGCGGGCGCTGGACAGAGGCGACGCCGTCGTGGCGACCGCCCGCAATCCGAAGGCGATCGTCGATCGCATCGGGGCGCATCCCGACCTCCTGGCCCTCGCGCTCGACGTGACCAGGGAGAGCGAGGCGGTCGCGGCGGCGCAGGCGGCGATCGACCGCTTCGGCAGGATCGACGTGCTCCTCAACAACGCCGGCTTCGGCCTGATGGGCGCGGTCGAGGAAGCCAGCCGAGAGGAGATCGAGGCCGTCTTCCGCACCAACGTGTTCGGGCTCCTGGCCGTCACCCGCGCCATTCTGCCCCACATGCGCAAGGCGCGGTCCGGCCGCATCCTCAACATCTCGTCGATCGGCGGCTATCGCGGCTCGGCCGGCTTCGGCGTCTATGGCGCGACCAAGTTCGCCGTCGAGGCGTTGTCGGAGGCGATGCGCGCCGAGCTCAATCCGCTCGGCATCCATGTGACGGCGATCGAGCCGGGCTACTTCCGGACCGACTTCATGGACGCCTCGTCGCTGAAGGTCAGCCGCATCGTGATCCCCGATTACAGCGCGACGGCAGGTCGGGTCCGCGCGAACGCCGGCACCGTCAACGGCGCCCAGCCCGGCGATCCCGACAAGCTCGCGCGGGTGCTCGTCGACTTCGCCGGCGAGCCCGATCCGCCGGTGCGGTTACCACTGGGGGCCGACACCGTCGCGGCGATCGAGGCGAAGCACGCCTCCGACGCCGCCATCATCGCCCGATGGCGCGAGGTCGCGCTCTCGACGGGCTTCTGAGTGGGGACCACGGTGACGGTGCACCGGATCAAACGCTGAGGAGAGACGCCATTTGATCACCCGTGCCGTCTCCCGCTGCTGTGACAATCGCGGCCGACCTCACGGCCAGACCGGCGCCCCCTCCAGCCCCGCGGTCTCCGGCAGCCCGCACATCAGGTTCGCATTCTGCACTGCCTGCCCGGCTGCGCCCTTGCCGAGATTGTCGACGACGCCGAGCGCGATCACCAGGTTGCGCTCGGGGTCGGCGGCGTAGCTGACGAAGGCGAGGTTGGAGCCGGTGGCCCATTTGGTCTGCGGCGGCTTGTCGGTGACGCGGACGAAGGCGCTGTCGGCGTAGAAGCGGCGGGCGGCGTCGAGGCACTGCGCGGTGGTGGCGCGGCCGCGGGCGTAAATGGTGGCGAGGATGCCGCGGGTCATCGGCACCAGATGCGGCGTGAACACGAGGCCGGCGGCGCTGCCGCCGCCGATCCGCGCGATCGTGCTGATGATCTCGGGCATGTGGACGTGTTTGAGCAGGCCGTAGGGGATCAGGTTCTCGTTGCTCTCGGCGTAGCCGAAGCCTGTGCCGCCGCCGCGGCCGGCGCCGGAGATGCCGGTCTTGGCGTCGATCACGATGTTGTCGGGCGAAATCAGCTTGTCGGCCAGCAGGCGAAGCATCCAGTACTCCGCGGCGGAAGATATTGAACCGAGACGTCACAGCGTACTGGATCGTCTGCTTTCGCGGACGATGCCCGCGAGGGTCTACATGTTCATCAATTGTCGATAGCAACGATTTCAAAGCTGGGCGCGGCTTTGGAGAGCACGTCCATGCATCCCCATCCGGTGATGAAACGGTAGTGACGAGCGGGATGGAAATTCACTTTCCAAGCCTCGGATTGCGTCGCCGCAAACACGGCCCCCTCCACCCGATAGGCGAAATGACGCGAGACCAGACCTTCCGTCTCAGTATCCTGCTCGGTACTGAGCGGAAATTCGTCCACAAGACGAACGATGGTGGCGTCGTTGAAGCGAACGCGGACAACATGGCCCGAGATGCCGGGAAGAATGAAGTCTGCCGAAAGACTGCCCGGACGCCAGTTGATTGCGATCAGGTCGCTCTCATCACAAGCAAAGGCCACGCCCGCATCTATCGGAAAATACTTGGGCACATCTGCTCCGGTGACCTCGTCGCGCAGGAACCATATCCTAACATTTTGACGCCAAATGTCTGCTATGGCCCTGCTGTCTGGCGGGCCGCGGACATCCGTCAGCCACACGCTTCACAAAGCTCACGGCAGACGAACTCGGCACCGCCTGCGGTCGACTGGCCGCCTTACCCGGAGCGCAGCCAGCATGCCGAACGACGTGGATGCCCGGGACAAGCCCGGGCATGACGATGTGGGGACAGATGGGCGCAACAGCGCGAGCGGCTTGCGCGGCAGCGCCGCCTCACAGCCACGGCGCCGGCGTGTCCATCGCGATCAGCTGCTCGACCTCGATGCGCGGGCGGATCACCGCGGACTGGTCGCCCTTGACCAGCACCTCGGGCACCAAAGCGCGGGTGTTGTAGGTGCAGGCCTGGACGGCGCCGTAGGCGCCTGATGTCATGATGGCGAGGAGGTCGCCGGGCGCAGGCTCGGGCAGCGTGCGGTCGAGCGCGAGGTAGTCGCCGCTTTCGCAGACCGGGCCGACGACGTCGGCGACGAACGACGGCGCACCCGGCGCCGGCTGGACCACCGGCAGGATGTCGTGATGGGCCTCATAGAGCGTTGGGCGGATCAGGTCGTTCATCGCGGCGTCGATGATGACGAAGTTCTTGGCCTCGCCGTGCTTCACGTAGATCACCTTGGCGACGAGGATGCCGGCATTGCCGACGATCATGCGGCCCGGCTCGAACATCAGGGTGCAGCCGAGATTGTGCGAGACGCGCTTGACCATCGCGGCGTAGGCGGCGGGCTCCGGCGGCACCGCACGGTCCATGTGATAGGGGATGCCGAGGCCGCCGCCGAAATCGACATGGGAGATGTCGTGGCCGTCGGCGCGCAGGGTCTGCACGAACTCGGTGAGGATGCGGAAGGCGGTCTCCATCGGACCGAGATCGGTGATCTGGCTGCCGATATGGACGTCGACGCCGGTGACCTTGATGCCCGGCATCTTCGCCGCGCGGGCGTAGACGCGGCGGGCGTGCTCCAGCGGAATGCCGAACTTGTTCTCCGACTTGCCGGTCGAGATCTTGGCGTGCGTGCCGGCGTCGACATCGGGGTTGACGCGCACGGAGATGCGGGCGGTGTGGCCGGTCTCGACCGCGAGCCGCGCCAGCAGATCGAGCTCGGGCTCGGATTCGATGTTGAGGCAGTGGATGTCGGCTGCGAGCGCGGCGCGCAGCTCGGCCTCGGTCTTGCCGACGCCGGAGAACACGATCTTGCGCGAGGGGATGCCAGCCGCCAGCGCGCGCTTCAATTCGCCGCCGGAGACGACGTCGGCGCCGGCGCCGAGCTTGGCGAGCGTCCGCAGCACCGACTGGTTGGAGTTGGCCTTCATCGCGTAGCAGATCAGCACGTCCTGGCCGGCGAAGGCGTCCGCGAACACGCGGTAGTGCCGCTCCAGCGTGGCGGTGGAGTAGCAGTAGAACGGGGTGCCGACGGTGGCGGCGAGCTCGGCGAGATTGACGGCCTCGGCGTGCAGCACGCCGTCGCGGTAGTCGAAATGATTCATAGGTCTGGTCCGCGCACGGGCTGCGAGAAGGTTGATTGTGGCGGCGAATTGCCGGGAAATGGGGTGGATTGTCAAACCCGCGCTGCCACCCTCCCCTGGAGGGGGAGGGTCGATCGCACGCGAAGCGGGCGAGCGGGGTGGGGTGAAGCCGCGAGGACGGTGCGCGTGGAGAGATCACCCCACCCCGCCTCGCGTTTCGCTGCGCTCAACGTGAGGGGACCCTCCCCCTCCAGGGGAGGGTGGCACCGACCGCTGATCGAGAGGGAGTTCGAGCTCTATTTGCTGTCGAGCAGCGGGTCGAGGATGAAGGGTTTCTTCTGGCCGCGGGTGGCGGCGGGGGCGGCGTCGGCGCCGTAGCCGGAGTTGAACAGGCCGGGCTTGTTGGCGGCATCCGTCGCGGTGTCGGCGGGAGCGGCCGACATCTGCGGCGCCGGCGGGGAGTTGGCCGGCAGGTCCAACGGACCCTTGCGGCCGCAGGCGGCCAGCAGAAGGGCTGAAGCGCCCAGGACGAGCAGGACCCGGGCGGCGGAGGTTGGACGGCGAGCGCGATTCACGTGTGAAATCCCCATGCGGGCGGCACCATACAGAGAATGCACCGGCCTGACGAGTGCGGGAGTGCCACGCCGGGCCGATCAAATTTCGAACGGGAGCCCTACTTTCGCTGTTTTTCCAGCCGCTTCAGCCAGGCTTTGGCCTGCGCGGCCACGTTCTTCGGCGCGGTGCCGCCGTAGCTGGTGCGGCTCTTCACCGAGGACTCGACCGAGAGCACGCCGAGCACCTCGGCTGATATCTTCGGCTCGACCTCCTGCATCGCCTTCAGCGGCAGCTCGTGCAGGGCGACGCCCTGCTTGGCGGCCAAGGCCACGATCCGGCCCGTGACGTGGTGGGCCTCGCGGAACGGCATCTTGAGGGTGCGCACCAGCCAGTCGGCGAGGTCGGTCGCGGTGGCGTAGCCCTCGCCGGCTGCGGCCTTCATGCGGGCCTCGTCCGGCACGAGGTCGAGCGCCATGCCGGTCATGGCGCGGATGGCGAGCGACAGCGCCGCGAACGCCTCCATCGCGCCCTGCTTATCCTCCTGCATGTCCTTCTGATAGGCGAGCGGCAGGCCCTTCATGACGATCAAGAGCCCGTTCAGCGCGCCGATGACGCGGCCGGTCTTGGCGCGCACCAGCTCGGCGGCGTCCGGGTTGCGCTTCTGCGGCATGATCGAGGAGCCGGTGGTGAACTTGTCCGACAGCTTGATCAGGCCGACCAGCGGCGAGGTCCAGATCACGATCTCCTCGGCGAAGCGCGACAGGTGCACGGCGCAGATCGAGGCGGCGGACAACGTCTCCAGCACGAAATCGCGGTCGGACACGGCGTCCAGCGAATTGGCCATCGGGCGCTCGAAGCCGAGTGCCTCGGCGGTGGCGTGGCGGTCGATCGGGAACGAGGTGCCGGCGAGCGCGGCGGCGCCCAGCGGCGATTCATTGAGCCGCTTGCGGGCATCGATGAAGCGGCCGCGGTCGCGCCCGGCCATCTCGACATAGGCGAGCAGATGGTGGCCGAAGGTGACGGGCTGGGCGGTCTGCAGATGGGTGAAGCCGGGCATGACCGTGCCGGCGTATTCGAGCGCGCGGGTGGCGAGCGCGTGCTGGTAGGCGGCGAGCGCCGCGTCGATGTCGTCGATGGTGTCGCGGACGAACAGGCGGAAGTCGGTCGCGACCTGGTCGTTGCGCGAGCGCGCGGTGTGCAGGCGGCCGGCGGCGGGGCCGATCAGCTCGGAGAGCCGGCTCTCGACATTCATATGGATGTCTTCCAGGGCCCGCTTGAACTCGAACGAACCCTTGGTGATCTCTGACAAAATCGTGTCTAGACCCTTAGCCATATTTTTCGCATCACCCGCGGTGATGATGCCCTGGGCGGCGAGCATGGCGGCGTGCGCCTTGGAAGCGGCGATATCCTGCGCGTAAAGGTGGCGATCGACGTCGATCGAGACGTTGATGTCCTCCATGATCTCGTCGGGACGCTCCGAGAACCGTCCGCCCCACATCGTGTTGCTCATGCCTGAACCGCTTCCAAGACCTTGCTGACCGCCGCTGGATGGGACACACCGTCCGGTATCCCGAAATTCGCGCCTCTGATAGCCGCAACCGACCCGAGATGACAAACGATAAGCCTGACCCGTCCCCTGCCCGCCCCGCATCCTCGCGGCGGACGCTGCTCGCGGCCGGTGCCGTGGCGGTGGTCGCCGTGGCCGGCATCGCGGCGGTGACCCTTGGCGGATTGCTGAAGGGACGGCCGGCGGGCGACCAGGCCTGTCAGGCGGCGGTCGACACCGCCAAGCGGATCGCACCGCTGATCAAGGGCGAGGTGGCGGCGCTGACGGCGGCAACAGTGCCGCTGCGGCTGCCGGATCTCGCCTTCGAGGACGGCACGGGGGCAGCGAAGAAGCTGTCGGATTTCCGCGGCAAGACGGTGCTATTGAACCTGTGGGCGACCTGGTGCGTGCCCTGCCGCAAGGAGATGCCGGCGCTGGACGGGCTGCAGGCCAAGCTCGGCAGCGACGCCTTCCAGGTGGTCGCGGTCAACATCGACACCCGCGACCCGGAGAAGCCGAAGACGTTCCTCGCCGACGCCAAGCTGACGCAGCTCACCTATTTCAGTGACCCGAAGGCCAAGGTGTTCCAGGATCTGAAGGCGGTCGGCCGCGCGCTGGGGATGCCGACCTCGGTGCTGGTCGACGGCAATGGCTGCGAGATCGCGACCATCGCGGGTCCCGCCGAGTGGGACAGCGCCGACGCGGTCAAGCTGATCCAGGCGGCGACATCGAAGGCCGCCGCGGGAATCTAATCGGGAGAACTCAGGCGGCGATGTTGAGGTTGCCGCCGACGCCGGGGCCGGCATTGGCGAGCGACAATGTCTGCTGCGCGCCGCCGAGCAGCGTCAGCACCGCATCCTTCTGGGCGTTCAGGTTCTGCTTCAGCACCGACGTGGCGACCTGCTGCTGTGTCGCACTCGCCTGCTGCGCCATGACCGCAGCCACCAAGCTCATGTCCATACGCGCTTACCTCGCTAGCGGCACGCTAACCGAGGAGCCTTAACGAAGCGTATCGGTCGAGCCCGGCGGCGGTAAAATCAGCGGGTCGGCACCGGCTTGGGGCCACGATAGTCGTAGAAGCCGCGCTGCGTCTTGCGACCGAGCCAGCCGGCCTCGACATATTTCACCAGCAGCGGGCACGGCCGGTATTTGGAATCCGCCAGCCCCTCGTGCAGCACCTGCATGATGGACAGACAGGTATCCAGACCGATGAAATCGGCCAGCTCGAGCGGCCCCATCGGGTGATGCGCGCCGAGCTTCATCGCCGCATCGATCGCCTCGACATTACCCACGCCCTCGTAGAGCGTGTAGATCGCCTCGTTGATCATCGGCAGCAGCACGCGGTTGACGATGAAGGCCGGGAAGTCCTCGGAAACGGCGACCTGCTTGCCGAGCCGGCCGACGAACTCCTTGGCCGCCTCGAAGGTGGCGTCGTCGGTGGCGATGCCGCGGATCAGCTCGACCAGCTCCATCAGCGGAACCGGGTTCATGAAATGAATGCCGATGAAGCGCTCGGGGCGATCGGTGCAGGCGGCGAGCCGGGTGATCGAGATCGACGAGGTGTTGGAGGCGATGATCGCCTCCGGCTTCAGCACCGCGCAGAGATCGTGGAAGATCTTGCGCTTGACGTCCTCCTTCTCGATCGCGGTCTCGATGACGAGATCGCAATCGGCGAGGCCATCGAGGGTTTCGCTGATCGAGATATGGCCGAGCGCCTGGTTGCGGGCGTCCTCGGAGATCACCTTCTTCGCGACCTGGCGGGTCAGATTGCCGTTGATGGTCGCCATGCCCGATTTCAACCGGTCGGCAGTGACGTCGTTGAGCACCACGTCGAGGCCGGCCAGCGCGGCAACGTGCGCGATGCCGTTGCCCATCTGTCCTGCGCCGATCACTCCGAGCTTGTTGATCTGAGCCATGTTGTCATCCACCCGAACGGCACGCCTGCTGCGCCCGCCCATGCCCTTGGAAGTGAGAACACCGGCCGCCGCGGTCCCACGCGGCCGGTGCCAGCAGCGTTATTTGCCGAGCTTGCCGAGCGCCTCGGTCAGCTCCGGAACCGCCTGGTAGAGATCGGCCACCAAACCGTAATCGGCCACCTGGAAGATCGGCGCGTCCTCGTCCTTGTTGATCGCGACGATCACCTTGGAGTCCTTCATGCCGGCCAGATGCTGAATGGCGCCTGAAATGCCGACCGCGACATACAGTTCCGGCGCGACCACCTTGCCGGTCTGGCCGACCTGCCAGTCGTTCGGCGCATAGCCGGCATCGACCGCGGCGCGCGAGGCGCCGACGCCGGCGCCGAGCTTGTCGGCGAGCGGCTCGATGTACTTGGCGAAGTTCTCGCGGCTCTGCATCGCGCGGCCGCCGGAGACGATGATCTTGGCCGAGGTCAGCTCGGGACGATCGCTCTTGGCGACCTCCTCGCCGACGAAGGTCGACAGCGCCGGATCGCCGGCGGCCGCCACGGTCTCGACCGACGCGCTGCCGCCCTCGCCTGCGGCGGCGAAGGTCGAGGTGCGCACGGTGATGACCTTCTTGGCGTCCTTCGACTTCACGGTCTGGATCGCGTTGCCGGCATAGATCGGCCGCTCGAACGTGTCGGGCGCGACGACCTTGATGATTTCCGACACCTGCATCACGTCGAGCAAAGCGGCGATGCGCGGCATCACGTTCTTGAAGCGCGAGGTCGCGGGCGCGACGATCGCGTCGTAGTTCGCGGCGAGCTTGACGACGAGGTCGGCGAGCGGCTCGGCGAGATCATGCGCGTAGGCCGCATCATCGGCGAGCAGCACCTTCTTGACACCGGCGAGCTTGGCGGCGGCTTCGGCCGCAGCCTTGGCGCCCTGGCCCGCGACCAGCACGTCGACATCGGCGCCGAGGGCTGTCGCCGCCGTCAGCGCCTTGTTGGTCGCGTCCTTGATGGATGCATTGTCGTGTTCGGCAATCAGCAGCGTGGCCATCAGAGCACCCCCGCCTCGGTCTTGAGTTTGTTGACGAGCTCGGCGACGTCCTTGACCTTGACGCCGGCCTTGCGGCCCGCCGGCTCGGTGGTCTTGAGCACTTCGAGCCGCGGCGTGAGATCGACACCGGTGTCGGCCGCCGTCTTCTCGGCGATCGGCTTCTTCTTCGCCTTCATGATGTTCGGCAGCGACGCGTAGCGCGGCTCGTTGAGGCGAAGGTCGGTGGTGACGATCGCCGGCCCCTTGAGCTTCACGGTCTGCAGGCCGCCGTCGACCTCGCGGGTGACCTTGAAATCGGAGCCCTCGACCTCGAGCTTGGAGGCGAAGGTCGCCTGCGCCCAGCCCAGCAGCGCGGCCAGCATCTGGCCGGTCTGGTTGGAATCGTCGTCGATCGCCTGCTTGCCGAGGATGATCAGACCCGGCTGCTCGTCCTGCGCCACGGCTTTGAGGATCTTCGCGACCGCCAGCGGTTCCACGTTGCCCTCGGCCTTGACCAGGATGCCGCGGTCGGCGCCCATCGCGAGCGCGGTGCGGATCGTCTCGGACGCCTGCGCGGGCCCGATCGAGACCACCACCACCTCGGTCGCCTTGCCGGCTTCCTTCAGCCGCAGCGCTTCCTCGACGGCGATCTCGTCGAACGGATTCATCGACATCTTGACGTTGGCGAGCTCAACGCCCGATCCGTCGCTCTTGACGCGGACCTTGACGTTGTAATCGACCACCCGCTTGACCGGCACCAGAACCTTCATCGATCCTCTTTCGCTCTAAATTGTCCGGGGTTGACCTTTCGGGCGCGGAACCTAAAGCCCCCGTACCCCCCGGTCAACGCGCGAGGGGGAAAAAACGCAGGCCCGCACGCCCCCGCGTTAACGGTTTTGCGGGTTAACGGTTTTGGCCCGGCACCCACAACACGTCGCCGGCGCCGTTCCGGTTTGCCGCCCGGCTGGCCACGAACAGGAAATCCGACAACCGGTTCATATAACGAATAGCGGCCTCGCTGACCGGCTCGTCAGGCTTGCCGGCGAGTTCCGTCATGATCCGTTCCGCCCTGCGGCAAATGGTACGCGCCACATGCAGATGCGCCGCCGCCGCAGTCCCTCCGGGCAGCACGAACGACGTCAGCGGCGAGAGCCGCTCGTTCAGCGTATCGATGTCGCGCTCCAGGCGGTCGACCTGGCTCGCGACGACGCGCAGCCGCTCCGCCTTGCCCTCGCGCTGCGGCACGGCGAGATCGGCGCCGAGGTCGAACAGATCGTTCTGGATCAGGCCGAGCATCGCATCGATCTCGGGCGCATCGGCCAGATGCAGCCGGACCACGCCGATCGCAGCGTTGGTCTCGTCAACGGTTCCATAGGCGGAGACGCGCAGATCGTACTTGGGACGCCGCTCGCCATTGCCGAGCGCGGTCGTACCGTCGTCACCTGTCCGTGTGTAGATGCGATTCAGGACCACCATGCTGCGTTCTCAACGTCCGTTTCTCGACGCCTCGGCGTCTCGGTCTCAGCGCCCCATTGCCCAGATCGCCGCCATGGCAACGACGATCGCGACGAACTGCAGGATCACCCGCCAGCGCATCAGCTTCTGCGACAGGTTCGGCGAGCCGCCGCGCGTCATGTTGACGAGGCCGAGAAACAGCACCAGGGCGACCGCGCCAACGGCGATGGGAAGGATGAATTTACCAAGAAGTGAAGCCATCGGTGCTAGATAACACCGCAAACGCAAGAGCGCCATGGCGGATCCGCGCAGCCGGCGCTGCAACTTCTGGCTTTTGGACCCGTAATATCGGATTGTACAAATCACGTTCTTTCGCGGAGTGCAGGGACAGGTGAAGGCGCTTCGCTACATCTTCCACGTCGTCATGGACGCGTTCTACACCTTCCTCGCCGACGACGGCTGGGCGATCGCCAGCCATATCGCGCTGTCGACCCTGATGGCGCTGTTTCCCTTCCTGATCGTCCTGACCTCGCTCGCCGGCTTTCTCGGCTCCAAGGACCTGGCCGACCAGGCCGCCACCTTGATGCTCGAGACTTGGCCGGCGCAGGTGGCGGATGCGCTGACCGGCGAGATCCACGACGTGCTGACCACGACCCGGACCGATGCGCTGACCATCGGCGCCGTGCTCGCGGTCTACTTCGCCTCGAACGGCGTCGAGGCGCTGCGGGTCGCGCTCAACCGCGCCTACGGCGTGATCGAACAGCGCCGCTGGTACTGGCTGCGGCTGGAATCGATCGGCTATACCCTGGTCGCCGCGTTCACGGCGCTGGCGATGTCGTTCCTGATCGTGCTCGGCCCGCTGATGCTCGCCACCGCCCGGCGCTACCTGCCGCTGGCGGTCGAAGCCAACGAGCGCTTCGTCAACCTGACGCGCTACGGCATCACCATCAGCGCGCTGGTCGTCGCGCTGTTCATCCTGCACGCCTGGCTGCCGGCGGGGCGGCGCAGCTTCATGCAGATCCTGCCCGGCATCGTCTTCACCTTCATCGCCTCGCTGGTGTCAGGGATCGTGTTCGGCCAGTACCTGGCGCGCTTCGCCAACAACTACGTCACGATGTATGCAGGGCTCGCATCGGTGATCATCGCACTGGTGTTCCTGTATTTCATCGCCGCGATCTTCGTGTATGGCGGCGAATTGAACGCTTCGATCATCAAGTCGCGGCTGCCGCGCGGCGTGTCGCTCCAAGAAGCGCAGTCGCTAGAGCCCGCGGCGAAACGGGCTTGAGCAGGAACGCGTCCGCGCCGGCAGCCCGCGAGGCCGCCTCGTCCTCGCCGCGTCCGGACACGCCGATGATCGGGATGGTCCCGTGGGGCGCGTCCAGCTTGCGAATGCGAGCAATCGCCTCGACGCCGTTGATGCCGGGCAGCACCATGTCCATCAGCACCGCATCGTAATTGCCGGCCGCGATCCGCTCCGGCGCCGCCTCGCCGCGGCCAATGAACTCGGCCTGGTGGCCGAGTTCATTGAGGATGGTGTTGAGCACCACGCGGCCGAACGGATTGTCCTCCACCCCGAGGATCCGCAGGGGCCGCGTCGGCGCGAGGGCGACACCATCTTCCGATCCGCCGGCGGTGGCGTGCGGTGTAGCCGCAACGGTCAGCGTCACCGTCAGGGTGAAGGTCGTGCCGCCGCCTTCATGCGGCGCCACTGCGACATCGCCGCCCATGGCGCGCGCCAGTTGCCGGACCGAGGACAGTCCGAGTCCGGCCCCGCCGAAGCGCGAGGCAATCGAAACATTGGCTTGGCTGAACGGCCGGAACAGCCGCTTGATCTCCTTCAGGGTCAGGCCGATGCCCGAATCCGAGACGTGGAAGGCGATCGCGGCGCTGCCCCTGCCCGCGCCTCGGCCTGCGCCCCTGCTCGGCTTGCCGCGACCGCCGCGGCGTGCCGGAACGACCTCCAGCGCCACGCCCCCCTGCTCGGTGAACTTCACCGCATTGTCGATCAGGTTCTCGAGCGCAGCGCGCAGCCGCACGGGGTCGCCGATCACGAGTCCCGGCAAGTCGTCGGAAACGTGGACCTTGACATCCAGCCCCTTGGCGGCGGCGCGGCCCGACAGCGAGTCTCCGGCGGCCCGCGCCAGCACGCGCAGATCGAACAGATCCTCACGCGGCAGCGCGCCGGTGGTCTCGTCCTTGGCGGCATCGACGAACAGGGTGGCGAGGCTCGACAGATGCTCCGCGCCGGCCTTGATCGTATCGACCCAGCGCCGCTCGCGCTCGCCAAGCTCGGAGGTGGCGAGCAGGTCGCTGATGGCGAGAATGCCAGTCAGCGGCGTGCGCACTTCATGGGCGAACACCGCCAGCGCGGCTTCGACGACTCCTGGTGATCCAGCGGCAGCCTTGGGCGCGGACTTCGCGGTCTCGGGCTTCCTCACTCCGGACTTGGCCGCGCTTCGCCGGCTCCCCGCCATCGCCGTGACCTGAGGAACGTGCTTCTTGAGCGGTCGCGCCTTGGTGCGCTCCTTGGCCGGCGCCGCCTTCGCGGCCCTGGTCTTCTGCGTTTGTGTCTTCGGCGCTTGTGCTGCGGACGACGGCATCCTCGGGGATGTCGTCCTGGAGGGCGCCTTTTCCGCGGGCGCTCTGGACGCGCCGGCGGACCTGGGCGCAGCCGGCTTGGCCGGTCGGGCCCGACGCCCCGTACTCATCTTCCGAACGCGCTTCATCATGGCCCCTGTGACATGAACTCCGAAAAACGAAGGGGCACTTGTACTGTCATGTCTCGTCGTGCCGCTTTCGATTGAAGCTCCCGATTACCCGCGCCATTGAGCAGCATGGCACGGTCGTTTCCGGGTGTCACGATGCCCCGGAGGTTGTCCCCGCCGGAAACGTGGGGAGACATCAGGGCTTGCGGCAGGACGCGGCTAGACCATGCCGACCCTGTGTCGGATTTCCGCCGGCGAGACGCCTTCCGCACGCAAGGCGCGCAATCCCGTCGCCCGGGAGGACTTGGACAGCTTGTGGCCCTGCTCGTCGCGAATCAGTTGGTGATGCCGATAGGCCGGAGCCGGCAGGCCGAGCAGGACCTGCAGCAGCCGGTGCACGCTGGTGGCATGAAACAGGTCCTGCCCACGCACCACCTCGGTCACCCCCTGCAGGGCATCGTCGAGCACGACGGAGAGGTGATAACTGGTCGGCGTCTCCTTGCGCGCCAGAACCACATCCCCCCAGGCCTCCGGCCTTGCTTCGACCCTGCCACTCTCGCCCGAAGGCCCGGCGCCATGCTCGTCCCAGGCCGGCCGGCCGGCGCGCGCGACCGCGGCGGCCATGTCGAGCCGCAAGGCATAGGGCGCGCCGCTGGCCATCAGTGCCGCACGGCGCGCCTCGGAGAGCGAGGTCGCCGTCCCCGGATAGAGCGGCGCGCCATCCGGATCGCGCGGCCAAGCCCCCTCTGCATCCCGTTGCGCGACCATCCGCGCGGCCTCGGCCCGGCTCTCGAAGCTCGGATAGACCAGCCCCATGCCCCGCAGCCGGTCCAGCGCAGCGCGGTACTCGGCAAGGTGCTCCGATTGCCGCCGCACCGGCTGCTCCCAGGCGATGCCGAGCCAGGCGAGGTCCTCATAGATCGCCTGCTCGAACTCGGGGCGGCAGCGGGTCGGATCGATGTCCTCGATGCGCAGCAGCAAGCGGCCGCCGCTCCGCTGCGCGCATTGGAAGTTCAACAGCGCCGAAAAAGCGTGGCCGAGATGCAGATAGCCGTTGGGGCTGGGGGCAAATCGGAAAACGGGTGGCATCATGATGAGTTCGACGCCACAGAGCCCTGCGCCTCTCCTGCCTGCGTTTCGCGTTCCAGACGCTCGACCACGGTCCGATAGAAGTGCTCTGCCTGCTGCATCATCTCGGCCGTACTGCTGCGGCATTCGCTGAAGGCCGACCGGGCCAGCTCGAACTCGGCATCGACGAACGCGGCCACCACGGGCGGCAGCGGTGCGATGCCGAGCTCGCGGGTCGAGGCTTTCCGCTGCATCAGCTCGGCCACCTCCGCCTGCAAGGCCGCGGGCGGATCGCACTCCGCCATCAAGGTCGGAAAATGCATCGGCGCCACCGCTTCCCTTGGGTGCAGGCGCAGCCAGCGCAGCGTCGCGGCTGGCCGCAGCGCGTAGAAGATCTTCTTCTGCGCAACCTCCGTGCCGTCGCCGAAATACGCGCGGCGTTGCCGTTCACCGAGATGCAGATAGTGCCGCGCCACGGCATCGCGGCTCGCCACGCTCCTGGCGAAGGCGAGAAAGTCATCACGAAACCAAGCGGAGCCACGATACACCACCGGCGACCGCAGCCATTCGATGATGACCGCATTGCCCTTCAGCAGCAGCTGTACCGCCTTGGCCAGGTCCCAGCCGTTGGCGTCGTAATCATCTTCGAGCGGAAACTCGATGACGTCGCGCACCGGCCATGGCTTGATATGATCGGCGGCGCGCCGCACATAGACGAAACGGCAATCATAGTCGCTGTCGGGCGAGGCAAAGCCCCAGGCGCGGCTGCCGCTCTCGATGGCGAGCGGCAGAAACACGCCGTACTCGGCAACGACGCGATCCAGCAGGGAGTCGATCCCGGCGACCTTGTGGCGGGCCATGTCGGAGGGGATGCTACGCAAGCTCATGAGAGTTCCAGCCGTGACTGATGCTGCCTTAGCCCTGGGCCTTCCTGCCGTCCACCCGGCGCGACATGGCCCAGCCTTGCGTTCGGCGACGCCATGACCCTTCACCTCGACAGCCAAGCCGTTCTCGAGGACGCGATCCGCGACCTGGTGAAGCAGGACGCGCGGCTGGCGCCCGTCCTCGAAGCGACCGGCATGCCGGCGCTCCGGAGGCGTGAGCCGGGCTTCGCCGGGATCGCCCACATCGTCTGCGGCCAGCAGCTCTCGACCGCGAGCGCGGCCGCGATCTGGGGCCGGCTGCAGGCGGCATTCGATCCGTTCGATGCCGACGCCGTCCGCCGCGCCCGCGCCGACCGGCTGGGACGGCTCGGCCTCTCTGCCGCCAAGATCAAGACGCTGAAGCACATCGCGCGCGAGCTCGGCGCCGGGCGGCTGAACCTCGACGTGCTCGCCAATGAGGACGCCGACGCCGCGCACGCCACCCTGACCGCCCTGCCCGGCATCGGGCCGTGGACCGCCGACGTCTACCTGCTGTTCTGCCTCGGCCATGGCGACGCCTGGCCGTCCGGCGACCTCGCCGTGCAGGAGGCGGTCAAGGTCGGGCTCGGGCTTGCGACGCGGCCTACGGCCAAGCAGATGATGCCGCTGGCCGAAGCGTGGCGCCCGCTGCGCGGCGCGGCGGCGCACCTGTGGTGGAGCTATTACCGCGTCGTCAAGAAGCGCGAGGGCGTGATCACGCCGGCGAACTAACAACTCCGGCGAACGCCGTTTCAAACAAAGTTGGGGTTGCAAAACGGTCATCGATGTCGGCCAGGATCGCGCCACGACGCACAGCAAACGAACGGCCGAGGTCTTCATCATGCAATCGTCCGATTTCATCGTCGCGCGCGGCGATCTGCAGCAGTGCAAGACGATCGCCACCGAGCTTCCCGATGGCGACGCGCTTCCTGCCGAGGCGCTGCTGGTGAAGGTCGACCGCTTCGCCTTCACCGCCAACAACATCACCTACGCGCTGCTCGGCGAGCAGTTGAAATATTGGCAACTGTTTCCCGCGCCCGACGGCTTCGGCATCATTCCCGTATGGGGCTTCGGCAACGTGATCGCGTCCCGCCATCCTGCCGTCGCCGAAGGCCAGCGCCTGTTCGGCTACTTCCCGATGGCGACGCATCTCGTCATCGAGGCCGCCGACGTCGGCAAGCGCGGCCTGCGCGACGCGGCCGCGCACCGCCAGGGCGTCGCGCCGGTCTACAACGCCTATGCGCGGGTGGGCGACGATCCCGCCTTTGCCGGACGGCAAGGCGATGATCAGGCGCTGCTGCGCCCGCTGTTCATGCTGTCGTTCCTGGTCGACGACTTTCTCGCCGAACAGGCCCATTTCGGCGCCACAACCGTCATCCTGTCCTCGGCCTCGAGCAAGACCGCGTTCGGACTCGCCCACCTCCTGCATACGCGGCGCAAGGGCATCCGCGTGATCGGGCTGACCTCGCCATCGAATGCCGCCTTCGTCCGCTCGCTCGGCTGCTACGACGAGGTCGTGACCTACGACGCGGTCGACATGCTCGACGCGAGGTCGCGCGCGGCGTTCGTCGACATGGCCGGCAACGCCAGCCTCCGCGCCGCGCTGCATCGGCACTACGGCGACAACCTCGTCTATTCCGGCCGCGTCGGGCTGACGCATCAGGACGGCAGCGATGACGCAGAGGTGCTTCCCGGTGCCCCGCCCACCTGGTTCTTCGCACCCGACCAGATCAGGAAGCGTGCCAGGGAATGGGGACCCGGCGGCATCGAAGGCCGGCTCGGCGCGGCGTGGCGGGACTTCGCTCCGCGGCTCGACGGCTGGCTCACGATCACGGAAGGACGCGGACCGGAGGCCGTACAGCGCGTCTATCTCGACACCTTGCAAGGTCATATTCCGCCGCATGAGGGCCACATGCTGACGATGGCGACGTAAGCAGGTTTTCACCCGCGACCAAACCCGTGTAGCGTTGTCCGGACCGAGGTTGCGCAGAGGCAGGGAGGCGAGGCGATGTCCATTCTCGGAACGGGCAATTACAGCTATCGCGTCGTCAAGGACTGGGCCAAGCTGCCCGAGGGCTGGGCGCTCACCGACGTCGCCTCGGTTGCCGTTGACAGCAAGGATCGCGTCTACGCCTTCAATCGCGGCGCCCATCCGATGATCGTGTTCGACCGCGACGGCAATTTCATCAAGAGCTGGGGCGAGGGCCTGTTCAGTCGCGCCCACGGCTTGTCGATCGACAGCGAGGACAATCTCTACTGCACCGACGATGGCGACCACACCGTGCGCAAATGCACGGATGACGGCAAGGTGCTGCTGACCATCGGCCTGCCGGAGCGTCCGGCGCCATTCATGAGCGGCGAGCCGTTCAACCGCTGCACCCACACCGCGCTGTCGCCCTCGGGCGAGATCTACGTTTCCGACGGCTACGGCAATGCGCGGGTCCACAAATACACACCCGACGGCCGGCTGATCCGCAGCTGGGGCGAGCCTGGCTCCGATCCCGGCCAGTTCAACATCGTTCACAACATCGCGACCGATGCCGACGGTTTTGTCTATGTCGCCGATCGCGAGAACCACCGCATCCAGATCTTCGACGGCGACGGCCGCTACGAGACGCAGTGGAACAATCTGCATCGGCCCTGCGCGCTGTGCGCCTGCGGCGCGGGGCGCAAGACCTTCATCATCGGCGAGCTCGGCCCCGGCATGCCGGTCAACCTCAACGTTCCCAATCTCGGACCGCGGCTGACCATCACCGACGCCACCGGCCAGCGCATCGCCCGGCTCGGCGGCGAGCACGGTCCGGGCCTGGAAACCGGCCGCTTCCTGGCCCCGCACGGCCTCGCCATTGACAGCCGCGGCGACATCTATGTCGGCGAGGTCGGCGTCTCCAACTGGAGCACGAGCTTCCCGGACCGGCCGATGCCGGACGAGGTCAGGATCCACCGCTGCCTGCAGAAGCTGGAGCGGGTCCCGGGCTGACCTTGGTCGTCCTGCTGGTCGTCGTCGCGCCGGAAGAGATGCAACTGATTTGCAGTGCGGCGATCGGGCGCTCTGCCACGGTTCTGACGCGCTTTGGACGGCAGCTCCAAAGGCGGGAGAAGCCATGTCAAGCCATTCTTGGGGCTTCACAATCCCGTCACGCTGCATGTAGTATGTCAGGGCATGCTGCTTCGCAGCCGTTATGGAGGCCAGGAGCGTTACTTGAACGCACATGTCTCGCAAGGCGGTTGGCCGGTGTTGGTGCTGAACGCGGACTTCCGGCCGCTGAGTTACTACCCGCTGTCTCTCTGGTCGTGGCAAGACGCGATCAAGGCAGTGTTTCTCGATCGCGTCAACATTGTCGAATACTACGACCGCGCGATCCGAAGTCCGTCCTTCGAAATCCAGCTGCCCAGCGTGGTTTCGCTGAAATCCTTCGTAAAGCCGTCGACGCATCCGGCCTTCACCCGCTTCAACGTCTTCCTCCGCGACCGTTTCGCCTGCCAGTACTGCCACTCCGGCGACGACCTGACCTTCGATCACGTCATCCCCCGCAGCAAGGGTGGCCAGACCACCTGGGAGAACGTCGTCGCCGCCTGCTCGCCCTGCAATCTGAAGAAGGGCAATCTGACGCCACAGCAGGCCAAGATGTTCCCCAAGCAGGCGCCCTATGCGCCAACCGTCCACCAGCTCCATCGCAACGGCCGGCTGTTCCCGCCGAACTACCTGCACGACAGCTGGCTCGACTATCTCTATTGGGACACCGAGCTCGATCCGTAGCGGATCGGCCCGTTGTCGGTGTTGATGCTGGACATCGCCCCGGCGGCGGCGACATGCTGCTCTCGCTGGAGTCTGCGAACGCCCGGCCGCCAGATCCGCAGGCCCGAACGGCCCGGCCGTCCGGCCATATATCGGACTGGATTAACTCCACTTTAGGTCCCTGTTCAGCATGCTCGCGCGTTGCCGCATGGGCCGCCGCCATGGCTGCCCGCTTCCGTCACCGATCCAGCAGGGCCGTCCGTTCCGCGCATGCAGACCGCAACCACCGAGTGCAAAGCGGCGGCGCTCGCGAAAGCCCAGGCAGCCAGCTCGCTGCAGAACATTTCCCTCACGATGTTCGCCAATGTGGCGATCGCAACGTCGCTGGCGCTGCTGCTGTATCTCAGGGAGGGCGGCACCCTCATCTTCTGGTGGCTGGGCGCAGCCATCGTCTTCGCCGCGTTCCGCGCCGGATGGGTGTCGTACCTGAAATCGTCCGGACGGATCGAGCGCGATCCACAGCGCGTGCTGCGCAATCTCACCATCATGGCTTTCGCCAGCGGCGTGCTGTGGGCGATCGTCCCGATCGCACTGCCGGCCTTCTCCCACGCGCACAACGTCAACGACGTCGTCTTCATCATGGCCGGCACCACCACCGGGGCCATCATCCAGAGTCTCGCCTATTCGAGGATGGCGATCGCGTTCGGCGCGCCGCTGATGGGCGCGACCGTGCTGCGGATGCTGATCTCGGGCAGCGACGTCGACTACATCGTCGCGGTCGACGTCGCCTTCCTGACCTTCATGCTGTTCCGCGCAGCGCGGCTCGGCGAGCGCAACTTCATCGCGAGCCAGAAGACCGCCATCGAGGCGACCGTGCTGGCGGAATCCGTCGCCGAGGCCAACCACGCTTTGGAGCGTCTGGTTCGCACGGACTCGCTCACCGGGCTCGCCAACCGCAGCCATTTCCGCACCGTGGCCGCCGCGGCGTGCCGTTCCGGACGCGGGGTCGCATTCCTCCTGATCGACGTCGACAACTTCAAGACCATCAACGACGCGCGCGGCCACGATGCCGGCGACCGGGTCATTCAGGCCATCGCCGCGCTGCTGCAATCCGCCTGCCGCGGCGACGATCTGCCGGTCCGCCTGGGCGGCGATGAGTTCGTCGTCGTCATGCAGGGCGACGACGTGGCGAGCCGGTCCGTCGCACTCGCCGAATGGCTGATGGCCGCCCTCGCGCAGCCGCTCGCGATCGCGGGCCAGGTGCTGCCCGTCAGCTGCTCGATCGGCATCGCGGCGCATGCGGAAGGCCCGATCGATCTGGAAGAGCTCTCCGCCCGCGCCGACGTCGCGCTCTATCGCGCCAAGGACGACGGCCGCGCCTGCATGCGCGTGTTCGACGCCAAGATGCAGTCCGAGCTGACGCTGCAGCGCCGGCTCGACGCCGAACTGCCCGCC
Source organism: Bradyrhizobium sp. HKCCYLRH3059 (assembly GCF_051168035.1). Classification (NCBI taxonomy): domain Bacteria; kingdom Pseudomonadati; phylum Pseudomonadota; class Alphaproteobacteria; order Hyphomicrobiales; family Nitrobacteraceae; genus Bradyrhizobium; species Bradyrhizobium sp. HKCCYLRH3059. The sequence goes on along the minus strand of NZ_JBNPUF010000005.1, from coordinate 518,131 downwards.
GCGCTGGCCCGCCGCGAGCTCCACGTCGAATTCCAGCCCCAGGTCGCGATGGCCACGCAGGAGGTCATCGGCTTCGAGGCGCTGCTGCGCTGGAAGCACCCGAGCGCCGGACTGATCCCGCCGCCGGACATCGTGTCCGCGGCGATCCGGTTGCGCCTGTCCGGCCAGCTCACGGAGTTCGTGGGCGAGCGCGTCTGCGCGTTCCTGCGCGCGCTCGACCGCAAGAAGGCGCACGGCATCCGGGTATCGATCAACGTCTCGCCGCGGGAATTCCCGCTTCACTCGCCGGCGCAGACCCTCAAGACCGTCTCCGAGCGCTACGGCGTCGATCCCCACCGGATCGAGATCGAGGTGACCGAAGAGGCGATGTTCGATCCCAAGCGCTGCGCCGACGAATTGAAGCTGATCGACCAATACGGCTTTGGTCTTGCGATCGACGATTTCGGCGTCGGCCATTCCTCGATCGCGAACCTGATGGCGGTCGAGATCGACACCATCAAGATCGACCGCTCCTTCATCCACGGCATCGCCGGCAACCGACGGGATCAGCAGCTCGTCGCCGCCATCACCGCGGTGGCGCTGCCGCTCGGCCACCGCATGATCGCCGAGGGCGTCGAGAGCGAGGCGGACGCCGAGTGCCTTCGCATGCTCGGCTGCTCCTACGGACAGGGCTGGCTGTATGGCAAGCCGATGAAGGAGGACGACGCCATCGCGTGGCTCGTCCAGCATCGCAGCGGTGCTGCTGCCGCGGTCGAGCGCTTGCCGCGCAGCGCGTAGGTGCTGCGCGGACGTCGCGCTCACGGATGGACCAGCACATCGGCAAGACCATGGGCAAGGCTCGGTCCGAAGGCGCCGGCCCAGGCGGCTGCGATGACGAGGACGAGGCCGGGGACGAGGCGCAGGGCGAAGGACGACCCGCCGCTGGTCCACGCCACCACGATCTTGCTGATCGTGTTCGCCGACAGCGCCGCGAGCACCGGAGCCACGGCATCGGCGGCGCCGATCTTGCCCGACGCGGCAAGCGCAGCCGCGGCCACCGCCGGCGCATGGGTATCGACGAGACCGGCGACGGCAGCGCTCGCCACCAGGCCGGCTTCGCCGAACGCCTCGCGCAACGCGGCCGAGAGCACCAGCACCGCAGAGATCGTCAGCGCCAGCAACAGCGCGCCCGGCAGGCTGAAGGCGTGTCCGGGCGGCAGGTCGGCGGAACCGCTCTGCCGCAAGCCGACGATCGTGAAGATCGCGCCGTAGATCGCCGCCGCCGCGCCGGCACAGAGCAGCGGGACCAGCAGCGCCTGCAGCGCGGGAAGGCTGGTGACGGCCAGCACCGCGGCGAGCTGGGCGATGGTCGCGACGGTCGACAATGCCGCGCCGGCGGCCGCGGCGCCGCCAAGCTCCGGCGCCTTGCGCGCCCGTGCGCCCATCGCGCCGATCGTGGCCGTGCTGGAGACGAAGCCCGAGGCGAAGCCGGACACGGCGAGCCCGCCGCGTGCGCCGAGCAGACGCATCGAGGCATGTCCGGCGGCACCGATCGCCATCATCAGGACGACGAGCGTCCAGATGCTGCGCAGGTTGAGCGCGCCGTACGGACCGATCGGCTGATCCGGGAGCAGAGGCAGCACGACCAGCGTGGCCGCGGCAAAGATCAGGCCGTCCTTGAGCTCGCTCTCGCTGAGCACCGAACGGACGAAGTCGTGCAGCACCGGCCGGGCCGCCAACAGCACCGCCAGCACGACGGCGACGCCCGCCGCCAGAGCAGGTTGCTCGGTGGCGAGGCCGCCGAGCAGGACGGTCAGGATCAGCGCCGCCTCCGAGGTCAGTCCCGGATCGTCGCTGCGCGAACGCCAATAGGCGATCGCCGTGAGGACCATGATTCCAGCGGTGACGACGGCCAGCAGCAGCTTGCCGCCGATCAGCATGCTCACCGCGCCGGCCAGCGACGCGACCGCAAAGGTCCGCAAGCCCGCGGGCGAGCGCCCGGGCCCCTCGCCCTTGCGGCGCTCGCGCTCCAAGCCGATCAGCAACCCGATGCCGAGCGCGACGACGATCGCGATGATCGCGGGACTGAGGCTCATGAGATCCGGCATCGACATGGTCCTACGTCAAACCGCCAGGTCTGCGCCGGGGGACATCGGGCAACCCGGTACATCGCCGCAAGGTTTCCCATCGGTCCGCTCAGGCCGCGACGAACGCGCTGACGATCATCAGCATACACGTGATGAGACCAAGTGCGGGGACCCATAGCGGCACCCGCACATGGGCGGCATCCGATCCGATGCGCCGGATGCGGATACGGAGCAGGCACAGATTGACGATGGCGAAGATCGTCAGCGTCGCGAGCGAGGTGCCTTCCGCCAGCCGCTCCAGCGGGAAGGCCAGCGCGAGGATCGCGACCGCCAGCATGACGAGGCCGGTTGCGATCAGCGGCGTTCCGGTGCGCGGATCGACGCGGCCGGCGATGCGCGGCAGGTCGCCCTGCCCCGCCATGCCATAGACGACGCGCGCCGTCATCGTCATCTGGGCGAGAACGGTGTTGAGCGTGGACACGATCGCAATCGCGGTGAAGGTGGCGGGGCTGATGCCTGCGACGGCATTGAACACCAGGCTGAGCGGCGCCGGAGAGGCCGACAGCACGCCCGGCGCCACGGCGGTCACCGCGATCGCAGCAATCAGCACATACAGCACGGAGGTGATCAGCAGCGTGAGCGCCATCGCCCACGGAATGCTTCGCTGCGGGCTCTTGGCCTCCTCCACGACGTTGGCGAGGTCCTCAAAGCCGACGAAGGCGAAGAACGCGAGCAGGCCGGCGAAGGTGATGCCGGAGAGAACGCCGAGATCGAGCGGCGGCGGCGTCAGCAAGGCAGGGCCGAACGCGACGCCGGAGTGAACGGCCGAGACGACGATCCACACCAGTCCGCCGGTCTCGATCAAGGTCAGCAGTCCGGCGAGCATCACCGATTCGAGAATGCCCCAGGACGCCACAATGCCGAGCGCGACCACGATGGCCGTCGCGATCAGCGGCGTCGGCAGATCGATCAGTTGCCGGATGTAGCCGGCGCCGCCGAGCGTCACCGCGGCCGCCGCGATGATGCCGGTGGCGAGCCGCAGCGAGCCGACCGCCGTCGAGAGCAGCCGCGACTTGAAGGCCGCGCGGACATAGGCGGCCTCGCCGGCGCTCACGGGATAGCGGGTCGCAAGCTCGGCATAGGAGGCGGCGGTGAACGCCATCACGAAGGCCGCCAGCGCAAAGGCCCAGGAGGAATGGACTCCTGCATGACCGGCGACCGCGCCGATCAGGACATAGATGCCGGCCCCGACGGTCACACCCGTGCCGTAGAGGACCAGCAGCGGCAGTCCGAGCCGCCGCCGCAAGCCAGATGGAGGCACGATTGGATCTTGCGGCACCACGACGTCCATTCTTGATCACAACGAACAACAGAGTTGTAGGGGCTTAAGGGAGCAAGCGCGAGCGCTCTTGATCCCGGTCAATCCGGAGCGCGCGCCCGCGGCCGGCTGCTGCGGCATTCGGCCGCCGGGCCTTCTTCGCGAGGCGCGTTCGCCTTCACGGCCATCGGCCAACTTGAGATGCGCCGCGTCGAGACATGACTTCGCGCTCTCGCGGCGCGATGGGCCCGAGCTGTGCTGATCGATCTCCTCTCGAAACGAGAGGGCGCAGGGAAGACCGAGCCTCGGCCGAGGCCCGTGGCCCCCGTGCGGAGAAAATGCACGGGGCAGGAACCACAGGTTCAGCCGGAGCGACCCGGCCTTCCCTGCGCGATGGTTTTCACGGCTGCTCCGCGCTCTCCCCGGGGACCGGCTTGTTTGCCCCCGTCGCTCGCAACCACGCACGAACGTGATCGCAAGCTTGGCGCCAGCTTCGGGGCGCCAGGACCACACGGCTTGACCGTCCGCCACGACATCAGTCGTCTTGCGCGCGAACGCGCCCGACCTCGCGACGGCCACCACTCCCCGCCCCCGCGTATCGTGACGACGCGTACGCCCCTCTCTGCATGAGGCGGGATGCGCGGGAGATAAGCATGATTTCCGGAAAAGCGAAACAGGAATATTTTTCGCAGGCGGGCTGGACACGAGCGGCAGATTGCGTTCGCCACCTCGATCGATTTGCCCGACGGGCAGCCCGGTACAACCTGCCTACGCCAATGCGATGGATTGCTCGTGCCCGTCCCGCCTTTCACCGCGGACGGCAGCAGCTTAGGATGCCATCGTCTCCACAATCCGGAACACGCGACGTGCCCGACTTCGAGCCGATCTACACCACGACCGGCGCCGAGAGCGTGGGCCGCTTCGTGGCAACACACTACGCGCTATCAGAGCCGCTCGCGTGCCGCCTGATGAACCGCGGCTTCAACGACGTCTATCTGATTACATCCGCAACGGGCGCACGCTACGTCTTCCGTCTGTCGCATCACCGCGCCCGCGGCCCGGCCGATGTCCGCACCGAGACCGACTTCCTCGCACATCTCGCGCGCTGCGGCGTGCCGGTGGCCGCGGCGGTTCCGGCGCGCGACGGCGCGCTGTTCGTACGCGGCGAGGCGGCGGAAGGCGGCCGCGAAGGCGTGCTGTTTCACGCCATCGAGGGACGGACCCCGGAGGTCGCATCGCAGAGCGACGCGCGCGCCAATGGCGTGACGCTTGCCCGAGTGCACGCGGCGGCGATGTCCTATCGGCCCGAAGCGCCGCTCTATCTTCTGGACCTCGACCATCTGCTGCACCGGCCGCTCGCGCGCGTTCAACAGCTCTGCAGTCTGATCGATGCCGATGATGGCCGCTTTCTCCAGGACATCGCGGAGCGAACCGCCGCACGGATCAAGGCGATGGAGGGCCTGACATGGACGCATTGTCACGGCGACTGCCACGGCTTCAATGCGCGCATCGGCGCCGGCGGCGAGGCCGTGTTCTTCGACTTCGACGACGGCGGTCCCGGCTATCTGGCCTATGACCTGGCCGTGTTCCTGTGGACCAAGCTGTCGTTCGGCCGGCGCTTCCATGCGGCGTGGCACGCCTTCGTCGACGGCTACCGCTCGGTCCGCCCGATCTCGGCCGCTGATTTCGAGGCCGCGCATGCCTTCGTGATCGTCAGGCACTTCTGGCTGATGGGCGAGCAGGCCAGCCGTTCGCGCGAATGGGGTAGCGAGAATGTCCGCTGGGTCACGCAGCAGCGGGAATTTCTCGAAGGCTGGGAGGCGCAGCAGCTTGCGACGCGCTTGCTATGAGCTTGGGCGGATCGGAGGGATTGAACCGGAGAGCTCCGGCGGCCGACGCATGATCCAGGCGTTCAGGCTTGCGGGGGTTGGGTCCTTTCCGCGGTGACGATGACGAGATTAACGTTTCGCAATCCTTCCGCCGCGACCGAAGCAGACGCAGCACGCCCGCATCGGAGATTTTGAGCCATGACAGACACGATCGTTCAGTCACGTCGGCTGGGCATCATCGGTTGCGTGATCGGGCTTGTTGCTCTGGTCGCGGCGGTTCTGCCGCATTGGGTGCTGCCGGTGATCGATCCGCCGCCGCCGATCGACCAGGTCATCGTCGATGTCGGACATCGCGTGAAGGAGCGCCTGATGGCGCGCATCAAGGGCGTCGACGACCAGGCGCCGGCGCGCGAGACGTCCTGGACCGACCGCCTGCACCAGCAATTGCCGGTGGCCGCGGTCTCGCTCGGTTTGCTTGCGATCATTCTCGGCGTCGTGGGTCAGTTGCGTCGCGAGGAGCGGCACGTCGCGGCGATGGCGACGACCCTGGGCGGCTGCGCGATCGCCGTGCAGCTTTCCTTCTTGCTGATGGGCGCGCTGATCGTGGTGGCCATCATCTATTTCCTCGGCGATTTCCTCGCGCTGTTCTGATCGCGAGGATGCACGTGCCTGGATCTGCCGGCTGCGGGCAGATGCGCCGTCGTCCATCTTCGATGCCACCCATTCTGTGCGAGCGCGGCGATGAATCCAGTGTGGTGCGCGGGGCCCTGGATTGCTTCGTCGCTGCGCTCCTCGCAATGACGGAGAGAAAGCGAGCTGCTCGAAAACGACGGGGCATCCGTGTCCTGTACGTCACAGCGGGACATCGGTTGAATGACGCACATTGCCAATATGATCGGGATGTGATTACTACGCGCTCCGGCGTTGAGCATTCGGCTCCGCCGCACAGGAGAGAGACGATGACTGCGATCATCCGTTGCTCCGCCAGGAGCCGCCGGGACTGATCCTCGCGTGAGGCGAGGTTTGGTCTGGCATGCGTGCGTCCGCGCGCGCAGATAGTCCCTGACCAGTTCTCCCTATCTTTCTCCAAGGTATTTACATGGGCAATTCCCATCGCGTGGACGGCTGTGCGCCGGTCCACGGCTTCTACTCGTCCAGCTCCTGGATCGAGGGCGCCGCTGCGCGCCAGCTCGAAACCGTGGCTGACATCTGTGGCGTGCGTGCTGTCGCCGGCATGCCGGATCTGCATCCCGGCAAGTTCGGTCCCGTCGGCTGCGCCATCCTCGCCGACCATATCCACCCGGCCTTCGTCGGCTCCGATGCGGGCTGCGGCATGGCGCTGTATCAGCTCGACCTCGCTTCGCGCCGGATTCGCGTCGACAAGGCGGCCGACCGGCTGCGCGACGTCGCCACACCCTATGACGGCGACATCGTGAGCGAGCTCGCAGCTCATCAGCTTGCGCCGTCCGACTTCGATGCGTCGCTCGGCACGATCGGCGGAGGCAATCACTTCTGTGAGCTGCAGGCGGTCGAGGAGGTGTTCGATCCGTCCTGCGGCATCGATCGCGACCGCGCCCATCTGCTGGTGCATTCGGGCTCGCGCGGCCTCGGCCATGCGCTGCTCGAACGGCAGATCGCCGACGGCCTCAAGCCGCTCGCGCCGGACAGTGGGGCTGGCCACGCCTATCTCGCAGCACATGATCACGCGCTGCGCTGGGCGTCGCTGAACCGGCAGGTCATCGCGCAGCGGGCCGCGACGGCCCTGCGCTGTGAGGCCGATCCGGTCTGCGCGTGCTCGCACAATTGCATCGAGCATCGTGCAGACGGCGTGTTGCACCGAAAGGGGGCTGCGCCGTCCGACCAGGGTCTCGTCGTCGTGCCGGGCTCGCGCGGCGCGCTGTCCTATCTGGTCGCGCCGCTCGCGTCAGCGCCAAAGGAGGCGTTGTGGTCGATCGCGCATGGCGCCGGTCGCAAGTTCGACCGGAGCTCGATGATCGGCCGTGTCGGCGCCACGCGATCGGATCGCGAGCGTCTCGCGCGCAATCCGTTCGGCGGCCGCGTGATCTGCGAGGACCGCGCGCTGCTCGCCGAGGAGGCGCCGGAGGCCTACAAGCCGATCGCCGGCGTGATCGCCGATCTCGAAGCATTCGGGCTGGCGCGCGTCGTCGCCAGCTTCCGCCCGCTGGTGACGGTGAAGAAGATCGCCGTCCAGCGGCCGCGCAGGGAGGACCGGCGATGAGACGACTGCTCCTCACGGCGGGGCGCGGTCCGGCCGAATGCCGGCTCGCGGTCGCGCATGCGCTGCGGCGGCTCGCCGACGAGGCCGAGGCGGCGGACTGCGAATGCGCGATCGCGCGAGAGCAGACCGACCGGCATGGGCCGGCCAGCGCGATCGTCGTGCTGGACGGGCCGACGGCGGCCGACCTCGCGCGGCGCTGGACGCAGGGCTCGCTGCTCTGGGTGTGCCGCAGTCCGCTGCGGCCGCATCACGGCCGCAAGAACTGGTTCGTCGGCATCGTCGATCTGCCCCTGTCGGAGCAGGTGGCGGCGTTGGCGGCCACCGACGTCCGGTTCGAGAGCTTTCGTGCCGGCGGTCCCGGCGGCCAGCACCAGAACAAGACCGAGAGCGCGGTGCGCGCGGTTCACATGCCGACGGGGCTGGTCGCGGTCGCGCGCGACGGCCGCTCCCAGCATCGCAACAAGGCGCTTGCGCTCGCGCGTCTCGCCGCATTGCTGGACGGCCGCGGGCGCCTGGCGGACGCCGGCGAGGCGCGCCTCATCCACGCGGCGCATGACCGCATCGAACGCGGCGCAGCCGGGCTGCGCTTCGAGGGACCTGCGTTCAGGCCGGCGGGATGATCACCGGACAGCGGGGGCGTCAGCGCCCCCGGCTGCACCTTCGACAGGCAGGATGCACAGTCATCTCTCCGCCAGACGACTGCCATGCACGCCGCTCCGCACATTGGCGGATGACATCGCGCCGCCGAACGGCTAAGCGGACCGCCCCCCCGGACGGAAACGAGACGAGCATGGCGGCAGCGGCCCATTGTGGCATCGACTTCGGCACTTCGAACACCACGGTCGGCCTCAGCAATTCCGCCTCCGCAGAGCTCATCCCCCTGGAGGGCGAGCAGCGGACCTTGCCGAGTGCGATGTTCTTCGATTTCGAGGATCACGGCACCCAGTTCGGGCGCAGCGCGATCGAGCGCTATCTGACCGGCCATGACGGCCGCTTCATGCGCGCGCTGAAGAGCATCCTCGGCACCGCGCTGATCCACGAGAAGACCTATATCCGGCAGAAGGCGGTGCCGTTTGCAGGTATCCTCGGCTTCTTCTTCGCGCATCTGAAGACGCGGATCGAGACGCGGCTCGGCAGGGAGATCAATCAAGTCGTGCTCGGCCGTCCCGTCCGCTTCGTCGACAAGGATGATGCGGCCGACGCGGAGGCGCAGAGCGCGCTGGAGGGCATCGCGCGGGACCAGGGTTTCAAGCACATCGCGTTCCAATACGAGCCGATCGCCGCCGCGCTCGACTACGAGCAGCAGGTCGCCCGCGAGGAGCTGGTGCTGATCGTCGACATCGGCGGCGGCACCTCGGACTTCTCGATCGTGCGCGTCTCGCCCGAGCGGCGCAGCAAGACGCAGCGCGAGGACGACATCCTCGCCAATGGCGGCATCCACATCGGCGGCACCGATTTCGACCGGCTTCTCAGCCTGAAAAGCGTGATGCCGCATCTCGGCTACGGCAGCCTGACCGCCGACGGCAAGCGCAACCTGCCGACGCTGTACTATCACGAGCTCGCCACCTGGCACCGCATCAACCAGCTCTACAAGAGGGGCGTGATCGGCGAGCTGCGCCAGATCCGCTACGAGGCCGAGCGGCGCGATCTGGTCGACCGCTTCATCAAGGTGGTGGAGGAGCATCGCGGCCATACGCTCGCGATCGGCGTCGAGCAGGCAAAAATCGCGCTGACCGCGGCCAAGTCGCTGACCTCGGTGCTGTCGGAGAAGGACGACTGGGCGCGCATCCGCTTCACGCGCAAGGATTTCGACCGCGCCATCGGCGATTCCGTCGAGCGCGTCGTCGGCACGGTGACCAAGCTGCTCGACGATGCCGGCGTCGGGGCCGCTGCCATCAACACCATCTTCCTCACCGGCGGCTCGAGCATGGTGCCGGCGCTGCGTCAGGCAATCCTGGCGCTGTTTCCGGCGGCGCGCATCGCCGAGACCGACCTGCTCGGCAGCGTCGGCATCGGGCTCGCGCTCGACGCGCGGCGCAAGTTCGGCTGAGCCTGCTCAGCGCGGTTCCGACGCCGAGGGCTGCGGATCCTGCACCCGGGGCGTCCGCGGCCGTGGCGCGGCGCGCGGCGCGGCCGGTGCTGATCCGGGAACGCGGGCTTGGCTGCGCTTGGCCCGAGCCGGCGGCGAGCCGGTCGCCGCCGTTCCTGCACCCGCCTGCTGTCCGTCGCGGATGATGCGCCAGGGTTCGGGATCGATCGGACGCGATTGCGGAGCAACGACCGCGGGCCGGCTGGCGCGGCGCCGCCGCGGCGGCTCGCTTGGCGCCGGCCGCGCGACCGGACGGACTACGTCGGATGTCGTCTCGGCGGCCGGCGACGCATCGGCGGGCAATTCGATCGGGACTGCCGCCACGGCCGGCTCGGCCGCAACAGGCTCGGCTGGAACGGCGGGCTCAGGTTGAGGCGGCCTCTCCGCCTGCACGATCGATCCCGTGGTCTCCTCGACCGGCCCCGACTGGAACAAGTCATTCGGCAGCAGCACGCCCGCAATCGCGAGTGCGGCGGCGAGGCTTCTGCCGAGCGAGATCCGCGCAGGACGCTCGGGCGGCAGCGCGGCGCGGCTGATGATCCGGCGGCCAGCATCGACGCCGACCACCGCGACGAAGGCCGCGAAGCCGAGGCTGCCGCCGACGCTTGGCAGAACCGCCGCCGCCTGGACCAGCAACGCGGTCAGCGCCACCGCGGCGGCCAGCGGCTGGACGACACCCCGCAAACGCTGCGGCGACGACATGCCGACGAAACAACCGGCAAAATACGCGTCGGACAGGCGGGCATCGTCCGGCGCGAGCTGCTGCAGGATGACGAGACCGGCACAGGCCAGTGCTGCCGAGACGAAGATGCGCGCCGGCCGCCCTGCGGCCGCAACCCGCGGCAGCCTCAGCGCCACCATCGTTGCGACCATTCCGACGCCGCACAGCGCCAGCATGAGCACCGAATGATTGAGACCCCTGTCGAAGCCCTGAAGGCTGGCGACGCGCACCGGTGCGCCGTCGGCGCCGAGCAGCGGCGCGAAGCTGAGGAACAGAAACGAGCCGATCGCCGCGAGCGCGCCGAAGCGGCCGCCATAGCCGCGCAACAGCACGACGCGCAGCCGCATTTCGATCGCGCAGACGCTGCAGAACACGAGGCCGCAAAACAGCGACAGCAGCAGGAAGGACCTATCGACCGGAAGCCCCGACCGCGCCACGCTCTCGCTCAACGCAACGATCGGCGTCATCCCGCTGAAGCTGCCGCCATAGACCGAGGAGGAGAAGGTCGTCGGCAGCAGATCTCTGGTTCTTGCCGTGATCAGGCCAGCGCAGAGCAGCAGGGTGGCGGTGACCGACGCGAGCGCCGGGGACAGGCCCGACGTGCACAGGTGCAGCGTCGCCAGACAACCGAGAAAAGCGCCGGCGAACGAGGCCAGCGGCACGACATTCAGCGACCGGCGCGGCCAGCGGTGAGAGCCGGGCTCGGACGGCCGGTCGAGCGCGCCATCGCGGTCCGCTGTCACGGCCCCGCCAACGTCGATGGGTCCGGCCGCCACTCCGGCGCGGGCTGCACCTCATGGCGGGCCACGATGCGCGGTCGCGCCGTCGCGTGCGGCACCACCCGTGCCTGTTGGCGCTTCAGCCGGGCAGCCAGCACGCCCGCTGGCCGACCATCGCGACCGATCCGCCGGGACGGCTCTGCGGACGCGGGCGACGCGGACTGCTGGACCGGCTCACTCGAGGGCCGCGGGGCGAGCGGATTGGCGCCCTCCGGATTCAGGATCTGAAGCGGCAGATCGGGCGCTGTGTCAGCGGCGAAGGCCGGCTCGCCGGGCGCCGTGCCGTCGCGCCGATCCTCGTCGTGTGAGGGCATTGTCGTCCGCGCCGGCGCAGCGGCTTTGTCCGCGTTCACCAACGGACCGTTGGGCTCCGCCACCGGCGGCTGAAACATCAGCTCGCTGGTGAGCAGCACCGCGAAGATAGCGAGTGTGGCGACGAGTCCCCGCGTCCAGGCGAGGACGGTCTGCCACGGCGATTCCCCTGCCTCGACGAACAGACGAACCGCAGCATCCACGAAGATGACCGAGACGAAGGCGATGTATCCGAGGCTGCCGCCGACGCTCGGCAGGATGGGACCGGTGAGGATCAGCAGGCACGTCAGCAGCACCACCGCGGCCATCGCCTGCGGCAGGCTGCGGAGCCGCCGCAACGACGACATGCCGACGAAGCAACCGGCGGAATAGGCGTCGAGATCAGGGGCCTTGCTGGGCAGAAGCTGCAGCACCACGAGGCCGGCAAAGGCCACCGTCGCCGCAACGAAGATGCGTACCGCGCGGCGCGACCCGGCCACGGGCGCCCAGCGCAAGGCGGCCATCGTCGCCAGCATGCCGACCGTGCACAACGCGAAGGTGAGCGCAGTGCCACCGAGCCCCTGCTCCAGCGCGCCGCGGCGCGCGATCGGAAACAGCTCGCCCTCGGCGCCAAGCAGCGGCGCGAGACCGACGAACAGGAACGAAGCGACCGCCGCCAGCGCGCCCAGTCGTCCGCCATAGCCACGCGCGAGCCCCCCGCGCAGCCACATGTCGAGCGCACAGCCCAGACAGAACACCAGTCCACAGAACAGCGAGAGCAGAACGAAGGCGGCGTCGAGCGGCAGGCCGGCGCGAATGACGCTTGCGTTCAACAGCGCCACGGGAGTCATGCCGACGAAGCTGCCGCCATAGGCCGACGAGAAGAACGTGCTCGGCACCAGATCCGCGGTCCGTGTCAGGATCAGTGAGGCGCACAGCAGCAAAGCCGCCGCGGCCGAGGCAATCAGCGGCGACAGCCCGGTTGCACTCAGATGCAGGGTCATCAGACAGCCGAGGAACGCGGCGATGAACGACGCGAGCGGCGGGCAGCCGAGCTGGAACAGCTCCGAGCCGTAGAACGGCGCGGCCCGGCCGAGCTGCCGATCGCGCCATGTGCGCGGATCGAAGCTCTGCTCTGCCTGCAGACGACGTAACTGACGATCCGCCGCTTTGCGGTTCATATCCACGACACCCCGAATCGCGCCCGCCCAAGATCTGCGTGATGATCTCGCGGCAGACGAATGGTTGACGTTCGGGCGCAACCCTGAGCCCGAGCCGGCGCAGTTTCCTGCGACGGTTGTACGCGCGCTGCATTCGTGCAGGCTGCGTGTGCTCGATTCATGCACTGCAATGCAACGTTGTGGAAGTATCGGGCTCCAGTCCGGGCGTGAAAGTTCCTGGCAACCTTAATGGCGGAGCGCGATGCGAATTATCAATGACATGCGAGTTAGACGGCGCAGCAACCCCGGCTTGCAAACGAGCTTGGTAAACGACAGCATGGCGTCATGCTCACGCCCACGTTGCATACCGCCCGTCTGATCCTGCGGCCGCTGGCCCTCGCCGATGCGCCGGCGATCCAGCGTCAGTTCGACAACTGGAACGTTGTCCGCAACCTCGCAGCCGTCGTTCCGTGGCCCTATCCTCCCGACGGCGCCGAGACCTTCGTCAGGCTGCAGCTCGACAGGATCGCGGCCGGCGAGGAGCTGTATCAATGGGTGCTGGCGCTGCGCGACGGTGACGGCGAGGCCATCGGCAATATTCACTTCCGGCCGCGCATGGAGTCGATCAAGGGCCATCGCGGCTTCTGGCTCGCTGAGCCCTATTGGAATCGAGGGCTGATGAGCGAGGCGATCGCCGCCGTGAACGACTTCGCCTTCGGTCCGCTCGGGCTCGATCAGTTCACCGTCTGCAACGTCGCGAGCAACATCGCATCACGGCGGGTCAAGCAGAAGACGGGCGCCGAGTTCGTCGGCTTCATCGAGGTCGCGCACCACAATGGCGAGACCCGCTCCGAGCAATGGATCGTGCGGCGGGAGACGTGGCTGCAACGCCGAGAAAAGCAACGCGCTCCCGCCTGAGATCGTCGGCGCTACGCGCTCGTCGTCACGTCGAGCACCGCCTGCGCAAACGCCTGCGGCGCCTCCTGCGGCAGGTTGTGGCCGATGCCGCCGGTGATCAGCCGGTGCTCGTAGCGGCCGGTGAACTTCCTGGCGTAGGCCTCGGGCGCCGGATGCGGCGCGCCGTTGGCATCGCCCTCCATCGTGATGGTGGGCACGGTGATGTCGGGAAAGGTCGCGAGCCTCGCCTCCAGCGCATCGTATTTCGCCTCACCCTGCGCGAGGCCGAGCCGCCAGCGATAGTTGTGCACGACGATGTCGACGTGATCGGGATTGTCGAAGGCGGCGGCGCTGCGCGCGAACGTGGCGTCGTCGAACGCCCATTTCGGCGAGGCCGTCTGCCAGATCAGCCTGGCGAAGTCGCGCCGGTTCTTGTCGTAGCCCTCGCGACCGCGCTCGGTCGCGAAGTAGAACTGGTACCACCATTGCAGCTCGGCGGCCGGCGGCAGCGGCATGCGGCCGGCCTGCTGGCTGCCGATCAAATAGCCGCTGACCGAGACCATCGCCTTGCACCGCTCCGGCCACAGCGCCGCGATGATGTTGGCGGTGCGCGCGCCCCAGTCATAGCCGGCGAGGGTCGCGGTCCTGATCGCGAGCGCGTCCATCAGCGCGACGATGTCGGCGGCGACGGCGACCGGCTGGCCGCTGCGCAACGCGGTCGGCGACAGCAGCCGCGTCGTGCCGTAGCCGCGCAGATGCGGAATGATGACGCGATGGCCGGACGCGGCCAGCGCCGGCGCGACGTCGGCGAAGCTGTGGATGTCGTACGGCCAGCCGTGCAGCAGGATGACGACGGGGCCGTCGGCCGGACCTGTCTCGGCATAGCCGATGCTGATCTCGCCGGCCTTGACCTGCTTGATCGGTCCGAGCGACGTCCCCGCCCCCGGCCGGATCGCCGGCAGCTTCGACGCCGACTTGAAGCTCTGCGCCTGCCCGGCGCTGGAGCCGAATTGAAAGGCCGCCACGGCGGTTCCGGCAAGGGTGAGGAAGCGGCGGCGGCTGGGGTGAAGGATGGTCGGCATGGCGGAGGCTCCTGGTTCCGAGGTGCGGTCGTTGTGCGCCTTGCGCCCGCGCGGCGCTTGGAGGAGGCATTGATTTTTCCTTGAGGCCGGCTTGATTTTGCGGATCGCGTGACGCGAAGGTGAAACCGGCGGCCAGGACGGTGCCTGTGGTATATTGCTTCGACGATTTCGTGCTCGATCCCGGCCGCCGCGAGCTGCGCCGCGGCGACGACCTGGTCGCGATGGAGCCGCAGGTGTTCGACCTGCTCGCGTTCCTGATCAGGACGCGCGACCGCGTCGTCAGCCGCGACGACATCCTCGCCGAGGTGTGGGGCGGCCGCATCGTCTCCGAGGCGACGCTGGCGAGCCGCATCAGCGCGGCGCGGAGCGCGATCGGCGACAGCGGCGAGGCGCAGCGGCTGATCCGCACCATTCCGCGCAAGGGCGTCCGCTTCGTCGGGGCGGTCCGTGAGCAGGCCGACGCGGTGCAGACGCCGGCCGTATCAGCCGCACCCGCCTTCGACGGCCCCGCCATCGCCGTGCTGCCCTTCACCAACATGAGCGGCGATCCCGAGCAGGACTATTTCGCCGATGGGATGGCCGAGGACATCATCACCGCGCTATCCCGTTGCAGCGGCCTCGCTGTGATCGCCCGCAACTCCTCCTTCATCTACAAGGGCAAGGCCGTCGATATCCGCACGGTCGGACGCGAGCTCGGCGTCGGCTACGTTCTCGAAGGCAGCGTGCGCCGCGCTGGGTCCCGCCTGCGCATCAACGGGCAGCTGATCGATGCGGCGTCCGGCGCGCATCTGTGGGCGGAGCGCTTCGACGGCCAGCTGGACGATGTGTTCGCGCTGCAGGACCGCATCACCGAGAGCATCGTGGCGGCGATCGAGCCGACGCTCGAGCTGGCGGAAGGCGAGCGCCGCCGCGCCACGCCGCCGCTTCCGGACGCCTACGATCTGCTGCTGCGCGCCGCCAGCCTGCGCGACGCCTTCACGTCCGACAGCCTCGCGGCGGCGACCGCGTGTCTGGACCAGGCGCTGGCGATCGATCCCGCCTGCGCGCCCGCGATGGCGGCTTGGGCCTATTGCCAGGCGCTGCGCCACTTCCAGGGCTGGAGCGCGCCGGACGAGACCTATCGCACGGCCGCCGTGGCGCGGGCGTGGCAGGCGTGCGAGCATGCGCCCGGTGACGCGCAGGTGCTGTGGATGGCGGCCTTCGCGATCTGGAACATGGCCGAGGACATCGCCCCAGCACGGGAGCTATTCCGCCGCTCGCTTGCCATCAACCCGAACTCGGCGATGGCGCTGACCTTGAGCGGCTGGATCGAGATCATGGCCGGACACACGGCTGCGGGACGCGCGATGATCGAACGGGCGCGGCGGCTGAACCCGCGCGATCCGCGGGGCTGGTTCGCAGCCGGAGCGCTGGCGATCTGTGCGGTGGCGGAGGACGATCTCGCTGGCGCCGTTCAATGGGCGGAGATCGCGCTGGCGCAGAACCGGCGTTTCGCCGTCGCGCTCCGCGTCCTGATCGTGGCCCTGGTCAGGACCGGAGAGATGTCGCGCGCCGGCGAGGTCGCGCGCCAGCTTCTGAGCCTCGAGCCGCATCTCACCGTGTCCGAGTTCCTCGAACGGATCCCATTTCCGACCGGGACGCTCGCCACAACCTACGCGGAGGCGCTGCGCGCAGCCGGTGTGCCGCCATGAACCCGTTCGCGTGCAGTGGACCGTGTTGCAACTGAGATTTTCGACATAAACGGCAAAGTTGCGAAACTTGGCTAGACCTCGTTCATACTACCTTAGGTTCCATTCCGTAGTTTCGCGGGCATCGTTCGGCGGTCATATCGCCGGGCGGCGGAGGGAATTGATGAAGAAATTGCTTCTCAAATTTTACGAGGATGAATCGGGCGCAACCGCGATCGAGTACGGCCTGATTGCGGCCGGCATCGCGCTTGCGATCATCACCATACTCAACAAGCTCGGACTCACCCTGGAAGGCATCTTCACGACCCTGACCACGAAGCTGAACGGCGGCTGATCGATCGATTGTCTGCGATGGCGTTCTCAGGACCGGAGCAATCCGGTCGCCATGGTCGGACTGGCCGGGCCTCGCGCCCGGCCTTTGTCTCTTGATGAGCTCCATTCTTCGATGGAGCGGCGCCGCAACCGACCTATCAATGGGTCGTGCTGCGTCCAGCCTCCTCGCACGCGTTCATGCAGCGCCGGCAGGACTCGGCGCAGATCCGGCAATGGGCATGCATCTTGGCGTGCTTATCGCACTCCTCGGCACATAGCCGGCACGCCGCCGCGCAGGCCTCGAGCATGCGGCTGATCATCTCCTGGTCGGAGCCCGTGCGCCGCGTGGCAAGACGGCCGGTGACGTTGCAGACGTCGGCGCAATCGAGATTGAGCCGGATGCACTGCGTCAGCCTGGCGACGCTATTCTCTCCGAGACACGCATCGGCGCAGGAGGTGCAGATCTGAGCGCAGGAGTAGCACTCCTCGATGCAGCGGACGAGTGCGTCGTCAACTCGACCGCGGACGTGCGGGTGGGTTTCGATCATCTGTTGAGCGTGCATGGGAGCTCCTGTCCGTTGGCCCCCGCGAGCGACAATAAAGATCGGCTGCAAAGGTTCTTATCGCCGCGCCGTTCGGTGCCTGACCTGTTCCCGTGGCGCGCCCCCGATCGTCTTACGATCCGCGTGACGGAATTATCAGTCCGCCTAGCGTCACGGCTTCCAGCCTTTCAGTCCTGCCTCGGGCTCATCAGCGCCATTTCGCAGAACTGCCATCCGAAACCTGGCGGCGCGCGCGTATGGACGACCCGGTTCGGTTGAGGCACAACACCTCTCGTCACTGACGTCGGCGGCCGAAGCCGCAGACCAAGAATGGGCGCCCGTACGAGGCAGCCGACGATGCGGAGGAATGGATGCTGATTCCGATGGCCGACGTGCCGCGCTGGTATGCGGAGCGCAAACCCGGGGACAGCGTCGCGCTCCGGCATGGCACCGATGTCCTGACCTGGGAGCAGCTCGAGCGCCGCGCCAATGCGCGTGCGCGCGCCTTCGCGGCCAAGGGCGTCAAGCCCGGCGACTTCGTCGCGATCGGCCTGCCCAACGGCAATGCGCTGTTCGAGACCAGCTTCGCGGTGTGGAAATGCGGCGCGACGCCGACGTCGCTGTCGTGGCGGCTGCCGCGCGGCGAGGCCGCCGCGGTGCTCGATATCCTCAAGCCGTCACTGGTGGTCGGCGGCGAGGCCGACTGGAACGCGCCGAACGCGCTGCCGGCCGATTTCACGCCCGAGGGCT
Organism: Bradyrhizobium sp. HKCCYLRH3059; assembly: GCF_051168035.1. Lineage (NCBI taxonomy): Bacteria > Pseudomonadati > Pseudomonadota > Alphaproteobacteria > Hyphomicrobiales > Nitrobacteraceae > Bradyrhizobium > Bradyrhizobium sp. HKCCYLRH3059. The sequence continues at coordinate 500,368 of NZ_JBNPUF010000005.1, read as the reverse complement.
TTTCCGACGCGCCGCTCGCCGCGCCGGTGTCGCGCTATTGGAAAGCAATGACCTCGGGCGGCTCGACCGGACGGCCGAAGGTGATCCTCGATCACCAGCCTGCGGTGACCGACACCGCCGCCGAGCCCCCGCTTGGCATTCCGAAGGGCGCATCGCTGCTCAATCCCGGCCCACTCTATCACAACGCGCCCTTCATCGTGTCGCATTACGCGCTGTTCGCCGGCGGCAGCCTGACCGGGATGGTGAAGTTCGACGCCGAAGAGACGCTGCGGCTGATCCAGGCGCAGCACATTCAGTGGGTCAACTTCGTGCCGACGATGATGCACCGGATCTGGGCGCTGCCGGAGGCGGTCCGCAACAGCTACGATCTGTCGAGCCTGAAGATGGTGTTCCACATGGCCGCGCCGATGCCGCCATGGCTCAAGGAAAGATGGATCGAGTGGCTCGGGCCCGAGCGCGTCTACGAGCTCTATGGCGGCACCGAGCGCCAGGGCCGCACCATCATCTCCGGCACCGAATGGCTGCAGCACAAGGGCTCGGTCGGCAAGATCGACGAGTCCTGCAAACTGCGCATCCTCGATCCCCAAGGCAATGACGTCGCGCCGGGCGAAAGTGGCGAGATCTACTTCCTGCCTGCGGATGGTCCCGGCAGCACCTATCACTATCTCGGCGCCGAGCCGAAGCGCCGCGCCGACGGCTGGGAGTCGCTCGGTGACATCGGCCGGCTCGATGCCGACGGCTATCTCTATCTCGGCGATCGCCTCGCCGACATGATCCTGCGCGGCGGCGCCAACATCTATCCGGCCGAGGTCGAGGCGGCGCTGATGGCGCATCCCGACATCCGCTCCTGCGTCGTGGTCGGCCTGCCCGATCCAGAGCTTGGCCAGCGCGTGCATGCGATCGTGGAGATCGACCGCTCCAGGAATGCGCAGGGAATCGTCGACGGCATGAGCGCGTTCCTTGCCGACCGGCTCAGCCGCTACAAGCACCCCGAAAGCTACGAGCTGGTCGACGTCATGCTGCGCGACGATTCCGGCAAGGTCCGCCGCACCTTGCTGCGCGACGAGCGCGCGGAGTGGGTGAAGGATGGCCGCGACTTCCGTCTCGTGCCCACGCGGGCGCGCCCGGCGGCAGACTGACGGCACGGAAATTTTTCGAACGTTTACGATGCTGGCGTAGACTCCGTGAAGGGAAGGAGAGTCCGCGCCATGATGTCGAGACGACGGTTTCTGCGCGCCGCGGGTACGGCCGCGGCGCTGCCCTTGGCGCGGATGCCGCGGGCGCGGGCCGAGCTGCGCACCATCCTCAACGACGCCAGCCGGCTCAACCCGACGCCGGTCGCCAGGCATGTGGTGATCAGCAAGCCCACGACCGACGACCTGATCGCGCGGCTGCGCGCCGAGCTCAAGGAGGCGGCCGCGGCGAAACGCCCGGTGACCGCGGCCGTGGCCCGGCATTCGATGGGCGGCCAGAGCCTGCCGCGCGACGGCACGGCGATCACGCTCGACGGCGGCGCGATCGAGCTCGACACGGCGGCGAAGACCTATCGCACCGCGGCCGGCAACCGCTGGTGGGACGTGATCGCCGCGCTCGATCCCAAAGGCTTCTCGCCGGCCGTGATGCAGTCCAACAGCGATTTCGGCGTCGGCAGCACGTTCTGCGTCAATGCCCATGGCTGGCCGGTGCCGTATGGCCCGTTCGGCTCCACGGTGAAATCGATCCGCATGCTGCTCGCCGACGGCACCTTGGTGCAGTGCTCGCGCAACGAGAATGCCGAGCTGTTCGGGCTCGCGATGGGTGGCTACGGCCTGTTCGGCATCGTCGTCGATCTCGAGGTCGAGATGGTGCCGAACCTGCTGCTCGAGCCGCGCTTCGAGCGCATGGCGCCGGAGAAATTCGCCGAGCAGTTCACACGCAACATCGACGGCGACGCCAATGTGAAGATGGCCTATGGCCGGATGTCGGTGTCCCGCAAGGCGTTCTTCGACGACGCCCTGCTCGTCACCTTCCGCCCCGCCCCCGATGCTCCGGCGACCCTGCCCGCGGCAGTCAGCTCCGGCAAGCTCACCGGCGTCGCCAACACGATCTATCGCGCCCAGACCGGATGGGAGGTCGCCAAGGGCCTGCGCTGGTTCATGGAGACCCGGCTCGGCCCCGCCATCTCCGACAGCCGCTACACCCGCAACTCGCTGATGGCCGAGCCGGTCGCCAATCTGGCGCAGAAGGACATGCACCGCACCGACATCCTGCACGAATATTTCGTCGCGCCGGAGCGGTTCGGCGAGTTCCTCACCGCCTGCCGCGAGATCATTCCCAAGGCGCGCGCCGAATTCCTCAACGTCACCCTGCGCTACGTCGCCGAGGACAAGACACCCGCGCTCACGATCGCACCGGTGCGCCGGATCGCGGCCGTCATGTCGTTCTCGCAGGCGACCTCGCCCGAAGGCGAGATCGACATGCTGCGGACGACGGAAGCGCTGATCGACCGCATCACGGCGATTGGCGGCGCGTTCTATCTGCCCTATCGTCTGCACGCGCGCCGCGACCAGGTCGAGAAGGCCTATCCGGCGGCCGCGCGTTTCGTCGCCGCCAAGCGGCAGTATGATCCGAACCTCCTGTTCCGCAACGCGATGTGGGACGCCTATTTCGCATGAATACATCAGCAGCAGATGGCTTCGCATTGGACCGCTATCGCATCGCCGCGCTGGCGCTCGCCATGGCGCTCCTGTTCGCCGCCGCGACCGACTACATCCCGACCTTTATCGATGCGCAAGGCCGCGTGTTCGGCCTGTTCCAGCTCGACATCTACAAGGATGCGCTGCATGTCGCCTCCGGCCTGTGGGCGCTGGCGGCGATGCTGACCCGCCGCAGCGCGGTGTTCTTCCTGCGCGTGTTCGGCTCGCTGTATTTCCTCGACGGCGTGATGGGCGTGTTCACCGGCTCGGGCTATCTCGACCTCTCGATCGTCATCGACGGCATCCGCGACACCTCGTGGCTGGTGAAGGTCCTCTCCAGCCTGCCGCATCTCGCACTCGGCGCGATCGGCATCGCGGTCGGCTGGTCGCCGTGGCGTAGACAGGCTGCCCTCGCATGAGCCTGCGTCGTAAAGCGCTGTATCTTCTCGGCGTCGTTTTGGCAGCCGCGGCGATCGGCGTTGCCGCCACCGTGATCAGCGTCGAGACGGTCTGCGTGGCCGACGTCCCGACCCCGATGGTGACCTCCTACTTCGGCATCACCGATCCCGCATATGCGCGATCACAGGGTGACAGCTTCCTGACCTTTCCTGAATGGTACATCGTCCACGCCTATGCCGACCTCGCTGCGGTGACCGGGCAGGCCTCGGAGTCCGACTTCCACTATCTATCGAGCGTCTCCGGCTTCTGGCGCAGCCTGTGCCGGGCCACGCGCCAGGCCGCAGGCTCCGGTCCCGCTACCTCGGAGCAGAAGCTGACGAACTACATCATCGGCTTCAGCTTCACCGCCGAGATGGCGCTCCAGGGCGCTTACGAGAAGAGCATCGGGGCGATCAGCTGGGAGACCACGGACGGCGTCAAGACCGCGGAGGACGCCTTCAACCTTGCCCTGCTGAAGGACTACGCTGCGTTCCTGTATCAGACACCCTGGTATCGGTATCCCTTCGTCGCCAAGCTCGATCAGTTCTGGCGCGAGACGCCCTTCGTGCCATCGTTCCGCGCCGTGGAGCGGCGCGTCTCGCTCAGCCTGCAATATGCCGGGCGCGCCGCCTATGCGGCCGTCATCGGCTATGTGGCGGGCTACGATCCGGCCGTGCTGACCATCCAGAGCGTCGTCACCGGCCTGCCTGCCGCCGAGCTTGCAGTCATTCCGGGCGTGAAGGTGATCCGCGAGGTCACGGACTCCAAAGGCGTGAAGGGCGTGCTGGTGGAGACCGAGCGCTACGCCAAGTTTGATTCCTTCGCCAAGGAGCTCGGCCGTCATGACGGCGCCGCGTTCGGCGAAATCGCAGGCAATCATCGTATCCTGGTCACGATCGTGGTCCCTCCGGGCGACGGACGGCTGGCAGCTTTCGATGGGCTGCCTATATTCAGTGTCCCGATCCAGTCGCGCCCCGGTGCCCGTCGCATCGGCGTCGACGTACCGGTCCGGTCTTTGGTTCAGGACATCGGCCGTTTCGAAGCCGCGGGATATACGTTCGAGCATGCCTACGACTATTGACCGGCATCCCCCGTCCCACGCCCTTCCCTTGAAGGGCGTGCTGGCCGTTGCCCTCGTCTGGTTTGCGGGCATGGCTGCCATGGCCCTGGTGATCAAGCCGGATGCGGTGGTCGTGTTCGGCCCGTCCGACCGTATGATCTCGGCGATCGTCGCCTCCGACGGAGCCTTGCTCGATGCCGGACGTTTCCACATCGCGGCCAAAACCGGAGCCACGACTGTCGGCAGCCTGTATGCTGCCGGAGCGTGGCTGGTCTGGCCCGTGATCGGCAGGGGCTGCGGCCGCGGGTAGTTGGGAAGCCAGTTCCTCCCGACGCCGATGCGGAGCCGGCGGAACTGGCGCAGCCGCCCAAAGATGTTAAGCTCGCGTTCACGCTGTGGCCGTCACGCGACACGAAGCAGAAGCTTGGTCGATGCACCCGGGGGTATCGACAGAGCAGGAGAACGAAATGCCTTCTTTGACCGAATGGAAAGTGCCGTCCGCCTTCCAGCCTCGCGCCGAAGACTATCAATATGATCTCGATCAAGCCCTGTCCTCGATCGTGGGCCTGCATGCCATCATTCCGTCCGACGCCTTCAGCGCGGAAACGCTGGGGACCGAACGTGCCGGCAATGCCGTCGTCATCGACGACGGGCTGGTGCTGACCATCGGCTACCTGATCACCGAGGCCGAATCCGTCTGGCTGCACCCCAATGACGGACGCGTGGTCGAGGGCCATGTGCTCGGGTTCGACTTCACGACCGGCTTCGGCCTGGTGCAGGCGCTCGGATCGCTCGACCTGCCGGCGCTGCCGCTCGGCTCGTCGGCGGCAACCAAGGTCGGCGATCATGTCGTGCTCGGCGGCGCCGGCGGACGCACGCGATCGGTCGCGAGCCAGATCATCGCCAAGCAGGAATTCGCCGGCTATTGGGAATATCTGCTGGACGAGGCGATCTTCACCCACCCCGCCCATCCGAATTGGGGCGGCACCGGCCTGCTCTCGGCCAAGGGCGAACTGATCGGCATCGGGTCGCTGCAGTTGGAGCGCGAGCGCGACAGCAAGGACGAGCACGTCAACATGATCGTGCCGATCGACCTGTTGAAGCCGATCATCGATGATCTCAGGCGCTTCGGCCGTGTCAACAAGCCGGCACGCCCCTGGCTCGGCATGTACGCGACGGAGGTCGACGATCGCGTCGTCGTGATCGGCGTCTCCGACAACGGCCCGGCGGCCCGCGCCGAGCTCAAGGCGGGCGACGTGATCCTCGGCATCAACGGCGACAAGGTGACGAGCCAGAGCGAGTTCTATCGCAAGCTCTGGGCGCTCGGCGCAGCCGGCGTCGACGTGCCGCTGACGGTGCACCATGAGGGCGTCACCTTCGACGTCACCATCGCCTCGACCGACCGCGCCAAGCTGCTCAAGGCGCCGCGGCTGCACTGAGGCGGCCGCGGGCCTGCGTTCACGCGTTGACGTGCCAGGCCGCAGCGATCTGGTCGTGCAGTTGCGCATCCGTCGGCAACTGTGATGCCACCGTGGGATCGAAACCCGGATGCGCCTGGGCGTAGGTCGCCATGGCCTGCACGAGTTGCGAAACCTGGGTATCGATCTCGAGACCGCCGGCCTTGATCTCCTGCAGCTGATAGGAGCCGCCAAGGAACCAGTCGGCGACGGTGACCTGCTGATGGGTGCCGAGAATGTCGATCTCCAGATCGTTGCCCGATTTGACGAACCAGAAATTGTCGGCCGTGTAGGTCGTTCCGAAATCGAGCGTGCCGGTCGGCTTCGACAGCGACGCTACGCCGTTGATGATGACGTCGTTGCCGTCGCCTTGCGCATAGACGTAGGTGGCGCCGACGCCGCCGACCAGGATGTTGTCGCCGGCCCCGCCCTTGAGCACGTCGCTGCCGCCGCCGCCGATCAGCAGGTCGTCATTGGCGGTGCCGAACAGCGTGTCGTTGCCGCCGCCCGCGATCAGCAGCGCACCGTCGGACGCAGCGATGATCGCGCCCGGCACCGGATCGACCGCGACCGTGGTCGCCGCGTCGCTCAAGGCTGCGCTGAGCCAGTCGAGATTGTCGGTCTTGCCGCCCCAGAGCACGCCGATCGCCAGGTCGATCAGGCCAGCGTCCTCACTGTCGAAACTCGCGACAGCATCGATCAGCGCGAGCTTGCCCAGGACGTCGACAGCCGATCCGGTGTCGGCGCGCGACCACAGGTCGGACGACAGATCCGCGACCAGCAGGTTGTTGGCCGTGTCCTGATAAAGGATGCCGTGCTCATGGCCGATCACGCCCGGCGTCGCCGCGACCTCGTCGTGGTTCTGCGCCAGCAGTGCCGAATATTCCACCACGATCTCGGCCAGCGCCTTCTCGACCCCGCCGTTCTTCAGGTAGGTCGCCGCAGTGTCGGCGCTGACGCTGTTGCCGAGCACGCCACCGCCGTTGAACAGGGCCTGCACGGCGCTGTTGCCGTAGCCACTGGCGTCGGTCACCGTCGAATAGGCGATCATGTCCTTCATCTTGTCGGACGGCGCGCCTTCGCCGCTCACACCGGCCGCGGGAATGCCGACGGCCGAAGCAATGGCGTCATCCTCCAGCGGCGCCAGCAGCACAGCGGCCGCCTTCTTCCAATCCTGGGCACCGTTGTCGCTCGCCCACTGCATCATCGTCAGCAGCGCGATCGAGTGCAGGCTGACCGGATCCTGACCGAGATCCGTGCCCGCGCCGAGCACGGTCTTCTGCTCTGACGAGATGCCGATCGCAGCATGGGCGATGGCGAGCGCGCCGGCGACCGGTCCGAGCTGCAGCAGCGCCAGCGGCGCTTCCAGCACCGGCGCCGCAGCCCGCACATATTGCAGGATCTCGCCGGACAGGGAGACCATGTGAATGTCGGAATAGCGGTCGACCGGGTGCGACATCAGCGCGCCCCAGAAGCCGTGCAACTGGTCGTAGCGGACCTCAGCCGCGAATTCGAACGGCATCGCGTCATACGCATAGGCCACCTTGTCGTTGAGCGCCGCGATGTAGCCGGCAAGTCCGCCGCCGAGCGAATGTCCGGTCAGCGAGACGTTCGATGTCGCCCATGTCTTGTAGTAGGACTCCGCATCCGGGAACTGCGTCGGCCAGCCGGCCAGACCGGCACCGCCAAGCCACGATGGCACGTCGGCGAGACTGTCGGTGCCGCGAAACGAAATGATCCGTGTCGATGGATCGCCCGCGAGCTGATAGGTCGCGGCCTCGAAATTGTCGGCGGTCGAGGTCACGCTCGCCGCCACCAGCTCATAGCTCCCGATACGGTTGAAATTGACCACGAGCGTCGGGTTGACGCCCCTGTTGTAGACGTCCATGGCGAGCACCGCGTTGATCAACGCGGCCGACGGCGATTTGGTCATGATGCGAATCCCCCCTCGGCAACCGATCGGCAGTTTTGACCCAGGGCGGTGATCCACGAGGAACCCTCCGCCGCGCCGCCGGCTCTCACCAAGTGCGACATCGCGCCCGAATTTTGTCAATCAACTATCGTCTGCGCGTGTATTCGCGCGCGACTCACCTGCCGCGCGCGACGGCAGCGTCCGGACCGTGTTGACTTGCAGGAGCCGCATCGCGAGATTGCGGCTTCGCGGAGCGAACACGCGTTCGGAAAATGGTCATTGCCCGGACGCCCGATTTTGCGTTGCATGACCGGCAAGCAGACGAGACGGCCAGCCCCGCGTATCGCGTATCAAGGAGACCTGCATGACGGATGCCGTGGTGGATGACATTCTCATCGTGTTGCCGCCACTGCTGCAGACGCTCGAAGCCCTGTCCCACGTTGCACGCTACCTGAACCCGCCGGATTTCGATCGCGTGATGGCTGACGTCGGCGATCCCGAGCAGGTGCTGCACACGGCGCGGATTCATCTCACGTCGTGGCCGGCGGACTTCGCCCATATCCGTATCGCCTTCGACACCGCAGCGGACGCAGCGCTGATGTCGTTTGCCGGCCTGCGCGCCGTTCAGCGCGGCGAGGGCGACCTGGTCGACGTGTTCAGGGCCCTCCGTCAATTGCCCCGCGCACTCGAGGCGCTGTTTCCATTGGCCGCGACGCTGCCGCCGCTGAGCGAATTCTTCCTCGATCCCGCCGTCGACGGTGACGACGGGCTGCGCCAGCTCCTGGCCGCGTCCTCTGCAGGCAAGGACACCGTGTTTCACGACCATAACGAGATCGGCAATCGCGGCGGCTTTTCGCTGTATGTGCCGGAATACTACACGGCGGACCGAGACTGGCCGCTGGTCATGGCGCTGCATGGCGGCAGCGGCAACGGCCGCGACTTTCTCTGGAGCTGGCTGCGCGCCGCGCGCAGCCTCGGCGCGATCCTGGTTGCCCCCACCGCGGCAGGACCGACCTGGGCGCTGATGGGCGACGACGCCGATACGCCGAACCTCCTGCGCATTCTCGACCTCGTCCGCAGTCGCGTCGCGATCGATCCCGCCCGCATGCTCCTGACCGGGATGAGCGACGGCGGCACGTTCTGCTACGTCAGCGGACTGGCCGCAGGCTCGCCGTTCACGCATCTTGCGCCGGTGGCCGCGACGTTCCATCCGCTGATGGCCGAGATCGCCGACCGGGACCGTCTGCGCGGCCTGCCGATCCAGATCGTGCACGGCCGGCTCGACTGGATGTTTCCGGTCGAGATCGCGCGGCATACGGCGGACGCCCTGGCCAAGGCCGGCGCTAACGTCGCCTATCGCGAGATCGACGATCTCAGCCACTGCTATCCGCGCGAGGCGAATGTCGAGCTGCTGCGCTGGCTGATGCGCTGAGCTTGATTCCCTTGCTACGACATGGCTGATCGGCAATGCCGCCGACACAATGTCGGCGGATTTTGTCCGCATTGGTTCTGCTCGGTCATACAGCGGGGGCGCTGCACACGGGCGGCCATGACGCCGCCGAAGGTCTGCTCATGCCCTCGCCGCTGATGCCCTCGCCTGCCGCGTCCGTCGCGCAAGTCTCGTCCGCCCGCTCCTCCACCTCCGTCGTGCTCGCCAATGGCGTCAACCGTCTCGAGGTGACGCTGAAGCTCACGACCGCGATCCTGGCGCTGGCCGCCGGCGTCTACACCTATCTTGGCGTCCGCGAGCTGCTCAACGGCAGTCCGACCACGGTGTTCTTTGCGGCGGTCATCTACTCAGTCGCGGTCTCGGTCGGCATCTACGCCTTCTGGGTGTTCATGATGCAGTTCATGCCGCACGTCACCAGCGCGATCGGGCGCTTGATGATGGCCGGCTGCATGCTGCTGGGCTCGCTGATGATCGTCGCGATGTCGTCCTGGCTGAATGCGTCGGCCCTGGCCGGCGCCGCAGCGATCCAGCAGCATCTCGCCATCACCGTGCAGAACTACACGCGCGACCTCGACAGGGCCAACAGCCAGGCCATCGCTGCGCAAAGCCTGCTGCCGGACATCCAGCTCGCCTCCTCCCGCTTCGCCAAGCTGGCGGACGCCGAACGCGCGGGCTCGCTCACCGGCACCTCCGGATCGGGCACCGTGGTCCAGCTCCTCGCGCAGATGTCGACGCAGCTCGACGGACTGGGACAACAGGTCCAGGAGTCCGGCAAGCGCGTCTCTGCTCTCTACGAGCAGGGCGGCAAGAGCCTCGCCAAGATGCGCGAGCTGATCTCCGACCGCGGGCCGATCGCAACGCGTAGCGATGCCTTCGCCACGGAGTCGTTGAACCTGATGGGCGTGATCGCCAATCTGCAGCAGACCTCGGTGGCACCTGCGGTGAGGCGCGCCGCGACGTCGCTTTCGGCCGGATTCATCGCGCCTGCCGCAGGCGGACGCAGCGGCGACCTGGCCGAGCGCCAGACCGCCGTCGTCGGCAAGGTGGAGAGCGCGATCGCCACGCAGGCCGCCTCGCTCGCCGACGCCGCCGACAAGATCCTGGCGCTGCCGCGCATCGAGCCGACCCGGTTCCAGACGCTGTCGCCCGCTGAAGCCGTGCTGCGCTACGCCGGCGACTTCATACCGAGCTGGGCCGGCGCAATCTCGATCGACCTGATGCCGGCGGTGCTGGTGCTGATCCTCTGCGTCGTCCATGCCGCCATCCGCCGCGAGGGCCTGCCCGCCGTGAGCGCCTCCAGCCTGACCGCCGCCGATCTCGTCACCGCATTGCAGATTGCGCGCGAGGTCGAGGACGCCAGGCGGGCGGCCGAGCGACGGCCAGCCGAAACGCCAACGGAGGAGCCTTCTGCACCGGCCGTTGAGCCGGCGCCGGCCGCGGCGGATGAGAACGTGACGTCGCTGTCATCGGCTCGAATCGGAAAGTAGTCCCGTGGCTTCGGCGCTGAACCGACGCGTCCATGCCTGGCTCGCGGACAATCCCGATGAGAGCATTCTGCGTTGGGTCTTCCGCAGCATCCTCGTCGTCACCGTCGCAGTTCTCGTGGCGGACCTGCTCGAGTTGAATGCTCCGCAGGTGCCATCGGATGCGGCCCCGCCTCAGCTCGACATTCGGCGCGACGCGCCGGACTTGCCGGAGGAATCACCATCCGTGCTGGCGCCCCTGATGAAGCGGCTGATGCCGCTGCCGCAGGGCGATCGTGCCTTGCAGCGGCCGATTCAGTTCGAGCTGCGCGGCGGCGGCCGGCTGTTCGCGACCGGCACGATCACGCCCGGCAGCGCGCGCAGCTTTGCGGACGCAGTCGAACGTCATGGCGAATATATTAGGACGATCGTGCTGAACTCGCCCGGCGGCTCCGTCGCCGACGCGCTGGCGATGGGGCGACTGATCCGCGCGCGGAAATTCGCAACCGAAGTGGAGGCGGGAAAATATTGCGCCTCGTCGTGCCCGCTGGTGTTCGCCGGCGGTCTCGAGCGCCGGGCCGGCGAGCGGGCGATCATCGGCGTGCATCAGATCGCCGCAGTCCCCACGTCCGGGACCGCCGTGAGGTCCGGCGACGACATGAGCCTTGCGCAGAACATCTCGGCGCGATGCCAGCGCCATCTCGCCGAGATGGGCATCGATCTGAAGGTCTGGGTGCATGCGATGGAGACGCCGCATGACCAGCTGTTCACGTTCAAGCCCGACGAGATGAAAACACTCAATCTCGTCACCTCGCTGCCGGAATCGCGGCCTGAAAAATCGCGCAGTTAGGATGTTCTGATCGCGGTGGACCGGGACCGCGGCGGGCGTGGAACCAAGTTTCGACCGCGGCGTTATTGGCCGTCACACTGGAGAACATGACATGCGGACATTCGTGGGAATGATCCTGGGGGCTCTCATTCTGGGGTTCGGCGTCTACATCCATGATTCGATGCAGACCTCCGAGGTCGCCAACGGGCCGACCGCGCAGACGCGCCGGACGATCGTGAACTGGGACGTCGCGGCGGACAGCTGGAATTCACTCAAGACCCGCGCACATGACGACTGGGTTCGCATCTCGTCGAAGTAACGCGCACGACGCTGCTGTTTTCAGGGCGCCTCGGCCGTTGGTCGGGGCGCCTTTGCTTTGCCAATCAGTTGGCCGCCCTGGCCTTGCGCGCGTCGGCGATGACCTGCTCGAACTGCGCCATGGTCAGCACGCCGGGTACCCTGAACTTGCCGACGATGAAGGACGGCGTACCGCGGAAACGCAATCCCCGCGCCTGCTTGTCGTTGCGCGCCAGCATGTCATCGATGGCCTTGGCGTTTGCGGCGAGGTCGCGCTTGGCGCGGTCGACGTCGACTCCTGCTCCCGCGAGCAGCTCGTCGATGCGCGGTTCGGTGAGTTTCGAGCTGACGCCGATCAACGCCTCATGCGCCTTGGCATATTTGTCCTGATATTTGCAGGCCAGCGCCATCCGCGCGGCAACCACGGAAGTCGGCCCGAGAATCGGCCACTCCTTGAGAACCCAGCGCACCTTGCCATCATCATGGATGACCTGCTGCAGCTCGGGATCGAGCTTGCGGCAATACGGACAATTGTAGTCGAACCATTCGACGATCGCGATGTCGCCCGAAGGATTGCCGAGCACCGGCGCATCGGGGTCGCGCAGCACCGCGCCCTCGTCGGGCTCGTCGGCGTCCTCGGCGCGACTGTCGCGGGGCCACAAGGAAAGCGCCGCGCCTGCGCCAAAAAGCGTCAACACGTCACGCCGGCTGCTGGCGGAGGTGATCGCAGTCGAGGGGACGCGCTTCATTGAGGTCAGCTCCAGATATGCAGCAGGCTGCGTGTCAGCATATACAGCGCCACCACCGCGATCACGACGGAAAACACCACGTTCAATGCGCCGCGCCGTCCGGAGAGATGGCGCGCCAGGCGCGTGCCGGCAAGGCCACCCGCGATCCCGCCGGCGATGAACAGTCCGGCGAGATCCCAGGCGACGAGCCCGGACCAGGCATAGCTCGCCGCGGTGGTGAGCCCGAAGGTCGTCACCGCGACCAGCGACGAGCTGACCGCATTCATGATCGGCATGCCCGTCGCAGCCATCAGCGCCGGCACGATCAGGAAGCCGCCGCCGATGCCGAAGAAACCGGACAGCGTGCCGGTGGCGAGGCCGAAGCCGACGATCGCCGGGACGTTGGCCATGCTCATCTTCACATCGGGGGTGCCGATGCGGGCGCGCGTCTTCAGCATCAGCATGGCGATGACCATCATCACCAGCGCGAACAGCGCCAGCAGCTTCTGGCCGTCGACCATCTTGCCGAGCAGCGAGCCGGTGAAGGCGCCGACGATGCCCGCCGTTGCGAACAGCGCCGCGATCGGCCAGATCACGGTGCCGCCGCGCGCATGATTGGCGAGATTGATGGCCGCGTTGGTGGCAACCGCGATGGCGCTCGAGCCGATCGCGATGTGCGGCTCGGGCACGCCGACGACATAGACCATCAGCGGCACCGCCAGCACCGAGCCGCCGCCGCCGACGAGGCCGAGCGAGAACCCGACCATCGCGCCGCAAAACAGGCTGAGCACACCTTGGACAGCAGAGATCATGGCGAGAGCAGGGTCATTTCCCGCACAGGAAGGCAAGCCCCAAAATCACCGGAGCAGCAATTCCGCCGCCACCGGCGCGAACCGCCGCGCGACCGGCGCCGAGCCGAGTCGGGCCGGCGGTCTCGCGGCGATGCGCGGCGTCGAGAGCGGCGGCCGAACGCATGATGCCTCCGGCCGCCGGCATCGTCTCGTCAACCCGGATCAGGCAGCGCCCTTCAGCTTCTTGGTGCATTCGCTGTAGTAGCCGCCGCCCTTCTGGATCCACTTCAGGCCGCCATTGGCGTTGGTCGCCTTGTTGGCATTGTACTGATCGACGCAGGTCTGCAGCCGCGCCTTGCCGGGCTTCTCCTTGGCGTATTTCGGGTCCACCGCGTTGGGGAACACGGCGGGACCGGTCGGCGCGGGAGCGGCCTCCTTGGCGTCGGATTTCGCCGCCTTGGCCGGCTTGGCCTCCGCCGCAGGCGCGGCCGGAGCCGCCGGTGCCGCGGCAGCGGTGGCATCGCTGCCGCACTGGGCCTTGCGGAAGTCGTTCCACTTCTGGCCGCCCAGCGTGCCGGCCTCCTTCGCCTGCTTGTACTTGGCGCTGCATTCCTGCGCGGTCAGCGCCTTCGCCGGCGCGGCGGCGAACGTCGCGAGCCCGATCACGGCCAGCGTAGCGAGTGACGAAGCAACCAATGATTTTGCGTGAAAACTCATCCTCGATCTCCCTGTGGAGCATGGTGGAATGGGACGGTAATTCTAGCGAGACCCCCGCGACCGACAAAGCAGGCGGGAGCATGGCCGCGCGAAAATATAATTTGCGTCGCGCGGCGATCCGGCTCATTCCATTCACTGCGGGTTCAGCATCGCCGGACATCGCAGCGTGCCTTTCGTTCGAGGACTCCAGCATGAGATTCACTGCCCGGGCGGCGATCGCGGCCATCGCAATGGCCACCCTATCGGCCGCGGGCCCCGCCCGCTCGCAACCCGGATTGACGCTGCCGTCGCGGCCCGATGCCGCCACCGACAAGTTCGCCACCCTCGACAAGGCGACGCGGCGGACGATTTCCATCGCCTGCTCCAAGGAGGCCGACGAGCAGGGGCTGAAGGGCAAGGCACGCGGCAAATTCCGCTCGGCCTGCAAGCGCAACAAGGCGGCGGCCGCAGCGACCACACCCGTGCCCGCTCCCTTGCCGACGCCCGACAAGCCGAAATGACCGGCCCCTGCGGGCGCATGCGCGCATGGCGCCTGCGCAGCGGCGGGAATTGTTCGCGCAGGCAGGTTTTGGCATAAGGCGCCGTGCGCCAGATCATCTCCTCCCTTCCCTTTGACCTGCCGAGCCGCGCCAAGACCCTGAGCGCGATCGAGACCCTCGTGCTCGGCACGGCCGGCGGCCTGATTTTCCTCGTCGCCCATCTGCCGGGCGGGCTGATCTCCGGCGCGATGATCGCGACCGCGATCGCCGCGATCGCCGGCCGCCCGCTGGCGATGCCGCCGATCCTGACCCAGACCGTGCTGCTGCTGCTCGGCATCTCGATCGGCGCCGTCGTCTCGCGCGAGCTGATCAACCATGTCAGCGCCTATCCGGTGACCATCGGCCTCCTGGCGCTCGCGACGTTCTGCTCGACCTTCGGCTCCAGCCTCTATCTGCAGCGCGTCCATGGCTGGGACCGCACCTCGGCGCTGCTCGCCGGCAGTCCCGGTGCGCTGTCGCAGATCACGATGCTCGCGGTGGAGCGCGGTGCGGACCTGCCGGCGATCGCCGTGGTGCAGACGCTGCGGGTGATCATCCTGACGGCGGCGCTGCCGCTGGTGCTGGCAGTGGCCGGCGTCGCACCGGCGGCGCCGATCTCGCTCGGCCAGAGCGTCGCCTCGCCGCTCGGCCTGCTCGCACTGCTGGTGGCCTCGCTGGTCGCGGCGATGCTGATGCAGCTGATCAGGTTTCCGGCGAGCTGGCTGTTCGGCGCGATGGTCGCCAGCGGCGTCCTGCACGGCACCGGCCTCGTCGAGGGCGGCCTGCCGGAATGGATGCGCGGCGTGGCGCTGGTCGGCATCGGTGCCCTGATCGGCAGCCGCTTCGCGCGGATGCGGGTGAAGACCCTGGTCGGCCATATCAGGGCCGCGCTCGGCTCGTTCGCGATCGCGGTGGCGATCTCGGCGCTGTTCGTCACCGTGATCGTGCTGGTGACGCATGTGCGCTTTTCCGACACCATTGTCGCGTTCGCGCCCGGCGCCATGGACGCGATGATGGCCCTGGCGCTGACGCTGCACATCGACCCGATCTTCGTCGGCGCCCATCACCTGTCGCGCTTCGTGTTCGTCACGATCGCCACCCCCGGCATCGTCCATCTGTTCGGACGGCCGCAGGAGGATGTCGACGACTAGGCGCGCTTCCGGGTGATGCCCCAGCCGGCGATGGCGGCGATGGCGAGCGAGATCAGCACGCTGTAGCCGGCGAGCGACAGGCCCAGGAAGCGGAATTGCACCTCGTCGCAGCGTACGACCTTGACGCTGTCGAGCCGCTCCAAGAGGCTGCCGGCGCTGCCGAGATTGCCGATCGGCCCGGTGCATTCGGTCGGCCCCGGCCAGAAGCCCCATTCGACGCCGGAGTGATAGACGCCGAGCCCGGCATTGCCGAGCGCGGCCAGCGCGACCACGCCGAGCCCCGCGAGAACCAGCCCGCGCGGCGCGCCGCCTTTGGCGGCGAGCACGATCAGCAGCCCGAGCGGCACGATCGCATAGTAGGCCCAGCGCTGCTTCAGGCAGAGCTCGCAGGGCTGCAGGCCCCAGACCAGCTGCATGTACCAGGCGCCGGCCAAAGCCGCCGCGGCGATGCCGGCCGCGAGTAGCGCCGCCGCCACCGCCGGGCTCATGGCTCCCGCCGCAGGGCGCGCCATCACAGAAGTATTGGTCATCGGTCCTCCCGAACGGGGCTGCATCCGGTCCCATGCCGGGCCGTTCCGGCTCCTACTCCGGCCCGCGAAAGCTGTCGAGATGCGCGCCCATCACGTCCGTGCGGGTTGACCCGGCCCGGCCGCCCGCTATAGTCCGCCCGCTTCGCTATGGTTCCTGCACAGGCCCGGCGAATGCCCCTGTGGCGGAACTGGTAGACGCGCTCGACTCAAAATCGAGTTCCGCAAGGAGTGCTGGTTCGATTCCGGCCAGGGGCACCAATTGGGCGTTCGCCCGCATCCGCCGACGTTCGTTTCCCCCTCAAAATCTAAAGATAAGCCGCCGTTTGCCCTTCGCCGGCGTTCGCCCCGTCTTGCTGGTATCCTTGATGGGAGTGCGCGGGGTCATGGTATCGCGAGCTTTGGGTGGAATCGAACCTATGCCGACCAAATCCGCCCCCCTATTTCCGGCACCTGAAGCCGGCAAGGAAAGACTACAAGCGCTCAAATGAAGGCGGGCTCTTCATGCTCGTCACCGCGACCGGATCGTAACTTTGGCGCTTCGCCTATTGCTACGACGACAAGCAGAAACCGCTCGGAAACTAACCTCCATAGGCTTCCTTCGCTGGCAAGCGTGGGTCAGTCAGACGCTGGTGGAAGCCCCAACTCGGGAATCCTGTCGCGCTGCGGATCCTGGAAGTCGAACAGCATGCGGCCAGGGATCTTGCCAATCTCGAGATTTTCGATGAGGAACGCGCGAACACCGAAGTGGCCCTTGAAGTCCTGCCGCACCTTGTCCCAGTCCGAGAAGGCGCAGAACTTCTCCTTGGGAATCGTGCAGGGTTGGGTCGGTGGATTCTTCTGCGAGAAGCCGAGGGGATGCCAATCGCGGTAGAGGCCGCCGACGAGCTCCTTGGCGGCGTAGTGCCCGCAGAAGAAGGTCTGCGCCAGCTCGCAATAATGCGGGTAGAACGGCTTGAAGTTGTCGATACGGTAGGTCTGAATGCCGGTGTCGCCGAACTCCTTGAGCTCCGCGTCGTGAAGCTTGCCGGGCTTGAGAAAGCGATCCTCCGGCGCAACGCCGGCCTCGACATTGCTGACGACCTGCAACAGACCCCGCGCATTGGCCGGATAGAGATCGATCTGCAAGGGAAAGATCACGACTGATACACGGTAGCCGGCGACGTAGCCGATGCCGAACAGGTCGAGCGCTTCCTTGACCGTATGACCCTTCAACTCCTCGTAGTCGGCGACGAAGGAATACTTCTGCCGGGGCGGACCGAGCTGGGTCAGCGCGTCGATGCCGAGGGCGGCATCGGAGGGGCTGCGCGAGATCATGCGGATGACATAGCGCACACGTCTGTTGCTGGCGAGATCGTCGATCGCTTCATTGACCGACTTCCTGCGAATCGGATCCTGCGACACGTAGAACAGCGCCAGCGACGGACCGGCCGCGGAGAACAGGATGCCACCAACCAGGCAAAGGAAGAACGCCGCCTTGAAGAAAGAGGTGACCTCTTCCGGTTTTGACCTGAGCGCGATGCAGGCGAACACCGTGGTGATGAGCAGCAGGATCAGTCCGACCGCCAGCAGCGCTGCAGTCGAGGATGAGGCGAGCACGAAGCTCAGCACCTGAACGAAACCATCGATGGCCTTGTCCATATCATCTCCCTCCGTCGTGAAGCCGTAGAGCTTCCAGAACCCGGTCATGACTGCCAGCTCAGTCCTTGTCGGCGGTGCAGCGTCCGCCCGAGAAGCCAGCGAAGGCGGCACAGGTCTTGAAATTGAGCGAGAGCTTGTACAGGTCCGTTCGCTTGGCCGTCTCCTCGTTGCGCCCCTTCTGATAGGAGAGGGCGAGCGCGACGTTCGGGTTGATGTCGTATTTGATCGTGCTGTCGAGCCAGCTGCCGCTCTGCCCGGAATAGACCTCGCGCCACCAGTGATAGGTGACGGCGCCGCTCAGGCCGGCGAGCGGCTCAGCCCAGGCCGGCAGCGTTGTGCCGAAATCGGCAACGCGGAACAGAAACGTCGCTTCGGGGCCGATGCGTAGCGAGCGGCCGAGACCGGAGAAGCCGATCGGTACGACACCGCCCTGGCGCTCGTCATATTGAACCTTGAGGTCGGGACGGAAATTGGTGGTCACGAAGGTGCCCGGAATCTGCCGGTTCACGCGCAGATACATCGGCATCCATTCGAGCATGGCCTGCCCAGTGGTTCGGTTCAGGATACCATCGCGGGTTTCGAGCCAGCTGCCGCGGACATAGTCGGCGCCACCGATCGGGTTGATCAATCCGACCTCGGCGCTGCCGCCGACGGTGATCGCATCCCGGCTGTCGTCGCTTGCCGCGGCGGAATGCGCTTCCTTATCGACCTTCACATGGGACGCCAGGCTGGCACCTATGAAGCGCGAGTAGTCTTCGTTGAGATAGCTGTAGGCGAGACCGACCAGTCCATTGACCTGCCAGATCGTGTCGGCGGCCGTGTTGTTGCGCGCCCAGGACAATTCCGCACCCGTCGCCTTCTCATTGGACTGCGGCTTGCCGAACATGTCGACATCGGCGAAGTCCTTGCGCACGAACCAGATGAAGTCGCTGACCGGCGCGGGCCCGGGCGCCGTCTTCACCGCCAGCGCTGCGGCTGCGGCCGACGCCCGCTGCGGGCGCGGCGTGGCGGCGACGGGCCACTGCTGCCCGCAGCCTTGTTTCAGGCGCTTGTGCGCATAGTCGCGCGCGATCGCCGTCCAGTCCGGCTCGGCCGCGGGGGCGCTCTTGTAGCACGCGAAGATGTCGTCAGCAGCTGCCGTCTCGGCTGCGGCCTGCGCCGCAAGGATGCCGCCCGCGACGGCGACGGTGAGACTGGCGAGGCTCATGCGCTTCATCGGTACCTTCCTTCATGTGGTGGACTGGATCCCGCCGGTGCCCGCCTCAGTTTCCGGCGGCGCGGACCTTCTGGTAGATCAGCGTCACGATATCCTTCACCAGTTCGCAGCCGGCGAACTCACTCGGCGTGTAGCTGGCGCGGCGCCAACCCCGCAGATGCCGGCCGATGTCGTAGATGTCGTAGGCATCCAGGCCGAGATCGCCGGCGAGCGAGGTCGCCTCGGTCGCCGAGGGCCACTGGCGATGGAAATAGTCGAGGACGTATTGCTCCACTCTGTCGCGCGTCGTCGTCATGGATTGCTCCGGGATTGAGGAATTGGGACCGCGCGCCGGCGGACGAAACCTGCAGGACGCGGCCTGCAGGTTTCATCTGCCGCTCGCCGCATCACTTGCCGAACAGAGGACCGACGGACGGAAGGATGACCGCCGTGACCGTTCCCTTCGCGCCGTCCGCAGACGTATTGCCGAAGCCGAGGTTTGCAGGCGACGGGAAATTGCCTGGCGACCCTCCGCCTGTGCCCTTGCACCAGCCATTGGCCGGCGCGCCCTGGCCTCCGGGGCCCGGATTGCCCGGGCTGCCGCCCCGACCTGGGAGTCCGGCCCTCCCGCCGACATTGTTGATCCGCGAATAGCTCAGGACTTCGTAGGCAGGTCTGGTCGTGACGAAGATGAGATCGGCGCCTTGTCCCCCAGCGCCGGCGTCACCGCCGCGTCCTCCGGGACCGGCGGCGCCTCCCGTCCCGCCGGGGCCGCCACCCTCCTTGCAGTCGAACAGGCTCGTAGCGCCCTCCTTGCCGTTTCCGGCCCGGCCGCCGTTGCCGCCTTTCCCCCCGGTCCCACCATCGCCGCCGTCAATGCCGCGGAAGAGAAGGACGAGGTTGAGAAGACCAGCCGGGATCGGCCCTTTCGGATCGGAGAGTTCTCCGGCGACCAGATAGACGTCGGGCAGTTGCCGGGTCTGTCCGGCCACGGCAGGCCCGCCAGGGCCGCCGGGGTAACCGGGATTGCCAGTCCGGTTGGTCTCGCCGGGATTGTCGGCGCCATTGGGACCTGCGGGGCCGTCACTGCCGACGGCGGCCACGGCCTGCGGATCGCGCTGGATGATGCTGTAGGTGTCCGGGTTGGCGAACTTGATGCGTTGCGCGGCCACCACGATGTAGGGATAGTTCAATCCGGTCAGCGTCAGCTTTGCCCCCGCCGCGAAGGAAATCTCATCCGCCTTGATGATCTGCTGCGCGAATTTCTCCTCGCCGCTGATCGGAATCAGCGTCTGCGTCAGCGGAGCCGCCTTGATCGCGGCCGCGATGTCGGGCGGCAGTGAGCCTGTCGGAATCTGCTGTTGCGCCAGAGCGACGCTGGGCAACAGCATGGCGGAGCAGGCCATCAGTCGAAGACTCTTCATCTGCAATCTCCTCACGTCATCATGGATTGTTTGAACCAGCGGCCCGCTTTCGAGACGTCGCGCCTGGACGGCGAGCAGTCATCCATGTCGCCGAACAGCGCCTAGCGAGATCCCGGAATCGGGAAGCGGACGTTTCCCTCGGCGCTGTTCCGGGTCACGTTGCCGCCGAGCGAGACATCGCGGTTAACGTTGAGCCGCGGCTCGTTGGTGGAAGGATCACGGCTGATGTTCGGATAGTTGGTCGGAGGCGGGGCTGGAGCGTGGAAGTTCTGCAACCGCTCGCTGTCGGTCTGTTGATGCGGCTGATAGGTCGGCACCAGGTCCTTGAGGTTCTGACCGGAGGCCTGGGACATCAGCAAGGGCGAGATGATCAAGCCCATCACGATACGGATATTGGATCTGCGCATTGAATCCTCCTGTGTCTCGTTTGCACGGGAGGAACTATGCCGAGGCGGTGTGAGACGATCGTCAGGACATCGCAAGAGCATCGTCAAAAATGCATCGGAACGACGCCATCTGCACTCACGCACTTGCGCTATCGCCGCGTCGGCAAGGGCGCAGCGCAAGAGGCATCGGATCCGGGCTGGGAGTCGAGGCGCGCGCCTGTGCTGGCTCACTGTCTGCCAGCATGCTGCAATTGCGCGGCGGCGAACCAGGGAGTCGGGCTCAGCGCAAGTTTGGGCTGCGCGGATAGGTCCGCGGCGGCAGGCCGGGGTGGCCGCTCGCACGCAGGATGAAACTGCCGATACGGGCATGGTCACACGGCGAAGCGGCCACCGCGTCCTGCTTGATCGGCTCGAGCACGGCGGCGCCCGGCGGCGGGACGTCGGAGCTGGCCACGGGACCGTCGGTCACCGCAAGCGACGCAAGCACCGGGCCCGGTTGCAGCGATGCGAGATAATCTGCGAGCCGACGCACGAGTTGCGGCGCTGCCACGCTGGTGCCGCGCATCGCCACCACCGAACCGCTCCGGGTACCGGCCGCGAGCACGCCCCAATGCGCGGGCCCCTGGTCGGCGATGGCAGCACAATCGGGCTCGGCGCGCCCCGGCGTCGGACCGCTCGCCGTATAATCCGTCGGCTGGCCCGCGGCATCGACGGCTCCGACCACGAGCGCGCCCGCACCGGTCGCGAGCGCCGACAGTGTGTCCTCGCGAGTCATGGGGCAGCCGCTGCTGTCCGGATCGCTGTAGCTGCCATCCAGCGCCGCACGCTGATAGCCCCCTGCATGATCGAAATAGGACTGACGTCCATGCTGCACGTAGCCCAGCGGGGTATCGTCGCGCTGGATGTAGAGATGTGCGGTCAGCGGCGCCTCCGATCCGTTGGTGACGGAAAGCCGCCAGCGTCCGGCCGGCGCTGGATGCCTCACGCTCCAGCGCGCGGTGGTCGGATTGACCGACAGATGAAAGCGGACGCGGTCGGGCTGGCCGGCCACCTTGGCCAGGTGGCCATTGATGGCGGCGATCGGCTTGCCGTCATCCTCCAGCACCTGCACATCGCCATCACCGAATCCATCGATCATGCGCGGCACATCGCCGGGCGGCGTCAGGCTGACGCCGACGCGCGGCCATTGCTGCGCGATCGCTTCGCCGTCGAGCCAGATCTCGAGATGATTGGACGTACCGTCATCCGGCAGCATGATCCAATCGATCTGATCGGAGGCGCCGGGCTGCACAACCATCCGGCCCGTCGTCCGCTCGCGATAGCTGTTGCCGGCCGGCAGCACCAGATAGGTCGGGCCGCCGCGTTGGTTGCGACGCTCGATCATCCGCGACAGAGCCTGCTCGATCTCGTGGCTGCCGTTCTTGGGGCCGGCCGCGATGCCATAGCTGAAATTGATGACGAGCGGCAGCTTCGGGTTGATCCGGTCGGCCCACAGCATGATCTGGCGCGCCCCCTGCAGCACGTAGCTCGCCATGGTAACGCCGGTCGTATCGCCGGACACCGGCGACGGCAGCTGCACCGCCAACAGAGGCCGCTTGCTGGCGATATCTTCCGCGGTCGGATCGTAGCCGCCGGAGAGATCGAGAATGTGTGTGCCGTGCGAGACGCGTTGCGCCAGCGGCTTGCGTTGCTCATTGCCGAAATCGGTCATGCCGAACGCGCGATAGATGTCGGCCTCGCTCGCATTCGCCGCAAACAGCACGTCGAGCTCCTCGCCGGTGAGCCGCTGCCCGGCGGCGACGCCGAAATCCTTGGTCCGGCGCTCGACATCCTGTAGCCAGATCGCCCGGATGCGCGATCTGCCGCCCCTGCTGCGAAAACGGCGGTTGGCAAAGGCGATGCCGTCATCGATGACGCCGATAGCGACCTGCCGCGTCAAATCCGTCAACGGCTTGCCGAGATCGGTCGGCGCGGCGATGACAGAGTCGAAGCGCAGGCCTGGAATCGGCGGGCCGACATGGATCGCGGTGAAGAGACCGTTGGCGGCAGTGCGATTGGCGATGTCTTCGGGCCGGTAGATGAAGAACTGCACATCGCGCGGATCGTCCGGCGGCGGGACGCGACCGATGCGGATGTCGTCGATCAGCTTCGTCAGCAGATCGAATTCGTCGGCCGACATGCGGATGGTCAGCGCGTCAGCAGGCTCGTCCGGCTCGTGGCCGGCGGCCACGATGGCGGCCAACTGGCCGAGATGGGCCACATAGCTGCCGTTGGCCTCCGGCAGCAGTTGGATCTGCACGCTGCACCAGTCCAGCCTCTTGCCGAGTGGCCTGTTGCGCAACTCCCAGTCCAGATAGGGATTGGCTCGTTCGGCCCGATCTCCTCGCCAGTCTCTCATGCGCCTGTCCTTTCGTGTCAGCCGACGATCAGGCGGCACTCGGCGAGCGCCTGCGTCCAGAGATGCTGCAAGATCGGCGAGGCTGGAACGGTCGATGGCGTGCCGGCCTCGATGATCGCGCCGCCGCCACCCTGCTCGCTGGCGACGTTCGCAGCAGCCGATCGCCTGTAGGACATCGCCAGCACATCGTCGTAGCGGAAATCGTCGTTGAACCCCCGCCCGTCGAACTTGCGCATCGTGACCTGGCCGCAGCCAGAGCAGCGCGCAATGAACAGCTCCGCCAAGGTCCAGCCCAGCACCATACCGGCCACGCTGTCGACCGGAAAATGCACGCCGGCGACCGTCCGGTTGATGGCAATGCGCTCGGCGTGGCGCATCAGCTGCACGAACACTGGATCGGTCGCATCGACATCGTCCCGCCCCGTCCTCGCCTTGCGCATGAGGGCATTGATCACGAAGGCCGCAGCAAAGGATTCCGTGGCATGGCCGCTCGGCAGCGACCCATGCCCCGGCGTCTGGATCATCGGCTGTATCTGCGGTGAGTATTCGATTGGGCGCCGGCAGGTGAGCGCATGCTTGACCCGCATTTCGATCGTGGTCGTCACCTGCAGGATCAGCGCCAGCAGCTCGGCGGTGTGCGGGCTGCGGCTCGGATTCCAGTATCCGACCAGGCCCAAGAAGCTGGTGAAATCGTGCAGCTCGGCCAGGATCTCGCTGCTGCGTTCCATCCGCAGCGCGGCATAGTTGAACACCCAAGCCGCTTGTTCGGCGAAGTCCGAGGCATTGGGACGGATCATGTGCACGATCGGCGTGAACGTCTCATCGCTGCGGCCACGGTACTGAAGCGAGATCGAGGTCTCGCCTTCGTCATAGACAAGGCCCGACAACAGCTCGCCAGCGAAGATGCGCAGTCGCACGTCGCGCGACCAGCGATCGAGCGCCTCTGGCCCGGCAGTATAGTGATCAGGCGTGTGTGACGGCTGGTTCCAGTAGCCGACGACGCCCTCCCGGCTGGTAATCAGCGCGCGTGCGCGCGATGAGGCGCGGACACGGCGGCCCTCGCCGCTCTCACCGCTTTCGCCGCTTTCGCCGCTCTCACCACTTTCGCCGCTTTCTCCGCTCTCACCGCTTAGCCATGCCATCTGCCGCCTCCCTGCCTGGCCCGGCGGACTTGCTCCGCCCGTTACCACTGAATGGTCGTTTTGACGGCACGCGCGGTCAAGCCGCCCGCCTTCGAAATGACGGCGTTTCACGGATTTTTCACGTTGACAGCAAGGGTGTTGGAGACTTCACTACTCAATCATTGGTTTCCGTATTTTCACGACTGATTACATCATGGTTGTGGGCGACGAATGTGAGCTCAGATCCAAAATTGCTGATCAAGCTTCTTGGTCCGTTTCGCGTGGTCAAGGCTTCTGGCGAGGATTGCACGCCTAGAGGACGCAAGGCTTGCGCCCTCATTGCGATGTTGGCGCTGGCGCGGGAGCACAAGCGATCGCGGGTCTGGATCCAGGACAGGCTCTGGGGGAGCCGCGGCAAGGAGCAGGGCGCGGCTAGCCTTCGCCAAAGCCTGACCGAAATCCGCAAGGCGCTGGCCGACTGCCGCTCCCTGCTGTGCGCCGACAGCTTCGTCATTTCGCTCGATCCAAAGCTATTTGAGACCGACATCGCCCGTTACGCTACCGCGTCACCGCAGCAGGAGATGGCGCCTCCCCAAGGTGAGCTTCTTGAAGGCTTTGACATTGCAGAGGAGGAGTTCGAGGATTGGCTGCGCGAGGAGCGTGCGCGATTCCAGATGCACGTCGCGCCGTCGCCTGATCTCCGCCACGCTGCCAATCTCGCGACCGACCTCGCGGCGCACCTGCAGCCCGCCGATGAGCGGCCCTCGCGAAACCGAATCGTCCTGATCCCCGGCTGCCGGACAGGCCCGTCGGATACTGCGGTCGTGACGGACAGCCTCGTCGATTCCATCGCCAAGACGATCAAGGAACTGGGCGTAGCCACGATCCAAGACCGGCGCGACATGAGCGCGTCGGCGGCCTGGCCGGCGGACACTTTGCCTGGCGATGGCTCGATTGGTGACGATGGCTCCTCGGCCGGCACGCTCTCCCTGCGTTCTGATGTGTTCGGATCTGACACGAGCAAGATCGTTCGGCTCGCGCTGTTGCAGCGCCCTGCCAACACGCTGGCATGGTCGTCGACATTGCAGATCAACGGCGAGGGTACGCTCGACCTGAACGACACCAATGTGATGAGAACCATCAACCTGGTGGTCAACTTCGCCGTCGATCAACTCGCTCATATCAAGGATGGCGCTCCGAGGTCTGCCTCCCATCTATGCTATGCTGGTATCCTGCGCCTGTTTCGACTTGGCAGAGCCAACTTCGAGTCCGCCGACAAGCTGTTCGCGGCTGCTTTCGCGGCCGAGCCCCGCGGCATCTATCTCGCGTGGCGCGCCTATTTGCGCACCTTCATGCTCGCCGAGCGTCAATTCAACTGCCGCCAGACGCTTGAGGCGGAGGCTTTCGATCTGATGTACCGGGCGCTGGAGCTCGAACCCTACAACTCCTATGTTGCTGGCCTGAGCGCGCATGTCCATTCCATGATGCGACGCTCGTACGTTGCCGCCTATGAGCTGGCCGAGCGAGCCATTCAACTGAACCACGCCAACCCGATCGCCTGGGCCTGCCTGGGAATCGCAAAGAGCTATCTCGGCAAACCAGAGGACGGCTTCCAGCACACATTGCTTGCCCGTACGATCGCTGGTGCGGCGCCTTTCCGTTTTCAGCTCGATGCCCTGAGCTGCATTGCGGGGACCATGGCGGGAGAACTCGACAAGGCCGTCCATCTTGCAGAAGCCAGCCATGCTCTTGCTCCGACCTTTGCTCCACCCTTGCGATATTTGTCCGCTCTCTATGCCCATAATGGGCACCGGGAGCTTTCTTTCGAGATGGTTCGCAAGCTGCAGACAACGGAGCCGGACTTCTCATACGACAAGCTGAGGGATAAAGCCTACCCCGCGGCTGGCCTCCATCGAACATCAATCATCAACTCGTTGCCAGCCCGACAGTTCTAGCGGCGTCACACTTCATCCGAGAGGTCAGGGAGCGGCAATCCACGAGCGCCTGACGGTCTAGAGGAGCCTCGCGTTGAGGCAATCAGCTCCGCTGGCGTGCTCAATCCGCATCCCGTTCCCGCAAACCCGAACATGCATCGTCGCTGAAAGCGATTCATTTCGCTGCCGCATTTCACGGCTTTTGGATCTCGCCAGCTTGCAGGAATGCTTGCGAAACAGGGCCTTGAAACCCTCCGGCGGCCGCTCTTAGACTACCTCCAGTCTGGCTGACTGCAATGGGGTTGCCGCGGGTGAGTACCCATGACCAAGAATAGTTGTGCCAACCTCGCGCTATTCGCGACGCAGCAAAAGCTTCTTTTTGCGGACTTCTTCAAGCTTTACCAGACTGTCGCACAGCCCTGCCGGATCTTCGTGATCGCGGCGGACGTCAACGCGGTCGCGCGGGTCGAGAAGCTCGCAAAGCGCATCAACAAGACCGGATTCGTCGAGGGCAAGAGCTTTGTCGAGATGGCGCTGCTGCGGGTGCCGATCTCGTTTCGAGATGTCGCAGGCCGAATCGAGAGGTGGGTGGCACCAACCCGCAAACAAGGTCCTGCCCTGCTCGTCGTCGACATGAGCTGGGGCCTCGAGACCAACTCGGCGACGGCCAATTTCGAGGGTTGGCCCGCACTTGCGGAAACGCTCACCCAGCAGTCCGAGGTCTCGATCGCCTCTCTCTATAACCGCCGGGTGCTGATCGACGAGCAGTTGCTCGTCGCGCTGCGCGGCCATCCGCAGATCCTCACCAGCGCCGGACTCGTGGACAATCCGCATTGGCTGCCGTCGCGGCTGCAGACGCGCGGCGCATTGCGCGAGCAGGTCGATTTCTGGCTCGGCGCGATCGCGCCGGAGTTGCGGATCGGGACATCGGTGGCCGCGCTGCACGCAGCCGAAGGCGCCGACCCCATGTGGCTGTTGCGGCGATCGGCGGAAGAGCCCAGTACAGTTCATCTCGACAGCCGCGACCGCTGGAAGATCCGCTGCTTCGGACGCTTGCGGATCTATCGCAACGACGGCAGCCAGGTGAACTGGGACCCGCCCGGCGGAGCGACCCGCAAGACTAAGACCCTGTTCGCCTATCTGCTGCAGAAAGGCGGCCATGGCGCAGCCACCGACGAGCTTGCGGATCTGCTCTGGCCCAACGCCGAGGACATTGAGGCTGCGCGCAACCGCCTCTATCACACCGTGCGCTATCTGCGGCTGGCGCTCGGCCAGCCCAACGGACGCGACGAGACGCGCAACTATGTCCGGCGCGAGGGATCGCGCTACGTGCTGGTGCCCCCGGAGCGCAGCTGGCTCGACATCTCGACCTTCGAACAGCTCTGCCGCCAGTCCCAGGGTCACATCAAGGCCGGCGCGAGCGACGAGGCGCTGATCTGTCTGCAGGCGGCGGACCGTCTGTACACCGGAGACCTGTTCGAGGACATTCCGGTCGAGTACGCCGACGATGGCGAGCGCGACTGGTGCTGGAGCAAGCGCTATTGGCTGCGCGACATGTTCTTCAAGGTGCAACGCGACGCGGCACGGATCTATCTCGAACGCAACGACCACTCGGCCGCGCTCGCGCATTGCCAGAAGGCGCTGGCGATCGACCCCTTGTGCGAGATGGCGCATGCCGAGGCAATGCAGGTGTTCAAGGCGCAAGGCCGACGCGAGGCGATCGACCGCCAGTTCAAGCTGTACCTCGACTCGCTCAAGCATTTCGACAACCGGCCGAAGAGCGCCTCGCTTCAGGAGCTGCACCGCAAGCTCACGGCGTGAGGCCGCTCGTTCGCGACCGGCTCGGTCACGCGACCTTTGCCGGCCAAGCCATGCGCCATGGGGGTTGCCGCCGCCAGCAGAATTGACGATTTATCTCAATTTGCCATAGAGTTAGGGGCTAAAGAAAACCCAAAGGCCGCCGCTTAGAGTGAGCCCATGACAACGTCGCCGGCAAAGGCGGCGAATGGGAGGACGACATGCCAGGTTCGGCAGCTCAGCTGGCGCGGTGCCCCTATAGCGACGCCGCCAAAGACTTCGATCCCTTCGAGATGCGCGATCCGTTCCCGTTCTATGAATGGGCCCGCGCCGAGGCGCCGGTCTTCTTCTCCGACGAGCTGAAATACTACGTCGTCGCGCGCCACGCCGACATCAAGGCCGTGTTCGACGACTGGCGCACATTCTCCTCGGAGAACGCCCAGGCCCCGCTTCGCCCGATGTGCGAGGAAGGCAAGCGCATCATGCGCGAGGGCGGCTTCACCGCCTATTCCGGCCTGTCGGCGCGGGTACCGCCCGATCACACCCGCATCCGCAAGCTGGTCCAGGGCTGCTTCGGGCCGCGTCGGTTCAGGGCGATCGAGCCGGAGATCAAGGCGATCGTCAACCAGGCGATCGATGCCTTCGCCGATCGCGGACATGCCGACTTCTTCCGCGAGTTCGCCTATGATGTGCCGGCGCTGGTGCTGTTCAAGCTGGTCGGCATTCCCAATATGGACGTGCCGCGCGTGAAGTCCTGGGCGGTGAGCCGCGCGCTGCTGACCTGGGGCGACCTCAGCGACGACGAGCAGATCGTGCATGCGCGCAACATGGTCGAATACTGGACCTACTGCCGCGCGCTGGTGCGTCAGCGCCACGATGATCCGACCGACGATCTGCCCGGCGATCTGGTCCGACTGCAGAAGGACGGCGCCGAGATCAGCGACGAGGAGATCGCCGGCGTGCTCTACAGCGCACTGTTCGCCGGCCACGAGACCACGACGACCTTGATGGCCAACGGCATGCGCGAGCTGCTGCAGCGGCGCGACAACTGGGAAGCCATCATCGCCGAGCCGCAGCTCATTCCGAATGCGGTCGAGGAGTGCTTGCGCTTCAGCCCGTCGATCGTGGCCTGGCGCCGGCGCGCCCTGAAGGACACCCAGATCGGCGGCGTGCCGGTGCCGAAGGATTCCAATATCCTGCTGCTCATCGGCTCCGCCAATCGCGACGAGGCGGTGTTCTCCGCGCCGACCCGTTTCGACGTCCGGCGCACCGACGCGAGAAGCCATCTGGCCTTCGGCTACGGCATTCACACCTGCGTCGGCCAGCAGCTGGCCCGCATCGAGTTCGCGATCGCGCTCGGCGAGCTGACCCGCAGGCTTCCTGGCCTCCGGCTCGCTGCCGACCAGACCATCGACTTCGTTCACAACATCTCGTTCCGCGTGCCGACGGCGCTTCGGATCGAATGGGACGTGGCCTGACACGACGATCGTCATTGGACCGCGTTTCACAAGCAACAACAAGTCCGGAGCCGATCCGGGCCATAAGGTGGGGAACAGACGCATGGGCGCCAACGCAGCCGCATCCTTCATCGTGCCGTTCGAAGACGCACGCGAGGACGACTTCCCGCGCATCGGCGGCAAATGCGCGAGCCTGGCGCGCATGATCGCACAGGGCGTGCGCGTTCCTGCGGGATTTGCGGTCGCGACCGACGCCTACGCCCTTCATCTTCGAAGCAACGGACTCGAGGCGACGATCAGCGAGCGCCTGTCGCGGATCGTGCTTGACGATGTCGATGACGAAGAGAAGTTGTCGCACGAGATCCGCGACGCAATCATGGCGCAGCCGATGCCGGGCGCGGTCGAGCAGGCGATCCGCGAGGCGTATCGCCGGATGTCGCCCGACGGTCAGTTGCCGGTGGCGGTGCGCTCGTCGGCAACCGCCGAGGATCTGCCCGACGCCAGCTTCGCCGGCCAGCAGGATACCTATCTCTGGGTGGTCGGCGAGGACGCCGTGGTCGAGAAGGTCAAGGCGTGCTGGGCCAGCCTCTTCAACGCGCGCGCGATCTCCTACCGTGCCGAGAACGGGCTCGGCCAGATCGACGTGCTGATGTCGGTCGGCGTCCAGAAGATGGTCAACGCCGCCGCCGCGGGCGTGGCGATGACGCTGGATCCGATCAACGGCGACCGCACCAAGATCGTGATCGATTCCGCCTTCGGGCTCGGTGAGCCGGTGGTCTCCGGCGAAATCACGCCCGACAATTTCGTCGTCGAGAAGGTGCTTCTGCATGTCATCAAGCACCGCATCGCCGAGAAGGATTTCGAACTCGTCGCCGATCGCGCCGAGCGCCGGACCGTCGAGCGCGTAATCGCGCCGGAGCGCCGCACCCTGCCCTCCCTGACCAATGCCCAGGTGCTCGCCGTCGCCAGGCTCGCCAAGTCGCTCGAGCGCAGCATGGGCTGTCCGCAGGACGTCGAATGGGCGATCGACGCCGATCTCCCTGAAGACGAGAACCTCGTGGCGCTGCAGAGCCGGCCGGAGACCGTCTGGAGCCAGAAGAAGAAGCAGTCGACCGCGATCTACGAGACCGGGATTGCGGGTGTACTTGGAACGCTGCTGGCCCCGGTCCAGGCCAAGCGGTGAGCATCACGACAACAAGCAACAGAGAAACCGAGGGGAAACGACAATGACGGCGCATGCGAAATTCCCAAGTCCCTATGACCTGAAGACGCCGGTCGGCGCCGAGGGCTGGGAGAAGCTCTATCCCTATTATCTCCAGTTCCAGAACAGCCTGCGCGACAAGGAGGACGGCAAGTTCTGGTTCTGCGACTCGCAGCACTGGCCGAGCCCGTTCAAGCCGTTCGACGCCGTCACCGTGGAGTTCGCGGTCAAGTGTCTCGGCCAGTACAACACGCGGCACTATCTGATCCCGCCGGCGAACGGCGTCGAGTACCGCATCCACAATGGCTATTGCTACATGAGCCCGGTGGCGGTGGCGCCCGAGCTGATCGCTGGTCGCGTACCGCATTTCATGGAGCGCGCCGGCTACTACTTCCAGAACTGGGACCGCCTGCTGGCGAACTGGGACAAGAAGGTCCGCGCCAACATCGCCGATCTCGAGGCGCTCAATTTCGAGCCGCTGCCCGAAGCCGTGCCGCTGGAGTGGATCACGGCCGGTGTCGGCCTCGACAACACCTACGCGCTGATGGAGACCTACGACCGGGCGATCCAGCTGCTCTACAAGACCTGGCAGTACCATTTCGAGTTCCTGAATCTCGGCTACGCGGCCTATCTCGACTTCTTCAGCTTCATGAAGGGGCAATTCCCCACCATTCCCGATCAGGCGATCGCCAAGATGGTGCAGGGCGTGGAAGTCGACCTGTTCCGTCCGGACGACGAGTTGAAGAAGCTCGCCAAGCTCGCCGTGAAGCTCGGTGTCGCCGATGCCCTGAAGAGCGGATCGGTCGACGAGGCGCTGGCTGCGGTCGGCCGTGCGCCGAACGGCGCCGAATGGCTGACGGCCTGGAACGAGGCGCAGGATCCCTGGTTCAACTTCACCTCCGGCAACGGCTTCTACTCGACCGACAAGTACTGGATCGAGCATCTCGACATCCCGCTCGGCTATGTCAGGGACTACGTCGTCCGCGTGCAGCGGGGAGAGGAGATCGAACGGCCGACGGAGGCCATTGCCAAAGAGCGCGACCGCATCACGTCCGAATATGCCGAGATGCTCGATGCCGACGCCCGCGCAGCCTTCGAGGGCAAGCTCGGGCTCGCCCGGACCGTGTTCCCCTATGTCGAGAACCACAATTTCTACATCGAGCATTGGTCGATGAGCGTATTCTGGCGCAAGATGCGTGAGCTCGGCGCCATCTTCCGCGATGCCGGCTTCTGGAAGGACGCCGACGACCTGTTCTATCTGAACCGTCAGGAAGTCCGCGACGCGCTGTTCGACTACGGCAACGGCTGGGCCGTTGGCGCACCGGCGATCGGTCCGACCTATTGGCCGCCCGAGATCGAGCGGCGGAAAAAGATCCTGGCTGCGCTCGCGACGACGCCGCCGCAGCCCGCGCTCAACAATCCGCCCGATGTCATCACCGAGCCGTTCACGATCATGCTGTGGGGCATCACCACGGAGAGCATCGGCCGCTGGCTCGATGGCGCCGCCAACACCACCAAGCTGTCCGGCATGGCCGCTTCCCCCGGCATCGTCGAGGGCCGCGCTCGCGTGGTGCGCTCCGCCGATGAGCTCGGCCAGATCCAGCAGGGCGAGATTCTGGTTGCGCCGGTCACAGCGCCGAGCTGGGCACCGATCTTCGGCAAGATCAACGCGATCGTCACGGACATCGGCGGCATGATGTCCCACGCCGCGATCGTGTGCCGCGAATACGGGCTGCCCGCCGTCACCGGCACGGGACGCGCCAGCTCCTCGATCAAGAACGGACAGATGCTGCGCGTCAACGGCTCGACCGGCGAAGTGACCATCCTGTCCTGACCCAATCGAGAGAGGCCGGCGGCGCCGGCCTCTCTCCGCATATGGAACATTGCAATGCTCGATAGGTCCGATGTCGGCAACCGCTATGACGAAGTCTGGCGCATCAGCGAGCCGTACATGCGCGCGCGCAAGAACGACGTCCACATTCCCCTGTCCTATGCCTATGCGCGCAAGCTGCTCGCTCAATATCCGGACGCAGACGAGGACATCGTTTCGCTCGCAATCATCCTGCACGACATCGGCTGGTACACGATCGACATGAAGGACATCATCGAGAAGGGATTCGGTCCCAACATGATGCAGTCCGATGTGCGCTTTCTCCACGAAAGCGAAGGCGTCCGCATGTCACGCGAAGTCCTCGAACAGGCCGATTGGCCGGAGGACATCATCGTCGCGGTCGGCGAGATCATCGACGGCCACGACACTCGCCCCTACCCGCGCTCGCTGAACGACCGGATCGTGCGCGACGCCGACAAGCTGTGGCGCTACACGACCACCGGCGTTGCGGTGGCCTGCGACTGGTTCAAGATGACGCCGCGCCACTATGCGTCGCGCCTGACGGCGCAGCTCGCCGTGCTCGAGACTGAAGCCGGACGACTCATGGCTGAGGAGGCGCTGGGCGAGACCCGAGCCGCGCTGATGCTCGACCTGATCTGAACGAGAGGTCGCGGACATGGACATGTTCATCGATGGCCGCTGGGTTGCAGCCCAAAGCGGAGCGACCTTCGACGTTGTCGATCCGGCAACGGGCGAGACGGTCGACAGCGTCCCGGAGGCTGGGCGCGCGGATGTCGATGCCGCCATCAACGCAGCCGACATCGCATTCCAATCGTGGAAAACGACGCCCGTGGCAGAGCGCGCCCGCCTGCAGAGGAACGCGGCGCGGCTGATGCGCGAGAGTGCCGGTGAGCTCGGTCGCCTGCTGACCAGGGAGCTCGGCCGTCCGCTGGCGGGATCCGTCAGCGAAATTCAGCGCTCGGCCGAACTGCTCGACGTCTATGCCGAGGAAGGCCTGCGCCTGCACGCCGAGATGCCGCTGACGGGTGTGGCCGGCGAAAAGATCGTCATCACCCGCGAGCCGGTCGGCGTCGTCGTCGCGATCACGCCCTTCAACTATCCGGTGACGCTGCTCTGCTTCAAGCTCGGCGCCGCGCTGATGGCCGGTTGCACCGTCGTCGCCAAGCCCGCCGAGGACACGCCGCTGTCGACACTGCGGCTCGCCGAGATCTTCCATGCCGCCGGCTTTGCCCAGGGCTGCTTCAATGTCGTCACCGGCCGCGGCCCCGACCTCGGCATGCAGATGATCGCGCATCCGACACCACGCAAGATTGCGTTTACCGGCGGCACCCGGGCCGGAAAGGCGATTGCCGCCGCAGCCGCGGGAACGATGAAGCGGATCACCCTCGAGCTCGGCGGCCAGTGCCCGGCCATCGTCTGCGCCGACGCCGATATCGGCGCCGCCGCGGCTGCGATCGCCCGTCACGCCTTCGCCAATTCCGGCCAGTTCTGCTACCGCGTCAATCGCGTCTATGTCGAGCGCCCCATCTACGCGGCCTTTCTCGCTGCGCTCGCCGACAAGGTCGCGCAGCTCGACGTCGGCAACGGCCTGACCTCGAATTGCGCGCTGGGACCGCTCATCAACGAGAAGATCTACCGCAACAGCGAGCGGCAGATCGCCGATGCCCGTGCCAATGGCGCAACCGTGCTGACCGGCGGCGTCCGGTTGACGGGCGGGCTCTACGACAAGGGCTGGTTCCTGCCGCCGACCGTGATCGCCGATGCGCCCCCCTCCGCGCTCGTCATGACCGAGGAAACGTTCGGCCCCGTGCTTGGTGTCGCCCCGTTCGACGATCGCACCGAGGCGCTGCGGCTCGCGAATGCGACGGTCTATGGACTGGCCGCCTTCGTGTTCTCGCGCAACCTGGCGACAGGACTGACCCTGGCCGAGCGCCTCGAAGCGGGCTCCGTGTGGGTCAACGACATCCAGCGCTCGAACCAGCGCGCGCCGTTCGGCGGCATGAAGCAGAGCGGAATCGGCCGCGAGAAGGGCCGCTACGGCATCGAGGACTATCTCGAATACAAGACCATCTATCTGAGCTACGACGCGGAGCTGCGCTGATGCATTTTCTGCGCGAACAGGATCTGCCGATCTGGCTCGCGGCGCGGCCGTGGCTGGACGTCCGCTCCAACGACGAGCATACGCTGATCTCCTATCGTCTCGGCCAGGCGCTGCTGCGGATCCATCCCGACGCGGACGCCGCCGTGGTGCTGCCGGCGATCCTCATGCACGACGTCGGCTGGAAGAAGTTCCCGCCCGAGCAGCTCGCCGCCGCCGTCGGCCCCAATCCCAGATATCCCGAGCTGCAACGTGCCCACGAGATCGAAGGCGTGAAGATCGCAGCCGAGGCGTTCGCACGGCTGGCGATCCCCGGGCTAAGAGTCGAGACCATCCTGGCGATCATCGACGGCCACGACACCCGAAAGACGGCGATCTCGCATGAGGATGCGCTGATGAAGGACGCCGACAAGCTATGGCGCTTCACCGGCCATGGGGTCGCGACGATCGGCGGCTGGTTCGATACGCCGCCGAAGGAGACGCTCGCGATGCTGGAAAGCTTCGTGCTGCCGTCGATGCTGACCGAGGCCGGCACCACCATGGCCCGGGCGCTGATCGCCGAGGGCACGGCGTCTGCGTTCATGGCGGATCTGCTGCACATCGAGGTTGCCACATGAGTCCGATCCAACTGCAAGGCAAGCGCGTCATCGTCACCGGCGCGGCCGGCGGGCTGGGCCGCGGATTCGCGCTCGCCTTTGCTGCGGCCGGTGCCGAGGTCGTCGCCGCCGACATCCGTCTCGGCGGCGCCGACGACACCGCGCGGCTGATCCGCGACCGCGGCGGCAAGGCGCACGCGGCGGAGGTCGACGTCGCGAACGAGACGTCCACCGCGGCGCTGGCGCAATTCGCGCTGGCGCGCATGAGCGGCCTCGACGTGCTGGTCAACAATGCCGCGATCTATGCCGGGCTCGAACGCCGCGGCTTCGAGGCAATCCCGGAGGCCGAGTGGGACCGGGTGATGCGCGTCAACATCAAGGGCGTGTGGATGATGAGCAAGGCGGCCGCGCCACTGCTGCGACGCGCCGGCGGTGGCGCGATCGTCAACGTCTCGTCGGCCACCGTCATGAGCGGCTCGCCGATGTGGCTGCACTACGTCTCGTCGAAAGGCGCCGTCATTGCGATGACGCGTGCGCTGGCGCGCGAGCTCGGCGACGACAAGATCACGGTCAACGTCATCGCGCCCGGCTTCACGCTCACCGAGGCCAGCCTCGGCCTGATGGAGAACGCCGCCGAATATGGCGTGTCCCGCGGAGCCCTGAAGCGCGCGGCCGACGTCGACGACATGGTCGGCGGCGCGCTGTTCTTCGCGTCGGCGGCCGCGGCCTTCATCACCGGTCAGACCCTGATCATCGACGGCGGCCGGCAGTTCATCTAGGGACACGCAACGACCCATGCCCAGAATCACCTTCATCGAGACGGACGGCACCGTGCGCCTTGTCGAGGCCGAGCCCGGCGAGAGCGCCATGCAGGCGGCGAAGCGCAATGGTGTCG
The DNA here is from genome assembly GCF_051168035.1 of Bradyrhizobium sp. HKCCYLRH3059. Taxonomy (NCBI): domain Bacteria; kingdom Pseudomonadati; phylum Pseudomonadota; class Alphaproteobacteria; order Hyphomicrobiales; family Nitrobacteraceae; genus Bradyrhizobium; species Bradyrhizobium sp. HKCCYLRH3059. Next base: position 464,360 of record NZ_JBNPUF010000005.1, on the reverse strand, counting down.
ATGGCATCATCGGCGAATGCGGCGGGTCCTGCATCTGCGCCACGTGCCATTGCCACGTCGACAAGGCATGGCTGGAGCGCGTCGGCCCCGCCGGCGACATCGAGGTCGACCTGCTCGAATTCGAGGCCGCCGACGTGCGCCCGGAGAGCCGCCTCGCGTGCCAGATCTCGATCACCGACGCGCTCGACGGTCTGGTGCTGCAGGTCGTCGGCCTCAGCCGCTGAACGGCCGGAGGGTTGCACCGGTCTTTGATCACGCCGCACGCATCATCGGCGGTGGGACGATGACGGGCATCGAGCTGCTCGCTTGAACAGATCGACCCGCTTGGTCGATACGGCCGCGCCGATCCTCGCCGCCGCTTTCCCTTCGCATCGCATCATCTCGTCGCTTGCGCAGCAGCAGGAATGCGGTCGACTACGCTCACAATCGCGCCCGAATACGCCCGATGTTCATGCGCACCCGCGGCCTAAAGAAAAACCAAAGAATGCGGCCTACACTGGATCCTACAACATCGCGCGACGATCTATCAGGTCTAACCGCCTGACTCGTACGCCATCGCCACGCGCCGCACAACGTTCGCCCGTTCAAGGGCGGCAGCGGACCGCAACGAAGAGCAACGAACGCGATCACAGAGCTCGGGAGGAGCAACGCATGCCGAAGCTGCAGCGGCGGGACTATTACGACACGGCCCGCGACATGAACTGGGCCTTCTCCTATGTCAGCGAGGAGGAGGTCTTTCCCGAGGAGCTGTCCAAGAGCTTCGGCATCCATGGCGAGCAGTGGTGGGGCTGGGACGAGCCGTACAAGCTGACCTATCGCGAGTACGTCCATAACCAGGCCGGCAAGGACGACGGCATCTACTCGATCCGCTCGACGATTGCGCGCTCCAATTTGTATGACAATCTCGATGCCGGCTGGAAGTCGGCGATCAAGGCGCATTACGGCGCCATTCCGGTTCCGGAATATTTCGCCTCGATCGGCGAGGCGCGCATGGCCCGGTTCGGCCGCGCTGCTGCCTGGCGCAACATGGCCACCTTCGGCACCCTCGACGAATGCCGCCACGGCCAGGCGCAGATCTACTTCCCCTATTGCCTGCTCGGAAAGGACCCGCAATTCGACTGGGCCCACAAGGCGATGCACACCAACGAGTGGGGCGTGATCGCGGCGCGCAGCCTGTTCGACGACATGTTCACCGCCAATGATGCGGTGTCGACGGCGATCCAGCTGACCTTCACCTTCGAGACCGGCTTCACCAACCTGCAGTTCCTCGGCATGGCCTCGGATGCGCTGCATGTCGGCGACATCGAGTTCGGTGCGCTGATTTCCTCGATCCAGACCGACGAGGCGCGGCATTCGCAGCAGGGCGAGCCGACCTTGAAGATCATGATCAACAACGGCAAGAAGGCCGAGGCGCAGAAGATGGTCGACCAGATGTTCTGGCGGTCGTGGAAGCTGTTCGCGCTGCTGACCGGCATCTCCATGGACTACTACACGCCGCTGGAAAGCCGGACGATGTCGTTCAAGGAGTTCATGCAGGACTGGATCTGCCGGCAGTTCATGGACCAGTTCAAGGACCTCGGCATGAACGTGCCATGGTACTGGGAAAAGCACTTCCTGCCCGAGCTCGACTGGGTCCATCACGCCTATCACATGGGCGTCTGGTTCTGGCGGCCGACCGTGTGGTGGAATCCCGATGCGGGCGTGTCCGCGGCCGAGCGCGACTGGCTCGAGCAGAAATATCCCGGCTGGAACGACCGGTTCGGCAAGCTGTGGGACGTGATCGGCGACAATGTCCGCACGGGCCAGATCGAAAAGACCTATCCGGCGACGCTGCCGGTCGTCTGCAACTGCTGCCACATTCCGATCTGCAGCCCGAGCATCGGCCAGGCGCCGCGGATCACCACGCACAACGGTCGCAAGCTGAACTTCTGCTGCGAAGTCTGCGAATGGGTGTGGAAGAGCCAGCCCGAGCGCTACGACACCCATCTCTCGATCGTGGACCGTTTCCTGGCCGGACACATCCAGCCGCCGACCCTGGAAGGCGCGCTGCAATATATGGGCATCACGCCCGATGTCGCCGGCAATGACGCGCAGAGCTACGCCTGGAATGGCGCGTCTCGCCTCGCGGCCGAATGATCCGCCCAGCATGAATTGACAGGCGCCGCTTACGAGCGACGCACCACCCGACACGACCACAGATATAACAACAAATCTGGGAGGTAAGCGTGGCCCTGTTCCCGCTCCAAGCCAACTTCCGCGGCGACTTCGTCGTCCTGCTGATCCCCGTCGACGACGGCGATAGCATGAGCATCGTGGCCGACAAGGTCGCCCAGCACGCGGTCGGACTGCGCGTCGCCGAGAAGAACGCGTCGAAATGCGTCTACCACAACGGTCGCGAGCTGCCGTCCGCGATGACGGTGGCGCAGTCCGGAATCCAGCCGATGGATTGGATCGAGGTGGCCTATGTCTGACGACGCCGACGTGACGTGGAGGCAGGTCGCGACCTTGGACGACCTTTGGGAAGGTGATTTCATCGGCGTCGAGGTCGACGGCGAGGAAGTGATCGTGATGCACCTTCCTGGCGGCGAGTTGCGTTGCTTCCAGGGCATGTGCCCGCACCAGGAGATCCTGCTGGCGGACGGCAAGGTCGATTTCGAAGCCGGCACCATCACCTGCTCGGCCCATGAGTGGGAGTTCAGCATGGATGACGGCCGCGGCCTCAACCCGCGCGACTGCCGCCTCTTCCGCTACGCGGTGAAGAAGGACGGCGAAGCGATTCTGGTCGGCGTGCCCAACGACGGACGGCTGCGCCGCCTCCGCCACAAGACCGAGCAGGACGCATAGGACAAGCCCATGACCACGACAGCAGCACCGAAACTGGTCGGCCCCGTCATCAGGGGCGTCGACGAGGACATCATCGACGCCGTGATCGCGGCGAGCGAGCAGGACAATCCGGACGTCGAGATCGTCATCGAGGACCGCGGCGGCTATGTCCGCGTCCAGGCCGACCGGAATTTCCGCCTGACGCAGAAGAGCATGCAGGCGGCGCTGGGGCGGCCATTCCGGCTTGCCGAGATCGAGCCGAGCCTGGTGTCGTTCGGCGGACGGCTCGAGTCGATGGACGACGAATGGGTCTGGACCATCCACACATAACAAATTCCGGGAGGATACGTCATGACCGCGATGACCGCGAAGTCGGCTGCGCGCAAGCAGAAGAAGACTTGGAGCCTGTGGACCGAGCGCCGGCTGCCGTCGGAATACGAGGCCGTCACCTACAAGTTCCACAGCCACTTCCGCCGCGCGCCGGCACCGTTCGAGCTGTCCGAGAACTGGTCGATCAACCAGTTCTATCTCAGGAATCGCGAAGGCTCGAGGCTCACGCTGGACGATTGGGAGGGCTATCGCGATCCCCTCACCTACACCTATCGCCGCTATGTCACTGACCAGAAGGATCGCGAGGTCTATTGCGACAACCTGATCGACGAGTTCGAGCGCCAGGACAGCTATCGCAAGCTGTCTGCGCCGTGGCTCGACTTCCTCGGCCAGGCCTATCTGCCGGTGCGTTTCCCGGGACACGCGATGCAGATGAGCGCGGCCTATGTCGCGCAGATGGCGCCGTCGGCGTTCGTGACCAACACCTTCTACTTCCAGATGGGCAACGAGATGCGGCGGGTGCAGCGCCAGGCCTATCTGGCCAAGGCGCTCGCGCTCGACACCGGCCGCCCGGAGCTCGCCGACAGCAACATTGCCCGTACCGTCTGGACGCAGGCGCCGCAATGGCAGGGCCTGCGCGAGCTGATCGAGAAGCAGCTGATCGCCTACGATTGGGGCGAAGCGTTCGTCTCCCGCAATCTGGTGCTGCGGCCGATCTTCGATCACGCCTTCAACCGCGAGATCGCCGATCTGGCGCGCACGAACGACGATGACCTGCTGGCGCTGCTGCACGACGACTTCCGCAACTACGACGAAGCCTATGCCGTCGAGACCACCAAGGCCCTGGTGCGCTACGCCACCGGCAAGGTCCCGGAGCATGCGGTTCTGCTGCGGGAGTGGGTCGCGAAGTGGATGCCGCTCGGCGAGCGCGCCGCGCGCGGCCTCAGCGAGGCACTTTCGGCCGCGCCCGGTGCCGACGATGCACGGGCGATCCTGGAGCGGACCATGACGGCCCAGGCGAGGCTGATCGCGGATTGCGGCTTGTAGTCTGGCAGACGCGGTCGGCGTGCTGCGCCGACCGCCCAAGCCGAAAGGATGGCGTGGATGACCCGGCAACTCCGCATCGAGCCCGACGGTGTCGCGATCGACGCGGCCGGCCATGACACCATCCTTCAGGCAGCGCGACGCGGGGGCGTCGCGCTGCCTTACGAATGCGGCTGGGGCAGTTGCGGTGCCTGCAAGGTGACGCTCATCGATGGGCAGGTCGATCTGATCTTTCCCGGCGCGCCGGCGGTCAATCCGCGCGACGCACGACGCAACCGCATCCTGGCCTGTCAGTCCCGCGCGATCTCGGACGTCACGATCGCCCGCGGTCCCGGCGACTGGTCCGCGCCGACGCCGCGATGCGTCGAGCAACAGGCGACCCTGCGCGGCATCGACGATCTCGCGCCGGAGATCCGCCAATTCAGCTTCGAGACGGCCGAGCCGATCGACTTCCGGCCGGGGCAGTATGCGATCCTGCATCTCGGCAACGGGCTGCGGCGCTGCTACTCGATGTGCAACCTGCCGGGCAGCACCATCCTGCAGTTCATTGCGAAGCGCTACGATGGCGGCACAGGCAGCAACGCGCTCGCGGCGTTGGCTCCGGGGACGCGCATCACCATCGAGGCGCCGTTCGGCGTCTGCACGCTGCGTCGACAGCCGGGCCGCAAGGTGTTCGTGGCGGGGGGCACCGGCATCGCGCCGATCCTGGCGATGCTGCGCGAGGCCGCGGCTGCGCACCTCGATTTCGGATCGCCCGCGGACGTCATCTACGGCGCCCGCACGCCGGCGGATCTCGCCGCTGATGACATGCTGGCGGCGGCGATCACGCAAACTCCCCGGGCGCGCTACCTGCCCGTGGTCGAGCACGCGCCGTCCGGCTGGCCGCATGCGGCCGGCTTGGTCACCGATGTCATCCAGGGCGCAGTCCTGGATCCCGCGGCGGCCGAGTTCTACGTCGCCGGCCCGCCGGTCATGGTGAACGCGGTCAGGTCGCTGCTGCGCGCCGCCGATGTTCCGATCACGCAGGTTCATTATGACAGCTTCGGCTAGAGCAGGCGTGCGCGGTGCTGCACCCATCTGGGCGATGGCGCCTGGACTGCGCCGTCTCGCCACACGTCCCGGCAGCGCGCCGCGGCTCGCACCAACATGGCCCTGCCACCAGCTCGGCGACACCTCGCCCGCCGGATACGCCGCACAGCTCGTGTCCTGCGCCTGCGCGCTGGCTGGCGTCGAAGAGGTACCGGCGCCGATGAACGCCGCAGGCCGCGCCTTCGCGCTCGATGACATCCATGCCATGGGCCAGCCGGAGGCCTTCGTGTTCGCGCCGGTGTGGCTCATCGTTCGCCCCGACGGGTCGCTGCACCTGACCTTGCGGCCGGAATGGGCGCAGAAGGTGGCGGCCAAGGGCTGGGGCACGGTGCATCCGTTCGCACGCTACATGGCGGGCGCCGTGCCGCCGCAGAGCCTCGTGGTCTACGCGCCGCGCGATCAAAGCGAGCTGGCGGTTGCGGCGCGGATCATCGCGGCCGCGCACTGCTACGCGAGCGGCCGCATCGGCGACGTCGCATTGCCCGACAGCCGGTGGTGAGCGATGAGGGAGCTCTCGGCCATGACCAATGAAGGCGGCACCAGGCGGTTTCGCATACGGCTGGAACGTCCGGAGGGGACGTTCACATTCGACGCCATATCCGACGAATATCTGCTGTACAGCATGATCGACGCCGGCATCGAGACGCCCTACATCTGCGAGCAGGGCTGGTGCCTCGCATGCGCCGCGCGCTTGGTATCGGGCAACGTGGACCGCTCCGATGCGCTGACGGTCTACCCTCAGGACGCTGAAGCCGGCTTTCTGCTGCTGTGTTCGACCAAGCCCTGCTCGGATCTGGTCCTGATGCTCGACGAGCGCCAGACCCGACGGGACATGATGCAACACCGGATCGAGCACAATCAGTTGGCGCGAGCCTATCCGCCCGGCGCACGTCTCCGGTTTCGCCGCGGACGCGCTAAGGCGCGAGTCGACGCGTGCACCCGTTCAGCAACAGGGACTCGAACAGATGAGCCGGCGACATCCGCTCAGATGGGGCTGATTGGATCAAAACCAAAATAGCGTTCTTTTGCATAGTATGAGTTGGTGACCATCAAAGCCGCAGAAGGTGAAGCTGGTTCTATCACTGGCGCATTCGTTTGTTGGGTCCGGGCTGGGTCGGCCGCCAGCGCAGCTCTGAACTCGAACGATCCACGGCATCCGACGAGCTGCTTCAGAACAGCCTCGAACGATCGTCTCTGCGTCAGCGCAACACGGGTTCTCTCAATCGTCCTTGCCAAGGGTCAAGCGCCATCGCTTTCATTTCGGGGCCTGAGGAGATCACACAAGACCGCTTCAAGTTGAGTGGCGCATCCCTCGTCATTCGTCCAGCAGATCCAAGAACTGTTCGACCCGTCGTAAAGCAGGTTCATCGCTGCGCCCGGGATAGACGACGCGATCGCCCTCGCGCTGCAGTGACCGCGAGCGTAATTTACCGATCCTCCCTGCGAGCATCGTTGCAGCAATCGCATCCGGGCCGACATCGAGACGCATGATCCCCCGTTGCCTGCAACTTATCCTGAGCTTGGCGACAGCAAAGAAATTGCTGGCCTCGGATGGCAGCTTGCCGAATCGGCGGTGCGTTTCATCCTCGAGCTCCTCCAGTTCGTCATCACTCCGGCACCGGGCGGCTCGAGCGTAGATCTCCAGCCTGACCGCCTCCGATTGCACATAGCTCGAAGGAAGCAGCTCAGGAATGGGAAGATTCAACTCGGGGATCCAGAGGGCGGACATTCCATCGCGGTCTCCCTCCAGGGCAAGCGTAAGAAGGTGGCCGTAGAGCGTCGGTCCGAACACCTGCATGTGGCCGGATTGTCGATCGGAGCGCAGGTCGCCGCCGCCGCGGAGATCGAGGTCGCGAGCGCTGATCGCGAAGCCAGCGCCCGGACGGCTCAATTCCTCGAGAACGGAAAGCCGCTTTTCCGAGCGTTCGGAGCCGCCTTCCGTCAGGAAATGTGCAAACGCCCGGATGCCGCCCCGTCCTACTCGCCCCCTGAGCTGATGCAATTGTGCCAGGCCGAATTTTTCGGGCCAGCACACAACGATGGTGTTCGCACGTGGGATATCGAGGCCACTTTCCACGATGTTGGTCGCAAGTAGTACATCGGCACGGCCTTCGACGAACCCCATCAACCTCTCGTCAATCTCGTCCGTCGGCATCTTGCCGTGAATGGCAATGATACGTAGTTCCGGCGCCAGCGCATGGATCCTGGCGAGCATGGGATCGAGATCCTGGATCCGCGGACAAACGACAAAACTCTGACCGTTACGTCTGTGCTCACGAACCAGCGCAGCGGCGATAGCTATGTCCGAAAGCGGTGCGACCTTGGTGGCAACCGGAACACGATGGACCGGCGGGGTTGCGATCACGCTGAGATCCCTCAAGCCCGTCAAGCCGGCCGCAAGTGTGCGGGGGATCGGTGTCGCACTCATCCAGAGCCGGTGGCCGTTCTTATTGAGGCCCGACAGCATGGCTTTCTCGGCAGCGCCGAAATGCTGCTCCTCGTCAATGATGATCAGGCCAAGTTCGGCAAATCTCACTTCCTTGGATGCGAGCGCGAGGGTCCCGACGACGACCCTGAGTTCTCCGCTCTTGAGGCGCTCCCTTACCTCTCGCGCTTCGGCGGTCGAGGCAACCCGCGACAGGTTTCCAACATCGATGCCAAGAGGCGCAAAGCGCTTGCGGAAGGTTTCGACATGCTGTCGTGCCAGCACTGTCGTCGGCACGACGATAGCGACCTGCTTTCCGGCCAGCACGGCGGCTGCCGCTGCGCGCAGCGCCACCTCGGTTTTGCCAAAGCCGACGTCTCCACAGACGATCCGGTCCATCGGGTGCCCCGATGCAAGATCATCCAGAACGTCGCGGATGGCCTTCGCCTGATCGGAGGTGGTGAAATAGGGAAACCGCGCGACGAACTTCTCATAGACAGCAGGGCGCGGCACGAGCTTCGGAGCCGGGCGCCGCCGGCGCTGACTCATCTGCTTGGCCAGCTCCTTTGCGACCACGTGAATCTCCGTCTCGGCAGCAGCTCGCCGCGGCCGCCACGAGCTGCCGTCGGCCTTGTCCAGCGAGGTGTCTCCGAGCTCAGCGGCGTAGGGCCAGATCAGCGCCAATTCTGCGAGAGGGACGAGAACGGCGTCGTTTCCGGCAAATACCAACCTGACCATCTCGCGCGCCGAAAGATCTCCCGTGCCCATGGATCTCAGGCCGCCAAGGCGTGCGAGTCCACGTTGCAGATGAACGACCACGGATCCGAGTTCGGGGAGATCTCCCGAATCGAAGCCGGGCGTCCATGCCCAGTTCATCGGTTGCGGTTGGTGTGCCCTGCTGCCGAGCACGTCGGCAGCAGTGATGACCACGAGGGGCTTCTTTCCAGGAACGACAAAGCCCGCATCGAAGCCTGCCAACAATGCGGCCTGCTGCCTGCCCCTTGCGGTCGCCTGCGTCCAATCGGGCACGCATTCGGCCTTGATAGCGCTCATCCGGGCCATCACACGCAAATCCGCTTCGACGGCAGCGACGAAAAGCACACGTGCGCTTCCGCGCTGGGCTTCCTCGATAAATGCACGGAGCGCCTTCCGCGGAGAGGCTGCCTTGTAGAACTCTGGCGTCGCACGATACGGAGTGGTTGGCGGCAACACAGTGATCTTCCTGGCCGCCAGCTCCCATTCGCGTCGGCTGAGATAGGCACGGTCACGCTCACTGCGGGCGGCCGCATCCTCGATCGTGCTCAACCAGGTGTCGGCGTGCCTGGGCACGGTGCTGTCGGCGATCCATTTGGCGCGTGCACAATAGTCCAATAGGCTGGACCTTCTTCGAGCCCGGCCCGTGAACGCCAGCCGCTCGGACATCGGGTCAATCAGGAGTTCCTTCGTTTCGGAAATCACCTCCTGGTCTATCGGATTGATCGCTGCAATACGCCGGATTCTCCCTCCGGAATGCTCTATCCTAAAAGGTCCGAACGCGCCGGCCGGGAAGATCTCGAAGGTGTTGCCGTGAAACAAAACTCCACCGGGATAATCCGGACTGTCGTCCAGGTCGTACCCGAGAGCCTTCAGACGGGCCTCAAGGTCTTCCTCGGAAAAGACGGCCCCGGTCCGAAGGGGAAATCCGATACGAGACCAGTTCGCAGGCAACGGCAGGAGCTCCATTATGGCCTCCGCCGTCGCGATCAGCAGGATCGGCTTTTTTGCCCTGGCAAGGCGTCTCAAGACGGAGCTCCGCCGGCCCGCGATATCACGTGAAGGCTCAAGCTGATCGAACGGAAGCGTGTTCAAACGGGGATAGACGAGCACATCACAGGCCGGCTCGATAACTGGGATGATCGAACCCAACAGCTCGGCTCGGCTCTCATTTTCGGCGAGAAACACAAGTCCGCCCCGGCCCGAAGCACGCCATCGCGCGGTAAGATACAGCGCCAACATGCCCAGCGGCGACGAGGAGGAAATGCCAGTCCGAATCGGAGCCTTCGTCGTTGCCGCAACAGATGTCTTCTTCCGCGGGGCGGCCTTTGGTGACGCGGAGCGCTTTGCTGATGTGTTCTTGCGCGGCGTTGAGCCACGGGGCGTACGAAGAGCAGTGGTCACTGAATTCTCGTGCTGAATTGACGAATGCGAGGCAAGCCTGCGAATCTTTGTCGAGCTTTAGCGGATTCGACGGCTTCAAGGGATCCAAACTTCGGAGTGTCGATCACCGTTCTCCCCTTAAGTGCGACGGTGTCACCAACCAGCACCATCGTCGCGCTCCACGTGGCAGACTGAGGTGCATGACAACCATGACGCAGAGATTCGTTCTTGAATGACCATGGTACGAGCGCCGTGATAAGCGTGATTACCGCCTTGGTGACTGGGCTGCACAGAATTCATGAGCCCGGCTGAGACGGGCTGCGGTGGGACTACCCATCACCAGGTTTGAGCAGAGCCGGCGGTTGCCGTGCTATGAGCGATCCCGCGTGATCTCTGCCCTTATGGATATGGGCCTCTGCCGAAGATGCTCAAGCCGCAACGTACGATAACGCAGTGACCCTCGATTCGGCACAATCAAGGCGAACTTCTTCGCGCTCAATCTTGAACGGCGTTCCTCGTGCTCGCTCTCCGTTGCTCCTATGTCGTGAAGGAAGCGCTGAGGTTGAGAACGGATCTTCGGATATTCACACTTGCTGGCCGCTACGTAATCTTGGGGCGCCGGGCGTCTGCCGTCGCGCGAGAAATTCCCGACTTGGCAATGACGCGCGCCCGTTCAACCCTCAATCTCCGGCGGCCGCGCCACCGCTATATTTCGACGGTGACGTTTCATGCGTTCATGCCTTCCGCTTCGGAAGGATCGCGTCGAAAGCGAGCTTGCTCGACCGCTCGCCGCGATCGGTCTCCTTGCGGATGCCGAGCCAGACGAAAGTGCGGCCGTTGTACCAGCGCGTGCGCTGGAAGCTCTGGGTGACACGAATGCCCGCGCGCGGCACCTCCTCCTCATGAAGATTGTAGCCCTGCTGCTGCGGGAGGTCGAGACCGTGGCGCAGCAGATCGGTGCGAGGTTCGACGCGCACCGGCGGATCCGGGTCACGGTCGATGACCCGCAACATTGCAGCGCGACGCAGTTGGATCTCGCGGCTGTCGTTGTCGATGTGCACCGGGATGAATGGGATCCAGTTCTCCGGCATCTCGCTCATCAGCCGATAGCGGATCGCGGCGTCGTTCTCGATCGGCGGCGCAGGTGGTGGGTCCGGCGGCAGGCTCTCCTCCACCAGGCGACGGAAATAGCGGCGGGTGTCGAGCGCGGCGCTGCGCCCGCTCTTGCTGTCGCCCGAAGCCAACATCACCCGCGACTCGACACCCCACACCATGTTGGCCATCTCGTCGCGGAACAGTTCCACCGACTCCAGCGGCTCGCTCTCCTGGATCTTCGGCACGCTGGGCACGATGAACAGGCTGAGATCGGCGGGAATGTCGTCGCTCCCCTTCGTCGCCAGCGTAAACATCGACCAGCGTTGCCAATCGGCGTCCGTGCCCTTGCCCGCGGCTTCGACCCAGATCCGCTCGCCGAAGACGTTGGTCACGCTCATGCCGGCGACCCGGGTGATCGCCCCGGCCGGCACGGTGAACGGCATCAGGAACCAATCGTTGGCGTAGACGAGGCCGAATTCGATCAGCAGCAGCTTGTTGACGTCCGTCGTCTCCGGATCGATGTCGCCGAAATTCGTTCGTCCCTCCTCAAAGGTCCACCAGCGTGTGTTCGGCATCCCGTCGAACTGGATCGGCGCCGGGATGAACGACGCCGTAAAGGTCGTCTCGACGGCGGCCGGCGGCGGCGCGTCCGCGAGGTCACCGAGTCCTGCGCCGGAGGCGTCGACGTCGAAGTTGTACCAGTCGAGATGCCCCTGGAAGTATTCGTCGGCGACCACGAGCTTCTCGCCGCCCGCCTTGGGCGCCGACGCTGCAAAGGCGTATTCGAGGCGATCGGGCAGCCAGGCATCGGCGGCACCCGCGGCGGGCTGGTAGAACGCCTCCCGGTACCACCCAAGGAATTCCGCCTCCGCCGTCTCGATCGCAGCGGCGCTGGCCGGATTGCCGAGCACGACGAGGTCGTGCGCGTGATTGCCGGGCGCGGCCGTCAGATGCTCGACGAGGTCGTAGCCGTCCATCGACCGGCCGGCCAGCGCCGCCATCGTCTGCCAGGCTTCGCGATGGGCGGCGACCGGCGCATCGGCCTTGAGCGCCGGATCTGGCATGGCGACCGGCAGCGCCGCGATGAATTGCTGGGCAAGCCCCGGCTCGATGCCGGCGACGAGCTTCAGCCAGCGCCGGCCCAGGGCGATGCGGAGATCGAACGCGATCTTCTGGCCGGCGAGACGGAACGGGATCGGCCGCCGCTCGACCTTGGCTTCGAGCGGTACGTCGTCCGCAAACGCTTCCGGCGGATTGCCGGCCGCGCGGTATTTCGTCAGTTCGGTGGTCTCGATGTGCACCTTGGCGACGACGGGCGAGCCGGCGTCGTCGCCCTGAAACTCGCCCATCTGCCACTGCTTCGTCAGCAGCCACAGCGGATCACGGACCTCGGCCTTGAGCGCGCGGTCGAAATCGTGCGTGCGTGGACGGCCCTCGAGCCTGTTCCACAACGTGATGGTGGGCAGCTTCACCTTGCCGGAGAACACGGCGGAGAGGTTCTGAACCGCGACATAGTCAGCCATTGCCCGTCTCCGTCTCGGCCAGCACCGCGGCGAGGTTGTTGTTGAAAGCGAAGTTGAGCGAGGCCGTGATCGGATGGAAGGCCACGGCGGACACCAGCGCCGGCAGGAAGCGGGCATAGGCGGTCGTGTCGACGTGGTCGGGCTCGATCGCGCGCTTCTTGGCGAGGTCCATCGTCTCGCGTACCGTGTCGACGAGATCCTGCCACTGCCACGAGCCGACAAATTTCGGCGGCAGCGCCAGCAGCAGAGTCTGCGGCGGTTCGGCGTTTGGCCGGTCGAAGTGGAACGCCAGACCGGTATCCTCGGTCGGGCGCGGGATCACTTCGGTCCACTCGTCGAGCAACAGCCCGAGTTGCCGCCGCGCCGGATCGAAGCTTTCGGCGAAATGCGCGGTATAGAGCAGCTTGTCCTCGTCGATCACGAACGGCTTTCCGTCGGCATCGGTCTCCGGGAATTCGAGTCCGAGCCACGGCAACTCGGGGCGATGCGGAAATTGCAGCGCCTGCAGCGCGACGCCCGCCCCCGTGAACGCGTCGGCGAGGTGCTGCGAAGCTTCCAGATCGTGCAGCTTCGACCGCACCCGCGCGACGCCCGTGAACCAGTCGTCGAGCGGAAAGCGGCGTCCGATCGTCGTCTTGAGGAACCCGAGAATGGCCTCGTCCGCCTGCGCCCCCGCGCCCCAGGCGTTGCTCCATTCACCGGCCTGCGCCGCTGGCAGACCGAAATCCGGAACGATCTTGAAATCGTCGCCGAACAGCAGCTTCGCCGCCGCGGTCAACGCCTCGATCTTGTTCTTCGCCTCCGCCGCGGCATCGTATTGATCGAGCCGGGCCTGGATCGCCGGCAGCCGCGTCGTCAGTTCGAGCGCGAGCGCGGCGGTGCGCTTCGCCATGTCCTCTGCGAGGGCGACGATCGCCGTGCGCTGTGCCGCGATGTCGATCGCCGCCGCGTCGAACGCGGCGTTCGCAGCCTTCGACGCCTCGATGCCGTCATGCAAGGCGGCGAGATCGGACGCATTGTCGTAGAGCATGATAAGAACGGCGCGCTGTCCAACGAAGGCGGCGCGCTTGCCGCTCATGAGATCGTCGCGGAAATCGTCCGGCTGCGCCGGTAGAGGGTCGGTCGCCGTGGTCGCGATCAGCTTTTCGGCCACCCGCAGCGCCAGGAACTTCGCCGCGTCCGGCGCGCCGGAATCAGCGTCGTAGGCGAGTATGCGTGCGTCGAACTCGGCGAGTTGCCTGGTCCATCGAGCGATGTAGCCGGCGAGTACGGCGTGCAACTGGGAGAAGATCCGCCGCCGATCGGCGTAGACGGCACCGGTACCGGTCTGCAACGCCGCGAATGGACCGAGACCCTGCATCACCGATACGAAGCCGGTGATCGTCTGCTCGATCTCCGTGGCGATCTGGGCCTCCTGCTTGGCGTCGAGGCGGGCCTGCAGCGCCGTACGGAAGGCGTCGAGATCCGCAAGCCGCGCGGCGAGCAGATCGCGCGGCAGCGTTGCCCGCTCGCGCGCGAGCGCCGCGTCGAGATCGACCGCCTCGTTCGCCTCGCCGGCCATCGCCATGTCGCTCGCCTTGAGCGGACGTGAACGCAGTAGCAGGCTTCTGAGATGCCGCACCAACGCCGACAGTTCGAACAGCGGCACATGCCCGGCGATCGCCGCAATCCTCTCGCGGTAGGCGATCGTCAGCATTGCGTCCGGGCGCGGTGCATGGACGGCGATCACATGCGCTTCGATCAGATCGTCGAGCGCCTTGGCGGCTGGATCGTTGTCCGGATCGAGCAGATACAGCAGGTCGATCGGCAGCAGGCCGAGATCGGCCTGCGTCACGTTGTAGGTGACGGAGGAGAGATCGAGCGGGTCGGTGACCGTCACCGAGCAGGCGACCGCTGCCGGCGGCGGCAGAATGCCCGCGAGCCAGGCGTTGAGCGCGGGCTCCGCCTTCGCCCGCGGCGATGTCAGCGCGCCGTCGTTCGGGTCGAGCCCGGCCTTGAGATGCAGCGTCACCCGATGGGTCAGCGTCACCCCCGACCGCGGCGTGCGCACCACGTCGGGGGTCGCCGGGAATTTTCCCTTGGAGTAGGTGTCGAGCACGGCGCCGGCGCGGTCGTAATTGCCCTGCACCACCTGATGCACGCTCTCTGCCATCGCGAGGTCGGCGACCGCGTCGGCGATGTCGGCAATCCGCGCGGCCTCGGCGGTGATCGCCGCGGCCTGCTGCGGGCTCGCCGCCGGCAGGTCGGCATCGTGGCCGAACGGGTAGCTGCTCACGCCGCTGGTCTTGATGTGCTCGACCAAAGCAAGGCCGTCGATGACGTTGCGCGCCTCCACCCGGTTGATCCGCAGTCGCCGACCGAACGCGTCGAGCCGGCCGGTACGCGTCGGAGTCAGCCGGTCGCCGACCAGCGGGAACGCCTTGCGGAGGTCGTAGATGAACCCGTCCACTTCGACGTCGTGGCGGTCGTGCAGGCCGCGCTCGAACTGGTAGCCGAGCAGCGCGCCGAGGCTCTGCTCGCCCTTCATTCCCTCGATGATCGACAGCGCGATGCGGACTCGTTCCGAGCTGAGATTGACGGCGAGGCTGCCGGGATTGTCGGGCGTGGCGTTGGACAGATAGCCGTTGCGCAGCACCGCGGCGGTCACCGCTTGGTTCAGCGACGGCGCGTGGATGTAGCCCTGGTTGCTGCGGTCGCGCATCAGCGGCGGCGCATCCGGATCGGCGAAGATCGCCGCGAGGTTTGCCGGCAGTTCGACCGCCGTCAGCTTCTTGAACTCCGGCTTGACGTTCTCGAGCCAGCCATAGGCGCCGAGATAGATCCCGGTCTTCGCCTCGCCGGCCGGTGCGCCCGGCTGAGCGGTCCCCCGGCCGGCACCGTGCGGATAGCGCATCCGTTCCAGTTGGCGGCTCATGATGCCGCCGTACCAGGCGTCGAACCGGTAGGTGCAGAGGTCGAGATGCTCGACGAACACCCGTTCAAGAACCGCCGTCGGGGACCTCTTCAGCCATTCGAGCGCATCGAGCTGGCGCTTGAGATACGCGGTGGCGACCATCGAGGTCAGCACCGTCGGGATGAACTCGCCGACCGTCCTCAGTCCCGTTCCGGTGACCGCGGCGTCGCTGCGGTGGAGGTAGCGCCAGCGGCTGCCGCCGGCCGCAGCCGGCACGGCGAGGCTCGCCTCCTCGACCTGAAAGAACTTCGGCTCGCGCCGCGCCGCCTTCAACTCGGTCTCGCCGATCAGCCCGGCATTGAAGAACAGGCGGATGCTGGTCTCGACGAAGCTCAGGTCGAGCGCGTGATGCAGCATGAGATACAGCAGCGCGTTCGGGCGCTGGGTGAAGCCCTGCTGCAGCCGCAGCGCATCGTGTGAGGTCGCCGCAGCCTTGATCAGCCAGCCGATGTAGTTGTCGCCGCCGGCGGTGTAGGCGCGGATCTGCTCGGTCTCCGACAACGGACGGTCGTCGATCAGCGGGCCCTTGAGCTGGTTGGGCGCCTTGAGAAAGAGTTTCTCGAGGATGTCCGGCACCTCGATCCCCTCGGGCGGCGTGTAGCCGAGCTGCTTCAGCAGATCGAGCCCGCTTCCGACATAGCCCGCGGCGAGCAGGAGCGCGACCAAGGCGCCGCCCGCCCCCTGCATCGCGAGGCGGTTGTACAGTTCCTTGAAGCTTTCGGCGAAGCGCTGCTGGAATTCCACCGATCCGGCGTGCAGACCGAGGACATCGAGCAATATCTGATGACGGTCGCCGCCCGGCTTGCCGATGTAGGACACCCGCGACATCAGCGGCTCGAGGTCGGCCTCGACCTTGCGCAGCAACTGATACAACCGCGTCAGGAACCGCAATTCCGGATCGTCCGGCGCGTGCGCGGCCCCGACTGCGACGTTCGACCCCGCGAAGATCCACTGGATGCGCGAGCGCGGCGTCGCCGGCAGGATGCCGTAGGGCTGACGACCGACGCGGATCGTGGGCATCGGCCCGCGTGCCGACACGTGCCGGACGAAGAAGTCGCGGGTCCGCTCCACCGTCGAATCGTCGAAGACCGGATGGAGCATGCTCTCCATGAAATAACCGAGCGTGGCCGGCCACAGCGCCGTGTTCATGGCGCGGGCGTCGTTGACGTCGTGGCGATGGTAGAAGGGGATCACCGCCAGCGCGGCCGGATCGAGACCGAGCGTGGCGGCGAGGCAGCGTCCGTCTGTCCGCTCGAACCATCCGTCGGGGTCCAGGGGCGGAGTGCCGAAGTAGTGATCGAAGCTGACGTCGGACTCCTCGCGCCAGCTGTAGGCGGCGCCCTCGCCCTCGACGTTGTTGGTCGGCTGGCCCTGCGGCAGGATCGAGAACCCGGCCTTCGACTGATGATGATGGGCGAACAACTGCTCCAGCGCGACCCGGCCGGCGTCTGCATCGGCCCCGAGCCGTACACCGAGCACCATCAACTGATCGAAGCCGCGGCGGAAGGCGAGCGGCGTTAGCGGCACCCGGAATCCCATGCCGATCTCGACGGCGCGGTCGAAGTTGCGCACCCATTCGAGCTCCGGACCGAACGTGATGTCGTCGCCGTCGTGCGCGACCGACGCGTCGTCCGTTCCGGTCGGCGACGGCGTGACCGGCAGCGGCGACGGAATCGGTTTTCCGAGTTGCTCGAGTTCGAGCGTTCCGCCGTTGTAGCCGAGCAGGACGAGACGATCAGGCAAGGTCCGCGCGGTCGCCGGCTGCGACCAGCCGGTCTCGCGCATCGGCGTGGCGTCCGCGGCGGGAAACTCCAGATACGCGGCGATGACCGTGGTGGTCGCGCGGTCCGCGCCCTCGGGCGGCGCGTCGGCGAGATTCCGCGGCCGGTACGCCTCACGGACCGCCGCGGCGCGCTCGGCCCCGAGCGCGTTGTCGAGCGCGGCGATCGCGTCCGTCTGCGCGGCCACGTCCGTGCCGGCGCGCCACAGCGCGATCCAGAATGCGCTGACCGTACCTCGCTCGGGATCGGCCAGCGGCGCGCTGGTCACCACCGTCAGGATCACGGTCGGCACGCCTTCCACCCTGGCCGGTCGCGCCGCCTCGTTGAGCGGACGATGAGTCTGGGTCACGTAGTAGGACCGCCCCGAGCCCTGTCCGCTCACGAGCGTTCGCCAGGCGGCCCGCTCCCCGGCGGTGTCGTGGTTCGCCCGCCAGACGTCGGCCCAATAGGCCTGGACGCGCTTCACCTCGTCTTCCGACAACGCTTCCTCGAAGCTGTCGACGGCGATGTCGTCCGGATAAACCCGGACCCACAGCTCGTCGCGGTCGCCGCCGAATTCCGCCACCTGCTTGAAGCGCGTTTCGATCCGCAGCGGCATCAGCAGGATCGGCGTCTGATCGGACAGCAGGCCGATGTTGCGGCGTGGGTCGGTGAAGTTCGCAAACAGCCCGATATTGCGGACCACTTCGTCCTTCGCCGCCTTCAGCGCGCCGCCCAGCCGCTCGATCTCGGAGGCCGCCGCCTTGGTCTCCTTGTCGATCGCCGCCAGCGCCGGATCATCGGCGCCCTTGCTGACGCGCGCGGCCCGTGCGCGGTCGCGGATCAGCCGCGCGCGGGTGTGGCGAAGTCGGCCGATCTCGCGCGACGTCGCATCGGCCGCGGCGCGCGACGCTTCCAGCTCCTTGCGGATATCATCGAACTCGGACATTTCGCCTCCGCCGCCCCCTGTCGTGTCCGCTGCGCGATCAGTTCGGCAGCATCTCGCTGCCGTGCACCGCGACCAGCACGGGAACCTGGTAGAGGATGTAGGCGAGCTCCGCGGAGTTGCTGTCCGGATGCCAGCGTAGCGCCTTGTCCTCGTCGTACTGTTGTTTCTTCTCCTGCAGCTCCGGCGCCACCGGATCGTCCAGGGTGAGGGTCGGCCCGCCCGGCCTGATCTGCAGAAAGCCCTTGTCGGCGTCGGACAGCACGTCAGGCCAGGCGAGGTCGTTCCAGACGTTGAGCGGCCCGTCGCGAGAAATATCGAGGCCGAAGCGCGGCTCGCCGGGCCGCTCCTTGATGACGAAGAACCAGCCCGGCGCCGTCGAATTGCCGCGGCCGGTGCCTCCCTTTGCCTCCTTCGAGGTCAGGTCGAAGCCAATGAAGGTGATGTCGGGATCGACCTTGGCTTCGTAGAGCGGTGTGCGCAGGCGGTCTTCCACCGGACCGTCGGTCTCCAGCACCCGCTCGACGCGGGGATTGATCGCGCCGCCGTCGTCGCGCTGCCAGCGCGCCTTCTGGGCGTAGATCACCGCGGTGGGATATTTCTTCAGCAGCTCGCCGCGGATGACGAGGACGACTTCCTCCTCGTTCTCGCCCGGCTTCTCGCGATGGTCGTGATCGCCGAGCTTGGAGAACAGCGACCAGGTGTGGAGCGGCGGAATATCGCGGAGCTTTTCGCGCAGTTCGTCCTTCGACAGGCCCTCCCGGTCGATCACGCCGCTCGGGTCCCAGAACTGGCGGAAGCAGCTGCCGCGCTGGTCGGTGGGATATTCGCGCCACAGCAGCTCGCGGGCGAATTCATGGTTGAGGCCGACCATGTAGGCCTCGATGAAACGCTGATTGGTCTCGAGCAGCGTGATCGTGTTCTGCGGAATCTTGTCGATGTTCGGCAGGAAGTGCTCGTCGGACAGACCGAGAAGCGGCTTGTACATCGGCAGGTCGATTTCCGGATATGCCATCACAGGCTTGAACACTTCCGGCTGCAGCAGCGTCGCGATCCCGTTGATGGCCAGCACTCGCGGCGGAATGGTGATCGAGGAGAAGGTGAAGGCGGGCACCGTCTTGTCGGGATCAATCGCAGCGAAGGTCGACGCTCCGAGCGCGGCGATGTCGATCGGCTTGCGCAACGGCGGCTTGCCGAGATCGGCGCTGACCGTGAGCAGCCGGTTGAGATCCTTGAGGGCCAGTTTGAAGCGCGCCGCCTCCGGGCTGTCGGCGGACGAAGCGCCGCCGACAGGCTCAGGCGCGGCGGGATCGGGATCGCGGATGGTGAACGACGGAAAGCCCGGCAGCGCGTCGATGATCTCGGGCGAAGCCCCTTGCGGCAACACGCCGGTCGCGATGCCGGCCTGCTTCTCCAGCCGCACCAGCCATCGGAACAGCGCCAGCGCCGCTGCCGCGACCACGATCGCGAGCGGGACGGCGACGGCCAGCAGCAGCACGGCGAGCAGCAGCAGAACGACCAGTAGGACCCACTTCGCCCAGCGGTGCTTGGTGAGCCAGTTGGTCAGCTCCGCGGGCAGCGACTTCGGCTGAAGCTGCGCGGCGACATCCTCCACCACCGGCAAGGCTTCCGGGGTGACCCGCGGCGGCGCCGCGCTGACCTCGCCGCGATTGATCTTCTCCAGCAGCTCTTCGGCGCCTTTCGGCGAGTCGAAGCCGAGCGTCGCCGCGAGCTGGTCGCGCGGCCGGACCGCGCGCCGGAACGGCGCGGACAGCGCCACGCGGGGCACCGTGCTTTCCTTGAGCCGATGGCGCAGCGTGAAGCCGTCGGCGATCACCCGGCGCTGCACCGGCGCCATCATTGTCAGCCCGCGTTCCGCACTGAGATCCTTCAGCGGCCCGAGATGGCGCGCATGCCAGATCGCGGCCGCGGCCTTGGCGAATTGCGCCAGCCTGATCCGCCGGTTCGCCGCAAGGATGTCGCCGACCTGGTCCCAGGCGGCGTCCATATAGGCCTCCTGATTCTTCTGCACGACCGCCGTGCCGAACGCGGCGGGAACGCGAAACCGCGGGTCCAGATTGAGCTCGTGCACCCAGTTGCGCGGCTGCGGCGCGTCGCTGCCGTCCGCCTCCTCAAGCAGCCGTTCGGTGAGCGCGTGCCAGCGGCCGTACAGCGGCGGCGTGATCACCGGGTCGGGCGCGCCTTCGCGGGCATAGTCGTCGGTCAGGTTGACGAAGCCCGCCAGCGCCTTCTCGAATTCGTGCGCGTAGGGTTCGTCCCAGCCCTCGTAGGCCGAAGCTTCCGCCTCCTGCGCGCCGATCAGCGCCTCGTCCGGTACCTTGAGCGCGCCGCCGAGCCGCAGCACCCCGTGGAGCCCGGCGACCGCGATGGGGGGCATCCCGGAGCCGGGCGTCTGCGTGTCCATGTCGCGGCGGCCGAGCCGCGAGTCCGGCGGACGCGGCTTCAACAGGCGGACGAGGTACTCGAAATCGCCCACCGTCCCAGTCTTGAAGTACCACCGCTTGTACACCGGATGCAGCGTCGGGAACGGCCGGTCGGTATAGTCCACCCAGGCCGACAGGGTGGCGAAGAGTGCGGGATTCGCCGCCGGCGCGATTCCGAGGCCGGCGAGACGGCCGCTCTCGAAGGTCGGCACCACGAACGCATGGTAGGACGTATTCGGCTTCAACTGACGTGGCGACAGGACGCGCGAATAGGCGTAGTCCGGATTGCTGGCCAGCAGGCTCTCCAGTCGCGCCCTCGCCTGGTCCGCATTGGTCGATTCCACCACGCCGTCCTGCTGGATCAGGTCGCGGTTGACGTGGACGTGCGCCCAGGCCCAAAGCTGGTCGGCGGGCGGAAATACCGAGACCGGATCGCCCGTCACCTCGATCGCCGGCAGCGGCCGCGCCGACGACACCGCGACTTCCTTGAACTCCTCCACCTCGAGCACCAGGAGTGCGAGCCACGGGCGCAGCCGGTGGCGCGACTCGTCCGGCGCCGCTGGCGTGTAGCGCCACGGAAAATCCTCGTCGTAGAACTCAACGAAGGGCAGGTAGTTCGGCTCGAAATTGGTGATCCAGTCGCGCGGCTCCACCTTCACCACCGCCATCGGATCGATGCCGACGATGTCCCCGGGACCATAGAGCGCGACATCGCGCGAAATCGTCGCCGTCAGATCCGTGTCGCCCTGGACCGGTCGCCCGGCCAGCGACAAGTCGACCTTGATCGTCGCGCGCAGCGCCACCGAGTGGTCGTTGTCGGACGCCGTGATGCTGTTCGCCACGCCGAGCCGCAGCCAGGGCAGGAAGGAATAGGTGCCGATCGTGTCGCTCATCCCGCTCCTCCCCGCCGCCTCGCCGGATCGCCCGCCATCATCGTGCCTCCGCTACGCTGCGCGCTTCATCTCGTGCGGGCGCACGATATGGACCTCGCTTGCGAAGTTCGGATTGCGCCGCGTCTCCGCCGCCATGAATTCGCCGGCGCTGGCGCGCGATTGGAACGACGCAGGCGCGCCGGCGATCGGCGAATTGTCGGCCAGGCTCACCACCACATAGGACGCCTGATCGACCGCGATCTTGTCGTCGAATACGTGCTTCAGATCGCGCGACTTCGCCGAGATCTCGGACCGCGCCACGGCGTTGTTGGCCAGGAAGTGCGTGAACAGCCCGGAGATGAGCGTGACGAAGCGCCGGCGTGCCCGCTTGAAATTGTTGTCGACGATGATCTCTTCGTAGCGGGCAATGCGCTTGGTGACATAGCTGGTCTTTGCCTGGTTGCCAGTGACCGACAGCTCCAGCCCCGCCTCCTCGGCCTCGTAGTCGGAAGCGCTGAGCTTCTCGCCGTCCTTGAGGTCCTTGAACTGGGCGATCGCGAACGACTCCCGGATGGTGGCGCGCTTCTCGATGCCCGACGTCGCGGTCGCGACCGAGAAGTAATTGGCGTCGTCCGGGCGCTGCGCGCCGATCTTGTCGAGGGTGATGCCGAGCGGGATCGCACGCTGGGTGATCTTGAGCGAACCGACCGGATGCAGGACAAGATCGGAGCCCGCGTCCACGGTCTTGAGCGTCACCAACAGCCTGCTGCTGTTCTGCAGCGCGGCAGTCCAATTCTCCGCCTTCGAGTATTCCGCCACCAGCAGGGGCAGCACGGAGACCGGCGGCAGGCTGGTGTCCTCCTTGTCGCCCCAGGTGTGGGAGAAGTCGACGTCGACGTCCCAGAACAGCAGCGAGATGCTCCCGGTGCCCTCGACGTGCCAGGGCGATGTGCCTTCGAGCGAGCCGCGGAAGCGGATACTGAACAGCCCCGCGCCGAACAGCTTCACCGACAGCGAGGCAGAGATCGTGATGATGAAATAGAACGGCGAGAACTGGAACAGCGCGTCGAAGGCGAGATGGCCCTCGATGTTGGCGATCGAGACGCCGAAATACAGCTCCGCATGTGCGCCGAACTGCACGGTGTTCGACGTCACCGCGAAATAGGCGTCGACCCGGATGCGGGCCACCGGCGTGTTGAGAATGTTGATCGCGATCCGGGGGATCGGCGGGAACGGCAGCGCCGGTGGATTGTAGGCCGGGTGGAAGCCGCCGACGGAGACGATGAAAGTGGCGTCGCCGCCGAACGACGCGAGCACGCCCATTCCGCCGTCGAGCGGCATGAAGATCACGCGGGATTCGTACAGGATGGCGAAGAACCAGCCGCGCTTCTTGTCGAATTCGATGGCGCCCATGAAGGCGACCTGGATGATGATGAGCGGCAGCCGCTCGTCCGGGATCGCCACCGTCAGCTTGCCGATGATGGCTATGTTGCCGGGAATCTCGATGATGATCCCGAGCGACAGACTGATCAGCGTCGGCGTGCCCCAGCCGAACTTTGCCATCGGGCCGATGAGGAATGTCCCCTGCTCTGGCGGGAAGAAGGTGCGGAGGTCGGAGATGATCCGGTGCGCGTTGGCGACGACGTCGTGCGGGAACAGCACCGAGTCCAGCGAGCCGGCGCGCACGCCGTTGACTAGCGCGTCGAGGTCCATCGAGCGGTTGAGCCCGACCAGTCCGCCGACTCCCAGCAGGGTGAAGCCGAAACCGAGCTGCAATCCGGGATTGAACTCGACCGTGATGATGGCGATGAAGGAAAAGCCCTTTGACCCGTCCGGCATCTTGGTGGTGATGACGCCGATTGCCGTCACCGAGAGGAAGTCGAGGATCTTCAGTTCCAGCGCGCCGGCATATTCGCCGCGGTCCGGATCGATGAAGAGATAGCCGCCGCCCTTCACCGCCCCGGCATCGATCGACAGCCCGACGCCGTTCGGTGGCTTGAAGCCGAAGGATAGATCGATCGGGCCGAGGTTGCCGCCGCTCCCCGGAAAAGCGAGATCGGTCCGCAGCCCGATGTTTTCCACCACCGCGACCAGCGGACCGAGCGCCGCCTTCAGCGTCGCGCCGATATCGATCGGGAGGCCGTCAGCCGACGGTGTCACCGCGAGCGTCAGTCCCTGCACCTGGATCGGACCGAGGTCGATATGCGCTGGGATCTGGATCTCGAGATGCGAGGTGCCGCGGAAATACACGCCGCGCGGATAGGCGACGCCGAGGCCGAGATCGAACTCGAACCGCGTCGAGATGCCCGACAGGATGGTCGAGATGAAGCCGTCCGAGCCGGACGCGTCGAGGACGAAAGCGAGGCCCTTGAGGTCCGCCTCGGCGAACACCTCGACGTCCTTGCCCGCCACCAGTGTGAAACCGCCGGCACCGCTCACCGATTGGTATTCGAGCCGCGTGCCCTCGCCGGTGCCAAGAACGATGGTCGGGCTGCCGGAGATGGCGGAGTATTCCACTTCGACGCGCGCGGTGCCCTTGGCCGACGTCGGCGCGCCGCTGCCTGCGAAGCCGATC
This sequence comes from Bradyrhizobium sp. HKCCYLRH3059, assembly GCF_051168035.1. NCBI lineage: Bacteria > Pseudomonadati > Pseudomonadota > Alphaproteobacteria > Hyphomicrobiales > Nitrobacteraceae > Bradyrhizobium > Bradyrhizobium sp. HKCCYLRH3059. The sequence goes on along the minus strand of NZ_JBNPUF010000005.1, from coordinate 440,345 downwards.
ACCATGTCGATGCCGCTGCCCGGCCGCACCATCAGGCCGACACCGCCGGTGAGATCGAGGTCGCTCGAGATCGTCACCGCGATCGTCGGACCGAGCTGCATCCGCACCGACAGCAGCCCGCTGAACGACGGCAGCAGCGCGAAGCCCGGCTTCTTGCTCCCGGACTTTGGCAGCGGGAACAGTCCGAGCTCGGCCGATAGCCGTCCCGCGTCGCGCGCCCGCTCGAAGAACACCAAGCGGAGCCGCTTGCGCACGGCGGCACGCCCGATCGGAGGGCCGCCTTCGAGCGCGCGCGCGACCCGATCCGGCACCTCCACCATCCGGACGTCGAGCCCGAGCCCGGCCGCGAGGCTGTCGATCTGCCGCGCGAAGCTGGAGAAGTCGAAGCTGTCGGTGCCCCAGCCGAAGGCGTTCTCGAACAGTGTCACCGGGTCGGAGACGATCTTCGGCAGGTCCGGGAAGCTGAACCTGTAGTCGATGTAGTCCGGGCGGTTACCGGCGGGCGCGGTATAGCGGGTGCGGATGACGCCGAGCGCCTGCAGCGCGAAACCGATGCCCGGATGATGGTTGCGCAGATAGGTGATGAAGAGATAGCCGACGAGCTGCCCCGGAAACTCGCCCTTGAAATTATCGGCGTTCAGCGTCGCCGAAAATGCACCGCCGGGCGCCGAGACGAGGTCGTCGATCGCCTGCACGACGCCGGCGATCGCCTCGATGGTCTTGAAGGCGTCTTCGAGCGAGCCGGACACGACCGTCGCCTCGCCGTCGGACGCCACTTCGCCGTCGAGCGACAGCCCGCCGCCGACCAGCGCCTGGAGCCGATCGAACAGCAGCTGCAAGTCGACCGCGAGATCGGCGATCGGCTTCGGAATCACGTCGGAATCCCAGCCCAGCTTGAGCAGCAGGCCCTGGAACGCGGCCGGCGACTCCACCGCCGCCCGCAGCGGCAGCAGCAGCTTGCCGATCTCGGCGACGATCGTTTCGAGGGCACCCGGTTCAGCCATTTTTCTTGGCCTCCGGATAGAATTCGCGGTCGACGACGTCGTGCAGCGCGGGATCGACGCGGTTGGTGATCAGCCATTTGCAGACATGGCAAAAGGTGCCGCTGTTGTTCCGCATCTTGCAGTCGCCAGCCGGACGATAGACCAGCCCGGTGAAGTTGTATGCGCCTTCGTACAGGCCGACCAGCCGCTGCGCCTTGCATGGCGGCTTGAAATTCGGGATGTCCTTCGGGTCGTCGCCCTCGTCGTTCACATGAGCGAAGTCGGGATCCTTGTTGAGCGGCAGATGGTTGCCTGCGATGAAGTCGCGCACCTTCTTTTCCACCACATAGACCAGCGCGTCCGCATCGTCGCGGCGCGGCACGAACAGCAGCGAGCCTTTCGGAAACACGGGAAACGGCGCCGGCGGCAATTCCAGCCCGCCGAGCCGGATCGAGCCGAGGTTCTGGTCGATGTCGCCGATGTCGAGTCTGACGAGATAATCGGAATCGGTGAACGTGAGCGGCAGTTGCCGGCCGATCGCCGTGATCTGGATGCGGCGGAGAAACGCCTGGCGGCCGGCCGCCTTCGCCTGCACCCAGCGCGGGATCTGGCGCGGGTCGATCCTGACCTCGATCGAGCCACCCTGCTGGGTCGAAGCCTGGGTCAGCCTGGCCGAAAGCTGGACCCTGAGAAGTTCGAACCATTTCACCTTGGACGGATCGACCAGACGGGAGTGATTGGCGGCGTAGCTCGGATCCTGAAAGATGTCGGCGAGCGCGACGATGTTGTCCTGCTCGCTCGAAGCGGTCGCATTGTCTTCGGCGCTCGTCTCGTATTCGTCGCCGAGATTGAAGGAATGGCCGAATTCGTGCGCGACCGTGTCGATGATATCGGTGAGGTCGGCGTCGATGTCGCTGGCAGGCTTGCGCCGCATCACCTTCTTCGTCGCCGTGTTGGTCGCCGGATATTCGAAGTCGAGCGTCTTCAGGCTCTGCAACGAATTGGCGGTCACGGTCGACTGGTTGAAATTGGTGCCGCCGATCATGTCCTCGTTGGTGATCATGGCGATCAGGCCGCGGCTGCGCTTGAAGGTGCCGTCCGGTATCCACTCGGCGCCGAGCGCGGTATGCGGCGACGACCCGAGCCGCAGTCCGGACAGGTAGGCCATGATCGGCGCCGCAACGTTCGCGCGGCCGTTCCGAGCGAGCTCCGGCGGATGCCGGCGCGGATCCGGGGCAAGGTGCCGGGTGACGCTGGCCGGCTTGAAGAACTGATAGGCGCGGGCGATCAGTGGCGCGAGGTTGGCATCGCCCGCCGCATCCGCCGCCGGCATCGTCAAAGCGGCCCCGGACTTCGCCGACCGGTCGCCCCAGCGGGAGCCGAGCATCAGGCCGTAGAAAGTGTCACGTGCCTCCAGGATGCCGAGCGATTTCTGCTTCCTCCACGCTTCGATCAGGGTGTCGTTGACCTTCGCCGCATCGTAGTTGGGCAGCGACTGACCCGCCCAGCGCGCCTTCAATTGCGCCGGCGTCGCAGTCTCGTTGCGGAGCGGCAGGCCGACGCGGGCCACGAGCTCGTCGACCTCGTAGATGCTCTTGTCGTCCGAAACGCTGTAATTCCACGGAATCGGTCCGCCCCTGCTAAGCTCCGAGGTCTCCTCGTCGTTGACGCGCCAGCCGCAGGTCACCGCCTGCTCTTCCGACGCCTGGAACGCCTTGAATACGTTGAAACTGCCCGCGAGCGTGCCGTAGGGCTCGTGGCGCTTCTGCGAGAACAGACCGTCCGCCGCTTCCTGCACGATCTTGTCGAACTTGTCCTTCTCGGACGCGCGAAAGCCTTCGGCGAGGAACAGGATGTTGTGCATCTCGGCGGCATTGGCGAGGTCGCCGGCGCGCACCGTTGAGATGTTGTCGCGGATCTTGGCGTAGTCGACCACCTTCACCGGCAGGCTCTGGTTGACACCGAGGAAGCTGCCGTCGAGCTGGGCTGCCCCCTCGCTCACGCCCCTCAACCGTCCCTCATTGTTCGTATTTGCCACCACGAAGGTGCCGGGACTTGCCGAGTTGAGCGTGACGAAGCCGTGCCCGGTGATGTCGCCGACGAGATCGGTCCCGGTCGGATCGTCGCTGAACAGCGCGCACAGCGTCGGCTGGCTGTGGGCGACCGTCGGATGCAGCGCCGTGGTGATCGAGGAGTTGCCGAACCACCAGCCGAGCACATCGTCGTGCACCTGGATACGCGCGACGATGTAGCCGGGGCCGTATTCGATCACCACGAGGTTGGTGCCGACGTCGTCGCCGGTGATGGTGCGCGCCGCAGGATCGATCGTCACGAAGCTGGTCAGCCGGGACCCGACCGGGTTGTACGGCGCCAGGATTCGAAAATTGCAGTCCGCGGTGACGTCGGTCAGCGTGTAGGTCGTCGAGCCGTTCGGCAGATCCTGGTCGAACACGCGGAACGGCAGCACCTTGGTCGCGGGCTTCTTCAGCGCGACGTGCATGTCGCAATGCGGATAGACGATGAGAGGCATGCCGGCACAACCCTCTCTCAGCCAGCAGAACTATTGGGAAGCCCGTCGTTCCCATCGGAAATCTGGCATCACGAAGATTGTACACCCAAGCCTTCTCAATACAACCTCAACGTGATACTGTTTCGATATCCTTCTGCAATCGTCGTTTGCCGAGTGGAGCTCTCCATCACTGGGGCCAATCCTGCTGCATATGCCGGCGGCGTAGAGCATCTCGTTGTCATCGTTCACAGATGAACACGAACGCTCCGTGGTTTCCGATGAGAAGCGATTGGAAGGCGCTGGGTTCGTCGCTGTCCCCGCGGGGGTACGAGACCGATGCGTGACCCGGTTTCTGACCGCGTCACGCCTCTTGAGACGCACTGCGACTGACCGCGTCTCCTATCCATGGGTTCGGCCCGACGCTGCTCGGCGTTGTCACGGGCGCCGACAGGCATCGTCACGTCACTCAGATGTCAAACAGCCACTTGCGGTCGGTTCAGGCGTGCGCGCGCGGTCTCGCGGCTCGATGAGTCCGAGGAATGCGTTGGTCGCGCGCGTCTCGAAACACGAGAGGCGCAGGGAGAACCGGACCTCGACTGAGGCCCGTGGCCCGCCTGCGAAAAAAAATGCAGGCGGCAGGTACCACAGGTCCAGCCGGACGACCCGGCCCTCCCTGCGCGATCAGTTTTAACGGTGTCCTTCGTGCTCTCCTTGGGGACCGGGCTTTCTTGCCCCCATCGCCCGCGTGACGCTTGCGCATCAACAGCAGGCTTGACCTCAGCATCGGGAGGCCGGGACCACACGACTTCGCCGTCCGCGACGCAAGCGCTCGTCTGGCGCAGCATCCACGTCCATCGCAGCCCACCTCCACGTATCGTGACGACGCGTACGCCCTCTGCATGAGGCGGGATGAACGGAGTAAAGCATGATTTCCGATAAAAAGAACGAGGGATTTTTGGCCAGCGTCGAGCGGCCCGGCGATCGCATCCAAGAACCCGGGTTTCCGCCCAGATATCTTTCCACCGTCATAGCCTGGCTCCGTCCCGGCCATTCACTTCGACCAACATGATTGAACGACGTGCATGCCCGAGCCTTCGCCGAGTCGAGGCGGTTGCGGCCGCGCAGGAAGGACGGAGCCCGGTATGACAAGCAACTCATTCGCAGATTCTCTTGGTGCACCGCGCGTGAACCCCGTGTATCACGCCGCAGCATTGCCAATCTCATCGATTGAGCGCAGGCTCCCCTTCCTAAGCGCGCAAGTCGCATTACGGCACCAGCCGCATCAGGGGAGAGACGCATGAAGGAACCGGGCCTCGACGGCCGCCACCGCGACAAGGATGGCGAGATCAGCAGGAAGCATGGCAACACGCTGGTCGGCACGTTGCGCAAGATCTACGGAAAGTCGTTCGCGGCCGGTTATCCGGATTCGACCAAACTCAGCGACGTGCTGCTGCAGCTCAACGAGACCTCGCTGAGCCAGCTGCGTAGGGATCACGGCACCGGGCATCTGGAGCACAAGATCAAGGAGGCGTCGAAATGATCGGCAGCGTGCATCGCACGTTGCCGTCACCTGCTGGACCCACGCAAGATGGGGGATGCTGACCGAGACTGACGGCACATCGCCGACCAGTGCCTCGCCCTTGACCGTCAAACCTCAGTCAGCCGACCTCAGGACGTCGGCGAACTGCTGCTCGAACCTTTTCTGCTGTCCCGTGCTCGGAAAATAGACCGGGCGGCCGGCGTTGATCACGTTGAAGCCGTCCTTTGTCAGTCGAGGCTCCAGAATCCGGCAGACGTTTGCCTTGATCAAGATCAGGGGAACGCCGCGATCCGACACAAGGCTGGATAGGTCCGCGACGAGCAGCGGGTAATCGTCTTCGATCAACGCATTCCTATCCTGACTCGCGTCTTTCGGCAGCTTGTCCACTTGCTGGTAGGTCGCATCGACCAGCACCCATCCCTTGCGCTGAAATTGTCGCAGCCCCTCTTCTTTCGTCGCAGGGGTGGCTCCCATCTGGCGCATGAGGGCCGTGAACAACGGCTCGCTGATCGAGCCGGCCGAGTCATAGAAGTATTTTCCTGAGGCCGGCGGCGATTCCGCGACGATGACAAGCTTGGCGACGTCCGGCTCATAGCGGCGTCTCAGCCCGAGATAATAATCTCGCCCCCTCGCCAACATCGACGATGCACCTCCACCGCACGAATTCGCAACACGGCGATCGCTGACGTCACTGAACGTTCGTTTAGCATCAAGCGCCAACGATGGCAGCAAGGTCTGCAACACGCCGTCTGGAAAAGAATGCTGTCCAGCGGCGACGGGAAGGCCAGCGCTGCTTTCCCGTCGCTGAACGAAAGTGCCCGGCTTGTTACTTCCCCATGCTTCCCGCCTGGTTCGTGCCCGGGCCGACATTGCCCTGGCTCGACGAGGTGGAATCGCGGCCGGACTTCATGTTGCTGCCGGTGGTCTGCGACGAGGTGGTCGACGTCGCGGCGTTGTGCTTCTTGTGGTGCTTCGCTTGCGCGGCGAGCGGGACGGCGGCGAGGGTGGCGGCGACGAGGGTGGCAATGGCAAGCTGGGTCTTCTTCATGGATCCGATCTCCATCCGGTTGAACTCCACGCCGCCCAACCCGGCTGCGACATCACAGTTCCTGCCGGGGGATCAAGCGTTGTTGTTCGATTCCGACGGCGCGCGTGAAGGTGCGATGCAGCAGCGTCAGGCCGGCGCTTGCATGGGCACGGCGCCAGGCTGCGACACAGGCTTGGGAAACGGCCGGAAGGTCATCATCATCATGACAGCGCCGAGGCCCATCACCCACGAGCCGACATAGAGCCAAGTGTAGCTCGCAAAGCTGTCGTAGATCAGGCCGCCGGCCAGCGGGCCGGTCGCCATGCCGAGGCTGCCGGCCATCGCCGTGCCGCCGATCACCGTGCCCATGATGCCTTGCGGAAAATTGTCACGCGCGATCGCGGCGTAGAGCGGCATGGTGCCGGCATAGAGGAAGCCGAAGGTGGCCGCAACCGCATAGAACGCGGCGAGGTCGCGCACGACCACGTAGGAGAGCGCGCCGAACGCCTGCGCGAGCAGGCCGAGAACGAGCACGCGCTTGGCGCCGAAGCGGTCGCCGAGCAGGCCGAAGGCGATGCGGCCGCCGAGCCCGGCGAGCCCCTCGATGCTGTAGATCGTCACCGCCGCCATCAGCGGGATGCCGCAGGTGACGGCGTAGCTCACGGTGTGGATGATGGGGCCGGAATGCGTGGCGCAGCAGAAGAAGTTGGTGGCGAGCAGGATCAGGAACTGCGGCGAGCGCAGCGCTGCCGATCGCGTCATCTCGGCCGGCCCGGCGGCGGGACCCGACGCGACGGCGTCGCCGGGCGCGGACGATGGCGGACGGCCCACGAGCAGCGACGTGGGAATCATGATGGCGGCCACGATCGCGGCGATGCACTGCATCGCGGTCCGCCAGTCGTAGCTGGAGACGAGCCAGGCCGCGAGCGGCGACATCGTCATCGGCGCCACGCCCATGCCGGCCGAGACCAGCGACACCGCGAGGCTGCGATGGGTGTCGAACCAGCCGGTGACGGTCGCCATGACCGGCGGGAAGATCGCCGCCGTCGCGATGCCTGCGATCAGGCCGAACAGCAGTTGGAACGCCAACAGCGAGGATGTCAGGCTTGCCAGCAGCAGGCTGACGGCGAGCAGGATCGATCCGATCAGCAGCACGGGACGCGGGCCGATGCGGTCGGACAGCGTGCCCCAGCCCATGCTGGTGACGGCCATCGCCAGGAAGCCGATCGTCATCGCGGTGGAGATCCCCGCGACCGACCATCCGGTCTCGGCGGCCATCGGCTTGAGGAACACCGGCAGCGAGAACAGGCCGCCGACGGCGACGCAGCCGAGCACGCCCCCGGCCGCCACGATCACCCAGCGATAGTACGATGTGCTCATCCGCCGTCTCCTTCCCGATTGTTCGGTTGGAAGACGATCGGGACAAGGCCGAGACGACACGCGGCGATCGGATTTTTCGCGGGCTGTGGAGCCGGCGCCTCACACCGGCGTCATGCCGTGCTGGCGCTTGGTCTCGGCGGTCTCCTCCGAGACCAGATATTCGATGAAGGCCCGCGCCGCCTCGGTATGCGCGCCGGCCTTGCACAACGCCGCCGCGAACACGGTGCCGGGCTGCAGCGACGCGGGCAGCAGGCCGACGATATCGATGCCGGGCGCGCCGAGCATCTCGCTGAGCTGCTGGAAGCCGACGTCGACCTCGCCATCGGCGAGCAGCCTGGCGACGGGAATGCCGGGCTTGGCCTGGACCAGGCGCGAAGTGCCCTCGCTCTCCAGGCCCCAGTCGCGGGCGAGCTTCTGCACATACGTGCCGCTCGGGCCGGTGGAGATGCCGATCGCCCTGGCGTTCTCTATCACCCTGCGCACGGCGGCCTCGTCGAGCGGATCGGGCTTGGGGCTGCCGGCGCGCACCGCCATCGCCATCGGCGATTCCGCGATTTCGATGATGCTGCCGGGAACGAGATGGCCGTCGCTTTCAAGCTTCTGCAGCGCATCGGAGGCGAGCACGGCGAAGTCGAACGCTTCGCCGGCGCGGATGCGCTTGGCGGCATCGACGCCGCCGACGGATTCGATCGTGATCACCTCGCCGGTCGCCTCCTCATAGGCGGCGGCGAGCTCAGCGAGGATCTGCCTCGTCGCCATCGAGGAAATGCCGGCGGCGGTCACGCTCATGATCTGCTCCGTTCAACGATGTCGATGACGACGCCGCAAAGGCGGACGCGCACGTCTCGGATATGGCAAGCGCGGCGGCGGAGCAAGATGGTCGTCACTTCGGCACGTTGCGCTCCAGGTCCTCCAGCCACGCGGTGGCGTTGCCGTCGGACGGGGCGCGCCAGTCGCCGCGCGGCGACAGGGCGCCGCCGGCCACCACCTTCGGGCCGTTCGGCATCGCCGAACGCTTGAACTGGCTGAAAGCGAAGAAGCGCTTGAGGAACACCTCCAGCCACTTCCTGATCTCGGGAAGTGTATAGGCGTGGCGCTTGTCGGCAGGGAAATGCGGCGGCCAGGCGCCGTCGCCGACATTCTTCCAGGCGTGATGCGCCATGAAGGCGATCTTCGACGGGCGCATGCCGTAGCGCAGCGTGTAGAACAAATTGAAGTCCTGCAGCTCATAGGGGCCGATCGTGGCCTGGGTGCTCTGCGGCGTCTCGCCCTCCTTCACCGGGACCAGCTCCGGCGAAATCTCGGCCGACAGCACTGCCTCGAGCGTGCGGTCGACATCGGCCGAGAACTGATGCGAGGCGATGACCCAGCGGATGAGATGCTGGATCAGGGTCTTCGGCACGCCGGCATTGACGTTGTAGTGCGCCATCTGATCGCCGACGCCATAGGTGCACCAGCCCAGCGCCAGCTCGGAGAGATCGCCGGTGCCGAGCACGAGGCCGCCGCGGTCGTTGGCGAGGCGGAACAGATAGTCGGTGCGCAGCCCGGCCTGCACGTTCTCGAAGGTGACGTCGTAGACCTGTTCGCCGCGGCCGAAGGGATGGCCGATGTCCTTCAGCATCTGCGTCGCCGCGGGGCGGATGTCGAGTTCGGCGGCGCTGACTTGAAGCGACGACATCAGCGCATGCGCGTAGGACTTGCTCTGCGCGCCCGTGGCGAAGCCGGGCATCGTATAGGCCAGGATGTTGGTGCGGGGAAGGCCGAGCAGGTCGATCGCCTTCGCCGCGACGATCAGCGCATGCGTGGAATCGAGCCCGCCGGAGACGCCCATCACGATGCGCTTGGTGCCGGTGGCGCGCAGCCGCTGCGTCAGGCCGGCGACCTGGATGTTGTAGGCCTCGTAGCAGTCCTGATCGAGCCGCGCGGCATCGCTCGGCACGAACGGAAAGCGCTCGATGCTGCGCATGAAGCCGATGTCGCCCTCGGCCGGCTGCAGCTCGAAGCCGATGCGGCGCCAGTGCATGCCGGCGCCTTGCGCGCGCGCATTGTCGTCGAACGTGCCCATCAGCGCCCGCTCCTGGCGCAGCAGATCGAGATCGACGTCGGCGAAGATGGTCTGTCCGGTCTGGCGGAAGCGCTCGCTCTCGGCGAGCAGCACGCCATTCTCGAAGATCGAGGTCTGGCCGTCCCAGGCAAGATCCGTGGTGGATTCGCCGACGCCCGCCGCCGCATAGACATAGGCCGCGAGGCAGCGCGCCGAGGTCGAGCGGCACAACAGTGAGCGGGACTCGGCACGGCCGACCGTGATCGGGCTGCCCGAGAGATTGGCGAGCACGGTGGCGCCGGCGAGCGCGAGCTCGGACGCCGGCGTCACCGGGATCCACATGTCCTCGCAGATCTCGACGCCGATGACGAGGCCGGCGACATCCGCGGCGGCGAACAGAAGGTCGGTGCCGAACGGCGCCATGGTCTCGGCGACCTCGATCATCTCGCCGCGGATGCCGGCGCCGGAGGCGAAGTGGCGGCCTTCGTAGAATTCGCGATAGGTCGGCAGGTAGCTCTTGGGAATAACGCCGAGCACCTCGCCGCGGTGGATCACGACGGCGCAATTATAGACACGATGCGCAAAGCGCAGCGGCGCACCGACGATCAGGACGGGCATCAGGTCGTGCGAGGCTTCGACGAGGGTGAGCAGCCCGCGCTGGACGGCGTCGAGCAGCGGGTCCTGCTTGACGAGGTCCTCGATCGCGTAGCCGGACAGACAGAGCTCCGGAAACACCGCGACCGCCGCGCCCTGGTCATGGCAGGCGCGCGCCGCGGCCAGGATCGCCGCCGCATTGGCGGTCGGGTTGGCGACGCTCGAGGCGGTGACGCAGGCAGCGACGCGGGCAAAGCCGTGGCGGTAGATCGAATGGAAATTCATCGTGGCAGTCCATCTCCTGTCGCCTGATCATACGACATGGACCATGACGGGAGCCATAACAAGCGCGGCAGGTCAGCACCGCCCCGTCCGCAGGGTGACTCCGCGCGCGTCATTTGAATTGCGCGGGCCACCCGGTGCCGGGTAACTCGAAGGCTCGCTCCTTCGCGCAAGTCCAGGTGAACGGCATCCATGAACCTCTTCATCATCGGCTTCGGCTACACCGCCCAGCGCTTCGTCGAGCTGCACCGTGGCGCGTTCGCCCGCATCGGCGGCACGGTCCGCAGCGCCGACAAGCGCGCGCGACTGGCGCATGATGACATCGACCTGTTCGACGGCACGGCCCCCGCGGCCGCGACGCTGGCGAAGGCGGCGCAGGCCGACGTCGTGCTGATCTCGGTGCCGCCTGGAGGAGGCGGCGACCCGGCGCTGGCCGCATTCGGCGACGCCATCACGGCGGGGCGCGCGCGGCACGTGGTCTACCTCTCGACCGTCGGCGTCTATGGCGACCATCAGGGCGGCTGGATCGATGAGGACACGCCGCTGGCGCCCGAGCACGACCGGGTGCAGGCCCGGGTCCGCGTCGAGCAGGACTGGCGCGCGCGGATCGGTGACCGGCTCGCGGTGCTCCGGCTCGGCGGCATCTACGGGCCGGGCCGCAACGCGCTGGTCGAGCTGCGGGCCGGGCGGGCGCGGCGCATCGTCAAGCCGGGACAGGTGTTCAACCGTATCCATGTCGATGACGCGGCCAGCGCGATCATGGGCGCGATCCAGCGCGGGTCAGGCGGCGCCTGGAACATCGTCGACGACGAGCCTGCGCCGCCGCAGGACGTCATCGCCTATGCCGCTGCGTTGATGGGCATCGCCCCGCCGCCGGAACTTCCGTTCGACCGCGCCGAGCTGTCGCCGATGGCGCGCAGCTTCTATGCCAGCAACCGGCGCATCCGGAATATCCGCGCCAGGCAGGAGCTCGGCGTCGGCTTCGCCTACCCGACCTATCGCGCCGGGCTCGAGGCGCTATGGGCCGCCGGCGAAGGGCGCTGACGCGAGATTTCCGCCGCCGGGCGGGAAACCTTTCACGCCACTGACGATTGCAGCGAACAGAGATTGTCATGCGGGTTTGACGCGGCTGCACGTCGCGCAGCCCTCACGGATCAAAGGATGTTCGACATGCAAGGCGATCAACCCATCAGCTGGCTGATGTTCTTCACGCTCGCGGCCGCGATCATCATCGCCGCCGGCGCGTTCCTGGCCTTCCTGCGGTCGCGGCACAACCGAGAGATCGCGGCGGTGGCGCTCGAGGGAGACGGCCGGGGCCGCGGCGTGGCCCCGTCAGGCGCCCTGCCCGAGCTCGGCGGCCTGTTCGTGCTCGCGCTGGTGGTCGCCGGCCTGCTGGTTGCCGGCTATCAGAGCGGCGGCGCGACGCGCTTCGCCGGCGGCGACAAGCCGACGCCAGTGCCGTCAGCGCCGACCAACACCGACCGCGGCACCACGGTCGGCGCCGGCGCCGCGATCACCCCGCCGGAAGCCCCGACCATGACCCAGCCGGCACGGCCCGGCCCGGACCTGCGTACCGCGCCCGCATCGTCGCCGACGGGAGCCGGCCCCGAGAGCGGCGGGCATCCGGAGGCCAATCCCCCGGCGAGGTGAAAAAGCGCCTCTCGAAAGCAAGAAGGCCGCGCAATGCGCGGCCTTCTTGATGTTCACTCCAAGTTTGATGTTCACGCCGGGAGGATCCCCCCCCCCCGATCAGATCGCGGCTGCGACCTTGTCGAGGCCGATGGTGCGCGCAAGCCGCCGCACTTCGTCCTTCTGATCCTCGCGCAACTGCCATAGCAGCGGCATCGCGGCTGACTTCAGCTGTTGCACCTCATCCGAATCCGGATCGAGCGCCACCGCGCCCGGCTTCGCCGCGCCCTGGCGTCCGGCGTGGATCTTGCGGGCGACGGCGCGCAGCGCCGTCTCGACCGCCGGCCAATAATATTCCTGGCTCGACGAGAGCCGCAGCCGCTCCTTGATGCCTGCGATCTGGCCGTCCGACAGCAACGAATAGGCCTTCTGCACCTCCGGCTTCAGCGGCGCCGGGGCCGGCTCGCTCCTGGCGAGAATCTTGGACTTCGGCACCATCGGCTCGGCAGCGACGACCGCGGCAGCCGACGCCTTTGCCATCTCCGGCTCGGACGGCGCATAGGCATAGGCCTGACGCAGCGTCGCCTTCGACGGGGCACTCGGCTGCTGCACCTCGGGGGTCGCAAGTGTGACCATCGCCAGGCGGTCGCCCTTGGCTTCACGATTGGAGAGCGGGCTCTTCGCCACCACCGGCGGCATCATCGCACCGGCCGAAGGCACGCTGTCCTGCATCAGGACGCTCGTCACGGCCGCGCCTGCAATCAGCACGCCCAGCAAAGCGACAAAAGCGATCGACTTCGTCACGCAATTCTCCGTATCCCGGCGGAAAGCCGCACTTTGCCGAAAAGTGGGAGTTAATTAAGGCTTTACGATGCCACAGAAACACAGAGGCCACCATTCTGCCCTGTGAACATGACGGACATTTTTTTTCACGCCGCCGAAGACAGCTCGGCCGGCATCAGCAGATCGTACGCGGCCTGGATGTCGGCAACGATGTCGGAGGCTTCCCAAAGCGCGGCCGGTTCCACCGAATGCAAGCTGATGGTCCAGTTCCCGCCGCGGGCGGTGCGGGGAACGCTCATGATGTCGAACTGGACGTTGCGGCATAGCGGATGCCGCTGCAGAGCATGCCCGACGCGGATCCGGATCTCCTCGAGCGTCACCCGCTCTTTGTCCTGCCGTAGCCCGATGCCCATCGCACGATTCCGCCAAGTTCAAGCTCCGCGGATTGTGGGACCCGATGGTTAATGGTGCCTTAAGGACACACATCACGTTTTCTCATGGCCGGAGGCCACCCGCGCCGCCGTACTCATCAGCCGTGCGCGCCACCAGCACGGCGACCGACGGGATGTCGGTGACCCCCGAGGTCGCGTGCCCGGCGCTCCAGATGTCGCGCCAGCGTTTCGGCCGCGCCTCGCGCGCAGCGATGTCGATGTCACTGCCGATCTCGATCGCGCCGCGCGCCGGCAAGGCTTCGGGATCGAGCCCGGCCGCGACGATCGACGGCCGGAGCATGCTGGTCGGCAGGCCGGTGAAGGCCGAGGTGAGCAGCACGTCGTCGGCCGAGCTCGCGACCAGCATCGACTTGTACCGGTCATCGGCAAGGCTTTCGCGCGTGGCGATGAACTTCGTGCCCATGTAGGCGAGATCGCAGCCGAGCACCTCGGCCGCCCGCAACGCCACGCCGTCGCTGATGCCGCCGGCGAGCACGATCGGCCCGGCGAAGAACGCCCTGATCGCGCGCACGAAGGCGAATGGATTGAGCCAGCCGGTCTGGCCGCCCGCCCCGGCCGTGAGCAGCACCAGGCCATCTGCGCCGGCCTCGACCGCGCGCTCTGCATGACGGATCGAGGCGACGTCAGCGAACACCAGCGCGCCCGCATCATGCAAGGGCGCAACAACCTTTGCCGGCGAGCCGACCGAGGTAATCACGATCTCCGGGCGGCGCCGCAACAGCACCGCGAGATCGTCCTGCAGCCGCGCGTTGGAGTGATGCACGATCAGATTCGGGCAGACCGGCGCGGCCGCCGCCCCGCTCGCATCGCTGCTGCGCGCAAGCCGATCGGCAATCTGGAGCAGCCAGGCGTCGAGCTCGTCGGGGGTTCGACAATTGACCGTCGGGAACGCGCCGATCACGCCGTTGGTGCAGGCCGTGCTCACCAGCTCGATTCCCGACACCAGGAACATCGGCGCTGCGATCAGCGGCAGGCGCAGCCGCGCCCGCAGCCCGTCCCATCGAGTGTCCTGCACGGCGCGTCCCTCCCCGATCCTTGTTGGGCTCAGGGATAACGGCGCCGCCGCGTGCGATCAATCGTCGCCGAAGAAGCTGAAGCGCGGCCCCTCCATGCCGACCGGCTGCGCCGCATAGGCACGCGGCGTCGTATCCTCACGCACGGCCTGCTCGACCGCGCGCAGATCCTGCTCGCGGCGCTGGCGCCGGCGCTCGACATATTGCCGGTGCCGCTCGGTGCGGCGCTGCTCCGCGACGCGCTTGCGCTCCGCCCCGCGCGCCTTGAGATCCGCGTCCTCGGCCTTCGCTGCGGCCTTGTCCTGTCCCTTCTCCTGAACGTCCTCGGCGGTACCGGCCTGCGTGCTGGCCGGCGCCGAAGAGGCGGCGGGCACAGCCGTCGCGTCCGGCACGGCAGCCTGCGGCGAGGGCGAGGGATTGGGCGATACCGGCGTCGCCGGCCCCGTCTCCGCTGCTGCGGGCGCCACCTTGATCGGCGTGGTCGCGGCCGCCTGCGTTGCCGCAAGATACGAGGTGGTCGTCGGACTTGGCGACGGCGTCTCCGGCACGGAACGCGCGAGCTTGGCCTGCTCGAACACCTGCGAACTCGGATGCATGCCCTCCGCGATCATGAGCCCGCCGCCGAGACCGGCCGCGACGGCGATGGCGACCGTTCCGGCTCCCGCAAAAAAAGCTGTCGAGGTGCGCATGGCCTTGCTCCGCTATTGTTCGGCCGGGCAACGCGGCGCGCGCAGCGATGTTCCGAGGACGACAAGCGCGCCTTGAGCGCGATGGGCTTTCTGATAGCGTCGGCAACAAGCCCCGCGACGCCATAACGATCGCGGCATCTCGGGAGGATCGTCCATGAGCCCACAGCTTCATTCGTTTCCGGTCGTCTGCGAGCAGACCCTGCTCACGCTGTCGCGTCATCCGTCGCGCACCGCCTTCAGCTGGCCGGACGGATCGCTGACCTATCAGGGCGCGATCGACCTGATCGGCCGCATGCAGTCCGTGTTCATGCGGCTCGGCCTGCCGCCGGGAACACGCGTCGCGTTCCTCAGCGCGAACCGCGCCGATGCCTGGTGCGCCGGCACGGCGGCGCAGCTGTCGCGGCTCGCCATCACCTGGCTGCATCCGCTGGGCTCGCTCGACGATCAGCTGTTCCAGCTCGCCGATTCCGAATCGCAGGTGCTGGTGATCGATGCCGCCGCGTTCCACGACCGCGGCGGCGAACTGGCCGCGCGCTCGGGCGGCCTGCGCCACGTGTTGACGCTGGGCGCAGCCGGCTATGGCGTCGACCTCCTCGCCGCGATCGAGCAGTCAGGCCACGCCAGCGCGCGCAACTTCGCCACGCCCGAGGACATCGCGACCTTGAACTACACCGGCGGCACCACCGGAAAGTCGAAGGGCGCGCTGCGCCATCACCGGGAATATGGCGGCTTCGCCACCGCGATCCTCGCCGATTTCGAGATCCCGGAGCGCGCCCGCTATCTGACGGTCGCCCCGATCAGCCATGTCGCCGGCACCAAGGTGCTGCCGACCCTGATGCGGGGCGGCACCGTGCACATGCTGAAGGGATTTGATCCTGAGGCCGTGCTCGCGACCATCGCGCGCGAGCGCATCAACTTCACGCTGTTCGTGCCGACGATGATCTACGTGCTGCTCGATCATCCCGCGTTAGCTAAGACAGATCTCTCCTCGCTCGAGCTCGTGCTGTACGGCGCCTCGGCGATGTCGCCGACGCGGCTGGTCGAAGGCATCGAGCGCATCGGCCCGGTGTTCTCGCAGCTCTATGGCCAGACCGAATGCTATCCCGTCTCGGTGCTGCGGAAGGCCGATCATGATCCGAAGCAGCCGGAGCTTTTCCTGTCCTGCGGCTTCCCGATCGCGGCCTGCGAGGTCAAGATTCTCGATGACCATGATCAGGAGGTCGCGCTGGGCGAGGCCGGCGAGATCTGCGTGCGCGCACCGCATGTGATGGCGGAGTATTGGCAGCGGCCGGACATCACCGCCGAGACCTTGAAGAACGGCTGGCTGCACACCGGCGACATCGCCCGCCGCGACGAGCGCGGCTACATGTACATCCTCGACCGCAAGAAGGACATGATCGTCTCCGGCGGCTTCAACATCTTCCCGCGCGAGATCGAGGACGTGCTGACGCAGCACGCCGACGTGGCGATGTGCGCGGTGGTGGGCGTGCCCGACGACAAATGGGGCGAGGCGGTCACCGCGATCGTGGTGCCGCGCGCCGGCGCGCAGATCGACGCTGCCGAGCTGATCGAGCTCGTGAAGGCGCGCAAGGGCTCGGCCCATGCGCCCAAGAGCATCTCGTTCGTCAAGGAGCTGCCGATGACCGGCGTCGGCAAGGTCGACAAGAAGGTGCTGCGCGCACGGTTCTGGGAGGGCCGCGGGCGGATGGTGGGGTAGCGGCATCATCAGCTCCCTCGATCGCCACCGTCATTGCTCTTGCGCCGAAGCAATCCAGGGCCGCGGATGAGGCCCTGGATTGCTTCGCTCCGCTCGCAACGACGGCAATCCAGACTCGCGGCTTTGCAATGCCGATGGAAGCTCTCGCCCGTAGCCGCCGCGCTCCGCTGTCGTCCCGGGCAAGCGAAGCGCGACCCGGGATCCATAACCACAGGGCAGCGTCGTAAGCGCTGACGTAGCGACCCGCGTGCCTCGACCATCGTCTTATGATCATGGGTCCCGGCGTTCGCCGGGACGACAGCCTTTGTGTGGCGCGATACTCGCCACGCGATCCGCTGTATCCAAACAACACTGAATGCGCTGCCCCCATTGCAGACATGACATTGCTGCCTCGCGGCGCATCTGCGTCCGAGTCTTGCTGGTGTCGTTCCCCTCCAACTCACGGAGGGTGCAGGGAAGGCCAGGCCTCGACCGAGGCCTGCGGTCCGCGTGCAGCAAAAAAGCACGCGGCAGAACCACAGGTTCGGCCGGATAGACCCGGCCTTCCCTGCGCGATGGCTTTACGATTTATACGCAGTCTCCTCGGTGACCGGCTTGTTTGCCACCGTGGCGACAACGCGTTTCACGCGTTGCGCGGACCTCAGCTTCGGGAGGCCAGGACCCTGCGACTTCACCGTCCGCGACGTGGCGTACGTCGGCATGCCCAAAGCATGCTGCGCCCCATCGCGGCCACCGCATCCCACCCCAACGCATCGTGACGTTCGCGAAGCGCCCCTCGTCAGTGAAGCGGGATGCGGAGAAGAGACCATGGATTTCTGAAAATGCAAAGTCGAATATTTTTCGCTCCGCATCTGGACAGCCCAAATCAGCTTGATCGCGCGAGCGAATTTCGTCTTTGCGCGCGCCGCTGCGGACGCCCGACCTGCGCCGGAAAGTATCGATGGGGAAGCAAGCCTGCTCGTCGGCCAAATCAACCTCGCTGCGGCACAACAAATCCCAGGCGACGCGCGACAGAGGGCCCAACGAAAAGCCGGTCTGCACTCCGACCCGCTGTCGTGCCGAACAAGCGAAGCCGGACGATGTGCAGGCATCGTCGCGTTCGCGCGACCCAGGACCGAGACCCCAGGACGTGGCGAGCCCGGATGCATCAATGCGCGTGCCTCGAATATGGCCCTGGGTTATGGGGTCCCGGCGTTCGCCGGGACGACATTGATTTTGTCGGACGAGCGTCCAGACACGACAACCATCTCACAACGCCGCGAACGCAGCGCGCGACGGTTCGAGCGGCAACCAGTCCGGGATGCGGCGCTTGGCGAGCCAATACGGCCGCCACAGCATTCGCCATGTGGTGAGATCCACAGGGGCCTGGCGCCATTTCATTCGACCGGTCTCGATCTGCGACAGATCGTGCAGGTGCAGCCAGCGCCGCGCGATCCACCAGAGCTCGCGGGCGACGTCAGCATTCCCCCGTCCCTTGAGCTGGACGATGCCCAACAACGGATCAGGAAAACGGACGGCGACCTCCAGCGTCGCGACGCGTTCGCCCAGGTGCCGGACGCTCCACAGCCGAGAGCGATTGTGGGCGATGTCGGAGCCATAGGTGCGGACACAATTGCGCATAGTCATCGCTTCGTCGACCAGATCCGGGATGTCATCCAGCGGCCGAAACTCATAGTCCCCGACGCGACCGGGATGGAGCCACATGTCGCGGATTGGCCGTTGACCGAGATTGAGATGCAGCGAGACTTTCCCTCGCCAAGCGAGGGCAGCCGTCATTGCGGCATCGAGCTTCATGGCTGGCGTCCACGGCCTTTCGACGAGCTCGCGGCCGAAGCCGGCGGGCTGCCCCGAGAACCAGATCCACAGACCGAGCAGATGCATGCGGTCGCGCTTCAGCACCAGCCGCGCCCGCAGATACTCACGGGCGATCCACACCGCGGCCGGCTCATGCGCCAGCGCCGCCATCTCCGCCACGAGCTGCAGCCAGGTCGGCATCAGCTTCGGCGAGCGCGGCAAATGGTTGCCGATCTGCCGCCGGAACAGCTCGCCGTCCGGCAATGGTGGGATCGGACGGACGAATGCCTCCGGTGGCAGCTTGCGCAGCCAGAGCGGCAGACCGGCCGCGGCCGCCGCCTCGGCCAGCGGACGCCCCGCGATCACGCACGCGATCGCCCGCTCCGGATCGACATCCGGGCGCGGCACTGCCAGCGCGAACAGCAGCGCCGGAAAGCTCAACGCGAGGTCGGCGAGATTAGGATGTCGCATCGCGCATGCGCGCACGCGGGATTGCAGACGAGACGAATAGCGCCGCAGCCGGCGTTCGCGCAGGTCGGAACGCTCCGGCTCCCGGCTGGGAGTCAGCAAGAGATTTGATGTCATGACACGACGGTTCAAGCGCAGGCCACGAGGGCCGCGGGCTTTTCGATGAGATGCGAAAGGGTCAAATCATGGCCGGGACAATCATCCCGGTCGGCCGCGTCAATGATCGCGCAGCGAGCCCGGGAAGCGCGTGAGTCTGAACATCGTCGCCTCCTGCGTTGAAGTTGGGATGCGCTGAACTAGCGTGTTTCTCGGCAGAGCGCAACCATGGCCGCCGCCTCCTCCCACCTCGATGCACACGGGTCATCCTTGCGAAAGGTTGTCGGCGACCGGCACACCGCCGGCGCGAGCCCCCGAAACGACGAGGCGATCCAGGCCTTCCAGACAGATGATTCGACTTGGCCCTGGATTGCTTCGCTGCGCTCGCGACGACGTGGTGAGTGAGCAGCGACCTGGATCGTTGATACTGACTGCGCGGAGCGATGCACCAGCCCTACCGCTTCCCCTTCGTCATGTTCAGCGCCACCGCGGCGCGGATCAGCGCCATGAACGCAGTCTCATCGATCACGTCGCCTTCATGAAGGTCGATCGCCCGGCGGGTATTGCCGTCGAGGCTGGCGTTGAACAGGCCGGAAGGGTCCGGCAGCGATGCACCCTTGGCGAAGGTCAGCTTCACCGCGGCCTTGTAGGTCTCGCCGGTGCAGACGATGCCGGCATGCGACCATACGGGAACGCCACGCCACTTCCACTCTTCGACGATATCGGGATCGGCCCGTTTGATGAGATCGCGGACGTAGCTGAGCATGACGCCGCGCCAATCCCCGAGCTCCTTGATCCGGGCGTCGATCAGCTCCGACGGAGACTGGTTCCCCTCGCCGACGCTCGTAGCCTTCGTTGGTTTCGCCATGACGCTTATTCCCATCCACCTGCTTGTCGTTTCACCTGCGTGTAGTCCGCGTCGTAGTTATACGACCATCTTGGCCTGCTCAAGTTTATAGCAATATTGATAACTCCACGGCCAAGCGGCACAGTGCACCAACGAGGTGTCGTCCAACATCACCGAGGTGCAGCACGACGCCAGCGAAACCGGCTCGGCCTCGTCCCAGGTGCTGTCGGCGGCGCAGTCGCTGTCACAGGACAGCAACCGGCTGAAGCTGGAGGTGGGACGATTCTTGAACACGGTGCGGGCGGCTCAAGAGCGAAATCGTTCGTCGTTGAACTCGTTCACTCGCGACAACGGCAGTTTGTTCCCTCTCCCGCTTGCGGGGGAGGGCTAGGGAGGGGGCCGCTCCAGCGGCGGTGTGCGTGGCGCCCCCTCTCCACTCTCCCCCGCAAGCGGGGGAGAGGGCACAGCGGAGCTTGGCGCGGGGTTGATCGGTTCACCGGAAACGAAGCAGGCAACTGCCGATCACCGGCCCAACTTAATAACACCTCGCCGCAGCACGCCGTTGGAAACGAGGCAGCGCCGGTGCGGTGATCAGTTCGCCAACTCGCCGTGAACGCAATCCGGACGGCTGACCGCCCCCTCACCGCTTTTCGATCACCAGGCTCTGCACCACCCGGCCGAAATAGCCCCTGACATCGCCCAGCCGCGCCATCGCCAGACCCGCGCCGTCCGGGCCGATCCAGCTTTCGGCGTCGAGCAGGATCCAGTCGCCGACCGGCTCGCGGGCCATGTTCACGGTGAGGTCGGCATTGAGGAACGTATAGCTGTGGAAGTCGAGCGCGGCGGAGGTGCCGTTGCAGAAGTCGCTCGCGACCACGGCGCGCATCGCCTGCGACACGGCGTGGCCTTCGACCAGCGGCCAGTCGACGCGGTACCAGATCGCGCCGGGACCCTTGACGCCGAACCGGCCGCGCGCGGCGCGCAGCGTCATGCCACGCACGAACGGGCTGGTCGAGAAATCAGCCGGCTCCGGCAGCGCATCGTCAGGGCCGACCAGATCGACCGGCAGCTCGCGGACATCGTCCGGCAGCGGCACCGCGTCCTGCCTGATCTTGAGCACCGTCGCCGTGACGACCACCGTGTCGCCGGCGCGCAAGCGCACGGCGCAGAGCTGGATCTTGCGCCCCTCGCGCAGCACCTCGGTCTCGATGAGGAGCTCTGCGAGCGGCACCGGGCGCATCAGGTCGATGGTGACGCGGGCGATGCGCATCGGCGACTTCGTCGGAATGCGCTCGGCCGCCCAGACGGCCAGCGCCGATGGCGCAGACCCATGTTGCATGGTCGGATCCCAGGGTCCCGCAGCATCGGAGCCGACGGCGACCCGATTGTCCGCGATGCGGAAGATCGGCCGCATCAGCGCGCGCCTCGCCACGTCTCAGCCGGCGCTGGCAAAGGCGCGGTCGGCGCCATTGGGCAGTTCGATGTCGACCTCGAGCGTCGAGACATGCTTTCCCCGGTCCATGCGAACGATGACCTTGTCCGGATCAAGTACCACATGGCGCGAAACCACGGCGAGGATTTCCTCGCGCAGCTGCATCAGGAGATCGGGCTGTCCACGCAGACTGCGCTCGTGCGCGAGCAGGATCTGCAGCCGTTCCCGCGCGACGGGCGCGGAGGCTGCACGCCCCGTAAAGAGCCGCAGCACACTCATGCAGCCCTCCGTCCCAAGAGCAGGTTCATCAGGCCCTTGCGCTCGGTCGGGATCTGCATCTCGACCTCCTCGCCGAGCAGCCGGCGCATCGCATCGTGATAGGCGCGTGCGGGGGCGCTCGCCGGGCTGTTGAGCGTCACCGGGCAGCCGACATTGGAGGCGCGCAACACGTCCTGGCTCTCCGGCACGATGCCGAGCAACGGCGTCGCCAGGATTTCCAGCACGTCATCGATCGACAGCATCTCGCCGCGCGCGGCGCGGCCGGCATCGTACCGGGTGATGAGAATGTGCTTCTCGACGCGCTCGCCGTTCTCGGCGCGCACGGTCTTGGAGTCGAGCATGCCGATGATGCGGTCGGAATCGCGCACCGACGACACTTCCGGATTGGTGACGATGAGAGCCTCGTCGGCATAGCGCATCGCCAGCATGGCGCCGCGCTCGATGCCGGCCGGGCTGTCGCAGATCACCCAGTCGAAGGTCTTGCGCAGCTCAGCGATGACGCGGCCGACGCCGTCCTCGGTCAGCGCGTCCTTGTCCTTGGTCTGCGACGCCGGCAGCAGCCAGAGATTCTCCAGCCGCTTGTCGCGGATCAGAGCCTGCGGCAGCTTGGCGACGCCATGGACCACGTTGATGAGATCGAACACCACGCGGCGTTCCGCGCCCATCACCAGATCGAGGTTGCGCAGGCCGACGTCGAAATCGACGACGACGACCTTCTCGCCGGCCTGCGCCAGCGCCGCGCCCATCGCCGCCGTCGTGGTGGTCTTGCCGACGCCACCCTTGCCCGACGTCACTACGAGTACTTTCGACATGTCACGGATCCTCCTGCTACTCAGTTCAATGCAACGATCTTCATGGAATGACCTTCGAGCCGCGCCTGCACGGCCCGGCCGCGCAACGCGGCGTCGATCTGCTCGGCGGTCTGGTAGTAGCCGTCGATCGCGACCAGCTCGGCCTCGATCTTCTGGCAATAGATGCGCGCCGCCGCGTTGCCGTTGATGCCGGCCATCGCGCGGCCGCGCAGCGCGCCGTAGACGTGGATCGAGCCGCCGGCGACGATCTCGGCGCCCGACGACACCGCGCCGAGCACGGTGACGTCGCCGTCGGGAAACACGATCGACTGGCCCGAGCGTACGGGCTGGTCGAGCAGCAGCGAGGTCGGCTGCTGCAGCGACGGCTTCTCCGGCTCGATCTCCTGCACGGCGCAGTGACGGCCGCCCGACAACAAGGGAGGCATGCCGAGCGACAGCCGCCCCTGCTCGACGCCTTCGAGTCCGAGCACGCGGATGTTGCGCGACTCGATGCTCTTGATGAGATGGGTGATGGCGAGCGGGCTCAGATCCAGCGCTGAGAGATCGAGCACGATCGGCTTGCCGACGAAGAAGCCGGGCGAGCCCGCGAGCGTTGCGTCGAGCTCAGCCAGCCAATCGGCAATCGGCACAACCGGCGAAAACACGAAGGCGACGTAGGAGCGCCCGCGCAGACGAATAACAGGACGCACCGTTTCAGCGCTGGCACTCATGACCATCCGACCCAACCCTTCTTAGTGATTGGTTAACTGTCGGCGCCAGATGGTTAACGGATGGTTAAATCGACGCTAAGCCGCTCAAAAATCGACAGCGGCCTGCCCGACATAGTTCGATGATGATCGAATCAAGGCGCAATCTTGGCATCAATGAGACGCAATTCATGAGCATCTGCGTCAAGACCTGTCACGCCTCATTTTAATCACATCATGATGATAACTTTAACGTACATATAATTCGGAACCGACGACTTTAAGAGGTTCCGATCGATTGACACTCGTCAGGGGGCGGGGCATGGGATCGATAGAGGCGCCCAAGGCACGGCAAACGTGCCACGGCGCCTTGCAGGAAGGGACCGCTGGCGTGCGATCGCTGATCGACGCGAAACGTCTGATTCTGCAAGTGATTCCGTATACTCTGAAGTGGCAGACCAGCTCCCGCTCTTCGTTTGAAACTAGCTCTCATACGACCGTGGCAGAAGCGTATCAGTTTACCGGAATCGAGCGTCAGAGGAGTAGCGTATGAGTTCGTTGAGTGAACAGAATCCGATGAACCCGCAGGACCCGCTGCACTATGCGCCGCGGTGGCTGCGCGAACGTCCGGAAGCCGCGCGTCTATCTCTCGTCGGTGACAATGCCAAGGCAGCGGAGGCGGCCGAGCGTCCCGCTTCGGGACAGCAAGGACCGCTCGATGCTCGCCTGGAGACCGCCGTGTTCGAATCCCTTCGCCAGTCGCTGAATCCGCAAGTCATGCGCGAGCCGCCGGATCTGGAGCGCGAGCGCGACCGCCGGTCGGTCGTGTTCAAGGTGGCCGGCCGCTTCGCCGCCGCAACCGGCGTCGCCGCCGTCGTCGCGCTGTTCTTCGTCAACATCGTGCCGGTGTGGCGCCAGCCCGACGCCAGCTCGTCCTTCGTCGCCGCCGTGCAGTCGATGAAGACGCTGCCGCCGGTCGCCGCCGACGTCCAGGACGCCAAGGCGGACCAGACCAGCGCGCTGCCCGAGCGGGTCGAGCCGCAGGCTCCGGCGCTGTCGCAGTTCAAATCGCTGCTCGCGGACGCTCCGGCGCCGACGGCAGAGACCGACACTCCAGAAAAGCCCATGCTGCAGCAGTTCATGCAGTGGAACCAGAAGACGGGTCAGATGGAGCGGGTTCGCTAACCCTCTGCACGACTGATCCGACTTCCAACACATCACAGGCGACGATGATCGACGTCCTACCGCAGAAAGCGGCAGCACGCCGTCCGCTGGCTCACGCCCGCATGGCAGCCATCCTGCTCGCGTCCCTCGTGGCCGGCGAGGCCGCTGCTGCGCCCGGCGAGAGTGTGAGCGTGGCGCGCCAGCTCGGCAGCCGCGTCGGCCCGATCATTGGCGCCGCGCTCGCGTGCCGCGACATCGCCCGGCCGCGCATCCAGGCCATCATCGAGAAATTCCAGCTCGTCATCCGCGAGGCCGCCGCCAGCGAGGCCGACCGTGACGAGCTGACGCGCCTGCTGGACCGCTATGTCGCCGAAGGTCGCAGCCTCGTCACGTCAGGCCGGCTGGATTGCGGCGGCGCCAATCGGCAGCTTGCCGATCTCGAACAATCCATCGCAGCGCCGCCTCCGGCGCGCGCGAACCTGTCTGCCGTGAGCATCGGACCTGCGACGGCGCAGGCCGCGACTGTACCGGCGCAACTGCTGCCGCCGGCCGGCAACGTGCGCGGGGTGACGCAGAGCGAGATCAAGCTCGGCATGGTCATTCCCTACAGCGGACCGGTGAAGGAGAGCGGGCGACTGCTCAAGATCGGCGTCGAGACGGCGTTCAATCGCGCCAACGAGGCCGGCGGCGTCAACGGCCGCATGCTGAAGCTCGTCACCGCCGATGACGGCTACGATCCCGCGCGCACGCTGGATGCGATGAAGCTGCTCTACGAGAAGGAGCAGGTGTTCGGCTATATCAGCAATTTCGGCTCGGCCACCGCCGCGGTCGCCATCCCCTACGCGCTCGAGCGCCGCACGCTGTTCTTCGCGCCCTATACCGGCGCCAACGTCGTGCGCCACGATCCGCCCGACCGCTACGTCTTCAACTACCGGCCGAGCTATGCCGAGGAGACCGACGCGCTGGTCCATTATCTCGTGAAGATGCGAAGGCTGCATCCGCGCCAGATCGTCGTGTTCGCGCAGAACGATGCCTTCGGCGACGCCGGCTTCGCCGGGGTGGCCAGGGCGTTCCGCACGCTCGGCGTCAGCGACAATTCGATCGTGCGGGTCAACTATCCGCGCAACACGGTCGAGGTCGACGACGCCATCAATCAGCTGAAGCTGCTGAAGACCCCGGTCAAGGCGGTGGTGATGCTGGCGACGACGCGCGCCGCAGCCAAGTTCATCGAGAAGGCCCAGGGCGTATTTCCGGGCGTCATCTTCGCCAACATCTCGGCGGTTGCCGGCTCGGCGCTCGCCAGCGAGCTGATGCTGCTCGGACCGCGCTACGCCGAGGGCGTGATCGTCAGCCAGACCGTGCCCGGCGTCTCCGGCTATTCGAGCCTGGTGCTCGAATACAAGACCGCACTTGCGAGATATGCCCCGGGCGAGCCGGCCGACTACACCTCGCTCGAGGGCTACATCGCCGCGAGCATCCTGATCGAGGGACTGAAGCGCGCCGGTCCGAACTTCGATACCGAGCAACTGGTCGAAACGCTCGAGAACATGCGCAACATCGATCTCGGCCTCGGCACGCAGCTCGGCTTCGGTCGCGCCGAACACCAGGCTTCGCACAAGATCTGGGGCACGGCACTGGACGACAGCGGCACCTACCAACCCGTCGAACTTGAATAGGATACCGTTAGAGGCGCGACGGCCTCAACTACCAGGACAAAAGAGCGACAGAGAAACCCGACATTAATTCGAAATGCCACGAATAGTAGAACGAAGAGGGTTTGAAACAAGCTGAGCAGGTGGAAGGTTCGATGGCCGTGCGTTGGTCCGCGTTGATCATCGGGAGTGTTTTCGTAGCTCCCTTCAGCCCCGCTTTGGCGGCGGCTCCCGACGTCGTCAGGGAGCTTGGCGGCCGTGTCGGACCGATCGTGGGACAGGCGTCCGCCTGCCCGGACATCGCGCAGGGCCGCGTCCAGAGCATCGTCGACAAATTCCGCGAAGCCATCCGCCAGGCGACGAGCAATGACGGCGAGCGCGATCAGCTGACCCGCAGCTTCAATGGCTACATCGCCGAGGGCCGTAGTCGTACGGGCGCCTCGCAGGCGACCTGCGCCGCCGCGGAGCGGCAACTGACGGAGCTCGAACGCTCGCTCGACCAGCCGGCTGCGGCGACGGCCCCGATCACACCGGTCAAGGCCGAAACGACGACTGGCGCCGTCACCGCGAGCCCCGTGCGCGGCATCACCGACCGCGAGATCCGCTTCGGCATGGTCCTGCCGTTCTCCGGCATCCGCAAGGAGACCGGGCGTCAGATGCGCCAGGGCATCGAGGCCGCGTTCGCCCGCACCAACGACGCCGGCGGCGTCAACGGGCGCATGCTCCGTCTCGTGGCGGCGGACGACGGCTACGATCCGGGCCGCACGCTGGCGGCGATGACGCAGCTCTACGACAGGGAGCAGGTGTTCGGCTTCATCGGCAACGTCGGCACCGCCAACTCGCAGGTGGCGATCCCCTATGCGCTGGAGCGGCGCACGCTGTTCTTTGCACCGAACACCGGCGCAGCAGTGGTGCGACGCGATCCGCCGGATCGCTACGTCTTCAACTACCGGGCGAGTTACGCCGAGGAGACGGCCGCGCTGGTGCGCTACCTGATCAACATGAAGCGCGTCTCGCCCAGGCAGATCGCCGTGTTCACCCAGCAGGACCCATTCGGCGACGACGGTTTCGCCGGTGTCGCGAAGGCCTACCGGCAGTTGAACATCGGCGATGCCGTAACGCGCATCAACTATCCGCGCGCGACGATGGACGTGGAAGAGGCGGTCAATCAGGTCAAGGCGCACAAGCCGGGACTCAAGGCGGTCATCATGGTAGCGACCGATCGCGCCGCCGCGAAGTTCATCGAGAAGACGCGCGACGCGGTACCGGGCCTGATCTACGCCAACGTGTCCGCCGTCGGCTCGACCTCGCTCGCGACCGAGCTCAAGCTGCTCGGCCCGCGCTTCACCAACGGCGTCATCGTGACGCAGGGCGTGCCGGCGGTTTCGGGCTATTCGAGCCTCGTGCTCGACTACAAGAACGCCCTGGCCAAATACGCGCCCGGCGAGGCGCCGGACTATACGTCTCTCGAAGGCTATATCGCGGCGACGATTTTGATCCAGGCGCTGAAGCAGACCAATCCGCTCGACACCGAGCGGCTGGTCGACACGCTCGAATCGATGCGCAGCCTCGATCTCGGCCTCGGCACGACGCTCGCATTTGGACGCGCGGAGCACCAGGCCTCACACAAGATCTGGGGCACCGCACTCGACGAAACCGGCACGTATCAGGCAATCGAACTTGAGTAGAATTAGCTTCTAAGGGGAAGAACTGGTGAAGACGTTTCGTTAGCAGGTCCTAAAGTATGATCGGAAAAAGGCGTGTCGGGTTACCGAAATGGTCATGCTCTTAGGAAAGGCTGGTCTGTGCATGGTGACGGTCTTATGTCTTCTCCGTCGCAGACACGGCGTCAATTCACCAGGCGGAAGACCTGGATGGGGTCCAAAGTGGGATAGTGGCAATGAACTTTCGTTGTAGCGTGTTCTTGGTTGCGGCATTGCTCGCAACGCCCGCCAGCGCGGCGGGCACCAATGCGGATGTGGTGCGTAATCTTGCGAGCCGGGTCGGGCCGATCGTGGGAGCAGCATCCGCCTGTCAGGCGATCGACCAGGGCCGCGTTCAGGCCATTGTCGACAAGTTTCGCGAGGTGATCCGGGAGGCCTCCACCGGCGGCTCGGATCGTGACGAGCTCACCCGCGTCTTCAACGGCTACGTCGCCGATGGACGCAACCGTGTCGGGGCGGCTCAGACCGACTGCAACTCCGCGGGCCGCCAGCTCGCCGAGCTCGAGCGCTCGCTCGGGCAAAGCGCGCCGAGCCAGACCGCCACCAGCCTCGCCGGGGTGATCGCCCCGTCCGCGGCCGTGGCTGCGACGGCACCAACCGCGACGCTGCCGCCGGCGTCCACCTCCAACGTCCAGGGCGTCACCGCCAACGAGATCCGCTTCGGCATCGCCGCTCCGTTCTCGGGCGCTGCCAAGGAGCTCGGCCGGCAGATGAAGATGGGCATCGAGGCCGCCTTCAACCGCGCCAACGACGCCGGCGGCATCGCCGGGCGCTCGCTGCGGCTCTATTCGGCCGACGACGGCTACGAGCCGTCGCGGACGCTGGACGCGATGAAGCAGCTCTACGAGAAGGACAAGGTGTTCGGCTTCGTCGGCAATGTCGGTACCCCGACGTCTGCCGTGGCGATGCCCTACGCCCTGCAGCGCCGCGTGCTGTTCTACGGCGCGTTCACCGGCGCCAACCTCCTGCGCAACGATCCGCCGGATCGGTACGTGTTCAACTATCGCGCCAGCTACGCCGAAGAGACCGACACCGTCGTTCGCTATCTGGTCAAGCTGCGCCGCCTGCCGGCCAAGGACATCGCCGTGTTCGCGCAGCAGGACGCCTATGGTGATGCCGGCTTCTCCGGTGTGGCCAAGGCCTTCCGCTCGCTCGGCCTTGCCGACACGTCCATCTTGCGCCTCAACTACAAGCGCAACACGGTCGATGTGGACGACGCGGTCAACCAGCTGCGGGCGTTGAAGAACCCGCCCAAGGCGATCGTCATGGTCGCAACCTATCGCGCCGCCGCGAAGTTCATCGAGAAGACGCGCGATCTGTTCCCGCACATGATCTACACCAACGTCTCCTTCGTGGGCTCGACCGAGCTCTCGGACGAGCTGATGCTGCTCGGCCCGCGCTATGCCAGCGGCGTCATCGTCACCCAGGTGGTGCCGGCCGTCGGCGGCTATTCGAGCGCCGTGCTCGAATACAAGAGCGCGCTCGAGAAGTACTTCCCGGGCGAGGCACCGTCCTACGTGTCGTTCGAAGGCTACGTCTCGGCCAACGTGCTGGTCCAGGCGCTGCGCCGGGTCGGCCCGCAGCTCGACACCGAGGCGCTGATCGACACGCTGGAGAACATGCGTGACATCGATCTCGGTCTCGGCGCCAAGCTCGGCTTCGGCCGCGCCGAACACCAGGCCTCGCACAAGATCTGGGGCACGGCGCTCGACGAGCGCGGCAAGTTCCAGGCGATCGAGCTGGAATAGCCCGCCCGCTTGTTGCGACCTCAACAAAAAAGCGCGACAGCCCTGGCTGCCGCGCTTTTCTTTTGTCCGTCGCGGAGCCGCTTAGAGCGGCGGATCGATTGCCTCGTCATATTCCTTCTTGAAGCGCGCGATCAGCTCGGCGGCGGGCAGCACGTCCTTGATGGCGCCGATGCCCTGCCCTGAGCCCCAGATCTCCTTCCATGCCTTCGGCTTGGCGCGCTCGCCCGAGGCATCGGTGCCGAAGCTCATCTTCGACGGATCGGAGGTCGGGAGATTGTCCGGATCGAGGCCGGCGGCGACGATCGACGGCTTCAAATAGTTGCCGTGCACGCCGGTGAACAGGTTCGAATAGACGATGTCGTCGGCGCCCGAGCTGGTGATCATCTGCTTGTAGCCTTCGACCGCATTCGCCTCCTTGGTGGCGATGAAGGCCGAGCCGATATAGGCGAAGTCGGCGCCGAGCACGCGCGCGGCACGGATGGCGCGGCCGTTCCCGATCGCGCCCGACAGCGCGATCGGGCCATCGAACCAGCTCCGCGTCTCCGCCACGAAGGCAAACGGCGAGATCGTGCCGGCATGTCCACCGGCGCCCGCCGCGACCAGGATCAAGCCGTCGGCGCCCTTCTCGATCGCCTTGTGCGCGAAGGTCTGGTTGATGACGTCGTGGAAGACGATGCCGCCCCAGCCATGCGCCGCCCGGTTCAGCTCCTCGCGCGCGCCGAGCGAGGTGATCATCATCGGCACCTTGTACTTCTCGCACAGCGCGAGATCCTGCTCGAGCCGGTTGTTGGAACGGTGCACGATCTGGTTGACGGCGAACGGGGCCGACGGGCGTTCCGGATGCGCCCGGTCATAGGCGGCGAGCTCCTCCGTGATGCGCGCCAGCCATTCGTCGAGCAGCGCGGCCGGCCGCGCGTTGAGCGCCGGAAACGAACCGACCACGCCGGCCTTGCACTGCGCGATCACCAGGTCGGGCACGGAGATGATGAACAGCGGCGAGCCGATCACCGGGATCGTCAGGCGGCCCTTGAACAAGGCGGGCATGGACATGGATGGGAATTCCTCTTGCGTTGAAATGCGGAAACACTCGTGATCGCGAGCATGCCCGACATCATGCCGTGATGGCAATTCGCTCGCAGAGGGACCGGAAAAGCCGGACCAGGGTCTTGCGTTGAGACGCTGGCGTGCCGGCGTCATTGGCAGAGCGCCGAGGTCACGTAGGTGTCCGTCCGGCAATCGCCCGGCTTGCGCTCGCGACCGGGGATCAGCACCCGCGCCGAGCAGGTCTCCGCAGAATCGGTGTTGAGGCTCTTGCCTTCCTTGTAACCCTTGCCCTGGCACAACCGGTCGGCGCCGAGCTTGCAATCCGGCGTGCCGTTGGCGGCGATCGGGCAGACCGAGCGGCCGGAGATCATGCTCGAGGGCTGGGCGAGGCGCGACAAGGTCTCGCCGGTCTCCTTCAGCACGTCGGCGCCGCCCTTCGGCGCGACCGGGCCACCGGGCTGCACCGGTGTCGCAGCGGGCTGATCCGCGGCAGCGCCGGTGGGATCGCTGCCGGCCGCCGGCGGCTCGGCGCGGGCATCGCCCGAAGGCTTCAGCGGAATGATCGACATCTTCTCGAACAGCTTGCCGAGCTCCTCCACCAGACCCGGACTGGAAGGCGGCGCAGGCTGGACGGCACGCGCCTGCTGCGGTGGCTGTTGCGGCGCTTCTCGCAGCCCCAAGGAAGGCGTCGTTTGCGCCCATGCCGCGGCGGCGGAGAGAACCGAGACGACGGCGAGCAGCGCCGCGCCTGCCCCCAGCCCCGGGCGCAGCGGCCGCATCAGATCAGCTTCACGGCGATGACGAATCCGGCCACCAGCACGGCCGCGCCGATCGCCACCCACAGGCCGAGATGCTTCTCGATGCGCACCCTGATCCATTCGCCATAGCGGTTGAGCAATATCGCGGCGATGAAAAAGCGGCCGCCGCGCGCGATGATCGAGCAGACGACGAACAGAAAGAGATTGTAGCCGGCGAAGCCCGACGTGATCGTGACCAGCTTGTAGGGGATCGGCGTCAATCCCTTCACCAGGATGATGACGGCGCCCCACTCGGCGTAGGAGGCACGGAACGCCTCGACCTTGTCGCCGAGGCCGTAGAGCTGGATCAGCCAATGGCCGAGGGAGTCGTAGAGCAGCGCGCCGATGGCATAACCGACCAGGCCGCCCGCCACCGAGGCCGCGGTGCAGACGCCGGCGAACAGCCACGCCCGCTGCGGCTTCGCCAGCGACATCGGGATCAGCATCACATCCGGTGGCACCGGAAAGAACGAGCTTTCGGCGAAGGCAACCGCGGCCATGATCCACATGGCATGCGGCTTGTGGGCGGCGTCGATACACCAGTCGTAGATCCGTCTGAGCATGCTGGCGATGAAGCAAACCGGGCAGGATTTGTCCATGGCCCATATGTCGGCCCGAATCGGACCGCCACACTAGTGCCGCTTGCGGATGGTCCGGCTTTCGGCCGCGACGATCGGTCGCCCCGCCACCCGTCCGGGCGCGGCCTTGGCGACCTTGACCGGCGATTTCGGCAGCTTCTCGGCGATGCCGAGCATCAGCTCGCGCCGTTCCATCTCGCGCCAGACGTCCTCGGGCTGGACATCGAGCTCGGCCCACAGCACGGCCAGATTGTAGATCAGGTCGGCGCTTTCGCGCACCACGGCCTGGGCGTCGCCGCCGACGGCATCGATCGCAACCTCGATCGCCTCCTCGGCGAGCTTCTTGGCCATCTTGGCCGTGCCCTGCTGCATCAGCTTGGCCGTGCGCGATCGCGCGGGGTCGAGATCCCTGGCCGCCAGGACAGCGCGATAGAGCCGATCGATCGAATCAGTCATCTCGCCACAATAGTTAAATTCGATGGTACGCATATTAACGTTCGCGGCAGGCAAGAAAAAATCCGCCGGCACGGCGGCCGGCGGATCGTTTCGTCCGATCTCACATCACCAATGCGGGTGATGGTAATAGCCGCCACCGTAATAGGGGCCGCCGCCGTAATACTGATAGCGCGGTCCGTAGCCATAATAGGCCGGCCGGCCATAGTAATAGTTGTCCTCGTAGTAGGAGCGGCGGTTCTGCGTCGCCGCGATGGCAAGTCCGGTGCCGACGATCCCGGCGAACGCCGCCGCAGCCGCCGCGCCACCGTTGCCGCGATAGTGGCGCCGGCGCGCGCTGACATCGGTCAGGCCGCCATCATTGGCCGTCTTGGCGACGACGCCCTTCTCGGCCGGCGCGGAGCCGGCAAAGGCGAGTGTCGGCTGCACGGCCGTCAAAGTCACCGCGGCCACCGTCGCCAGGACGGTAGCACGGCCAAAGCGTGAAAAACTTCCGCGCTGTGCGATCATGTGGATCCTCCGTACGATCTAATCTCGGGTACCAACTCGCGAACTGCGCCCACAGTTCCCCCCGCGAAACCCGGAGTCGAAGCCGCAAATCGCCGCAGGCCTTGCTCATGGACCGTTCACATTCGATCCGACATGATCAGGCACCGCCGGCCCCGAGCGGCAGCGGCACCGCGACGTTGTCACGAAATTGACATCTCGATCCCGCGATGGCCGGCGAACTGATTAGAATACCGGCGTGACAAGACCGGTACGGCCTGCGAATACCGGCGTGACATGATGCGCATGCGACGACCCGTCACCCTGCTTGCCTTGGCGCTCCTCGCCGCCTTCGTCGTGCCCTCATGCCTGTCGAGAGAGGAAGCCGCAGCGGAGGAGCCGAAACGTCCGGTCGCCGTCATGTTCGCGCTGGATCGGCCGCTCGATGGCAGCATGGCGCCACTGGTCCTCGCCGCCAGCCGCGGGCTGTTCGCCACCGAGGGCGTGACCGTCACCATCACCACGGCCAAGGGCTCTCCCGATGCGATCGCGCGGGTGGCCTCCGGCGAGACCGACATGGCGCTCGCCGACATCAACGAGCTGATCCGCTATCGCGACGCGTCGAACAGCCAGCCGGTCAAGGCCGTGTTCGTGCTGTTCAACAGGGCGCCTTATGCGATCATCGCGCGCAGGAGTCGCGGCATCAACGGGCTCGGCGACATCGAAGGCAAGACGCTCGGCGTCGCCGAGGGCGATCTCTCGATCCGGCTGTGGCCGGCGGTCGTGAGGCACAACCATCTCAGGCCCGAGACCATCAAGCTGTCGCGCGTTGGCGCGGCCGTGCGCGAGCCGATCCTGTCCGCCGGCCAGGTCGATGCCGTCAGCGGCTTCTCGTATCTCTCGGCGATCAATCTGCGCGACCGCGGCGTGCCCGCCGCCGATCTCGCGGTGCTGCGCTTCGCTGATTATGGCTGCGAGGCCTATGGCCATGCGGTGATCGTCAATCCCGGCTTTGCGGCCAAGCAGCCGGCGGCGGTGAAGGGCTTCCTGCGCGCGCTGACATCGGGGCTCCAGCTTGCCATCAAGGACCCTGCCGGCGCGATCGCCGACGTGGTGAGCCGGATGGATGACGGCTCCCGCGAGCTCGAGCTGCAGCGACTGCAGAGCGTGCTCGTCGACAACGTGCTGACGCCGGACGTCCGCCGCGATGGCATCGGCAGCATCGAGCCCGCCCGGTTCGAGCGGGCCCTCGACCAGCTCGCGGAGGACGGCAAATTCCACCACAAGCGTCCGCAACCCGCCGACATCTTCGACGACAGCTTCCTGCCGCCCGCCGACAGCCGGCTCGTCAACTGAGCGCTCGCCGCGGCGGCCGTTCCCTTGCTAACATGGTGCCGCGCGCCCAGCGCTGATTCCAACTGCCGACACGAAGCGCCCCGCCATGTCCCTGCTCCGCATCTATGCCCGCGTGCTCCATCTGCTCGGAAAGGAGGCGCGGCTCGGCTGGTTTCTCGCGATCGCCAACCTGGCGCTGGCGGTGGCGCAGTTC
This sequence comes from Bradyrhizobium sp. HKCCYLRH3059, assembly GCF_051168035.1. Lineage (NCBI taxonomy): Bacteria > Pseudomonadati > Pseudomonadota > Alphaproteobacteria > Hyphomicrobiales > Nitrobacteraceae > Bradyrhizobium > Bradyrhizobium sp. HKCCYLRH3059. Next base: position 406,094 of record NZ_JBNPUF010000005.1, on the reverse strand, counting down.
GCCGACCCGGTGCTGTTCGGACGCATTGTCGACTCGCTCTCCGGCAAGGCCTCGGCCAGCACCGCCTGGCCGCTGCTCGCGGCCTGGGCCGGATTCGGCCTGTTCACGATTCTGGCCAGCGCCTGGGTCGCGCTGCAGGCCGACCGGCTGGCGCACCGGCAGCGCCATGCGGTGCTGACGAGCTATTTCGAGCACATTTTGCAGCTGCCGCTGACGTTCCATTCCGGCACCCATTCCGGCCGGCTGATGAAGGTGATGATCAACGGCACCGACGCGCTGTGGAAGCTGTGGCTGTCGTTCTTCCGCGAGCACTTCGCCGCGATCATGTCGGTGCTGGTGCTGCTGCCGCTGTCGCTCTATCTGAACTGGCGGCTCGCGATCCTCTTGTTCGTGCTGTGCGTCGTGTTCACCGTGTTGACGACCCTGGTCGTGCGCAAGACCTACGGCATGCAGAGCGAGGTCGAGGAGCATTACAGCGACCTGTCGGCGCGTGCCTCCGACGCGCTCGGCAACGTCGCGCTGGTGCAGAGCTTCGTGCGCATCGATGCCGAGGTGCAGGGCCTGCGCACCGTCGCCGGACAATTGCTGTCGGTGCAGATGCCGGTGCTCGGCTGGTGGGCGCTGGTGACGGTCATCACGCGTGCCTCGACCACCATCACCGTGCTCGCGATCTTCACACTCGGCATCGCCCTGCATCAGGCCGGGCTGACGTCGGTGGGCGAGATCGTGATGTTCGTGTCGTTCGCGACCATGCTGATCCAGAAGCTGGAGCAGGTCGTGTCCTTCATCAACAACGTGTTCATGGAGGCGCCCCGGCTGGCCGAGTTCTTCACCGTGCTCGATGCCGTGCCGGCCGTGCGCGACCGCCCCGACGCGATCGAGGTCGGCCGACTCTCGGGCCTGGTCGAATTCAACGATGTGTCGTTCTCCTACGACGGCAAGCGGCCGGCGGTGGAGGACCTCACTTTCACCGCGCTGCCCGGCCAAACCATCGCGCTGGTCGGCCCGACCGGCGCCGGCAAGTCGACGGCGATCGCGCTCCTGCATCGCGCCTTCGACCCGCAGTCGGGCTTCATCAAGATCGACGGCATGGATGTGCGCGGATTGAAGCTCGCGGCGCTGCGCCGGAACATCGGCGTCGTGTTCCAGGAGGCGCTCCTGTTCAACCGCTCGATCCGCGAGAACCTTTTGGTCGGCAAGCCCGACGCGACCGACGAGGAGTTGCGCACCGCCGCCGCGCGCGCCCAGGCGCTCGACTTCATCGATCGTGCCGACCAGGGTTTCGATACCAACGCGGGCGAGCGCGGCCGCATGCTGTCCGGTGGCGAGCGCCAGCGGCTCTCGATCGCGCGTGCCCTCTTGAAGGATCCACCGATCCTGATTCTCGACGAGGCGACCTCCGCGCTCGATGCCGTCACCGAGGCCAAGCTCAACGCGGCGCTCGACGAGGTGATGAGGGGACGCACGACCTTCGTGATCGCACACCGGCTCTCGACCATCCGCAACGCGACGCGAATCCTGGTGTTCGAGAACGGACGCGTGATCGAAAGCGGAACGTTCGATGAACTCGTCGCCAAGGGCGGCCACTTCGCGGAACTCGCGAAGGCCCAGTTCATGGTGCAGGAGAGCGCGCGCGCGACTCTCGCAGCGCCCGACAGCGACGGCACCATCGTCAAGACCTGATCGCGGGACGCTTTCATCGTGGAATTGAATGGCTGGCCTCTGTTCGCCAGCGTCGAGCCGGTATAGGTTCGCGGCCTGCCGCAACCAAAGCGGCGCCGGACACGCTTGAAACCCGAAAGCCCGCTTGCCCACCTCGCCGCGCGAGGCGGGTCTCAAAGGACCGGACCAGACCAGTGCAGACGCTTCGCCTGTTGTTCCGCTACGCCCCGATCAAGATCATCGCTCTCGCTGCCGCTCTCGTGCTCGCGCCGCGCTGGGCCCATGCCGAGGCGCTGCTGCTCGTCGAAGCCGACACCGGCAAGGTGCTGGAGGCGCAGAACGCGACCTATCCGTGGTATCCTGCATCGGTCACCAAGCTGATGACGGCCTATGTCACCTTGAAGGCGGTCAAGGACGGCAGGATCACGCTCGACACGCTGTTCACGGTCTCACCGACCGCGGCATCACAGTCGCCGTCGAAGATGGGCTATCGGCCCGGCACGCAGGTCACCGTCGACAACGCACTGAAGATGATGCTGGTGAAGTCCGCCAATGACATAGCGGTGGTCTTGGCCGAGGGCGTCGGCGGCTCCATCGACGGCTTCTCGGCGATGATGAACGACACCGCCCGCAAGCTCGGCATGACGCAGACCAGCTACGTGAATCCGAACGGACTGCCTGCCGACGGCCAGATCACCTCGGCGCGTGATCTCGCGATCCTGGCGCGCGCCATCATCCGCGATCTTCCGGAGTACGAATATTTCGTCCACATCCCGTCGATCCGCTACGGCCGCCGCGTGGTGCAGAACTTCAACAAGCTGATCGGGCGCTATCCCGGCGCCGACGGTTTCAAGACCGGCTTCATCTGCGCCTCCGGCTACAATCTCGTGGCGTCGGCGACCCGCAACGGCAAGCGCCTGATCGCGGTGGTGCTCGGCGCCTCCTCGGGACAGATGCGCGCCGTGCGCGCGATCCAGATGCTGGACCGCGGCTTCAACGGCAACCAGTTGAGCTGGCTGAAGTCGCCGCTGGGCACGGTCGATCAGCTGGCCCCCGTCGACGCGACGCCGCCCAACCTGCGCGACGACATGTGCAACGGCCGCCGCCACCGACCAGCCAGCGACGACGACGAGGACACCATTGCCGGTGCGGACGGCGAAGCGACCGGCGGCACCCTGCTCGCCGGCCTGCAGACGCCGACCATGAAGCCGTCCGAGCTGCTGGCGGCGGCGCCCGCCCCGTCCGAGCCGGTGCTGGTCTACACCGGCCCGACGCGCACCGGCGCGGCGCTGATCGCCGCCGTCGCCGCCGATGCCGACGCACAGACGCCGGCCAGGCACCGCGGCAAGAAGGCGCATGCCGCCGCCCGCAAGGATGCCAACAAGGATGCCAAGCCCGCGACCCGGACCGCCGCCAAGACCGATGCGGATGCGAAGGCCGCTGCGAAGCCGCAGGCCAAGCCGGCTGAGGCCAAGCCGGGCGCGGCCCGCCACGTCGCCGCCAAGCACGAAGCCGGCGGAAAAACGGCGGAAAAAACCGGCTCCGACGCGCCCAAGCCCGCCAAACCCAAGGCTGCCGCAAAGCCGAAGACGGACGGCAAGCCCGCGCCGAAGGACGGCTGATCCCGCGCGGCGCATACGGCCGCAGCCAGCAATTGGCACGGACCCCCGGCCGAATCGCCCGTCCCCTCCCCTTTCGTCGCCGCGCCGGCCGCTTGCCTTGAACGGCCGGAAATTCGATATTGGCGCCGCCGGCCCGAGCGAGGCCGGCGGCTGCCGATAGACGAACAAGAGACGATCAGAGAGGAAGGGTCATGGAGCGCATCTGGCTCAAGCACTATCCGGCCGGCGTTCCCGCCGATATCGATCCGGGCAAATACCCGTCGCTCGTCGACCTGTTGGAAGAGAGCTTCAGGAAATTCGCCGATCGCCGGGCCTTCATCTGCATGGACAAGGCGATCAGCTATCGCGAGCTCGACGATATGTCGGTCGCGATGGGCGCTTATCTGCAGGGCCTGGGGCTGGCAAAGGGCGCGCGCGTCGCGCTGATGATGCCGAACGTGCTGCAATATCCGATCGCGATCTCCGCGGTGCTGCGCGCGGGCTACGCGGTCGTCAACGTCAACCCGCTCTACACGCCGCGCGAGCTCGAGCACCAGCTCAAGGATTCTGGCGCCGAGGCGATCATCGTGCTGGAGAACTTTGCCCACACGGTGCAGCAGGTGGTCGGCCACACCCAGGTCAAGCACATCGTCGTCGCCAGCATGGGCGACCTGCTCGGCTTCAAGGGCGTGATCGTCAACCTCGTCGTCCGCCGCCTGAAGAAGATGGTGCCGGCGTTCTCGCTGCCGGGCGCGGTCCCCTTCAACGATGCGCTCGCCGCCGGACGCGGCAAGCGCTTCCAGAAGCCCACCATCGGTCCGGACGACGTCGCCTTCCTGCAATATACCGGCGGCACCACCGGCGTCTCCAAGGGCGCCACGCTGCTCCACCGCAACGTCGTCGCCAACGTGCTGCAGAACGATGCGTGGCTGCAGCCGGTGATGGACAAGCCGCCGCATGTCGATCAGCTGCTGATCGTCTGCGCGCTGCCGCTCTACCACATCTTCGCGCTGACCTGCTGCTTCCTGCTCGCGGTGCGCGCGGGCGGCGCCAATCTCTTGATCCCCAATCCGCGCGACATCCCCGGCTTCATCAAGGAGCTCATGAAGTATCAGGTCACCACCTTCCCGGCCGTCAACACGCTCTACAACGGCCTGCTGCATCATCCTGACTTCCGCAAGATCGATTTCTCCAAGCTGAAGGTCTCCAACGGTGGCGGCATGGCCGTGCAGCGCCCGGTGGCCGAGCAGTGGAAGCAGGTGACGGGCTGCAGCATCGCCGAAGGCTACGGCCTGTCGGAGACCGCACCGGTGCTGACATGCAACGTGCCGACCTCGACGGAATTCACCGGCACCATCGGCCTGCCGCTGCCATCGACCTGGCTCTCGATCCGCGACGACGACGGCAACGAAGTGCCGCTGGGACAACCCGGCGAGATCTGCGCCAAGGGCCCGCAGGTGATGGCAGGCTACTGGAATCGTCCCGACGAGACCGCCAAGGTGATGACGGCGGACGGCTTCTTCCGCACCGGAGACGTCGGCGTCATGGCCGCGGACGGATCGGTCAAGATCGTGGACCGCAAGAAGGACATGATCCTGGTTTCCGGCTTCAACGTCTATCCGAACGAGGTCGAAGAGGTCATCGCGACCCATCCGGGCGTGCTGGAGACCGCCGTGATCGGGCTGCCGGACGAGAAGACCGGCGAGGTCGTCAAGGCGTTCGTGGTGAAGAAGGACCCCAACCTCACGTCCGAGGACATCATCAAGCACTGCCACGAGCAGCTCACGAACTACAAGGTGCCGAAGCAGATCGAGTTCAGGACCGAGCTGCCGAAGACCAATGTCGGCAAGATCCTGCGCCGCGAGCTGCGCGACGAGAAGAAGAAGCCGGCAGCAGCGGCCTGAGTCCATTGGCGCCGCAAGCCCCGGCGCGCGATGAGGGACGTGCGATGACGGATACGTGATCACGGCGGGCCGTTGCCGTTTCCGGCCCGCCGAATAGTGTAGCGCGCACCGCGCAAGACACATCCAGGGGAAGGAGTAACTCGAATGACCATCCAGGTTGGCGACAAGCTGCCGCAGGCCCAATTCCGCGTCATGACCGGCGAAGGCCCGCAGGTCAAAACCACCGACGACATCTTCAAGGGCAAGAAGGTCGCGCTGTTCGCGGTGCCCGGCGCCTACACCGGCACGTGCCACAAGATGCATCTGCCCAGCATCTTCCTCAATGCCTATGCGTTGAAGGACAAGGGCGTCGACACCATCGCGATCGTCTCGGTCAACGACGCCTTCGTCATGAACGCCTGGAAGCGCGACACCGACCAGCGCGACGAGGCCGTGTTCCTGGCCGACGGCAATGCCGAGTTCACCAAGGCGATCGGCATGGAGCTCGACGCCTCCGGCGCCGGCCTCGGCATCCGCTCCAAGCGCTATTCGATGCTGGTCGAGGACGGCGTGGTCAAGAAGCTGAACCTCGAAGCCGCGCCGGGCAAGGTCGAGGTCTCCGGCGGCGACACGCTGCTCGGGCAGCTGTAAAGCCGCGCCGGCCTCCGATACGAGGCACACCGCCTCCCGACTCACCAGTGTCATTCCCCGCGAAAGCGGGGAATCCAGTAAGCCTCGGCCTATCGCCAGAACACGACGGCCGGTGAGTGCTGGATCGCCCGGTCAAGCCGGGCGATGACGGTTGAATAATAAGACTAACGGGTGGGATTGAGCGCCGGTGCAGCTCATCGACGATATCACCGACGAACATCTGCGCCAGCCCGCCCCGCCTCTCGCCAGCGTCGAAAGTTCAGATGGCCGTCACGCTGAAATACGCCAGTACTCGGGCTGAGGTCTGGGATTGGTATTGGCGCGCCTGGCGCAAGAAACTCTGGGTGCTGCACGCATATTCCGCTCTTTTCTTCATTGCGCTCGCACTCATTTGGGATGGCCATTGGCCACCGCATGATTACGCAAAACTGCTTTATGGCCTGCTTGCCGCTGGCGTTTTCGTGGTGTTTCTCGTCGCTTTCCCACAGCTGATGTTCAAGCCGCAGCACCGAGAGCTCACAGCCAGCGAAGATGGCCTTTACACCAAGATCGGCAACAAGAGCCGTGCATGGAGCTGGAGAGAGATATCCACGATCGAAGAGACGCCTGAGCTAGTCACAATCACCGGGAAGAACGGAAATGCCCTCTTGATTCCGCGCCGAGCATTCGACTCGGAGGAACATAAGCGGCTCTTCGCAGCGGCAGTTGAGACCTGGCATCGGCGCGGTGCAAATTAGGGGCCCGCCCTGATTCATATCCAGTACGCCGATTGAACACGACCGGTGGTGAGTACTGGATCGCCCGGTCTCGAGCCGGGCGACGAAAGTCGAGTGTGGGGCGATGATTCGGTTAACCAACCCGTCAGCCCCGCACGTTCTTCTGCATCCTGGCCATAGCCACGCCGTCGCGAGCGAGCTGATCGGCGCGCTCGTTTTCGGCGTGCCCGGCGTGGCCCTTGACCCAGTGCCAGTTGACCTTGTGCGGCTTCAGCGCCGCGTCGAGCCGCTGCCACAGCTCGGCGTTCTTGACCGGCTTCTTGTCGGCGGTCTTCCAGCCGTTGCGCTTCCAGCCGTGGATCCATCCGGTGATGCCCTGCCGGACATATTGGCTGTCAGTGTAGAGCTCGACCTGACACGACTTCTTCAGCGCCTCCAGCGCCGAGATCGCGGCCATCAGCTCCATGCGGTTGTTGGTCGTGTGTGGCTCGCCGCCCTTGAGCTCTTTTTCGTTGTCGCCGAAGCGCAGGATCGCGCCCCAGCCGCCCGGCCCCGGATTCCCCGAGCAGGCGCCGTCGGTGTAGATGCTGACGACCGGATGCTCGCTCACGCCAATGCTCCGCCGATGCCGTAGTCGCGCACGCTGGTCACCGCCTGGTGGAAGCGCAGCTTGCGGACATATTCGAGCGGGTCCTTGGGCCTGACCAGCGCCCCCGCCGGCACGTTGAGCCAGTCCACCAGCCGCGTCAGCAGGAAGCGGATCGCGGCGCCGCGCGCCAGCAGCGGCAGCGCCTCCAGCTCGGCGTCCGACAGCGGCCGGACGCGGCCATAGGCGTTGAAGAAGGCGCGCGCCTTGGTGACGTTCAGCGAATGATCGGCCTCGAAGCACCAGGCGTTGAGGCAGATCGCGACGTCATACGCCAGAATGTCGTTGCAGGAGAACGGGAAGTCGATCAGCCCCGAGAGCTTGTCGCCGAGGAAGAACACGTTGTCCGGGAACAGGTCGGCGTGGATGACGCCTTCCGGCAGATGCGTCGGCCAGGAGCGCCCGAGATGATCGAGCTCGGCGGAGAGCAGCGCGGAGAGGCCGGCCTGCACCGTGTCGGCGCGGTCGGCGGCCTGCGCGAACAACGACCGCCAGCCGGCGACCGAGAGCGGATTCTTGCGCACCAGCGGGAAGTCGCGTCCGGCCAGATGCATCTGCGCCAGCGCCGCGCCGACGCCGGCGCAGTGGGTGACGTTCGGCTTGCGCGGCCACATGCCTTCCAGGAAGTTGATGATCGCCGCGGGCCGGCCGGACAGGCTCGAATACACCGCCCCGTCGCGGTTGCGGGCGGGCTGCGGACAGCTCACGCCGCGCTCGGCGAGGTGGGCCATCAGGCCCAGAAAATACGGCAGGTCATCCACCGCCACGCGCTTCTCGTACAGCGTGAGGATGAAGGAGCCCTTGGTGGTGTGGAGCAGGAAGTTGGAGTTTTCGACCCCTTCGGCGATGCCCTTGTAAGAGAGCAGCTCGCCGATGTCGTAGGTCTTGATGAAATCCGCAAGCTCGTCGGCGGCGACGTCGGTATAGACCGCCATGCGCTATCCCAGTTATCGAAGTTCGCCTGCCCCCGCCTCTCCGATGCGAACTTCGTCACCGAACAGGCCCGTAGCGCCCTTCATCGCGCATGCGGGCGCCGGGTTCAAGGCCGAGAGGCCGCCGAGGGCGGAAAAGAACCGGCCGACTTACTCGGCTGCCGCTTCCGGCCGGAGCGAGCGCGGCAGCGGGAAGAATTCGTTCTCTTCCGCCGCAGAGACCGTCTCGACATGGAGCACGTAGCGCTCGGCAAAGGCGCCCATGATCTCCTCGACGATCACCTCCGGCGCCGAGGCGCCGGCTGTGATGCCGAGGCTCTTGATGCCCTCGAAGCGCGCCCAGTCGATGTCCGAGGCGCGCTGCGCCAGCACGGCAATCGGGCAGCCCTCGCGCTCGGCGACCTCGCGCAGGCGCTGCGAGTTCGACGAGTTCGGCGCACCGACCACGATCAGCGCATCGACCACCGGGGCCACCTTCTTGACCGCCAGCTGGCGGTTGGTGGTGGCGTAACAGATGTCTTCCTTGTGCGGGCCCGAGATGTTCGGGAAACGGCCCTTGAGGATCGCGACGATATCCTTGGTGTCGTCGATCGACAGCGTGGTCTGGGTGACGAAAGCGAGGTTGTTGGGGTCTTTCGGGGTGAAGGTCGCCGCGTCCTCGGCGGTCTCGATCAGCGTCACGGCGCCGGCCGGAAGCTGGCCGACGGTGCCGACCACCTCCGGATGGTGCGAATGGCCGATCAGCAGGATCTCGCGGCCGCGCTTGAAGTGGATCGCCGCCTCGCGGTGGACCTTGGTCACCAGCGGGCAGGTCGCGTCCAGGGAGAAGAAGTTGCGCGCCTGGGCCTCGGCCGGAACCGATTTCGGCACGCCATGGGCCGAGAACACCACCGGTGCATTGGTACTGTCGGGAATCTCCGCCAGTTCCTCGACGAAGATGGCGCCCTTGGTCTTCAGGCTGTCGACGACGTATTTGTTGTGCACGATCTCGTGTCGGACATAGACCGGGGCGCCATAGATGGCGAGCGCCCGTTCCACGGTGTCGATGGCGCGCACCACGCCGGCGCAGAAGCCGCGCGGCGAGCAAAGCACGATTTTGAGGTCTGGTTTGGCTGCCATGGGGCTGGTCTGAGCTGATCTATGCGGGCTGGTTTCGGCGACCACGGACCCCCGGGCCGGCAAGCGGGGGCGGTCGATACGCGAAGAACTTGGGTCTGACACTCGTTTGGGTAGGACTTGGGACTGCTTTCGAGCGCTGTCAAGGCCGTTTTCTCCAGGCCATTGCGCCCTGCCCCCGGGACGGCTTATATAGGGCCAATTCCCGTCATCGCCGATGACCGCAGGTTTCGCCTCCAGGGCCGGGGCGGAGCACAAAGGAGATTTGCCATGAGCAACGCCCCGCTGATGCCGAAGGCAACTGCCGTGTGGCTGGTCGACAATACCGCCTTGACCTTCGACCAGGTCGCCGATTTCACCAAGATGCACCCGCTGGAGGTGCGCGCCATTGCCGACGGGGACGCCGCCCAGGGCATCAAGGGCATGGATCCGATCTCGACCGGGCAGCTCACCCGCGAGGAGATCGAGAAGGCCGAGCGCGACCCGAATTACCGGCTCCGGCTGCAGGAGAGCAAGGTGGTGCTGCCGCCGCAGCCCAAGCGCAAGGGCCCCCGCTACACCCCGGTCTCGCGCCGCCACGAGCGCCCGAGCGCCATTCTCTGGCTGGTGCGGAACCATCCCGAGCTCAAGGACGCCCAGATCATGCGCCTGGTCGGCACCACCAAGACCACGATCGCGAGCGTGCGCGACCGCACCCATTGGAACGCGCAGACACTGACGCCGATGGATCCGGTGACGCTCGGCCTGTGCTCGCAGATCGAGCTCGACTTCGAGGTCCAGCGTGCCGCCAAGGAAAAGCCGCTCGACGCCAATTTCAGCGGCGCCACCCTGCTCCCGGCCTCCGAGACCACGCGCAAGGACGAGTACGAGCCGGCGGGCCGCGATGAGGACGATCTCAACGTCGACGCCGTGTTCGCCAAGCTCAAGACCATCGGCGGCAAGAAGCAGGACGACGAGGAGGAGTAGGACGGGCACCTCCTGTCCTCGGGTCAATTCACCCGCGACTGCCCCACCATCGGTGTCGTCCCTGCGAACGCAGGGACCCATAACCACAGGATTGCGTGACGGCCCAAGCTGGCTGTAACTCAGCGCGTCTTTCCTCACTCCCGCTGCGGCGTATGGGCCCCGGCTCAAGGCCGGGACGACGCCTGTTTTACAGGCCCGAGCCCGAGCTTCGCGACCCGCAAACAGTCCAAAAAAAATGGCGCCGGGAATGCCGGCGCCATGACAGTCTTGGGAGGAACTGAAAAAATCAGAACTTGTAGGTGACGCCGACGCCGACCAGCCACGGATCGATGTTGGCGCGGCCGGTGACCGGAATTGCGCCGTTGACGGTCGCCGAGTAGTTCGGCTGCAGCCACAGCTTCTTGACGTCGACGTTCAGGCCCCAGTGCCTGTCGAGCATGTAGTCGAAGCCGAACTGGACCGCGGCGCCCCACTGGTTGGAGATGTGCAGGTTGGTGACGGCAAGACCGTTCCACACCTGGTTCGCGGCGCTCTGGTTGAAGAAGACCGTGTAGTTCACACCCGCGCCGACATACGGCTTGAACGCGCCGAAATCGGTGAAGTGATATTGCAGGGTCAGCGTCGGCGGCAGCAGCCAGGCCTTGCCCATGTTGAGGCCGTCGAGCGAGCCGGTGCCGCCGATGGAATGCCGGGTGACGCCGAGGATCAGCTCGGCCGCGATGTTCTTGGTGAAGAAGTAGCTGATGTCGAGCTCGGGCACGACCGAGTTGGAGATCGACAGGCCGGAGTTCGGCGACGACAGCGCCGGCACGCCGGTCACGTTCACGGTGGAGCCGCCAGCATCCGGCAGCACGCCGAGCGCGCGCACACGAAGCATCCACGGATTCCACGCCTCGACCACCGGCGCCTTGGTGTAGACCGGCGCCGCCTGCAGGTCGGCCGCTTGCGCCGAGCCCATGGCTCCGCAGATCGCCGCCAGCACCAGCAGCGACGACGAGAGTTTCAACATCCTGTTCATCGAGATCCCCATAGCCACCCTTGAGCAACATCTGCGCGGGCACGGCCGCGCCTTGCGGTCACAGATGTGGCAGGGACGCCATGGAGTTGGATTTGATCTCAATCAATCGGCATTGTTGCAGCGCCGATGTCACGCAACTGTTGCATCGAAGTCACGCGCCATGAGAGGCGCTTGCAGTGGCGCTCAGGGCCGGTCGGGGTGGTTCATCATGTATTCGCCGAGATCGCGCTGCCGGCGGTCGGCACGTGCCTCGGCGCGCTGCCGCTGCACGTCGCGGTCCTTGCGGCAGGCGACATATTCGGCGGAGCCCGGCGCGACCTTGCCACCGGCCTGACAGACCGCATCATCGTCGTCATTGCCGAGCGCCACCGCCGGACCCTGGTTGCGGGAGGCGCAGGCCGAGAGCGAAAATACGGCCATCAGCACCAGGGCCAGGCAGGCGGAGGTCTGTCGCATCGAACGTTCCATTCTCGTCAATCGGGCTGGTCTGACGCCGTTGCTTGACGAGAATGGGCGCCCGGGTCAAGCCCGGGTCACCTTTCAGCGGCGGCGTGTCAGACGCGGCTCTTCAGCGCCTCGCCGATTTCTTCGAGCACCTTGGGATCCTCGATCGTGGCCGGCATGCTCCATTGCTCGCCGTCGGCGATCTTCTTGATCGTGCCGCGCAGGATCTTGCCGGAGCGCGTCTTCGGCAACCGGCCGACGGTGATGGCGAGCTTGAACGCAGCGACCGGTCCGAGCTTGTCGCGTACCAGCGCCACGATCTCCTTTTCGATCTGCGACGGGCTGCGCGAGACACCGGCCTTGAGCACGATGAAGCCGCACGGCACCTCGCCCTTGATCGCATCCTTGATGCCGAGCACGGCGCATTCCGCGACGTCGGGATGCGAGGCCAATATCTCTTCCATGCCGCCGGTCGACAGCCTGTGGCCGGCGACATTGATGATGTCGTCGGTGCGGCCCATCACGAAGACATAGCCGTCCTCATCCTTGTAGCCGGCGTCTGAGGTCTTGTAGTAGCCGGGGAATTCGCTGAGATAGGATTCCTTGAAGCGGTCCTCCTGCTGCCACAGGGTCGGCAGGCAGCCGGGCGGCATTGGCAGCTTGATCACGATCGAGCCCATGGTGTTGGCGGGCACCGGCTTGGCGGCCTCGTCGACGATGTCGACCTGGTAGCCCGGCATCGGCACCGTCGGCGAGCCGTGCTTCACGGGCAACAGGCCAAGGCCGACCGGATTGCCGGCGATGCACCAGCCGGTTTCGGTCTGCCACCAATGATCGATCACCGGCACCTTCAATTGCTGCTCGGCCCATTCCACCGTCGGCGGATCGGCGCGCTCGCCGGCCAGGAACAGGGTGCGGAAATGCGATAGATCGTATTTGCGCAAGAAAGTACCTTCCGGATCCTCCTTGCGGATGGCGCGGAATGCCGTGGGCGCGGTAAACAGAGCGACCGCCTTATGATCGCTGATGACGCGCCAGAACGCGCCGGCATCGGGCGTTCCGACCGGCTTGCCCTCGTACATCACCGAGGTCGCGCCATGGATCAGCGGGCCGTAGATGATGTAGCTGTGGCCAACCACCCAGCCGATGTCGGAGGCGCACCACCAGACCTCACCCGGCTTGATGCCGTAGAGATTCTCCATCGACCATTTCAGCGCGACGAGGTGCCCGCCATTGTCGCGCACCACGCCCTTCGGCTTGCCGGTCGTGCCGGAGGTATAGAGGATGTAGAGCGGATCGGTCGCCAGCACCGGCACGCACGGCGCCAGCTTGCCATTGGCGAGCGCAGACTTGCGCAGCGCCGCCCAGTCGTAATCGCGGCCGGGCTTCAGCTCGCAGACATGCTCGGGACGCTGCAGGACGATGCAGGCCTTGGGCCTGTTGTCGGCGAGCTCGATCGCCTGATCGAGCAGCGGCTTGTATTGCACGATGCGGCCGGGCTCGATGCCGCAGCTCGCCGACAGCACGAGCTTCGGCGTGGCGTCGTCGATGCGGGTCGCGAGCTCCTTGGCCGCGAAGCCGCCGAACACCACCGAATGCACCGCGCCGATGCGCGCGCAGGCCAGCATCGCGACCATCGCCTCGGGCACCATGGGCATATACAGGATGACGCGGTCGCCCTTGCCAACGCCGAAATCCTGCATGATCGCGGCGAGCGTCTGCACCTCCTTCAGCATCTCGGCATAGGTGAGCTTCGTGACCGAGCTGGTGAGCGGCGAATCGTGGATCAGCGCCAGTTGATCGCCGCGGCCGGCGGCGACGTGGCGGTCGAGCGCGTTGTAGCAGGTATTGACGACGGCCCCCGCAAACCAGCGGCCGTAGGCGCCCATCGCGGGATCGAAGATGGTCTTGGCCGGCTCGATCCAGTCGATCGCGCGGGCGGCCTCGGCCCAGAACCCTTCCGGGTCCTGCAGCGACCGTGCATGGACCTCGTGATAGCGGCTCGCAGCGCTCATGACGTTTCCCCAAGATCTGTGTTTATTCCCGAGTATTGTCACGGGACAAAGCGACAGTTCAAGCCGTCATGAATTGATCCAGATCAGGCAGGCCCGGACGTTCGCCCATTTTCCGGGCCGGATCAATGCGCTCCATCGCGGAGGGTATCCAGGCGACGCTGCAGGGCTAGACGAAGGTCGTAGCCGGGCTTGCCGAACCGGGCATTGCGCTCCGCGATGAAGTCACGCTGCGTTCCGCGCAGCTCGGCAGCGGCGCGGCCGCGGGAGGACTTCAAGCGCCGGGCATAGCTTTCGGAAATGCCGAGATCGAGCACCGAGAGCTGCGGGTCGGCGCAGATGACCTTCTCGACCTCGCGCGCGGCCGTGGCGCAATCGAACGACGGACCGCTTCGCTCTGACGGCGCGTTCAACGGACGCGGCGGCTCGGCGCCGAACTTCTTGATCTCGGCCAGCATGACGCGCCGGCCGGCGATGGCATTGTCGTTGCCGGGATCCAGCCGCAGCGCGGCCTCGTAGTCGGCCAGCGCCTTGGCGCGCTCGCCCATCTTCTTGTACAGCACCGCCCGGTTGTTGTAGGCGAGCGCGAAATTCGGATCGAGCCGCAGCGCGGCGTCGTAGTCGCTGAGCGCCGCGCCGAGCTCGCCCTTGAACTGATGGGAATCGCCGCGGTTGGTGAAGAAATTTGCCCGCTGCTCCATCCTGATCGCCTGATCATAATCGGCGATCGCCTTGTCGTACTCCTTCATGGCGGCGTAGGTGAGGCCACGATTGTCGTAATATTCCGACACCTTCGGATCGCGCCGGATCGCCTCATCGTCATCGGCCAGCGCCTTGTCCATCTGGCCGAGCTTCTTGTAGGCCGCGGCACGGTTGGTGAATGTGCGCGGCCGTTTCGGGTCGAGCCGGATCGCCTCGTCATAGTCGCGCACGGCCTTCTCGTTGTCGCCGCGCAGGTAGAAGGCGACGCCGCGGTCGGCAAAGGCCTGCGCGTAGTCGGGCTTCAGCCGGATCGCCTGGTCGTAGTCGGCCAGAGCGCGATCAAGACGGCGCTGCTCGGTATAGACAACGCCACGCAGCTCATAGGCTTCGGCGTCATTCGAATCGAGCGAGATCGCCATGCTCAGATCGGCCGCCGCCTTGCCGGCATCGCCACCGGCTTCGCGCATCAGGTCGCCACGCAGCCGATAGGCGCGCGCATTCTTGCCGTCGAGCGCGATGGCACGGTCGAGGTCCTTCAGGGCCTGGGTCAGGCCGCCCGAGGTCCGCGCACGGGCGTCGGCGCGGGCGACCAGGGCGATGGATTGATCCTTCGGATAACCCGATGCCTGCTCGATTACGGTCGAGCAGGCGGTGATGAGCTCGGACGGGGGCGCCTTGCTGCCCAATGCGCATTCGGAGTCTGCGGCGAATGCAGGCTGGGCCCCGAGGCCAAGGACAAGACCGGCTGCAAGACCCAGCGCGAGGTAAGATGAGCGGGATGAAATCGAACGAATGAAAGCGTGCATCGGCATGGACTCGGCTCGAATTTCGACTGTTGCGGGTGAGACGCTGATCTCCCCCGTTGTCGTCTCCGGCCGGACCCCGGTTCAAGCGGCCACGCCGATGGTCAATAGCCGTCGACGCCGTTCAGCCGCCGCAGGCGGTCCTGCATCGCCTTCTTGAGATCGTAGCCGGGCTTGCCAAAGCCGGCGTTGCGCCGCGCGATGAACGCGTCCTGCTCGCGCTGCAGGGCGCGGGCTGCGGCGGGGCCGGCCGCCTCGCGAACGACGCGGGCCTGCGCGCCGTCGATCTCGCGATCGAGATTGGCGAGCTCCGGATCGGCGCAGATCGCCTTCTCCACGGCGCGCCGCGCCGTGGCGCAATTGAAGCTCGGCCGGCCCGCGACGGCCATCTGCGCTCCCATGCGCTCGAGCTCCACGGCGAGTGCGTGGTAGTTGCTGCGGGCGCTGGCGTGATCCGGATTGAGCCGCAGCGCCGCGGCGAAATCGGCCAGCGCCTTCGGGCGGTCGCCCTTCTTGCGATGCAGTTCGCCGCGCGCGTTGAAGATGCTGGCGAGCGTCGGGTTGAGCTGCAAGGCCACGCCGTAATCGGCGATGGCGCGATCGATCTCACCCCTGGTGATGAAGATCGAGGCGCGCGCGATCAGTGCGTTGATGCGATCGGTCCTCGCGGCCTTGGGATTGTCGATCACGGCGCCGCATTCGGTGAGCACCTTGTCGCCATCGTGCGCCTCCGAGGCCGTCATGCAGGCACCGGCATCCACCGCCGGCTCCTTGCCGGGGTCGGCCGCGCCGACCGCATGGGCCTGGGTCGAGACCAGCCATCCGAGCGTGACCAGCGCAGCCAGGCGCAGCACCCCATCCCGGCGATCGGTGGCAGCCCATGAGGAGACGAATGCGGTCAAGGCAGATGGCTCTGTCAGGTCGTGGACGATCCGGCACGGCGCGCGGGGGGCGCAATCGCCGCCGGCACTGCAACTATACAGCGGCAGCAGCGGTGCGACAGTCCCTTTCCTGGAGAAGGCGACCCTTGCGAACCGCCGCCCGCGAGCGGATTGCGGCCCCGACCAAAATGCGCGTGATCGTTCCGCGCATTCCCCTCGAGATGTTGTGGATGCGCACCGGCGAAGCCTTCGTCGCCATTTGAACCTGTTGCGATCTCCGCAGACACAACCGCATGACTATTCTGACCGACAATTCGCGCGCACGCGGCGTCGTTGCGTCCCCTGCGCGCTATTTCTATTTCAACATGGCGCTGGCCTGTATGGCCATTGCGATCATCGGCTTCGCACCGACCTACTGGCTGCCACTGGCCCGCGGCTCATTCTCCGGCGCGCCCGTGATTCATTTCCACGGCTTCCTGTTCTTCACCTGGACCCTGTATTTCGTGCTGCAGAGCTGGCTTGCCGCATCCGGACGCACGGCGTGGCACCGCTCGCTCGGCATCTTCGGCGTATCGCTCGCCACGGCGATGACGATCTTCGGCTTCCTCGTTGCCATCGAGGCGATGAAGCGTTCGGCCGCGATCGGGCAGTCAAACGAGGGCATCGCCTTTGCGATCGTGCCGCTCAGCGGCATCGCCTTCTTTGCCGTGGTCTTCGCGCTCGCGATTGTCCATCTGCGGCGGCCGGAAACGCACAAGCGGCTGATGCTGCTCGCCGGCGTCTCGCTGCTGGACGCCGCCGTGGCGCGCTGGTTCCTGACATTTCTGGCGCCCCCCGGCCCGCTCGGCCCGCCACCGGTGTTCGTGACGATCCCGCCGGCCTTCGTCGCCTACCTGCTGCTCGTCGTCGCGATCATCCACGACCGCCGCACGTTCGGACGCGTCCACCCGGTCTACGTCTATGGCGGACTCGCGCTGATCGCCGTGAAGCTTTTGAACTGGCCGATCAGCGTGACGTCGGCGTGGCACGCGATCGGCGGCAGCATGCTGGCAATGGCGCAATAATCGCGCAGTGTATCGCTCGTCATTGCGAGGAGCCGCAGGCGACGAAGCAATCCAGAGTCCTTGCTCGGCGCTGGATTGCTTCGCTTCGCTCGCAATGACGCAGAGAGAGTTAGCTCCTGCAGGTCAGCCCGCCATCCACCACCAGCATGGTGCCGGTGACATAGCGCGACTCGTCGGAGGCGAGGAACAAGGCGGCATTGGCGACGTCGAAGGCGTCGCCCATATGCCCCATCGGCACCTGCGCATCACGCTTGCGCCACATCTCCTCGACATCGCCCTTGGCGTAGCTCGCGGCCAGCCCCGCGGAGTGCTCGACCATCGGCGTCTTCATCAGCCCGGGCAGGATCGCATTGACGCGGACGTGCTTCGGCGCGAACTCGACCGCGGTCGTGCGCGTCATCTGGTTCATCGCCGCCTTGCTGGCGCCATAGCTGACATAGGAGATGCCGACCTGGCGGATCGAGGCGACAGAGGAGATGTTGATGATGGAGCCGCCGCCCTGCCCGATCATCACCGGAATGACGTGCTTCATGGCGAGATAGGCGCTCTTGAGGTTGACCGCGAACACGCGATCCCACTCGGCCTCCTCGACATCGACGACGCTGCCCATCTCGGCGATGCCGACATTGTTGTCGAGCACGTCGATGCGGCCATAGGCCGCCACACAGGCCTTCACCATCGCCTCGACCTCGACGGCCTTCGAGACGTCGGCGGTGAACGCCTCGGCCTGCCCGCCTTCGCCTGAAATGATCGAGGCGGTCTCCGCGGCGGCGTCCTTGTTGCGGTCGACGCAGAACACCTTGGCGCCCTGCCGCGCAAAGGTCACGGCCGTGGCCTTGCCGTTGCCCCAGCCCGGCCCGATCGAGCCCGCACCGACCACCAGCGCCACCTTGCCCCTGAGACGATCCATCGCGTTCTCCCGTCGCTTATTCGTTATTCGGTACAGGCGCTCATCGTGATGGTCGCTGCGCCGATGTCATGGCCGAAGATGTCCGACAGCGTCCGGCATTGCCCGTCCGCGCAGATGCGCCACTCGCCGGCCGCGCCGGAATTGGCGAGCACGATCCGCGACAGCGGCCCCCGCTGGGTCTGCCACTGGAACCAGCCGTCGACCAGCCGCGCCTCCGGCGGCGGCTCCATGCCCGCGCCGGAGCCCTTGACGCGCGCCTGCACCAGTTCGAGACCGTCAGGCGTGACGCGCCAGTCCTCCTGCCACGCGGTCTTCTCGACCGAATGGGTCCAGGCCAAAGTGAAGCTGGCGAGGGTCAGCGCCTTCACCACACCTGATGAGGCGAGGCAGAGGCTCAAGCGGAGGCCGCCACGGCAGCCGGCGGCCGCTGCCGCCACTGCCACGCCACGATCACCACCGCCAGCGCGAAGCCCAGCACGTCACTGTAGGGAAATTCGCCGAGCAGGCAGACCGACGCGATAAACGCCAGCAGGCGCTCGACCAGGGTCATGCGCACGTACAGGAAGCCGATCGCGACCATGCCGAACAGGCCGATCGAGATCAGCGCCTTGACGGAGGCATACGCCACCGCGCCGATGAAGCCGAGTTGCACCTCCATCGGGTCACCCGGCTGCAGCATCAGCGCGGGCGAGTAGACGAACAGGAACGGAATGACGTAGCCGGCGAGCGCGATCCGCATCGCCTCCCAGCCGATCTTGTCGGGATTCTCCTTGGCGATCGGAGCGGCCGCCAGCGCGGCGAGCGCGACCGGTGGCGAAAGGTCGGCCATGATGCCGTAGTAGAACGCGAACATGTGGCTCGCGATCAGGGGCACGCCCAGCTTGGCAAGCGCGGGGGCCGCCAGTGCCGCGGTGATGATGTAGGTCGGGATGGTCGGGATGCCGGTGCCGAGCAGGATCGACAGCAGCATGGTCATGATCAGCGCCGCGAACAGGCTGGTCTTGCCGAGGCCGATCACCCAGCTTCCGAAGATCGAGCCGACACCGGTCTGTGTCATCATGCCGATGATGACGCCGACGATGGCGCAGGCCATGCCGACGGTCAGCGCCGACTTCGCGCTTTCGGCCAGGGAATCGCGGCAGGCGTGCAAGGTGCCCATGCCGCCGCGCACGAAGCCGGTGATGACGATGAGCGCGACGACGACGGAGGCGACGGGAATGATCTGCAGGCCGTTGCGCGACAGCGCGCCGACGACGAGCGCCAGCCCGATCCAGAAGATGTAGCGCAGCACCTGGTTGGAGAAGCCCATGGTGATCGAGGTGCCCAGGATCAGCGCCACTGTTAGCGCGAGTCCCATCGAGCCCGCATACAGCGGCGTGAACCCCTCGAACAGCATGTAGACCAGCGCGGCGAGCGGCAGCACGAGATACCAGCGCGCCACCAGCGCCTTCCAGGCGCTCGGGATCTCCGACGGCTTCATGCCGGTCAGGCCGTGCTTGCCGGCCTCCAGGTGCACCATCCAGAACGCCGAGGCGAAATACAGGATCGCCGGGATCACGGCGGCCTTGACGACGACCGAGTAGTCCACGCCCAGAGTTTCGGCCATGATGAAGGCGACCGCGCCCATCACGGGCGGCATGATCTGTCCGCCCATCGACGCGGTGGCTTCGACGCCGGCCGCGAAGGCGCGGCGATAGCCGAACCGGATCATCAGCGGAATCGTGAACTGGCCGACAGTGACGACATTGGCGACGCCCGAGCCGGAGATCGTGCCCATCATGCCGGAGGCGAACACCGCGACCTTGGCAGGACCGCCGCGGGTGCGGCCGAACAGGCCGAGCGAGACGTCGGTGAACAGCTGGATCATGCCGGCATGCTCGAGGAACGAGCCGAACAGGATGAACAGGAAGATGTAGGTCGCCGAGACGTAGATCGGCACGCCATAGAAGCCCTCGGTACCGAACGACAGATGCGTGACGATCTGATCGAAATCATAGCCGCGATGGTTGAGCGGCGCCGGCAGATACTGGCCGAAGAACCAGTACAACAGGCAGGCGCCGCACATCAGCGGCAGCGCGAGTCCCATCAGCCGGCGCGTGCCCTCGAAGATCAGTACCGCCAGCAGGGTTCCGACCACGAGATCGGTGCGCGTCGGATCGCCGTCGCGTGCGATCAGGTCGGCATAGAAAATCCATTGATAGAGGCCGCAGAGAAAGCCGATGGCGCCGACGGTCCAGCCGGCGATGCGCCCCGCATCGGTCCTGGCCGTGAAGTTGCCGATCAGGCCAAAGGTCAAGAGCAGCAGGAAGCCGACATGGACGCCGCGCACGACCTGGCTCGGCAGATAGTTGAAGGCGGCGACATAAAGCTGGAACAGCGCGAAGGCGAGGCCGATGCCGTAGGCCAGGTAGCCCCAGCGGCCGGGACCGAAGCCCTCCGGAAAGCCGTGCTCGAAATTGTCGAACTCGACCTTGACCGGCGTTTCCATGTTAACGGCTTCGATCGTCATGATCCCCCCCCACGCGCCCATCAGGCGCTGCTGACCATGGCCGCAATCACCTGAACGACAAGACTGCGCGGAAGGTTTCCCGCGCAGCCGGTTGCAAACGACCCGGCCTGCAAGTCAGGCGGGGCGAGCAGCGCCCTTATTTCAGGATGCCCTTTTCCTTGTAGTAGCGGATCGCGCCCGGATGCAGCGGCACCGGGCTGCCCTGCGCCGCCGTCTCCAGCTTGATCTCCTTGCCGGCGGCGTGCGCATTGGCGAGTTCCGGCAGCGACTCGAAGATCAGCTTGGTCATCTGATAGGCGAGATCGTCGGATACCGCCGAGCTGGTGACGAGATAGTTGATCACGGCCGCGGTCGGCACGTCCTTGTCCTGGCCGGCATAGGTGTTGGCCGGGATGGTCGCCGCGACGAACGGAGG
Organism: Bradyrhizobium sp. HKCCYLRH3059; assembly: GCF_051168035.1. NCBI lineage: Bacteria > Pseudomonadati > Pseudomonadota > Alphaproteobacteria > Hyphomicrobiales > Nitrobacteraceae > Bradyrhizobium > Bradyrhizobium sp. HKCCYLRH3059. The sequence continues at coordinate 385,163 of NZ_JBNPUF010000005.1, read as the reverse complement.
GCCGATCTTGTCGACGACCTCCTTCGGCACCGACACCACGGTGATCGGCGACGAGGTCGACAGATCCTTCAACGATGCGACGCCGAGGCCAGCCGACTGCAAGGTGGCGCCGAGCTGCCGGTTCTTCATCAGGTCGACGGATTCGGCGAACGGCAGATACTCCACCTTGCCGAGATCCTTGTAGCTCATGCCGGCGGCCGCGAGGATCGCGCGCGAGTTGAGCTCGGTGCCGGACTTCGGCGCGCCGACCGACAGGCTCTTGCCCTTGAGATCCGCCAACGTCTTGATGCCGGACTCGGCCGTCGCGACGATCTGGATGTAGTTCGGATAGATCGCGCCGATCGTGCGCAGCTTGTCCAGCTTGGATTTGAAGCCGGCCTCCTCCTCGCCGTTCCAGGCGGCCTTCAGGGAGTCGCCGAGCGCGAAGGCGAGCTCGCCGCGTCCCTGCTGCAGCAGGATCAGGTTCTCGACGGAGGCCTTGGTCGCCTGCACCTGGGTTTTCACATTGGGGATCTTGTCGCCGTAGATCTTCCCGATCGCGACACCGAGCGGATAGTAGACGCCCGACGTGCCGCCGGTGAGCACGTTGATGAAGCTCTGCGCCTGCGCCGCTGGCGCCGCGAGCAGGCAGGCGGCTGCCAGAATGAAACCGGTTGCAGTGCCAGAGATTTTCGAAAAACGCATGGATCCTCCCATTGATTTTGCCGCAAATTGGACGGCTGTGGGCGCGGGGTCAACCCATCCGAAAGACTGGCGCACCAGCCTCCCCCGCTCCCACGGCGCGAGGCCGGGACCGATGCGCCCCGCGTTCAATCTTACATTGACGGTAGCACCAGCTTGAACCGCAGGTGCAGCCCAGAGGGGCGGGTCGCCTCGCTCGCAAGGCCGCCGGTCATTGGAACGTCATGTCGAGGCACTTGGAGATGTCCGAGCCGAGCCCGGACGAGATCGTCATGCAGCCACGCACCTTCTGCTGGGTCGTATCCGCCACCCAGATCGAATAGCCGCCATTGCCGAAGAAGGAGTTGGTGTTCGCCGGCTCGGTCTCGGTGGCGTCGAACTCATATTTGGAATCGGTGTCGAACACGCGCGGCTTCCTGGTGCAGCCGCCGTCGGTCTGGACGTTGATGACTTCCTTGTTGTCCCGGGTCAGCGACAGTGAGACCTGGCAGCGGAAATATTCCGAGGTCTTCACGTTGAAGAGGTAGGCGTAGGACTTGCAGACGGCCGTATTGAGCTTGCCGGCGGAAAGACCGCGGCTGCAGGCGATGCGCTGGTTGTTGGACAGCTTGAAGTCGTCGGCCCGGGCGGATGCCAATGTCACCAGCGACAACGCCGCAACCCAACCGATCTTCGTGACGAGGCTCATCCGAATCATCCCCAAATCGTTTTCTTGGCCTATGTTTCTAAACCACGCTGCAGGATAATCGCGAGATCGGCGAATGGAAAATCCGCCCAACGATCACTGCACTGCGACGAGGCGACGTTGACGCCTCCTCAGCGTTCGTGATTTGTTCGATACGACATCGATTGGAGGAGGACATGAAGAGCTCGGTTCTGAAAGCCCTGATCGCCCTCGGTGCGCTGGGTGCACTGACCAGCGCGGCGCGCGCGGCACCGCCGGAGCCGTGGGAGCTGAAGCCCGACATGGGCTACGCCTATGGCAAGGATGGCCAGACGCTCGCCTACAAGATGGGCACCAAGAACGCCGACATGCTGCTCAAGGGCGCCAAGAAGGTGCCGAAGGGCACGCTGTTCTTCGTCGGCCAGAACGGTCAGCTCTACATGCGGACGGCGCCCTATCTCGACGGCGACGGCAGCTTCTCGTTCGGCGCGGATGAGTAAGGGCGTGCGAGCGCAGCCTCAGAATGCGGCCGCCAGTTCCTTGGCGCCGGGCAGGCTGCTGAGCGAGTCCATCCTGGAATCCGTCACCGCCAGCAGCTTCGCCACGGTGTTGTGGCGAATGGCGACCGGATTGCGCTCGTAGCCGCCGCGCTGGAAGAAATTGGCGGTCGGAACCTGCTCGCGCATCTCGAGGGGCATCGTCACCATGTCGAAGCCCGTGCCGTCGCCGGTGAGATTCATCATCTCGAGCTCGGCAGCCGAGAGCGGCCGCGTGTAGCCCTTGGCGCGTGCGAACAGGACCGAGGTCAAGAGCTTGTGGGTCTGCAGCATCGGCCCGACATCGATGTCGAGCACCATCGCATGCATGGCCCAGCCTTGCGGCGTGTTGCCGATCTTCTCATGCGCCGACCAGTCATCCGGCACGGAGCGCGCAATCGCGACCATCTTCTTCAGGACCGCGAGCTTGTGCTCCATCGGGCCGCGTGCCGGGCCGGACGTCCGGGCCACGCGTTCGCCGAGCAGGCGGATGAACAGCGGCCCCTGCTCGGCCAGCAGCTCGACGCTGTTGGTGGTCAAGAGCTGATTGTAGCCGATCGCGGTCGAGATCGCGCGGTTACCCTTGAAGCCCGATTGCGAGTCGTGCTTGCCGTTGCCGCCGGTCTCGAAGGCATAGACGCGCACCGCCTGCTCGCGCGTCAGTCCCGACGCCGCGGCGAAGCGCGCATAGGCGCGCTTGAAATCGATGTCGTTGGCGGGGCGCTGCGGCGACCATTGGAAATGCTCCTGTGCCGCCTTCACGAGGTCGGCGACCACGGGGATGTACTTGCGCTCGCGCGGCTCGCCCTCAGGTTCCGGCTCGGGGTTCACCGGCCGCTTCGGCCCCGTGTAGACCGGCGGCTGCTCCAGCACGTAGTCGTCGAGCCCGATCGGCTGGCGGTCGCGGCGTTTGGCATTGCGCGCACGGCGCTTGTCGGCGATCGCCTTCCAATAGGCGCCCGCCTCCCGATCGAACTCCGCACGCGCCTGCTGATATTCGGCGAGCCTGCGCTGGTACTCCGCGATCGCGGCGGGCGAGGCGATCTGGGCCAAGGCATCGCGCGGAGCTGCGACTGGCGCGGGTTCCCCGGCCAGCAACGGCGGCGCGCCCGGAACGGCGCAGGCGAGAATCAGGACAAGCGTGCGAATCGGCTGATGAAGCATGCCGCCCCTTGTAGCCGAAACGGCGGCTACTTCCAGGCAAACACCGGTTGTTCCAGCTCATGCACCCGGGTGTCGCGGCCGGACAGCACCTCGCGGAACTGATAGATCAGCGCTGCGGTCGGCGCGTGAATGAGGCCCTCGCGGGCGTGAAAGCGGACCACGCGCCGCGTGCTCTCGGGGATCACGGTGAAGTCGAACGCGTCGTCCGCCGTGATCGCATCCAGGCCGATCCGATGCACCGAGGAGACCTCGTCCGGATTCGGCCGCAGCGTGCGGCCATCGGCCGCCCATACCACGACCGGGGTAATCAGATAGCCCGACCGTGTCGGATAGTCGTCGAGCAGGCCCAACACCGCATCCGGCGCCAGGATCAGCCCGAGCTCCTCTGCGAGCTCGCGCAAGGCGGCCTCGACCGGGGTTTCACCGGCGTCGCAGCGTCCGCCCGGCAGCGCCCATTGCCCGCCATGGCTACGCAGCCCTGCGGCACGCAGAGTGAGCAGCAGCGCCGTGTTGCCGGTCTCGTGGTGGGGGGCCAGCGCGATCACCACCGCCGCGCGCTTCAGCGAGGCCGCGGCCGCAGTCGCCTCCAGCCGCACGAAGCCCGCGCAGCAGCTTGCGATTTTCCGCCTGGTGGCATCGTCGAACGGCATCGGCATGCAGCTTGACTACACCAGGCCGGCGACAGATGAAACGACCTCCAGGCCGGCTCGGGCCACAACGGGAAGGGTCTTCAGCGATGACGAGATCGGCCGCGGCCAGGATGATGTCCGACGGCTGGGAGATCGTCGACACCTCCGGTTTCCTGCATCTGATCGGCCCGCTGTGGCAGCGGGTCGTCGGCGGTGTCCACGAGTACGCCATCGTCACCGAGGACAAGCACCACAACCGCCGCGGCCTGGTCCAGGGCGGCGTGATCATGACGCTGGCCGACCGCAGTTGCGGCATGACGGCCCGCTACGCCGCGGGCAAGGAGCACATGGCGACGATCCAGTTCGACACGCATTTCGTCGAGTCCGGCAAGATCGGCGAGATCCTGGTGTCGCGGCCGCATGTGGTGCGGATCACCCGCAGCCTGGTGTTCATCACCACCGAGGTCAGGGCCGGACCTCGCGTGATCGCGATGGCCTCGGGCGTGTTCAAGATCTTGAAGAGCGAATAGGGGTCACTCGCTCCGCCGTCATTGCGAGGAGCGCAGCGACGAAGCAATCCAGGGTGGCGGAAAGGACTCTGGATTGCTTCCGCCTACGCCCCAAGGGCTTCGGCGGACACGTCGCTGCGCTCGCAATGACGCGTTGATGGGTTTATCGTCCTATCAAACCCATGCGCGCGTGTGGCAAGAATGAGGCATCAATGGACTATCGCCAGCTCGGCCGTTCCGGCCTGAAAGTGTCGCCGATCTGCCTGGGCACGATGATGTTCGGCGGTCCCACCGACGAGCCGGCATCCGCCCGCATCATCGCCAAGGCGCGCGACGCCGGCATCAACTTCATCGACACCGCGGATGCCTACAATAAGGGCGTCTCGGAAGAGGTGGTCGGCCGCGCCATCGCGCGCGAGCGCGACCGCTGGATCGTCGCCACCAAGCTCGCCAACCCGATGGGCGACGATCCCAACCGCGCCGGCCTGTCGCGGCGCTGGGTGCTGCAGGCCGCGGACGAAAGCCTGCGGCGGCTCGGCACCGGGCACATCGACATCTACTACCTGCACAAGGAAGATCACGCGACGCCGCTCGAGGAAACCGTGCGCGCGATCGGCGATCTCCTGCGTGGCGGCAAGATCCGCTATTTCGGCGTCTCCAACTACCGCGCCTGGCGGCTCGCCGAGATCTGCAATCTCTGCGACGCCATCGGCATCGACCGCCCTGTCGTCAGCCAGCCCTACTACAATGCGATGAACCGGATGCCCGAGGTCGAGCACCTGCCGGCCTGCGGCTATTACGGCCTCGGCGTCGTGCCCTACAGCCCGCTGGCGCGCGGCGTGCTCACCGGAAAGTACAGCCCCGATGCGCCGCCGGACATGGACACCCGCGCCGGCCGCAACGATACGCGAATGATGCAGACCGAGTGGCGCCCCGAGTCGTTGAAGCTGGCGCAGGAGATCAAGCGTCACGCCGAGACGAAGGGCTTCACGCCGGGACAGTTCGCCGTGTCCTGGGTGCTCAACTCCGCCTTCATCAGCTCCGTGATCGCGGGTCCGCGCACTGAGGCGCAATGGGACGACTACATCCGCGCGCTCGACTATCCCTTTGCCGCCGACGACGAGGCGCTGATCGACCGGCTGGTCGTGACCGGTCACGCCTCGACGCCGGGCTACAACGATCCGGCCTATCCGATCGAGGGCCGCAGGCCGCGGGTGGGCTAAAGATGGAGGAGGATCGCTACGGCCTGCCACTGTCGACCGCCTCCACTGACGCGGCCGCAGCCTATCGCGAGGGCATGGATCTGCTGCTCGCATTCTGGCCCGGGGCCATTGACGCGTTCGAGCGGGCGATCATGCTCGATCCGGAGTTCGCGCTGGCGCATGCGGCGCGTGCTCGCATCCACGCGATCTACATGCAGCGCGAGGCGGCGCTGCAGACCATCGCACGCGCCCGCGATCTCGCTGCCAAGCGCGGCACCCCGCGCGAGCAGAGCCATGTCGCGACCCTGGTGCTCGCCATCGAGGGACGCGGCACCGACGCGCTGACATCGACCCTGGCGCATCTGGCGAACTGGCCGCGGGACGCCATGATCATGGCGCTCCCGCTCGGCGCTTTCGGCCTGCTCGCCTTCTCCGGCCGCGCCGATCACGATGCCGCCCGCCGCGACCTCTGCGACCGCTTCGCCGCTGATTATGGCGAGGACTGGTGGTTCATGTCCAACCATGGCTGGGCCCTGACCGAGGCCGGCGAGTTGGCGAAGGGCCGCGCCGTCACCGAGCGCAGCTTCGCGCTGCGCCGGCACAACGCATATGCCGTGCATGCGCTGCTGCATGCGATGTTCGAGGACGGCGCGGTGGACGAGGCCGATGCGCTCGTCGAGGGGTGGATCGGCGACTATGACCGCACGGGAATGCTGCATGGCCATATCTGCTGGCACCAGGCGCTCGGCGCGCTGGACCGGGGCGATGCCGACAAGGCGCTGGCGGTCTATACCGACGTGCTGGTGCCGACGATGGACTCGGCGCCGCCGCTCAACACCCTGTCCGACTGCGCCTCGCTGCTGTGGCGGCTGATGGCTGACGAGCAACCGGTGCCGCCCAACGCATGGGCCGACACGGCGGCCTATGCGAGCACGCGCTTCACGGGTTCGACCCTCGCCTTCGCCGAGATGCATCTGGTGATGATCGCGGCAGCGACGCATGACAGCGCCGCGCTCAAGGGACGCCTTGCCGCGATCGAGCGGCGGCAGGCCGAGGGCAGGCTGCCGGCCGGGCGCATCGTGCCGCACATGTTGCGGGCGCTGCGTGCGTTCGCCGATGACAATTGGCGCGGATGCGCGCGCGAGCTTGCGCCCGTCATCGGCGATCTCCCCCGCGTCGGTGGCAGCCACGCCCAGCGCGAGGTGATCGAGGACACCTACATCCTGGCGCTGATCCGCAGCGGCGCGCTGGCTCAGGCGCGAGACCTGCTCGATGCCCGCCTGCACCGCCGCCCCTCCGCGCGCGACACCCGCTGGCGGGCGCTGACCGCGAGCTGAGCCGGATTATCCCTCGGTCTCCAGACCGGTCGGCATCGGCACGTTCTCCGGCGCCAGCTTGACGCCCGCCGCCAGCGCCACGGTCTCCAGCAGCGCTGCAAAATCCTTCTCCAGATAGGCGGCAGGATCGGCCTGCAGCGAGGCCGCGCCGACATGGGCCTGCAATGCCTCGCGCGTCGCGGCCGTCACCGGCATCGCGACGTCGAGCTGGCGCGCCGCCGACAGGCCGAGATCGAGATCCTTGCGCAACAGCGGCGGCGTGAAGGTCGTGGTCCAGTCGAGATTGACCAGCGCGTTGCTCTTGTACTTCGTGAAGGTCGAGCCCATGACGCTGGCGTTCATGAAGTTCAGGAAGGCATGGCGCGGCACGCCGGCCTTCTGCGCCAGGATGGTGATCTCGGCGAGGTTCTGGATCACGACGCCGAGGAAGACGTTGTGCGCGATCTTGCAGATGCGCGCGAGCTCGCCCTCGCCGACATAGGACACGCCGGAGACGGCGATCTTCGCCAGATACGGCTCGATCACCTCGAATGCGCTCCGGGGGCCGGAGACGACCGACGACAGCTTGCCGGCCTTGACGCATTTGCCGTTGCCGGACACCGGCGCGCGCACGAACTCACAGCCCAGTCGAACGAGCCTGGCGGCGATCGCCTCCGACTGCTCGATGCCGATCGAGGAGCAGTCCACCAGGATCCGGGGACGCGATCCAGAACTGGCAGCCACCAGGCCGTTGTCGCCGAAATAGACCTGCTCGAGATCCTTGCCCGTCGACACCATCGTGAACACGATGTCGCACGCGGCGAGATCGCGGGGATGATCGACGATGACGCCCCCTTTCGCCGCCAGCGGCTCGGCCTTGGCGCGAGTGCGATTGTAGATCGACACCTTGTGGCCGGCCTTGAGCAGGCGCTCGGCCATGGGATAGCCCATGCGCCCCATGCCGATCCAGCCGAGCGAATGCGTCGTGGTCATTGTCGTCTCCTCGTCCTACTGATCACAGTCTCCGTCATTGCGAGAAGCGAAGCGACGAAGCAATCCAGAGTCACGGATCCGCCCTGGATTGCTTCCGCCTTCGCTCTTCGAGCTACGGCGGACAAGTCGCTTCGCCCGCAATGACGAAAACACGAAGACCACTCTCCTTGTCGCACCGTCCGTTCGCTCAATAGCGGTTGGCGATCGGCAGTTCCTCGGCCGGGAACAGCGTGATCACCTGGCAGCCCTTGTCGGTGACCACCACCTCCTCCTCGATCCGCGCGGCCGAGAAGCCGTCGGTCGCCGGACAGTAGGTCTCGAGCGCGAACACCATGCCGGTCTTGATCTCCATCGGATTGTCCAGCGAGACCAGCCGCGAGATGATCGGACGCTCATGCAGCGCGAGCCCGAGGCCGTGGCCGAACTGCAGGCCGAAGGCGGCCATCTCCGAGGGAAAGCCGAACTCCTCGGCCTTAGGCCAGACCTTGGCGACGGTGTCGGTCGAGACGCCCGGCTTGATCAGCGCGATCGCATTGTCGAGCCATTCGCGGCACTGCTTGTAGGCGTCGTGCTGCGCCGGCGTGGCGCGGCCGACGTTGAAGGTGCGGTAGTAGCAGGTCCGGTAGCCCTGATAGGACTGCAGGATGTCGAAGAACGCCTGGTCGCCCGGGCGCAGGATGCGGTCGGTGAAATTGTGCGGATGCGGATTGCAGCGCTCGCCGGAGATGGCGTTGATCGCCTCGACGTCGTCGGACCCCATCTCGTAGAGCATCTTGTTGGCGAGCGCGACGATGTCGTTCTCACGCACGCCCGGCTTCAGGTGTTCGTAGATCGAATGATAGACACCGTCGACCATGGCCGCGGCCTGATTCAACAGCATGATCTCGTCGATGTTCTTGATCTCGCGCGCGTCCAGCATGACCTGCTGGCCGTCGACCACCTTCATGCCGGCCTTCTGCAGCTCGAAGAACATCGCGGTCTCGGCGAGGTCGACGCCGACCGGCATGTCGGCAACGCCGGCCGACCGCAACAGGCTCATCACCTCCTCGGCATGCGCCTTCATCAGTCCGACCGCCGGCGGCACGGTGCCGCGCATGCCGAGCATGCCGGCGCGGCAGTTCTCCGGCGCCAGCCAGTCGCAGAACAGACGATGGTGGACGGCTGCCGAACCGAAATCCCACACGATCGGCTCGCCGTCGCCGGCCAGCAGCGCGAAACGGCACAGCTTGTCGCGCTCCCATTCGCCGATCTTGGTGCCGGACACGTAGCGAATGTTGTTGACGTCGAACAGCAGCAGCGCACCATAGCCCGACGCCTTCAGCGCCACGCGCGCCCGCGCCAGTCGGTAGCGCCGCAACCTGTCGAAATCGACGCGGCGCTCGAAATCCACCGAGACATGGCCATGCGACGGAATCGCCCGCCCCCAGCGCCAATGCGGATCGAGATGCTCCGGGCTGACCAGATGCGGCTTCAGCGCGCTAGCTGTCATGTGGGCGTTTCCCATTGTGCTATTGCAATCGATTGCAGAGCCGGATTTATTGCACGCACGCAAAATGTGTCAAGGTACCGCGCGATCAAAACGTCGTTGCGCTGCGGCATCGGGGAGCGGAGATGAAACGGACGTCGCCATCGACAAGGAGCCCGCGCGCAACGGCGTCCTCACGCCCGACGATCAAGGACGTCGCCGCGCGCTGCGACGTGCATCCCTCCACGGTGTCGCGCGCGCTCAGCCCGGCCATGAAGCATCTGGTGGCGGGCGATGTCGTGGAGCGGATCCAGGCCGCCGCCAACGCGCTCGGCTATCGGCTGAACATGGCCGCCAAGGGCCTGCGAACCGGGCGCAGCGGCCTGATCGGTGTGCTCGCGCCCGATATCGCCGATCCCGGCTTCCCGCCCGTGCTGTCCGGCATCGCCGATCGTCTCAACGCCGAGGGCTATGCGACGATCGTCGTCGACGTCGGCAGCAAGGGCTCGGAGCAGGATCTGGTCGACCGGCTGATTGCCCGCGGCGTCGACGGTCTGGTGCTGGCGACGGTGAGCTTGCGCGACGATGTCGTGAAGCACTGCCTGGACGCGGCGCTGCCGGTGGTGCTGGTCAATCGCGTCGATGCCGCCGGACTCCTGCCCTCGGCAGCCAGCGACGATGCCGCCGGCATGCGTCTCGCCGTCCAGCATCTCGTCGCGCTCGGCCACCGCCGCATCGGTCACGTCGCGGGCCCGCAGCACGTCTCGACCGGCGCGCACCGCCGCGCCGGCTTCGAGGCCAGCATCAGGGTCGCGGGACTGTCCGCCCGCCATGCGCCGGTCGAAGCCGTCGAAGCCTATACGCGGGCGGCGGGTCGCGAGGCTGCGCTGCGCCTGCTCGCGCGGCGGACGCGCCCGACCGCAATCGTCGCCGCCAATGATCTACTGGCGCTCGGCGTCTATGACGCGATCGCCGCGCGCGGCCTGACCTGCCCCGGTGATATCTCCGTGGTCGGCCACAACGACATGCCGTTCGTCGACATGGTCGCGCCGCCGCTGACCACGGTGCGGATCGCCCAGCGCGACATGGGGGAAGCCGCGGCGCGGCTGCTGCTCGACCGCCTTGCCGGGCGCGAGGCAGCGACCGACCACATCGTCCTGGCGCCGGAGCTCATCATCCGCGGCTCGACGATCGCATACGAGCACTGACAGGTCCGCGGGTCATCGCTACACTGCGCGGCAAAGCAACAACGGGAGGATACGCCGATGACGGAGATGGTCGGTCTGGGGGCGCTCGTCGCATCCATCGCACCGGGGCAATCGATCGCGATCCCGGTCGACCGTGCCGGCGTCTCGATGGCGGCGACGGCGGCCATGATCGAGGCCGGCCTCACCGGACTGCATCTCGTCTGCGTGCCGATATCAGGCCTCCAGGCCGATCTGCTGATCGGCGCCGGCGTGGCCGCGGTGGTGGAAACCAGCGCCGTCTCGCTCGGCGAGGCCGGCGGCGCACCGCGCTTCGTCTCGGCCGTGCGCGACGGCAGCATCCGCCTGCGCGATGCCACCTGCCCTGCGATCCATGCCGGCCTGCTGGCCGGGCAGAAGGGCGTGCCGTTCATGCCGATCGCCGGCATCATCGGCAGCGATCTGCTGCAGGTCCGCCCCGATTGGAAGGTGATCGACAGTCCGGTCGGCGAGCCCGGCAAGGTGGTCGTGGTGCCGGCGATCACGCCCGACGTGGCGCTGTTTCATGCGCCCGAGGCCGACCGCTTCGGCAATGTCCGCATCGGTCGCTACCGCGAGCTGGCGACGATGGCCTATGCGGCGAAGCGCACGCTGGTCACCGTCGAGCGCATCGTCGATCGCGATTTGATGGCGACCGAAGACTCGGCGGCCGGCGTGCTGCCGGCGCTGTATGTCGATGCCATCGCGGTGGCCGCGAACGGGGCCTGGCCGCTGCCGCTGTGGGACGAATACGAGACCGATGGCGCCGAGCTGGCGCGCTACGCCGCGATGGCGCGCACCAACGAGGGCTTTCGCAGCTATCTCTCCGCCTTCCTGGCCCGCAGCAAGCAGGTGGCATGACCATGCACGATGAACGCGCGCGCAAGGAGCTGCTGATCACCACCATCGCCGACCTGCTCGATGGCATCCGCCATGTCGCTGTCGGCGCCTCGTCGCCGATCCCGGCGGCCGGCGCGATGCTGCTGCGCGCACGGAACGCGCAAGCGGGCAAGCCGCCGGTCCGCATCTCGATCCTCGGCTCGAGCCGGCACAATTTCTTCACCAATGGCGGCGTCGAGCTGTTCGACTGCGCCGCGCAGGGCCGCGTCGACGCGTTCTTTCTCGGCGGCGGTCAGATCGACGGCAGCGGCAACATCAACCTGGTCGGCACCGGCGACTATCCGCGGATGGATGTGCGCTGGCCGGGCTCGTTCGGCTCGGCCTATCTCTACCATCTCATTCCGCGGGTGATCCTGTTTCGCGAAGAGCATTCGCCGCGCGTGTTGGTGCCGAAGGTGGATTTCGTCAGCGCCGCCGCGACCACGCCGGAGGTGAAGCGGCGCGGCGGCCCGCAGGCGCTGCTGACCAATCTGGCGCTGTTCGATTTCGACCGCGAGCGCGGCAGCTTCCGGCTGCGCTCGGTGCACCCGGGCTACTCCGCCGACGACGTGCGCGATCGCACCGGATTCGATTATACGGTGCCGGAGATCGTGCCGCCCACGCCCGCGCCGGACCGGGCGACGGTCGAGCTGATCCGCGGCCGGATCCTCGACGAGCTCGCCGAATGCTATCCGGAATTCGCGCGCGCGATGGCTGCAGCGGCTTAGCTAGCGATCCAGGCTACGCCTGTTCATGCTGGTGCCGACGCCAAAATTGGATCGCCAATTGGATGGATAGGCCACCGCGCGCCGCGGGGCGGGCATTTTGAACTCGGCAAATCCGCCAAGGCTCAAATGGACGAACGAGTAAGAAAACTCAGGCCCATCGCCATTCCGCTGAGCTATGCTGCGACCGGAACGGTTTGCCGCCACTGGTAGCGGCGGGTCTGGCGCACGCGCCGTCCACGATGCCCGGGGGGGGCCAAAGCCGCCCGTCGACTCGGTCGGCATCATGCGGTGCCGCGCCGGTGAAACCGGCGCACGGGCAAGCCGCGCGCCGCCTTCAGCGTTGATCAGTTTCACTGTTGATCAGTGACGTGCCGCCGCAGCACCGGCATAGACACCGGCAATGAAGGCCGCCGCCGCTCCGGCAACGGGCGCCAGCGCCGGAACGAACTTCGCGCCTGCCGCAGTATCGATGATCTGCTGCAGCGCATTGCCGTCCTTGGCCTGGGCGGACTCCTGGTAGATGCGCGTTGCGGCTGCTTCGATCTCGGCGAAGGTCGCCGTGCAGATCACCTTGTCGATGCCCTGATACGATACAGGTCCGGCTTTGCTGTCGTGAAGGTATTGATGCGTGAGTTGCAGGCCACCGCCGATGATCGCTCCTGCGGCTGCAGCGCCGAGCGCCAGCACGGCGGGCGCGATCTTCGGACCGAATTCCTTCGCGCCCGCTGCTCCTGCTTCAGCGAACGCCAGAGCCGGCATGTGCAGCCAGGACACGGGAATGTTCGCCAGCGCGGCTCTGACGTCTTCATTTGCATTCATGGGATACTCTCCTCGGTTGGGTTTGATTGGACCAGACGACTTTCGCCAGCGCCTTCCCGCGGCCGCAGGTACCGACGAACGACTCCGCTCAACCTGCGGAGGCGCCCTTCGGTCAGGCGGGCGCCGCGATACGGCGCAGGATTTGTTCGATCTCGTTGTGGTGCTGCATGACGCGTTGCACGACCCGCACGTGATCATCGGCACTGTTCGTTGCGTCCGCGCCTGCGTGGCAATGCGGGCATTCCGGCTCTCCCTGATAGAAGAAGTGCTTGCAGGACTCGCAGAGCAGCAGCTGGTCCAGCCTCGCCGCCGCGTCAGGCGCGAGATCCTGGAACTCGTCGCTCGCGTACACTTCCTGGCCGTATCGGCGGCCGTGGGCGTCCTCGATCATGATGTCGAAGCAGCCATGGTCGAACGGCTGTCGTCCCGATGGCCTCGTCCGCTGCACGATCACCTCGCGCCAGCCGCGTTCGGCCAGCCGCAATACCCGGTAGTGGCAGAACGGATTGTTGCCAGGCCGTCCCGACAGCACGTGCGTGGTCCAACTGCACCCGGCGCGGCACATCGGACCGTAGTAGCATTTGGCGCAGAACCCCCAGCGGCGCCCGCGGCTCTCGTCGAGATCGCGCATGAAACGCAGTTCGGCGCTGTCGTTCCAGATGTCGGTAAATGATCGATCGCGGATATTGCCGCCGACATAGGCGGCCGTGGGGAGCGACGGGCAGCCCTTGATGGCGCCGTCAGCCTCGATTCCCAGGCCAGCCCGTCCGGCCTGGCAGCCGCCGTAGTATTCGAATCGTCCGGAGGTACTGCGCCAAGCCGCTTCGTATGGGCCAAAATACCCGATGTTGTTACCGGGCATAAGCTGCAGGCCGCGATCGAGGCCCTCTTCGAACAGTGCAAACAGCTCCGGCATCAGCGCAGCGAGATCGAAGGGCTGCAGCAGCAAGGATGGAGCATCGGCCGCATTGCCCATGGGCACGGTGAGCTGAATCTGCCAGGCGGAGGCCCCGGCGTCGATGATCGTATCGAAAATGTCGCGCAGGCCGCCCAGGGTAAGACGATTGACCTGCGAGTTGGCGGTCGCCATCAGCCCATGCTTTCGCGCGTTCCGGATCGCGGCCACCGCTTGGCCGTGGCTGCCCTTGATACCGCGGAGCCGATCATGTGTAGCGGCCGGGCCGTCGATGGAAACGCCGACGGTCTTGAGTCCGGCGCGCGCGGCTGCTTCGATCTTCGCTTCCGTGAGTGCCCGGGCGCCGGTCTGCAGGCCGCAGACAATGCCGTTGCGAGTGATCTCCTCGACGAGGACCAGCCAATCGGGGCGGAGGTAAGCTTCGCCGCCGATCAGAACGATCTCCTTGGTGCCAGCGCGCGCAAGTTCGCCAATCAGAGCGATGCATTCCGCGGTGGTCAGTTCGTCATTGCGAGGTGCGCCGGCCCGGGACCCGCAATGGCTGCACTTCAGGTTGCAGAGGAGCGTGATCTCCCAGACCACATAGCGCGGTTGAGCGGTAGGCAAGCCGCCGGAAGGGATTGATCGGACCGGCATCTCGGTATCGGCGTGGGGTACACGAGAGAACATGAAATTTGCCGCGACATCGTTGACGATTGGTATCGTAAAATACTAACCTTAGATTGTATAGAGGACGAGGGAGGCGAATTTGGCGAAGGAAGGCGTTCCAGGCGGAGTGGTGCCTCTGTACGGCCTTGCGATCGGCAATGCGCTCGCAAGTGGCGGTATCACTCTGGACGAGTTGGTCACATTGCGCTCGCACGCGAAGGCGATCGTCGACGCTCAAGGCGATCTGGTTTCTGCGGTGAACGCGCTCGACAAGGAAATCGTCAAGCGCGGCGGACAGGCGGCCGCCAAGGGCGCGGCGCCTGTCGAGGTGGTGCCATCCGAACGCTTCACCGTGCAGATCACCGGCCTTCCGATCGAGCCACAGGCGAGACAGAGCATCGAGCAGGCCGTGAATAATGCGGTGAAGGCTGCCATTGCCGCTCACGATAGCGGCGGCGACCTGAAGATCACGGCGTTGTCTCAAATCCAATCGTTCGGGGGAACGCACGGCGGCGCCACTGCGGGTCTGATCGCCACGATCGATCTTCAGTCAGCGCCTTGAAGGTCTGGAGGAGGACATCATGACCGAGAAGAGTACAGCTGGCGGAATCGCATCCTTCGCCGGTGGAGCAATCATGGTCTATGGCGTTGCCATTGGCAACGCGTTGGCGGCGGCCGTCAAAGGGCCCGCATCCATCGACGATCTGGTGTCGTTGCGCGACCATGCGCGCCAGATCGTCGGCGTCCAGGGTGATCTTGTCGCTGCGCTGGCCGCTTTGGACGCTGAGATTGCGAAGCGTGGAGGCGCCAAGGCGGCGCCGGCGCCGGAGATGGAGCGCTTCGTCGCTCAGATCGATGGCGGTCCGCTCTCCGGCCAGTTGAAGTCTGAGATCGAGCAAGCCATTCAGAAGGCGGTGACGGCTGAAATCGCAAAGCTCGATACGCGCGGCGACATGGTTGCGACGCCGCTGTCGCAGATCAAGGCGTTCGGAGCGGGACCTGGCTCCCACATTTACGGAGCTGTCTATCGACCGAAGCTGGATAATCCCTGAGTGCGGTCGAATGCCCGGCACACGTTCGGATCACGGCGATGTCCAGACCAAGCAAGCCGGGCGAGGCGAGAGCTAATCGAGAGGCGTTCAGGCGATGTCCGATGCAGCATCCGTGAAGCCGAAGTCGGTGCCGATGTGCCCGAGTTCGCGCTGCGCCGACGGCAACACGCTGCTCGGCATCGTCAATGCCGAGGGCCGGATCGATTTCATTCCCGAGCGCTTCGAGGTCGACGCCGCCTTCGTCGCGATCGCCCGGCAGGGACGTCCGCCGGAACAGCGCTTCCGCTTCTCGTCGCCGTGCCTCGCGCGCGGCTGCGGAAAGTGGGACGGTAAGCGCTGTGGCGTCGCCAAGATCCTGAACGAGCACGGGCTGGAGCTCTTGCCGAATGAGCGGACCGTGGCGCTGCCGCGGTGTTCGATCCGCGCGAACTGCCGTTGGCACGGCGACTACGGCGATGCGATCTGCGCGGTCTGCGCCTGGGTGGTCACGGAAAGCGGCAATCGGCTCGAACCGCCGGCTTGATGTTTGCGAGCCGAGACATCAGGGGGACGGAAATGGCCAAGGGCATTTCGCTGCATATCGGTCTCAATCGGCTGGATCCGAAGCACTATGCTGGGTGGGACGGCAAGCTGAACGCCTGTGAGAATGATGCGCGCGCAATGGAGGCGATTGCGAAGACGGCGGGCTATCGGACCGGCATTCTGCTCAGCGAGCAGGCCACGCGCGGCGCCGTGACCGACATGCTGACGATGGCCGCCCGCGACTTGAACAGCGGAGACATTCTGCTGCTGACCTATTCGGGCCACGGCAGCCAGGTTCCGGACCTCGATGGTGACGAGATCGACGCACTCGATGAGACCTGGTGCCTCTATGACGGACAGATGATCGATGATGAACTCTATCGCGTGTACGGCGCGATCGCCGATGGCGTTCGTGTTCTGATTCTCTCCGATTCCTGCCATAGCGGCACTGTGGCCAAGGTGAGCTACTACGAGATGGCGCAGGCCGCCGGCTTCGCCGGGAATTTGGATATCGCCGTGGCCGGCAGGGCCGCGACGAAAGGGATCAGCTATGCGCCCAAGTTCTTGCCGCAGGATATCGCCCTTCGTACGTATGAGCAAAACCGCGCATTTTATGAAGCCATCGGCCGGGCCGCGAAGGGCGCGCCGGGTGCGGAGTCGAGCGATGTCGCCAAGGCCAGCATCCGTCTGATCTCGGGCTGCCAGGACAATCAGGTGTCATTCGATGGCGCCATCAACAGCGTCTTCACCGCGGCGCTGCTGCTGGTCTGGGCGAACGGTCAATTCAAGGGCAACTACAACGATTTCCACCTTCAGATTCAGCGCAAGATGCTGCCGACGCAATCGCCGAACCATTACAGGACCGGCAAGGAAGATCGTGAGTACGACAGCCAGCGCCCGTTCACGATCTAGCTAGATCACCGCCGTGATCCGCGCGTGATCACCTGCCCCGCACGCGCCTTCTGGTGCGTGCCCTGCCACCAGGTCAGCGCGCCATTGACGATGACGACCTCGATGCCGGCGGCCGGCACGCAGGGGGCATCATAGGTCGCGCTGTCCCGGACGCTGGCGGCATCGAAGATCGTGATGTCGGCATGGTTGCCGACCGCGATCGTGCCGCGTCCCTCGACGCCGAAATTCTGCGCGGTCAGCCCGCTCATCTTCCACACCGCGGTCTCCAGCGAGAACAGCTCGAGCTCGCGGCAGTAGTAGCCGAGCACGCGCGGGAACGTGCCCCAGAGCCGCGGATGCGGACGCTCGCCGAACGGCAGGCCGTCGGAGCCGATCATGGTGGGCTCGAAGGCGAGGATGGTCTGCACGTCGGCCTCGTCCATCGCGAAGTAGATCGCCGACGCCGGCTGCAGCCGCTTGGCGGCTTCGAGCCGGTCGACGCCCCAGCCAGTGGCGATGTCGGCGAGATCCCGACCCGCCATTTCCGGATGGGGTCCGGAGGCCGCGACGACGACCTTGACCTGCAGCTTGGCCGGGTCGGTGTGCAGCATGGTCGACGAGGCGTTGTAGGGATAGCAGTCGAGTGCGACGCATTGGCAGCTCATCGCCTTCGTGATCAGCGGCAGCGTCTCCCTGGTGCGGCCGAAATTCGCTGGCCCCACCACCTTGTGATGCGAGATCACGACCTGGACGTCGAGCGCCTTGCCGATGGCAAAGCTCTCCTCCAGCGACTGGATCACCTCGTTCGCCTCGTTGCGCATATGCGTGGCATAGACGCCGCCGCTGCCTGTGAGCGGACGGCACACCTCGATGATCTCCTCGGTCGGCGCCGCCTCCGCCGGCGGATAGAACGTCCCGGTCGAGACGCCGATGGCGCCGGCGTCGAGCGCCTCCTGCACATGCGCGCGCATCTCGGCGATCTCCACGTCCGTCGCGGCCCGGCCGAGGTCGCTCACGACCGACGCACGCAGCGCGGTGTGGCCGACCATGGGCGCCACGTTGACCGCCGCGGGCGCCGTGCGCAGCGCGGCGACGTAGTCGGCGAACGCGGCATACTCGACCACCTGTCCCTCGCTCGGCGATAGCAAGCCGAGCGGCATCGGCCGCGGCGAGCCCGGCTTCAGCGGCGCGATGCTGACGCCGCAATTGCCGGTCACGACGGAGGTCACCCCCTGCGAGACCTTGCAGGTCATGTCGGGATCGACCAGCACGGCGCTGTCGTCATGGGTGTGGGAGTCGATGAAGCCCGGCGCAACGATGAGGCCGGTGGCGTCGATCTCCCGCCTGGCTCGCCGGCCGTCAAGCCCGCCGATGGCGACGATGCGGCCGTCCTTGATGCCGACATCCGCCTCGAAGCGTGGCGCACGCGTGCCGTCGATGACGGTGCCGCCGCGGATGATCAGGTCGAAGGACTCGGACGAAGGCTGGTTGTCGGTCATGAAATCTCACGCGGAATTGTAGGAAGCCGGGAGACTATCCGCGAGCCGCACCGATGCGTCCAGAGCGATGCGCATGTGATCCGAGCCGGGCTGGACTGCATTGGAGGCGCGACGCGCGTCCGCCGTCGCCTTTCGTCCTGGCCACCCGGGACACACGATAGTGATAGGGACTCTGGCCAGGATTGATACGCCTCAACGGCGCGCGACCTCTCTGGCGCCATCCATCCTCCGGGAAGCAACCTGCGGAGGTACGTCATGAAAGCCCTGGTCTATCATGGTCCCGGCCAGAAATCTCTCGACGAGCGCCCGAAGCCGACCATCATCGAGCCTGGCGATGCGGTGGTCAAAATCCTGAAGACGACGATCTGCGGCACCGACCTTCACATTCTCAAGGGTGACGTGCCGACATGTACACCGGGCCGCATTCTCGGCCACGAGGGCGTCGGCGTGGTCGACGCGGTTGGCAGCGCCGTGCGCGCGTTCAAGCCGGGCGACCACGTCATCATCTCCTGCATCTCGGCCTGCGGAACCTGCGACTATTGCCGGCGCGGCATGTATTCGCATTGCCGCCATGGCGGCTGGATCCTCGGCAACAAGATCGACGGCACGCAGGCGGAGTATGTTCGCACGCCTCACGCCGACACCAGCCTCTACCACGTGCCTCCTGGGACTGAGGAGGATGCGCTGGTGATGTTGAGCGACATCCTGCCGACCGGTTTCGAATGCGGCGTGTTCAACGGCAAGGTCGAGCCGGGATCGGCGGTGGCGATCGTCGGCGCCGGCCCGATCGGATTGGCGGCGCTGCTGACGGCACAGTTCTATTCGCCGGCCGAGATCATCATGATCGACCTCGACGACAACCGGCTCGAGGTCGCCACCCGCTTCGGCGCCACCAGCGTCGTCAACAACGCCGACGGCAAGGCCGTCGAGAAGGTCCTGGCGCTGACGAATGGCCGCGGCGTCGACACGGCGATCGAGGCAGTCGGCATGCCCGCCACGTTCGTGACCTGCGGGGACATCATCGCCCCCGGCGGCACCATTGCCAATGTCGGCGTGCATGGGGTCAAGGCCGACCTGCATCTGGAGAAGCTGTGGGACCGCAACATCGCGATCACGACGCGGCTGGTCGATACGGTGACGACGCCGATGCTGCTGAAGACGGTGCAGTCGCGCAAGCTCGAACCGAAGCGGCTGATCACCCATCGCTTCAGGCTTGATCAGATCCTCGATGCCTACGAGACGTTCGGCGCCGCGGCCAAGACCCATGCGTTGAAGGTTCTCATCGAGGCATAGGCCTCCCGACCCGTACGCCGCGGCGCTCAGCCTGCCGGACGCCGCTGCGCGACGATCTGCCGGTAGAGTTCGGCGTAACGGCCGGCGCGGTGGCGCCAGGAGACGTCGGTCAGCATCGCATTGAGCTGCATGCGGGTCCAGTTCGAGGCGTTGCTGCGCGCGGCGTAAAAGGCCGCAGCGGCGCGGCGCAGGGTCTGATCGAGCGCCTCCGCTGTCACGGACGCGCACTTGAACCCGGTTGCGGCGACGCCGGCCTCGGTCTCGTCAATGACGGTGTCGGCGAGCCCGCCCACCGCAGTGACGATCGGCAGCGCGCCGTAGCGCAGGGCGCAGAGCTGCGTCAGCCCGCACGGCTCGAACCGCGACGGCACGACCAGCGCATCGCAGCCGGCCTGGATGAGATGCGCCAAGCCCTCGTCGTAGCCGATGACGACGCCGATCTTTCCGGGATCGTTCGCGGCCGCGGCACGGAACGCGTCGCGCAGCTCGGCCTCGCCGTCGCCGAGCAGCGCCAGCTGGATGCCGCTACTGGTCAAGGTCGGCAGGCAGGACAGCAGCAGGTCGAGCCCCTTCTGCGAGGTCAACCGGCTGACGACGCCGAGCAGGAACGTCTCCGGCGCCACCTGCAGGCCCATGCGCGTCTGCAGCGCGGCCTTGTTGGGCGCCCGCGCCTCGATCCGGTCGATGCCGAAATGCGAGGCGATCGCCGGATCGCTGCCGGGATCCCACACCGCCGTGTCGATGCCGTTGAGGATGCCGACGAGGTCCGACGCACGCTGACGCAGCAGGCCGCCGAGGCCCATGCCCTGCTCGTCGCTCTGGATTTCCCGCGCATAGGTCGGCGACACCGTCGTGATCTTGTCGGCGAACTGCAGACCCGCCTTGAGGAAGCTGATGTCGCCGTAATATTCGAGGCCGTAGATCGAGAAGGATTCCGGCGGCAGGCCGAGCGGCGGCAGGAAGTGGCGCGGAAAGCGGCCCTGGAACGCCAGATTGTGCACGGTCACGACCGTGCCGGGATGCGGCCGGTGGCTGTACAGCAGATAGGCCGGCACCAGCCCAGCCTGCCAGTCGTGGCCGTGGACGACATCGGGCACGAAAGCCGGCACCGCGCCGAGCCCGATATAGGACGCCGCGCGGGCCAGTGCCGCGAAGCGGAACGCATTGTCCGGCCAGTCCTTGCCGTCGGGCCCCAGATAGGGGTTGCCCTCGCGGTCGTAGAGATGCGGCGCGTCGAGCACGAACAGATCGAGCGCGCCATGGCTGCCGCCGAGCAGCCGGGCGTTGCCGCCGAAGAAGTTCGGCAGCGAGCTGATCTCGCTGGCCTGCTCCAGCGCCTTCATGACCGCGGGATAGCCGGGAATCAGCGTGCGGACCTCGACGTCCTCCGCCATCAGCGCCCACGGCAGGGCGCCGACGACATCGGCGAGGCCGCCCGTCTTGACGATGGGATAGACCTCGGAGGCAACCGACAGAACGCGCAGTGGCGTCATGAATTGAGCCCGTCGATCATCGGCTGGGTAATCAAGGTCACGCCGTTCTCCGTGGTCCTGAACCGCTTGGCGTCGAACTCCGGATCTTCGCCGACCACCAGCCCCTCCGGAATCTGCACGCCACGGTCGACCACCACGTTGGTCAGGCGCGCATGGCGCGCGACGTTGACGTAGGGCAACAGCACCGCGTTCTGCAGCTTGGCGTAGGAATGCAGATGCGCTCCCGTGAACAGCAGCGAGCGCTGCACCTGGGCGCCGGAGACGATGCAGCCCCCGGACACCAGCGAGCAGGTCGCCTCGCCGCGGCGGCCGTCCGTGTCGTGAACGAACTTGGCCGGCGGCGTGATCTCAGAATAGGTCCAGAGCGGCCAGGAGCGATCGTAGAGATCGAGCTCGGGCACGACGTCCGTCAGATCCAGATTGGCCGCCCAATAGGCGTCCACCGTTCCGACATCGCGCCAGTAGCTGCCCTGATCGTGGGCGGCGCGGACACAGGAGCGCGAGAACTGATGCGCCACGGCGCGGCCGTTCCTGACGATGTAGGGAATGATGTCGCGGCCGAAATCATGGTTGGAATTCGGGTCCGCTGCGTCGCGCTTCAGCTCCTCGAACAGGAATTTGGCGTCGAACACGTAGATGCCCATGCTCGCGAGCGACTTGTCGGGCTTGCCCGGCATCGGCGGCGGATCGGCCGGCTTCTCGATGAAGTCGCGGATCGTGTCGTCCTCATTGATGTGCATGACGCCGAAGCCTGAGGATTCCTCGCGCGGCATCTCCAGGCAGCCGACGGTGACGTCGGCGCGCTGGTCGACATGCTGCTGCAGCATCAGCTCGTAGTCCATCTTGTAGATGTGGTCGCCGGCCAGCACGACGATGTATTTCGTGTTGTAGGTCTCGAGAATGTCGATGTTCTGGTACACGGCGTCGGCCGTGCCGACGTACCACATCGTCTCGGAGACGCGCTGGCTCGCCGGCAGGATGTCGAAGCTCTCGTTGCGCTCGGGGCGGAAGAAGTTCCAGCCCATCTGCAGATGCCGGATCAGGCTGTGCGCCTTGTACTGTGTCGCCACGGCGATGCGCCGGATGCCGGAATTGACGGCGTTCGACAGCGCGAAATCGATGATGCGCGACTTGCCGCCGAAATAGACGGCGGGCTTGGCGCGCCGGTCGGTCAGCTCCAGCAGCCGGCTGCCGCGTCCGCCAGCCAACACGAAGGCCAGCGCGTGACGGGACAGCGGCTCGGTCCGTGCGGCGGGTGCCATGGTTCTCCTCCCTGCAACTCTTTGTCGCGTCAAGATTTCCGCGGCCCGGGCAGAGGAGTCTCGCGATCGCGCTTCCTCGTCCGGTACTCACATATGACGGGGGAACAGCCAACCAGTTCCCAATGACGAGTGCAATGGGGAGCTTCAGCCCAGGCGATCCCAGGTTGCAGCCACGTCGTCCCAGCGCGGCGGGTCGGCGCCCTCGCGGGCGCAGGTGACGGCCGCACAGGCTGCGGCAAAGGCGAGCGCCTTGCGCATTTCGGTCTGGCTCAATCCTCTCAGGGCCTCCCGGTCGATGCGGCCGAGCTTGCGCAGCGCGAACAACAGCCCCGCCTGGAAGGAGTCGCCGGCGCCGATCGTATCGACCACCTCGATCGCGGGGACCGCAACCTCGACCGCGCCGGCCTGCGCATGCCAGCCGAGCGCCCCCTTGGGACCCCGCGTGACGACGACCAGGCTGGTGCCGCGCGCCAGCAGCGCGCCCGCCCACGCAGCGTAGTCGTCGTGGCCATGCAGATAGTCGAAATCGACATCCGACATCTTGATCAGGTCGGCGCTCGCGGCGAACCCATCCATGTCAGCGCGATAGCCGGCCTTATCAGTCACCAGATTCGGACGGCAGTTCGGGTCGAAGGAGATCGTCACCGCGCCCTGCGTGGCGGCGATCAGTGCACGGGTCTCCGCGGCACCGAGATCGTGGATCAGCGTGGTCGATCCGACATGGATGGCGTCGATGTCTGCAAAGGCAATACTGCCCGGCCGGAACGTCCACTTCCGCGCGGCGGTCTCGGCGTCGTAGAAGGCATACTGCGCCTCGCTGCCGACATGGCGCACGAAAGCGAGCGTGGTCTGGTCCGGGCTGCGCGTGGCGTAGCCGAGGTCGACGTTCGAGCCTTGGGCATGCGCCGCGATCATGGTGCCGAACAGATCGGTCGAGATGCCACCGACGAAGCCCGTGGGCGCGCCGAGCCGCGCCACGCCGACGGCGACGTTCAGGCAGGAGCCGCCGACCACTGGCCGCAAGGCATCGCGCCCGTCGGCCAATCTGGCCGGGACGAAATCGATCAACGCGTCGCCGCAGCTCAGGATCATCAGCGTGCCTCCTCATCGGCACCATGCATCACGGAACGGCTCTCGCGATCAAGCGCTCGCAGCAAGCCGTGGATGCGCCGCTTGCGGCGATGGAAGGCCGCGATGTTCGGATCGGTCGGGTCGCTGAGACGTCCGAGCGAGGACATCGAGGCCATCGTATCGCCGATCGAGCGGAAAGCGCCGCTGGCGACCGCGCCGAGCATGGCCGCACCGAGCAGCACCGGCTCCTGGGTGCCCGGCAGCGCCACCGTCAATCCCGTCGTATCGGCCATGATCTGGCGTACCAGCGGGCTGCGTGAGGCGCCACCCGCCATGACCAGCGTCCGGCTGGTAACACCGTTGACGGCGAAGGCATCGATGACGTCGGCAAGGCCGTAGGCGAGCCCGCACAACCCGGCCATGAACAGCCGCTCCATCGCGGAGACGTCGGCATCGAGATCGAGGCCGGCAATGACGGCGCGCGAGTCCGGATCGGCATAGGGCG
Organism: Bradyrhizobium sp. HKCCYLRH3059; assembly: GCF_051168035.1. Taxonomy (NCBI): domain Bacteria; kingdom Pseudomonadati; phylum Pseudomonadota; class Alphaproteobacteria; order Hyphomicrobiales; family Nitrobacteraceae; genus Bradyrhizobium; species Bradyrhizobium sp. HKCCYLRH3059. Next base: position 361,203 of record NZ_JBNPUF010000005.1, on the reverse strand, counting down.
AGCGGTTGCCGAGAAATTCCGGGAGAATGTGAAGATCACGCGCCAGCAGCGCCGCGCTGCCGGCATTCGGCACCCGCGCCATGATCCGTTTTTCGAGCAGGGTGATCAGGTCGAGCCCTTCCGCGCGCGCCGCAGCGGTCGCCTCGGCCGCGGCCGGGTGCGAGCGCAGCAGATGATCGATCGCCGCCCCCGCGGCAGACTGGCCACCCTCGTTGAGCCAGAACCCAGGCACCATGCCCTGATAATACGGTCCCCACACGCCGGACACGAAGGACGGCACCCGCGTCGTCGCCATGATGCAGGCCGAAGTCCCCATGATGTAGGCGAGCCGGTCGCAGACATCGACCTCCCCGCCGTCAGCCGCGCGGCCACCGATGGCGCCGATGCCGCCGGCATGGGCATCGATCAGCGCGGCTCCGACCGGCGTACCCGCGACGAGCCCGAGTTGTTCGGCCGCGTCCTGCGACAGCCCACGGCCGAGCGGCGTACCGGGCGCGACGATCTCGGTGCCGATCCGCGCGTAATCCTCGCGGACGAAATCCTCCAGCCCGATACGGCGAAAGAAGGCCGCGCTCCAGCGCGTCTCGTGCGCCAGATAATTCCATTTGCAGGTGACGGTGCACATCGAGCGCGCCAGAGAGCCTGACGCACGCCAGGTGAGGAAGTCGGCGAGATCGAAGAAATGGCCGGCCGCATCGAAACTCTTGCGCAGATGCCGCTTCAGCCACAGCAGCTTCGGCATCTCCATCTCCGGCGAGATCGAGCCGCCGACATAGCGCAGCACCTCGTCTTGGGTCGCATTGATGTCGCGGGCCTCGGCCAGAGCGCGATGATCCATCCACACGATGACATTGCGGCCGGCGTCGCCGGAGCCGCTGACGGTGACCGGCGCGCCCTGGCGGTCCAGCACCACCAGCGAGCAGGTGGCATCGAAGCCGATCCCCTTGATCAGCTCCGGCGCGATCGCGGCTTCCGCTAGCGCGGCTTTGACCGACGCGCAGCACGCACGCCAGATGTCGTCGGACGACTGCTCGACGACATCGCCGGCCTCGTGCCAAGTCTGGATCGGATGCCGCGCCGCGGCAAGCAGCCGGCCGTTGCCGTCAAAAATCCCGGCGCGCGTGCTGGTTGTGCCGACATCGACACCGATGAACGCCTGCCGCATGTTTCGCTCCCGTCAATTTTGACGCGAGCTTACCAGCAAGTGTAGCCGCCATCGACAACGACGACGCTGCCGGTCATCAAACTTGCGGCTTCCGAGGCCAGGAACAGCACCACCGAGGCGATCTCCTCGACCTGCCCCATCCGTGCCATCGGGGTTCCACCGATCCAGGCGTCGTACATCCGCGGATTGCTCTTCACGAAGGCGTTCAGCGGAGTCTCGATATAGGTCGGCGCGACCGCGTTGACACGGATGCCCCGCGCGCCCCATTCGGCCGCCAGCGACTTGGTCAGATGGTGCACCGCAGCCTTGGACGCGTTGTAGAAGCACTGCTCCTGCGGCCTGTTGACGATGAAGCCGGACATCGAGCCGATGTTGACGATGGCGCCACTGTTGGCCGCCAGCATGTGCTTGCCGAAGGCGCGGCAGCACCAGAAGGTGCCGTTGAGATTGACGTCCAGCACGTTCAGCCAGTGCTCGTCGGTGACGGTCTCGGCCGGCGTCTCGCTGCGCGCGATGCCGGCATTGTTGACGAGGATGTCGATGCCGCCGTAGCGCGCGACCAGATCGTCGGCCACCTCGTTGACCTGAGCCGAGTTGGTGACGTCCATCAGCGCGGTCTCGGTGTCATAGCCCTTGGCCTTCATCGCCGCCTGCCCGTCCGCCGCCGCCTTGGCGTCGCGATCGGCGATCACGACATGCGCGCCCGCCTCCGCCAGCGCCTCGACGCAAGCCAGGCCAATGCCCTGCCCGCCGCCGGTGACCAACGCGGTCTTGTCGTTCAGTTTGAATTTTTCGAGGTACATCGTCGTGGTCCGTTGTTGTCGTTGACGCCCGAAGGGGACGTCACCTCTCATGCGAAGATCGAATTGCCGCTCTCGTCGAAGCGGTAGATGCGGCTGGGCTCGGGCCGCAGCGTCACAGTGTCGCCGGCACTGAGTCGTTTCTCGCCGACGACGCGCACGGTGAGCGTCCCGAGCGCGCCGGCATCGACGTAGAGAAAGGTGTCGCTGCCGAGATGCTCGGCGATCACCACCTTGCCGGGCCAGCCCTCGCCGCCGTCGTCGACGACCGCGACATGCTCGGGCCGCACGCCGATCGTGGTCGCATGGTGTTTGTCCGCTTCCGCGCCGGTGATGAGGTTCATCTTCGGCGAGCCGATGAAGCTGGCGACGAACAGATTGGCGGGGCGCTGATAGAGCTCGATCGGCGAGCCATATTGCTCGATGCGGCCGGCGTTCAGCACCACGATCTTGTCGGCCATGGTCATGGCCTCGACCTGGTCGTGCGTCACGTAGATCGCGGTGGTGCCGAGCTGCTTCTGCAGCCGCGTCACCTCGAGCCGCATCTGCACGCGCAGCGCGGCATCGAGATTGGACAGCGGTTCGTCGAACAGGAACGCTTTGGGCTCGCGCACGATGGCGCGGCCGATCGCGACACGCTGGCGCTGGCCGCCGGACAGCTCGCGCGGCTTTCGATCGAGATAGGGCGTGAGGTTCAAGGTGGCCGCGGCCGCCTCGACCTTCTGGTTGATCTCGGCCTTGGGCAGCCCGGCCATCTTCAGGCCGAAGGCGATGTTGCCGCGCACGCTCATATGCGGATACAGCGCGTAGGACTGGAACACCATCGACAGCCCGCGCTTGGCCGGTGGCACATCGACGACATTGTTGCCGTCGATCAGGATCCGTCCGCCGGAGACGTCCTCAAGTCCCGCGATCAGCCGCAGCAGCGTAGTCTTGCCGCAGCCGGAGGGGCCGACGAACACCACGAAGGCACCGTCGGGAATGTCGAGATCGGCGCCCTTGATGATGTGGACCGGCCCGAACGATTTCTGCACACCTTCCAGCGTGATCCGTCCCATGGTCAGCCCTTTCGTTACTTCACTGCGCCGAAGGTCAGTCCGCGCACGAGCTGCTTCTGGCTGAACCAGCCGATGATCAAGATCGGCGCGATCGCGAGCGTGGACGCCGCCGACAGCCGCGCCCAGAACAGGCCTTCCGGGCTCGAATAGGACGCGATGAAGGTCGTCAGCGGCGCCGCATTCAAGGTCGACAGGTTCAAGGTCCAGAACGCCTCGTTCCAGGCCAGGATCAGGTTCAGGAGAAGGGTCGAGGCCAGCCCCGGGATCGCCATCGGCGTCAGGACGTAGATCAGCTCGCGCCCGATCGTGGCGCCGTCCATCCGCGCTGCCTCGAGGATGTCCTTCGGGATCTCCTTGAAGTAGGTGAACAGCATCCAGATCACGATCGGCAAATTGCCGAGGCACAGGATGAAGACCAGCCCGGTGCGGGTGTCGAGCAGACCGAAATTCTTGTAGATGAGATAGATCGGCACGAGCACGCCGACCGGAGGCATCATCTTGGTCGAGAGCATCCAGAGCAGGATGTCCTTGGTGCGCTTGGTCGGCGCAAACGCCATCGACCACGCCGCAGGGATCGCGATCAGCATCGCGATCAGGGTCGAACCGCCGGCGATGATCAGCGAGTTCAGCGCGTGGTGCAGATAGTCGCTGCGCTCCTGCACGGTGACGTAGTTCTCGGTGGTCCAGTGGAAGAACAGGAACGACGGCGGCGTCGCGAACGCCTCCAGCTCGGTCTTGAAGCTCGCCAGCGCCATCCACAGGATCGGGAAGAAGATCACGAAGCCGGCCAGCCAAGCGGCCACGGTCGAGATCGCGACATGACGTCCAGTGACCTTGCGCGCCATGGTCAGGCCTCCAGATTGCGGCCGACGATGCGGACCAGGAAGAAGGCGACGATGTTGGCGATGACCACCGCGACGAGGCCGCCGGCCGAGGCGGTGCCGACGTCGAACTGGATCAGCGCCTGGGAATAGACCAGGAAGGCGATGTTGGTGGTCTGCAACCCCGGCCCGCCGCCGGTGGTGACGAAGATCTCGGCGAACACCGTGAGCAGGAAGATGGTCTCGATCAGGATCACCACCGTGATCGGGCGCGCCAGATGCGGCACGGTCAGATAGATGAAGCGCGACAGCGCGCCGGCGCCATCCATCTCGGCGGCCTCCTTCTGCTCCTCGTCGAGCGACTGCAGCGCGGTCAGGAGGATCAGGGTCGCGAACGGCAGCCACTGCCAGGCGACGATGAAGATGACCGCGAGCAGCGGCGCGTCGGTGAACCAGTCGATCGGCGTCAGCCCCAGCGAGGTCGCGATCCAGGCGAACAGGCCGGACACCGGGTGCATCAGCAGGTTCTTCCAGACCAGCGCGCTGACGGTCGGCATCACGAAGAACGGCGCGATCACCATCAGGCGGATGATGTTGCGGCCAATCACAGGCTGGTCGAGCAGGATCGCGAGGGGAATGCCGAGACCGATGGTCAGCAGCAGCACCGAGCCGACCAGCACCAGCGTATTCTGCAGCGAGGCGAGGAAGGCGGGATCGGTGAGGAAGTAGGTGAAGTTCTCGAAGCCGACGAAGCTCTCCGAGCCGGGATCGAGCAGGCTGTAATGCAGGGTCGAGAAGTAGATCGTCAGCGCCAGCGGCACGATCATCCAGATGAACAGCAGGATGACCGCCGGCGACATCAGCGCGCGGGCGAGGAGTTGCGTCTGCCTGGTGGCCATTGCCGCTGTCCATTTGCTCGATGAACACTGCCGTCATTGCGAGCGAAGCGAAGCAATCCACAATCACGGGGGACTCTGGATTGCTTCGTCGCCTTCGGCTCCTCGCAATGACCACGCCGCCGTGAGAATAAAAGCCTCGGGCTCGGTGCACCTCGCCCCGCAAGCGGGGAGAGGGAGCGCACCGTCGTCCGGGCAAGAGCTCGAACAACGTTGGAGAGAAAATGCGGCCATCCCTGTGGGGAGGGATGGCCGCCAGTGATCAGCTCGGGAGGAGTTTCGTGTCGAGCTGATAACTTTGCGCGCCTATTTGATGTAGCCGGCGCGCTTCATCTCGCGTTCGGTGGAGGACTGTGCCGCCGCGAGCGCCGCATCGACGGTCATCGAGCCGGCCAGCGCGGCGGAGAACTGCTGCCCCACCGCGGTGCCAATGCCCTGGAATTCAGGAATCGCGGCGTATTGCACGCCGACGTAAGGCACCGGCTTGACCGTCGGCTTGTTCGGATCGGCGGCATCGATCGAGGCCAGGGTCAGCTTGGCGAACGGCGCGACCTTCAGGTACTCCTCGTTCTTGTAGAGCGAGGTGCGCGTGCCCGGCGGCACGTTGGCCCAGCCGTCCTTCGACGCGACGAGCTTCAGATAGTCCTTGCTGGTCGCCCAGGCGATGAACTTCTCCGCCGCCTCGACCTTCTGCGAGCCGGCGGGCACCGCGAGGCTCCACGCCCACAGCCAGTTGGCGTTCTTGCCGAGGCCGGTGTTCGGCGCCAGCGCGAAGCCGACCTTGTCGGCGACCTTCGACTCCTTCGGGTTGGTCACGAACGAGGCCGCCACGGTCGCGTCGATCCACATCGCGCATTTGCCGGAGTTGAACAGCGCGAGGTTCTCGTTGAAGCCGTTCGAACTGGCGCCGGGAGGGCCGGCCTCCTTCATCAGCTCGACATACGTCGTCAGCGTCTTCTTCCATTCCGGCGTGTTGAACTGCGGCTGCCATTTCTCGTCGAACCAGCGCGCGCCGAACGAGTTCGACATCGCGGTCAGGAACGCCATGTTCTCGCCCCAGCCGGCCTTGCCGCGCAGGCAGATGCCGTACACGCCGGCCTGCTTGTCGGTGAGCTTCTTGGCGGCATCGACGACGAAGTCCCAGGTCGGGCTCTCCGGCATCTTCAGCCCGGCCTTGTCGAACAGGTCGGTGCGGTACATCACGAACGAGCTCTCGCCGTAGAACGGCGCTGCATAGAGCTTGCCGTCGACCGATACCGCGTCCTTGATCTTGGGCAGGATGTCGCCCGCGTCATAGTCGGCGCCGAGCTTGTCGAGCGGCACCAGCCAGTTCTTCTTGGCCCAGATCGGCACCTCATAGGTGCCGATGGTGAGGATGTCGAACTGGCCGCCCTTGGTGGCGATGTCCGTCGTCACGCGCTGGCGCAGCACGTTCTCTTCCAGCGTCACCCATTTCACGGAGATGTCGGGATTGGCCTTGGTGAACTCGCTGGTGAGGCCCTGCATCCGGATCATGTCACCGTTGTTGACGGTGGCGATCGTCAGGCTCGTCTCCGCCAGAGCGGGCGCATGTGTCAGCAGCGTGGCGGCGCCCAGCAGGGCTGCAAGCGTGCTCGTCCGAGTGAAGATGGTCTTCACGGTCTCCTCCCATTCCCGCGGTTATTGAATATATGCTCACGGGCTGGGCTGATGTTCACAACACTGATCGGGCTTTGTCAAGCGTGCGCCGGCGCCCACAGGTTGTGCGACGCGACAGGGATCCGACCTTTGATAGAACAATGCGCAGCAGCGCCGCGGGCATTCACGCCAGGATGGCGCGCGCCGTGGCTTCGTCGGTGATCAGGCCGTTGATGAGCCGCCCGGTCAGCGCGGCGCGGATGGCCGGGATCTTCGCCGGTCCCAGCGCCGCCGCGATCGTCATCGCGCGGGCCGGCACCTCGGGCGGAATGCTGGTGAGCCTGCGGTTGGTGCCGCCGGCGATCACCCTGCCGTTGGCGTCATAGGCCCACCCGGTGATCTCGCCGATGGCCCCGAGCCGCATCATCTCGGTGAGCTCGTCGCGGGTGACGAAGCCGTCGACATGCATCTGCGCCTTCTGGTCCATCTGGCCGATGCCGACCAGCTTGAGGTCGGCCTTGTCGGCGACCGCCTTGACCTTGGCGATGGCATCGAGCCGGACCATGCGGTCGCGCTCGTCCTCGGTGCCCATCAGGAACGGCAGCGGCATCGGATAGTGCCGCGCGCCGGTGCGGTCGGCGAGCCGGCCGACGGTGTCGAAGAAGCTGGCGGAGCCGTCGGCCAGGATGTTGCCGACCAGCGAGACGATCTGGTGCTCGGGCCGGTCGACCGGCGAGACGCGCTCGACCGCGGCGCGCACCGCCCGGCCCGTGCCGAGCGCGATGATGACCGGCGTCTCGGCGCGCAGCGTCGTCTCCAGCAGGTTGGCGCAGCGTTCGGCGATCCCCGCCGCGCCGGCCGGCGCGGCCGGATCGGTCGGGACCACCTCGCAGTGCACCAGCGCGAAGCGCTCCTTGAGCTGCGCGGCCAGCGCCATGCACGAGGCGATCGGATGCTCGAGCCGGAACGTGATCAGCCGCTCGGCGAGGCACAGCGACACCAGCCGCTGCGCCGAGGCGCGCGACACCTGCAGCATCCGGGCGATCTCGTCCTGGGTATGGCCGGCGATGAAGTACAGCCAGCCGGCGCGAGCGGCATCGTCGAGCCGTGATTTGTCGCTGTCGCCCGCCATGACGCCGAGCCGGCCTCCCTTTCAGAACATGTCTTCCCGGCCGAGCGCGACCCGACGCTGATCGGCCTGCACTATGCCATGGCGCTCACGGCGCCGGGAACCGAGACGCGCCACCATCCCCAGGAGGAACGCGGCAGGGTCATCCAGACCAGATCATATGCTCTGATCGTGGGCAATAGCCCAATCTCGGCAGGTTGCGCCCAGCGTCGCGGATCCTCGCTCGGCGCACGACGGCTGCGCATCCCCGAGGGATGCGGCGGCTCGGCTGGCCGCTTAGCTCGGAAGCATGGCCCTCCCCTCTCTCGTCCGCCCCCACCGCGCCGCTCCGATGTTCGTCTGCCGCAATTGCCTGAAGCGCAGCGATGACCCCAAAGCATTGAACAAGGCCTTGAAGAAGGCCCTCAAGCACGCGCTGGAATCCCACGACAGCCCCGGCAACCGCGCAGGCGAGAAGCCCGCCCGCGTCATCGCGACGAGCTGCTTCGGCCTCTGTCCGAAGCGGGCGGTCGTGGTCACCGGCGGCGTCCACGCGGCACGCGGCGAATATGTGCTCGTCTCGGCAGCCGGGGATGTGCCCAGCGCCTTGGCGCTGCTGCGCGACGATCCGAGCCGGCCGCGTTGAGTTCGTGATGGTGAACAAAACCTTGAGCCGGACGCTCGAGTCTCATCGGCGGTCTTGACACTTGCTTGGTGCGCCGCGGGCTTAGCTGGCGCATCACATCATCAGCAAGCGCCGCCATGAGTCCCACCGCCACCATCGCAGTCTCCGGCATGCAAGCCGCCTCGCGCCGGCTCGAGGTGTCCGCCTCGAACGTCGCCAATGCCAGGAGCACGGGCGCGCTGCCCAATGCCGACGGCACGCTGCCGGCCGGCGCGCCGAAGGCCTACGACCCGCTCGAGCTGGTGCAGAGCGACGTCGCCGGCGGCGGCACGCAGACGACCATCGCGCGTTCGAGCTCGGGTACGTCCGCGAGCTACGATCCCACCGCGCCGTTCGCCAACAAGGATGGCCTCGTCGCCGCGCCCAATGTCGATCTCGCGCAGGAGATGATCAGCCAGCTCGTCGCCAAATACAGCTTCGCCGCGAACGCGAAAGTGCTGAAGGCGAGCGACGAGATGAGCCGCACCGTGATCGACATGAAGGTGTAGGCCGGCCTCGATAGCCCGGCGTCTCCCGCGTCAGCGCGAGAATACGGCGACTAGCCAGTGGATCAGCGTGGCACCGCCAATAGGCGCGACCATAAGCAGCATCATGTTGAAGCCGATCAGCACGAGCAGCAGCTTTTCACGCCGCGGCGACAGCCGTCGCTTCGGCGGCTCCGGCTTCGGATCATGCGGCCAGTGGCCGGGCAAGTCGACGAACATTGCGGCCCTCACCTGTCGCTGCAGAACGCCGGAGCGGGCGGACCGGATGCCCCTGCGGACGACGAGCATCGTAGCACGGCGAGATCATGGAGACGACCGACAGCGCGTCCTGCGCCGTGCTCACGCGGTGTCCTGACCCAGCTCGGCCAGCACCCCTGGCTCCACCAGCAGCCCCTGCCGCTCATAGCGCCCGCGCGTCCGGCTGAAGCGCACCACGACCGCATGGCGTTTGCTCTTCGCCTTGGCCCTCCGCGACAGCAGCGCGTTGCCGGCGGGCAGAAACACGAGATCGCCGAGACCGACGCATGAGAGACACGCCGGACCGCCATCCTCCATCATGAGGACATCGCCGGTCCCGCCGCAGCGATGACAGCTCCAGCCGTCCCGCGCCGGCGCGATCGCCACCAGCTCCGGCGCCCGGCTAGCCTTCGCCGCAACACGCGCGTACTTCTTCTCGGAGAGCTGAGAGGAGACCCAATGCGTCCGAAACAGCGCCTCGAGTCCCGGATCATTGCTGCGGCTGAACCGCAGCGGCTGCCGGCTTGGCGTCTGTGCGACATAGGCGGTCTCGCTCGGGCTCAGCCCCTTGGCGAGCGCCCAGGCACGAACATGCGTCATCGCCTCCCTGATGCGCGGGAGTCCGGAGCGTGTGACCTCCTCCAGCGACCCAACCTGCCCGCGCCGCCACTGCTCCAGCAGCGACGCATCGAGCCAGCCGAGGTCGCAGAACAGGTCGACGACGCTGACATGATGCTCCTCGGCCAGCAGCGCCTCGGCCGCCCTCGCCACCCGATCGGACAGCGGCTCGTTGTTCCTCCGGCTCATCACGACACCTGCAAAATCGTGCACGCTGACAAGGCGCGCATTATCCAACAGAGCCGGCGGCGATCAAGAGCGGCGCGACCGCGGCAACGGGCCACGCCGTGACGCGGCCCGATCCAACTGCGTGAGGAGATCTCCTAGGCGCTTTTCGCGACCGCGCCCTGCCCCGTCCGCTCGCCGGTCACCTCGCCGGCCGGCTCCGGGCTCAGCCAGCGATAGATGAAGCCGCCGGCCGCGCCGCCGAGCAGCGGCGCCACCCAGAACAGCCAGAGCTGCGCCAGCGCCCAGCCGCCGACGAACAGCGCCGGCCCGGTGCTGCGCGCCGGGTTCACCGAGGTGTTGGTGACGTGGATGCTGATGAGGTGAATGAGCGTCAGCGCCAGCCCGATCGCCAGCGGCGCAAATCCCACCGGCGCCTTGCCATGGGTCGCGCCCATGATCACGAACAGGAACATCATCGTCAGCACGACCTCGCTGAGCAGGCAGGCCCCGAGCCCATATCTGCCGGGCGAATGCTCCGCATAGCCATTGGCGGCAAAGCCGCTCGCCGTGCTGAAGTCCGGCGCCCCGCTGGCGATCGCATACAGCACGGCCGCGCCAACGATGGCGCCGACCACCTGCGCGATGATGTAGGGCACGATCAGCCCGGTTGGGAACCGCCCGCCACACGCCAGTCCCACGGTGACAGCCGGATTGAGATGGCAGCCCGAGATGTGCCCGATCGCATAGGCCATGGTCACCACGGTGAGCCCGAACGCCAGCGCCACGCCGAGCATCCCGATCCCGACATCCGGCACGCCGGCCGCGATCACCGCACTGCCGCAACCGCCGAATGTCAGCCAGAACGTCCCGATCGCCTCCGCCACGAGCTTGTTGTTGTTGCCGTTCATCATCGCCTCCCTGGGTGCGTGTGATTGGCTGGAGCCCGCCTCTCCCGTCAATGGAGAAGATGATCACTTCGACAACCTGGAGTCAAAGGCGGATTCGCGGTCGGCCGTGGGATGCCTGAGACTTTGAGTCAGAAAGAGTCCGACCGTTCGTAGTTCGTAGGGCGGATGAGCGAAGCGTCATCCGCCAGCTTACGCTGCTTGCCAACAGTCGTCGGCGCTCATTCCTGGCGGAAGCTCGTTCCTGCCGTGAACCAGCTTGATCGGCGAGGGGTTGCTCATCGAGCTTGCGGCCGACGGTCCAGGCCGACATCGATGATCCCGCATAGCGGATGACGCTCCGCTCATCCGCCACGTGCTATCGATTCTGCCGACACGCCGGCGAGAGCATCGGCACGTTCGCCCACGGCCAATTGTGCCAGCGCCCATCTTCGCCGACGCAAGCGGAGGATGTCGGAGGCGGGTTCGTTGTCGCATCCGCGGATGCGTCAAGCGCGGCAAACCGGTGGTCGACATAGGTCGTGGACACGTACCCCGCGACGGTCACCACCAGAACGACCGCAAATCCCTTGGCTGAGTCACTCCAGCGCATGTCATCACCTCGCGTGTTCGGCGTGCCAGGACCACATGGGACGACATTGACGCGCCATCGCGTGGCGGGCTGTGAGAAAGATCACATCGACGTCTAGCCCTGCCCCGACAAATATTGACCTACATCAATACGCGAATGCAAAATTGAACTTAAAGTTGCAACGATAATAATGAAGAGTATTTGAAATGAAGAATTCAACCAAAAGGAACGTCAAACGCGGCCTCGCTACAAAGAAGACCTCCGCTACCAAGAAGGCCTCCACTGCAAAGAAACAAACCAAGAAGGAGTTTCCTGAGATAAGGTGCGGAGAGCCGTGTCCAAAGTGTGGCCGTGCATGCAACAAAAAAGAAGGGCATTCAGGAAATCACCGTGATTCCGGAGTGCACACTTGGTAACGAATTCGACGTTACATGCACACCGGCACGCCTCGTTCTCTTGGTCGTTTGAGGTCCGCCCTGAACTTGGACCTGATTGCTGACATCGTGACGGTCGAAACTCCCTCAATCATCTTCGTCAGTTCGCGTGTCGTGATGCTCGGGTGAGATTGCGTCTTTGATTTTCGTTTTGATAGCACCCGCGCTCTCGCGAGTTTCAAGCTGCGCATTACGGTGACGCTGCATGAAACTCCGGGCCGCAGTGCGCGACCGCTCGGCGGCCGTGGCCCGGTCACGCCGCTCGCGGCTTGTTCACCGTCTCGATCCGGTCGAGAGTCTTGCCGAGGTCGCGCTTCGCGATCTGGACGTCATAGTCCGTCTGCAGGTTGAGCCAAAGCTCGGGCGTCGTGTCGAGCGCCTTGGCGAGCCGAAGCGCGGTGTCGGCGGTGATGCCGTTCTGCTCGCTCGCGATCCGCTCGATTCGTGTCCGCGGCAGGCCACACACCTTGGCGAGAGCGCCCGCGGAGATCCCGAGAGGATCGAGGAACTCCTCCCGCAGAACCTCACCGGGATGCATGGGTTTCAGCTTCTTGGTCATTGCAGTGCCTCTTAGTGATAGTCCACGACCTCGACGTCCGCCGGACCTTCCGCCGTCCAAACGAAGCACACCCGAAATTGATCATTGATGCGAATCGAATGCTGCCCCTGACGATCCCCCGTCAGCGCCTCCAGCCGATTGCCCGGAGGCGATCGCAAGTCGCGGAGATCGGCTGCAGCGTTGAGGTAACGCAGCTTCCGGCGGGCCACTTTTGACAGATCCGACGGAAAGCCCTTCGGGTTCTCGCCGTCGAAGACAGCCTCGGTGATCTTGTCGCGGAAGCTTCTGATCATGTGCCAACGTATGTATCATTTAATGATACATACGTCAAACAATGGCGATGTCTCCGAGCTGCTCGCGCTGTTTCTGCCAACTCGTATGTCGGCCAGCGTATCCCAGCTCTGCACAGACTGCCCGTCGTGCTGATTCCCCTTGCGCCGTCGGGCAAATCACCTCCACATTTCCCGCCATCCCGCCCGCACTGAGAGGGGCGTATCGCGATCGTCACGGGACGTTGCGGCGGGGAGTGGTGGCCGCGGGCCGACGCAGCATCTCAATGGAGGTGCGGACGAACGTCGTATCGCGGACGGTCAAGCCGTGTGGTCCCGACACCCCGACGCTGGTGTCTTGGTCGGCGACGATGCCGATGACGGGGGCAAGCAAGCCCGGTCCCCTGGGAGAGCACGGAGCAGCCGTTCAACCCATCGCGCAGGGAAGGCCGGGTTGTTTCCGGCTGAGCCTGTGGTTCCTGCCCCGTGCATTTCTTTCGCACGGGGGCCATGGGTGCCAGTCGGCACTCGGCCTTCCCTGCGCCCTCTCATCTGATGAGGACGCCAACTGCAACAGAGCTCGGGCCGAAAGGTCGCGAGGTTGCGGGCGCATGGGCGTGAGCTGCTACGCGCGGCAGGCTGTTTGACAGGGTTGATTGGGATCAGAGGGCGCGGCTCAGGCGCGAGCAAAGGGGCTCAAACGCCCGGCTTCGCCAAGTGGCTTCGCCGGGCACGCTTCACCGCTTTGCGGGTCATGGAGCGTAGTTCGGAAGCGCCACGCGTAGCCGCAAAGCGGCGAAGCGTGGTGCCCAGGGGCGGAATCGAACCACCGACACTGCGATTTTCAGTCGCATGCTCTACCAACTGAGCTACCTGGGCAGGTCTCGTGAAGGGCAAAAAAGCCCGGCGAGCCGGCGGGTTATAGTCAGAGCGGGCGGCGCTGTCTACCGCCCTGAGGCGAAGTTTTCACATTCCTTTCGCAGTTGCGCGGAAGGCCCCGGGACCGTCGCCGGACGGCCGGCTGCGCTGGGGCAAAGCCATGAAAACACGGCCCTATTCGACGTCGTCCTCGTCGCCCTCGGTGGCCGGGATGACATAGGAGCCGCTGAGCCAGCGATGCAGGTCGACGTCGCGGCAGCGCGGCGAGCAGAATGGGCGGACGGCCGCGGTTGCGGGCCGGCGGCAGATCGGACAGCGGCCGGCGGGCTTGGCGGAGGCGGCGGATGGGGAGCTGGTCGAACGGGTCGATTCTTGGGACATGGCCGCTATCTAGGCGCCCGCGACGCGCGATGCACCTCCTCAAGGATGGCGTCAGACGCCGACGGTGTTGAGCCAGCCGAAGCGGATCGGAAAACCCTCGCCGGCGAGCAGCGTCGTGGTCTCGTAGAGCGGCAGGCCGACGACGTTGGTGTAGGAGCCGACCATCTTGACCACGAACGAGCCGGCGATGCCCTGCACGGCATAGCCGCCGGCCTTCCCCCGCCATTCGCCGGAGCCGATATAGGCCTGGATGTCGTCCTCGCTGAGCCGCTTGAAGCGGACGCGGGTCTCGACCAGGCGCTGGCGGAACGCCTCCTTCGGCGTCACCAGCGTGATCGCGGTGTAGACGCGGTGGTTGCGGCCGGACAGGAGGCGCAGGCACTGCGAGGCCTCGTCGACCAGATTGGCCTTCGGCAGGATGCGGCGACCGACCGCGACCACGGTGTCGGCGGAGATGATGAAGGCGCCGCGCAGCTCGTCGTCGAGCTGGACGGATTTGAGCGCGGCATCGGCCTTGGCGCGGGCCAGCCGATTGGCGCAGGCGCGCGGCAGCTCGCCACGCTTCGGCGTCTCGTCGACGTCGGCGGGGCGCAGCGCATCGGGCTCGATGCCGGCCTGGTTGAGCAGCGCCAGACGCCGCGGCGAGCCGGATGCAAGAACGATTTTGGGACGGCCGAGCATGCTGATTTCGCTGGGGGATTCGGAAGCGGCGGGGCGTGCGCGCGGAACCTATCGGAAGGGCTGTCATTCCACAACCCGAAGGCTGCGACAAGGCTGCGACGGGCCTGCTCTACGGCGCGAATTTGAGCGGGGGACGACGTTGGTATTTCGGTTCGATGACACCTGCGGTGGAACCGGGAACCTACAGGCCCGCCGGACCGGGCTTGCCGAAACGCTTGCGGATCCGCGTGAACAGCCCGTCGCAGACCTCGCGATAGGCCGCGAGCTTCTGCTCGCGATTGCCGTCGGTGCCGGTCGGGTCGGGCGTCGGCCAGTATTCGACGTCGGCGGCGATGGTGCGGGTCAGCTCCAGGGCCTTGTGATGGGCCTCGGGCGAGAGGGTGATGATGAGGTCGAAATTCAGCCCCTCCCAGTCCTCGAGCTCCTCGAAGGTGGTCGGCTTGTGCTGCGAGATGTCCTGGCCGAGCTCGGCCATGACAGACACCGCGAACGGGTCGAGCTCACCCTTCTTGACGCCGGCGGAGCGGACATAGAGCGCCTGCGGATACATCTGGCGCAGCAGGCTCTCGGCCATCGGCGAGCGCACGCTGTTCTGGCCGCAGGCGAACAGCACCGCCTGCGGCTGGCGCGCGCGCGGCGGCCCCTCGGCCATGCGCCTAGGCGCCCTTGGCCGAAAGCTGGGACGCGCGCGTGGCGGCCCGCGGCATCACTGGCCCTCGCCCTTCCAGTGCAGCACCGTGATCAAAGTGAACAGCCGGCGCGAGGTCTCGAAATCGACCCGCACCTTGCCCTTCAGCCGCTCCTGCAAGGTGCGCGAGCCCTCGTCGTGGATGCCGCGCCGGCCCATGTCGATGGCCTCGATCTTGTCGGGGGTCGCGGTGCGGATCGCCTGGTAGTAGCTGTCGCAGATCATGAAGTAGTCCTTCACGATCCGCCGGAACGGCGACAGCGACAACAGATGCGTCACCACCGGCGTGCCGTCCTCCTTGCGGATGTCGAACATCAGCCGGTTGGCGGTGATACCGAGATGCAGGGTGAAGGGACCGGCGCCGTCGGCGCCTTCGGGCGCGAACAGGTTCTCCTCGACCAGGTCGTAGATCGCGATCGCCCGCTCATGCTCGATGTCCGGACCGGAGCGGCCGATCGACTCCTCGTCGAGCGTCACCGCCACGATGCGATTGGTCCGGTCGTCGCCTGGCGGGTGCTGGGTCATGGCAGATTGAGGCGTATTCCCACGGAGCGTGAATGGGCGTCGAGACCCTCGGCCTTGCCCAGAGTCATTGCCGCTGGCCCCAGCGCGCGCAACTGCTCGGGACCGCATTTCAACAGCGACGTGCGCTTCATGAAGTCGAGCACACCGAGACCTGAGGAGAACCGCGCCGAGCGCGCGGTCGGCAGCACGTGATTGGAGCCGCCGACATAGTCGCCGATCGCCTCCGGCGTGTGCGCGCCCAGGAAGATGGCGCCGGCATTGCGGACACGGGCCGCGAACGCGTCGGGATCGGCCGTCATGATCTCCAGATGCTCGGCGGCGATGGCGTCCGCCAGCGGCACGGCCTGGTCGAGATAATCCACCTCGATGATGGCGCCGAAATCGGCCCACGACGCGCCGGCGATCGCGGCACGCGGCAGGGTCTTGAGCTGGCCCTCGACGGCGCGGGCGACATCATCGGCCAGGCGGCGGCTGTCGGTGATCAGGATCGATTGCGCGCTGGCGTCATGCTCGGCCTGGGCGAGCAGATCGGCGGCGATCCAGTCGGCATTGCCGCTGTCGTCGGCGATGACCAGCACCTCGGAGGGGCCGGCGATCATGTCGATGCCGACCTTGCCGAACACCAGCCGCTTGGCGGCGGCGACATAGGCGTTGCCCGGGCCGACGATCTTGGCGACCGGGGCGATCGTCGCGGTGCCATGCGCCAGCGCGGCCACGGCCTGGGCGCCGCCGACGCGGTAGATCTCGGAGACGCCGCCGAGATGGGCGGCGGCCAGCACCAGCGGATTGAGCTTGCCGTCCGGCGTCGGCACCACCATCACGAGCCGGTCGACGCCGGCGACCTTGGCGGGAATGGCATTCATCAGCACCGAGGACGGATAGGCCGCGGTGCCGCCGGGGACGTAGAGACCGGCGGATTCGATCGCGCTCCAGCACCAGCCGAGCTCGACGCCGGCTTCGTCGGTGAAGCGCTGGTCGGCCGGCAGCTGCTTGAGATGAAAGGCCTCGATGCGGCCGCGGGCGAATTTCAGCGCATCCAAGGTCGCGGCGTCACAGGCCTTGAAGGCGGCCTCGATCTCGGCGGCCGTCACGCGCAGCGAGGAGGCATCGAGCTCCAGCCGGTCGAACTTGCGCGTCGCCTCGAGCAGCGCCGCATCGCCGCGCCGGGCGACGTCGTCGACGATGGCGCGGGCGGCGGCTTCGACGTCGGCGGAGGTCTCGCGCTTGGCGGCGAGAAACTGCCGAAACTGAGTGTCGAAATCGGTGCTGGCGCGGGACAGGCGAATGGGCATCTCTGGCACTTTCCGAAGGGGTGGCTGCCCCCGACCCCCTGCTCAATGGCGCGGCAGCGCGGGGCCGTCAACCCTTTGAACCGGCGCCTACCCGGTCAGCGGCGGACCGCCATCGATATCGCTGGTGCCGAGATCGTCCTCGCCAAGATCGGTCAGCTCGCATTCCAGACATTCGACATCGAGCCGTAATGCGCCGCCATGGGAGAACAGCAGCAGCGCGCTGCCGGCGGGCGGCTCGGCGCCGGCATGGAATTCGATGCCGATCAGCTCCAGCACGGCGTCAGGCGCGGCGAGGTCGATGCGGCGCGACTTGCAGGCCAGCACCCGGTCGAACCGCAACGCCGCGAGCAGCCGGCGCGGCTCGCTCTCACCATGCAGGGCCTGATCCCAGTCGAGCCGGTTCATGCCGATCACCAGCCGCTTCTCGGCCTGGCGCCAGATGATGTCGGCCGCCTGCACCCGCGCGTCCTGTACATGGGCGGAGATGACGGCGAGATCGTCGGCATCGAGCGCGATCAGTTTGAGCCGGTCGGTCACGGTCTCATCCTCTTGGCAGCGCCTTCACTCGCGGATGCGCTCGATCGTGGCGCCGCAGGCCTTCAGCTTGTCCTCCAGCCGCTCGAAGCCGCGATCGAGATGGTAGACGCGATTGATCATGGTTTCGCCTTCCGCAGCAAGCCCGGCAATGACCAGCGACACCGAGGCGCGCAGATCGGTCGCCATCACGGGCGCGCCGCGCAAATGAGAGGTGCCCTCGATCCGCGCGGTCTCGCCGTCGAGACTGATACGCGCGCCGAACCGTGCGAGTTCCTGCACATGCATGAATCGGTTCTCGAAGATGGTCTCGGTGATTGCCGAGGCGCCCTGCGCGCAGACCATCAGCGCCATCAGCTGGGCCTGCAGGTCGGTCGGAAAACCGGGGAACGGCGCGGTCGTCACCTGCACCGGGCGGATGCCGTGGCCGTTTCTGACGACACGGATGCCCTCGGCGTCGCTCGAGATCTCGGCGCCGGCCTCGGTCAGCACGTCGAGCGCGGACTGCAACAGCTCCGGCCGCGCGCCGGCGAGCCGGACATCGCCGCCGGTCATCGCCGCGGCGATCGCATAGGTGCCGGCCTCGATGCGGTCGGGCAGCACGGTGTGACGCGCGCCGTGCAGCGACGCCACGCCCTCGATCTCGATGCGTGGCGTGCCGGCGCCGGTGATGCGCGCGCCCATCTTGTTGAGGCAGTCGGCGAGATCGGTGATCTCCGGCTCGCAGGCGGCGTTGGTGATGACGGTCGCGCCCTTGGCGAGGCTCGCGGCCATGACCGCGACATGGGTGCCGCCGACGGTGACCTTGGGAAAATCGATCGTGCCGCCGCGCAGGCCGCCCGGCGCCTTGGCGACGACATAGCCGGCATCGATCTCGATGCTGGCGCCGAGCTTTTCCAGTGCCATGATCAGGAGGTCGACCGGCCGCGTGCCGATGGCGCAGCCGCCCGGCAACGACACCCGCGCCTCGTGCATGCGCGCGAGCAGCGGCGCGATCACCCAGAAGCTGGCGCGCATCCGCGACACCAGTTCATAGGGCGCCGTGGTGTCGATGATGTTGGCCGCCGAGATCTGCAGCGTCTGGCCCTGATACTGGCCGTCACCGGGACGCTTGCCGACGGCCATGATGTCCACGCCGTGATTGCCGAGGATGCGCTGCAGCTGCGCGACGTCGGCGAGGCGGGGGACGTTGTCCAGGATCAGCGTCTCCGGCGTCAAAAGACCCGCGATCATCAGCGGCAGCGCAGCGTTCTTCGCGCCCGAAATCGGGATGATGCCGTGAAGCGGGTTGCCGCCGACGATGCGAATGCGATCCATGCTGGTCCTGCTGGGCTGGCCGGGAAATTGGGCTAAGGTCGGCGCAACAGGACCGACATTACGGCGATTTGATGAGTTCGCAACGGCAGGTCGCAGCCGCCGGGAATTCATCCCCTGACGGTACGGCCCCCGCGGCGGAAAGGCGCGAATCAGACCGGCGGGACCAGCGCATCGGCCAGAAACCCGTGCAGCGCGGCGACGACCTGGGCCCCCTCGCCGATCGCACCGCCGACGCGCTTGACCGAGCCGGAGCGGACGTCGCCGACCGCATAGACGCCGGGCACCGAGGTCTCGAGCGGCGACACCATCCGCCCGGCATTCTGCTCCGACTGCGCGCCGGTGACGACGAAGCCGGCACGGTCGAGCGTGATGCCGCAGCCGTCGAGCCAGCCGGTGGCGGGATCGGCGCCGACGAACAGAAACAGATTGCTGATGTCGGCCGGCGTCTCTTCGCCGGACAGCCGGCTCTTCAAGGTGATGCGTTCGAGGCCGGTGTCGGCCCCGCCATCGAGCGCGACGACCTCGGTGTTGAACAACAGCTCGATGTTCGGCGTCGCCTCGATGCGCTCGATGAGATAGCGCGACATCGACGCGGCCAACCCGCCGCCACGGATGATCATCCGCACCTTCTTGACGTGCCCCGACAGAAACACCGCGGCCTGCCCCGCGGAATTGCCGCCGCCGACGAGGGCGACCTCCTGCCCCGCGCACAGCCGCGCCTCGATCGGCGAGGCCCAGTACCACACGCCGCGCCCCTCGAACTCCTTGAGCCGGGCAAGATCAGGCCGGCGATAGCGCGCGCCGCTGGCGACCACCACCGAGCGCGCCCGCACCTCGTCGCCGCCCTCGAGCGCCAGCACGAAGGCGCCGGCCTTGCGCTCGCAGTCGAGCGCATTGACCGACACCGGGATCATGATCTCGGCGCCGAACTTCTGCGCCTGGTTGAAGGCGCGCGCGGTCAGCGCGAGGCCGGTGATGCCGGTCGGGAAGCCGAAATAGTTCTCGATGCGCGCGCTGGCGCCGGCCTGGCCGCCGAACGCACGCGAGTCCAGCACCGCGACGGAAAGACCTTCGGAGGCGCCATACACCGCCGTGGCAAGGCCCGCCGGCCCGCAGCCGACGACCGCGACATCGTAGATCTTCTCGCCGCGCGGCCCGCCGATCATCCCGACGGCACGCGCCAGCTCGGTCTCGCTGGGATTGCGCAGCACGCTGCCGTCGGACACCACCACCAGCGGCAGCTCGGCCGGGGTCGGCGAATAGCGCGCGATCAGGTCGGCGGCGTCGTGATCGACGGCGGGATCGAGCAGATGGTGCGGAAAGCCGTTGCGGGTGAGGAAGCTCTGCAGCCGCGCGATCGCCGCCGATTGCGGCGGCCCGATCATGACCGGGCCGCCGGCGCCGCCCTGAATGAGATTCACACGGCGCAGGATCAGCGCCCGCATGATGCGCTCACCGAGCTCGGCCTCGGCGATCAACAGCGCGCGCAACCGTTCGGGGCGAATCAGGATGACCTCGACGTCGCCCTCGGCATGGCCATCGACCAGCGCGACGCGGCCGGAGAGCTGGGCGATCTCGGCCAGAAACTGCCCTGGCCCCTGGTCGATCACCGGGGTGACGTGACCGAGGCCGTCACGCTGGGTGATCGCGACATGGCCTTTGAGGATGACGAACATGCCGGGGCCGGGCTTGCCGGTCTCGAACAGCAGCTCGCCGTCACGATAGGTCTGGATCTCGCCGAAGCCGCGCAGGCGCGCGATCTCCTGGGGCGTCAGCTCCGGAAAAGTCTGGTCGAAGCGCGGCAGCGTCTTCGCGAGCTCCGCCCGTTGTGCCGCCGCATCCGCCGTCATCCCTTCATCCGCTGCCATCACGCCCACCCCGCCTGCCATCTGCTCAATGCTTCGAATCGTCCCGGCCGTCGGCAGCGGCCTCGTCCAAGCCGTCCTTCTCGACCGTCACCGCCTGGCTGCGCTCGCGGCTCTGCGCCTTGCGCCGCTTCAGGTTCTCGCGCAGCGCCTGCTTCAGCCGCTCCTCGCGCGCACCCTTCGGCGCCGCCTTCCCGGTCTTATCCGTCATCCCTTCCCCCGGTCACCCCATACCAGAGGCACAATTGGGGCCGCAGGTGCGAAAGCCAAGAGGCGTTGGCGACGCAGACGCTAGGTTCCGCCCGGCCGGCCGTCGCCTGCCCGGATGGGGAGTTGCCGCCGCGCCCCGGGCATTGGGGACGCCAAGGGCGACCAACCGCGAAAATCCGCCGCGAACGGGCGATTTCGCTCCGATTCGGAGGTCTTTCGCTCCGTTTCGATACATCACGCTGACGTCTTTCCCGGAAAACCGGGCGAGCCGCGCTTGCGCAGGCGGGGACCTTGTGGCAAGAACCGCCCGCGTTCGGTCGCGGCTTTCGGGCCGGTCCCCGCCAGTCCCTTTGCTGCCGTAGCTCAGTGGTAGAGCACTCCCTTGGTAAGGGAGAGGTCGACAGTTCAATCCTGTCCGGCAGCACCAGGGCATTCTTCCCCAAACATGATCTTCGGCGACGCCTCGGGACCACAGGCCACGCGCAGATGCACGTCGTCGGCCTCGCGGCGCAATTTGCGTCCGAGCTCTGCTGCAGCACCGCCCTCTCCGGAAATCGAGGGCGCAGGGAAGGCCGGGCGCTGGCCGCGCCCGTGGCCCGCCTGCAGAAAAAGAATGGTGGCGGCAGTCACCAGAGGTCTGGCCGAACACACCCGGCCCTCCCTGCGCAATGGCTTTACGACTTATACGCGCTCTCCCTGGGGACCGGGCTTTGTTGCCCCCATCACCCGCGATGCACTGACGCACATCAGCGAGCTTGACCTCAGCATCGGGAGGTCGGGACCACGCGACTTCACCGTCCGTATCGAAGTTGTTCGTCCGCTCGCGAATGCGCGCTGCAACTCCGACCCGGCCATCGCATCCCACACCCAACGCTCGTGACGACTCGCGAACGCCCCTCTTCGATGAGCACGGGACGGCCGGAAATGTGCAGGTGATTTGCCCGACGGCACAAGGGGAATGGGTGCGGCAGAGTGGCACGACGGGCAGTTTCAGCAGAGCTGGGATACGGGCGGCGGAGGGGGCTTTGTTTGGTGCAGCGTCACCGTAATCCCAGCGTCACCGTAATCCCCGGACGGGACCGTCCTCGACCGCGCCGGCTTCCTGCGGCAAGTCGCCCGGAAGTCGCCGGTCACCGAGATTTCCGGCAGCGACATCCAGATCAGGGTCCTTGGAGACATCGGTGTCGTGAATGCACGCACGCACTTCACCAAACCCGACGGAAGCCGGGGGACTGGCTGCTACACGGACGTCTAATGGAGGCGTGGCGACCGCTGGCGTTGCATTTCCGTTTCGCGCAACTGACGTGGAAGCACGGCGGTCGTACCTTGCGGTCGGGCGCCCGCGAGACAGATCGAGATTGGTTTGATCTTGCCTGTCATGAGATTGCCTCAACAGAGTTGCCGAGGCGATCAATCATGAATGAGGATAAACCCGCTGCCCGCTATTCAACGCCTGTGAGACCTTCACCTCACGTCCACATTTCATGCGTATGGAAGCTGCAAGGCTCAGCGTCCACTGACTCATGCTAGCGTCGGGAAAGACGGCGAATGGCGGCGCGGTGTTCTCCGTCGACGCGATGAGCTTCATCGACGCCCTGCCGATCGACAATTACAACGGTGCGGCGCGTAGCTTTAATGTACATAAAGTTATGCGGTTTAAATCGATCTTTGAAGTTGACTCGATCATACTACTGATACATCCTAAGGGTGTATCTTAGTCACGAGAAAACCTGGCTGGTCTTCGATGCAACGGGAGCAGATCGAAGCCATAACTCGCGATATTGGGCAACAAGAAATTCTTGAACGTGAAATTCTTGCGATTGCCTCTCGCGAGAGACAGCGCATTGGGCGTGAACTCCACGACGGGCTCTGCCAATCGCTCGCCGGCTTAGCGGCGCTAGCTGCGGCGCTGTGGCGAAGTTTGGCGGCGAGCGGCCAACCGGGTCCCGCCGCGGCCGCGGCCGAACTCGTACGATTGCTGAACGAGACCATCGGCGAGGCGCGTGACCTCGCTCGTGGGCTCAGCTCGATCGGTCTGAATAGCGCGGATCTTGTCGGCTCCCTTGAGAGCCTCGCCCGCAACGTCAGCGCCGCTCATGGCGCCTTTTGTGCGTTTGTGGAAGATAACCCTTGTCCCGATCTTGGCCGCGAAACCACGAGCCACCTCGTGCGTATCGCCCAAGAAGCCGTCCGCAATGCGGTCAGCCACGGCCGAGCCGACGAAATCGAGATCCGTCTGGCGTGCACTGCAGGCTCGGGACTATTGAGCATCCGGGACAACGGTGTCGGGCTTCCCGAAAAATGGCGCGATCATGACGGCATCGGGCTTTATACCATGGACTACCGCGCGCGGGCGATCGGCGGTTCTCTTACTGTGGAGCCGCAGGCCCGTCGCGGCGTCATGGTTGCGTGCGCGTTTCCGCTGTTATCGAATTACGAACGGCAGGAAAGTATCGGCGATGCCCACTTGCCTGGCTGAAGCCGCGGACGCGGTGCGGAAGAGGCTGCTTGTCGTCGACGATCATCCCGTGCTGTGCCGCGGGTTGATCGCCCTCATCGAGGCGGAAAACGGCCTCGCCGTTCACGGCGCGGTCGGTACGCGCGTGGCCGCGCTCAAGACCATCGCGATCAGTCGCCCTGATCTGGTGATCGTAGACCTTGCTCTCGGCGACGAGGACGGCCTAGATCTCGTCAAGGAAATCAAAGCGCGTCATCCCGGCGTTCGCTCGCTGGTGCTTTCGATGTACGACGAAGAGGTGTTCGCCGAGCGCGCGCTTTGCGCCGGCGCCCTCGGCTATGTCACCAAACAACAGCTCGAATCGACCGTGATCGCTGCCATTCGTCGGGTGCTTGCAGGCGAGACCTACATGAGCGAGGCTCTGCAGCGGCGGCTGGCTGAACGATGCGTCGGCGCGCGACCGCTCGAGACCGCCTCGCCGGTGCGCACGCTGAGCGATCGGGAATTGCAGGTATTTCGGCTCGTTGGTCAGGGCCGAACCACGCGGCAGATCGCTGGTCTACTGAACCGCAGCGTCAAAACGGTAGAATCCCATCTTGAGCACATCAAGAATAAGCTGGCGATCGAATCGGCTGCTGAACTTGCCCAACGCGCGGCTCAATGGGTTACAATCGGCCGATTGGGTTGAGTCATAAAGTTCGCCCAAGTGCGCGGCTAGTGTCATACACGTCTGCCATGCCGCCGATGACTTCTCGACCAAGCAGGCACAGCCCCTCTCCGGCAAGCGCGACGGCCGAACACGCGGTCTGGGCCATGGTGCTAAAGCGGACTGCGCAATCAGCACGGCGCACGCGGCGTCTGCTCATTGTGGACAGTCACCCCTGATGCGGCGCAGGCTGACCGCGCTGATCAATGCTGAGCCCGGTCTTGTCGTATGTGCCTTGGCGGCCACCCAACGGGATGCGCTCGTGGCCATCGCGGCCACGAAACCCGATCTAGGGATCGTCGATCTGTTCCTTGGCGATAGCAATGGTTTGGATCTGGTGAGAGACGTTCGCGCGCGCTTTGTTCGTCTGCCGCTACCTGGATTGAGCAGGCATGATTCGCCGCAATACGTCCGCCGCGCTTTCGAATCCGGCACCGACGACTACGTCGCCAAGCAGGAGATGACAGAAGACCTTCTGGTGGCGATCCGCAGCGTGCTGCTCGGCGACCCTTACGGCGCACCGGCGCCTTGATCCATGCCCGTCTGCGTCCGGCAAGTTGACGCGTGCGAAGCTGGGCGGCCCATGGGGGATTCTCCCAATGCGAAAACGGGGTGCGACCCCGATGTCAGTTTAAGTCTCCAGCGTTAGCATTGGTAGCTACCAATGCCGTGCCCGCTTTGACGACTGAAATGCTGGTCGAGCCCTTCGCTTATCGGCTCGATCGAGACCATCACCGCTTCAAATGGGAAAAAACGATGAGAAATATCTGCACCGCCGCCGCAATAGTCGCGATTGTTTTCATTCCTTGGACCGTCCATGCGGGCACCTGCTACAAAAACTTAGGTTGCAAGGGCGCTACGTCGACCACTTCTTGCAAGACATGTCTTGGAAACCCCTCAAAGGGAGAGGGTTGGAAGCAAAACTCAAAGAGCACCTGTATCGGAAACTTCAACCATTGTCCGGCGGTCCGTTAACGGTACTGGCGCTGGTCCCGCGCCCCGGCACCAGCAAGGCCGCCTCCGGCCACAAGATCCATCCCTATCTGCTGCGCGGCGTCAGCATCACCGATGCCCAATCACGTCTGGGCGGCCGACATCACC
This sequence comes from Bradyrhizobium sp. HKCCYLRH3059, assembly GCF_051168035.1. NCBI lineage: Bacteria > Pseudomonadati > Pseudomonadota > Alphaproteobacteria > Hyphomicrobiales > Nitrobacteraceae > Bradyrhizobium > Bradyrhizobium sp. HKCCYLRH3059. The sequence goes on along the minus strand of NZ_JBNPUF010000005.1, from coordinate 336,170 downwards.
TACATTCCGATGGCGCAGGGGTTCCTGTATCTGGTGGCGATCATCGACTGGGCCACCCGGGCGGTGCTGGCGTGGCGCTTGTCGAACACGATGAATACGGGCTTTTGCATCGCTGCGCTCGACGAGGCGATGGCGCGTCACGGCCGGCCTAAGATCTTCAACACCGATCAGGGCGCGCAGTTCACCAGCTCAGCCTTCACCGGCAGGCTGGAGGCTGCAGGCATTGCGATTTCGATGGACGGACGCGGCCGTTTCATGGACAACATCTTCATCGAACGATTGTGGCGCTCGATCAAGTATGAGGAAGTGCATCTGAAAGCCTATGCTGACGGGCGCGAAGCGCGAGACGGCATCGGCTCATGGATGACCTTTTATAATCATCGCCGCCCGCACCAGGCGATGAACAATCAGTTTCCCATGGCGGCATGGCGCGCCGGCATGGATGTGATCGAGGCGGCCCAGACTGTGGATATGCCGCTTCGCTTGGACAACGCAAACGCGTTGCCCACATACCCACAGCAGGCCCAGACGCAGCAGCAGGAAGCTGCTTGATTTGAACGACAGGGCAGGCGCGATCACACCTTAATTTTCGGCGATCCATGGTCCCGTGCGTGGGGTCCACTTCAGTTGAACGTGTCTCGCAAGCTAACATCCGCCTGGGGTTATGGATTCCCGCGTTCGCGGGAGAACGGGGCAGCCGAGAAGAACAAAGGGCGCGATCGGTCCGATCGCGGAGCATCGGCAGCAGCGCAGATCTGAGTAGCTGTAGCCCGGATGAGCGGCACCGATATCTGAGGGGGCTGGCCCCGCATGTCGCTTGCGCTCATGCGGGCTATAGCTGCTGCGATCGGGTGGCGATGCGCGGCCCTCGTCGAGGCCACGCATAATGCACCCTCACGCCGCGCGCACCGAGTCGAGGAAGCGGCTGACCTCGTCGCGGAGGCGGCTGCTCTGGCCGGACAGCGACTTCGCGGCGGACAGCACCTGCGAGGAGGCCGAGCCGGTCTCGTCGGCGCCATGCCGGACGCTGGCGATGTTCGCCGACACCTGCTGGGTGCCGTGCGCCGCCTGCTGGACGTTGCGCGAGATCTCGCGCGTCGCCGAGCTCTGCTCCTCGACGGCGGAAGCGATGGCGGACGCGATCTCCGACATCCGGGCGATGGTCTCGCCGATCTCCTTGATCGAGCCGACCGACTCCTGGGTCGCGGCCTGAATGCCGCCGATCTGCTGGCCGATCTCGCCGGTGGCCTTGGCGGTCTGTTCGGCGAGCGCCTTGACCTCGGAGGCGACCACCGCGAAGCCGCGGCCGGCCTCACCGGCGCGGGCGGCCTCGATGGTGGCGTTGAGCGCGAGCAGGTTGGTCTGCCCGGCGATCGCGTTGATCAGCTCGACGACGTCGCCGATCCGCGCCGCGGCCTTTGCGAGCTCCGCGACGTTGTCGTTGGTCTTGCGCGCCTGCGCCAGCGCCTCGTTGGCGATGCGCGCGGAATCCTGCACCTGGCGGCTGATCTCGTTGACCGACGAGCTCATCTCCTCGGCGGCCGCGGCGACCGAATGCACGTTGGTCGAGGCCTCCTCGGAGGCCGAGGTCACCACGGTGGCGAGCTCCAGCGAGCGGCCGGCGGTCGTCGTCAGCGTGGCGGCGGAGCGCTCCAGATCGGCCGACGCCGATGACACGATGCCGACGACCTCGCCGATCGCCATCTCGAACTCGCGCGTGAAGCGCTCGACACGCTGGCCGCGCTCGATCTTGGCCTGCGCGTCGGCCGCGGCCGCCTGCTCGGCGCGCTTCTTCTCCAGCAGCGCCTCCTTGAAGGTCTGCAGCGAGCCGGTCATCGCGGCGATCTCGTCGTCGCGATTGATCGTCGGGATCGCCACGTCGTCATGGCCGGCCGCCATCTCGCCGATCAGGCCGGTCAGGTTCACGATCGGGTTGATCACGCGGCGGCGCAGCAGCATGGTGACGAACACGAGAATGCCGGCGAGGGCCGCGACCACCGCCGTCGCCAGCGCGAGCATCAGATAGGCTGCATCGCGCGCCGCGACGGCGCGTTCGCGGGCCTCGGCGATCGCGGCGTCGCGCACGACGAAGAACTTCTGCACGGCCGGGACGACCGCCTCGGCCAGGCTGTCGGCGGTGAGTGCGTAGTTGAGATCGCCGAGCCCGGCTGCGATGTCCTTGTCGACGATCGGAACGGCGCGCCCGAAATAGGCGTCACGGGCCTCCTTGAACGCCGTGAGCAGCCGCTCCGGATTGCCGAGCTGGTCGATGCCGGCGTCCAGGCGCTCGCGGTCGGCTTCGGTGCGGCCCTGGGCGCGGTCCATCGCCGCCTTCTCGGCCGGTGCCACGGCGCGGCGGGCGCTGAGCGCCGGCGACAGCGCGGCGGCACGACCACCGGCGGTCACGCGCAGGTCCTGCGCGGTGCGGGCGACGTCGAGCAGCGTCGTCAGCGACGCGTCGGCATTGGCGATGCGGTTCTGCAGCTGGTTCAGGATCGGCTCGATTGCCAGGGCGACCTGGGTGACCCCGGGGAGAAAGCTCTTGATGACGGCCGGATCGCGCGCGTTCAGCGGCGCGGTCAGCGCGGGGTCCACCTTGGCGAGGATCTCGTTCAGCTTGGACGAGGCCTGGTCCAGGCTGCGCGTGATCGCCTCGCCGTTGGAGACGTTCGCCAGCTGCGCGCGCGCCCTGGCGAAGGATGCGTCGGCGGACTGCCTGATCTTGCGCACGCCTTCGAGCTGCGCGGGCGTGGCGGGAGTATCCTGGAAGATCGGCGTGATGTAGGGAGCGCGATGGCCGACCACGTCCTGCGCGTAGAGCAGCACGGCGCCGAACGCCTCGACCGTCTTGATCGCCTCGGCCTTGTCGCTGACAGCCCTGACCTGCTCGATCACGACTTGAGCAGCAGGGAGGACGGCCAAAGCCGTCACCGACAGCATGGAAATTGCGAAAAGTCGGCCGATCTTCATTATTGCCCCCGGATTGCGCGGGCTCACGCTAGGTTCCTTATGATTAAGGTTGCGCTTAATTCGATCCCCGTAGTTCCACGGGGTCGTCGCGCGCCCTGGATCGGAGACATGGCACCCGGACAGGACATCCCGTGCCGCTTGAAGAATGTCCTGACGCGCGGCGACGACTTAGGGCCGATTCCAGCTCAGGAAAACCCGGCTGCCCTACAAATCAAAATTCGTCGGCAGCATCACGACGTCGCGGATGGTCATGCCGCGCGGACGGGTCAGCATGAACATGATCACCTCGGCGACCTCTGAGGGCTCCAGCAGGCTGCCGGACTCGCGTGCCTCCTTCAGCTTCTCGGCCGGCCAGTCGGCGATCAGCGCGGTGATCACCGGGCCTGGCGAGATCGCGCCGACGCGGATGCCGTGCTTGAACACCTGGCGGCGCACCGTCTGCACGAAGCAGTCGATCGCCCATTTCGACGACGCATAGACCGGCTCCCACGGCGTCGGGTAATGGGCGGCGAGCGAGCTGGTGACGATGATGTCGCCCGAGCCGCGCGCGATCATGTGCGGGAGCACGTCGCGTACGTTCTTCATCACGACGTTGACGTTGAGGTTCAGCATGCGGTCGATCGCGTCCGTCCTGGCGTCGACGAGATCGCCGCCGAGATAGCTGCCGGCATTGGCGTGAAGGATGTCGAGCCGGCCGGCCGCATCGAGGACGCGCGGCAGCAGGGTGGCGCAATCCGTGGGATCGAGCAGGTCGATCACCACGGGGATCACGGCCTCGCCGTGCCGCTCGCGCAGGCTCGCCAGCGCCGCGGCGTCGCGATCGATCATGACGACGCGCGCGCCGGCGGCCAGCATCGCCGCGCTGCTGGCGAGGCCGATGCCCGACGCCGCGCCGGTGACCGCCGCCACCTTGCCTTCGAGTTCCCTGCCCATTCATCTCCTCCTTGTCCGGCCAGACTACAGCAAACCGCGCGGCATTGCCGCACTCCGTTGGACCCATCGCAATCCCTGCGCGTTGCATCCCGGCCGCCAGCATCACCCGTGAAGAGCCCGATGGAGACGATCGAAGCCTATCTCGCCCGCAAGCATCAGGAGCTGCAGCTCCTGAATTGCTGCCTGCGGAGACCGCATGCGCTGCCGGCGCCACGCTCCGTGATGGAGGCCGTCCGGCGCAAGTTTCAGCTCACGGCCGCGCTGAAGGCCGAGCACGCGCTCAGCGACTGGACCGCGACAGAGACGGCCTGGGCGGATGCGGACGATCATCGCGCCGGACCGTTCGCCTTCAGCTACGACTATCAGCGCGCCGATCTCGACGTGCGCGGGCCGTCGTTCTATGCGGCGGGCGAGAGCCGTCATGACACCATCTACACCATCTCCGGCATGGCGGCGATCGCGGCACTGCTGCTGGCGACCCGCCCCGTTCTCGGTACGGCGAACCTGCTGATGCTGCCGGGTTCCTATGGCGAGACGCAGGAGCTGGTCGCGGCGCATGCGCGGCACCTGCGCCCGGTGACGCTGACCCGTGACCTTGCCGCCGCGCTGGCGCAGCCCGCGCCGGCGCCGCGGCTGCTGCTGATCGATTCCAGCGCGACCGCGCCGCGCTTCGAGGCCGTGCTGAATTGCGACCGTCCGGCGATCGATCTCCTGATCTTCGACACCACCTGCTTTGCCAATGGCTCCGGCCGCGTTCGCCGCGTGCTGGCCTGGGCGCGACGCTGGGACGTGCCGGTCGTGATGGTGCGCAGCCATACCAAGCTCGACTCGCTCGGCGCTGAATATGGCCGGCTCGGCTCGGTCGCCTTCATCGATTGGAGCAAGGCCGGCGCCGCGGGCCGCGTTGTGCTTCAGACGCTGCCGGACGAGACGCGCAACGCCGTCAGGCTGCTCGGCGGCGCGGCGCTGCCGGCGCATTTCCCGCCTTATGTCGGCCTGCCCGCCTATCGCGAACTGACCGCGCGGCGCGTCGCCGCCATCCTGCGCAACAGCCGGCGCGCGCGGCGTCAATTCGCGACCGCGCTGCACGGCCTGACCGCGGAGCTCGACTTCGCGCACGGGCTCTACGTCACGCTCGCCGGCCGCGCGCCGCTCGACGAGGCCACCGCGCGGCAAGCCGCAACCGCCATGAGCGACGATCTCCGGCGCGCCGGGCTGCCGATCCGCCACGCCGGCAGCTTCGGCTTCGATTTCGCTGCGACGGAATGGTTTCACGACGCCACCACGGATCGCTACAGCGTGCGCGTCGCCGTGCCCGACCTGCCGACCGCGATCTGGGACGAACTGACGGACGCGATCGCCGCGTGGTGGTCCGCGCACCAGGGGCGATCCGCCGCGGCGTGACCGCTGCGCCATGGCACGCCTTGCCTCCTCAACGGCAAACGATTTCGATGCCACACGCGCCACGTCGTGCCCGGCGGTCGCGGCGCCACCGCACTCGGCGCCCTGGCACCGCGCCTCGCTTGGGCGCAGGGGATTTGGAGCAACGCCTTCGCGCCGCTCGCAAGTGGCTGAACCCGCTTCGCGAGCAGGGACCGACGGCCCCTCCCCTCACAGCCATCCGCGCCGGTGGAACTGCCAGTACAGCACGCTGCACACGGTGGCGATGAAGCCCAGCACGGCGTAGTAGCCGTATTGCCATTTCAGCTCCGGCATGTGCTCGAAGTTCATGCCGTAGATGCCGGCGACGGCCGTCGGCACCGCGAGGATCGCGGCCCAGGCCGTGAGCCGACGGGCGATGTCGGTCTGCTGCGCCTGGCCGGCCATCATGCTGGCCTCGAACACGAAGGCGAGGATCTCGCGCAGGGAATCCGCATCCTCCTCGGCGCGCTTGGCGTGGTCGAGCACGTCGCGAAACAGCGGCGCCATCTCGGCGTCGATCGCGACGTTGTCGACATGCTCGAGCCGCTTGCAGACGTCGACCACGGGGCCGACGGCGCGGCGCAGCCGCAGCAGGTCGCGCCGCAGGCGATACAGAAGGTCGACCTCGTGGCGCGCCAGCGGCCGCTGCAGCACGACCTCCTCCAGCGTCTCGACCTCGGCCATGATGCTCTCGGTCACCGGCCGGTAGTTGTCGACGATGAAATCGAGGATCGCATAGAGGATGTAGTCCTCCCCCTTGGCGAGCGAGCCCGGACAGCTCTCGCAGCGCTCGCGCACCGCGCCATAGGAGGTCGAGGCGCCGTGGCGCACCGAGACCACGAAGCCGGGGCCGACAAAGATGTGGGTCTCGCCGAACACGATGTGCTCCTTGACGAGCTGCGCGGTGCGGGCGACGACGAACAGCGCGTCGCCGTAGCGCTCGACCTTGGGCTGCTGATGCGCCTTCGACGCATCCTCGATCGCGAGCTCGTGCAGCCCGAACTGATCCGCGACGCGCTGCAGCAGCGCCGCATCAGGCTCATGCAGCCCGATCCACACCACATGGCCCGGCCGCCTGCTCCAGGCGCCGGCCTCCTCGATCGCGACGTCGGCGACGCGGCGGCCATCGGCATAGGCGCTCGCCGCGACCACGCCGGGCTCGCGCGACGCGCCGCGAACCTGAACGACCGGCGTATCGGCCGGTGTCTGCGTCGTCACGTGGCGCATCGTGCCTCCCTGCTGTCCGGTCTCAACGGATCCACGCGGTGGCGCGTTCCCGTTGCACCGGCCTGTTTCCGATTTTCGGCGCGTTGCAGCCGCCGGTCAAGCAACGCGCCGGATCAGATCGGTGCCGATACGGCTTGTTGATGATCTGTCGCTCGCCGTCATGGCGACCGGCGCGTTCCTGTGTTTTGCTCGACGCCACCGGGAGAACAGCGCTACATGATCGCCGTCGTCATCCGTGAAAGGCAGGAGTCATCGTCATGGCCACACAACGTGTCGCACTGGTCACCGCGGGCGGCAGCGGCATGGGCGCAGCGGCCGCGCGCCGGCTTGCCGCTGATGGGTTCCACGTCGCGATCCTGTCGTCGTCGGGCAAGGGCGAGGCGCTGGCGGCCGAGCTCGGCGGCCTCGGCATCACCGGCTCCAACACGTCCAGCGACGATCTGAAACGCCTCGTCGACGGCGCGATGGACCGCTGGGGCCGCATCGATGTGCTCGTCAACAGCGCCGGCCACGGCCCGCGAGCGCCGATCCTGGAGCTGACCGACGAGCAGTGGCACACGGGCCTCGATACCTATCTGCTGAACGTCATCCGCCCGACACGCCTGGTGACACCGGTCATGCAGGCGCATAAGGGCGGCGCGATCATCAACATCTCGACCGCCTGGACCTTCGAACCGTCTTCGATGTTCCCGACCTCGGCGGTGTTCCGCGCCGGGCTCGCATCCTTCACCAAGATCTTCACCGACACCTACGCGGCCGACAACATCCGCATGAACAACGTGCTGCCGGGCTGGATCGACAGCCTGCCGGCGACGGAGGAGCGCCGTAAGACGGTGCCGATGGGCCGCTACGGCAAGTCCGAGGAGATCGCCGCGACCATCGCCTTCCTGGCCTCCGAGGGTGCCGCCTACATCACCGGCCAGAACATCCGCGTCGACGGCGGGCTGACGCGCAGCGTGTGAGGGGCCACCGCGCCGTCAGAACATCTCGAAATATTCGCGCTGCTCCCAGTCGGAGACCTCCTGCTGGAAGCGCTCGAGCTCGGCGTTCTTGATGAAGGTGTAGTAGTCGATGAAGGTCGAACCGAACGCCTGGCGGAAGAACGCATCGTCCTTCAGCGCATCGACCGCCTCGCGCAACGATTTCGGCAGCAGGCTCGCCTTGGTCTCATAGGGCACATCCGCCGACGGTCCCGGATCGAGCTCGCGGTCGATGCCGTCGAGGCCGGCTGATATCTGCGAAGCCATGTAGAGATAGGGGTTGGCGGCGGGCTCGCCGATGCGGTTCTCCAGGCGGGTGGCGCGATCGCCGGGGCCGCCGAGCACGCGGATCATGACGCCTCTGTTGTCGCGGCCCCAGATCGCGCGGTCCGGCGCCAGCGAATAGGCGCGGTAGCGCCGGTAGCCGTTGATCGTCGGCGTCGAAAACAGCGCGGAGGCACGCGCATGCGCGAGCAGACCCGCCATGTAGTGGCGGCCGAGCGCGGACAGACCTTCGGCGTCCTCCGTCATGAACGCGTTGCTGCCGTCGCGCGCCACCAGCGACTGGTGCAGATGCCAGCCCGACGACATCACGTTGGGGATGCGCGGCCGGCACATGAAGGTGGCGTGATAGCCGTGGCGCTGGCAGATCTGCTTCACGGCGCTGCGGAACAGCACCATCGTATCCGCAGGCGCCAGCCCGATGCCCGGCTGCAGCACGAATTCGCACTGGCTCGGTCCATATTCGAGCTCGATCGAGCGCAACGGCAGGCCCAGCGCGACGAGGTTCGCCCGGATGATCTCGAGCGCCGGCTCCATCTGATCGAAGCGCTGCTCGGTGAGATATTGATAGCCCTGGGTCAGCAGGCTGACCGTCGGCGGCACGCCGGGCTGACCGGGCGAGCCGGCATCACCGGGCGCGAGCCTGGGATCCTCGACCTTGAAGATGTGGCACTCGACCTCGAGGCCGGCCATGAACTGATAGCCACGCTGTTCGAGCGTCGCCAATGCCGACCGATAGAGATTGCGCGTGGCGAACGGGACCGGCGCACCGTTGGCGAAATACAGATCACACAGCACCCAGCCGGTGCCGGGCGCCCAGGGCAGCACCCGGAACGTGGTGGGATCGGCCACCATCAGCGCGTCGCTGCCGCCCTGCATCTCGGCCATGCCGAAGCCGCCGCCGGCGGTGAACACCGGAAACACGGTGCGATGCGAGGTGTCCTTGGCGAGCAGGGTCGTCGTGATCGAGCAGCCATCCTCGAGCGAGGACAAAGCAGCATCGACAGTGAGTGTCTTGCCGCGCAGGATGCCATGCTGGTCCGGGAACGAGAAGCGGATGGTGGTGAGGCCGTGCTCCTCGGCGAGGCGGCGCATGCGCATTGCGGCCTCGGCCTGCTCGACGGTCCACAACTGATGCTTGTCGACGAAACTCAACGATGGCTCCTCGAATCGTGGGACGGGCAAAGGCGCGCTCGCGGCGCTGCCTCCGCTGTTGCGCCAGTGGACACTGCGAACGCGACGCGCCCACCGCCGCGACGGTGCGCGTGAATGGTGGGCGGGCCGTCGGACGGCACGACGCGCCGTTCCGCCGGCCTTGCCCACCCTACGGCAGCTCGGAGCAAAGGAGCTACTCCGCCGCGCTCAGATGCGGGGCCCGCCGCACGATATCCGCGGGCACCGGCGGGGCCCAGGGGGCATTGCGGCGGCGGCGGACATCGACTTCCATCCAATAGGTCTCCCAGCCGCGCGTCGGACCGATGCCGTCCATCGTCGCCGGGCCCTGCACGCTGCGGGCCTCAGCGGCATCGAGGAACAGCATCGGCGGCTCGCCGCTCGCGACCTTCTCGATCTGCTCGCGCAGCAGCCGGCGATATTGGATGATCGCCTTGTCGGATTGGCCCAGATGCTCGCGGGTGCGGTCCTGGATTCGGCCCATCGACTCCACCGCCCACTGGTCGTGCACGTTGATGTCGTTGCCCATGCCGGTGTAGGTCGCGGTCGCCTGCTCCCGTGGATCGAAGCCGTAGTCGTTGCTCTTGTTCTTGCGCGAGCGATAGTCGGGCAGCTCATAGAGCTCGAGCCGCTGCGCCCGCATCTTCGCCCGGTCGACCGGCGCGCCATAGCTGGTGAAGATCGCGTACCAATAGCAGCTCTCGTCATCGACCGGCACGTGCCACTGCGTGATCGTCATCTCCGTGCTCATCGGAATCACGAAGGCATGCGGGAACAGCTGATTGGTGACGCGCACGTGGGTGCGTTCGGCATCGATCTCACGCAGCGCGATGATGCGCAGGCCGTATTCGGTCCCCTCGACATTGATGATCGGACGATCGTATTCGCGCAGCACCTTGGTCATCGGCAGCTCGCTGTCGGCGGAGGCGCCGCGGAACTGCTTGCCATAGGCGGTCGACGTATCCTCGTCCTCGAAGAAGCGGTGCAGGAACGAGGCATGCGCGGGGTCGATGCCGACCTCCAGCGCTTGCAGCCAGTTGCACTCGATCAGGCCCTTGAAGGCGAAGGTGTAGGCGTCTGGCGCGGTGAAGCAGTCGAGATCCGGGAACGCCGGGGCGGCGCCCTCGCCCAGCCAGGCCCAGAGGATGCCGCCCTTCTCGACCACGGGATAGGCGCGCTGCTTGACGTTCTTGCACAGCGGCGAGCCCGCCGGTTCGGCCGGCGTCTCCAGACAATTGCCGTCGGCGTCGAACAGCCAGCCATGGAAGGCGCAACGCAACCCGCCGTTCTCCAGCCGTCCGAAGGCGAGATCTGCGCCGCGATGCGGACAATCGCGATCAAGTAGTCCGTAGCGGCCCTGCGCATCCTTGAAGAGCACGAAGTCCTGGCCGAGCAGCTTCACCGCGCGCACCGGCCGCTCGCCCACGAGCTCATCGACCAGCGCGGCCGGCTGCCAGTACATCCTCATTAGTTTACCGGCGGGCGCGCCGGGTCCGACGCGCGTGATCAGGTCGTTCTGCTCCTGGCTCATCATGATGGCCGTCTCTCCTGTTCCGTCGCAAGTCGGGCGTTGAGCGTCACGCGATCATCTAATAATGTTCGCTAGACGAACACATGTTCGCCCAGATTAGATTCGCTTTAAGTGGGGAGAAGCGCAAGTGAAAAAGCTACAACCGAAGCCGAGGGGCCAACGGACTGCAGCTTCACTGCGGCCGAAAACAACAACAGCGGATCATGTCAGGCCGATGCCGAAACTGAAGCGCACTGATGAGGAGAAGAAGCAGGCTCGGGGCGACGGCCCCGAGTTCGTGGAAGCGCTCGATCGCGGCCTGCGGGTGATACAAGCCTTCAGCCGCGAGGGCCGGCCGATGACGCTGAGCAAGGCCGCGGAACTCACCGGCCTCGCCCGCGCCACGGTGCGACGGATTCTGCTGACCCTGAAGGCCTCCGGCTTCGTCCATGGCGACGACCGGCTGTTCTCGCTGACGCCGCGCGTGCTGCTGCTGGCCTCCAGCTATCTCGCCTCCAACCAGATCAACAGCGTGATGCAGCCGTTGATGGACAGCATGGCCGGCGAGGCGCGCGAGGTCTGCTCGCTCGCCGTCCTCGACGGCGAGTCGGTCGTCTTCATCGCGCGCGCGACCTCGACGCGGATGTTCTCGACCGGGCTCGAAATCGGCTATCGGCTGCCGGCGTTCTGCACGTCGGTCGGCCGCGTGTTGCTGAGCCGGATGCCGGACGATCAGTTGCGCCAGGCCGTCGAGCGCATGACTCTGACCGAGATGACGCCGCAGACGATCACCGACAAGGAAGCATTGCTCGCGTCGATCATCGCCGTCCGCGACGACGGTTACTCGCTCGTCGACGGTGAGGCGGAGCAGGGTTTCCGCTCGATTTCAGTGCCGATTCGCCGATATGACGGCGGCATCATCGCCGCCGCCAACATCGGCGGCCACGTCGATCGCATCGGCGTCGACGAGATGAAGGAGCGCTTCCTGCCGCTGCTGAAGAAGCTCGCGGCGACGGCGCAGCCTCTGCTCGTCTGATCGTCGGGGAGAGGCCTCGGCCGCCGGCGCGCGCTGGCTCTCGCTCGCGCATCAGGTCACGCCACCGCAACCTTCGCATCGAACTCGCGTCGCATCGAACTCGCGGCCACGAGCGCCGCTGCTCCATCCGGCAGCGACATCGCCGGGAGGCATCGTCGCGCCGCTGATCGAGCACGTCGTCCCGCCCCTCGCTGCATCGCGGATCGGCGCACTCGCCGTTCTCGTGAGAGCCGGACTTCGCGCGACACTCGTTCCGATGTCATCACCGACAGCGCGGTGCTACCAACTTATCTCCGCAGCAGCACGAGAGAGCCGGCCATCGCCGGCCACGTGAAGTTACCGGCCGCGCGAACTAATCGTTGTGGTCGCAGGCCTTGCGACGCCGCGGCCCACGCCCATTACGTGATATTATCGTGACGCCCGACCCTGTTTGCCACGATTGATGGTCCGTCCAGGTATCATCGCGCTGCATGCGATGGTGGCATGATCCGGAGCGGAAGTAGTTCGATCTCCGATCTCACGCGCGAATTGCGGACGACGCCACCAGATTGCCGCGAATGGCGCCGCAATCACGAAAGCCGAAGGCGCCGCGGCCCAAGCAGCATCGCGGGCAACCCGATCACCGCGATCATCCGACCGGCCCCCCCGCTGCCGCGAAGAGGCGCAGGAGGAGCCAGGACTCGGCTGGGGACGAGGTTGTCGGCCTGGGGCGGCGGGCGCGAGCCGCAGCACATCGTTGGACATCGGCTGCTTCTCGCGCGTAAATGGCATGCCGGGCGGACAACACCCGGACCTGCAGGTGAATGCCGTTTCCGGGGGGAAGACCCATGACTGATGCGCTGCCGCTCGTGCTGGTGCCTGGCCTGATCTCGTCGCCCCGCATCTATGCGCCTGTCATCCCGGCGCTGTGGCGGCTCGGGCCGGTGATGGTGGCCAACCACATCCGCGATGACAGCATGGCCGCGATCGCGCGCCGCATCCTGGCCGAGGCGCCGCCGCGCTTCGCGCTCGCGGGACATTCGATGGGCGGCTACATCGCGCTCGAGATCATGCGCCAGGCGCCAGAACGCGTGGGTCGGCTGGCGCTGATCAACACCCAGGCGCGGCCCGACACGCCGGAGGCGAGCGCCCGCCGCCGCACCATGATCACCCGCGCCAAGGAGGGCGACTATCACGGCGTGGTCGACGAGCTGTTCTCGGGCTTCGTGCATCCGTCGCGCCAGGATGATCCGCGGCTGCGCCAGCTCGTGCACGACATGGCCGAGGAGGTCGGCGTCATCGGCTTCATCCGGCAGCTGACGGCCATCATGTCGCGTCCGGACTCGCGGCCGACCTTGACAGCGATCCGCTGCCCGACCCTGGTGCTGACCGGCGACACCGACAACACCATCCCGAACAGCCTGTCGAAGGAAATGGCCGACGGCATCGACGGCAGCTGGCTGGTCGTGCTGGAGAATTGCGGTCACCTGCCGCAGCCCGAGCAGCCGGAGGAAACGGCGCAGGCGCTGATGGAATGGTTGCGGGGGTGAGATGGCCATCACAGTATATTGCTGGCGTTGTGGCATCGAGGTGCCCATGCTCGATGAGAAGGAGTGGGTGGAGATCGAGCCTCTCCTGAGGAAACCGATCGACGACATCAAAGACTACCGGCGGTTGAATGAATGTACTCTCGGGCAAGCCGCCGCTGCGGTCGATAGCAAAGCGGGCGTGCTGCAGCGCTACCGTGAACTGACCGGCTTTGACGAGACGAATGCCCTTGCGATCTGGCACCATCGACGAAGTGATTTCGGTCCGGCGTGCACGTCGTGTGGAAAGCCGTTGAGAACACCCCGCGCGAAATTCTGCGCCGCCTGCGGGACGCCGGTTTCATAGCATCACCCCACGCCAACTTCGTCATTCCGGGGCATTCGCGCAGCGAATGAGCCCGGAATCCATACTCACAGGTCTTGGTTGTGGAGCGAGAGGGCCGTACAGAGGCACTGCGAATTTCAGCAACAGAACGTGGTTATGGATTCCGGGCTCGCGCTTCGCGCGCCCCGGAATGACGATGGAGGGAGCATCCGGATCTACGGAGTATCGCCCGGACGAGAGTGCCGTCGGACGTGTCGGCCCGGGCAAGTCAATGAGCGGCTAATACGCAGCGTGAGGCAATCTCACGCCCGCCCCTTCCCCACCCGCAGCCCATCCACGAACACATCCAACAGCCGCAGCACGCTCTGCTGCCAGCCGGTCTGGTCGTGCATGTAGCACATGCCGATCAGCGCGCGCAGGACGTCGTCGGCGCTGATGTCGCTGCGGATCTCGCCGGCCGCGACGGCACGCGCCAGCAGCGCGCCGATCGAGCGGGTGAGGTGGCCGTGCGAATAGGCCGCGAGCTCAGAGTTCGCGTTCATGACGATCGCGAGCGCGGCCATCATGCCCTTCTTGGTGGCGACGAACTGCACCGTCGAGCGCAGCCAGCGGCGGAGCGCCTCGACCGCCGACTGCTCGCTCTTCAGCTCTTCCGCAAGCTCGGCGAGCTGCTCGACCTCGCGCCGGTACACCGCTTCGAACAGATCCTCGCGGGTGGGGAAATGGCGATACAGCGTGCCGATGCCGACGCCGGCCTGGCGCGCCACCGCCTCCAGGCTGGCCTCGGCGCCGCCGACGCTGAACACCGCCTTGGCCGCCTCGAGCACGCGCTCGCGATTGCGCTGCGCATCGGCGCGCGGCTTGCGATGGCGGTCTTGTGGTTTCGTCTCCATCTCACCAGCTCTTGATGACGGACCGTTCATGTCCCCTTGCTAAACGGAGGAACCCTCCGTATAAATAGACCTGCCACCCGGGACAGCCAACCTTCCTCAGCTGTCGTCCCGCGGTCGCTGGATCTGGACGGACATTCGCCCGTAAGGCGGTGTCCGCTGCGATCCGATTAGGCCATCGCTTCGATCGGAACAACGCATGAATTGGACTGTCAGACTCACCGTCAACGGTGAGCCGCGAACGCTTGCGCTCGACGACCCCAGGGTCACCCTGCTCGACCTGCTGCGCGAGCGCCTCCACCTCACCGGCGCCAAGAAGGGCTGCGACCGCGGCCAGTGCGGCGCCTGCACCGTCCTGGTCGACGGCCGCCGCATCAATTCCTGCCTGACGCTGGCCGTCAGCCTCGACGGCGCGGCGATCACCACCATCGAAGGACTCGCTCAAGGCGACCAGCTCCATCCGGTGCAGGTAGCTTTCATCGCCCACGATGCCCTGCAATGCGGCTTCTGCACGCCCGGCCAGATCATGAGCGCGGTCGGGCTCATCAACGAAGGTCACGCCGGCGGCGATCCGGAGCGCGTGCGCGAAGGCATGAGCGGCAATCTGTGCCGCTGCAGCGCCTATGTCGGCATCGTCGAGGCGGTGCTCGACGCCCAGGCGACGCTCGCCGAGGACAAGGAGCGCGCGGCATGAACCGGTTCGACTATGTGAAGCCGTCGACGGTCGCGGAGGCGGTCGCAGCGGCCAGCGCGCCCGGTGCGGCCTATCTCGCTTCGGGCACCAACCTGCTCGATCTGATGAAGGGCAATGTCATCAGGCCGGCGCGGCTCGTCGACATCTCGCAGATCAAGGAGCTGACGCGGATCGAGACTTCAGGCAATGGCGACGTCCGGATCGGCGCGCTGGTGCGCAATGCGGACTTTGCGCATGACGCGGCCTTCGCGTGCGATTTCCCGGCGGTCGCCGAAGCGCTGCTGTCGGGCGCCTCGGCACAGTTGCGCAATGCGGCCACCGTCGGCGGCAATCTGCTGCAGCGGACACGCTGCGCGTATTTCTATGATCCGGCCTCGGCCTGCAACAAACGCACGCCCGGCGCGGGCTGCGACGCGCGCGGGGGCGACACCCATCAGCACGCCGTGCTCGGCTGGAGCGAGGCCTGCATCGCCACCAACCCCTCGGACTTCTGCGTGCCGCTCGCCGCGCTCGATGCGATCGTCGAGATCGAAGGCGGCTCCGGCCGGCGCGAGGTCGCGCTGGAGGCGCTGCATCTGCTCCCCGGCACCACGCCGGAGCGCGAGACCGTGCTCGCGCCGGGCGAGATGATCGTCGCGGTCCGGCTGCCCGCGGCGGCGCGGGCGTTCGCAAGGCACGCGCGCTATCTGAAGGTGCGCGAGCGCAATTCCTATGCGTTCGCCGTCGTCTCCGCCGCGGCCGGTCTCGTGATCGAGAACGGCGCAATCAAGCACGCACGTCTGGCGCTCGGCGGCGTCGCTGCCAAGCCGTGGCGCGCCCACCAGGCCGAAGCACTGCTCGCAGGCCAGCCGGCTATGCCGCACACATTCCAGCAGGCTGCCGACATCGCGCTGCGCGATGCAAAGCCATCCGGCGACAACGCCCACAAGATCCCTCTCGTGCGCAGCCTGATCATGCGCGCGCTTGCCGCCGCTGCGCAAGGCACGCCGTCGCGCGTGCCGGCGCTGCCGGCCTCTCCCTTCTCCGCCGTTCCAGGAGCACTTCATGACGCCTGAGCTCAATCTCTCCCGCGATCCCGCCCATGTCAGACACGGCTCCAACATCGGCCAGCCGCTGTCGCGCGTCGATGGCCGTGCCAAGGTCACCGGCACGGCGCGCTATGCCGCCGACAACAATCCGCCCGGCCTGCTCTATGCCGTGCTCGCCGTCTCCAGCATCGCGCGCGGCCGCGTCGTCGCGCTCGACGTCGAAGCCGCCAAGGCGCATCCCGGCGTGGTCGAGGTGATGACCTCCGCCAACCGGCCGCCGCTGCACGCCGATCCCGACGGCAAGCCGAACCCGTTCGCATTCCGCTTCGAGGCGCTGCAGAACGACCGTGTGCGCTACGCCAACCAGCCGATCGCGCTGGTCATTGCCGAAAGCCTGGAAGCCGCGACCGAGGGCGCCGCGCTGCTGTCGCCGCGCTACGAGGCCGAGCCGGCCCGCATCGGTCTCGATGCCGCCGACGCCTATGTGCCGCCTGTCGTCGGCATGGGTTTTCCCGCCGAGAGCCATCACGGCGATGTCGAGGCCGCGCTGGCGGGCAGCGACAAGCAGATCACCGCGATCTACGAGACCCCGCCGCATTATCACAACGCAATGGAGCCGCACGCGATCGTCGCCGAGTGGCAGGGCGACAGGCTCATCATCGACACGCCGACCCAGGGCCTGGTGATGATGCGCGGCCGCCTTGCCGAGCTGTTCGGCATCGCGCCTGAGAACATCCTGATCCGCAGCCCCTATCTCGGCGGCGGCTTCGGCGGCAAGGGCCTGATGGCCGGGCCGCAGGTCCTCGGCATTCTCGCCGCCAAGATGGTCGGCCGCCCGGTGAAGCTGGTGGCGCGTCGCGAGCAGCTCTACGGCCCGTTCGGCCATCGCTCGCCGACCCGGCAGACGCTGCAGCTCGGCGCCAGCAGCACCGGACAATTGTCGGCGATCCGTCACCACGCGAGGATCGCGACCTCGAGCTTCGAGGACTTCTACGAAGCGGCGGCGCATGTGACGCACACGCTGTATGCCGCGCCGGCGATCGCGACGACCTATGACGCGGTACGCATGGACACGGGCACGCCGCTGTTCGTGCGCGCCCCCGGAATCGCGCCGGGATCGATCGCGCTGGAGAGCGCCGTCGACGAAATGGCGGAAGCCTGCGGCCTCGATCCGCTCGCCTTCCGGGTCAAGAACTACGCCGAGGTCGAGCCGGCCACGGGCAGACCGTTCTCATCCAAGGCGCTGCGCGAGTGCTACACGCAAGGCGCCGAGCGGTTCGGCTGGTGGGAGCGGCCGCTGAAGCCGCGGATGATGCGCGACAAGGACGGCTTCCTGGTCGGCTGGGGCATGGGCACGGCGACGTTCCATGCGCTGATGTTCGCGGGCCAGGCCCGCGCGGTGATCCGGCGCGACGGCACCGGCGTCGTCGAGAGCGGCGCGCACGACATGGGCCAGGGCGCCTGGACCGCCTTCGCACAGATTGCGGCAGACTCGCTCGCGCTCGAACTCGACCGGGTGACGTTCAAGGCCGGCACCTCCGACCTGCCGGATGCCGGCATCGCCGGCGGCTCGGCACATACGGCGACGGTCGGTACTGCGATCCACAATGCGGGCGCCGCCGTCATCGCCAGGCTCGCCGAGCTCGCGACATCAGACCAGCGCTCGCCGCTGTTCGGCGCCGGCAACGCCGGCGTGATCGCGCGCAACGGTCGGCTGCTTCGGCGCGACGACGAGGGCCGCGGCGAGAGCTACGCCGACATCCTCGCCCGCGCCGGCCTCGACCAGGTCGAGGGCTCCGGCAGCGGCATGCCGGACCCTGCGGCCAACGAGCAATATGCGATGCATTCACATGGCGCGGTCTTTGCGGAGGTGAAGGTCGATCCCGATCTCGGCCAGGTCAGGGTGACCCGCATGGTCGGCGCGTTCGCGGCGGGACGGATCATCAATCCGAAGCTGGTGAAGAGCCAGCTCGTCGGCGGCATGATCTGGGGCATCTCGCTGGCGCTGCACGAGGAGGCGGTCACCGATCGCCGCACCGGGCGGATCATGAATGCCAATCTCGGCGAGTATCATGTGCCGGTGAATGCCGACGTCCCGGCGATCGAGGCCTTCACGGTCGAGGAGCACGATCCGTTCGTCAACCCGCTCGGCGTCAAGGGCGTCGGCGAGATCGGCATCACCGGCTCTGCCGGGGCGGTCGCCAACGCGGTGGCGCATGCGACCGGCATTCGGATCAGGCGCTTTCCGGTGCGGATCAGCGATCTGGTCTCGCGCCAATGACATTGGCGCGTTGACGAAGCCCGTTCGAAGCAATGCCTCCGTTCTCCTGACCGAGAGCGGAGGCAAGCGACCTCGCTCCGTCTAGGCCGCCTGCCGTGCGAAGGTCCGCCTGAACCATGCCAGGAACGCCTCGCGATTTTGGCCGGGGTCGAACTCGACATGCAGCGCGTCCTTTTCACGGGCGCGAACCCGATACGGCACGCTGCCGTCGAAGCCGCTGAATTCCATGACGCCGCGATCGCCGATGCCCGGCTCGGGGTCGAACCGGAACCAGGCGCCGCCTTCGGAAATGTCCACCAGATCGGCCTTCACCGCGCCCCTGCGATCGTCGACGACCTTGATCGACAGGCTCGACTTCAACCGCGGCGACTGACGGCGATCGGCTTCGGCGGTCGCCGTCCTGACGGCCTTCACCAGCGTGGCACGGAGCGAGGTCAGGCCCGTTGCCACGGAGCCGATGGCGTTGCGCACCTCGGCGGCCCGATCGTTGACCATGCCGGCGTCCCTGCCGACATTGCCGATCTTGGACGACACGTCGCGCGCCGCGCTGGCCGATGATTGGACCGAGCGGCTGATCTCCTGGGTCGCCGCGTGCTGCTCCTCCATCGCCGCGGCGATCGAGGCTGCGACCTCGTCGATCTCGGAAATCTGGCTGCCGATGCCTTCGACGACGTCGACGGTCGCCTGCGTGGTGGTCTGCACCTCGCCGATCAGGCGCGAGATCTCCTCGGTCGATTTGGCGGTCTGATCCGACAGCGACTTGACCTCGGCCGCAACCACGGCAAAGCCGCGGCCGGCATCGCCGGCGCGCGCGGCCTCGATGGTGGCATTGAGCGCCAAAAGGTTGGTCTGCTCGGCAATGCCGCCGATCAGGTTGGAGACCTCGGCGATCTTGTCCACGGCCGTGGACAAGGAGAGCATCGTGTTCTTCGCCTTCTCGCGCTCGGTCACCGCCGATTTGGTGATCGTGCTGGCGCGCGCCACCTGGCTCGAGATCTCGCGGATCGCCGAGCTCAGTTGCTCGGCTGCCGACGAGACCGTCTGGGCATTGGAGAGCGACTTCTCCGAGGCTGCGGCCACCGATTGCGCATCGGTCGACAGTTCCTCGGCCAGTTTCGAGAGGCCTGCGGCGACGGCCTCGACCTGGCGCGATGCGCCGGCCGCAGCTTCGACGGACGTCTCGGTCTCGCGCTCGATCACGTCGGCCATGTCGAGCATGGCGCGCTTCTTATGCTCCTCGGCGGCCGAGCGATCGCGCTCCTGCCTGTCGCGCAGGCTCGCGTTCTCGAGCGCGTTGGTCTTGAAGATGCTCAGCGCGCCCGCCATCGCGCCGATCTCGTCGCCGCGTTCCGAATAGGAAATGTCGGCCGACAGATCGCCCTCGGCGATCCGCCGCATCAGCCCGGTCATGCGCGACAGCGGACGGACGACGCCGATCACCAGCCCCGACATGCCGGCGACGACCAGAGCCAGAACGATGCCGGACACGGTCCACACAATGATGGAGATGCTGCGATCCTGGGTCGCCGCCGTCGCCTCCATGTCCGAATTCAGCTTGTTCGCCTTGTCGACCAGCGTATCGATCACCGCGCGGTGGGCGGCGTAGGCTTCGGCCAGCCGGGCATAGGCGGCATCGGCCTTCGCCATGTCGCCGGAGCGCAGCGCCGGGATCAACTCGGCCTCCAGGGCCTGCCAGAATTTCCGGACCTCGCCGTCCGATCGTTCGACCAGCAGCGATTTCAGATCAGGCTGCAGCGCCGAGCCGGTCCAGAACGTCTTGCGATCCTCATAGTCCTTCTTCAGTTGCGCCAGCTTCGTGACGTGCGCGTCGAGATCGTTCGGCGTCCGGAGCGCGAGGGTCGCCTCGAGATAGGCCTCGAGCACATATTCAGGCGGCGGCAGGATGTCGGCCACCAGATCATTGCCGAGCTTGATCTTGTCGTAGAGGGGCCCGCCGACCTTGAGCTCGCGCAGCGCATAGGCGCTGGTCAGCACGACCGCACCGAAGCCGAGTGCGAGCACAAGGCCAAAAGCCGCAATGAACGTGGAAATGGAGAGACGCATCTTCATGTCGGCGGCACATTCGCTGGAGGGTGGACTGCACCCGCCGTCGCCCCGCCGGAGCCCTCTCCGCTCGCTTGCATGGAGCAGGTCCGTCCGGAACGACCGGCATCGAGTCGTTAATTTGATCCAGCGTGCACAACCTTTTCTCAGGGAAGGTAAATTTCCGCCCCCGTAGAAATGCGGTCCAGCCCGTTTCGGCCGAGGATGCAGGCGCTCCTCCCACTATGACCTGGCGCAAGGCGGCGGGAGGCGGATCTGCGAACATTCATGGATCGTCGCTTCAGGAGCCACCATGTCGAAACCCATCCCGGACAAGGCCGAGATCGCGCTCGAATATCCCGACAAGTTCTATGCCGGCACGTTCGAGCATTCCTCGCGGTTCGAAGCCCATCTCGAATCATCCGGCCTGGCATTGACCCTGGAGCGGCCCGGCCCAGAGGACGTCCGCAAGTCGATCCATATGCACCTGAACTTCGGACTGCTCGCCGCGATTCTGCACGAGCTCGCCGCCGGCATCGCTTCGATGCCCAAGGACGACATCGTTCATCGCGAGCAGCTGCGCGACGCAGTCGCGGCTCTGCATCGAGCTCTTAACGCGCCTTAACCGGTTGTGCCGCGGCGGCACAAAGGGGCCCGGCGTTAACTCCCGGTTCAGCCTTCGTTAGTGCATTGCTAACTACGCCAGAACCTTTGCCCGGAGAAGGTCGGGTTGGAGGCCGGTGTGCTGCGGGAGTGACAGCATTTTATTCAAAAGCGATCTATCTCCGATGCATCGACGGCGCGCGATGCGCGAGCCTTGTTAGTTGAGTATCGGAGACCCGCCATGAAGAAGATCCTGTTCGCAACCGTTGCCGTCGCCGCGCTGGCTTCGGCCCAGTCCGCTGTCGCCGCCGATCTCGGCGCCCGGACCTATCCTTACGCCACCAAGGCGCCGCCGGCTTACGCCGCCCCGATCTACAACTGGACCGGCTTCTATCTCGGCGCCCATCTCGGCGGCGCGTTCTCGAGCGACAACAACTTCTCCGGCCTCGCCACCGGCAACAACTCCAACGGCCGCTTCCTGGGCGGCTTGCAGGTCGGCGCCGACTGGCAGTTCGCACCGACCTGGGTGATCGGCGCCGAGGGCCAGTACAGCTGGCTGAGCGGCAGCGTCGGCGCCGCCTTCCCCGGCGGCCTCGTCTACACCAACAGCCAGCGCGGCCTCGGCTCGATCACCGGCCGCTTCGGCTATACCTGGGGTCCGGGCCTGCTCTACGTGAAGGGCGGCTACGCCTATTCCGACAACAACGAGAAGGTGACGTTCGCCGGCACGCCGGTCGGCTTCGCGACCAACGGCGACCATCGCAACGGCTGGACCGTCGGCGGCGGACTCGAATACATGTTCGCGCCGAACTGGTCGGCCAAGGCCGAGTATCAGTACTACAATTTCGGCAGCGCCACCTTCACGGCGCCCGCCGCGCTGGTGCCGACCGGCAGCTTCACCACCGACGACCACACCTTCAAGGCTGGCGTGAACTACCGCTTCAACTGGGGCGCTCCGCTCGCGGCCCGCTACTGATCCGCAGGCGTCAAATAACAACAAACGACGGGAAGGCCGGCAGCGATGCCGGCCTTTTCTGTCATAGGTTATCGAAGGCGCGGCCCAACAATCCCTTCCGTCCCGTTAAATGCCGCACGGTGAAATGCGAAAATGCGAGAAAACTCAGCACTGCCCGAGTAGTTTCCCGGATTTGTTAACCGCCCGCCGCGATACTGCCTGCAAGCAACAGCTCCAAGTAGTGCATATCGGGGGACACCAGAGATGGCGATTCGGTTCAGCTTCAGCAGGGTGCTCGGAGTCCTGCGACCCAGATGGGGCGTCCGCGGCAGCCTGTTCGCAGCCTTCGCAGTGATCGCCGGCATGGCGATCGCGATCAGCGTCGCTGCGGGACTGATGCTGCGACACGTCGGCGGCACCATGGTCGAACTCTCGGGCCGCGAGATTCCGCGCCTGACCTCGAGCCTGCAGCTGCTGGCGCAGAGCTCCGGCCTGGCCAGCCTCGGCCCGGCGCTGCTGCAGTCCCAGAGCGAGGACGCGCTCAACGAGCGCCTGAAGAAGATGCAGGAGATCCAGAAGACCACGCAGGAGCGCCTGAGCGAGATCAGCGCGCTCGGCGCCGCGAAGAGCGTGGTGGCGCCGCTCGCCGAGACCATCAAGAACATCAACGAGGCCAATCAGAGCCTGGTGTCCGCCGCACGCGAGCGTCTCGAAGTCGCGGCCCTGCACAACAAGCAGTATGACGCGTTGCGCAAGGCGCAGGCGGACTTCACTGCCGCCGCCAACGAGCCGATGCTGGATGCCCAGACGCAGCTCAACGCCGTGCTCGGCGCAGCCGAGGTGTCGGCAGACGACGCGACGGCGGCCGCACGGTTCGTCGAGCAGCTCGGCAATGTGATAGCGTCCGGCAACCTGCTGGTGGCGCAGATGGCCGCCGCGCTATCGGCCAACGACAGCGACACGCTGGAGACGATCGAGCGGCAGTTCAAGGAGGCGCTGGCGCAGCTCAAATCCAATCTCGAATTGCTGCCGACCGGCCGCAGCACCAAGGCAATCCACGATGCCGCGCTGAAGCTCGCCGCACTCGGCGAGGGCAAGGCCCGCGTGTTCAAGACGCGCGAGAAGGAGCTCGACGCCAACGATTACGGGCAGACCGTGCTGGAGGAGACGCGCAAGCTCAATGTCGGTCTCGACATCAGCGTGCAGCAGCTCGTGGAAGGCGTGCGCAAGTCGACCGAAAGCACCACCGGCACGGCGGGCCGTGACATCGAGCTGGCAACGCTCGGCATGGCCGGTGCCGGCGCAGCCACGCTGCTCGGCTCGGTGCTGTTCGTCTGGCTCTATGTCGGCGGCAACATCCTGCGCCGGATCAAGCGGCTGCAGCAGGCGATGCAGACGCTGTCGAGCGGCGATCTCGACACCGAGATTGCGGCCTCGAAGCAGCGCGACGAGATCGGCGCGATGGTCGACACCCTGCAGGTGTTCCGCGAGAACATGGTCCGTGCCCGCACCCTGGCCGCCGAGCAGGACCGCGAGAATGCCGCCAAGGCCGAGCGCGCCGCGCGCATGGAGGCCCAGATCGCCACGTTCGAGGCGACGGTGCGCAGCGCCCTCGGCACGCTGCAGAACTCCGCCACGGCCATGCAGGCGACCGCGCAGAGCATGTCGCAGACCGCCGACCAGTCCAACTCGCTGGTCAATGCGGTCGCGGCGGCTGCCGAGGAGACCTCGGTCAACGTCCAGACCGTGTCGGCCGGCACCGAGCAATTGTCGTCGTCGATCGCGGAGATCAGCCGCCAGGTCGTGACCTCGGCCCAGATCGCCAAGAAGGCGGTCGAGGAAGCCGGCGCCACCGATTCGACGATGCAGGGACTCGCCGACAATGCGAGCCGCGTCAGCGTCGTCGTCGACCTGATCCAGGCGATCGCCTCGCAGACCAACCTGCTCGCGCTCAACGCCACCATCGAGGCGGCGCGCGCCGGCGAGGCCGGGCGCGGCTTCGCGGTGGTCGCGCAGGAGGTGAAGAGCCTGGCGAGCCAGACCGCCAAGGCCACCGACGAGATCCGCACCCAGATCGCAGGCATGCAGCAGGTCGCCTCGTCGGCGGTGTCGGCGATCCGCAACATCGGCGAGACCATCGCCGAGATCGACAACGTCACCACCGCGATCGCCGCCGCCGTGGAGCAGCAGGGCACCGCGACGCACGAGATCGCCCGCAACATCCAGCAGGCGGCCTCCGGCACCACCGAGGTCTCCAACAACATCACAGGCGTCTCCAGCGCCTCGGCCCAGGCCGGCACCTCCGCCAACGAGGTGCTCAGTGCCTCCGAAGCGCTGCGGCGCGAGGCCGACACCCTGCGCGCCGAGGTCGATGCGTTCCTGACCAACATCCGGGCGGCGTAGTTGCTACTCGCCGGTCATTCCGGGGCAATCGTCAATGCGCTTTACGCATTGGCGATTGAACCCGGAATCTCGAGCTGATGAGCGCAAGACAATCTCGCGATTCCGGGTTCGAGGCCTGCGGCCTCGCCCCGGAATGACGGGGGCGTGGCGAAGCAGAAGGCGTCGAGGCAGGTCATGCTGGCGCGACCCGACGCAGCTTCCGTACCCCGGAATGCCGTCCAGCCATGTGTTTTTCGGCTGGCGCTCGTCCGCGGCGGCCGTTAATCGATGAGGCATGACCAAGACCGACACCGCCACCTCCTCCGCCGAAGCCCTGCGCTATCCCTGGGAGCAGCATCCCGGCGAGGACCAGGTCGTCGAGGTCGCGCCCGGCGTGCTGTGGCTGCGGCTGAAGCTGCCGTTCCGCCTCAACCATGTGAACATCTATCTGCTCGCCGACGGCGACGGCTGGGTCGCGGTGGACTCCGGCTTCGGCAACGAGGAGTCGATCGCCGCCTGGACGCGGCTGCTCGACGGCCCGCTGAAGCATGTGAAGATCACCCGGCTGATCGTCACGCATTCGCATCCCGACCATGTCGGGCTCGCCGGCTGGATCGTCGAGCGCTTCAATTGCCCGCTGGTGATGTCGCAGGTCGAGTACCTGCAGTCGGTCTATCACCAGAACCGCGGCACCGAGGAGCGCCGCAATGCCCAGCGGCTGTTCTTCCGCCGCCACGGCATGGACGAGACCCTGACCGACAAGCTGCTCGGCCGCGGCCAGGAATATCTGCAGCGCGTCTCGGTGCTGCCGGCCTCCTACCGCCGCATCTCCCATGGCGACGAGATCCAAATCGGCAGCCGGCGCTTCAAGGTCATCACCGGCGGCGGGCACGCGCTCGACCAGGTCATGCTGTACTGCGCCGCCGACAAGCTGTTCCTGTCCGCCGACCAGGTGCTGAGCAAGATCTCGCCCAATGTCAGCGTCTGGGCGGTCGAGCCCGACCAGAACTCGCTCGGCGAATATCTGGCCTCGCTGGCGAGCCTCACCACCACCCTGCCCTATGACGTGCTGGTGCTGCCAGGCCATGGCGTGCCGTTCTACGGGCTGAAGACGCGCATCAAGCAGCTCGCCGACCACCACGAGGAGCGCTGCCGGATGATCGCCGACGCCTGCCGCGACGAGCCGAAGACCTCGGCGCAGCTCGTGCCGGTCGTGTTCCACAAGCACGTGCTCGACCCGCACCAGATGGGCTTCGCCGCCGGCGAGCTGATCGCCCATGTCAACTACATGCTGGTCGAGGGCCGCCTGACCAGCCAGACCATCGACGGCGTGCTGCATTATCGCACCACCTGAGGCTGCGGGGCCGCGACGCCGCCGCATCGCCGCAATCCCGGCGCCGTTCGGCCGAGATCACTCCCCCCTTGGACAAATCGCCCAATTCCCGCCTTGGGATTCCGGCTCGACAGCCGCTCTGGAAACGCTCTAAGAAGACCTTACGCCACGCATGCCGCGAGGTTTTCGCTTCAGGTGCTGCACTGCAGCGCGCCAGTTCGGGTTTCGTGATGGACTACAGCCAGTACTTCAGTGCCGCCCTCGGTCGCCTGCATGATGAGCGTCGCTACCGAGTCTTCGCCGATCTCGAACGCATCGCCGGCCGGTTCCCGCACGCGACCTGGCACTCGCCGAGCGGACCGCGCAATGTCGTGATCTGGTGCTCCAACGACTATCTCGGCATGGGCCAGCACCCGAAGGTGGTCGGCGCGATGGTCGAGACCGCAACCCGCGTCGGCACCGGCGCCGGCGGCACCCGCAACATCGCCGGAACCCATCATCCCCTGGTGCAGCTCGAGGCCGAGCTCGCCGACCTCCACGGCAAGGAAGCGGCGCTGCTGTTCACCTCCGGCTACGTGTCGAACCAGACCGGCATCGCCACGCTCGCCAAGCTGATTCCCGACTGCCTGATCCTGTCGGACGCGCTGAACCACAATTCGATGATCGAGGGCGTGCGCCAGTCCGGCTGCGAGCGCCAGATCTGGCGCCACAACGATCTCGCCCATCTCGAACAGCTCCTGATCGCCGCCGGTCCTAACAGGCCGAAGCTGATCGCCTGCGAGAGCCTGTATTCGATGGACGGCGACGTGGCGCCGCTGGCTGCGATCTGCGATCTCGCCGAGCGCTACAATGCGATGACCTATGTCGACGAGGTGCACGCGGTCGGCATGTACGGCCCGCGCGGCGGCGGCATCGCCGAGCGTGATGGCGTCATGCACCGCATCGACATCCTCGAAGGCACGCTGGCGAAGGCGTTCGGCTGCCTCGGCGGCTACATCGCCGCGAAGGGCGAGATCATCGACGCGGTTCGCTCGTACGCGCCGGGCTTCATCTTCACGACCGCGCTGCCGCCGCCGATCTGCTCGGCCGCCACGGCTGCGATCAAGCACCTGAAATCGTCGAGCTGGGAGCGCGAGCGCCACCAGGACCGCGCCGCACGGGTGAAGGCGGTCCTCAACGCCGCCGGCCTGCCGGTGATGACCAACGACACCCACATCGTGCCGCTGTTCGTCGGCGATCCCGAGAAGTGCAAGCAGGCCTCCGATCTCCTGCTGGAAGAGCACGGCATCTACATCCAGCCGATCAACTACCCGACGGTCGCCAAGGGCACCGAGCGCCTGCGCATCACGCCCTCGCCCTACCACGACGACGGCCTGATCGACCGCCTGGCGGAAGCCCTGCTGCAGGTCTGGGAACGGCTCGGACTCGCGCTGCACAAGAAGCCGCTGGCGGCGGAGTAGTTCCCTCTCTCCGTCATTCCGGGGCGTGCGAAGCACGAGCCCGGAATCCATCGGGCAGCACAGCATGAGGCGACATGGATTCCGGGCTCGCCCTGCGGGCGCCCCGGAATGACGGCGGAAAACGTGGTGGCCCGTTTGCCCCGCTTGCCGCCCAGCTGACCGAGCAACACCCTCTCCGTCATTCCGGGGCGTGCGAAGCACGAGCCCGGAATCCATCGGGCAGCACGGCATGAGGCGACATGGATTCCGGGCTCGCCCTGCGGGCGCTCCGGAAGGACGGCGGAGACTGCGGGGTCTCCCGCGCTAACGACGACTCCAGCTCCGCGCTCTCTCGGCAAGATCGCTATCGCCCTGCCTCCAGCAACGGGCTAGATTTCCCGGACAACGGGATCAGCCCGGAGCCTTCGAGGAAGACGTCGGAGACGCGTAGGAGATGCTGCACGACTGGGGCGTGATCCTGGCCGCGTTCGGCTATATCGGGTTCCTGTTCCTGGTCGCCAGCCGCGGCAACCGGGCCGGCGAACGGCGGCCGGCAGAGAGCCGCGGCCGGCTGGCCGGGCTGATCTACCCGCTGTCGCTGGCGATCTACTGCACGTCCTGGACCTTCTTCGGCTCGGTCGGCTTTGCCTCCCGCACCAGCGTCGACTTCCTCGCGATCTATCTCGGGCCGATCCTGATGGTCGGCGCCTGCACGCCGCTGCTGCGCCGGGTGATCCGGCTCGCCAAGTCGCAGAACATCACCTCCGTTGCCGACCTGATCGGCGCCCGCTACGGCAAGAGCCAGGCGGTGGCGGCCACCGTGGCGCTGATCGCGATCATCGGCTCGGTGCCTTACATCGCGCTGCAGCTCAAGGCCGTCGCCTCGTCGCTGCAGACCATCCTGATCGACGACCGCGCCTTCGCCCACATCCCCTTCGTCGGCGACATGGCGCTGATGGTCACCTTGGCGATGGCTGTCTTCGCGGTGCTGTTCGGAACGCGGCAGACCGACGCCACCGAGCACCAGCACGGCCTGATGCTGGCGGTCGCGACCGAGTCGATCATCAAGCTGGTCGCCTTCATCGCCGCCGGCGCCTTCGTCACCTTCTGGATGTTCTCGCCGGTCGAGCTGATCGAGCGGGCCATGAAATCGCCGGAGGCCGAGCGCGCGCTGGAATATGTGCCGGGCATCGGCAATTTCCTCACCATGACCCTGCTGTCGTTCTGCGCCGCGATGTTGCTGCCGCGCCAGTTCCATGTCAGCGTGGTCGAGAACGCCGACGATGCCGAGGTGTCGCGTGCGCGCTGGCTGTTTCCGCTCTATCTGATCGCGATCAATCTGTTCGTGATCCCGATCGCTCTCGCAGGCCTCATCACCTTCCCGTTCGGCGCCGTCGACAGCGACATGTACGTGCTGGCGCTGCCGATCGAAGCCAATTCGCAATGGCTGTCGATCCTGGTCTTCGTCGGCGGCCTGTCGGCGGCGACCGCGATGGTGATCGTCGAATGCGTGGCGCTGTCGATCATGGTGTGCAACGACATCGTCGTGCCCCTGGTGCTGCAGCGCCAGGAGCAGCGCGAGATCGGCCGCGACTTCGCCGGCTTCCTGCTCGGCACCCGCCGCATCGCGATCTTCGCCATCATGGTGATGGCCTATTTCTACTACCGCGCGCTCGGCAACACCCAGCTCGCCGCGATCGGCCTGTTGTCGTTCGCCGCCATCGCGCAGCTCGCACCGAGCTTCTTCGGCGGTCTGTTCTGGCGGCGCGCGACCGCGCGCGGCGCGATGGGCGGCATGCTGGTCGGCTTCGCCGTCTGGCTCTACACGCTGTTCATCCCGAGCTTCCTCGACACCTCCACCGCCGGCATCCTGTTCCTGCAGCACGGTCCGTTCGGCTTCGAGCCGCTGCGGCCGCAGGCGCTGCTCGGCACCGATTTGCCGCCGCTGCTGCACGGCGTGCTGTGGAGCCTGTCGCTCAATCTCTTGACCTACGTCGTGCTGTCGCTGGCGCGGCAGCCGTCGTCGATCGAGCTGTTGCAGGCCGACATCTTCGTGCCGGCCGAGCTGACGCCGAGTGCGCCGAGCTTCCGGCGCTGGCGCTCGACCGTGACGGTGCAGGACATCCAGAGCACGGTCGGCCAATATCTCGGTCCCGACCGCGCCCGCGCCTCGTTCGAGGCGTTCGCCGCCCAGCGCAACCTCCCGCTCGATCCGGCCGCGCCGGCCGATTTCGAGCTGCTGCGCCATGCCGAGCACCTGATCGCCTCGTCGATCGGCGCGGCGTCGTCGCGCCTCGTGATGTCGCTGCTGTTGCGCAAGCGCACGGTGTCCGCCAAGGCCGCGCTCAAGCTGCTCGACGATTCCCACGCCGCGCTGCATTTCAACCGCGAGATCCTGCAGACCGCGCTGAATCATGTGCGCCAGGGCATCGCGGTGTTCGACGCCGACCTGCAACTGATCTGCTCCAACGGCCAGTTCGTCGACCTGCTCGGGCTGCCGCCGGATCTGGTGCAGATCGGCAGTCCGTTGAAGGAGATCCTCGAATTCATGGGCACGATCGGCGCGCCCACCTATGAGGACGGCGAGGCGCTGCTGGCGCGGCGGCTCGCCGCCTACACGACCGAGGGCGAGCCCTATCTGGAACGCCTCGCCGACCGCCACATGGTGATCGAGGTCCGCACCAATCGCATGCCGGATGGCGGCCTCGTCATCACCTTCACCGACGTCACGCCCTCGTTCGAAGCCGCCGAGGCACTGGAGCGCGCCAATGCGACGCTGGAAAAGCGCGTCCGCGACCGCACCGAGGAGCTGACGCGGCTGAACTCGGAGCTGGCGCTGGCCAAGAGCGCCGCCGAGGACGCCAACATCTCCAAGACGCGCTTCCTTGCGGCGGCCAGCCACGACATCCTGCAGCCGCTGAACGCGGCGCGGCTCTACGTGACGAGCCTCGTCGAGCGGCAGACGGCCGGCGAGGATTCGCGCCTGGTCGAGAACATCGACGACTCGCTCGAGGCGATCGAGGAGATTCTCGGCGCGCTGCTCGACATTTCCCGGCTCGATGCCGGCGCGATGACGCCGCAGGTCTCGAGCTTCAAGATGGCCGACCTGATGCGCTCGCTGGAGATCGAGTTCGCGCCCGCCGCGCGCGCCAAGGGTCTGGAGCTGGTGTTCGTGCCGTCATCGCTGCCGGTCGAGTCCGACCGTCTGCTGCTGCGCCGGCTGCTGCAGAACTTCATCTCCAACGCCATCAAGTACACCCCCAAGGGCCGCGTGCTGGTCGGCTGCCGCCGCCACGGCCAGTCGCTGCAGATCGGCGTCTACGACACCGGCGTCGGCATCCCCCCGGTCAAGCGCGGCGAGATCTTCAAGGAATTCCACCGCCTCGAGCAGGGCGCGCGGATCGCGCGCGGCCTCGGCCTGGGGCTGTCGATCGTCGAGCGCATCGCGCGCGTGCTCAATCACGGCATTGCGCTGGACTCGCGGCCCGGCCGCGGCTCGGTGTTCTCAGTGACGGTGCCGATCGCCAAGGCGATCAACCACACCGCCGCCGTCACCACCGCAACCCCGCTGGCGACGACGCCGATTGCGGGCGCCCTGATCGTCTGCATCGAGAACGACCCGGCGATCCTCGACGGCATGAAGACCCTGCTGACGGCGTGGGACGCCGAGGTGATCGCCGTCCCTGATCCGGAGTCCGCGATGGAGGCGATCGCGGCGCGCGACGGCGCCGTCACCGGCCTGCTCGTCGACTACCATCTCGACCGCGGCAACGGCATCGCCGCCATCCGCGACATCCGCCGCCGCTTCAACGAGGCGCTGCCCGCGATCCTGATCACCGCCGACCGCAGCCCCCACGTCCGCGCCGCCGCCCGCGACGACAACATCGCCGTGCTCAACAAGCCGCTGAAGCCGGCATCGCTGCGGGCGCTGCTCGGGCAGTGGCGGATTCAGCAGATGGTCGCGGCGGAGTAAGGGCGGCTGCCAAGTCACGACCCTCGCCGCGTTGCTGCCTTGCCGGGACTGTCCCCCATCCGCTCGACCAGATAGTCCACGAACACCCGAACACGCGCGGGCGTGTTGGCGCCGCCGACGAAGACGGCGTGAAAGACTTCCCTGTCGCCGGGATTGAACGCTTCGAGCAGCGGCACCAGCCGCCCCTCGGCGATGGCGTTGCCGAGGCTGAAATCGCCGACGCGGGCGATGCCGACGCCGCCGAGCGCCAGCTGGCTGAGCGTGTCGCCGCTGTTGGCTTCGACGGCGCCGCGCACCTTCAGCGCATAGTCGACGCCATCGCGGCGGAACGGCCACACCGGCTCGGCGCGGCGAAAGCTGAAGTTCAGGCAATTGTGGTTGTAGAGGTCTTCCGGCGCCTCCGGCACGCCCCAGCGCGCCAGGTAGTCGGGCGAGGCGACGATGGTGCGGCCGTTGTCGCCGAGGCGGCGCGCGGTGAGCGCGCTGTCGGGCAGCGGACCGCCGCGAATCGCGACATCCGCCTGCCCCGCCGCCACGTCGACGAGCCCGTCGCTCAGATTGATGTCGACCAGGATGTTTGGATAGCGCCGCACGAACTCGCCGAGCAGAGGGACGATGCAGACGCGGCCGTGCGAGAGGGCGGCGCTGACCCGGATGCGCCCGCGCGGCGCGCCTTGATCCGCGATCGCCTGCTCGGCCTCGTCGAGGTCGGCGAGGATGCGGCGGGCGGCCGCGAGATAGGCCTGCCCCTCGGCCGTCAGCGTCAGCGCCCGCGTGCTTCGCAACAGCAGCCGTGCGCCAAGCCGCGCCTCGATGCGATCGAGCGTCCGGCTCACAGCCGATGGCGTCAGCCCGAGACTGCGACCGGCGGCCGAGAAGCTGCCGCTGCCGGCGACGGCGCAGAACACTTCGAGATCCCGCGCACGGTCCGCGCTGGCCAATACCATCTTTGCGTCCCGATCAAAAATCCTTGGCGTGACTACCCTCTAATACCGCGGACCTCGCTCGTCTAGCTTCGCGTGCATCAACACGGCCACTGAGGAGATCGCCATGACCCTTCCCCGCCTGCTGCAACGAACCGCCTTTGCCGCCACCGCGCTCACCGTCCTGACCAGCGCCGCCCTCGCCGACGCGACCGAGGCGCCCGGGAATTTCCCCAAGACCTTCCGCACCCAGGAGATCCCGACCAACGGCACCACGCTCCACGTCCGCGTCGGCGGCACTGGACCCGCGGTGGTGCTGCTGCACGGCTATGGCGACACCGGCGACATGTGGGTGCCGCTCGCCGCCAAGCTTTCGCAGAACCACACGGTCATCGTGCCCGACCTGCGCGGGCTCGGCCTCTCCGCTCCCGCCGACAAAGGTTTTGAGAAGGCCAACCAGGCCGAGGACATCGCCGGCGTCATGGACGCGCTGGGCGCCCGCACCGCCGAGGTCGTGGCGCACGACATCGGCAACATGGTCGCCTACGCGCTGGCGGCACGGCATGCGGACCGCGTGACCAAGCTGGTGCTGATGGATGCGCCGGTGCCGGGCATCGGCCCGTGGGAGGAGATCCTGAAGAACCCGCTGCTGTGGCACTTCCGCTTCGGCGGCCCCGACATGGAGCGCCTGGTGGAGGGGCGCGAGCGCATCTATCTCGACCGCTTCTGGAACGAGTTCTCGGCTAACCCTGCCCACTTCCCGGAGGCCGCGCGCGTCCATTACGCGCAGCTCTATGCCGGCCCGGGGCGGATGCATGCGGGCTTCAGCCAGTTCGCCGCCTTCGATCAGGACGCGATCGACAACCGCGCCTGGCTCGCGGCGCATGGCAAGCTGACGATGCCGGTGCTGGCGATCGGTGGCGCGGCGTCCTTCGGCCCGACCATGGCGGTGGTGGCACGGGCCGGCGCGTCCAACGTGCAGGAGCAGGTCATCCCCGGCTCCGGCCATTGGCTGATGGAGGAGCAGCCGGCCGCGACGGTCGCTGCGATCGACGCCTTCCTCAACGGGCAGTCCGCCGCCACGCCGCCGCGCAACTGATCCAACGCAGCAGAAGGGCGCCGATCATGTCGACCCACACATGCGATGATGCGATCGTCGCAGCCAACGCCTCGCAAAGGCGCGCGATCATCTTCATCCACGGCCTGTGGCTGAAGCCCGGCTCGTGGGATCGGTGGGTCGAGCTGTTCGACGCCGCCGGCTACGCCGGGTTGGCCGAGTATGACGAGCCGAAGGTTCGAGTTTGGGTAAAGACCTGGGGTCAGATAATCTCGGAATCCGAAGGTCGCCTAACATTTTACAAGTTACAAGCGACGCCTTGAGTACAAGGCCAATGACGTAGAAGCACTTCGATATCTGCGAACGGTCAATCCCAATTATCTTAGCGACGAAGTGAGGGAGAAGATTGCTACACTCGATCTCAAAGATCAGGTCTAGCCGACCGGATTGATGTACGGACCAACAAGGCGTCACTTGCTCCACAAGACTGGAAGGCCTCGGTAACAGTCCAACAAAACTCAACGTCGCAAACCTCGCGGCAGGGCGCCTTGGCACACCTGCGGAATCTTACCGTGGCTTTGGGGAGACTTGCACGGAGATGGGCCTAAGCGGAGCTTGCGCACTTTGCTCTGCGTCCCCCTAGATACAGACTTTCTTTTTTCCAGAAATCGTGCTACCCCTTGAGTCGTCCCGTGCTCGTCATGAGGGGCGCTTCGCGATCGTCACGAACGTGGGGTGCGGGATGCGGTGGGCGCGTCGGGTCGCAGCGGGCTTGGTCCTGCGGACGAACGATCCGGCGCGCACGGTCAAGCCGTGTGGTCCTGGCATCCCGGTGCTGATGCCAAGTCCGTAGCGACGATGTTGCGGATGACGGGGGCAAGAACGCCGGTCCCCGGGGAGAGCACGGAGCAGCCGTCAAAACCATCGCGCAGGGAGGGCCGGGTGTCTTCGGCCAGACCTGTGGTGACTGCCGCCTGCTTTTTTTCTGCAGGCGGGCCACGGGCGCGGCCAGCGCCCGGCCTTCCCTGCGCCCTCTGTCTTCGAGGGGGCGGACAATGAGCAAAGCTCGGACGCGCGATGCGTCGCGAGGCCGTGAAGGTGTGTCGCGATTGAAGCAGAAGGCGTGCGGAATGGACGCTGTCCACATACGGCATCAAGCGCCGGCCAATGGCGCCTCCGGCAGACGGCTGCGGGGTATCGTCATTCCGGGGCGGCTCGCAGAGCCGAATTCGGAATCTCGAGATTCCCGATGCGCAACTGCGCATCCGGGTCTGGTCCTGCGGACCAGACCCGGAATGACGACCCATCCAGATTTTCCCGTCGCCTACTTCCCCGTCGGCGCGTCCTGCCGCCAGGCGCTGCCCGCGATCTTCGCCGCCGCAATCACCGCCTGCGTCCGGCTCTCGACACCGAGCTTCTGCAGGATCGCCGACACATGCGCCTTGATGGTCGCCTCGGAGACACCGAGCTCGTAGGCGATCTGCTTGTTGAGCAGCCCCTGCGACAGCATCATCAGCACCCGCACCTGCTGCGGGGTCAGCGTCACCAGACGGTCGCGCAGCCTGGTCATCTCCGGATCGGCGCCGGCGGCCAAGTCCGTGTCGGGCGGCACCCAGACGTCGCCGTCCATCACCTTCTTGATGGCATCGCGCAGCGTGTCGACGCCGAACCGCTTCGGGATGAAGCCGGAGGCGCCGAAATCGAGCGAGCGGCGGATCGTCGCGCCATCGTCGCTCGCCGACACGATGACGACCGGGATCGCCGGATATTGCGCGCGCAGATAGATCAGGCCCGAGAAGCCGGAGATGCCGGGCATGGTGAGGTCGAGAAGTACGAGATCGACCTCGGAATCCTTTTCCAGCAGCGCGGTGAGGTCCTCGAACGAACCGGCCTCGTCGACCACGGCCTCCGCGAGCACGCTCGCGACCGCCTGCCGCAAAGCGTTGCGGAACAGCGGGTGATCATCGGCAATGACGAGATGGGTGCTGGCAGCCGCCATGAA
Source organism: Bradyrhizobium sp. HKCCYLRH3059 (assembly GCF_051168035.1). Classification (NCBI taxonomy): domain Bacteria; kingdom Pseudomonadati; phylum Pseudomonadota; class Alphaproteobacteria; order Hyphomicrobiales; family Nitrobacteraceae; genus Bradyrhizobium; species Bradyrhizobium sp. HKCCYLRH3059. Next base: position 301,183 of record NZ_JBNPUF010000005.1, on the reverse strand, counting down.
TCCAGACTTGACCTTGCGAGACCGACGACGTGCTGCAACTGCACGCGCCCGGTTTTCCGGAAATACTCGCCCGGCCACCGGTTGCATGCAAGCGTCCAATTCCACTTGCAGGGAAGGCGGTTAATCCGAACCTTGTGCAACGCAACATCGATAGCGCGACGGCCGCTCACCGAACTTGATCCGGCGCAATGTCCCCATCTTTCCCGCGCGCCGCAGAGGGCAGAGCCGAAAGTCGTATTGGGGCGGGTTTCACTGCAATGTTACTGAAGAGCAAGGTCTCCGCGACCTGCGCCGTCCAAGTCCGGCATGCGGAGGCGAAAGCCATCATCACAACAATCATGGGGAGCGAATGCCGATGTCAACAATGGTAGCCACACAAGCGAGATCGGGAGGCATGACGAAGGACGAACGCTTCGTCATTCTGGCCTCCTCTCTCGGCACCGTCTTCGAGTGGTACGACTTCTATCTTTACGGGTCGCTGGCCTCGATCATCGGCGCGCAGTTCTTCAGCGGCTATCCGGCAGCCACCCGCGACATTTTCGCACTGCTCGCGTTCGCCGCCGGCTTCCTGGTCCGCCCGTTCGGCGCGATCGTGTTCGGCCGCATCGGCGACATCGTCGGCCGCAAATACACCTTCCTGGTCACGATCCTGATCATGGGCCTGTCGACCTTCATCGTCGGCCTGCTGCCGAACGCCGAGACCATCGGCTTCGCGGCACCGGTGATCCTGATCGGCCTGCGCCTGCTGCAGGGCCTCGCGCTCGGCGGCGAGTATGGCGGCGCCGCGACCTATGTCGCCGAGCACGCCCCGATGGGCAAGCGCGGCTACTACACCTCCTTCATCCAGACGACGGCGACGATGGGCCTGTTCCTGTCGCTGCTGGTCATCCTGTTCACCCGCACCATCATCGGCGAGGCCGACTTCGCCAAATGGGGCTGGCGCATTCCGTTCCTGGTCTCCGTGCTGCTGCTCGGCGTCTCCGTCTGGATCCGTCTGCGCCTGAACGAATCGCCCGTGTTCCAGAAGATGAAGGACGAGGGCAAGAGCTCGAAGGCGCCGCTGACGGAAGCGTTCGCGAACTGGGGCAACGCCAAGATCGTGTTGCTGGCGCTGATCGGCGCCACGATGGGCCAGGGCGTGGTCTGGTACACCGGCCAGTTCTACGCGCTGTTCTTCCTGCAATCGATCCTGAAGGTCGATGGCTACACCGCCAACCTGCTGATCGCCTGGTCGCTGCTGCTCGGCACCGGCTTCTTCATCGTGTTCGGCATGCTGTCCGACAAGATCGGCCGCAAGCCGATCATCATGGGCGGCTGCCTGATCGCGGCACTGACCTTCTTCCCGATCTTCAAGATGATCACCACCAACGCCAACCCGGCGCTGGAGAAGGCGATCGAGGCGACGAAGGTGGAAGTGGTGGCTGATCCCGCCGGCTGCGGCGATCTGTTCAACCCGGTCGGCACCCGCGTCTTCACCGCGCCTTGCGACACCGCCCGCGCCTTCCTGGCCCAGTCCTCGGTCAGGTACTCGACGGTTTATGGCCCGGCCGGCTCCGGCGTGAAGGTCACCTTCAACGGCAAGGAAGTGCCCTACACCGACGCGAAGACCAGCAACCCGGCGCTGACGGCCGCGATCGGCGAGGCCGGCTATCCGAAGGCGGGTGATGCCGGCATCGTCAAGATGGCGCATCCCTTCGACATCTTCCGTCCGCAGGTCGCTGCCATCATCGGTCTGCTGTTCATCCTGGTGATCTTCGTCACCATGGTGTACGGCCCGATCGCCGCGATGCTGGTCGAGCTGTTCCCGACCAAGATCCGCTACACCTCGATGTCGCTGCCGTATCACATCGGCAACGGCTGGTTCGGCGGCCTCCTGCCCGCAACCGCCTTCGCGATCGTGGCCTCGACCGGCGATATCTATGCCGGCCTGTGGTACCCGATCTTCTTCGCCGTGATCACTGCGGTGGTCGGCTTCCTGTTCCTGCCGGAAACCAAGGACGTCGACATCCAGGCGAAGTGACCCGTGTTGCGAGCGGCCCCATCCGCTCGCATCCCCTTCCGACGAACGGCCGCGGATCGCTCCGCGGCCGTTCCGCATTTCAGGCCAGGCGTTTGCTCTTTTTGCCGGTCAGACCGCCCCGATGAACTGCAACACCACCTCGCGCCGATGCGGACGAGAGCGATGCTCGATCAGATAGAGAGCCTGCCAGGTGCCGAGCAGCATGCGGCCGTCGCGCACCGGCACCTGCAGCGACACCGAGCTCAGCAGAGTCTTGATGTGAGCCGGCATGTCGTCGGGCCCCTCGGCGTCGTGCACCCAGCCGGCATCCTCGGGCGCCAGCCGGGACAGCGCCGTGGTGAGATCGTGCAGCACCGTCGGGTCGGCATTCTCCTGGATCGTGAGCGACGCCGAGGTGTGGCGGATGAACGCGGTCACCACCCCTTCCTTCGCACGGACCTCGCGCAGGAACGCCGCGACCTCGCGCGTCAGGTCGGTGAAGCCGCGGCCGGAGGTCTGCACCGTCAGGGCAGCCGTCACGACCGTGTTGACGGCGACGGCCGACGGCGCCGTCCGCGACATCGATGCTGCCGGCATCTGCCTGACCTCCTCGCCCCGGGGTCAGATCCTGCCCGAGACGTCCTTCTGCACCCGCGCTGCCATGTCGAGCAGCCGGCGCCAAGCCTGCTCGAGGAACCCCATCATGCGGTCCATGTCCTGGTCGCTGGGCAGCGGGATCTCGAGCTTGCGCGTTCCATCGGAGGATTTCGATTCACCCGGCTTGTCCCCCGTCTTGGGTTCGGCTTTCTTCAACTGATCGGACTTGGGCAGCGCCTGATCTTTCGGCAGCGGCTCATCAATCTTGCCGGAGATGCTCTGGTCGCGCGACGCGAGCTGGCCCTTGAGCTTTTCATTCTCCGCCTGCAGACGGCCGATCTCGGCGTCCAGCGCGGCGCGCTCATCAGGCACCGCGTAACAGGCAAAGCCCGATCCACTGCTGTTGTTGCACATCGAGACCGCACCGGTCTTGGTATCGAGCCGGATCACGCCGTCCGATGTCGTCGACATCGTATAGCGTCCCTTGTCGCCGTCAGGCGCGGTGTCCTCGACCGCAAACGCCTCGCCGCCCAGGCAGCTCAACGCCAGCAGCGCGAGGAGGGACGGCCGGTACGGCTTCGTGAGACTCATGGCTGGCTCTCCCAGGCGCATTCGCAACCGCCGCCATGCACGCCGACATTGTGTCGCGGCCATGACGTTGCCTCAGGTGCGATCCCCTGCCACAGGCCGCACCTATGTTTCGCACGTATAGGCGGAGCGACCGGATTTCAACGCGTCCGCCAGCAGCTCGAGCCGGTCCTGCCCCCAGAAGATCTCGCCGTCCAGCACATAGGCCGGCGAGCCGAACACGTCGGCCGCGATCGCGTCCTGCCGGTTCTGCTCGTAGGCCGCCCCGACCACGTCCGTCGCCGCCTGCGTCACGAGATCGCGGCCGGGCAGCCCGGCTGCATCGGCCAAGCCGGCGATCACCTCGGCATGCGCAAGGTTGAGCTGCTGCTCCCAGATGGCCGGGAAGGCGCGCTGCAGATAGGGCTCCGGATCGAGGCCGGCCTGCTGCGCCGCGATGACGACGCCGTCGGCGAGCCGGGCGTTGAAGGGCCAGTTGCTCGGCTGGATGTGGAAATCGAGACCGCGCTTGTCGCGCCACCGCTTCAGCTCGACGATGCGATAGCGCTGCCGCGCCGGATGGCGCTTGGCCAGCGGAAGCCCGCCGGTCTCGGCGAACAGATCCACCAGCATGACCGGCTTGAGGTTGACGGTCGCGCCGTGGCGCGCGGCGATGTCGCGGAACAGCCGGTGGCCGATATAGGCCCATGGCGACTGCAGCGAGAAATAGTAATCGATCTGGCGCGACATGCGGGTTCCCGTGCCGGTCGGAGGTCAGCGACATCGGATCAGAGGGCATTGACAGGTGCAAGATCGCAGCCGCACACAACACTGTTGATGCGGCGCGGTGACACGCGCGACCGATCTGACGAAAAAGCCGAGAAAACGTGTAAATTCAGGCATCTAACAGTTCAACACGCAATCTTGACTTGGGGGGATGCGGTCAGTATGGTCCGCCCGGCTTTAAAGGGCGATGGGGCGCTAATTCCTGAAACTCGCGGCCGGGTCGGGTCTCCACACGTGGCGGATGGCACATGGCGGATGACACGAACGAGAGCAGCGGACACAAGGATCGCGACAAGTCGCCCGATGAGGTTGCGCTTTCCGCAAGGCTCGGAAGTCTCGACCAACGGTTGTCCGAAATTCGCGACGGCCGCTCGATCGGGACTGATCAACCTGGAATCGGCAGCGGTGACACTGCAGCCAGGGCTTCGGCCATGGCGCGTGGCCTGCGACTGTCGTCCGAGTTGATTGCCGGTGTCCTCGTCGGCGCGGTGCTTGGATGGGGCTTCGACCGCTTGCTGTCGACATCGCCCTTCGGATTCATCGTGTTTTTCCTGCTCGGCTTCGCCGCCGGCGTGTTGAACGTGGTGAGATCCGCAGGCATAGCTCCCGACAGGCCCCGCCAGTGAGACATGCGCGGAAGACCTCGGCGCGGAAGACCAACGAGTGAATTGCAAAGCGCCGGCGTGGCCGGTGAACAATGAGACGCCACGCGGATGATCGATCCGATCCATCAATTCCACCTCAACAAGATCTTCACGATCGGCCATATCGGCAATCAGGAGATCACCTTCACCAACTCGTCCGCGTACATGCTGCTCGCGGTCGTGCTGATCGCCGTCATGATGATGGCCGCCGGGCGCGCGCTCGTGCCGGGCCGGTTCCAGTCGGTGGTCGAGCTGTCCTACGAATTCGTCGCCAACACCATCAGAACCAGCGCCGGCTCGCACGGCATGACGTTCTTCCCGCTGGTGTTCTCGCTGTTCATGTTCATCTTCGTCTCGAACATCGTCGGCATCATCCCCTACACCTTCACCGTCGCCAGCCACATCATCGTCACCTTCTCGCTGGCGCTCTTGGTGTTCCTGACGGTCATCATCTACGGCTTCTACAAGAACGGCCTGAAGTTCTTTAAGCTGTTCGTGCCGTCCGGCATCCCCGCGGTGATCCTGCCGCTGGTGGTCGTGATCGAAATCATCTCCTTCTTCTCCCGCCCGATCTCGCACAGCGTCCGTCTGTTCGCCAACATGCTGGCCGGCCACGTCACCCTGAAGGTGTTCGCGAGCTTCGTGACCATGCTCGGCGCGCTCGGCTTCGTCGGCAAGGTCGGCGCGCTGCTGCCGCTCGGCCTCACGGTCGCGCTGACCGGCCTCGAGCTGATGGTCGCGTTCCTCCAGGCCTACGTCTTCACGATCCTCACCTGCATCTATCTCAACGATGCTATCCATCCGGGCCACTGATCCGGCCCTCTCTACCAAACCCCTCAAAGGAGTTCGTTTCATGGATCCGGTTGCAGCGAAGTACATTGGCGCGGGCATTGCCTGCATCGGCATGGGTGGCGCGGGTGCCGGCATCGGCATCATCTTCGGCAACTACCTGTCGGCCGCTCTGCGCAATCCGTCGGCCGCTCAGGGCCAGTTCGGCAACCTGATTTTCGGCTTCGCGGTGACCGAAGCGCTCGGCATCTTCTCGCTGCTGATCGCCCTGCTCCTGCTGTACGCCGTCTAAGACGGCCTGAGCCGGACAGGAGAAGCCCGTGGCTGAAAGTCATGGCGAGGCCAAGGGCGGCGAGGCCAAGGGCACCGCAAGCGCCCATACTGAGGCCGATGGCGGGCATGGTTTCCCTCCCTTCCAGAAGGAAACCTTTCCCTCCCAGATCGTCTCCCTGGTGATCGCCTTCGTGGCGCTGTACGTGATCGTTTCGCGTATGGCGCTGCCGAAGGTCGGGGCAGTCATCGACGCCCGCCAGAAGTCGATCGACGGCGATCTGGCTGAAGCGCAACGGCTGAAGGATGAATCCGAAGCCGCGATGAAGGCGTATGAGAGCGAGCTGGCGACGGCTCGTGCCCGTGCCCAGGCGATCGGAGCGGAGACCCGCGAGAAGCTCGCGGCTTCTTCGGACGCCGAGCGCAAGGCGCTGGAAGACAGCCTCGCGGCCAAGCTCGCGGCGGCTGAGAAGTCCATCGCCACCACGCGCACGACCGCAATGAGCAATGTCCGCGGCATCGCCGCAGACGCAGCCAGCGCGATCGTGAAGCAGCTCACCGGCAAGGCCCCCGCGGCCAAGACGGTCGAGGCTGCGGTCGATGCATCGTTGAAGGGAACAGCCTGATGCATTTGCTCGCTGATCCGGAAACCTGGGTTGCGATTGCCTTCGTGATCCTGATGGGCCTGTTCGCCTATCTCGGTGTCCATCGCACGGTCCTGAAGGCGCTCGACAATCGATCCGAGCGCATCAGATCCGAGCTGGCGGAGGCCAAGCGGCTCAAGGAAGAGGCGGCCAAAGTGCTCGCCGATTACAAGTCCCGCCGCGCCAGCGCCGAACACGAGGCCGAGGAGATCGTCACCAGCGCGAAGGCGGAAGCCGAGCGCATCGCGGCGGAGGCCAAGGCCAAGATGGAAGACTTTGTCGCCCGTCGCACCAAGGCCGCCGAGGGCAAGATCGCCCTCGCCGAGGCCCAGGCTCTCGCCGACGTCAGGTCCGCTGCGGCGGAGGCCGCCGTCCAGGCCGCCGCGACCGTGCTGTCGCAGTCGGTCAAGGGCGCTCTTGGCGAAGACCTCGTCGCCAAAGGCATCGCGGAAGTCGGCCGCAAGCTGAACTGAGCGGCAGTCCGTCTCCATCCATCAACTTCAAAAGGCCGGTGCGATCCCATCGCACCAGCCTTTTGCTATTCACGCTCTCCGGCGAGCGCCTCGCGCCACGGCAATCGTCACCGCCGCTTCTTGCCGTGCGGCCGCTCTGGGGTCAGCGCCTGCGGGTCGAAGCCGATGTAGAAGACGTAATTGTCGGCATTGGCGCCGGGCGGCGGCACCGGATAGACCATGTCCTCGGCGACGATCGTGAACGGCACGCTGCCGTCCTCGGTCATCTGCACCGTGGTGCGATACGACTTGGTCGCGATCACCTTCTCGCCGATGCCGCCTTGGACCACGGCGATGCGCATCGGAATGTCGACGCTCGCCGGCGCGCCCGCGGGGCCGGCAACGATGCGGCCCTGGATGCCGATCTTGGCGGTGATTTCGGCCCCGTTGAGACTGCATTCGCGCGCGGTCTTGGTGATCGACGCCTGGAACCGGACGTCGTTGCCAACGGCCTGCTTGCCGGGCGCGGCCACGGCGTAGGTCGAGGCGCCGGCGCGAATGTTGACCGGCGGACAGGTCAGGCCCTCGGTCGGATCGACCGGCGGTCCGCCGCTGGCGGGCAGGTTCTCCTGCCCCTTGTTGTCGGAGCCGCCGCCGAACAGGCTCTTGAAGCGGTCGGTCAGCGATTGGGCGGCTGCCGGCGGCGCCGCGCCGGCGGCTCCCAAGGCCAGCAGCACGGCTGCCAACGTTCCAGCCCTGATCACGCTCGTCTCTCGCATCGTCTGATATCCCCGGCAACTCGGTCGCCCAGCCCAGGCGTCTATACCCATTTCAGAGGCCGGAACCAGCCCCGATCGGCCTCTCCCGCGGCGATCCCGATCACGATTGCTACCCCCGGAAATCCTCGTGCAACAGGCCGTAGAGGTAATGGTCCTGCCAGACCCCGTTGATGCAGAGGTAGCGACGCGCCAGGCCCTCGCGGGTGAAGCCGCATTTCTCCAGCACGCGAATCGACGGCGTATTGGTCGGGATGCAGGCCGCCTCGACCCGGTGCAGATTGAGCTCGCCGAACAGGGTCGGCAGCAGCAGCCGCAGCGCCGCCGTCATGTAGCCATGATGCGCGAACGGCTGCCCCATCCAATAGCCGATGGTGCCGGCCTGAACGATGCCGCGGCGGACATTGGCGAGCGTGATGCCGCCGAGCATGGCGCCGTCCTGCTCGCGGAAGACGATGAACGGATAGGAGCGGTCGGCCGAGATGTCCTCGGCATAGCGGCGCAGCCGGCGGCGGAAGCCCGAGCGCGTCAGGTCATCGGATGGCCAGATCGGCTCCCAGGGCGTGAGATAGTCGCGGCTGATCTCGCGCAGCCGCGCCCATTGCGCATAATCGGCCATCTGCGGCGCGCGCAACAGCAGGCCCTGGCCGCGCGGAGCCAGCGCAGCCGGTCCGTTGGATGGCAAGCGAAACAGGGCCATCTGTGATGCTCCCCCTGCTCTTTCCGGGTCGAAGCCTGCTCCGACCCACCCCAGATCTCCGATGCCGAGCGCTGGCGGATTGCAATGCGCGGACCGCACCGAGCCGCACCACGTTCAGTGCAGTTGGGCTTTCGATCTCGAACCGGTCAGACCTTCGGCGAAAGTGACCGCCGTGTCCAGACCCCTGCCGGTGCCGAGCGCGACGACCGCCGGCTTGCTGCGTGCGAGCAGCGCCCGCGCCGCATCGCGCGTGCTCTCGACGCTGACCGCCTCGATCTTGGCGACCATCTCCTGCAACGTCTGCGGCCGGCCATAGGCCAGGATATGCCGCGCCAATTGCTCGGCACGGGCACTGCAGCTCTCGAGCGCCATCAAGAGCCCGGCCTTCATCTGCGCCTTGGCGCGGGCGACCTCGGCCTCGCTCAAGGTCTCCACCGCATTGCCGATGATGTCGACCACGACCTCCATCATCTCGGGCGCGTCGGCGGGATCGGTCCCGGTGTAGAGGCCGAAGAATCCCGTGTCGCTATAGGGCGCGTGGAACGTGTAGACGGAGTAGCAGAGCCCCCGGTTTTCGCGCACCTCCTGAAACAGCCGGGACGACATGCCGCCGCCGAGGATGTTGGTGAACACCTGCAGCGAGAACAGCGACGGGTCGGCCTGCGGCACGCCTTCGAGCGCGAGCGTCAGATGCGCCTGCTCGAGATCGCGATGCACGACGCGCGAGCCGCCCTTGCCGAATGCCGCCGGCAGCGGCTTCGGCGCCGGGCCGCCATTGAAGCTGGCAAATCGTTTCATCACGTCTTCGACCACGCGCTGATGATCGACGGCGCCGGCCGCGGCGACCACCATGTCGGGGCCGCGGTAGTGCGTCGACAGATAGCCGTGCAGCTTGTCGCGATCGAACGCCTCGAGCGTCTTGGCGGTGCCGAGCAGCGAGCGGCCCATCGGCTGGTCCGGAAAGCACAGCTCGTTGAGGTGCTCGAACACGACGTCGTCGGGCGTATCCTGTGCCGCGCCGATCTCCTGCACGATCACGTTCTTCTCGCGCTCCAGCTCCTCCGGCACGAAGGACGGATTGGCGAGAATGTCGGAGAGCACGTCGAGCGCCATCGGCACGTCGGCCTTCAGCACGCGGGCGTAATAGGCCGTGGTCTCGGTCGAGGTGCCGGCATTGAGATCGCCGCCGACGGCTTCGACGGTCTCGACGATCTCGCGGGCGCTGCGCGTGGTCGTGCCCTTGAACGCCATGTGCTCGAGCAGATGCGAGATGCCGTGCTCGTCCGGCTTCTCGTCGCGGCCGCCGACGCCGGCCCAGACCCCGAGCGCCGCCGTCTCCAGATGCGGCATCGTGTCGGTGACGACCGTCAACCCCGTCGGCAGCTTGGTGACTTCCACGCCCATCATGCAATTCCCTGCTTGGCGGCCCGGCTGACCGAGCGGATGAACTTCTCCACCTCGGCCTGGTCGTTCCGCATGATCCTGATGTCCTCGCGCCTGCTCATCAGCCCTTCGAGCCACACCGGCAAATGCGGCCGCATCCCGCAGGCGGCCTCGACCGCATCGGGGAATTTGGCGGGATGCGCGGTCGACAGAACGATGTTCGGCACCGACAAATCGGTGCCGTCGCGATCGGCCACCGCCAGCGCCACCGCCGTGTGCGGATCGACGAGATCGCCGGCCTCGCGGAAGGCGGCGCGGATCGCCGCCGCCGTCTCGGTCTCGTCGGCGCGGCCGGCGTCGAAATCGGCGCGGATCGCCGCCAGCATGGCATCCGGCAGCACGAAGCGGCCGGACTGCTTGAGGCTGTCCATCAGCCGCCGCACGGTGCCGGCGTCGCGGCCGCCGGCTTCGAACAACAGCCGCTCGAAATTCGACGACACCTGGATGTCCATCGAGGGCGAAGCCGTCGCATGCACTTCGCGCACCTCGTAGATGCCGGTCGTCAGCGTCCGGGCGAGGATGTCGTTGACGTTGGTCGCGACGCGCAACGTGCGCACCGGCAGGCCCATGCGCTTGGCGACATAGCCGGCGAAGACGTCGCCGAAATTGCCGGTGGGCACGGTGAAGTCGACGGCGCGGTGGGGTGCCCCGATCGCGACCGCCGAGGTGAAGTAGTAGACCACCTGGGCGACGACGCGCGCCCAGTTGATCGAGTTGACGCCCGACAGCCTGACCGAATCGCGGAAGCCGTGATGGTTGAACAGGCCCTTCACGATCGCCTGGCAGTCATCGAAATGACCTTCGATCGCCAGCGCATGGACGTTGGCCGCGCCCGACGTCGTCATCATCCGCCGCTGCACCTCGGAGATGCGGCCATGCGGGAACAGCACGATGAGGTCGGCATTGTCGCGGCCGGCGAAGGCCTCGACCGCCGCGCCACCCGTATCGCCTGATGTCGCCACGACGATGGTGGTGCGCTCGCCGCGCTTGGCCAGCACGTGGTCCATCAGCCGCGAGATCAGCTGCATCGCCACGTCCTTGAACGCCAAGGTCGGGCCGTGGAACAGCTCCAGCACGAACTGATGCGGCGCGATCTGGTCGAGCGGCACCACGGCGGGGTGACGGAACGTCGCATAGGCCTCGTTGGCCATGCGGCCGAGTTCTTCGTCGGAAATCTCGCCGGCGACGAACGGCTTGATGACCTCGACGGCGACCTCCCAATAGGGCCGGCCGAAAAACGACGCGATCGTCGCGGGCGTCAGCTGCGGCCAGGTCTCGGGCACGTACAGGCCGCCGTCACGGGCGAGCCCGGTCAGCATCACATCGCAGAAGGTGAGCGCGGGGGCTTCCCCGCGGGTCGAAACATAGCGCGTCAAACCGCTCTCCTGACCTGCGTCACCAGGCCATAACCCGTTGATTGAATTCGAAATCGGAACCGCCCGGCGGCAACATGGTCCGGCACCATAATGGTTTTGACCTTGTTGCGAAACCGGTTGTTGCCGCCGGGATGGTCGCGAGGAGGGGTTACGGCGGCGTTACGGAGCATGGGTCAGGGGGCATCGGTTACGAGACTTGGGTCGCAACGGCTGACCCGGGCCGCTCCAGCGGACCATCCGCCCCACCGCTTTCATCCCCGGTTCAACCGGGCGATCCCGTACGCCGCGGCGGCCGCGGTCGACCGCACCGCCGCGGCGTCCCGGATCCCCGCCTGCGCGGGGATGACGGCGGTGCCGTCGGCTTCCGGCCGGGTACTTCGAACACGCGAACGAACCATGGGATATCGGCACGATCTCTCCACCTCGTCATTCCGGGGCGCGCGGAGCGCGAGCCCGGAATCCATAACCACGACCGGGAGTATGGATTCCGGGCTCGCCCTGCGGGCGCCCCGGAATGACGGCGGTGCGTGGAGAAGCGTTCTCGCGGCGCGATGAGCGCCCGAGCTTTGCAAGCATACCTCCCTCCGAATCGGAGGGCGCAGGGAAGACCGGATGCCGGCTGGCACCCGCGGCCCCCGTGCGAACAAGAATGCACGGGGCAGGAACCACAGGTTCAGCCAGAGCGACCCGGCCTTCCCTGCGCGATGGCTTACGACTTATACGCGATCTCCTCGGTGCACCGGGCTTTTTGGCCACCGTCATCGACGCGATGCATGGGCACCAGCGCCAACTTGATACCAGCGTCGGGGTATCAGGACCACGCGACTTCACCGTCCGTGCCGGCCGCACTCGTCAGTTGCAGCCGACCCGTCCATCGCACCCCACCTCACGTCCGTGACGACGCGTACGCCCCTCGCAACGAGGCGGGATGGCGATAGACAAGCATGATTTCGGAAAAAATGAAATAGAAAAATGTCCGTGAGACCATACTACACGGGTGATCGTGTTGCGCGGGCTCACGAAATTAGTCTCTCGGCGCAACCGAATGCCGATCTTCCGGCGCGCGCGCATGCTGCCGCGAACAGCCCGTCGGGCGACTCGGATCAGGATCTTGAGGGCCGCCACCTCGATGCCGCGCCCCGCTTGAGCGCAGCACGGGCCTCTTCACATCAACCACCAGAATCGTCTGGGAGATAGAATGTGTATCCGAATGGCGGATTGAAGCGTCGATAGAACCAACCGACCGGATACACGTCTTGGACGGCGACCGTTCCAACTCGACCAGGATCACGCCAGCGATGATCGGCCATGACACGGCGGATCGCTCGTTCGGTTGCCACGTCCGCTGTCGGCGCATTCAGGACACACGTCGTGAAGAAGCCGCACCTGGTCGGCTTCCCATCCATCAGAACAACGAAGTCCTTGCCGTTCAGCAAGATTCGAAAGCGCACGATTTCACCCGACGATACTGCCCACGCGGACGCTCGGTACCCCACCGCATCATCAGAGCCTATCTGGGGGTAAGATTCGATGAATTTGGCCGAGGGAGGGCGACAACGGAACGTTAGGACTCGCCCGGACCTTGGCGACTTCGAACCTCAGGAGCGCTCGCTCGGACCAAATAGGACCACAACAGGAGCCTTCCATGATCGTCGTAACGACGGAAAACGTGACCGGCCACCGCACGGTGCGGATGCTGGGGCAGTGTTTTGGGGTGGTGGTGCGCAGCCGCGGGCTCGGGGGCAATCTGGTGGCCAGCCTGCGCTCGATCGTCGGCGGCGAGATCCACGAGTACACGCAGATGCTGGAGGAGGCGCGGCGCCATGCGCTCGACCGGCTCGTCTCCAACGCCACGTCGATGGGCGCCAACGCCATTCTGATGATGCGTTTCGATAGCGCCGAGATCGGCCAGACCATGAGCGAGATCGTCGCCTATGGCACCGCCGCCGTCATCGAACCCGCGCCGTGATCGATCTCGTGCTCTGGCTCGCGGTCATATCAGCGGTCGTCCTGGTGTGGTTCGTCTTCCGCCAGGGAGGCTACAAGCGCGATGCGCTGGCGGCGCCGCCAGGCCCGGACTGGATCAAGACCGAGGAGCGCTTCGTCGATCCCACCAGCGGCGAGACGCTGGACGTGTGGTTTCATCCGCGGACCGGCGAGCGGGCGTATGTGAGGGCGGGCCGATCCGTGTAGACCGCGGTCGAACGCGGGAGACCATCGCACCGACGACACAGGGAAGCCGCGTCACATTCCGCCGTCGTCCCTGCGAACGCAGGGACCCATAACCACCGGCTTCGGTGGGACGACGACTGGCAGTTGCGCTTCACCGATAGATTCCGCGGTATGGGTCCCTGCGTTCGCAGGGACGACAGCGGTGCGTGGAGTCACGTCTTGTACATCTTCACTTGCGAGCGCTGAAAGCCTAGCATCGCCAACACAGAGATCGAGCGCGAGACCTCCATGATCATCCAGCACATCGCAGCCTTCACCGACGGCCCACGCGGCGGCAATCCGGCCGGGGTCGTCATCTGCGAGGCGCTGCCCGAGGCCGCCACCATGCAGGCGACGGCGGCGGAGATCGGCTATTCGGAGACGGCGTTCGCGGCGCCCATCGGCGACAAATGGCGGGTGCGCTATTTCGCGCCGCAGGCCGAGGTGGATTTCTGCGGCCACGCGACGATTGCGCTCGGCGCGGCGCTGGCGAGGCACGAGCGCTCCGGCACGTTCGCACTGACGCTCAACCATGCCGAAATCACTGTCGACGGGCATCATTCGGCGACCGACTGGAGCGCGGCGTTTCGATCGCCGCCGACGCTGACCCGGGCCCTGCCATCTGCGGCGCTCGACAAGATCCTGACGCTGTTCGGGCTGTCGCAAGACGAACTCGACGAGCGGATCCCGCCGGTGATCGCTCACGCCGGCATGGATCATCCAGTGATTGCCCTGCGCGACCGCAGCCGCCTGGCTGCCATCAGCTACGACTTCGCTCGAGGCCAGGTGCTGGCACAGCGTGAGCGCTTCTGCACCTTCGCCCTCGTACACGCCGAGACGCCGCAGCTGTTTCACGCCCGCAACCCGTTTCCGTTCGGCGGGGTCTACGAGGACCCGGCGACGGGCGCGGCGGCCGCGGCGCTGGCCGGCTATCTGCGCGAGCTCGCCTGGGCGACCGAGCGGCCGATCGTGATCCGCCAGGGCGAGGACATGGGCGTGCCCTGCTGCCTGCAGGTCGATCTCGACGGCCCTCCAGGCGCGCCGGTCCGGGTGTCCGGGCGAGCCCGGCTGATTCACGCGTGATTTGATTTGAAATCCCGGGGCGCCTGGCCGCCATAGTGCGCGGGCTGCAAGAACGAGCGCTTCGTTCGCCAGCGGAGCACGCCGTGATGATGTCGACCGAGATGCAGCAGGACACATCGCTCATCGTTCTGATCAGCGGCAGCCTGCGCGCCCGCTCGGCCTGCCGTGCAGCGATCGTCGCCGCGGCCGAGCTGGCGCCAGCGGATGTCACGCCGGCGATCTACGTCGGGCTGAGCGAGCTGCCGCACTTCAATCCCGACCACGATTGCGATCCCTTGCCCGAGCCGGTCATTCGCTTGCGCAAGCTGCTCGGCGACGCCCGCGCCGTCATGCTGTCGACCCCGGAATATGCGGGCTCGCTGCCGGGCAGCTTCAAGAACATGATCGATTGGACCGTCAGTGCCGGCAGCCTCTATCGACGGCCGATCGGCTGGATCAACTGCTCGGCCCATGGTGGCGCGCACGACGCCCATGCCGACCTGCGCAGGGTGCTGGAGCGCGCGGGCGCGACGATCGTCGATGAGGCTTGCGTCGCCGTACCGGTGCCGCCGACGGCAATGACCGCAGATGGTCGCATCGCGGCCCCCGACATGCGTGCGGCCATCGCGGATGCGATCGCCGCACTGGCCTTGGCCGCGTCCGCAGGCGATGAGAACACACAGCCATCGTCATGACTGTGCTCACCGCGGGCGCCCGAATTCATGCGGGCTTCGCGTCCGCTTCCGCGAACACCGCCTTGGCCGCGAACAATCCATTGAGCGCGGCGGGAAAGCCGGCATAGACCGCCATCTGCATGATCACCTCGGTGATTTCCGCCCGGCTGAGGCCGACATTGAGGCCCGCATGGAGGTGCACCTTGAGCTGCGGGCTGGCATTGCCGAGCGCGGTCAGCGCTGCGATGGTCGCGATCTCGCGGCTGCGCAGATCGAGGCCGGGGCGCGAATAGATGTCGCCGAACGGAAACTCGATCACGTAGGTCGCGAAATCCGGCGCGATGTCGGCGAGCGCCGCGATCACATTGCGGCCGGCCTCGCCGTCGATGCTATCGAGCGCGCGCCGGCCGCGCGCCAGCCGATCCTGATCGTTGTTGGCGCTGGATGGCATCGGGCTCGTCGTCGTGGCCTGGTTGGGCGTGGATCGCGTCATCATCGTTCGTCCTCTCGCTGCTGCCGGCATAGCCGGCGATCTTGCCGTCGAGAACGAGAAGGCAGTCCTGCAGGCTGGCGACACGCGCCCGGACCGCGTCGCGATGCCGCTCCAGGAGCCGGCGTCGTTCCGGCTCCGTAGCAGCGCCGCCCGCACGCAGCTCGGCGTAGCGCAGCATGTCCCGGATCGGCATTCCCGTGGCCTTGAGACGGCCGAGGAATTCGATCCAGGTCAGGATCGATGCGTCGTAGTCCCGCTGGCGGGCATGATCGCGATCGGCCCTGGGCAGCAGCCCGATCCGCTCGTAGTAGCGGATCGTATGGGGCGTCAGCCCCGACTGCCTGGCCAGTTCGCCGATCTTCATGCGCCCCTATCTCCATTCACGACGCCACGCAGGCTACGGGTTCGAGTGCGCTCTAAGTCAAGCGACGTTTCGCGGACTACGGGCTCATCGGTTCGCTGCGCGCCGACCCCGCGCCCACACCGCGAACGCGACGATCAACGCGGCGGCCAGAGAGAACCACGTGATCGCGTATTGCATGTGCTCGTCGCGCAGATGCGGCGACAGCGGGCCGGGCTTGGGAATGCCATTGTCGGGCACCGGCGATTCCAGATCGATGTAGAACGGCGCGACCTCGCCCCAGCCGAGCGTCTTGGCCATCGCGCGATGGTCGCGCGTGAACCACAGCCGCTTTTCGCGGCTCTCGGCGGCGGTGAGCAAACCGGCAGCCTCGGGAAAGCGCAGATAGCCGGTCAGGGTCACGGGCTCGCCGGTGACGAGCTTGGCGGTGGCGCGGTCCTGCACCGCGCGCTCCTGCATCGTGTTGGCGACGAAGCCGGCGTCGATCACGACGGTCTCGCCGGACGGCAGGCGCGCCGGCAGGAATGCCCAGGTGCCGGGGCCCGAGACGTCCTCGCGCACGGCAGAGCCGGCGCTGTAGACCATCGCATCGGGGAGCTTGGCGTAAGTGGCGGTGAAGCTGACGCGACGGAATTCGTCGTGCTCGGGCGTCAAGCTGCGCCATTCGTCTTGTGGCGGCAGCGGTGCGGGCGACGTGGCGACGCGCTCGGTCAGCGCCGCGATCAGCGCGTGCTTTTCCGCACGGCGCTGCAATTGCCAGATGCCGAGGCCTGCGAACAGCGCGACCATGACGACGGTGAAGGCGGCGAAGGCGCGGGAGGACGTTTTGCGGCTGGGCGCACTCGTCATTGCGGAGATGTCCGCGGCGAGGTGAACGCTTTGCCGGAGCGAACGGTGCGCTCCCCTCCCCCTTGCGGGGAGGGGTTGGGGGTGGGGATGCCCCAACAGAGACTGCCACTGGGGCTACCCCCCTCCCCGGCCCTCCCCCACAAGGGGGGAGGGAGCGCACCTTCGGCGCCGCTCAGATGTGCAACTCGCACGCGCAGGCGCCAGCTCATCGCGGCGTCTTGTCCACCAGGCGGCCGGGGGCGGCCTTGTGGTGGAATTGCAGGGCGATCAGCAGCGACTTCATCGCGCGCAACGGCAGCAGCGTCGTCACCAGGATCAGCGGTCCCCAGAGCGCGGCATGGACCCAGAACGGCGGCTGATACTTCACCTCGACGATCAGCGCGGCGCCAACCACGATGGCGCCGGCGAGCATCATGATGAAGATCGCCGGACCGTCGCCGGTGTCGATGAAGGCGTAGTCGAGATCGCAGGCTTCGCAGCGCTTGCGCAGGTTGAGGAAGCCGTCGAACAGCTTGCCCTGGCCACAGCGTGGGCAGCGGCAGGCGAGCCCGCGCAGGACGGTCTGGGCCAAAGTGACGGGCGGATGGGTGGTCATGGTGTCTTGCCCCCTGGGCGGCCGCGCGACGCCTCATGGTGATACAACCGGAGGCGACGAGAGCGGATCACATTTCGATCAACCGCCGGGCGCCGCTGCAACGAGAAAGGGCGGCCCGACGGCCGCCCCTTCTTAGCACGTTCGACGGAACCGGTGCGCGCCGGCTTCAGTGCGCGCCGTGGGCCATCGTCTCGGCGCCGTGGCCCCAGACGTAGATGCAGATGAACAGGAACAGCCAGACCACGTCGACGAAGTGCCAGTACCAGGCGGCGAACTCGAAGCCGAGATGCTGCTTGGGCGTGAAGTGGCCGGCATAGGCGCGCGCCAGGCAGACGGTCAGGAAGATCGTGCCGACCAGGACGTGGAAGCCGTGGAAGCCGGTCGCCATGAAGAAGGTCGAGCCGTAGACGTGGCCGGCGAACGAGAACGTTGCGTGGCTGTACTCATAGGCCTGCACGCAGGTGAAGGTGGCACCCAGGAGGATGGTGAGGATCAGGCCATATTTCAGGCCCTTGCGGTCGCCCTCGAGCAGCGCGTGGTGCGCCCAGGTCACCGTGGTGCCCGAGGTCAGCAGGATCAGCGTGTTGAGCAGCGGCAGGTGCCAGGGATCGAAGGTCTCGATGCCCTTGGGCGGCCAGACGCCGCCGAACAGGGCCTCGCGGGTGGCCTGCACCTCGAAGTTCGGATACAGCGCGGCATTGAAATAGGCCCAGAACCAGGCGACGAAGAACATCACCTCGGAGGCGATGAACAGGATCATGCCGTAGCGGTGATGGAGCTGCACCACGCGGGTGTGGTCGCCCTTGTATTGCGCTTCCTTGATGACGTCGCCCCACCAGCTCGCCATGGTGTAGAGCACGCCGATGGTGCCGATGCCGAACACGATCGGCGCGGCGCCGAACATCTTGTGCATCCAGCCGATCGCACCGAACGCCATGATGAAGGCCGAAACCGAGCCGACGAACGGCCAAGGGCTCGGATCGACGAGATGGTAGTCGTGATGCTTGGCGTGCGCCTCAGCCATGGCAAGTCTCTCCCCAGATCGATGCCGGTCGCGCCGGCACGGTGTCGTTCAACGGCGATGGTCCCCGAATATCGGACGTCCGCGCGGTCATAGGCTGCCCCGCGGTTTGTCCGGCTCGCCCGCCGCGACCGGCTTCGGTGCGTCGCGGACGGGATAGAAGGTGTAAGACAGCGTGATCGTCTTCAAACTGTCGTTCTCGTGATCGGCTGTTATCGCCGGGTCGACGTAGAACACCACCGGCATCTCGCGGGTCTCGCCCGGCGCCATGGTCTGCTCGGTAAAGCAGAAGCAGTTGATCTTCTGGAAGTAGGCGCCCGATGTCAGCGGCGACACATTGTAGGCCGCCTGCGCCATGGTGGTGCGCGCCGACTGGTTGGTGACCGTGTAGTAGACCGTGACCACCTCGCCGATCGCGACCTCGATCTCGGTCTTCTCCGGCTCGAACTTCCAGGGCAAACCGCCGGCGACATTGGAGTCGAAGCGCACGGAGATCCGGCGCGCCAGCGGCGCCGAGGATGGCGCTGATGTCGCGACCTGCGTGGTGCCGTTGAAGCCGGTGGCGCGGCAGAACCAGTTGTAGAACGGCACGGCGGCATAGGACGCGCCGACCATCAGCACCACGACGGCGCCGCAGATGCCGCCGACCAGCGCATCGCGGCTGAGGCCGCGGCGCGGCGCGGCCGGCGCGGTCGCCGAAACGATCTGGTCGGTTGTCTCCATCGCGGTCTGCTTCGTCCCGTCCTGCATCACGTCTCTACATCGGCCGATTCAGCACCGCGGGACCCTTCACCATGGTCACCGCGAAGAACAGCACCACCAGCACGCCGAGCGCGAGCGCAATCGCGATCGAGCGGCGACGGCGGCTGCGCAGCTGCGCCTCGGTGAGGACGATGCCCTCTTGCTCGTTCGGATCTGCCATCGTGGTCGCCATGTTTTCCAGTCTCGCGCCTCTTACCAGATCAGCGGCGCGATCATGCGCGCGACCGCTTCGAGTCCGAGCGTAGCGAACAGCACGAACAGATAAAGGATCGAGAAGGCGAACAGCTTGCGGTTGGCGCGTAGCGAGGCGCTGCGCTCGCGCTTGCGGAACACCTCGACCGCGAGCCACAGCATGCCCGTGCCGAGCGCCAGCGAGACGACACCGTAGACGGCATCGAAATAGCCGAGCGGCCACGGCGCGGCGGCGATCGCCACCAGGACGATGGTGTAGAGCAGGATCTGCAGCCGGGTCGCATCGGGGCCGGCGACCACCGGCAGCATCGGCACGCCGGCGCGGGCGTAGTCATCGCTGCGGAACAGCGCCAGCGCCCAGAAATGCGGCGGGGTCCAGAAGAAGATGATCAGGAACAGCCAGAGCGGCTCCGGCGCGATCGAGCCGGTGGCGGACACCCAGGCGACCACCGGCGGCAAGGCGCCGGCGGCGCCGCCGATGACGATGTTCTGCGCAGTCCAGCGCTTCAGCCACAGCGTGTAGATGACGACGTAGAAGAAGATGGTGAAGGCGAGCAGCGCACCGGCGAACCAGTTGACGAGGATGCCGAGCGTTAGCACCGAGAAGAACGACAGCGTGATGCCGAAGGCGAGCGCCTCCTGGCGGGTGACGCGGCCGCGCGGAATCGGGCGGTTGGCGGTGCGCGACATCAGCGAGTCGATGTCGCCTTCCAGCGCCATGTTGAGCGCGCCGGAGGCGCCGGCCCCGACCGCGATGCACAGCAGTGAGGTGATGGCGAGCACCGGGTGGAAATGGCCCGGAGCGATCAGCAGGCCGATCAGCGCCGTGAAGATCACGAGCGACATCACCCGCGGCTTCAGGAGCGCGAGATAATCGCCGACATCGGCCTCGGAAATCCGCGGGCCGACGGCAATGGCGTTCTGATCGATGACCGACACGGCGAATCCAGACTTCAATTCACAGACTTCAATTCAAAAGGTTCTGGGACAGGGAGTGCCAGAACCGCGCTTCCGGCGCGGCACCAGGCGCGCCACCGGCAGAGATCGACGCGGCGCCGGATGGCGCCGCGTCGGAGAGATCAGGTTCACTGCACCTTCGGCAGCACCTCGAACTGGTGGAACGGCGGCGGTGAGGACAGGGTCCATTCCAGCGTCGTCGCACCCGGTCCCCACGGATTGTTCGCGGCCTGCTGCTTGCGCATGAAGGCGTCGACCACCCCATAGATGAAGATCAGGACGCCGAAGGCCGAGATGTAGGAGCCGATCGACGAGACCAGGTTCCAGCCCGCATAGGCATCGGGATAGTCGATGTAGCGGCGCGGCATGCCCGACAGGCCGAGGAAGTGCTGCGGGAAGAACACCAGGTTGACGCCGACGAAGGTGACCCAGAAGTGCGCCTTCGCGATCGTCTCGTTGTACATGTAGCCGAACATCTTCGGGAACCAGTAGTACCAGCCGGCGAAGATGGCGAACACGGCGCCGAGCGACAGCACGTAGTGGAAGTGCGCGACGACGTAGTAGGTGTCCTGCAGCACACGGTCGACGCCGGCGTTCGCCAGCACGACGCCGGTGACGCCGCCGACCGTGAACAGGAAGATGAAGCCCACGGCCCACAGCATCGGCGCGCGGAACTCGATCGAGCCGCCCCACATCGTGGCGATCCAGGAGAAGATCTTCACGCCGGTCGGCACCGCGATCACCATGGTGGCGGCGACGAAATAGGCCTGCGTCGCCGAGGACATGCCGACCGTGTACATGTGGTGCGCCCACACCACGAAGCCGATGCCGCCGATCGCGACCATGGCGTAGGCCATGCCGAGATAGCCGAACACCGGCTTGCGCGAGAAGGTCGACACGATCTGGCTGATCATGCCGAAGCCGGGCAGGATCAGGATATACACTTCCGGATGGCCGAAGAACCAGAACAGGTGCTGGAACAGCACCGGGTCACCGCCGCCGGCCGGATCGAAGAAGGTGGTGCCGAAATTGCGGTCGGTCAGCATCATCGTGATGGCGCCGGCGAGCACCGGCAGCGACAGCAGCAGCAGGAACACCGTCACCAGGATCGACCACACGAACAGCGGCATCTTGTGCAGGGTCATGCCCGGCGCGCGCATGTTGAAGATGGTGGTGATGAAGTTGATCGACCCGAGGATCGACGACGCACCGGCAAGGTGCAGCGACAGGATCGCGAAATCCACCGCCGGTCCGGGATGGCCCGAGGTCGACAGCGGCACATACATCGTCCAGCCGGCGCCGACGCCGTTGGCGCCGGGCTCGCCCTCGACGAAGGTCGAGGTCAAAAGCAGCGCGAACGAGGCGGGCAGCAGCCAGAACGAGATGTTGTTCATGCGCGGGAACGCCATGTCCGGCGCGCCGATCATCAGCGGCACCATCCAGTTGCCGAAGCCGCCGATCATCGCCGGCATGACCATGAAGAAGATCATGATCAGGCCGTGCGAGGTCACGAACACGTTGTAGGTGTGGTTCTCGTGGAACAGCTGCACACCCGGATACATCAGCTCGATGCGGATCGCGACCGACATGGCGAGGCCGATGATGCCGGCGCACACCGCGAAGATCAGATACATCGTGCCGATGTCTTTGTGGTTGGTCGAATAGATCCAGCGCCGCCATCCGGTCGGATGGTCGTGCGCGTGATCGTCATGGCCGGTCAGGGTCGTCGCGTTCGTCGCCATTGTCCAATCCTCAGTGTCCCCGTGGACCGCCAAGGCGGCCCTCAATCTCAGCGTTCATCCCCGCCCGGCTACTGCGACACGCCCGCAGCCGACGCATAGGTGCTCGTGGGCGCGCTGGCGTACTTCTTCTTGGCGTCCTCGACCCAGGCGGTGAATTCCTGGTCGCTCACGACGCGCACCGCGATCGGCATGTAGGCGTGGTCCTTGCCGCACAGCTCCGAGCACTGGCCGTAATACATGCCGACCTTGGTCGCCTTGAACCAGGTCTCGTTGAGGCGGCCGGGAATGGCGTCGATCTTGACGCCGAACGACGGGATCGCCCAGGAGTGGATCACGTCGGCGCCGGTGGTCTGGACGCGAATCACCTTGTTGACCGGCACGACCATCTCGTTGTCGACGGCGAGCAGGCGCGGCTGCTTGTCCTGCGCCAGCAGCGAGTCGAACTCGAACTTGCCGTTGTCGGGATAGGCGTAGCTCCAGTACCACTGCTTGCCGGTGGCCTTGATGGTCACATCGGCCTTCGGCACATCCAGCTCGAGGAACAGCAGCCGGAACGACGGCACCGCGATCATGACCAGGATCAGCACCGGGATCAGCGTCCAAGCCACCTCGATCAGCGTGTTGTGCGTCGTCCGCGACGGCACCGGGTTGGCGCGCGCGTTGAACTTGACCACCACGGCGACCAGCAGCGCCAGCACGAACAGCGTGATGATGGTGATGATCGTCAGCAGCAGGCCGTGGAACCAGGTGATGTTCTCCATCACCGGCGTCGCAGCCTCCTGCAGCTTGACTTCCCATGGCGCCGGCTGGCCCGTTTCAGCAAACGCCGCTCCACCCGACACGAGCGTCATGCCCGTTACAGCCAACCCCAGCAAGGCGCTCAATTGGCCTCTCGACATCTTCATGCCGTCGCGCTCCCTTCAGAACTTTCCCCCTCAGCGCACCGCCCGCTTCACGCAGCGGCGCGCCGTTCGATCCGCTCTCCTGACAAATGGCCTTCGGGCGGATGCATAGAAAAGCACCTGGGCCAGTTCACTGGAATGACGAAATCTTTCTTCTCAAACCATAATTCTTGATCTATCGCAATGCAGTCTTGCGCCGGATATCGCGCGCGGCGCTGTTCGTCGCGACAAGCGTATTTTCCGGGAGATTGCCGCATGCCGCGATTTCGCGGGCAACGGGCGCTTGACAGGCGTGCGGCGCGATGTAGGCAAACGGGACACGGCCGTTTGCGAGGCTGATTCGGCGAGGCGCAGCGGCAGCGCCCACCAGGGTGCGGCCATATTTGGTATCGTTTCGTGCCGTACGCCGGTGACGCTGTCCTCAAGACGCCATCATTGCCGTATCATGGCGTCGGACGCGCAGATCACCCACAGGAAATTGTCATGGCACCGACCCGGATCAGGGTTTCAACGGACAGGACAGCTGACATGTCGACCCCAGCTGCGAATGACTCGCGCCGTTTGTACCGATTCAGCGCGGTGCGTGCGCGACTCGCGCGTGTTGCCGCGATGACCTCCGCGGCGACCGCGGTCGCGATGATCGCTGCGACGGTGATCGGCGTGCCGCATGCGGCGTTGGCGCAGGGCGCGGTGCGCTCGGTGCATGGCGACTGGCAGATCCGCTGCGACACCCCGCCCGGCGCGCAGAGCGAGCAGTGCGCGCTGATCCAGAGCGTCGTGGCCGAGGACCGTTCCAATGCCGGCCTCACCGTGATCATGCTGAAGACCGCAGACCAGAAGAGCCGGCTGATGCGCGTCGTGGCGCCGCTCGGCGTGCTGCTGCCGTCCGGCCTCGGCCTGAAGCTCGACAACCAGGATGTCGGCCGCGCCGGCTTCGTGCGCTGCCTGCCCAATGGCTGCGTCGCTGAGGTGGTGCTGGAGGACAAGCTGCTCGGCCAGCTCAAGACGGCGAAGACCGCGACCTTCATCATCTTCGAGACGCCGGAGGAAGGCATCGGCTTCCCGCTGAGCCTCAACGGACTCGCCGAAGGCTTCGACAAGCTGCCCTGACGTCGGCCGCGATTGACAACCCCTTCGCAGCACGATGCCGTGATCGAGCCGTGAGTTCGCGCGTCTGAATGCGCGCCCGCGGCCTCAGCGCCGCCCGTCGAGCGCCAGCGCCATCACCAGCAGGGTCTTGTCGAACCCGTCATCGCCGGGCTCCCGCGGTTGCACCGCCTTGAGCAGGAATCCGGCCTTCTGGTACAGCCTGATGGCGTTGGTGTTGCTGCGGTAAACCGTGAGCTCGACACGCGAGAAGCCAGCCGCCCGCGCCGCCTCGAGCGCCGCCGCCATCAGTCGTCTGCCCAGGCCCTGGTGCCGGAACTGCGGCATAAGGCCCATGCCGAGCACCCCGATCCGGGCATCGATTGGCCCCGATTTGGGCGTCACATCGCACCAGCCGACCACCTCCCCGGCCGAGAGAGCGACGAATTGCGGATATCCCTGGTGGATGTTGTTCAGAATGAAGGCGCGCGTCGACTCCAGCGGCGGCGCCTGCACGAACGACAGATAGCGCCGTTCGCGCGCGACGTAATCGAGCGTGCGGTGGAAGCTCTCGATGTGAGCGGACGTGATGGGAACGATCTCAACCATGTCAGTTCGGTAATCATCCAGCCCCTCGCGCCCCGGCGTCAAAACAACTATCTTGGAATGATCGCTCCGACAACGGATTGACCCATGACTGCTCCCACCACTTCCCTGCTCGAACGCGCCAATCTGGACCGTGATACGGTCCGGAGCGAGGTCGCGCGTGGCCTGGCCGGCGCCGATGACGGCGAATTGTTCTTCGAATACAGCCAGACCGAAGCGCTGACCTTCGACAATGGCCGGCTGAAGCAGGCGACCTATGACACCAGCCAGGGATTCGGCCTGCGCGCGGTGAAGGACGATGCAGTCGGCTATGCCCATTCCTCCGACGTCTCGCTGCCGGCGCTGATGCGCGCAGCCGATGCCGTCAGCGCCGTGCGCGGCGGCTATTCCGGCACGTTCGCGAGCCCGCCGCCGCACACCAACGTCCGGCTCTATGGCGACGATAATCCGCTGGATGCTCCGGGGTTCGAAAGCAAGGTCAAGCTGCTCGGCGAGATCGACGCTTACTTGCGCGACAAGGATCCGCGCGTGCGCCAGGTGACCGTGAGCCTCGGCGCGACCTGGCAGGTCGTGGAGATCCTGCGGCCCGACGGCGAGAGCTATCGCGACATCCGCCCGCTGGTGCGCGTGAACGTCTCGGTGGTCGCCGGCCAGGGTGATCGCCAGGAGACCGGCAGCAAGGGTTATGGCGGCCGCGAGGCCTATGCCCGCTTCATCGAGACCAAGGCGTGGCGCGAGGCCGCCGACGGTGCGCTGCGCGAGGCCCTGGTCAATCTGGAATCGGTCCCCGCTCCCGCCGGCGAGATGGACGTCGTGCTCGGCGCCGGCTGGCCCGGCGTGATGCTGCATGAAGCCGTCGGTCACGGCCTCGAGGGCGACTTCAACCGCAAGAAGACCTCGGCCTTCGCCGGGCTGATGGGCAAGCCGGTCGCCGCCAAGGGCGTCACCGTGGTCGATGACGGCACCATGGCCTCGCGCCGCGGCTCGCTGTCGATCGACGACGAGGGCACGCCGACCAGCCGGACCGTGCTGATCGAGGACGGCATCCTGGTCGGCTACATGCAGGACCGCCAGAACGCGCGGCTGATGAACATGGCGCCGACCGGCAACGGCCGCCGTCAGGGCTACGCGCACGTGCCGATGCCGCGCATGACCAACACCTACATGCTGGCGGGCGAGCGCGATCCGGCCGAGATCATCGCCTCGGTCAAGAACGGCATCTATGCCGTCAATTTCGGCGGCGGCCAGGTCGACATCACCTCGGGCAAATACGTCTTCCAGTGCACCGAGGCCTACAGGATCGAGAACGGCAAGGTCGGTGCGCCGGTGAAGGGCGCGATGCTGATCGGCAACGGCCCGACGGATTTGAACCGCATCAGCATGATCGGCAACGATCTGTCGCTCGATACCGGCATCGGCACCTGCGGCAAGAACGGCCAGGGCGTGCCGGTCGGCGTCGGTCAGCCGACGCTTCGCATGGATCGCATTACGGTGGGAGGCACGGGCCGATGAGCCTTGAGAAGATGTCCACGGACAAGACCACCAAGGCGACGCGCACGGGCAGCGTCCGCAAGGAAAGCACCTGGGGCGGCCAGCTCGCGCAGCTCGTCGCGGTCGTCATGGTGGTGTTCGTCGCCAAGGGCGCCATCGCCGAGCCGTTCTACGTGCCGTCGGGCTCGATGGAGCCGACCCTGATGATCGGCGACGCCCTGCTGGCGTCGAAATTCCCCTATGGCTACGGCACCTCGTCGCTGCCAATGCAGATCACGCTGCCGGAGACGGGACGCCTGTTCGGCGAGACGCCGAAGCGCGGCGACGTCGTCGTGTTCCGCTGGCCGGGCGACACCTCGCAGGCCTGGGTCAAGCGCGTCGTCGGCCTGCCGGGCGATCGCATCCAGATGCGCCAGGGCCAGCTCTACATCAACGGCGAGGCCGCCGGACTGAAGCCTGACGGCATCGGCGATGCCGAGGACGACACCGGCCGCAACGAGCCGGCCTATCGCTATGTCGAGACGCTGCCGAACGGCGTGTCGCACCTCATCTTCAAGATGCGCGACAACGGCCGGCTCGACAACACGCCGGAAGTGACCGTGCCGGCGGGCAGGCTGTTCGTGCTCGGCGACAACCGCGACAACTCCGCCGACAGCCGCGTCTCGTTGCGCGACGGCGGCGTCGGCATGCTGCCGATCGACAATCTCGTCGGCCGCGCCGATGCGGTGGTCGGCTCCTGGGATCTCGGCTTCAAGAACCAGCCGGTCTGGGCCTGGCTATCGGGCTTCCGGCTCGACCGCTTCTTCACCGCGGTCCGCTGAACGAACGGTAGGCAATATATTTTCAGCGCCCGTCGACAGAACACGAGAAGAAAACAATGATGCTTGTCGGCAAGCTAGGTTGTGCTAATGATAAGTTACAATTTTGAACGTTTGGTGTTATGCGATCTTGGGTTCAGCCACTTCCGTGCGAAGGCACCATTTCAGCCGTCCTTGGCGCGTCTCTTGGCGTGATACTGGCGCTTGACGGCGGGCTTGCAGGACATGATTGGAGTTACCTTCCGACACAGGCTAGCTTACTTGCCTATGTCGTTGTATTTGCCATCAGCCTACACTTCGCATGCACCGCCGTGATCAAGAAGTCATGGTCGATCTTTGGTTTTTTTCTTGCTCTGTGCGTTATTAACGGTGTGCTATTCAATCTTTCCCGCCTGCACAACCTTCAAGTGGGCCCTGCTCAGCAGATCGCGTTCTTGCCGGATAACGTGGCCGTTAGTGTAACGATAATCTTCTTTGCCTGGCTTGTCGTTCAATTGGTACTGTCCACGGCGGTTTCTACATTGGGAGGACGACGATGAGTTTTCTTCCTATATACGGGCCAATTTTGGTTCTGAGTTTGTTGTGCACAGGTCTCTACCTCATCTCAAGGTGGGAAAAAGGACAAGTTGCTGGCCGAGCAGCGGTGAAAGAAAAGGCAGAGGTCGAAGCCCCAATTGGGAGACTCGCGACAAGTCCGCACAACTTGCCCGTAAACGCCTTATCGGAATGGTTGCTACCGCATGCCAAGGGAGTAAGCCGGCGAACTAGCCTATTGTTCGTTGGCGTCAACAGTGCAATGAGCCGGGCACCAGACGCGCGACCTCCATCTGAAGCTACTCCCACGAGAAAAGCCTCCGAGGCGACGATTCTCGAAGAAGTTGCTTCGAGTTACGCCATACAAGCGTCACGCAAGCAGATCGATCGCCGAAAGCTTTCGCGAAGCCGTGCCATGAGGTGATCGATGTCGAACAGTGCGAAAGAGTCGGGAAAAGATCGGCCCCCGTCAAAAGACAATAGTGAGTTGGAAGACGATGAAACTGAATTGCACCCGTTTATGGAGGTAACGGGACTCGACGTGGATATTTGGCCCGCATGGGGACCGCTGCCGAGTAGAAACGTCTTTTTCCCTCTATTTAGTACGCACGTGCGCGATGACGACAAGAAGCATTCATTTGTCACCACTTTAACATTCGCCGAACTGATTGAGGTCTGCTCCCAGTTCGCCCATGTGCTCAAAATAAGCGGCTTAGCTGCCCAAGATATGGGGCCAATGAAGCTTCAGGTCTTCCGAACCAAGGAGGAACTGATCGAAGACATTGATCAGATCTGTGCAGATCTAGGCGCTGTGCTTAAGGTGCTCAAAGAGAAGGACATCTTGGCCGTTGAAGGTCCGACCAAGTCGGGCACCAAAGGCGACAAAGACTGAGAACTGTCTACGCCGTTCAGTAATTCAATGCGCAGGTTCGTGCCTCAGCCAACCAAATGCGCTCTTTCTTATCCTCACTCAGCCGCCACGAAGAGACGAAGCCATGACCTTCGACGATGTCAGGGCGCTCGCGCTGGCATGGCCGGAGGTCGAGGACGGCACGTCCTACGGCACGCCGGCGCTGAAGGTGCGCAAGAAGATGCTGGCGGGCCTCAAGGAGGACGGGGACAGTCTCGTCCTTCCGGGCGTGCCGCCGGACGAACGCGCGATGCTGGTGGAGAGCCGGCCGAAGCTGTTCTACGTCACCGATCACTACCGCGACTATCCGATCGTGCTGCTGCGCCTGTCGAAGGCGAGGCGCGCCGACGCAGAGCCGCTGTTGCGCCGGCAGTGGCGGGCATTGGCCTCGAAGAAGGCGCTCGCCGTGTTCGATCGCAGCTGAAACGGGCTGCACGCCGTCCTCCATCTCGTGTATTGAACGTGTCGACGGCACCCATGTTCTGATGCCTTCGACCATCATGACCAAAGACGATTTCATCGCAGCCGCGCTGCGCAACCCCGTCAACACCGCGATCATGCGCGTGCTGCGTGAAACGGCCGTGCCCGATGCCTGGGTCGTCGCCGGCTGCCTGACTCAGAGCGTCTGGAACGTGCGGACCGGCCGTCCGATCGATCACGGCATCAACGACTACGACATCTTCTATTTCGATCCGGATACGTCGTGGGATGCTGAGGACGCCGTCATCCGGCGCATCGCGTCCTACCTCCATGACATCGAAGCCAAGGTGGAGGTGCGCAACCAGGCCCGCGTCCATCTCTGGTATCCCGCCAAGCACGGTCGTCCCTACCCCGCCGTGTCGCGATCAACCGATGGAATCGACCGGTTTCTCACCGTCAACACGCAGGTCGGGCTCCGCCCCGTTACCGATGGATATGAGCTCTATGCGCCCAGGGGCCTCGCTGACATCGCGCAGATGATCGTGCGGCCAAACTATACAGCCAACTTTTCGGCGACGAACTATGCGGCCAAGGCGACGCGCTGGAAGACGCTATGGCCGGAGATCACAGTGATAGCCGCGGCGGATTGAGCGCGACCAGACAGGATCGGGAGCCCCCTCTCTCATCCGTCATTCCGGGGCGCGCGCAGCGCGAGCCCGGAATCCATAACCACCATCGTGATTATGGATTCCGGGCCCGTGCCGCTGCGCGTCACGTCCCGGAATGACGACTGAGTTTGGCGCGCCACCGGTGCACGGTGCTTCTTCGACATCGCATCTTCAGTTGGCATCATTGCGAGAGCTCGCAATAACGGTGGCTCTGACGATCGACAAGAAGGAGCGAGACTCATCGTCGCGCACTATCGCACGACGCCCGACGTAAAGCCCGCCCGCCGGCGCGGCGGCTTGATTTCCTTCTTCAGAAAGCAATGCGCTTCCTTGCCGGCATAGCCGGGCCGCGCAAAGGTCCAGGCGCGGCATTTGTTGTCGCCGGTGCATGCGGCCTTGCAGATGTCCTCGGCGTCGGCGGCCTTCTCTTCCTTCTTGTCCGCCGCCTTGTCGCTGCCCTTGTCAGCGGCCTTCTCGGCCTTCTCGCCGCCCTTCAGATCGGTGGTCTTGATGTCGAAGCTGCGGTAGTCGCCGCCGGGACGGTCGATCGACGTCTCGACCGCATCGTTGCGGATTTCGACGACGCCCGCACCGCGCACGCCGGAAACGCAGCAATTGTCCGGCACGCGCGCCGGCACGCTGTTCTTCAGCCAGCACACCGCGCCCGCTTCCATCACGGTCGGATAGTTGAAGCTCCAGGCGCGGCAGCGCCGGTCGTGCTCGCACAGCAGCGCGCAATCGGCCGGATCGCCGGAGGCGATCGGCGCGCTCATGTAGTCGCCGCCGGGACGATCGGAATAGGTCTGGGCTGAAGCCGGCGTCAGGCACGCAGCCGCGAACAGGCACGCCAGTACCCTCAGCCATGCCCCGATGAAGCGCCCCACGCGCCGCCGCTGAACCATCCGACCCATTGTTAATGTTCGAGTTTTCTTACGAGTTTTTAGGCAGTCATTTGATCGCCACGAACCTGTATGGCGGATGAACGGCCCGGACCGGTGGGAGCTGCGGAAGGCAAAGCAGCGGCGCCCAGGCGCTGAATCGAACCTGGGACACAAATAGCAACAAAAAACAGCGGACCCGTGCCGCCTCAACGCGGAACAGGCGACGCAGCGAACCTGCAGGCTCGGCCGTTCCGATCAGAACGCATATTCGTCGTAGGCCGGCTCCACCGAGCCGCCCCACGGGCCGTCGAACTTCTCCAGCATCTCCTCGGCCGGCGAGCGGCCGCAATCGATGATCTGATCGAGCGGCTCGAGAAAGCGGCTCTCGTCGCGGCCGAGATGGTCGATGCGACTGCGCCGGCGGAGGCCGAGATGCGCCAGGGTCAGGCATTCCTTGGCGATCTCGAACACGTAGCGGTTGCGAACACGCGCCTTAAAGCCGAGGCGCGGCACGTCGTCGCGCAGGTTCTGGCGCTCGAACGCGGTCCAGGTCTTGACCAAGTCCCACGCCGCGTCGAGGCTGACGTCGTCGTAGAGCAGGCCGACCCAGAACGCCGGCAGCGCCGGCAGCCGGCCCCATGGCACACCGTCGGCACCGCGCATTTCCAGGTAGCGCTTCAGGCGCACCTCCGGGAAGATCGTCGAGAGGTGATTGGCCCAGTCCGACAGCGTCGGACGCTCGCCCGGCATCGCCGGGTTCTTGCCTGCGAAGAAGTCGCGGAACGAGGTGCCGGAGACGTCGATATAGGTCTCCTCGCGTTTCACGAAATACATGGGAACATCGAGCGCGTAGTCCACCCAGCGCTCGAAACCCATGCCATCCTCGAACGCCCACGGGATCATGCCCGAGCGCTGATTGTCCGTGTCGCGCCAGATCTCGGATCGGAACGACAGGAAGCCGTTCGGCTTGCCTTCGGTGAACGGCGAATTGGCGAACAGTGCGGTCGCGATCGGCTGCAGCGCCACCGAGACCCTGAGCTTCTTGACCATGTCGGCTTCGGAAGAGAAGTCGAGATTGGTCTGCACGGTACAGGTCCGGTACATCATGTCGAGGCCATAGCGGCCGACCTTCGGCATGTAGCTGGTCATGATCTTGTAGCGGCCCTTGGGCATCAGGGGAATTTCGGCGCGCGACCAGGACGGCGTCATGCCCAGGCCGAGAAAGCCGATGCCGAGCGGAGTCGCGATCTCGCGGACCTGCGCCAGATGCGCCATCAGTTCCGCATGCGTCTGGTGCACGGTCTCGACCGGCGCGCCGGACAGCTCGAACTGGCCGCCCGGCTCCAGCGAGATGGCGCCGCCGCCGGTCACGTCATAGAGCCCGATGATGTTGCCGCGCTCCATGATCGGCTCCCAGCCGAGCAGAAGCTTCATGCCTTCGAGCAGCGCGCCGATGCCGCGCGCGCCCTCGTAGGGCACGGGGCGATGACCGTCGAGCGTGAACGGCGTCTTCTCGTGCTCGGTCCCGATGCGGAAGGCGGACGGCGGCTTCACGCCGGCCGCGAGCCACGCCACCAGTTCGTCGCGCGACTGCAGCGGGGTCATATCGATCTGGTCACGCGCCATGGGAGTCTCGGTTCAGAAGCGCTTCGAGGGTCGCGCGTGGTGACAGGAAGGGCCGCGGACCCCAGGGGGCCGCGGATGTGAATGGGAACGGATGCTTCATCGGGTCGCCGCGCCCTCTCCGGCCGCCAACGGAGCGGCCTGACCACAGGAGCAGCCAAGGCGATCCAGCAGCATGCAAAGCTTGGCAGCGTCGGTATCCGACAACTTGGAGCCGACATGCTTCTCGATCGCGGCGGAATAGGCCGACCACATCCGCTTCTGCAGTTCGCGTCCGGCCTCGGTGATCTCGACGAACTGGCCGCGCTTGTCCATCTTGCATTCGCGCCGGACGACCAGACCTTCGTCGACCAGCCGGTCGATCAGCCGCGAGGTGGAATATTGCGGGATCAGCATCTGCCGCTCCAGCTCGACCGGGCGCAGCTCGCCCGCGGGCGCCCGGGACAGCTCCAACAGCGCATCATACCAGGCGAGCGGCGGAAAACCGGCCTTCTTCAGCTCCTGCTCGACGCAGTCCAGCACCCGGCTCTGGACCCGCATCAGGCGGATCCAGGCGGCGGTCGCCTCGGTCGATGGTTTGCGTTTCATGGGCCGGCTCGTATCCTCGGATGCACAGTCTAGCGCATTCGATGCAGCTGCATCAATCTTGACTATTCCATGCATCTGCATGTAAGGGCGGGTGCGACCGCTCGATAGGTTCCAAGGACAAAACGGTCTCACGGAGGGAATACAAGATGAAGCTTTATTATTCACCCGGCGCCTGCTCGCTCTCGCCCCATATCGCCCTGCTCGAAGCCGGCCTGCCCTACGACCTGGTCAAGGTCGATCTGCGCGCCAAGACCCTGGAAAATGGTGACGATTACCTGAAGATCAATCCGAAGGGCCAGGTGCCGGCGCTGGGGTTGCCGAGCGGGGAGATCGTGACCGAAGGCCCCGTGATCGTCCAGATGATCGCCGACCAGGCGGCGACCAAGAACCTCGCCCCGGCGCGCGACAGCGGCGAGCGCTACAAGCTGCTGGAGTGGCTGAACTTCATCACCTCCGAGCTGCACAAGAATTTCGGCCCGATGTTCTCACCGGTGCTCGCCGACGACGCCAAGGCGTTCTTCAAGGACCGCGTGATGGGCAAGTTCAAATACATCGACAGCCAGCTCGCCGGCCGCGACTACCTGATGGGCCAGCAATTCACGGTGGCCGACGGCTATTTGTTCACCATCCTGACCTGGGCGGACCGGATGAAGTTCGACCTGTCGGCGATGCCGAATCTCGTGGCCTACAAGAACCGCGTCGCCGCACGGCCGAAAGTGCAGGAGGCGCTGACCAAGGAAGGGCTGATGAAGGCGGGGTGAGCGAGATCTTGAAAGAACTCGCTGTTGCTTCTCGGGCAGTGTGTTCTCTCCCCCCTTGTGGGGGAGAGATAGAGAGGGGGGTAGCCACAAGCGCTGGTGCCTGTGGCTACCCCCCTCTCTATCTCTCCCCCACAAGGGGGGAGGGAATGGACAGCAAGCGCGGCTCGCTTCCGCCTAGCATTCCGGTCTCAAGCCGCCGCCTTCTTCGGCGGGAAGCGGCCGTAGAAGGTTTCGCCCTTGGCGGCCATCTCCTCCAAGAGCTTCGGCGGGGCGAAGCGCGAGCCGTACTTCGCCGTGAACTTGTGGCACAGCTCGACGAACTTCTTCGTCCCCATGAAGTCGATGTAGGACAGCGTGCCGCCGGTGAACGGCGCGAAGCCGAACCCTAAGATCGAGCCGACATCGGCCTCGCGCACGTCGGTGATGACGTGGTCCTCGACGGTGCGCGCGGCTTCCACCGCCTGCACCACCAGGAAGCGCTGCTTCAGCTCCTCGACATCCAGCGTGTCGGGATCGAGATGCTTCGGCTGCAGCTTGGCGAGATCGGGCCAGAGGCTCTTCTGACCCTTGCCCTTCTCGGGATAGTCGTAGAAGCCCTTGGCGTTCTTGCGGCCGAAGCGGCCCTGCTTCTCGACCAGCTCGACCATCAGCTTCTTGTGGTCCTGGTTGATCGCGTTGGGCCCGAGATCATGCTCGGTCGCCTTCATGATCTTGAGGCCGAGGTCGAGCGCGACCTCATCAGACAGCGACAACGGGCCGACCGGCATGCCGGCCATCTTGGCGGCGTTCTCGATCATCGCCGGCGGCACGCCTTCGAGGAACATCTCGTTGCCCTCGGCGATGTAGCGCATCACGCAGCGATTGGCGAAGAAGCCGCGGGAGTCGTTGACCACGATCGGCGTCTTGCCGATGGCGCGGACGTAGTCGAGCGCGGTCGCCAGCGCGACGTCGCCGGTGTTCTTGCCCATGATGATCTCGACCAGCATCATCTTCTCGACCGGCGAGAAGAAGTGGATGCCGATGAAGCGGCCCTGGTCCTTGAACTCTTCGGCCAGCGAGGTGATCGGCAGGGTCGAGGTGTTCGACGCGAAGATCGCGCCGTCCTTCAGATAGGCCTGCGCCTTGGCGTAGGTCTCGGCCTTGACCTTGCGGTCCTCGAACACGGCCTCGATGACGAGATCGCATTCCTTCAGCGCCGCGTAGTCCGCGGTCGCAGTGATGCGGCCCATGATCGCCTCGGCCTCGCCCGGCTTGGCGCGGCCCTTCTTGACCAGGCCGTCGATCACGCTCTGCGCATGCGCCTTGCCCTTGTCGGCGCTCTCCTGGTCGCGGTCGATCAGCACGACCTCGAGGCCGCCGCGGGCCGAGACGTAGCCGACGCTGGCGCCCATGAAGCCGGCGCCGATCACGGCGATCTTCTTGATCTTGGTCGCCGGCACGTTCGCGGGGCGACGCGCGCCCTTGTTCAATTCCTGCATCGACAGGAACAGGCTGCGGATCATCGCCGCCGCTTCCTTCGAGCGCAGGATCTTGGTGAAGTAGCGCGATTCGACGCGCAGCGCGGCATCGATCGGCAGCTGCAGGCCTTCATAGACGCAGCTCATGATCGCGCGCGCGGCCGGGTAGTTGTCGTAGGTCTCGCGGCGATAGATGGCGTTGCCGGCCGGGAACATCATCATGCCGTTCTTCGAGAACACCGGGCCGCCGGGCAGCTTGAAGCCCTTCTCGTCCCACGGTGCGACGGCCTTGCCACCGCCCTTGATCCAATCCTTCGCGGCCTTGATGAGGTCGGCCGCCGGCACGATCGCATCGACCAGCTTCATGGCCTTGGCCTTGTCGAGCGTCAGCGCCTCGCCCTTCAACAGCAGGTTCATCGCGTCCTGCGGCTGCACGATGCGCGGCACGCGCTGGGTGCCGCCGGCGCCCGGGAACAGGCCGACCTTGATCTCGGGCAGGCCGAGCCGGGTCTTCGGGTTCTCGGCCGCGACACGATGGTGGCAGGCCAGGGTCAGCTCGAAGCCGCCGCCGAGCGCGAGGCCATTGATGGCGGCGACCCACGGCTTGCCCGACGTTTCCATCGCCCGGTAGATCTGCGAGAAGCGCCGGCTGTTGTCGAACAGCATCTGGTTGGCGGCTTCCTCGCCCTTGCTCTTCAGCACGTCCAGATAGGTGCGGTTCATGCCTTCCAGCATGGACAGATCGGCGCCGGCGCAGAACGCCTCCTTGGCCGAGGTGATGACGACGCCCTTGATGGCAGCGTCGGCGGTCGTCTCCTTGACGATGGTCTCGAGCTCGATCGCCGAGGTCTCGTCGAGCACGTTCATCGAACGGCCCGGAATGTCCCAGGTGATCAGCGCAATGCCGTCGGCATCGGTTTCGAGTTTGAAGTTCTTGAAGGCCATGTGGTGCTCCCAGATTTGGCAGGGGCGCGTCTGTGCTGCGTCAGCCCCGATGTTTCGTCTCCCCTCCCCCTTGCGGGGAGGGGTCGGGGGTGGGGGTCCTCACGGGCAGTGGAGCGCGTGGCACCCCCTCCCCGACCCTCCCCCGCAAGGGGGGAGGGAGCACACCGTCACACCCGCTCGATGATGGTCGCGGTGCCCATTCCGCCGCCGATGCACAGCGTCACCAGCGCGGTCGCCTTGCCGGTGCGCTCGAGCTCGTCGAGCACGGTGCCGAGGATCATCGCGCCGGTGGCGCCCAGCGGATGGCCGAGCGCGATCGCGCCGCCATTGACGTTGATCTTGTCCTTGTCGATCTCGAACGCCTGCATGTAGCGCAGCACGACCGAGGCGAACGCCTCGTTGAGCTCGAACAGATCGATGTCGGATTTCTTCATGCCCGAGCGCTCGAACAGCTTCTCGGTAACGTCAACCGGGCCCGTCAGCATCATCGCGGGCTCCGAGCCGATATTGGCGAAGGCGCGGATTTTCGCGCGCGGCTTCATGCCGTACTTCGCGCCTGCCTCCTTGCTGCCGAGCAGCACCGCACCGGCGCCGTCGACGATGCCCGAGGAGTTGCCGGCGTGATGCACGTAGTTGACGCGCTCGATCTCCGGATGCGACTGGATCGCCACCGCATCGAAGCCGCCCATCTGCGCCATCTGCACGAACGACGGCTGCAACTGCGCCAGCGACTGCATGGTCGTCGAGGGCCGCATGTGCTCGTCCTTGGCGAGGATGGTCAGGCCGTTGATATCCTTGACCGGCACCACCGACTTGTCGAAGCGGCCTTCCTCCCAGGACTTCGCCGCGCGCTGCTGGCTCTGCACCGCATAGGCGTCGACGTCGTCGCGGGAGAAGCCGTATTTGGTCGCGATCAGGTCCGCCGAGACGCCCTGCGGCATGAAGTAGGACGGCACCGCCATCGACGGATCCATCGGCCAGGCGCCGCCGGACGCACCGATGCCGACGCGGCTCATCGATTCCGCACCACCACCGATGACCAGCTCATGCTGGCCGCTCATGATCTGCGCCGCGGCGAAGTTCACGGCGTCGAGGCCGGAGGCGCAGAAGCGGCTGATCTGAATGCCCGGAACGGCATCGCCGAGACCCGCATTCAGCGCGGCGAAGCGCGCGATGTCGGAGCCGGCCTCGCCGACCGGATCGACCACGCCGAGCACGACGTCGTCGACCGCGTCCTCGGGGATGTTGTTGCGGTCCTTCAGCGCCTTCAAAGGCACGGTGGCGAGCGCGAGCGCGGTCACCTCATGCAGGCTGCCGTCGGCCTTGCCGCGGCCGCGGGGAGTCCGTACGTGGTCGTAGATAAAGGCCTCAGGCATCACGCCCTCCTCATCTGGTCAGATTTGTTGTTCGCATTGACGACGGTGCCGGCGCGCGGCGCGCACCGGCTCTCGTCTGATCCTCAGAAGGCTTCCGCCGGCAGTTCCATCACGGTCGCACAACCGGCCTGGAGGCGGGCGAGATGCGCCGCCGTTTCGGGCAGCACGCGCTCCATGAAGAAGCGGCCCGTCACCAGCTTGGTGGTGAGATAGGTCGAGCCGTCGCCGGCCGCAATCTTGTCCTGCGCCACCTTCGCCATCTTCGCCCACATGTAGCCGAAGGTGACCAGCGCAAAGAGATGCATGTAGTCGGTCGCGGCGGCGCCGGCATTGTCCGGCTTGGTCATCGCGTTCTGCATCAGCCACGTGGTGGCCTGCTGCAGATGGCCGAGCGCGGTCGACAACGGGGCTACGAACGGCTTCATCGCATCGTTTCCGCCCTGCTCCTTGGCGAACGAGCCGACCTCGTTGAAGAAGGCCATCACGGCGCGGCCGCCGTCGCGCGGCAGCTTGCGGCCGACGAGATCCAGCGCCTGGATGCCGTTGGCGCCTTCGTAGATCATGGCGATGCGGGCATCGCGCACGAACTGCTCCATGCCGTGCTCGGCGATGTAGCCGTGGCCGCCATACATCTGCTGCGCCTGGACGGCGTTGGCAAAGCCCATGTCGGTCATGTAGCCCTTCATGACCGGGGTCATCAGGCCCATGTGGTCGTCGGCGGCCTGGCGGTCCTTCGGGTCCTGCGAGCGGTGCGCGACGTCGCTCTTCAGCGAGGTCCACACCACCATCGCGCGCGCCGCCTCGTTGAAGGCGCGGATCGACAGCAGGGTGCGGCGTACGTCGGGATGCACGATGATCGGATCGGCGGCCTTGTCGGGCGCCTTGGGCCCAGTCAGCGAGCGGCCCTGGATGCGCTCGCGCGCATAGGCGACCGCGTTCTGATAGGCCACCTCGGACTGCGCGAGACCCTGCACGGCGACGCCGAGCCGGGCCTCGTTCATCATCACGAACATGCCCTGCATGCCCTTGTTCTCTTCGCCGATCAGCCAGCCGGTGGCGTTGTCGTAGTTCATCACACAGGTCGAATTGCCGTGGATGCCCATCTTGTGCTCGATCGAGCCACAGGTGACGCCGTTGCGCGCACCCACCGTGCCGTCGGGATTGACCATGAACTTGGGCACCACGAACAGCGACACGCCCTTGATGCCGGCCGGCGCGCCCTCGATGCGGGCGAGCACGAGATGGATGATGTTGGAGGCCAAGTCGTGCTCACCGGCGGAGATGAAGATCTTGGTGCCGGAGATTTTGAAGCTGCCGTCGGCCTGGCGCACCGCCTTGGTGCGGAGCAGGCCGAGGTCGGTGCCGCAATGCGGCTCGGTGAGGTTCATGGTGCCGGTCCACTCGCCGGCGACCATCTTCGGCACGTAGGTCTTCTTCTGCTCCTCATTGCCATGCACGATCAGCGCGGCGGTGGCGCCCATGGTGAGGCCGCCATACATCGAGAACGCCATGTTGGCGGAGCACTGGAATTCGTTGACGGTCTGGCTGAGCGTCACCGGCAAGCCCTGCCCGCCATATTCGGTTGGCGCCGACAGGCCGAGCCAGCCGCCCTCGACGATCTGCTTGTAGGCGTCCTTGAAGCCTTTCGGCGTGGTCACGCTGCCGTCGTCATGGCGCTTGCAGCCTTCGAGATCACCCACGCGATTCAGCGGATGCAGCACCTCTTCGGCGAGCTTGGCGGCTTCGCCGAGGATCGCCTCGCGGACATCCGCCGAAGCATCGGAGAATCCCGGCAGGTTGTCGTAGCGGTCGATCTGGAACACGTCGTTGAGCAGGAAGGTGACATCTTCCACGGGGGCTTTGTAGATCGGCATTGGCGTCTCCGGCAGGAAGGCTGAAGTTTCAGACGGGGAATTCCACGGACGCGGCAGGCAATGCAGGCCGCAGACTGTAGCGATTTCTCAAGGCTTGCGGCAGCCGTTAGTTTGCGACTGTCGGTCGCGTCACGACGGCTTGCTCATGGCGGCGAGCTGTTCGCCCATCAAGCGGTGCAGCAAATTGATCGCCTTGAGCGGGCGCACCATGACCTTGAAATGTGTGATCAGACCGGCGTCGTCGAAGCTGATGATATCGACGCCGTTGAGCTTGATCCCTTCGATCTCGTTCTCGAATTCGAGCACGGCGCCCGTGGCGTTACGCCACTCCCCGACATACTTGAATCCGGGACCGCCTAAGACTTTCTCAGCACTCGCGAGATATTTGAAGGTAATGTCGCGGCCGCGTTGCGGCGTGTGCACGACGGGACTTTCGAACACGGCGTCGGGATGCAGCAGCTCCCGCAAAGCGCCGAGATCGTGAGACCTCATGTAGCCGTACCATCCATCGAGGCCGGTCATTGTCATTGGGCGTCTCCTCGGGGCGGAACAGGCCAGCACCACAACCACCCCATATGCACATTGACGCATATGCGCCAGTGTGCATAATGTCAAGCGTGGAGCGGGGCACAACACGATCAGAAAAACGGGAGCAGTTTCCGGCCATGGCCCTCGGCGACGCCATCCTCGCCTGCCTCACCGAACATCCGATGACGGGCTACGAGCTCGCCAAGACGTTCGACTCCTCGATCGGCTTCTTCTGGAAGACGGACCACCAGCAGATCTACCGCGAGCTGTCGCGGCTGCGCGACCGCGGCTACATCCAGGGGCGCGAGGTGGTGCAGACCGGCAAGCCCAACAAGCTGGTCTACACATTGACCGCGGAGGGCCGCGCGGCGTTTCGCAGCTGGGCGGCGCGGCCGAGCACGCCGGCCTCGACGAAGGACGATCTTCTCGTCCGGCTCTATGCACTGGGCGCCGCCGACATCGGGCCGATCCGGGCCGACCTGATGGCGCGGCTCGAGCATCATCGCGACCGCGCCGAGCGCTACGATCGCATCCTCAAGAAGCATTATGCGGACGGCAACGTGGCCCCGGCCGATATGGGCAAGCTCCTCAACCTGCGTCTCGGCTTGCGCCACGAACGCATGGTGGCGGAATGGTGCGAGGAAGCGATCACCGCGCTGTCGACGATATCCGGCGCGAGCAGCGTGCGGCCGCTCGATCCATCATCGCGTGAAAATGCCGGCTGATACCCGCCGTTTGATAGGGCAAAACTTCTGGCCGCGCCGGCGGTAAACTTAACGCGTTATTTACCGTAAAAGTCAAAAGTCGGGACCTGGAGCAGACGATCTGCGCGGACCCGTTCATGTTCATGTCCGGGACGCGTGGGGAGGCTGGAGGCGCTTGGTGGAGCGCTGGAAGCGGAACCGGACGAGACATGAATTCGCGCGTACCGTGGAGTAATGAAGGCATCGACCCGTCCGTCCGCGAGAGGGCCGAGGCCGCGGCGCAACGCGCCGGAATGACGCTGAACGACTGGATCAACTCCACGCTCGGCGCATCGACCCCGCCCGATTTCCGCGGCAGCCCCGCGCCACGCAGCACGCCGACCGTCAGCCGCGATGCCCGCGAGGTGACCGACATCCATCAGCGGCTCGACTCCATCGCACGGCAGATCGAGCAAATGTCGCGCCCCGTCGCGCGCAAGGATGGGCCACGCGACGAGCAGGGCGTCGCGCGTCAGCTGAACGACGCGATCTCGCGGCTCGACGCCCGCCTGTCGCAGATCTCGACGCCGCTGCGCAAGCCGGACACCGAGGACCGCTATCGTGGTCCTGACGGCGTCGAGCGCGCCGCTGCGCAGCTCTACCGGCCCGCCCAGCCGCTCAGCGCGGGTTCGTTCGACGTGGCCGTGGCCGAGATCAGCGCCCGCCAGAGCGAGCTCGACAATGCGCGCCCGCTGCCGCCGCACCAGGCACCGCCGACCGCGCCTGCCATGGCATCCGCAGCAGCGCCGCTGATGACTCCGATCAGCGCGCGGCTGACGCCGCCGCAACCGGCAGCCCCCACTCCCGATTTCTCGCTGCTCGAACGCCATCTGCTGAAGATCACGAGCCAGATCGAGGCGCTGCATCGCCCCGACGACGGCATCGAGCAGTCGATCGCCGGCTTCCGCAACGAGCTCTCCGAAATTCGTCACGCCATCACCGAGGCGATGCCGCGCCGGGCGATCGAGTCGATCGAGAACGAGATTCGCTCGCTGTCGCGCCGTATCGACGAGAACCGCAACACCGGCGTCGACGGCCACGCACTGGCCGGGATCGAGCGCGCGCTGACCGACATCCGCGAGGTCGTCGGCTCGCTGAAGCCTGCCGAGCAGCTCGCCGTCTATGACGAGGCGATCCGCAATCTCGGCGCCAAGCTCGACCTGATCCTGCGCGCCAATGACGACCCTGGCACCGTGCAGCAGCTCGAAAGCGCCATCGCGGCGCTGCGTGCGATCGTCGCCAATGTCGCCTCCAACGACGCGCTGGAACGACTGTCGGACGATCTCCGCCAGCTGTCGTCGAAGGTCGACCAGGTCACACAGGCGCGCGACAATCACGACTCGTTCCACGAGTCGTTTGCGGCGCTCGAACAGCGCATTGCCGCGCTGACCTCGACCCTGGAAAGCCGCGAGCCGCCGGCGGCCGCGCCCGACCACACTGCCCAGATCGAGGACGCGCTGCGCGGCCTGTCCGACCGCATCGACCGCCTGCAGGTCGGCAACGACGGCTCATCGGCGATCACCCATCTCGAACAGCGGATCAGCTATCTGCTGGAGCGGCTCGAGGCCGCCAACGACCCGCGCGGCGGCAACATGACCCGCGTCGAGGACGGCCTGCAGGACATCCTGCGCTATCTCGAACGGCAGCAGGCGACCTTCGCAGCGCTGGCGGAGAGCCGGTCGCAGCGCGAAACGTCGCAGGACGGCGGCCTGATCGACATGGTCAAGCGCGAGCTGTCCGACATCCGCTTCAGCCAGACCGAGACCGACCGCAACACCCAGGACTCGCTCGAGGCCGTCCACAACACGCTGGGGCACGTCGTCGACCGCCTCGCCATGATCGAAGGCGACCTGCGCAATGTGCGCGCCACCGCGAGCCCGCCGGCCGCGCTGCCGCCGCTGGCACCGCCAATCGAGTCGCCGATGCCGGCCGCACGCGCGCCGGCGCCCCAGGCCTTTGCCGAGCCGGCCAGGCCAGAGCCCGCCTACCGGCCTGAGCTGCCCAATCCGGCGGCCGAGCAGCCAGCGGGACAGATTGTCGCTCCGGCCGCGGGTCAACAGGCGTTCGCGGCCGCCTCGCGCGACTTCCACGCCGCGCAGGCGACGGCGGCCACCATGCCGCCGCCGATTCCGCCGAAGGCGATCGCCGACATCCTCGAGCCGCACACAGCACAGGCGCCCCGCCCGACCGTCATCGTCCCCGAGCTGCCGCCGGATCATCCGCTCGAACCCGGCACCCGTCCGCCTGGCCGGACCGCATCGCCCGCCGAGCGGATCGCCGCGTCCGAGGATGCGCTGAGCGAGCTTCCCGCCGGCAAGCGGGAGCCGGTGTCGACGTCGAGCTTCATCGCGGCTGCGCGCCGCGCGGCGCAGGCCGCGGCGGCTGCACAGCCCGTGGACGCCAAGAAGGCGAAGAAGGACAAGCCGAAGGAGAAGGCCAAGGAACCGCCGAAAGACCTCCCCAAGGACGTCGCCAGCGACGCTGTCAAGCCCAAGGCCAAACCCAAGGACAAGCCGACGTTCGCTCTCACCGCCGAGGGTGACGAGGAAGTCTCGACCATTGGGTCGAAGATCCGCTCGCTCCTGGTCGGGGCCAGCGTCGTCGTGATCGTGCTCGGCACTTTCAAATTCGCGATGTCGCTGCTCGACAGCGGCAGCACGCCGCCACCGATCTCGCCAATGGAAACCCAGGGCGAGGCGCCGCGCGCGCAGATGCCGTCGGCCTCGCCGAGCCTGTCGCCGCGGCCGACGACGCCCGACCAGAGCGTGCCGTCGTTGACGTCGCCGACGCCGATCGACCGTCAGTCCTACAATCGGGCCATGCCGAGCGAAGCGGAGACGATCGCAATGCTCGCGATCCCGCAGGACGTCGAAAAGCCAGCCACATTACCTGCTGCCGTCCCCACTGATATCACCGGCACGATCCCAACCGCTGCCAACGGCCAGAAGCTCGGCTTGGTGCAGGTGCCCGCCTCCGAGAAGCTGCCCGATGCCATCGGCGGACTGGCGCTGCGCAATGCCGCCCTGAAGGGTGATCCGACCGCCGCCTACGAAGTCGGCGTGCGCTTTGCCGAGGGCAAGGGCGTCGCGGCGAACTATGAGGAAGCCGCGAAGTGGTATGACCGCGCCGCGCAGGCGGGGCTGATCCCGGCGGTCTTCCGTCTCGGCACCTTCTACGAGAAGGGTCTCGGCGTGAAGAAGGACGCCGACATCGCCCGCCGCTACTACGTGGTCGCCGCCGAGCGCGGCAACGCCAAGGCGATGCACAATCTCGCCGTGCTGGACGCCGACGGCGGCGGCAAGGGCGCGAACTACAAGAGCGCCTCGCAATGGTTCCGCAAGGCCGCCGAGCGCGGCGTCGCCGATAGCCAGTTCAACCTCGGCATCCTCTATGCCCGTGGCATCGGCGTCGAACAGAACCTCGCCGAATCCTACAAATGGTTCACCCTGGCCGCAGCGCAGGGTGACGTCGACGCGGGGCGCAAGCGCGACGATGTCGCCAAGCGGCTCGATGTCCAGTCGCTCGCCGCGGCCAAGCTCGCGATCCAGACCTTCACGGTCGAACCGCAGCCCGACGACGCCGTGAACGTGCCGGCGCCCGTCGGCGGCTGGGATGGCACGCAGGCGATCGCCAAGGCAGCCGCGGCCAAGGCGGCGCTGGCGAAGCGCGCGGCTGCGACGGCGCCGCGCTGACACGGGCATAGCGCCCCTCTTTCGACATGGACGAGCGTCCGCGCACAGCCTGAAAAATCCTCCCGGCTTGCGATCGCGCCGCCATAGTGTCGCGCGGTCGATCGATATAGGTTGTCGCGGCGGATCATCACGAGCGCCGCGAGGGAGCATCGACGGGTGTCAGCGGGGAACGACCAACAGGACGGCGCGCGCTTCCTGCAGTCGCCGACGGGCCCCCGCGTGCCGCCGCGGACTACGGCGAACGTCGCCGCTGCTCCGCCTCCTCGCCAACGAATGCAGCAAGTGACCGACGGCTATCCTGCGGCGTTCCGATGGCGCCGGCTGGCTTCCGTCATCTTCTTCGTTGCAATCGTGCTCGGCGGAGGCATTCGCGCCTACCGCGACCTGTCGCGACCCGACGCCTGGTCGTTCTGGAAGGATCAGTACATCTCGCCGAGTCTGTCGGCGGCGCTGGTCGCCGACCCCGCGCTTGCCGGGCTGGGCGGCAGGCGCACCGTGCTCGCCGTCAGCGGCCCCATCGGGCCAGCGGCGGCCGGCTGGCTGCGCGAGCGGATCAGCGAGGCCCGTCTCAAGCCGGGCGACGTGATCCTGCTGTCCTCGCCCGGCGGCAACCTCGACCAGGGGGTGCTGATGGGCGAGATCATCCGCGCCCATGGACTCGCTACCGCCGTCGGCGTGGCCGACAATGCCGGCCGCATCCGTCCGGGCTTCTGCGCCAGCGCCTGCGTGTTCGCCTTTGCCGGCGGGCAGACCCGCTACGGCCTCGATGGTTCGGCGCTCGGCGTGCACCGCTTCACGTCGGAGGCCCGTGGCGCCGAC
Source organism: Bradyrhizobium sp. HKCCYLRH3059 (assembly GCF_051168035.1). Taxonomy (NCBI): domain Bacteria; kingdom Pseudomonadati; phylum Pseudomonadota; class Alphaproteobacteria; order Hyphomicrobiales; family Nitrobacteraceae; genus Bradyrhizobium; species Bradyrhizobium sp. HKCCYLRH3059. The sequence goes on along the minus strand of NZ_JBNPUF010000005.1, from coordinate 256,499 downwards.
GCGGTCGCCGACACCCAGCGCGTCACCGGCGCCATCCTCGGCTACATGACGCGCATGGGCGTATCGTCGCAGGTCATCGAGGCGATGTCGCAGACCCGCCACATCCGCTGGCTCGATCCGGGCGATGCCGAGGCCATGAGGCTGGTGACCGCGCCGCTCAAGGCCCTTTGACGGAGCGCCCAGACCCCCACGTTCGGCGTCGGTGGATGTGACGTCGACTTCGGGCGGGAATGACTGATCCCTTCGCTGCCATTTTCGGTTATGCAGGAGCTTGGCATCCTGCGTCGCATGCGCGGGATGCTCGCTCGAAGGATCGCAGAGGCCGCGCGGATGCAGATTTATCTTCCGATCGCCGACATCCCGGTCAACATCTTCCTGTTGCTGGCGATGGGCGCGGCCGTCGGCTTCGTCTCCGGCATGTTCGGCATCGGCGGCGGGTTCCTGATGACGCCGCTCCTGATCTTCGTCGGCATCACCCCCGCGGTCGCGGTCGCCTCGGTCTCCAGCCACATCGCCGCCTCCTCGTTCTCCGGGGCGCTGTCCTATTGGCGACGGCGCGCCATCGATCCCTCGCTGGCCGCGGTGTTGATGATCGGCGGCGCGCTCGGCACCGGACTCGGCGTCGCCACCTTCACCCTGTTGCGGTCGCTCGGCCAGCTCGATCTGATGATCGCGCTGTCCTATGTCGTCCTGCTGACGAGCGTCGGCGGCACGATGTTCTGGGAGGGTCTGCGGGCGATGATGCGCGCGCGCCAGGGCGCGGTCGCGACCGTGCGGCGTCCGGGCAGCCATGTCTGGATCCATGGCCTGCCGCTGAAGATGCGCTTCAAGCGCTCGAAGATCTATGTCTCCGTCATTCCGGTGATCGCCATCGGCCTCATCATCGGCTTCCTCGGCGCCGTGATGGGCATCGGCGGCGGCTTCATTCTGGTGCCCCTGCTGATCTACCTGCTGCGCGTGCCGACCTCGACCGTCATCGGCACCTCGATGGTCCTGACGCTCGCGACCATGATGATCGCGACCATGCTGCACGCGATGAGCAATCATCTGGTCGACGCCGTGCTGGCGCTGATCCTGATGGTCGGCGGCGTCACCGGCGCGCAGTTCGGGGCCCGCGCCGGCCAGATGATCCGCGGCGAGCAGCTGCGGCTGCTGCTCGGCCTGCTGATCCTCGCCGTCGGCATCCGGTTCGCGATCGAGCTCGTGATCAAGCCCGACGACCTGTTCACGATCCGCGAGACCGAGATCAGCAGATGACGCCGCTCCGCCTCGCCAGCCTCACCTTCATGCTGCTGCTTGCCGGCGCCGCATCGGCGCGCGCCGAGCGGCTGATCGTCTCGGTCTCCAACCATCGCGTGACGGTGACGCCGAACTATTCCGGGGAGGAGCTGGTGCTGTTCGGCTCGGTCGAGAAGGACACCCAGACCCCGCCGGGTCGCACCGCCTATGACCTCGTCGTCACCGTCCGGGGCCCGCGGGCCGACATGGTGACGCGGCGCAAGGAGCGCAAGTTCGGCATCTGGATCAACACCGACTCGCGCCAGTTCCTCAAGGTGCCCGGCTATCTGGCGCTGTTCGCCAACCGCCAGTTCGATGCGATGGCCGCGCCCGAGGTGCTGCGCCGGCAGCAGCTCGGACTCAACAACGTGCTGCTGACCCAGCGCGTCGGTCCCGACTATGCCGACGTGGTCCCGAACGACGCGTTCCGCAGCGCCTTCGTGCGGCTGCAATCGCAGCACGGTCTGTACCGCGAGGATACGTCCGCGGTGACCTTCCTCACGCCGACGCTGTTCCGCACCGGCATTCCGCTCCCCGCTGCGGTGCCGATCGGCACCTACGAGGTCGAGATCAAGCTGCTCGCCGACGGCGCGCTGGTCACCAAGACGGAGACTGCGTTCGAGATCGTCAAGGTTGGCTTCGAGCAGTTCGTCGCGAACTCGGCGCGGCAGAGCGGCTTCGTCTACGGCCTCGTCACCGCCGCGATGGCGCTGATGACGGGATGGATGGCGTCGATCGTGTTCCGTCGGGATTGATCTTTTTCGCGTCAGTGGGAGGAGCTGGGTGGCGAGGCGATCACCGTCCGCACACCGGGCTCCAGAAGCTTCAGCCGCGCACCGAACCCGAGCGCATCGAAGGTCTTGCGCAGGTCCTGCGCGCTCTGGCGGAAATGCGCCCAGCCATCCGTGTGAACCGGAACGATGGCGGCCTCGGCAAACACGCGCGCGGTCTCGATCGTGTCGTTGGTGTCCATGGTGAGGTGGAACGGCCCGCGTGTCTGCGCCGCTCCGGCAAAAGGCATCACGACGCCAGGCTTGAAACGCCGCGCCACCTCCGCCACGCCGTCATAGAACACCGTGTCGCCACTGACATAGACGGGCGCGCCGTGCTGCGGGATCAGGACGAAGCCGATCACATCGCCCGCGAGCGGCTCGATGCCGGCGGGACCATGGCGCGCCGGCGTCGCCGCGACCGTCAATGTCCTGCCGCCTTTGCTGAGCTGCGTCGTCTGCCACGGCGCCAATCCTTCCGCCAGCGCACCGAGCCTGCTTGCGCCGACTTCCGTCGTGAGCACGCGCGGTGCGCGTCTCAGGAAGGCGCGGCCGCCATGGTCGAGATTGTCGGAGTGCTGATCATGGCTCAGCAGCACCGCATCGACCTCCCCGATCGCCTCAGCGGTCATCGCTGGTCCAGTGAGCTTCTCCAGTACGACATGCGGCAATTCATAGCGGCCGGGAGCATCGAATGTGGGATCGGTCAGCAGGCGGAAGCCATCGATTTCGATAAGGGCGGTCGGGCCGCCGATCAGGGTGATCGCAACACTCATGACGATGCTCCAATGGTACGGGCCGGCGCCCGCGTGACCAGATAGATCCCGAGCGCGACGGGAACGACGCCGAGCAGGTCCTGCAGCGCCACGTGCTCGCCGAGCACCAGGAAGGCGAAGATCATCGCGAGCGGCGGCATCACGAAATGATAGGCGCTGGCCGCGGTCGCGCCGCATACTTTCAAGAGATGGAACCAGAGCACATAGGCCAGGATCGAGCCGCCGAGCACGAGGAAGGCGAACGCGCCGATCAGTTGCGCATTCGGCACGATCTCGCCCACGTGCGACACGCCGAGCGCGACCGGCCATAACACCAGCCCGGCTGAGAGGTTCTGGATGCCGTTGCCGACCCACAGGCTGCCCTGCGGGGCGAGCTGCTTGAACAGAATGGTGCCGGTCACGATCGAGGCCAGCGCCGCCAGCGTATAGAGAATGCCTTCGAGCTGGTCGGTGCCGACGGACATACGGTGCCAGACGATCATGGCGACGCCGACGGTGCCGAGCGCGAGGCCTGAGATTTTGCGCAGGGTCAGCGGCTCGCCCAGCAGCAGCGCCGCGAACACCGCGGTGAACACCGGATTGGCCGAGACGATCAGGCCGCCGAGCCCCGCCGACACCGTCTGCAGCCCGGTGTAGCCGAGACCGAGATACAGCGCGTTGTTGGCGATGCCGATGATCGCGAACACGGCCGCATCGCGCCAGCTCATGCACAGCTCGCCCCGGACCGCCGGCACCACAAGAATGAGGACACCGGCGAGCGAGAACCGCGCCGCGAGCAGCAGCAGCGGCGGACAATAGGTCACCCCGATCTTGCCGGCAACGAAGGCAAAGCTCCACAACAGGCAGAACAGGCCGATTTCGAGCGGCAGTAGATTGGACTTCATGCGGGGTACGGCAACGGAGGATACGGACGACATCGGAGGTCTCCTTCGCCGCCGGTGTAGGGCTGTTCTTTCCCATCTGGAAATTAAATGATAAACTGAAACTCAGTGGTTTTTCAAATGGAGGCCCGGCATGCTCGATCTGGACCTGTTGCGCAGCTTCGTCTCGGTGGTCGAGGCGGGCGGCTTCACCCGCGCGGGCGAGCGCGTCCACCGCACGCAGTCGACGATCAGCCAGCAGATTCGCCGGCTGGAGGACGACCTCGGCCAGACGCTGCTCAACCGCGACGGCCGCGAGGTCACGCCGACCGAGGCCGGCGAACGGCTGTTGTCCTATGCCCGCCGCCTGCTCGCGCTCGCCGAGGAGGCCCGCGACGTCGTGGCGCGGCCCGGACCCGACGGCGCGGTGAAGCTCGGCATCCCCGAGGATTTCGCGGCCTACCGGCTCGCCAAGCTGCTCGCCGCGTTCTCGCGCGCCCACCCCGATCTGCGGCTCGACGTGCGCGCCGACCAGAGCCTCAACCTCAAGCGCGACATCGAGCGCGGCGATCTCGATCTGGCGCTGCTCAAGCGTGGTGCCGACGACGCACACGCAGCGATCGCGGCATGGCCGGAGCAGGTCTATTGGGTGACCAGCAAGAGCCATCCGGTCAACCTCGAGGCCCGCTCGCTGCCGCTGATCGGCTTCCCGCTCGGCTGCATCTATCGCACCCGCGCGATCCATGCGCTGGAGAGCGAGGGACGCGCCTGGCACATGGCCTACACCTCGTCGAGCCTCGCCGGCATCCAGGCCGCGGTCGCCGCCGGCATGGGGCTGAGCATTCTGTCCGAGATGTCGGTGCAGTCGGAGCACCGCGTGCTGACGGCCCGCGAGGGCTTTGCGCCGATCGAGCGCACCGAGGTCGCGCTGCTCGCCTCGCCCGACGCCAGCCCGGCGACGTTGCGCCTGGCCGATCGGCTGGCCGAGTTCTGCGAGAAGGTGCAGGCGAAGGCGGCCTGACGGGCATTCGTCCGCGGCTCCGGCGACCATGGCGCCACGAGGACGCTGCGTTCCCTCTCCCGCTTGCGGGGCAGGGCTAGGGAGGGGGCCGTTCCGACGGTGGTGCGCTTGGCGCCCCCTCTCCAACTCTCCCCCGCAAGCGAGGGAGAGAGCACAGCGATGCGCGCGGCGGGCATGATCAGTCCAACTTCGAATGATCCGTTCGACCTCTGATCACTCATCCAACTAATGAATTTCCATCATCCAACTAATAGCACCGCGCCGCGGCGATGCTGTGCAGGCGTCTATCTCCCAGCACATGCGCGATGAAGGCGCGCTTCGGAAACAGCTTGGCGAAGGCCGCGTCGCGCACGCTCAGGCCCCCGGCATAGGCGCCGAACGCCGGCATCACGGCGCGCTCGCCATCGCAGACGAAGCAGCGCCGCTCCAGCGTGCGCGCTCGTGTCGCGACGCGCGCCTTCGGATGCAGATGGCCGGCGATCTCGCCGCGCGCGCCGGAGGGCTCGTGACGGAACGTCACCGCGCCGAGCGTGACCGCGTCGGCCAGCTCGCCGCCGATGCCGCGCGGGGCCGGATCGTGGTTGCCCGTGATCCAGACCCAGTCGCGGCCGACCTGCAGGTTGGCGATGCAGGCGCGGTCGTCGCCGGTGAGACGCGTATGCGCATCGCGATCGTGAAAGCTGTCGCCAAGCGCGATCACGATGCGCGGATTGTAGTGGGCGATCACGGCTGTGAGGCGATTGAGAGTCGCCACGGTATCGAACGGCGGCAGCAGGGTGCCGCGCGACGCGTAGCTCGAGCCCTTTTCCAGATGCAGATCGGAGACGACGAGCAGACGCTGCTCGTCCCACACCAGCGCGCCGGAGAGATCGACGCGCAGCGCGGTGCCGGCGACGTCCATCATGCCCGATGCGCAGAAAGTCCCCCGCAAGTCCGCCTCGCTTGTCGATCTACCCCATCGCTTCCTTCACGAGTTCCTCGGCAGCCTCGGCCAGGAGCTCGTCGGCGGCCTCGCCATAGACGGATTCGCGGCCGATTTCCAGCATCACCGGCACCGCCAGCGGCGAGACGCGATCGAGTTCCCGATGGGTGATTCGTCCCTCGATGCGCTGGAGCATATCACCGAGCCGCTTCAGATCGAGCAGGCCGGTGGCGGCATCGGCGCGCGCCGCGCGCAACAGCATGTGATCGGGCTGATGCCGGCGCAGGACGTCATAGACCAGATCGGTCGAGAACAGCACCTGGCGGCGCGTCTTCTCCTCGGTCGTCGACCGCCGCGCGATCAGGCCGGAGATGATGGCGCACGAGCGGAACGTGCGCTTCATCAGCGCGGATTCGGCGAGCCACGCCTCGAGATCGTCGCCAAGCATATCCGGGTCGAACAACGCGGCGAGATCGAGCCGCCCCTGTTTGACCATGAGCGACATGTCGCCGAGCCCCCACACCGCAAGCGCATATTCGTTGGCGACGAAGCCGAGCGGCCGGGCGCGCGCCCGCTCGAGCCGGCGCGTCAGCAGCATGCCGAGCGTCTGATGCGCGAGCCGGCCCTCGAACGGATAGCAGACGATGTAGTGCTTGTTGGAGCGCGGGAAGGTCTCGACCAAAAGCTCGCGCCGGGCCGGGATGCGCGACACGTCCTTCTGCAAGGACAGCCAGTCGCGCACCTGCTCCGGCAACGCGCTCCAGGCGGTGCGGTCGTCGAGCAGGCCGCGCACGCGCTCGGCGAGATAGGTCGACAGCGGAAACTTGCCGCCCATGTAGGACGGCACCTTCGGATCGGAATCATTGGCGCGCGACACATAGACCTGGTCCTCGGCCAGCGCCTCATAGCGCACGATCTCGCCGCTGAACACGAACGTATCGCCGAGGGTGAGGCCTTCGATGAACGCCTCCTCGATCTCGCCGAGCAGCCGTCCGCCGCGCGCGATCGCGCCGGTCGTGCCCTTGGCCCCGCCGCGCGAGCGCACCAGCCGCACCTTCAGCATCGCCTCCTCGACGATGGTGCCGACGTTCAGGCGATAGCTCTGCCGCACCTTGGGATTGGCGACGCGCCAGCGTCCCCTCGCATCCTGCTTGATGCGGGCAAACCGCTCATAAGTCTTCAGCGCATAGCCGCCGGTGGCGACGAAGTCGACGACATCGTCGAAATCAGCGCGCGACAGCGACGCATAGGGGGCCGCCGTGATGACCTCCACATAGAGCTCGTCGCTGAGAAACGGCTCGGCGCAAGCGCAGCCGAGCACGTGCTGCGCCAGCACGTCGAGCGCGCCAGTACGCAAAGGCGGCGTGTCCTGCGCATTGTCGGCGATGGCATCGATCGCGACCGAGCATTCCAGCACCTCGAAGCGGTTGGCCGGCACCAGCACCGCCCGCGAAGCCTCGTCGAGCCGGTGATTGGCACGGCCGATGCGCTGCATCAGCCGCGAGCAGCCCTTGGGCGCGCCGACATTGATCACGAGATCGACGTCGCCCCAATCGACGCCGAGATCGAGCGAGGAGGTGCAGACGACGCCGCGCAGCCTGCCGGCCGACATCGCATCCTCGACCTTGCGGCGCTGCGCGACGTCGAGCGAGCCGTGATGCAGGGCGATGGCGAGATTGTCGTCGTTGATGCGCCAGAACTCCTGGAACAGCATCTCGGCCTGGCTGCGGGTGTTGACGAACACGAGCGTGGTCTTGTTTCGCTTGATCAGCTCGTACATCTCGGCCAGCGCATGGCGCGCGCTGTGGCCGGCCCACGGCAGCCGCTCCTGCGTATCGAGCATCTCGACCACCGGCGGCGCGGCGCCGCCGGCGACCACGACGTCGGCCGCGGCTATGCCGTCGCACGGCTGCGGCACCAGGAAGCGCGCGAGTTGCTCCGGCTCGGCGACGGTCGCCGACAGGCCGATCATGCGCATGTCCGGCGCAAGCCGCCACAGCCGCGCCAGCGCGAGCGACAAGAGATCGCCGCGCTTGGAGGTGACCAGCGCATGCAGCTCGTCGAGCACGACGCGCTTCAGCGAGGAAAACAGGAACGGCGCATCGTCGGACGACAGCAGCAGCGCCATCTGCTCCGGCGTGGTCAGCAGGATATCCGGCGGATAGCGGCGCTGCCGCTGCCGGCGGGACACCGGCGTGTCGCCGGTGCGGGTCTCGACCTTGATCGGCAGGCCCATCTCGGAGATCGGCGCCTCGAGATTGCGCGCGATGTCGACCGCGAGCGCCTTGAGCGGGGAGATGTAGAGCGTGTGCAGGCCGGCGGGTCGCGGGATGCGGTTCGCCGTCTGCTTGCTCTTTTCCGTGTTCGCGAGCTCGGCCAGTGCATTCGGCTTGGTGCCGGGTGTCACCATCGACACCGCCGCCGGAGGCCCCCCTCCCCGCCGCTCCCCCACAAGGGGGGAGGGAGCGGAGAGAGCGGATGGCTTGGCAAGAACAGAACGATGCTTCGGCGCGACGGCGGAGCCGAGCTCCACCAGGGTCGGCAGGAACCCGGCGAGCGTCTTGCCGGCGCCGGTCGGGGCGATCAGCAGCGCCGAGCGTTGCGCGCGAGCCTTCTCCAGCAGCGCCAGCTGATGCGCGCGCGGCGCCCAGCCGCGCGCCGCGAACCATTCGGTGAAATGGTCGGGCAGCGCGGCGCTGTCGTCGGGTGGGACTGGTGAGACGCGGGGCGGCACCGGGGGAAGGTAGGCAGTCACGCGCGGTTCGTCGAGGGTCGGGCGATAACACTCGACTGCCTCGACCACCTCCGCCGTCGGCCCAGCCCATGTTGGAGCGCACCGGCGCCTCAGCAAACTCCGTTGTCGTCCCTGCGAACGCAGGGACCCGTAGCCACCGGCTTTTGTGGGACGATGACTTGCAGTGACGCCTCACCGATAGATTCCGCGGTATGGTTCCCTGCGTTCGCAGGGACGACACCGGAGAGTGCGGCCACAGCTCCGGTGTCATCATCCGATGGAGGGAAAATCCCTACTCCGTCATCGGCTTCTCGGAGATGCTCCAGTCCTTGCCGTCGAAGATCGAGATGTAGAGCGTCTTCATCGGCGTATAGTCGTCCGGCGTGTAGGCGTAATTGACGCCATCGAGGAAGAAGGGCGAGTGGAAGCCGGCGAGTGTCGTGGCGTGCTTGAGCACGTTCTCGCGGGTCAGCGTGTCGCCGCAGCGGCGCAGGATCTCACCCATCGACACCGCCTGGCCGTAGCCGGCATAGGCGATGGTGTTGTCGGGATCGATGTTGGGCAGGTACTTGGCGCGCAGCGCCTCGAAGCCCTTGACGTCGGGATCGTCCTTCCATTGCGGCACGCCGGCGTCCTTGGAATAGCGGATCGCGACGATGTCCTTGGCATTCTCGAGGCCGGCGGCAGACAGGATCGAACGGCCGGTCGAGCCCGCCGACAGCAGCTGCAGCGGCTTCCAGCCGAGCTCGGCCACCTTGCGGATCGACTGCGACGAGGCCTTGCCCGTGCTGATGTTGTAGAACACGTCGGCGCCCGACTTCGACAGGTTGATCAGCTGCGAGTCCACCGTCGGCTCGGTGAGATCGTAGGTCTGCTCCATGATCACCTGCGCCTTGCCGCCGGCGTCGGCCAGCACCTTCTTGAACGGCCCCAGGAAGTCACGGCCGAAATCGTCGTTCTGATAGAGGATGCCGATCTTGGCTTCCGGCTTCACGCTCAGCACATGCTTGGCGAGAATGCGCGCCTCCGTCGGATACAGCGGCAGACCGGCCATGGTCCATTTGTAGTTCTTGGGGTCGTTCCACTTCGAGGCGCCGGTGTTGAGCAGGAGCTGCGGCACGCCCTTGGAGTTGAGGTATTTGTGCACGGCGGTCTGCGGCGCGGTGCCGAGCGAGCCGTACAGCGCCAGCACCTCGTCCTGCTCGACCAGCCGCCGCGTCGCCTCGACGCATTTCGGCGCGCTATAGGCATCGTCCATCGTCAGGAACTTGACCTTGCGCCCGTTGATGCCGCCCTGCTCGTTGAGCATCTGGAAATAGGCCTCGCCGACACGGCCGAGCACGCCATACAGCGAACCGGGGCCGGAATGCGGAATGGTCTGGCCGATCTTGATCTCGGTATCGCTGGCGCCGGCATCATATTTCTTCTCGGCGGCCCAGACATGGGGCGAAGCGATCGTCGAGGCGCCGATGGTCGCAAGCGCGGTGGCGCAGAAATCGCGCCGCGTCAGATGTTTTTTCATTTTTGTCTCTCCCTAGACTGCCGACATTTTTTGGCATCGGGAGAGCTGCGGCAAGAGCGAAGTTGCCGCATTGGACGCCGCGTGCAGCGCATTCAATAGCGTCTAGACTCAAGTCCTGGCCGCGACCACGGCCAGCCCGCGCACCGGCAACTGCTCCTCGGTCCGCGGCGACGCCGGCGCGAGATGGGCCAGCTTCAATCCCGCGGCTGCGATCACGCCACGGACATATTCCGCGCCATGGGCATAGCGCAGCCCCTTGCCCATAATGACACCGTCGCCGTCATGGGTCTCGACGGTCAAGGCCAGCAGTCCGCCCGGACTGAGCACACGTTGCGCCTCGCGCAACACCGGGCCGAGGTCGCCGACATAGACCATCGCATCGGCAGCAAGAATGAGATCCGCAGACGCATCGTCCTGGCGCTGCAGCCCTGCGGTCATGTCGTCGACCTCTAGCCCGGCATAGAGCCCGGTGGCGCGCGCCTCCGCGATCATGCCGGCCGACAGGTCGATGCCGATGATGCTGTCGACGTTCTTGGCGAACGCCGCCGCGCCCAGCCCGGTGCCGCAGCCGAGATCGATCGCGCGCTTGAAGTAGGCCGGCTTGCGCTCGGCCGCGCGCACCGCGAGCACCGCCTTGAACAGGATCGCCGGCGCGCGGTAGTTGAGCCGCTCGGTCAGCTCGGCCTCGAAGCGCGGCGCATACTGATCGAACAGCGACTGCACATAGGCCTTGGGCATGTCCGACAGCGGCGCGGCGCCGAGCTGCATCAGATGCACGGCGGCGCCGTGACGATCATCCGGATCGGCGGCATAGGCGTTCTGGAAGGCCGAGATCGCCTTGTCGGTTTCGCCCAGACCGAGACGGATCTTGCCGAGCTCGAACCAGGCCGAGGCGAAGTTGGGGGCGACCTCGATGGCCTGCTCCATCACCTCTGCGGCCGCGACCAGGTCGCCCTTCAATTGCAGGTCGCGGGCGAACTCGTAGCGGCGGTCGGCGATCAGATCGCCGGAGGACAGGAACAGGCGGTGGGGCATGGGAACCATCGTCGTCAATGCGAACTTCTCATCGAGGAGATGGATGCGCGGGTCAAGCCCGCGCATGACGAGATGGAAACTGGCACGGCCTGAAAACGCGTCTTGCATGACCTATATGACCCACATGCGTCCGCAAGACATTCTGCTGCCCGTTCCGTCCGGCCTCTGCTGCAAGGCCGGCGGCTTTCACATCGATCCCGTGCGCCCGGTCGAGCGGGCGCTGATCACCCATGGCCATTCCGACCACGCCCGCGCCGGCCACGGCGCGGTGCTGGCGACCCAGGAAACGCTCGACATCATGCGGCTGCGCTATGGCGACAACTTTGCAGGCTCCACGCAGGCGATCGGCTATGGCGAGCGGATCAGGCTGGGTGACGTCACCGTCAGTTTCCACCCTGCGGGCCATGTGCTGGGCTCGGCGCAAATCAAGGTGTCCTGCGGCGGCACCTGCATCGTCGCCTCCGGCGACTACAAGGATGCGCGCGATCCGACCTGCGCACCGTTCGAGCTGGTGCAATGCGACGTCTTCATCACCGAGGCGACGTTCGGCCTGCCCGTGTTCCGTCACGGCGCCGCGGCGCTGGAGGTGAACAAGCTGCTGGCCTCGGTGGTGCTGTTTCCCGAGCGCGCGCACCTGGTCGGCGCGTACTCCCTCGGCAAGGCGCAACGTGTCATCGCGCTGATCCGCGAGGCCGGCTATGATCGGCCGATCTACCTGCACGGCGCGATGGACAAGATCACGCGCTACTATCAAGACAAGGGAATCGCGCTCGGCGAGCTCCGGCCCGTGAAGGGCGTCAAGAAGGCCGAGCTTGCCGGCACCATCACCCTGGCGCCGCCGAGTGCAACCTCCGACCTGTGGACCCGCCGCTTTCCCGATCCCGTCACCGCCTTCGCCTCGGGCTGGATGCGGGTGCGCGCCCGGGCCCGGCAGCGCGGCATCGAGCTGCCGCTGGTGATCTCGGATCATGCCGACTGGGACGGGCTCACCACCACCATCGCCGCGACCGGCGCAAGCGAGGTGTGGGTCACCCATGGGCAGGAGGACGCGCTGGTGCATTGGTGCCAAGCCAAGGGGCTCGCGGCCCGGCCGCTCGATCTGGTCGGCTACGGCGACGAGGAGGAAAGCGAGGTGGTGGCCACGGAGGACGCCGAGGCATGAACCGCTTCGCCGAGTTGCTCGACCGCCTCGCCTATGAGCCCGGCCGCAACAACAAGCTGCGGCTGCTGACGTCGTACTTCCGCGAGGTCGAGGATCCCGATCGCGGCTACGCGCTTGGTGCGCTCACCGGCGCGCTGTCGTTCAAGCACGCCAAGCCGGCGCTGATCCGCGACCTGATCGCCGCGCGCACCGATCCGGTGCTGTTCGCGCTGTCGTATGATTATGTGGGGGATCTCTCGGAGACCGTCGCGCTGATGTGGCCGAAGGACAGGGCGCATCATCAGCAGCTCGTTCCTGGGTACCCCCCTCCCCACCCCTCCCCCACAAGGGGGGAGGGAGCGCTGACGCGTTCGGAGTTGCTGTCTCGGTCTGCATCGAGCATCACTCCCCCTTCACGTCTCTCGTCCCCCACAGCCGCTCTCTCCGTTCCCTCCCCCCTTGTGGGGGAGGGGCAGAGAGGGGGGCACCCCACGGGCGGTCTCACGAGGGACCCCACACCCGGCCACAACGACCCGCCACCGCCGACGCTGACCGAGGTTGTCACCACCTTGCGCACCCTCGGCAAGACCGAGATGCCGCGGCAACTCGCGCAATGGCTGGATGAGCTCGACGAGACCGGGCGCTGGGCACTGCTGAAGCTGGTCACCGGCGCTTTGCGCATCGGCATCTCCGCGCGCCTGGCCAAGACCGCAGCGGCCGCGCTCGGCGACAAGGAACCGCACGAGGTCGAGCTGATCTGGCCGGGGCTGTCGCCGCCCTATCTCGACCTGTTCGCCTGGCTGGAAGGCCGCGGCGACAAGCCGGTCAATCGCGATCCCGCGCCGTTCCGGCCGGTGATGCTGGCGCATGCCGTCGAGGACGACGACTTCGCCGGCATGAACGCGGCCGACTACATCGCGGAATGGAAGTGGGACGGCATCCGCGTGCAGGCGGTGAGCGGCCGCGAGACCGATGGCCGCATCGTCACGCGGCTGTATTCGCGCAGCGGCGAGGACATCACCGCTGGTTTTCCCGACCTTTTGCCGTCGCTGCACCTGCCGGGCGCGCTCGACGGCGAGCTGCTGGTGGTGCGCGATCAGCGCGTGCAGAGCTTCAACGTGCTGCAGCAGCGGCTGAACCGCAAGACGGTGTCGCCGAAGCTGATGAAGGAGTACCCGATCCACCTGCGCGCCTACGACCTGCTCGGCGACGAGGAGAACGATCTGCGTGAGCTGCCGTTCGCCGAGCGGCGTGAACGGCTCGAGGCTTTCATCAAGCGACTCGACGAACCGCGTGTCGACTTGTCGCCGACCATCGCGTTTTCCACCTGGGACGAGCTGAAGGCCGCGCGCGCCAATCCCGCATCTGCCGGCGCAGGAGGCGATGCCGACGCGGTGGAAGGCGTGATGCTGAAGCGGCGCGACGCGCTGTATCTGCCCGGCCGGCCCAAGGGACAATGGTGGAAGTGGAAGCACGATCCGCACATCATCGATGCCGTGCTGATGTATGCTCAGCGCGGCCACGGCAAGCGTTCCTCCTATTACTCCGACTACACGTTCGGTGTCTGGACGGCGGGAGACGGCGGAGATCAGCTCGTGCCCGTCGGCAAGGCCTATTTCGGCTTCACCGACGAGGAGCTCTTGCAGATCGACCGCTTCGTCCGCCGCAACACCACCGAGAAGTTCGGTCCCGTGCGGCATGTCGTGCACGAGGCCGAGCAGGGCCTTGTGCTCGAAGTGGCGTTCGAGGGCCTGCAGCGCTCGCCGCGGCACAAATCCGGCATCGCGATGCGCTTTCCGCGCATCAGCCGGCTGCGCTGGGACAAGCCGCCGCGCGAGGCCGACCGGCTGGAGACCCTGGAGCGGATGTTGAAGAGCGAGGCGCCGGCGTGACAGCGCCGGGAACATTAATTGCCGGTAACCGGCTTGCGGCGCTGAGCCGGGTTCCCCACCTGCCCTGCCGTGCCTTATAATCGGGATCGCGAATCCGACGAACCCGCCTGGAGACGATGCCATGTCGAACGACGTCAGGGACTATCCGGCCCGCGCCCGCAGCTCGGATGGCCTGTACCGTTTTCTCGGCGGCTCGCCGCTGTCGGTGGCGTTCCGGCTGGTGCTGCTGTCGATCCTGGTCGGCGTCGTGCTGTCGGCGATCGGCTTCGATCCGCTGAACATCCTGCACAGCATCCGGCTGCTGTTCATCCGGCTCTACGAGCTCGGCTTCGACGCCTTCAACTGGCTGTGGCGCTACTTCCTGCTCGGCGCGGTGATCGTGATCCCGGTCTGGCTCCTGTCGCGGCTGTTCGCCCCGCGGGGCCGATAGAGAGCCGCAGCCGATGCAGCTCCGCTTCGTCGGCTGCGGTGACGCGTTCGGCTCGGGCGGCAACTCCAACACCTGCTTCCATCTGACCGGCGCGCAGACGAACCTTCTGATCGACTGCGGCGCCTCGTCGCTGCCGGCGCTGAAGCGGCTCGGCATCGCCAGCAACGCCATCGAACTGATCCTGATCACGCATTTCCATGGCGATCATTTCGCCGGGCTTCCCTTCCTGCTGCTCGACGCGCAGTTTTCGAAGCGGACGCTGCCGCTGGTGATCGCCGGCCCCGCCGGCATCACGGCGCGGCTGACGCAGGTGATGGAAGCGCTGTTCGAGCATTCGTCGCGCACGCCGCGGAAATTCGAGCTGTCCGTGATCGAGCTTGAACCGGAGCAGACGACGCGCTTCGGCGAGGTCTGCGTGACGCCGTTTCCAGTCGTCCACGGCAGTTCGGGCGGGCCGTTTCTCGGCTACCGGATCGAGGCGGAGGGCAAGGTCGTCGCCTACACCGCGGACACCGAATGGACGGAGAGCCTGATCCCGCTCGGCCGCAACGCCGACCTGTTGATCGCCGAGGCCTACACCTACGACAAGGCGGTGAAGAACCACCTCAGCCTCGCGGTGCTGGAGGCGCATCTCGACGCGATCCGGCCGAAGCGGCTGGTGCTCACCCATATGAGCGACGACATGCTGGGCCGGCTGGACCGCATCGGCCATGTGGCCGCGCATGACGGCATGAGCATCGACCTCTAGCCGGGAGGCGCGAAAGGCCGCTAAGAACGGCAGGAACGCGCGTGCCGCGCGCTCTGCCAATCAACGGGCCATTCTTGACCGCTTCAGCCAAAGTCACGACCGCGCAGGTGTTCGACATCGCGGGTCCCGCGATGATCGCCAACCTGACGACGCCGCTGATCGGCATCGTCTCGACCACGGCGATCGGCCGGCTCGGCGAAGCCGCCATGCTCGGCGGCGTCGCCATGGCCTCGGTGATCTTCGACTGCCTGTTCTGGCTGTTCGCGTTCCTGCGCGCCAGCACGCTCGCCTTCACCGCGCAATCGCTCGGCGCCGGCGAGACCGACGAGATCCTGATGGTCCTGATCCGCGGCCTGGCGCTGGCCGCGCTGATCGGCGTCAGCCTGATCGCGCTGCAACTGCCGCTGGGGGCAATCATCTTCGACCTCATGGGCGGCAGCGACGCCGTGCTCGGCGCGGCCCGCACCTACTTCATGGTCCGGATCTGGTCGGCGCCGCTGGCGCTTGCCAACTACGTGCTGCTCGGCTGGCTCGTCGGATTGGCGCGCGCACGGCTGGCGCTGGCCATTCAGGTCGCGATCAACCTGATCAACATGGCCGCGACCATCCTGTTCGTCCAGGTGCTGCAGGCCGGCATCGCCGGCGCGGCGATTGCCGCCGTCATCGCGGAGACGGTCGGTGTCGCGATCGGCCTCGTGCTGGCGCGCCGATTGGTCAAGGCCGACGCCCGGATGTCGCGCGCGGCGCTGCTCGACCGCGCCAAGCTGATGCACATGATGGCCGTCAACCGCGACATCATGATCCGCACCGCGGCGATGATCATCGCCTTCCTGTTCTTCACCTCACAGGGCGCGCGCGCCGGCGACACGACGCTGGCCGCCAACGCGGTGCTGAACAATTTCCTGCTGGTGGCCGCGTTCTTCCTCGACGGCCTCGCCAACGCCGCCGAGCAGCTCTGCGGCTATGCGTTCGGCGCGCGCAACCGCGGCGCCTTTTCCGGCGCCACAAGGCTGGTGCTCGCCTGGGGCTTCGGCTTCGCGCTCGCGGTGGCCGCGATCTTCGCGCTGTTCGGGCCGGTGCTGATCGACGTGATGACGGCAAGCGATGCGGTGCGCCGCGCGGCGCGCGACTATCTGCCGTTCGTGGTGGCGTCGCCGCTGCTGTCGGTATTCGCCTTCGCATTCGACGGCGTCTATATCGGCGCCACCTGGGCGCGCGACATGCGCAACCTCATGGTCGCGGCGCTGGTCGTCTTCCTCGGCACCTGGCTGGCGCTGCGCGGCTTCGGCAATACGGGCCTGTGGATCGCGATGCTCAGCTTCTACGCGGCGCGCGGCGGCTTCCAGGCCGCACGCTATCCGGCGCTGCTGCGGGCGTCGTTCGGCAACAAAGAGAGTTTGTAGGGGGCGCTGTATCGCGCAGCGCGCTTTGCGACCCCGCTCGCCCTACACTCTTCGCCGAAGATCAAGCGCATCTAAACCGGCCAGTCCTCGGCGGTGATCGTCGCGGCGTCCGCACCAACGATCTCCGACAGCGAATCGCGTCCCGTGCGCAGCAGGGTCGAGGTCAGGTCGGCCTTGATGCTCTCGACCAGGCCGAGGCCCTTGTAGACCAGCGAGGAATACAGCTGGATCAGGCTGGCGCCGGCGCGGATCTTGGTGAGCGCGGCGCCGCCGGTGTCGATGCCGCCGACGCCGATCAGCGGGAACGCACCTTCGACGCGCACGAAGGTCTCGGCCACCATGCGGGTCGATAGCCGGAACAGCGGCCGCCCGGACAGGCCGCCCTGCTCCTTGGCGCGCAACTGCTCGCGCAGCGAGCTGGGCCGGGCGAGTGTCGTGTTCGACACGATCATGCCGTCGACTCCGCGCGAGCGGGCGACATGGACGACGTCGTCGAGCTCGGCGAGGCTGAGATCGGGTGCGATCTTGAGCAGGACCGGCGTATCGCCGGCTTTCCGCCGCACGCGGTCGCGCGCCTCGAGCACCTTGGACAGCAGCTCGTCGAGCTGAGACGCCTGCTGCAGGTTGCGCAGGCCCGGCGTGTTGGGCGAGGAGATGTTGACGGTGAAATAGCTCGCCACCGGCGCGAAGGTCTCGATCAGCCGGACGTAGTCGGCGACACGGTCGACCGAATCCTTGTTGGCCCCGACATTGACGCCGACGATGCCGCCCTGGTGGGCGCGCCCGGCCAGGCGCCGCAGCACGATCTCGGCGCCGTCATTGTTGAAACCCATGCGGTTGATGACCGCCTCGTCGCGCTCCAGCCGGAACAGCCGCGGGCGCGGATTGCCGCTCTGCGGCCGCGGGGTCACCGAACCGATCTCGACGAAGCCAAAGCCGAGCCGCAGCAGCGCGTCCGGCACCTCGGCGTTCTTGTCGAAGCCGGCGGCCATGCCGACCGGATTCGGGAAGTTCAGGCCGAAGGCGCGCACCGCGAGCTTGGCATCATCCGGTCGCGGCTTGATCGCCGGCAGCAGCTTCAGGCCCTGGATGGCGAGCCGGTGCGCATCCTCAGCGTCGAGCCAGCGGAGCAGCGGCAGCGAAAGCTGGTCGAAGGCGCGAATCACGGCTTCAGGTCCGGAATGTCGTGGCCGCCATCGGCACGGCTGTGCATCTGGTGAACGCCGGTCACGGCACCGAGATCGAGCTCGCCATACAGATGCGGGAACAGCTCGTCATTGCGCGAACGCTCCCAACGCAGCGCATCGCCGAGCGCGTCCGCCTCGACCTCGACCAGGAACAGCGCGCTCTGTCCCGAAAAGTGCTTCAGCGCCGTCTCCGGCACCTGGGAGGCGGTCGAAAAATGGATGAACCCGTCGCGCAGATCGTCCGCGCTGCCACGGTAGACGCCCAGCCGCTCCGCCTCGCGCCAGGCCGAAGCTGAGCAGATTTTGTAGATTTTGGGCACCTTTGCGCGGTCCTGGCTTGAGCTTGAGTTTGCTGATGTTTTCGGGAGCGGCCGACCGTATCGGCAGGGGGCAGCGAACTCAAGCATCGTTTGCCCAGGACAGTCCGGCGGCCGACCCGCTCAGGTTGTATCCGAGTGACGCGAGCTCGCGGGGATGCAACCGGTTCCTCAGCAAGAGTTAACCCGATTCGGCTTTCCTGTTGCGCGCGATTCGCAACCGATCATGCCCACGCTTGAACCTTTGGAGATTGTCATGGACCGCCGCCACGTCTTGAAGGCCCTTGCGGGGCTCGCCCTCTGCCCCGTCTGCGCTACCCCGGGCTTTGCCGCCGAAGGCGCCCCGCATTGGAGCTATGAGGGCGCGACCGGGCCGGCTAAATGGGGCGATCTCGACGCGGCCAACAAGGTCTGCGGCGTCGGCACCCAGCAATCGCCGATCGACATCGAGCACTCGACCCGGGCCCAGCTTCCCGATTTCCGACTGAGCTGGGCCAGGACCGCCGACACCATCGTCAACAACGGCCACACCATCCAGCTCAACTTCGCCGATGGCAGCAGCACCATGAAGCTCGAGGGCACCACCTACAAGCTGCTGCAGGTGCATTTTCATCGTCCGAGCGAGCACCAGATCGGCGGCAAGAACTATCCGATGGAGGCGCATTTCGTGCACCGCGCCGCCTCCGGCGGCCTCGCCGTCGTCGGCGTTCTCATGACCACCGGGCGTCCCAACCCCGCCTTCGCGCAGATCGTCGCGACGATGCCGGATAAGGAGGGTCCCGCGGTCAAGGCCGATCCGCGCATCAACCCCAACATGATGCTGCCGGCACGCCGCTCCTATTATCGCTATGCCGGCTCGCTGACGACGCCGCCCTGCTCGGAGGTGGTCGAATGGCTGCTGCTGAGCGAGCCGGTGTCGGTCGCGGAAGCGGACGTGGAGAAATTCGCAAAACTGTATCCGATGAACGCCCGCCCGGTGCAGAAGCTCGACCGCCGCTTCGTGCTGCAAGGGGTGTAGTTCATTCGGCTCCGGTGGCTTCGAGCTGAAGCGGCCGCCACAAACTCCGCTGTCGTCCCCGCGAAGGCGGGGACCCATACCGCGGAAGCTGGATTGTTTTGGAAGGTGGCGGAGACCCTCCGCCAAATTGTGTCCGGTGGCTATGGGTCCCGGCGCAAGGCCGGGACGACACCTTTGGTGGCGCGATGAGCTTGGCAATCACGCGCTGCGTGCCAATGCCCCGTCGATCATCGCCACCGCATTGTTCACGCCGTAGACCGCGACGAAGGACCCAAAGCGCGGGCCCTTCTCCTGGCCGAGCAGCACCTGGTAGAGCATGTTGAACCAGTCGAGCGAGACACCGGGGCGGCCGTCCTTGCCCTTCTTGGCGTGGTCGAGGAACGGCTCGCGGCGGCCGATCTCGTAGACCACGTTCTGAATGTCCTCGGCCGTCGCGTCAGCCGGCAGGTTCGACAGCGCATCGCGCAGGTCCTGCAGCGCCACGCGCTCACCCTCGGTCGGCTCGCGGAAGGTCTTGGTCGGCGCCACGAAGTCGCGATAGTAGTTGATGGCGTAGCCGACCATCGCGTCGAGCTTGGGATGGGTCTGCGGCGTCACGCCCGGCCGGTAGCGGCCGATGAACCCCCACAGCGTCTCGGCATTCTCCGCGTTCGACGACGACACCAGGGTCAGCAGCAGCTGGAAGGTGACGGGCATGTCGGCCTTCGGCGGCTTGCCGGAATGGATGTGCCAGACCGGGTTGCCGAGCTGCTGCTTGGCGTCCTGCTTCGGAAAGCCTTCCAAGAACTGCTGGTAATCGTCGACGTTGCGGGGGATGACGTCGAAATACAGCCGCTTCGCCGCCTTGGGCTCGCGAT
Organism: Bradyrhizobium sp. HKCCYLRH3059; assembly: GCF_051168035.1. NCBI lineage: Bacteria > Pseudomonadati > Pseudomonadota > Alphaproteobacteria > Hyphomicrobiales > Nitrobacteraceae > Bradyrhizobium > Bradyrhizobium sp. HKCCYLRH3059. The sequence goes on along the minus strand of NZ_JBNPUF010000005.1, from coordinate 236,588 downwards.
ACATGAACAGCGACAGCGATTCCGGCGAGGCGTAGCGCAGCCATTCGTCGATGGTCAGGCCGTTGCCCTTCGACTTCGAGATCTTCTGGCCCTTCTCGTCCAGGAACAGCTCGTAGTTGAAGCCCTCCGGCGGCGTGCCACCGAGCGCCGCGCAGATCTTGCCCGACAGCTTCACCGAGTCGATCAGGTCCTTGCCGGCCATTTCATAGTCGACGCCCAGCGCATGCCAGCGCATCGCCCAGTCCGGCTTCCATTGCAGCTTGCAATGGCCGCCGGTGACCGGAACGGTCATGCGCTCCCTGGTTTCGGGATCGTCATAGGAGATGGTGCCGGCCTTGGCGTCGTGCTCGACGATCGGCACGTACAGCACGAGGCCGGTGCGCGGGCAGATCGGCAGGAACGGCGAGTAGCTCGCCGCGCGCTCCTCGCGCAAGGACGGCAGCATGATCGCCATCACCTTCTCCAGCCGCTCCAGCATCCGCAGCAGCGCCGCGTCGAACTTGCCGGAGGTGTAGTACTCGGTCGACGAGGCAAACTCGTAGTCGAAGCCGAACCGGTCGAGGAAGGCGCGCAGCCGCGCATTGTTGTGCGCGGCGAACGAGGGATATTCGTTGGAGAACGGGTCGGGGATTCGCGACAGCGGCTTGCCGAGGTGGGTGGCCAGCATCTCCTTGTTCGGCACATTGTCCGGCACCTTGCGCAGGCCGTCCATGTCGTCGGAGAAGGCGATCAGGCGGGTCTTGATCTTGTCCTCGGTCAGCACGCGGAAGGCGTGGCGCACCATGGTGGTGCGCGCGACCTCGCCGAAGGTGCCGATATGCGGCAGGCCGGACGGACCGTAGCCGGTCTCGAACAGCACCTCGTCCTTCGGATTCTTCTTCAGCCGGTTGACGATCGCCTTCGCCTGCTCGAACGGCCAGGCGTTGGAGTTTTCGGCAAGCGCGCGCAGGTCGCTCGGGCTGGTTGGGACGAGATCGATCGTGGACATCGTGAAAAAGACTTCTCCGAAGACGTCAGTGCAAAACAGAGGTCATGATACCCGTCATTCCGGGGCGATGCGAAGCATCGAACCCGGAATCTCGAGGTTCCGGGTTCGCGTCTTCGACGCGCCCCGGAACGACGGCAAGCGCTAGAACGGGCTGATCGAGAAGTAGCGCAGCCACAGGTCGGTGTAGCGGCCTTTTTCCCAGACCCGGAACAGCGCCCAGTTCAGCGCCTGGCGCAAGAGGTCGTTGCCCTTGCGCACGGCGATGCCGACGCCCTCGCCGAAATAGCGGCTTTCGACGAAAGGTCCACCGGAAAAGGCGCAGCAATCGCCGGAATCGGTGCCATTGACCCAGAACGCCAGCGAAATGCCGTCGCCGAAGATCAGGTCGACCTCGGCCCGGCGCAGCGCCTGCCGCAGCGCCTCGTCGTTCGGATAGCTCTTGATCTCGGCGTCGGTGAACATCGCCTTGAGGTAAGCCTCGTGCGCGGTGCCGGCGACGGCGCCGATCTTCTTGCCCTCGAGAAATTCGGGGCGGATCTCGGTCATGACGGCGTCGCGGCGGGACACGAAACGCGCGGGCGCCCGGTAATACGGATCGGAGAAATCGGCCCGCGCCCGCATCTGCGGCGTCACCGCGATCGAGGCGATGATCGCATCGCCCCGGTTGGAGGACAGCGCGTCGAGCAGGGTTTCGAACCGGCGCATCTGGACGGTGCAGGTCACCTTGATCTCGTCGCAGATCGCCCTGGCAAGATCGACGTTGAAGCCGGCCGGATTGCCGTCCGGACCGGTGAAGTTGAACGGAGGATAGTCGGTCTCGGTCAGGAACCGAATCACCGTGAGGCGCGACAGATCGGGCCGCTCCGGTCGGCGTCGCGGGTCCCAGAACCCAGGGACGGCCTGCGGCGCCGCTTCGACCGCCGGCCGCACCGGCGCCTGGGCGCGCGCCTCCGAGCCGGCTGCGGCCAGGCCGAAGCACAGCAGCGCGCCGGCAATGGCGGCGCCGGCCGCAGGCGCGGATTTCACGGGCTTTGACAAGACGGTCGGCATCAGCGGTCCCGATGGTCAGCGCCTTATAGACCATCCATGCGCAAATTCGAGGCTGGATTCGGCCCGGAGGCGGCCGCCCGGCTGGAGCGTTAACGCGCTCAGAGGTATTTCTTGAGATCCGCCGCGGCTTCCTCGGGCGTCCGCTTCAGGTTGAACGGTGCGACGAACCGGCCGTTGCGGTCCATCAGATACACCAAAGCGGTGTGGTCCATGGTGTAATCGCCGTCCTTCAGCGGGACCTTCTTGGCATAGACCCGGTACTCGGTGAGAACCTTCGCCAGCACCTCGGGATCGCCGGTCAGGCCCTTCAGATGCGGGTCGAAGCTGGAGAGGTAGTCCTTCATCGCGGCCGGATTGTCGCGCTCGGGGTCGACCGAGACGAAATAGGCGTTGACGCTGTCGGCGTCCTTGCCCATCGCGCGCAGCACCTCGGAGATCTCGAACAGCGAGGTCGGACAGACGTCCGGGCAATGGGTAAAGCCGAAGAAGATCAGCGTCGGCCGCCCTTCCAGGCTCTTCTCGGTGACGACGGCACCGCTCTGGTCGGTCAACTGAAACGGGCCGCCGATCGCGGCCGGCGCCGCGATGTTGCGGCCGCCGCCCATGACAAGGAACATCAGCGACAACCCGACCACCAGGCTGGCGGCGAAGGCTCCGACGATCACCAGCGGACGGGTGACATTGGACGGCATTGCGCGCTCCTTCACTGTCTCTCAGAAGCAGGCCTGCCAGCCGGCCGCGATGGTCTCGAAGAACACCGCGGTCCCGTACTGCACCCACATCGTCACGGCGCCGACGACGAGCCCGATCGCCGCGATCCCCGCCGCGAGGGCCGGAGCAGAGGCCGGACGCCGGGCTCGCGATGCGGACGGTATCTCTTGGGGCGCTGAAAGAGGCTGCATGATGGCGTACTCATCGGCCGGAGCCGGCCAAGCGGCCCACCCCTCTCGCTCCAGATAAGCCCCGCAGCCGGTCCAGGCAAGCGCCGCAGTCGGGCCGCGATCGCCCGAAGCGGCTAGTGCCTCAGTGTGATCAATGCGAGGCAGAGGCCTTGGCGGCAGCCGGCGAGATGGTCGGTGCATTGGGCACGACGTGCGAGGAGGCCGGAGAGGACGCCTGGGCATCCATATAGCAGGGCTTGTACATTGCCTGCAGCTCCCTGCCCTTCAGGAAGATCATCCGGGGCGTCAGGCCGCCGCGCTGGGTGATCCAGCGGCGGATCGGCGAAGGGTACATCGAGTACAGCATCTGGGTCGCCTCGGGATTGGTGACGGCGCGGCCGTTGGCGCCGAAATCCCAGGCGGCGTGGAAGCCGAGATTGGCATGCGAGGTGACACAGATCTTCTCGTGCGGGATCGCCCCAAGCACGATGGTGCAGGCCGATGCGCAGAGCCCGTCGATGATCACATACTCACCGGAGGATCGCAGGCCCTGGTACTTGTCGACATAGGTTCCGATCCGGCCACCGCGGTCATCGGCGATCCGGACCACGGCCTGGCTGGCGCCGACCCCCGACAGCAACAGAACGACCGCAAGCAATCCCGTCCAGAATTTCATGTCGAGCCCCAGTGCAACCCGGCGAAAACCGATCTGACCGACTTTGGCACGCTTCGTGTGATGCGCTTCTTGTGATGCTTGGACTGCGGTGGACCTTGCAATCACGACCCCATCCGCAGAACCGGAACGCGAAAGCCAAATCCAAATCGCAAATGCAGCGTGTTTCGAGATCGTGTTTTTGTCCAGGAGAGCGCAGCTGCGAAAGCCAAATTCACCGCGAGTGTTGCAAGCCCGCTGCACCAATGAGTCGCTACCACCGAAAATGGACCAACGCTGGTTCCGGACATGGCGGTGGCGCCACGAGCAAGGCAGAGGCCCGGCATGATTCGCCCATCGGCGCGGCAGCGGCGTCACGGCGGCACAAACGACACTCCGGAGAAACCCGGGGCCGAGCTTCCGCGCGACACGCGCCCCGCTGCCCAGTGACGGCGGGACGCTCGCCCGCTCATCGCCGGCCCAGGGGTGCTCGTGCGATCACGATCGCGGGTGCGGGCTTCCGCCAGCCCCGACGGCATGGCCGAAATCCGGAGATGCGACGAATGCAATCACAAGGTTGGACCGTTCGGCCGAGCCCCGCGCCGCAAGCGGGCGCGGCAGGGTCTCTCCTCGCACCGCGCCGTCTGGATCGGGAGATGGAGCGAGGTCGGACCGATATCGCGCTGGCAGCCGGGGAGACGATCTGCCTCCCGATGCTTTCGCCGTCTGGACCGAACTAATTATCGGGCAGCCGAATCCGTGCACCAAAGGTGACGAGCGGCGCATCGGCGGCGCCGAGCTGGATCTGTCGCTCCGGCACCTCCTGATAGCTGCCGTCTTCAATCTTTCTTAATTCATATTGCCAGACAGTTAACGTCTCGCCGCGCGCGAGCGCATCGCGGATGCGGCTGGCGCCGCGTCCCGGCAGCTTGACGAGATCGTCGCGCATCATGCCGATCATTGTCGGGCTCTCGCCGCGATGCAGCTCGAAGAACACCATGCGATTGGGCTTGTCCTGCGGCTTGAGCACGGTATCCGCCGTGAACAGCACAAGACAAATTGCGACGGCAATCCACTTCCAAGTGTCGGACATCATGAGACGCATTCCCCGCACCGCCTCTGCGCGTGGCGTAGCCCTCGCGCAAACGGGCGGCAACTTACAGTTCTGCCATTCCGGATGAGATGACGTTCGACGTAATCGATTCGCTGCGCGCCGGGCGCGATGATGGGCTCCTCATCGTTCACAACATGGAGAGCACCAATGGCCAACCCGACCGAGATCGCCGAGAGCTACATCGCGCTGTGGAACGAACGCGATGCCGCGCAGCGCGGCGCGTTGCTCGCACGTCACTGGACCGCGGATGCGCTCTATGTCGACCCGCTGATGCGCGGCGAAGGACGCGATGCCGTGGACGGCCTGGTCGCGGGCGTGCAGCAGCGCTTTCCCGACTTCCGCTTTCGCCTGATCGGCTCCGCGGACGGCCACGGTCGTCATCTCCGCTTTTCCTGGGAGCTCGGCCCCGAGAATGCGGAAGCCCCGATCCTGGGCACGGATTTCGTCGAGCTGGCCGACGGCCGCATCCAGCGCGTCACCGGGTTTCTCGACAAGGTCCCGCAGGGCGCCTGACGGACGCCCCGATCCGCCCGACCTCCCACAGCGGGGTCGGCCTGCCGCGATTGCCGGGCTCCCATGCGCAGACGCACGATCTGTCTCGTGGTGATTGCGCTACGTCAACGTCGGACCCGGTCCGCCGCTGCAGAGCTTCTGCTTCGCGACGGAGTTCAGGATCGCCGGAGACGGGCGTGCAGCACTCAAATCCCATCGATGATCACGCCATGGCGGCCGACACGCTGGCCGGTATCACCACCTTGCCCGAACTCTGGCGCTGGCGCGTCGAACGGAGCCCGGACAAGCAGGCCTACCGACATTTCGACGCAGGAAGCGGCCGATGGGCGAGCTTCTGCTGGCGCGAGATCGATCTCGTCGTCGAGCGATGGCGGCGAGCGCTCGCGGCCGAGGGCTTCGCCCAGGGTGAGCGTGTCGCCATCCTGATGCCGAACGGGATCGCGCATCTCGCCATTGACCAGGCCGCGCTCTCGCTCGGCCTGGTGCCGGTGCCGATGCATGCCGTCGATAATGCCGACAGCATCGCCTACATCCTCGCCGATTCCGGTGCCCGGCTGCTGCTGGTCGATTCGGACACACGCTGGGATGAGATCGCAGCGGTCGGCGAGGCCCTGCCCGACCTGGGACGGATCGTCTGCGCCGACCGGCAAACGACCCCGCCGACCGGCGATCCGCGCCTCGTCGATCTGGAGGCGTGGTTGAAGGCGCCCGGCGATGCCACGCCTCCCGGCACCCGGATCGCCATCGCGCCGCACGACCTCGCCGCCATCGTCTACACCTCGGGCACGACGGGCCGGCCCAAGGGTGTGATGCTGTCGCACGACAACGTCGTTTCCAACCTCAAGGCCATTCATCAGCGGCTGGCGGCCGATACCGACGACGTATTCCTGTCGTTCCTGCCGCTGTCACACACGTTCGAGCGCACCGCGGGCTACTACTACCCGATCGCCATCGGCGCCTGCGTCGCCTATGCGCGCTCGGTGAAGCAGCTGTCCGAAGATCTGGTGGAGGTCCGTCCGACCATCCTGATCTCCGTGCCGCGCATCTATGAGCGCATCTATTCGGTCATCATGCATCACCGCGCGATCGCAAACCCGCTGGAACGGGTGCTGCTCGACCTGACCATCGCGATCGGCGGCCGTCGCTTCGATGCGCAGCATGGGCGCGGGACGAGACTCTCGGCGTTCGACCGTATCGCGTGGCCGCTGCTGCAACGCCTGGTCGCCGCCAAGGTACTGGCTCGATTCGGCGGACGGCTGCACGTCGCCGTCAGCGGCGGCGCCCCGATCGCCGAGCCGGTGGTGCGGCTGTTCCTGGCGCTCGGGCTCGAGGTGCTGCAGGGCTACGGCATGACCGAGACATCGCCCGTCGTCAGCGTCAACACGCCTGACGACAACGACCCGCGCACCGTCGGCCGCGCCCTGCCGGGCATCGAGGTGCGCATCGGCGACAATGACGAGTTGATGGTGCGCGGCCCAAACGTGATGCTCGGCTATTGGCACCGGCCGGAGGAGACCGCGCGCACCAGGGAAGCCGACGGCTGGCTGCACACCGGCGACCAGGCCCGCATCGACAGCGGACGCATCACCATCACCGGTCGGATCAAGGACATCCTCGTCACCTCGACCGGCGAGAAGATTGCGCCCGCCGATCTGGAAACCGCGATCCTGACCGATCCGCTGTTCGAGCAGGCCATCGTGATCGGCGAGAACCGGCCGTTCCTGACCGCGATCGTCGTGCTCAACGCCAAGGGCTGGGCTGAGCAGCAGGCGAGGCTCGCGGCGCACGGCCAGCGCGGCAACGAGGCCGAAGCGGCCTCCCTGCTGCGCCACATTGCGCGAGCCGCGAAGGCCTATCCGTCCTACGCGACGCCGAAGGCGGTGCATTGGACCTTGGAGCCGTGGACCGTGCAGGAAGGCCTGATCACGCCGACGTTGAAGAACAAGCGTCCGGCGATCGAGCGGAGCTTTGCGAAGGAAATCGAGGCGATCTATGCAAAACGCCCGTCAGCTTCGCGGCCGTCGGCTATCGTACGAAGCTGATCTTGCAGGGCACCGCAGCAGGACATCGCGGCATTGGAGCGGGCGAAGGGAATCGAACCCTCGTATGCAGCTTGGGAAGCTGCCGTTCTACCATTGAACTACGCCCGCGCTAGCCAATGCTTAGCCGAGACCATGCGTTTCGCCAAGCGGCTTGTTGCCGCGAGACCGCCAAGGCCGCGGGGGGCGGACGCAAGAGTTCTACCACCGGCCTGATCTCCCGATCGTGATCGGCCGCAACCGCAGGCTCCGGAACGGATCGGGCCGATCGCGCTTTTGCCCGTTGGAAGCGGCGCCTCTCCCTGTTTCGCCACGCCGTGAAGGTCATGGGAGCTCACATCATGCAAAGCCACAGCCCCGCGTCTCAGACCGCCCCCTCGAAAGCCCTCGCCGTGATGTCGGGTCCGTCGGCGCTCGACCTTTACACCCTCGGCTGCGGTCTGTTCCTAGCCGTCGCGCCCTGGCTGTTCGGCTTCGTCGGCAGCGTCGGCCGCATCAACGCTGAGTTGGCGGGGGCTGCCGTCATCGTGCTCTCGCTCGGCGGCCTTCTTGCGTTTGCCGATTGGGAGGAGTGGCTGAAGGTCGCGCTTGGAGTGTGGCTGGTTGCAGCCCCATGGCTGCTCGGATTCGTGCATACGTCGGCGATGCATGTCAGCATCGCCATCGGGATCACCGTGACCTTCCTGAGCCTGCTCGAACTGTGGCTTGCGCATGATCCCGATTTCGCCGGCGATAGGCCTGTATCGGTGAGCCGGCCGTAGCGGCTCTGGTCGATCGCGCCTCGCCTGCGTGCGGCGCCGCATTCCGCGATCGCAATGCCGATGACAGAGATCGCAGACAGCGATCGCAACGGCACGCTTGACAACCATCACCCAAATCAGGGCAAACCCGCCCCGGTCAGGTCACGCTGTTAACACTTTGTAAACAAAGTTGATGCGGGCGATCGTGACGATGATATGATGTGGTGTGGGTTGGGGTGGCGTCATGGGGCGTGGGTATACGATCTTTGATACGGCCCTCGGCCGTTGCGGCATTGCGTGGAGCGATGTCGGAATCACCGGCGTACAATTGCCGGAAGCACGGGAAATCGAGACGCGGCGGCGCCTGTTTCGTCAGTTTCCCGACGCACGGGAGCAGCGCCCGTGTTCGAATACTGAACTCGCCATCGAAGGCATCGCGGCCATGCTGCGCGGGCAGGACGTCGACTTCTCCGACGTTGCGCTCGACCTCGACGGCGTCACGCCGTTCAACCAGCGCGTCTATGATTGCATTCGCGCCATTCCGCGCGGCGAGACGCGCACCGCCGACGCGATCGCAGACGAACTGCACGTTCCCAAGGCGCTGAATTCGATCGCGCAGGCGCTGAGTAGGAATGCGCTCGTGCTGATCGTTCCCTGTCACCGCGTGCGTGACATCGGCAACGGACTCGACAAGCCGTCGCCCAACAGCGGCATCGTCTCCAAGCGTCGGCTGCTGTCGCTCGAAGGCGCAAAGCCTCATGCGGGCCTGACGTTGTTCGACGCGTTTCTCGCCATCGACAGGCCGCGCGCATTGTAAGCCCGCCTTCGCGCGTCGCGCGATATTATCTCGCACGACGCCCTCCTCTTTCCGCCGCAATGCGCTAGATTTACAGGATGACCACCACCATCCTGTTCGAAAGCCGCGACGTCACCGTGTCCGAGTTCCGCTGTGCAGCGGTCCCTGGCGAGCGTCCCTATGTCGAGCAGTATGCCGGCTACTCGCTGTCCTATGTGCGCAAGGGCAGCTTCGGCTGCCGGCACCGCGGCCGCTTCTTCGAGCTGGTCACCGGCTCGCTGCTGGTGGGCCATCCCGGCGATGAGTTCATGTGCACGCACGATCACGTCTGCGGCGACGAATGCCTGTCATTCTTCTTCGATGATGCGCTCATCGACGAGATCGGCTGCGACAGCCAGGCCTGGCGGGCTGGCGCGATGCCGCCGCTGCCGGAGCTCATGGTCCTCGGTGAGCTCGCGCAGGCCGTCGCCGCGCGCGAGCAGGACCTCGGTCTGGACGAGGTTGGACAGATCATCGCCAGCCGCTTCGTCGCGACCGCCACGGGCCGGCAGGAACGGGCGGCGACGCCGAGCCTGCGCGATCGCCGGCGCGCGGTGGAGAGCGCATTGTGGATAGACGACAATGCGGAGCGCGACATCGACCTGGCGGCTGCGGCGCACGAAGCCGGCGTCAGCCCGTTCCATTTCCTGCGGCTGTTCGCGGCGACGATCGGCGTGACGCCGCATCAATATCTGATCCGCTCCCGCTTGCGGCGCGCCGCGCGGCGTCTCAGCGAGGAGGACACGCCGGTCACCACCATCGCCTATGATTCGGGCTTTGCCGATCTGTCGAATTTCACCCGCACCTTCGCGCGCGCTGCCGGCGTGTCGCCGGCGAAGTTTCGCAAGGCCTCGCGCGGCGAGCGCAAGATTCTCCAAGACCATCTGAGCCGCCATTGATTGGATGATCCCAGCGCGTGCGGCAGCCGCATGCGAAGCATGGAGATCATCGATGTACGATCATATCGGCCTCAAGGTCGGCAATCTCGACGCCAGCGTCCGCTTCTACACATCGGCGCTGGCGCCGCTCGGCCACATCCTCTGCTCCAAGGACGAGGCGTCGGCGGGCATCGGCCCGAAGGGGGAGCCGGCGCTGTGGCTGTATGTCGACAAGGGCGCCAGCAAGGGCGCCGCCCATATCGCGTTCCGCGCCCAGGACCACGCGGCCGTCGCCAGATTCCACAGCGAGGGGCTGAAGGCCGGCGGCAGCGACAATGGCGGCGCCGGGCCGCGCGCGGACTACAGTCCGACCTACTACGCCGCCTTCCTGATCGATCCCGACGGCAACAACATCGAAGCCGTGTGTCCGTGAGGTCAAGCCCATGGCATCCATCCAGAAGGACATTCCGATCGCAGCCCCGGCGGGTGCAGTGTGGGACGCCGTGCGGGATTTCGGCGCTGTTCATACCAGGGTGGCGCCCGGCTTCGTCACCGGCACCACGCTCGACGGCGACGTCCGCATTGTCAGCTTCGCCAACGGCAGCGTGGTGCGCGAGCAGCTGGTCGACTGCGACGATCAACGCCGGCGCCTCGTCTATGCCATCAAGAACGAACGCATCAGCCAGCACAGTGCGTCGTTTCAGATCATCCCGGAAGGCGAGGAGCGCTGCCGGGTGATCTGGACCACCGACGTGCTGCCGCACGAGATCGCACCCTATATCGATCAGCAGATGGAGCTCGGCGCGCGCGCGATGCAGGACACGTTGGGCAGGCTGCGCGGATAGCGGCTCAGCCGATACGCGCCGGCGGCGGCCCGCGCGAGTCAAGGCCGCGTCCGGCCGTCAGCACGGCCGGGCGCAGCTCCAGCGCTGCGGCCGGCTTCGGGCCCCAGCGGGTGAGCATGACGCTGGCGAGCGTCAGCACCCCGAGCAGGACCATCGAGGACGCCGCCAGCATGAAGAAGTCGCCCTCGGTCGCGGCACGGCTCAACAGATAGCTGCCACCCGCAGCGATGAAGACGAGCCGCACCGTCTGCGCCAGCACCGGACCGAGCACCCTGGCGGCACCCTGCGAGGAGAAATACATCGAGATCGCCAGGCCGATGAAGGCATACATCGGCGCCGCGACCTGGAGATAGTGCCGGCCCGCGCTGCGCGCGCTCTCGTCCTGGGTGAAGATGTCGACCCACAATTGCGGGACGATCGCGATCAGCGTCGACAGCGCGCCCACCGACGCGAACGACACCAGTCCCGCCGTCCAGGCGATGCGGCGGGCGCGCGCGATTCTCTCCGCACCGATCGCCGTGCCGACCATCGGCACCGAGGCCATGCCGACGGAGAATGCGACCGTGGTCATCATGAACTCGAGCCGCGCGCCGATGCCGTAGCCGGCGAGCACGGCGGTGCCGAACGACGCCAGCATATGCGTGAAGATCGCGATCGACAGCACGGATTGCAGCGGCGAGAAGCAGGCGACGGCGCCGACCTTGAGAATGTCGGCGAACATCGCGCCGCTGATCTTCAGGCCCCGCAGCTTCGGCCGCACGCGCGCGCGGCCGGAGAACAGGTACCAGCCCATCACCGAGATGCTGACGCAGAACGCCAGCAGCGCGCCGGCGGCGACGCCGCGCATGCCGAGCCCGAGGCCCAGGCTGAGCGTGCCGCCCAACACGATCTGCAGCAGCGCCGAGCTGAGGATCATGAACGACGGCAGCTTCATGTTGCCGGTGCCGCGCAGGATGCCAGCCATCGAGTTCATCAGCCAGGGCAGGATCGCGCCGCCGAAGAAGATCTGCAGATAGGCCGTGGCATGGCTCAGCACCGCGCCGCGGCCGCCGAGCACCTCCAGCAAGGCAGGGCCGAACGCCAGCATGCCGATCATGAAGGTCGCGCCGAACAATAGCGCGATCAGCAGCGCGTGCGTGGCGAGCGTCGAGGCCCGCTCGGCGTCGCCGGCGCCGAGCGCGCGCGCGATCGCCGAGGCCACGCCGCCGCCCATCGCGCCGCCGGACATCGTCATGGTCAGGATCACCAGCGGAAACACCAGCGCCATCGCCGCCAGCGCCTCGATACCGAGCCGGCCGATATAGGAGGTCTCGGCGATGACGACGCAGGTGCCGGCCGTGTTCGCGATGATGTTGGGCCAGGCCAGCGACAGCAGGGTGCGCAGGATGGGTCCGTCGACGAGCTTATTCCGGACCGGCTTCTCGGGGGGCGGCAACGCACGCCCCTCGCCGACCGGATTGTCGGCCAGGCCGATCTCGGACATCTCAGCTCCCCGCTCGGCCGCGCAGGCCGCGGCCGTGTTATCGTTCGATTGCTCTCGCTTTCCTAGCACGGCGCTGGCGCGCGCCCTGTGCGGCAGGCGCATTGGGGGTGCGCGGCAGACGCAGCCGCGCTCAGAGACGGAAATGCTTGGAGAGCTTCAGGCCCTGGGCCTGGTAGTTGGAGCCGATGCGGCTGCCATACATCGCATTCGGCCGCGCCAGCATCTTCTCGTAGACGAGACGGCCGACGATCTGGCCGTGCTCGAGGATGAACGGCACCTCGCGCGAGCGCACCTCGAGCACCGCGCGCGAGCCCTGCCCGCCGGCGCCGGCATAGCCGAAGCCGGGATCGAAGAAGCCGGCATAGTGGACGCGGAATTCGCCGACCAGCGGATCGAACGGCACCATCTCCGCGGCGTAGTCCGGCGGCACCTGCACGGCCTCCTTGGAGGCCAGGATGTAGAACTCGCCGGGATCGAGAATGAGGCTGCCGTCGGTACGTGCCTTGATCGGCTCCCAGAACTCCTCGACCGGATAGCCGGCGCGGCGGTCGACGTCGACGACGCCGGTGTGGCGCTTGGCGCGATAGCCCACATATCCGTTCGCATTGCTGCCGGACAGGTCGACGGAAAGCGCGACGCCGCCGGTGAGATCGGCATCGTCGCGATCCACCAGTCGCTCGGCCTGGTGCAGCGCGATCAGTTCGTCCTCCGACAGGACCGCGTCGCGATAGCGGAAGCGAACCTGGGACAGGCGCGAGCCCTCGCGCAGCAGGACCGGGAACGTCTTCGGGCTGATCTCGGCATAGAGCGGGCCGTGATAGCCCGCGCCGATCATGTCGAAGCGTCGCGTGCCGTCGGCGATCACGCGGGTGAACACGTCGAGCCGCCCGGTCGAGCTTTTCGGATTGGCGGCCGCGACGATGTCCTTGGGCAGCGCCAGGCTCTCCAACAGCGGCACGATGTAGACGCAGTTGGTCTCCAGCACCGCGCCGTCGGCAAGTGCGAATTCGTGCAGCTTGAGCTCGTCGATGCGCTCGGCGACCGTCGCGCCCGGCCCGGGCAGGAAGCTCGCACGCACGCGATAGGCGATGTCGCCGAGCCGCAGATCGAGGCTCGCCGGCTGGATCTGGCTCTCGACGAAATCATATTCGGGGATGATCAGGCCAGCCTCCGTCATCGCCACGATCATGCGATCGGGGAGGATGCCGTGGGCGTCGGGGCTGAGCGAAAACGGCAAGACCTGATCCTTTGCAGGCGCCGGAACGGCGGCTTATTGAGCCAATATAGGGTCTTTTGACCGGTTATCCGATGGCTGGCTTGACGGAAAGGCCGGTTACGACTATGAGCACGACTTATCCCGTGGTGATTTGAGCCGGCCGGCTTGCAGCCACGTTAAATAAGTCGCTAAACAGGCCGGGGACGATTGTGATCCCGGCCGTGAGGAGTTTTCCCAGGCCGGTTTTTTTGTGCCCATCGCCCGAGGCGGTGGCCACGATGGAGGTCACATGTCGAAGTCCCCCGCGAAGGCGCCGGCGTCGTTCGCCCACTATCGTCCCGAAACGAGGCTGGTGCATTCCGGCACCTTGCGCTCCGAATTCGGCGAGACCGCCGAGGCGCTCTATCTCACCCAAGGGTTCGTCTACGCCACCGCCGAGGAATGCGAGGCGCGCTTCAAGGGCGAGGATCCCGGCTTCATCTATTCGCGCTTCTCCAATCCCACCACGGCGATGTTCGAGCGCCGCATGATCGAGCTCGAGGGCGCCGAGGCCTGCCGCTCGGCCGCAACCGGAATGGCCGCGGTCACCACGGCAATCCTGGCTCCCCTCCGTGCCGGCGACCACGTCGTCGCGGCCAAGGCGCTGTTCGGCTCGTGCCGCTACGTGGTCGAGGATCTCTTGCCGCGCTACGGCATCGAGTCGACCCTGGTCGATGGGCTCGACCTCGCCCAGTGGCAGAAGGCGGTCAGACCCAACACCAAGTCGTTCTTCCTGGAGAGCCCGACCAATCCGACGCTCGACGTGATGGACATCCCCGCCATCGCCGAGATCGCGCACGCCCATGGCGCGCGGCTGATCGTCGACAACGTGTTCGCCACCCCGATCTGGCAGAGCCCGCTCGCGCTCGGCGCTGACGTCGTGGTGTATTCCGCGACCAAGCACATCGACGGCCAAGGCCGCTGCCTCGGCGGTGTGATCCTGTCGTCGGAGGCGTTCATCGCCGAGCACATCCACAATTTCATGCGCCAGACCGGCCCGTCGATCTCGCCGTTCAACGCCTGGGTTCTGCTCAAGGGCCTGGAGACCCTGGCGGTGCGCGTGCGCGCGCAGACCGAGACGGCGGCGAAAGTGGCTGACTTCCTCGCCGCGCATCGGAAGATCTCGCGGCTGATCTATCCGGGCCGCGAGGACCATCCGCAGGCGGCAACCGTCCGCAAGCAGATGCGCTCCGGCTCGACCCTGGTCGGCTTCGAGGTCAAGGGCGGCAAGGCGGCTGCGTTCCGTACGCTCAACGGCCTGAAGCTCGCGCGCATCTCCAACAATCTCGGCGACGCCAAGACGCTGGTCACGCACCCGGCGACGACGACGCATCAGCGGCTGACGCCGGAGGCGCGCGCCGAGCTCGGCATCAGCGAGGGCTTCATCCGCTTCTCCGCCGGACTCGAGCATGCCGACGATCTGATCGAGGATCTCGACGCCGCCCTCAGCGCGGCGTAGCGAATGGCGAATAGAGAGTAGCGAGTAGTAGGATCTCTTTCCCTATTCGCTACTCGCTGTTTCCCACTCGCGCTCGATCACATCGGCCGATAGGTCGGCACCTCGGCCGGTGCGTTGATGCCGAGCTTGACCTGGCCGACCGAGCGGATGATGTCGTCGCCGAGCAACTGAGCGAAGCAGGCATAGCCCCAATCGCTCATGTGCAGGCCGTCCGAGATCACGAACTCGTTGATCGGGATCGCCTGGCGCTCGTGCCAGTCGCGCATCACCTCGAAGCGCGGGAAGATGCCGGCGTGATGCAGCTCGGCAATACGCCCGAGCAGCCTGTTCATGCGGCTGGCGTTCTCCGAGCGCTCGTTGACGCGCGGCGAATATTGCAGGTCGACCAGCACGACATCGGAGGCCGCCGCCTGGATCTTGGCGACGCCGTCCTCGACCAGCCTGGCGGTCTCGGCCGGATCGAGATCGCGCAGCACGGCATTGGTGCCGACCTGCCAGATCACGAGATCCGGACGCCGGTCGATCACCGACGTCTCCAGTCGCTTCATCATCTCCGGCGCATCCTCGCCGCCGACGCCGGCATTGATGACGCTGATGTCGACCATGGGATATTGCCGGCGCAACTGCGCGGCGAGCCGGTTCGGATAGGTGTAGTCCGGCGCGCTCGCGCCAAAGCCCTGCGTCGACGATGAGCCGAAGGCGACGATCACGACCGGCAGGCCGGAGGCGAGCTTGTTGGCGACGTGCGGCAGCGAAATGAAGTTCTTCTTGGCGACACCCTTCGGCGGCAGGCACGGCACGCGGTTGAAGATGTCGGTGGCCGATTTGGCGACCTGCTTGACCTTGTCGATCGCCCGCTCGGTGATGCTGCGCGATTGCGGCGGCGTGGCCGCGACGGCCTGCCCGGCTGCAGCCGGCGGCTGTGCATCGGTCATGGCCGGCGCGGTCGTCGCCGCGGGCGGCGAGGTCGTGGCCGCCGGGCGCACCGCGGCGATCGGCCCGCGCATCTGATCGTTCGCCTGCGCCAATGTGATGTGACCGATGCTCGGTCGCAGCTCGCTGATCAACGGAGGCTTCGGACCGGAGCTCTTCACATCGGAAAGCGCGGCGGGTGCAGCCGGCGCTGCGCTCTGCGCCCGTACCTTCTGCGGGCTCAGCGCGAGGGCGATGGCAATGACCGCAACGGCCGAAAGCTTCTCCCATGTCCCGGATACGCGGTGACACTCATTCGACGTCATGAACGACATAATCCTAGTTCTGCTGCGCCGGCCCGATATGCGCCGCGTCGATGATGAACTTCGACAGCGCCCGGCCGATGCAGTCATGAACCTGCCTGGCCAGCTCGACCCCGTGCGTCGGATTGAACAGGTCGAAATCGCCCTGCTCGTTCCACTGCCGCATGATGGCAAACCGATCGAACAGCGGGATGTCGCGCTGCTGCGCCACCACACGCATGTTGTCGACATAGGGCGGCACGGAGATCAATGTTTCCGTCCGCGGACTGTATTGCAGGTTCATCAAGACGACGTCAGCTCCCGCCTTCTGCAGCGTCGCCACACCGTCGTCGACCGCCTGCCGGAACTCATCAGGATCGATCGACCGCATGGCGTCGACCGTGCCGGTCTGCCAGATGACCAAATTAGGCCGTTTTCCTTCCACCAGTTTAACGAGATTGCCCGCGACCTCCTCGGCCGTCTTCTTGGGCTGCAGCTCGACGCTGAGATTGACGGTGACGGCCGGCAGCTTGTCCTTCAGCGCCGCCTGCAGACGGGCGGGGTAGGCATTTGCGTCGGAGGTGCTGACAATGGAGGATGAGCGGCTTCCGACGACGAGAATATCCAGCGTGCGGCCATTCTTGGCGGCGTCTGCAACCTTCGGGAGCGGGCTCTCGGTTGTCAGCAGGTAGGCCGGCACCTCGCAGTTCTGCGGCGCGTCTTCCGCGCGCGCGGAGGCCGCCAGCGAAACAGCCAGCGCTGCGATACCCAACCTTAACCACGAGACGGACTTCATCAGCCCCCTCCCGCCAGATCGGCGTTGCTGCGCGCACCTTTTCGCGCGGCCCCCTTATCGGCCTCACGCTTGTACCACGAAATCAACGACGCCACCCCCCACATGATGAGGATGCCGCAAAGGCTGATCACCGCGTGCATCATGGCGCCGCCGGACACTTCGGCAAGGACGAAGTGGCCCGCAAACGCCAGAAACACGCCAAGACAGAAGATCTCGAGCGAGTGTTGCCCACAAACAATCAGCGGACGCAGCCACGGCGACTTCAAGAGCGGCCAATCCTTGCGCAAATAGTGCACGGTGAGTGCTGCGAGTGCGAGAAAATGCGCGAAACGCAACACGTCAAGGTCGGTCTTGTCGATCGGATACATCCACTGCTCGATTCGGCGCGGCATCAGATGGCCGAGCTGCGGAATGTACCAGGTCAGGGTCACGCAGAAGGCCGCGACCAGATAGGCGACGCAGAGCCCGAGCGTGATCGGTGAGTTGATGATGCGCGACATGCGCTGGGCGCCCCCGAGCGCGCACCAGGCCCCGAACACGAACAGGAGCTGCCAGGCGAACGGGTTGAACGCCCAGAAGCCGTTCGGATAGGCCGTCAGATAGAGATCGAGCTCCCAGGTGAGTGCGTAGAGAACGACCGAGAGCCCGAGCGTGACGTCAGGACGCCAGCGCATCAGCCACAGGATCAGCGGCAGGAACAGCATCAGCACGATGTAGAGCGGCAGCACGTCCATGTTGACGGGGCGGAAGCGCAGGATCAGCGCCTGCACGATCGTCACGTCCGGCTGCTTGAGAAAGTCCATGATCCCCATCTCTTCGGTGTAGAGCGGGTTCTCGAAGCTGGTCGCGACGTAGGAGATCTCGGCAAGGAAGATCGTGAACAGGAAGACGTGGGCGACGTAGATCTGCCAGACGCGGCGCAGGATGCGCGCGGTGGCGACGATGAAGCCGGCATCCTGCATCGCCCGGCCATAGACGAATGCCGCCGTGTAGCCGGAGATGAAGATGAAGATCTCGGTGGCGTCGGAGAAGCCGTAGTTGCGGATCGTGAACCAGGTCAGCAGGTTCGGCGGCAGGTGGTCGATGAAGATCAGCCAGAGCGCCAGCCCGCGAAACAGGTCGAGCCGCAGCTCGCGCTCGCCGACCGCCGGGAAGGTGATCGCAGGAGCAGCGGTGGTGGCGGGTGCAGCGGTGACGGCCGGCGCCGCCGCGACGGCAGATGCAGATGCAGATGCAGCCGCGCTCACCGCGGCGGCAGTCTCCGCAGCCGGCGCGGGTGCGGCGCTGGCGGCGGGGGCGGACGGTCCGGCAGGGCGATCGACAATCGACGTCATCAGGCACCGCGTCAAGGCTGCCAGCCTTCGAGGCCCGGCAGGGGAAATGTAGGGCTGCGCAGATTTTACGCAAGCGATGAAGGACTTATCAGCTGGGCCGCGCCCAGTTTTTCGACCTTGGCGGACGGTTGGTGGGCGATCGCACGACGCAGGACAGGTCGATCGCCCCCAGGGTGCTGCCTGCCGCGCCCGATCCGAGTCCAAGGAACGGATCGCGCGTACGGCCGACAAAGTCCGCGATTCTTGTGCCATAATGCGGAACTGTGTTGAAAGCACGATGGCGTCGCGATTGGTTCCGGCGCGGGTTTCCGCTACAATGCCACCATGTATCGCGCCGTGACTCGCCACATCGAAGTGACCGTCGAACCGAACTTCCTGCCTGAGAAGTCGTCGGTGGCCGATGGCCGCTGGTTCTGGTCCTATACCGTCGTCATCACCAACAGCGGGGAGGAGACGGTGCGGCTGCGCAGCCGGCACTGGATCATCACCGATGGGATCGGCCGGCAGCAGGAGGTCCGCGGCGAGGGCGTGGTCGGCGAGCAGCCGGTGCTCGCGCCGGGCGAGCGCTTCGAATACACCTCCGGTGTCCCGCTCACCACCGCGTCCGGCTTCATGGCCGGCTCGTATCAAATGGAGAGCGAGAGCGGCGAGCACTTCGACATCGCCGTGCCGGCCTTCTCGCTCGACAGCCCCGAGGGCAAGCGGGTGTTGAACTAGCTGAGAAGGCATGCAGTCCGACTGCCCCAAGTCTCGTCTGCTCGCTGTCTCTTGTGCTGCAATACGACAGATCCTGCACCCGCGCCGCACGAAATCGTTCTCGCGACGCATCCCGCGCCCGAGCCTTGTCCATTCACCCGCCCTCTGCAAATAGAGGGCGCAGGGAAGGCCGGGCCTCGGCTGAGGCCTGCGGCCCGCCTGCAGAAAAAAATGCAGGCGGCAGGTACCACAGGTCCAGCCGGAACGACCCGGCCCTCCCTGCGCGACGGTTTTAACGGCTGCTTCGCGTTCTCCCTGGTGCGCCGGGCTTGTTGGCCACCATCCTCAACGCGAAGCGGAGCTTCAGCGTGAGTTGATATCAGCATCGGGATATCAGGACCGCGCGACTTGACCGTACGTGCATCGCCGTTCGTCCGCGCAGACTGACTACGCTGCGGCCATGCACGCCCATCGCGTCCCGCTGCCAACGGTCCGTGACGGTCGCGAAACGCCCCTCGTGCGGCAGCAAGACGCGCGGAAATGTGCCAGTGATTTGCCCGACGGCACAAGCGGTTTGTTGCTGCGACCAATCAACGCGACGGGCATGGATGTGGCGTCGATCAGCGAGAAAGCCGATTTTCAACAACGAACTAATCGAGATCGCCGGCGCACACGAACTCCCGACGTTTTCTCCGATGCCGTGCGACGCAGCCTATCAAGCGTCGTCGCGAGGAGCGAAGCGACGACGCGATCCAGAACTGTCGAAGCGACTGCGGATCGCGTCGCTGCGCTCGCGATGACGTACGGAGGGTTGTCGCTCGACCACGATCGGTACGACGCGCGGAGCGAGCGCAACAGAGTCAGTTCTCCGTCACGCCGGCTTCGTGCGGGGTGAAGTGATAGACCGAGGAGCAGAACTCGCAGGTGACGACGACCTTGTCGTCCTTGACCATGTCGGCGCGGTCCTGGGGCGAGAAGCTCTTCAGCATGTTGGCAACCGCATCGCGCGAGCAGGAACAGCGCGCCTGCAGCGGCACGAGGTCGAACACGCGCACGCCGCGCTCATGGAACAGGCGATACAGCAGCCGCTCGCCCGACAGCGCGGGATCGATCAGCTCGATATCCTCGACGGTCGCGACCAGCGACTGGCCCTCGACCCAGGCCTCGTCCTCCTCGATCGCATGCAGCTCGGTGCCTTCGGGCGCATCGCCGGGATGCAGGTCGGCTTGGCGCAAGCGCTCCGGCGCCTGCGGCAAAAATTGCGTCAGGAGGCCGCCGGCACGCCAGCGGTGCTTGCCGCCGCTCCACTCCTCGCCGACGGCGAGGCGCACGCGGGTCGGGATCTGCTCGGAGCGCAGGAAGTATTCATGAGCGGCCTCCTCCAGGCTGCCGCCGGTGAGCGCGACCAGCCCCTGGTAGCGGCTCATGTCGGCGCCCTGGTCGATGGTCATCGCCAGATGCCCCTTGCCGAGCAGGCCGCCGGAATCCTTGGCCTCCGCCAGCCGGGCTTCGTCGAAGCGGGCATAGGCACGCAGGCGATCGGGTGCCTGGAAGTCGACCACCAGGAACGACACCGGGCCGTCGGTCTGGGTCTGCAGGATGAAGCGGCCGTCGAATTTCAGCGCGGAGCCGAGCAAGGTCGTCAGCACGATGGCCTCGCCGAGCAGCTTGCCCACGGGCGCGGGATAAGCGTGCTTGGTGAGAATGTCGTCGAGCGCCGGGCCCATGCGGGTCAGTCGCCCACGCAGATCGAGCGCCGCGACCTCGAACGGCAGCACGGCGTCGTCGACCGGCACCGCCGAGGGGGCGCGGCTGGTATCGAGGTTGATGTCGGTGTCGGGGGGATTGGTTGTCATGGGGCGTATTTGGGGATGATTGAAACGAATGGAAGGGCATCCCCGGCTGTCGTCCCGGCGTTGAGCCGGGACTCATACCGCGGATGCTATCGAGGAACGCCGGTGGTAGTCGCCGACGCTAAGCCGTAACCGACGAACCACGATCGCTCCAACTACGCCGAGCAACGGCCACAGCTGCAAATCAGTTCGATCACGCGGTATGGGTCCCGGCTCAAGGCCGGGACGACACCGGTGAAATTGCGCCGTCGAACCCTAAGCCCGCTCGCCGAAGCACCAGGCCAAGATGCCCTTCTGCGCATGCAGGCGGTTCTCGGCTTCGTCGAACACCACCGACTGCGGGCCGTCGATCACCTCGTCGGTGACCTCCTCGCCGCGGTGGGCCGGCAGGCAGTGCATGAACAGCGCCTCGGGCTTCGCCAGCGACATCAACTTGGAATTGACCTGATAGGGCTTGAGCAAATTGTGCCGATGCTCGCCATCCTTGTCGCCCATCGACACCCAGGTGTCGGTGACGACGCAGTCGGCGCCGGCGACAGCGACTTCCGGATCGTGGCCGAGATGGATGTCGGCCCGGGTGGCGCGGATGAAATCCTTCATCGGCTTGCCGGGCGACAGCTGCGGCGGGGTGGCGACGTTGAGCCGGAACTTGAAGCGCTCGGCGGCATGGGCCCAGGAGGCCAGCACGTTGTTGTCGTCGCCGGTCCAGGCCACGGTGCGGCCCTCGATGGAGCCGCGATGCTCCTCGAAGGTCATCACGTCGGCCATCACCTGGCAGGGATGCGAGCGCCGGGTCAGGCCGTTGATCACGGGCACGGTGGCATGCGCGGCAAGCTCGAGCAGCGCCTCGTGGCTGAGGATGCGGATCATGATGGCGTCGACATAGCGCGACAGCACGCGCGCGGTGTCGGCGATGGTCTCGCCGCGGCCGAGCTGCATCTCGGTGCCGGTCAGCATGATCGCCTCACCGCCGAGCTGACGCATGCCGACGTCGAACGACACGCGCGTGCGCGTCGACGGCTTGTCGAAGATCATCGCCAGCACCTTGCCCTCGAGCGGCTTCTTCGCCGGCTCGCGCGCCTTCAAGGTCTTCTTCATCGCGCTGGACAGCGCCAGCACGTTGCGCAGCTCCTCCACCGGCATCTCGGTGAGATCGAGGAAATGACGCGGCGTATTGCCCATGGTCTTGCTCATGATGCGGCCGCCTGCTTGGCAGGCCCGCCCGACAGCGCCGCACAGGCGCGATCGAGCATCTCGACCGATTGTTCGATTTCGGATTCGTTGACGATCAGCGGCGGCAGGAAGCGCACGACGTTGTCGCCCGCGCCGACGGTGAGCAGCTTCTGATCGCGCAGCGCCGTGACCAGATCGCCCGACGGCACCACCGCCTTGACGCCGATGAGAAGGCCCTCGCCGCGGATCTCGGAGATGATGTCGGGATGACGATCGAGAACGGCGGCGAGCTTCTGCTTCAACAGCAACGACATCTTGCGGACGTGATCGAAGAAGCCGGGCGCCAGCATCACGTCGAGCACGGCGTTGGCCGCGGCGACCGCCAGCGGATTGCCGCCGAAGGTCGAGCCATGCGAGCCCGGCGTCATGCCCGACGCGGCCTCGGCCGTCGCAAGCACGGCGCCGATGGGAAAGCCGCCGCCGAGCGCCTTGGCCAGCGACATCACGTCCGGCGTGACGCCGAGCCAGCGATGCGCGAACAGATCGCCGGTGCGGCCCATGCCGGTCTGGACCTCGTCGATGACCAGCAACAAACCGTTGTCGTCGCAGAGCTGGCGCAGCGCCTTGTAGAACGGCAGCGGCGCGGTGCGCACGCCGCCCTCGCCCTGCACCGGCTCGACCAGGATGCCGGCGGTGTGCGGACCGATCGCCTTCTTCACGGCTTCGATGTCGCCGAACGGAACCTGATCGAAGCCGTCCATCGGCGGACCGAAGCCGTCGAGATATTTGGCCGAACCTGTCGCGGCGAGCGTGGCGAGCGTGCGGCCGTGGAACGCGCCTTCGAACGTAATGATACGATAGCGTTCGGGATGTCCCTTGGCGGCGTGATATTTGCGCGTGATCTTGATCGCGCCTTCCATCGCCTCCGCGCCCGAATTGGCGAAGAACACGTAGTCGGCAAAGCTCTGCTCGCACAGCCGCGCGGCAAGGCGCTCGCCATCCGGGCTCTTGAACAGGTTCGACATGTGCCAGAGCTTGGCCGCCTGCTCCTGCAGCGCCTTGACCAGATGCGGATGCGCATGGCCGAGCGAATTGACCGCGACGCCCGAGGTGAAATCGAGATAACGGTCGCCATTGGTCGCGATCAGCCACGCGCCTTCGCCGCGCTCGAACGAAAGATCGACCCGGGCGAATACGGGGAGGAGATGCGTAGCGGCAACACTGGTCATGGCGGATCACATGAGCTGACGGGCCGGCCGAGACACGCGCCACGCGGCGCCATCGCGCATCAGGGACCCCACCCTGGAAAACAAAATGTGCCGCCTTTTCAAGGCGGCACGTGCATCTATTGTATGCGGGCAGCGGTGGGAGTCAACTACGCGTCAGCTGATGCATGGGGGGCCGGCCCGTGAGATTCCGGACGCCTGACACGCCTCGAGACACGCCACAGGGAACCACGGAATGTGTGGACTGCGGCCGCCGACTCTTGCGCGGGAGTCACGCCATATTGTAGCGTTTTCAACGTCGAGTACGACATCTCGTGCGGCAGTTCTGATCCCTCTCGAAGTTCTCTGAGTTTGCGTAACGTCCGGGTGCCTTGCGCGTGCCCGGCGAGGGACAAGGGATTCTGCCGCCAGGGATTTTCTTGAGACAGCATCGCAGCGCCGTCCCGGAATTGGCCGGCGCAACGCGAAGGGAAAGGTTCGATGACCGTATTGACCTGGTCCGACGATCGCGTCGAGCAACTGAAAAAACTCTGGGAAGCCGGACTGTCGGCCAGCCAGATCGCCGCGGAACTCGGAAACGTGACGCGCAACGCCGTGATTGGCAAGGTGCACCGGCTGGGCCTGTCCGGCCGCGCCAAGAGCCCGGCCACCGCGGCACCGCGCCAGCGCAAGGCGGCCCGCCCGGCACAGCCGATGATGCGGGTGGCGCGCCCGGTGGCGCGCGGCAACACGGCGCTCGCACAGGTTTTCGAGGTTGAGGCGGAGCCCGATCCGGTTGCATTCGACAACGTCGTGCCGATGAACCAGCGGCTGTCGCTGCTGGAGCTCAACGAGGCGACCTGCCACTGGCCGGTCGGCGATCCCTCGAGCGCGGATTTCTTCTTCTGCGGCGGCAAGGCGCTTTCCGGTCTGCCCTATTGCGCGCAGCATTCGCGCGTCGCCTATCAGCCCGCGGCCGACCGCCGCCGCCAGCCGGCGAAGTCGACCACGCGCTGAGGAAGTTGGCCGCGACGGGCGATGAGGATGCTCCGCATCGCCCTGGGATCTCCGGCGGCCTCAACTCACAACGACCATGGACGTGAGCCCGGCCCGCGCCGGGCCGCAGATGCGACGGGCGATCAGGCGCCCCGCGCCGGCTTCGACTGCGGAAAGCACGCCGTGAAGGCGGCACCGTTGCGCGGCACGCTTTCGATCAGCAGCCGGCCGCGATGGCGGTTGAGGATGTGCTTCACCAGGGAGAGGCCGAGCCCGGTGCCGCCTTGCGCGCGGCTGTCGCCGACATCGACGCGATAGAAGCGCTCGGTCAGGCGCGGCAGATGCTCGGGCGCGATGCCGGGGCCGAAATCGCGCACCTTGACCCGGATCTCCGGCGCGTTCTCGGCGGAGACGGCCTGCTCCAGCGAGACGATCACGCGCCCGCCCGAGGCGCCGTATTTCAGCGCGTTTTCGATCAGGTTCTCGAACACGCGCAGCAGCTCCTCGCGGTCGCCGGCGATCGTCACCGGCACGTCCGGCAGGCTGGTCTCGATCACCACCTGGCGCTCGCGCGCCAGCGACTCCAGCCCGTCGGTGACCTGGCGGATGATGGGGACGACGTCGACCATGGCGTGGGGCTGGACATGCGCCGACAGCTCCACCCGTGACAGCGACAGCAGATCGTCGATCAGCCGCGCCATGCGCGTCGCCTGGATGTGCATGATGCCGAGGAAGCGCTCGCGCGCCTTCGGATCGTCCTTGGCCGGCCCCTGCAGCGTATCGATGAAGCCCGAGAGCGCCGCCAGCGGCGTGCGCAGCTCGTGGCTCGCATTGGCGACGAAGTCGGCGCGCATTTCCTCGACCCGGCGCAGCGGGGTCAGATCGTGGAACGTCATCAGCATGCATTTGTCCGTGCCGCCGAACGCCGTCGGCACCGGCACCGGCGTGATGATCAGCTCCATCCAGCGATCGACCGGAACGTGATCGTGATAGGTGGCACGGCGGATCTCGGTGGTGGCGATCGCCTCGCGCAGCGCAGTGATGATCTCCGGCGTGCGCAGCGCGAACTGGGCGAGCTCGCCCTTGCGCAGGGCCGGCGCGAGCTGCGCGGCAGCGGCATTGAGGTGGATGACTCGGCCGGCGCGGTCGAGCAGCACGGCGGGATCGGGGATGCCCTCGACCACCGCGCTCACGGCCGGCGCCTCGACCGGATTGGCGTGGCGCTCCTCCTCACGCTTGGCGACCGCGCCATGCAGCCGCCACGGCACCAGGGCGGCGGCGGAAATGCACAGGAATACCGCCAGGGCCCGCAGCGGCAGCAGCTCGTCCAGCAGCACGAGCCCGGCAAGCGCGAGCGCCGCAGCGAGCAGGATGATCGCGGAATGGCGCAGCCGGTCCGGCCAGGGGGTGAAGATCGAGAGCGGCGTGTCGGAGGGAGCGTCGAGGGCCATCTCGTCCTACTGTTCCCTTGAGCTGGCGTCAGGCACCGGAATCGCTGCGTTTCCTCACAAAAGCGGCTTCCGGTGGGGGGCCCGGATCGAGGCTGAGCGCGGCCTGCCGCAGCCGTTTCGACCGCGTGCTGATGATAACCTCGCGAAACGTCAGCAAGATTACAGAAATGAGGAACGGCGCCAAATAATACAGCATCCGGAACAGGAGCATTCCGGCCAGCAGCTCCTCGCGGTCCATCTGCCACAGCCCGACCAGCATCGCGGCGTCGAACACGCCGAGCCCGCCGGGGGAATGGCTGGCGAAGCCGAGCAGGGTCGCCGAGACGAAGATCACGGCCACCACGACGAAGCCGAGATTGGGCTCGTCCGGCACCAGCACATACATCGCCAGCGCGCAGAAACCGAGGTCGATGATGCCGATCGCGATCTGCAGCAGGGTCAGCGGGCCGCTCGGCAGCACCACGGTCCACGGCCCGCGGCCGACCACGCGCGGCTTGGTCCATACCCAGGCGACATACCCCAACAGACCGACCAGGATCGCGATCGCCACCATGCGGTTGACCCAGGGCGGCAGCTGGTCGATCGAGGCGGCTGCCTCCGGATGATAGCTGATGCCGAGCCCGAGCACGGCCGCATTGCCGAGCCAGAACGTCAGGCCGGCAAGGAAGCAGATCTTGGCGACGTCGATGGCGTTCAGCCCATGGGCCGAATAGACGCGGTAGCGCACGGCACCGCCGGTGAAGACGCTGGCGCCGACATTGTGGCCGATCGAATAGCTGGTGAAGGCGGCCAGCGCGTTGACGCGGTAGGGCACGTGGTCGTGGCCAATCGCGCGCACCGCGAACAGATCGTAGAAGGTCAGCGTGAAATAGCCGGCGGCGACGAACAGCGCGGCGAGCGCGATCTGATGCGGCTCCGTGCTCTTGATCGCCTCGAGCACCTCGTAGGTGTCGATGCCGCGCAGCATGTGGTAGAGGACGTAGCAGGCGACCGCGATCACAGCGATGCTGATCAGCACGCCGAGCTTGTGCAGGACTTGCTTCTCGCGCAGGAACGTGGCCGCTCTGCGTATGGCTTCAAGCATCTACACCTCTCACCGTGATCCGATCACGACGGCCGGGGACCCCGCGCCCCGGAGGCCGCAGCATCATGTGCGCATACAACGCCCTCGTAGCGCGTTTCGACGCATTGGGGAACACGGAGCGTGCGAACAAAAGCGTACACATGGATATACTTAGCAGGCTTTGCGGAAATGCGATGCACCGTTTTGCCGCACATGAGGCAAGACATCAGGCAAAGGCATCGGACAAGGCATCATGCAGGACGGCGGGGCAGCGCACGTCCCCGCCAGCCTGCAAACCCCAGGTTAAACTTTGGTGAGGAACGCGAATCTCGGGGCTTCCGGGGCGCCCAGCGGTTCGGCGGGTCAGCATGGCTCAACGATAAGCGCGAGCCGCGCGTTTGACAGGTTCGCGCCTCGTCAAACCTTCGTGTCTCGCAGTTGCGATGACCCGGGGCACGCGGACGGCGGGCGCGCCGCCGCAGTCTCGGCAGATGGCGTCGGGTGCAGTCCGGGGCGGCGGTCTCAGGCCGCCGATTTCGTCCGCATGCTGCGGATCACCACCAGCGCCCGAAGCCAGGTGCCGATGGCGCAGCCGACGAGGTAGGGCACGAACATGATCAGCAGCAGCTCGAGCCAGTAGCCGGCCCGGCCGGGAATCAGGCAGGCCACGGCCGTCGCGACCAGGCCGGCGGCCAGCGCCGCCAGCAGCCAGGTCAGCCAGCCCGACACGCGCGGGGCACGATGCACCACGGCGACCCAGCCCATCGCCAGCCCGATGGCGAATGCGCCGGCCAGCCAGCCCCAGTGAAAGGCAACGAGATAGGCCATGACGTTACCTCACCACGAATTCGATGCGCCGGTTCTGCGCCCGGCCGTCGGCGGTGTCGTTGGCGGCGACCGGCTGGGTGCTGCCATAGCCGATCGCGCTGAAACGGTCGGCCGGCAGTCCGGCCTTGACCAGATAATCGACCACCGCCTGGGCGCGCTTCTGCGACAGCACCTGATTGGCGGCAGAGTCGCCGTCGGCATCGGTGTGCCCGATGATCTCGACATTGGCGGAGGGACAGCGGAACGCGATCTCGACGAGGCGGTCGAGCAGACCGGTGGAATCCCTGTCGAGGTCGCTGCGGCCGGTCTCGAACCGGATCTTGGCCTTGCCGAGCAGGTCGGAGAACAGCTGCTGGCACACCGTGGGATCGACCGGGGCGGCTGCCGGCTTCACCGTGATGTCGGCCTTCACCTGCCAGCCCTGTGGGACATCTTTGGCGAGCCCGGTCCGGATCTGGGCCGCTGCGGCGTCGTAAAGCGCATCACCGGAAATCTTGATGTCACGGTCGGACACCACCAGCGTGCCGGTCGACAGCCGTGACAAGGCGCCCAGCGCCGGCACCACCGCATTCACGAAATTGGTTGGCGCGCCGAGGCTGTTCTTGAGATTGTCGACGACCTTCTCGCTGAAGAATTTGCGCGATGAAGAGCCGACGACGACGGCGTGGATGTTCTCGTCGGGAACGTTGCCTGCAAGCGTCACGGTGACCGCGACCGGGTCCTTGTAGGCCTGGAAGACATAGGGCGGCGCCTTGACCTCGTTGCTGGCGACCTTGAAGCCGTCCGGCAGCTTTCCGAGCGCGGCCGCGATCGCCTCGCGGCCGCCGAGCTCGCGCGCCATGCCGGACAATGTGACGTCGCCGTCGGAGATCGTGAACTTGCCGTCCTTCAGCTTGGCGATCTGGCCGATCAGCAGCAGCGCCGCATCCTCGAAGCGCGCCGGCGCGCCGCGTGCCAGGCCCATCTGATCCGCGACCTCCACGCCCGGCAGCGCCGCCCGGGTCGCGTCCATCAGCTTGCCCTTCAAGGCGGGCAGCGGCGCGCTGCCGCCCAGCGTCACCCGGACGACGTCGCGCTCGGCCGACCAGACGAAGGGCTTGGCCTCGGGGACCAGCCGCGTCTCGTCGTTGACGAGCCGCACGCCGGCCACGCCGTCGACCGCAGCAACCGCATCGCGGCGTCCGGCCTCGGAAAACGCATTGGCGCGCAGCGAGACATCGCGGCCGTCCACCGTGATGCTTGTCCTGTCGAGCACCGCCCCCGTCAGGACGGCCGAACTGCGTCCGGCGAGATCATTCTCCAGGGGAACGGTGCTGGTCCAGGCCGCGAGGCCCCAAAGCACGATCAGCGGAATGACGCCAGGCCACCATTTCCCGCTCCACCTGAAAAGTCCGCGCATTCGTCATCCGTCGCATCGAGGAAGCAGAGAGAAAACAAACCCTTGCATGCCTGTCAAACCGGAAATGAGGAGCGCCGCACGGTACGTTGTGACCGCAGGCTAAGGTTTTCTTCAATCATTCGTCGGTAACCTTGTCCCGACACTCACCGGGCCGCATATTTCAGATGAGGCGATTTCGCAAAACCTTTATCCGTGCCGGCCTGGAAGCGCTGTATCTGAGCGGCGCGCATGTCTGGCTGCGCCCGATCTTCTCGGGCGTGGGTGCGATCTATACGCTGCATCATGTGCGGCCGCACCGCGACGCCGATTTCCAGCCCAATTGTCACCTCGAGGTCACGCCGGATTTCCTGCGCGAGATGTTGTCGCACCTGCGCGACCACGACATCGAGATCATCACCCTCGACGAGTTGCACAGCCGGCTGGTGGCGAAGGACTTCTCGCGCCGCTTCGCCTGCTTCACCTTCGACGATGGCTATCGCGACAATCGCGACTTCGCGCTGCCTGTCATGCGCGAGTTCGATGCGCCGTTCACCATCTATGTGACGAGCGATTTCGCATCGGGACTGGGCCGGCTCTGGTGGGTGACGCTGGAGCGGCTGGTCGCGAAGACTGACGCGATCGACATCGAGATCGGCGGGCTGTCGCTGCAGCTCGATGCATCGACGCCGGCAGCCAAATGCGTGACGTTCCAGCGCCTGCACGACTGGCTGCGCGCACTGCCGGGCGAGCACGACGTCCGGCGTGAGATCAGCGCGCTGTGCGCGCGCTACGACGTCGACGAGGCCTCGATCTGCCGTGAGCTCTGCCTGTCCTGGGACGAGCTCCGGGCGCTTTCGACTGAGCCATTGATCTCGATCGGCGCGCATTCGATCAGTCACTGCAATCTCGCCAAGCAGACCGAGGAGACGGCGCGCATCGAGATCGCCGACAGCCGTGCTCGGATCGAGAACGAGTTGCAGCGGCCGGTGCTGCACATGGCCTACCCCTACGGCGACCGCGCCGCCGCTTCCCAGCGCGAATTCGTGCTGGCGGCCGCGAGCGGCTACAAGACCGCCGTCACCACCCGGCCCGGCATGATCTTCGCGGAAAGCGCCGATCATCTCACGGCCCTGTCGCGCGTCTCGCTGAACGGCCATTACCAGCACGCCCGCGTGCTGCCGGTGCTGACCTCGGGCGCGGCCACCGCGATGTGGAACGGCTTTCGCCGCATCGACGCGGCATAGCCCCGCCATAACGTTGCCCTCCGATTGAATTGCGGCGAATTCGTGCGACTGCGTCTCACTTGACGTGCTGGCGCGTCCCGCTCACAAGCGCGCATGACATAAGGAAAGGGAGGCTTCATGCTCAGGAACTTGTTCTCACTCGAAGGACGCGTCGCGCTCGTCACCGGCGGCTCGCGCGGCATCGGCAAGATGATCGCATCCGGCCTGCTCGCGCATGGCGCGGCGAGGGTCTACATCACCGCGCGCAAGGCCGGGCCCTGCGAGGCGACCGCCAAGGCACTGACGACGGAATATGGCGGCGAATGCGTCGCGCTGCCGATCGACATTTCGACGATGGCCGGCATCGAGACGCTCGCGGGCGAGATCAAGAAGCGCGAGCCCAAGCTCGACATCCTCGTCAACAATGCCGGCGCGGCATGGGGCGCCGACTTCGACGAATTCCCGGAGAGCGGCTGGGACAAGGTGATGAACCTCAACCTCAAGACGCCGTTCTTCCTGACCAAGGCGCTCGCAGCTCCCTTGCGTGCGGCGGCCAGCGCCGAACGGCCGGCAAAGGTCATCAACATCGCCTCGATCGACGGCATCTTCGTCAACCCGCTCGAGACCTATTCCTATGCGGCGAGCAAATCCGGCCTGATCCATCTGACGCGGCGCATGGCGGCCAAGCTGATCAAGGACCACATCGTGGTGACCGCGATCGCGCCCGGACCGTTCAAGTCCGACATGAACAAGGCCGCGCGCGACAACGCCGACGAGGTCGCCTCGCGCGTGCCCGCTGGGCGCATCGGCACCGACGAGGACATGGCTGGCACGGCGATCTTCCTCGCCTCGCGCGCGGGCGACTACGTGGTGGGGAATACGATCGCGGTCGATGGCGGCATCGTCTACGCGAACCCGGGCATTCCGGGTGCGGGATGGGACAGCTGAGAAGGGCGAATAGCGAATAGCGAATAGCGAATAGCGAATAGGCTACTTCCCCTATTCGCTACTCGCAACTCGCTATTCGCCTCTCATCAAGTCTCGATCTTCACGTACTCGAAGTCACCCGGCTTGTTGTCGATCCCGACCTTCGGGGGCGCGATCCACGAGGCGTATTCGCCGATCTCGGTGACCGGCTTCATCAGCGAGGAGATGTAGGCGCCGTCGTCGGCCGACGGCAGCCAGTCGCCCTTGCGCTTCGCCCACGTGCCCTCGTCGATCAGGATGCCGTCGGGCGTCGCATGGACGTCCCTGAACTCGCCGATGGCGCGGTGGAAGGCGGTATGCGGCAGCTTGAGCTGGAAGTCGTAGCCTGCGGTCGTGATGATCTTGTTCCAGCGCAGCAGGCCCTTGACGCAGTCCTGCGAGTAGTCGTCGCGCAGGCGCATGTTGAGCGCGGTCAGCGCCGGCTCGTCGACCCGCTTGATCTCGCCGTCGACCAGCTTGAGCACCGGATAGGTCGAGTTCTTGAGCTGGTGATCGTCCTGGATCTGGGTCTCGTGATAGCGGCCCTTGATGCCGGCATTGAAGGCATTGGCCGCGTTGGTCGAGACCTCCGAGCCGAACAGGTCGAGCGACAGCGTGTAGTGCAGGTTCAACTTCTTCTGGATGGTCGGCAGGTCGATCACGCCCAGCGCGCGGACCTTGGCGATGTCGGTGGGATCGTCGATCCCGGCCTCGCGCATCGCCTCGACCGTGCGCTGGATCACGCGGCCGACGCCGGTCTCGCCGACGAACATGTGATGCGCCTCCTCCGTCAGCATGAAGCGGCAGGTGCGCGACAACGGATCGAAGCCGGACTGCGCGAGCGAGTGCAGCTGCATCTTGCCGTCGCGGTCGGTGAAGTAGGTGAACATGAAGAACGACAGCCAGTCCGGCGTCTTCTCGTTGAAGGCGCCGAGCATGCGCGGGCTGTCCGCATCGCCCGAGCGGCGGCGCAGCAGCTCGTCGGCCTCCTCGCGGCCGTCGCGGCCGAAATATTTCTGCAGCAGGTAGACCATCGCCCAGAGGTGACGGCCCTCCTCGACGTTGACCTGGAACAGGTTGCGCATGTCGTAGAGCGACGGCGCCGTCTTGCCGAGATGGCGTTGCTGCTCGACCGAGGCCGGCTCGGTGTCGCCCTGGATCACGATCAGGCGGCGCATCAGCGCGCGATATTCGCCGGGAACCTCCTGCCAGGCCGGTTCGCCATAGTGCTCGCCGAACGGGATCTTGCGATCCTCTTCCTGCGGAGCCAGCAGGATGCCCCAGCGATAGTCGGGCATCTTGACGTAATCGAACTTCGCCCAGCCGCGCGGATCGACCGAATAGGCCGTGCGCAAGTACACCAGCGACTGCTGGAAGCCCTCGGGGCCCATGTCGTTCCACCAGTCGACGTAGCCGGGATGCCAGCCTTCCAGCGCCTTGAGGACCTGGCGGTCCTCGGCGAGATTCACGTTGTTCGGAATCTTGGTCGAGTAGTCGACGTTCATGATGTTCATGTTCATGGCGTGCCTCCCTGAAATCTTCCCGGTGGTCATGCCCGGCCTCGTGCCGTGCATCCACGTCGTTCGTCTCGATTAGCTCGCGGATGGCCGGGTCAAGCCCGGCCATGACGGATGATAACTACACGCGCGCCATGTCATATTGCGGCCGCTCGCCGGTGCCGTAGCGCCGGAGTGCGCCCTCCTCGCCGACCGCGTTGGGCCGCTGGAAGATCCAGTTCTGCCAGGCGGTGAGGCGGGCGAAGATCTTCGATTCCATCGTCTCAGGGCCGGCGAAGCGCAGATTGGCTTCGAGACCGGTGAGGCTGTCCGGCGAGAAGCTGGCGCGCTCCTCGAGGAAGACGCGGATCTCGTCCTCCCAATCGATGTCATCCAGCGCGAAGGTCACGAGGCCGAGTTCCTCGGCCTCATCGGCTTCGAGCGGCTTGCCGACCTGCTCACGCACACGCGCGAGATCGGTGGGATCGGCGAGGAAGCGCGACTCCAGCCGGGTCAGGCCGTGACTCATCGGATAGGGACCGAAATTCATCGCCGACAGTTCGATCGCCGGCGCCGGGCGGTTGTCGCCCTGGATGGTGCCGATCAGCATGTAGGAGCGGTCGGAAGCGAACACCAACTCGGCGAGCGTTCCGGCGAAGCAGGAACCGGGCTCGACCAGCGTGACCAGCGTGCGCGAGGTGACGTCGATGCGCTTCAGCACCCGCTTCCAGTAATGCCTGACCTCGTTGACCAGCCAGTGCGCCTTGTTGGCCTCAAGGAACGCGTCATGCACGAGCACCTTGTCGCGATCGCCATGCGACTTGAACACCAGCATGGCGATGCCGAGCTCGTTGATGCGCAGATGCAGGATGGCATCGTCGAGCTCGCGCGCGACCTGCAGCGGCCAGAAGGAGGCTCCCTGCGCGATCATACCGTCGATGTCGGCCGGCGGCGCAGCTTCGGGAGCCGTGATCGTGATCGTGGCGATGCGGGCGGCGCGGTCGATGTCGACATTGACGAAGCCGTAACGCACGCTGCTCGCGTCAATGATGCGCTTCAGCGGCGTGAGCGCGACACCCTTGCCGCTGCCGTTGCGCTTGGAGGCCGCCGCGAACTCCCTGGCGCGCTCAGCGACCTTGGCGTCGACCTTGGAGTTCGGCGCGATCTCGTCGACGAGGCGCCATTGCACGGCGCGCTTGCCCTTGACGCCCTCTTCCGTCGTGCAGAACGCGTCCGCACGGTCGCGGCGCACCTTGCGCTTGTCGACGACGCGCGTCAGGCCGCCGGTGCCGGGCAGCACCGCGAGCAGAGGCACCTCCGGCAGCGACACCGAAGACGATCCGTCGTCGGCGAGGATGATGTGATCGGTGGCGAGCGCGAGCTCATAGCCGCCGCCGGCCGCGGTGCCGTTCACCACGGTGATGAAGCGCTGGCCGGAATTCTCGGATGAATCCTCGAAGCCATTGCGGGTCTCGTTGGTGAACTTGCAGAAGTTCACCTTGTGGGCGTGGGTCGCGCCCGCGAGCATGCGGATGTTGGCGCCGGCGCAGAACACGCGCGGCTTGGCCGAGCGCAGCACCACGACCTTCACTTGCGGGTGCTCGAAACGCAGCCGCTGCACGGCATCGGCGAGCTCGATGTCGACGCCGAGATCATAGGAATTGAGCTTGAGCTGGTAGCCCTCGAACAGGCCGCCATTCTCGTCGACGTCCATGGCGAGCGTCGCCACCTCGCCATCGATCGAGAGCTTCCAATGTTTGTAGCGGGAGGGATCGGTCTGAAAATCGATGAACGTCTTGCCTCCCGCGAGCACGCGGTCTTCCCCGGCCATGTGTCACCCTTCGTTGGAGTGCTTATCGTTGAGATGCACAATAATTCATGTTATGGCTGGCGTCTACGACAAAAAGCCGAAACATGCACTTTGTTTCATGTTCGTGATGCCGGGGCCGGCAAGGTCGCGGCCGCGAACTCGGCAATGACCCGCAAGGTGGCGTCCGGCGCCTCGCGATGCGGGGAATGGCCGGTGTTGGGCAGCATCGTCACTTCGACCGGGCAGTAGCACTCCTCCTGGATGATCTCGACCTGGCGGATGGTGCCGTACTGGTCGTCGACGCCCTGGATCACGGCCACGGGAACGCGGATGTACGCGAGGTCGCCGGTGATATCCCAGGCCCGGAATGCCGGATCGAGCCAGGCGCCGTTCCAGCCGTAAAACGCGTTGTCGACGTTCTTGTGCCAGCGCGACAGCTTGGCGCGCAGCTCCGATGTCTCGTAGGTCGTCTTGATGGCGGCGATCGAGGAGACGGAGACATCCTCGACGATGACATGCGGCGCGATCAGCACGACGCCATCTAGGCGATGATCGGCTCGGCTGCCGGCGTAGATCGCCGCGATCGTCGCGCCATCGGAATGGCCGACCAGGAGCCCGCGCGAGAAGCCGATCGCATCGAGCAGCTTCGGCAGCACGTCGCACGCCTCGCGCTGCATGTAGTCGAGCGGCCGCGGCAGAGACACCGGGCTGGAGTCGCCGTAGCCGGCGCGCGAATAGACGAACACGGAAACACCGGTGGCTTGCCGGAGCTTGTCGGGAAAGTCGCCCCACAGCCCGACCGAGCCGAGCCCTTCATGCAGCAGCACGATGCAAGGAGCGTCAGAGGGCCGTGCACCGATCAGGCGATATTCGAGATCGGCGGAATCGATGGTGAGGAAGCCGTTCGATGAAAGCTGCACGGGTCACTCTCTCCTTCGTCATGCCCGGCTTGACCCGGACATCCACGTCTTTCTTGTCGAGGCGGAATGGATGGCCGGGACAAGCCCGGCCATGACGACAACCAAGAGCAGGACCACTCCCGCGAGTGGGGGCCAACTACTGACCCGCCCCCTCACGCAGCTTGAAGCGCTGGATCTTGCCGGTCGCGGTTTTCGGCAAGGATTCCACCACCTCGATCCAGCGCGGATATTTCCACGGGCCGATCTTCTGCTTGACGTGTTCCTTCAGTGCCTCGTGCAGGGTCGAGCGATCGACGCTCGGGCGCAGCACGACATAGGCCTTCGGCTTCAACAGCCCCTCCGGATCGGCTTCCGGCACCACGGCAGCCTCGAGCACCGCGGGATGCGTGATCAGCGCGCTCTCGACCTCGAACGGCGACACCCAGATGCCGGAGACCTTGAACATGTCGTCGGAGCGGCCGCAGAAGGTGTAGCGCCCATCGGCGTCGCGCACATATTTGTCGCCGGTGCGCGTCCAATAGCCCTCGAACGTCGAGCGGGTCTTGTGGCGCTGATTCCAGTAGCCCTCACCGGCGGACGGTGCATGCACCAGCATCTCGCCGACCTCGCCGTCCGGCACGTCCTGGCCGGCCTCGTTGACAAGACGAACCTGATAGCCCGGCACAGGGCGCCCCGATGAGCCGTATTTGATGTCCCCGGGCACGTTGGACAGGAAGATGTGCAGCAGCTCGGTCGAGCCGACACCATCGAGAATGTCGACGCCGAACCGCGCCTTCCAGGCACTGCCGACCGATTCCGGCAGCGCCTCGCCGGCCGAGGTGCAGATGCGCAGAGCGCTGCCGGCCTTCTCATGGCGCAGCGACTCATCGTGCAGCATCGCGGCGAACAAGGTCGGCACGCCGTAGAAGATGGTCGGATTGTAGCGGTTGAGGAGCTTGAACATCAGCGCCGGCGTCGGGCGCTCGGAGTTGAGGATCGTGGTTGCGCCGACCGACAGCGGGAAGGTCAGCGCATTGCCGAGGCCATAGGCGAAGAACAGCTTTGCGGCTGACAGACAGACATCGCTCTCGCGGATGCCGAGCACTTGGCTGGCATAGGTCTCGGCCGTCGCGGCGAGATTGCCGTGCAGATGGCGCACGCCCTTGGGCATGCCGGTCGAACCGGATGAATACAGCCAGAACGCCGGCTCATCCTCGTGGGTCGCGACCGTGTCGAACTGATCGCTCTCACGCGCGAGCTCCTCGGTGAGCAGCTTGTGGCCGAAGGCATTGGCGCCGGACACGACGACGCAATCGAGATCCGGCATCCGGCCGACAATGTCCTTCACCACCGGATACAGCGCCTCGGACACGAACAGCACGCGGGCGCGGCAGTCGGCGAGCACATACGCGTATTGGTCAGAGGTCAGCAGCGTGTTGAGCGGCACCGGGACGACGCCCGCGCGCATGGCGCCAAGAAACACCGCGGGGAAATCCACCGTATCGAGCATGATCATCGCCACGCGCTCCTCGCGGCGGACGCCAAGGCGACGCAGCATGTTGGCGACGCGGCAGGTCTGCTGTTGCAGACCGCGATAGGTCAGCTCCGAGACCGTGTCCGTGTAGGCGAGCTTGTCGCCGCGCCCCGCCTCGACATTGCGGTCAAGCAGCCACGATACCGCATTGTACGACTTCACGGCATTCTCCCCGGATTTTTGAATTATAATTCATACAAGGCCACCAACATCGCTTGCTGTCAATCCTCCCCGGCATTATGTTTCCTACTCAAAAGAGTGCCTCAGGGATATGACGCCACACAGCGATGCCCCGCGCGACGACGGCCAGTCCGCGGCCGAGAGCGATTTCCTCGACCAGCTGGGCCAGCGGGTGCGGCGGATGCGCGGCCTCGCCGGCATGTCGCGCAAGGTGCTGGCCGATGTCTCCGGGATTTCCGAGCGCTACATCGCCCAGCTCGAGAGCGGCAAGGGCAATGTCTCGATCGTGCTGCTGCGCCGCATCGCCAACGCGATCAACGCGCCGCTCGACGACATCATCCCCGGCGGCGAGCCATCGCCGGACTGGCCGGTCATTCGCGATCTCCTGAAGAAGGCGAGCCCGAGCCAGATCGCCGAGGTCAAGGAGCTGCTTGCCGGGGGCGCGTCGGCGCCGCTGCGGCGTTCGTTCTCAGGCATTGCGCTGATCGGCCTGCGCGGTGCCGGCAAGTCGACGCTCGGCAAGATGCTGGCGGAGCGGATCGGCTGGAGCTTCGTCGAGCTGAACAAGGAGATCGAGCGGCAGAACGGGCTTTCGGTTGCCGAGATCATCGCGCTCTACGGCCAGGAAGGCTTTCGCCGCATGGAGCAGGCCGCCCTGGTGCAACTGCTCGCGCGCAAGGAGCCGATGGTGCTGGCGACCGGCGGCGGCATCGTCTCCGAGCCGGTCACCTTCGACCTGATCCTGACCTCGTTCTACACGATCTGGCTCAAGGCGGAGCCGGAGGAGCACATGGGGCGCGTGCGTAAGCAGGGCGACCTCCGCCCGATGGCCGACGACCGCTCGGCGATGGCCGAGCTGCGCAACATCCTGGCGAGCCGCGAGCCGCTGTACGCGAGGGCCAATGCGGTGGTCGATACGGCGGGACTGTCGGTCGAAGCGGCGGCCGCACGGCTGGGCGAAGCCGTGAAGCCGGTGCTGACTGGCGACGCCCGGATGTTCGCGCGGGCGTGAGACGTCGTGCGACTTCGATCGCGCCGCAAGCGTCCGGTACGCATTAACCACCACCCACATTTCAATACCGGCGAGACTCGCCACACACCCTCCGATTGATTAATCAATCGTTAAGTCACTGGAGGACGTGGGATGCAAAATCGTCGTCGCGAGGCTCGCCAGCGCGTCTACTATGGCGGCGTGCTGACCTTCAATTCAGGCTGCTCGACGCTGGCCTGCGTCGTGCGCAATTTCAACCACCGCGGCGTCAAGGTCGAGCTCGAGGGCAGCGTGCTGCTGCCGGACCGCGTCGAGATCAGCATCGAACGGCGCGGATGGTCACGACCGGCGCAGATGGTGTGGCGCGACGGCGCGGGCGCCGGCCTCGCCTTCCTTCACGACGATGGCGAGGTGATCGATCTCGAAACGGCGCGCGCCTTGCGCCTGCAGGAGCGCGCCAACAGGCAGCTCAAATCGCGCCTCGAGCAATTGCTCTCGGGGCACTGAGCAATGTCCGAATCCTCGCAAGAGCACGACGACTGGCTGATCGCCTCCGATGCGCCGCCGCCGGTCGCGGCGCGCGCCGCCGAGCGCCCGCGATCGCACTGGCTCCGGCGCGTCACGCTGCTGCTCGCCGCCCAATATGTCATCGTGCTGGTGATCGGCGTCGCGGCGGCCTCGACCGTGCGCGCATTCGTGCTGCCGGAAGTCACCGGTCGCTTCGAGGCGCTTGCAGCGGCGCTCAAGCGAACGCCGCTGCCTTGAGTTCTGAGCTGGTCACTCGATCTCCCGCAGCTCCGCATAGGTCAGCGGCTTGAGGCTGGCGCCATCGAAATAGACGAAGCGCAGGCGGCGGCGGCGGGAGATGAAGTTCGACGGCAGCGGATCGTAGCGGAAGGTGACGCCACCGAGATGCGGCGTCAGGCTGCCGACGTCCGTCAGCGCGTCGATCTCGACGCGCAGCAGCTTGAGGCTCGTGCCGTCGCGCAGGATCTCGAACGGGACCCGCGCCAGCCGCAGGAAGCTGGTCGGATCCGGCGCGGCGATGAAGCCGTCGACGAAGGCGGCTTCGACCTTGTCGAGATCCGGCTCGACCACCGCGGCAGGCTTGGCGCCCTCAGGCTGATGCGGCGTCTGCCATTGCACCGGCGAACGGTGGCCGTGCGGATGGTTGTGGCCGGGGCCATGCGTCGGATGGTCGTGATGATGGTCGTGGCCATGATCGTGGTGATGATCATGATGATGGCCGTGATGGTGGTGATGATGACGCATCGCGGGCCTCAGTAGCTGACCGGCTTGTTGATGATGGACTTGTGGCTGCCGAGCTTGCCGTGCGCGACCATCGAGCCGAGCACCTCGACGACGACGCGGACGCCGATCAGCGCGGTGATGTCCGAGGTGTCGTAGGGCGGCGAGACCTCGACCACTTCGAGTCCGCACAGGCCTTCGGCGGCGACGAGACCCAGCAGCTTCAGCGCCTCGCGCGGCAGGAAGCCGCCGGGCTCTGGCCAGCCGGTGCCGGGCACGAAGCCGCAATCGATGGAGTCGACGTCGAACGAGATGTAGACCGCGTCGGCATCCTTCCAGGCCAGCTCGAGCGCGATCTCGGCGGTCTTCTCCAGGCCGATCTTCTCGATGTCGGCGATGGTCAGCACGTTGGTGTTGCGCTTGCGCGCGACCTCGACGCCCTCGCGCGGCACCTGCCAGCCGCCGATACCGAGCTGCACCAGATTGGTCGGCGACACATTGGGCAGGTTGGTCGCCCAGTACCAGGGCGTGGTGTGCATGCGCTCGTCGAGATCCTTCTCCTGGATGTCGATGTGGCGGTCGAAATGGATGATGCCGATCTTCTTGTCGGTGCACTGCGCGATGCCGCGCACGCACGGAAAGCCGATCGAGTGGTCGCCGCCGAGCATGATCGGCAGCGCGCCGGACGAGAACACATGCGCGACGCCGCGGCTGATCTGGTCAAAGCTCTTTTCCAGATTGGCGGGAATCGTGAAGACGTCGCCGGCATCGCACAAGGTCATCTGCTCGCGCAGGTCGACGCCCAGCTCATAGTTGTAGGGCGTGTAGAGCGCGGAGATGCGGCGGATGCCCTGCGGCCCGAAGCGGGTGCCGGGCCGATAGGTGGTGCCGGAATCGAAGGGGATGCCGATCACTGCGGCGTCGTATTTGCCGACGTCGCGGACGTTCTCGACATACGGCGCCTTCATGAAGGTGTTGATGCCGGCGAAATGCGGCAGCTCGCCGCGGGCGAAGGTCGGGATGTCGCGATCCGTCAGCGTGTCGGCGCCGGGCAGGCCCATGTCGAGCGCCCATTGCCGCTCCTTGCGCCAGCCGTTGGTCGGCAGCTTGCCCTCGGCCTCCAGCGCCTGCCAGCCTTGCGTGGCCATCTTGTCGAAGTCCGGATGGTGACGGCGCATGCTCCGGCGCTGCGAGTGCAATCCGGCGCGGCGCGACCGGCGCATGAATGGGAATGACATGGAGACTCTCCTTCGTTTCTTTCGACGTTTCTTGAACTGACTATTGCGTCGCCTGCAGGCTGGCGCGGATGAATCCGAGCACGGGCACGGCGCTGTCGCGGGTGAGATCGAGATCGTAGGTGATGCGCGCGCCGAACCGCTCCGGCGCCTGCGGATCCTTGCGGGGACGGTCGAGCGCGATCAGCCGCGTGGCGAGGCCGAACGCCTCCTTGATGTCGTGGGTGACCATCACGATGGTCATGTTGTGCTGGCGCCACAGCGGCTTGATCAGCGCATGCATCTGGGCGCGGGTGCCGGGATCGAGCGCGCCGAAGGGCTCATCGAGCAGCAGCACGCGCGGCTGCTTCGCCAGGGCCTGCGCGATCGCCAGGCGCTGCTGCATGCCGCCGGACAACGCGCTTGGATATTTGTCGCGATGCTCGGCCAGGCCGACGGCCTCGATCAGCGCGAGGCTCTTCTCCATCGCCGCCTTGCGCGCCGATCCGAACAGCCGCGCCGTGAACGGGCTGCCGGCAAGCTCGTAGCCGAGCAGCACGTTGCCGAGCACGGTCAGATGCGGGAACACCGAGTAGCGCTGGAACACGATGCCGCGGTCCGGTCCGGGCTCGGCCGGAAACGGCCGGCCGTCGAGCAGCACCGCGCCCTGGCTCGGCCTCTCCTGGCCGAGGATCAGGCGCAGGAAGGTACTCTTGCCCGCGCCGGACGGGCCGACGATCGACAGGAACGTGCCGGAGGCGATCTCGAGATTGATGCGCTCGAGCACGACCTGGTTGCCGTATTCGACCCAGACGTTGCGGAAGGAGAGCGTGCTCATTGGCGGCTGCCTCGCGCATATGCCCAGGGAAAGGCGTGCCGTCCGAACCAGACCAGCGCGTAGTCGAGGATGTAGGCAAGCAACGTGATCCAGACGACGTAGGGCAGGATCACATCCATCGAGAGATAGCGGCGGACCAGGAAGATGCGGTAGCCGAGTCCGACATCGGAGGCGATCGC
The DNA here is from genome assembly GCF_051168035.1 of Bradyrhizobium sp. HKCCYLRH3059. Lineage (NCBI taxonomy): Bacteria > Pseudomonadati > Pseudomonadota > Alphaproteobacteria > Hyphomicrobiales > Nitrobacteraceae > Bradyrhizobium > Bradyrhizobium sp. HKCCYLRH3059. The sequence continues at coordinate 195,291 of NZ_JBNPUF010000005.1, read as the reverse complement.
CTCGGCCGAGATCAGGAACAGGAAGGCGGGCCCGATCATGAGCCGCAGCCCCTGGATCAGGCGTGGCATGATCTGCGGCAGCACCACGCGGATCGCGACCTGCCAGGTCGAGGCGCCCAGGGTCTGCGCCTTGATCAGCTGCTCGCGCGGCATGTTCTGCACCTCGAGCGAGAGGTCGCGCACCAGGGTCGGCGTGACGCCGATGATGATCAGCACCACCTTGGACAGCTCACCGAGGCCGAACACGATGAACAGAACCGGCAGCATCGCCATCGGCGGGATCATCGACAGAACCGCAATCAGCGTGCCGAAGCCGGCGCCGGCCACTGGCAGCAATCCGATGGCGAGTCCGAGCACGAGACCGATGGCGGCGGAAATGCCGAGGCCGAGCGCGAGGCGCTGCAGGCTCGCCGCCGTGTCGGACCACAGCACGTAGTCGCCGGAGCGGCGATCCGGCTCGGTCGCGAGCCGCTTGGAGGTCGCGACCATCTCGGAGACCGGCGGCAGCAGCTTGTCGTCGGGATTGTCCGCGCGCCGCTGCGCCGATCCGACCACGTAGATCAGCGCGATCAGCAGGAACGGCAACAGGGCCAGCAACAGCCGGCTGCCCCGGTTCGGAACGACGTTCATGGCACGCGGCATCAACAGGCTCCCTCAATCCTCATGGTGAGGGGCGCGTCAGCGCCGTCTCGAACCATGAGGCCCCGATGTGGGCCTCATCCTTCGAGATGCTTGCGCTCGCGCAAGCTCTTCAGGATGAGGGGTGGCACCGGCGGCGGTCCAGGAAGCGGATCAGAGCTTCCCTTCGGCCGCCATCTTCATGAAGGTCGGATCGAAGCGCAGCTTGACATTGCTGGCCGCGCCCAGCGCCTTCGTCGGCGTGGAGATGCCGACCGCGTCCTTCGACTTCACGTTCTCGCCAAGCAGGTTGTGATCGAAGCAGAAGGTGCGCACGAGATCCATGATCTTGGGCAATTCCGGTCCGGTCACGAAGGCGAGCGCGTCCTTCGGCTCGTAGTACATGAACGTCGTCTTGAGCTGGGTCTCGAAGCCGGCGAGATCGGTGCCCGACAGCTTGGCCATCGCCTCGCGCGCGGCCTTGCCCTTCTCGCTCTGGTCCTTCATCAGCGCGATGGTCTCGTACCAGATGCCGACCAGCGCCTTGCCGAGCTCCGGATTGTCCTTGAGCGTCGCGCTGTTGACGACCAGGAGATCCTCGATCTCGCCGGGGATCTTGCTGGAATCGAACACCAGCGTTGCCCCCGGCTCGGCCTTCACCTCCAGTAGTTGCGGATTCCAGGTCACCACGGCCGTCGTGTCCGGCGACTTCGCGGCGGCGACGATGTCGGCGTCGGAGGTGTTGACGGTCTTGATGTTCTTCTCGGACAGTTTCGCGGTCTCGAGGCCGCGCGCCAGCAGATAGTGCGACACCGAGAGCTCGACGAGGTTGACCTTCTGGCCCTTGATGTCGGCCATGGTCTTGCCCTTCTTCAGCACGACACCGTCATTGCCGTTGGAGTAGTCGCCCATGATGATGGCCGACGTGTCGACGCCGCCGGCAGCGGGGATGGTCAGCGCATCCATGTTGGTGACGGTGACGCCGTCGAACTTGCCGGCGGTGTACTGGTTGATCGACTCGACGTAGTCGTTGATCTGCGTGATCTTGATCGAGATGCCGTATTTGTCCGCCCACTTCTTGACGATGCCGGACTCGGCCGCATAGGGCCACGGCATCCAGCCGACATAGATCGTCCAGGCGATGTTGAATTCCTTCTTCTTCTCAGCTGACGCGGATGACAGCGATGCGGTCGCCAGCGTCGATGCAGCGAGCAGTGCAACAAACAGATTTCGCGCTTTTCCCATGTCCAGTCCCTCATCGGTTTTCTGACCGCGGACTGGCATGAAGAACCTCGTGCCTGCCAAGCGCGGCCACTGAGGTCTCCCGGGTTTTTATCCCGCCGTGCACCAGGGCTCTCCCCTGGCGGCTGCTCTCGGACCAGCATTCTCGATGGAGAACCGGAACCCTAGCTGCCAACTCTGAGCAACGAGGGGAGCAATCCGCGTGCCAGGGAAAAATGCTTGCGATTCAACGGAACCAGCGGCACGCTGTGCTCAAAAATTCGGCACTCAGAATTCTTCTTGGGCGAGGTGGCGCGTCAGCCGACGCCGGCCATGCAACGACAGCATGAACCGTCCGGTGCACGGGGGGCGACATCATCAGGCAGGCCCGTCAGTCGCAGTGGCTTGGAGTCTCGTTGATATGATCAGGTCTTCCGGGATCACATTAGCAACCATTCTGGCTCTCAGCCTCGCCGCCGAGGCAGCCTTCGCGCAGAGCGCGCCCGCTCCCGATACGCCGGCGCAACCTGCTCCCGCCGCGAGCCCCATCCCGACAGCCACTCCGGCACCAGCCGCCTCGGCCGAGAAACCTAGCGACGCCAAGCCGGCCAGCGAGGCGGCCGCGCCGAAGAAGAAGCGGACGAGGACCAGCACGCGCAAGGAAGTCGAGGACTCCCTGCGCAGCGGCACGGTGCCGTCGCGCTATCGCAGCCGGGTGCCGAAGGAGTACCAGAAGTACATCCCGTTCCGTCGCTGAGGTCTAGAGTGGCGGTGTCATTTTCACGATGACTCCGACGATCAGCATGAAGGCGAGACACAGCCCCGTCTCAAGGTCGGAATGAACAGACCAGAAGCCGCGCAGGCCGGCCACGGCTTTCTGCGGTGATTCGATTCGGATACGAGGTGCACGCATTTGTTCAACCTCTGATAAAAGGAAAAACAAACTACTACCCTGGAAAAATAGTCCCGTCCAAGCCGCGCCTCAATGCGAAAAATCAGCGCATGTCGGGGCAGCTAGCAAAATCTACGCCCGACGCCCGACGCGATCTTGATTTGAGTCAATCCGCTTCCACGTCGGAATAGCCGGCAGCGCGCCGCCCTCAAATACCCAGATAGCGGTGCTGCAGCTCCGGCTCGGCCATCAGTTGCTCCGACGTGCCATGCCACACGGTGCGGCCACGCTCGATGATGTAGTGGCGATCGCAGATGCGGGTCAGATGCTCGACATTCTTGTCGATCACCAGGATCGACTGCCCGCGCGATTTCAGCAGCGACAGGCAGTTCCAGATCTCCTCTCGGATCAACGGCGCCAGACCCTCGGTCGCCTCGTCGAGAATGAGGAGTTTCGGGTTGGTCATCAGCGCCCGGCCGATCGCCAGCATCTGCTGCTCGCCGCCGGAGAGCTGGTTGCCCATGTTGCTGCCGCGTTCGGCGAGCCGCGGAAACAAGGCGTGGATCTTGTCGAGCGTCCAGGGATCGGACGCGCCGAGCCGGTTGGCCGAGGCCGCCACGAGATTCTCGGTGACGGTCAGATTCGGAAAGATCTGCCGTCCCTCCGGCACGAGGCCGATGCCGAGCTGAGCGATCCTGTAGGACGGCAGCTTTCGTGTCTCCTGACCGCTGAAGCGGATCAGGCCGGCGCGCGCCTGGGTCAGACCCATGATCGAGCGGATCGTGGTGGTCTTGCCCATGCCGTTGCGGCCCATCAGCGAGACCATCTCGCCGGGGCGGATCGCCAACGACAGGCCGAACAAGACCTGGCTCAGGCCGTAACAGGTCTCGATGCCGTCGACCTCGAGCAGCATGGCGCTTGTCCCCAGATCAACCATGGCCGACCACCACATGCTGATCGCCGAGATAGGCGCGCTTGACCTCCTCGTTCTGCCGGATCTCGTCCGGTCTGCCCGAGGCGATGATGCGGCCATAGACGAGGACCGAGATGCGGTCGGCGAGCGCGAACACCGCCTCCATGTCATGCTCGACCAGCACGATCGACACTTCCTTGCGCAGCTCGTTCAGCAGCTTCACCATGCGCTGCGACTCGGTCACCCCCAGGCCGGCCATCGGCTCGTCGAGCAGCAGGAGCTGCGGCTTGGTCGCGAGCGCGACGGCGAGCTCCAGCTCGCGCTGCTCGCCATGGCTGAGCTTCGACACCAGCACGTCGGCGCGATGGCCGAGACCGACGCGCTCCAGCGCGGCCTGCGCGGCGGCACGCAGCGGCTTGTCCTTGCGCGCGGCGGCGAAGAAACGGAACGAGTGCCTGCCGTCATGGGCTTGCGCCGCAAGCGCGACATTGTCGGCCGCGGTGAAGTCGGTCAGCAGCGAGGTGATCTGGAACGAACGCGCCAGCCCCAGCGCGCTGCGCTTATAGGCGGGGAAATGCGAGATGTCGCGGCCCCCTAGGAAAATGCGCCCCGCATGCGGCGCCAGGTGGCCGGTGAGCTGGCTGATCAGCGTGGTCTTGCCGGCGCCGTTCGGCCCGATGATGGCGTGGATCTCGCCCTTGGCAACGTCGAGACAGACGTGATCAGTCGCGACGATGCCGCCGAACCGGCGCACGAGATTGTCGACGCGAAGCAGAGGTTCAGCCACGGTTCAACCTCCCGAGCATGCCCATGATGCCGCCGCGGCCGAACAGCACGATCAGGAGCAGCAGCGGCCCCATGATCAGCGCCCAATATTCGGTGATCTGCGACAGCACCTCTTCCAGCACCAGGAACACGACCGAGCCGACGACCGGCCCCATCAGGGTGCCCATGCCGCCGAGGATGACCATCACCATGAGGTCGCCGGAGCGGGTCCAGTACATCACGGCAGGGCTGACGAAATCGGTGTTGTTGGCAAGCAGCGCGCCGGACAGGCCACAGAGCATGCCGGCGATGACGAAGCACGCCAGCTTGTAGCGCTTCGACGGGAAGCCGATCGCCTGCATGCGCTGCTCGTTGGAGCGCAGGCCCTGCAGCACGAGGCCGAAGCGCGAATTGACGATCCGCCAGATCAGGACCACGACGGCAAGCAGGCAGAACAGGCAGAGATAATAGAACTGCACGCGGTTGCCGAGATTGATCAGGCCGCCGAAATCGCTGCGCTTGTAGACGGTGAGCCCGTCATCCCCGCCGTAACGGGCGAGGCCGGACGCGACGTAGTAGGCCATTTGCGCAAAGGCCAGCGTGATCATGATGAAATAGACGCCGCGGGTACGCAAGGAGAGCGCGCCTATGACCAGCGCATAGAGCGCCGAAATCGCGATGGCGACCGCGAACTGGGCATAGCCGGAGCCGATGCCCTCCTGCGCCAGGATGCCGACGGCGTAGCCGCCGATGCCGAGATAGGCGGCATGGCCGAAGCTCATCATGCCGCCGTAGCCCATGATCAGGTTGAGGCTGACGGCCGCCAGCGCCAGGATCACGATGCGGGTGAACAGCGTGAGGATGAAGATGTTGCCGGAGAGGTTCGAATAGACCGGCAGCAGCACCAGGCCGGCCACGACGATGATGGCCACGATGGTCGAAACGTTGAGCGAGGATTTCATCTGCGGTTGGCCGGAAACAGACCTTCAGGCCGCGCCACCAGCACGATCGCCATCAGGAGGTAGATCAGCATCGACGACATCGCCGGCGCCGCAGTGGAAGCTGCTGCCGAGTTCAGCACCTGGCGCAGCAGATTGGGCAGGAAGGCGCGGCCCATGGTATCGATCAGGCCGATCATGATCGCCGCGATAAAGGCGCCGCGGATCGAACCAATGCCGCCGATCACGATGACGACGAAGGCGAGGATCAGGATGTTCTCGCCCATGCCGATCTGCACCGTGAGGATCGGCGCCTGCATCAGCCCGGCCAGGCCGGCGAGCGCGGCGCCGAGGCCGAACACCAGCGTATAGAGCAGCTTGATGTTGATGCCGAGCGCACCGATCATCTCGCGGTTGGAGGCGCCGGCCCGGATCAGCATGCCGATCCGCGTCCGCATCACGCCGAGATAGAGCAGCAGCGCCACCAGCAGCGCCACGACGATGATCGCGAGCCGATAGGCGGGATATTGGATGCCGGGCAGGATCGTGACCGGGAAGGCGAGCCAGGACGGCAGCGGCAGCGCCAGTCCCGCCGGGCCCCAGATCAGCCGGACGGCCTCGTTGAAGAACAGGATCAGGCCGAACGTCGCGAGCACGTGATCAAGGTGATCGCGCCCATAGAGATGGCGCAGTGCCGTGAATTCGAGCACGATACCGAGCAGAAGCGTGGCTCCCAGTGCCATGACGGCGCCGAGCACGAAGTTGCCGGTCCAGGCCACGAAGGTCGCCGCGAAATAGGCGCCCATCATGTAGAGCGAGCCGTGGGCCAGGTTCACGAAGTCCATGATGCCGAACACCAGCGTCAGGCCGGCGGCCAGCAGGAACAGCAGCAGTCCAAACTGCAGCCCGTTCAGGAATTGTTCGACGACGAGAAGCATGCCCCTCACTTCACGCTCAAAAAGACGGCGGCAGAACCCGTTCCAGGCGCTGCCGCCATGTCCGTCCCGATCTTAGGCCGGAGATGTTTTAAGCTTCAAGCAAATTCCAGGCCTGTTTCGTCCTCTGGCTCGGAATTCTTTTCGCTCACTTCATCGGGCACTTGTCGTGGAAGCGGTCCTGGTCGTTCTCGACGATGGTGGCGACCGTCTTCAGCGAGAGCTGGCCCTCGGTGTCCTTGACCACGTCCTGCAGGTAGAAGTTCTGGATCGGGATGTGATTGTTGCCGAACTTGAAGGAGCCGCGCAGCGACTTGAAGTTGGCCTTCTCCATCTCGGCCTTCATCGCGTCCTTCTTGGACGTGTCGCCCTTGACCGCAACCACGGCGCTGTTGATCAGCTGGGCCGCATCGTAGGCCTGGGCGCCGTAATAGGTCGGACGCAGGCCGGTGTATTTCTTGCGGTAGTCGGCGACGAACTTCTTGTTCTGCTCGTTGGGCAGGTCGTTGACCCATTCCTGGGCGCCGGGCACGCCGATCGCATTGTCCTTCTGCAGCGGCAGCGACAATTCGTCGACGGTGAAGGCGGTGTAGAGCGGCATCTTCTCCTTGAGGCCGGCCTGCGAATATTGATTGAGGAATTGCACGCCGGCCGCGCCGGGATAGAACACGAAGATGGATTCGGCGCCCGAGGCGCGCGCCTTGGAGAGCTCGGCGGAGAAGTCGAGCTGGCTCGGCCACACCGTGTATTCCTCGCCGACGACCTGGCCCCTGAAGGTGCTCTTGACGCCGGCCAGCATGTCCTTGCCGGCCGCATAGTTCGGCCCGATCAGGAACACCGACTTGACGCCCTTCTGGTTCATGTAGAGGCCCATCGCTGCGGGCGTCTGGTCGTTCTGCCAGGATGTCGAGAACACGTAGGGAGAGCACAATTCGCCGGCGAGCTGCGACGGGCCGGCATTGGCCGAGATCAGAAAGGTCTGGGAATCCACCGCGGTCTTGAGCGAGGCCAGCAGCACGTTCGACCAGATGTAGCCGACGATGAAATCGACCTTGTCGGACTGCACCAGCTTCTCGGTCTTCTGCTTGCCGACGTCAGGCTTCTGCTGGTCGTCCTCGTAGATCACCTCGACCGGCTTGCCGTCGATCTTGCGGCCGAGATGGTCGAGCGCGAGCTCGAACGAGTTGCGCATGTCGTTGCCGATCACGGCGGTCGGACCGCTGAACGTCGAGACGAAGCCGATCTTGATGGTGTCGCCGGCAAAGGCGGTGCTCGAAAACAGCAGCGCTGCGGCGCTCGCCAGCCAGAAGCTCTTCATGGTCTTCCCTCCCCTCAAACAAATCGTTCTTATCGTTGTTTTGTCGCCGCCACGCAGCAGCACGACCAGCGGCGGCGTTTCGCCGCAGCATTCGTCGCGCGGTGCTGATCCTACGCGCCATCGATCCATGCACCATAATTCCCGGAAACGGGCAAAGGCAAGAACTATAGTGCGTGTTAAGGATACTGCAGCACAGCAGACGGCAGGGTCGGGAAGAAGGTCATGAGAGGAAGTCGCCTTCCCCGCGCCGTCATGGCCGGCCTGTCCCGGCCATCCACGCGGCTCGATAGTCGCCGCTCGACGTGGATGCCCGGGACAAGCCCGGGCATGACGGAGCAACTGAAGAGCAGCGGCTCTCGCGGCATCTACTTCTAGATGTCACTCGTGGATATCACTTGCTCGCTACCCCACGAACGCATCACTTCACCAGCGCACACCCGCCATCGGCGATCGGGCGGAACGCCTGCTCGGCCGGAATCGTCGAGACCAGACGATAGTAGTCGTACGGATATTTCGACTCCTCCGGCTTCTTCACCTCGAACAGATACATCGGGTGCACGACGCGGCCGTCGGCCCGGATCGTCACATCGCCGAATAGCTTGTCCTTGCCCTTCACCGTCTTCATCTGCGGCACGACGTCCTTGGCATCATCGCTGCCGGTGGCAGCGACCGCGTTGAGATAGGCAAGCGTCGAGGCATAGACGCCCGCCTGGTTGCCGCTCGGCATCTTGCCGTTCATGCCGGGGCGCGCTGCGAAGCGCTTGGCGAAGGCGCGGGTGTCGTCGTCCATGTCCCAGTAGAAGGCCTCGAGCAGTTGCAGGCCCTGCGCCGCCTTCAGGCCCATGCCATGGATGTCGTTGATGAACAGCAGGAACGCGACCAGCGACTGGCCGCCCTGCTGGATGCCGAACTCGGACGCCTGCTTGACCGCATTGATGGTGTCGCCGCCGGCATTCGCCAGGCCGATCACCTTGGCCTTCGAGCCCTGCGCCTGAAGCAGGAACGAGGCGAAGTCCGTCGTGCCGAGCGGATGCTTCGCCGAGCCCAGCACCTTGCCGCCGTGCTTCTCGATGTAGTTGGTGGCCTCCGCCTCGATGCCCTGGCCGAGCGCATAGTTGACCGTGATGAAGTACCAGTCCTTGCCGCCGCGGCCCATCATCGCAGCCGCCGTGGTGTTGCCGGTCGCCCAGGCGTCGTTGACCCACTGAATGGTGTTCGGCGAGCAGGCCTTGCCGGTGAGATCGGAGCTCGCGGTCGACGACGCCAGGAACGTCATCCGGCTGTTGCGCAAGAGCTCGTTGACGGTGAGGCCCACGGCCGAGTTGGGCACGTCGACGACGGCATCGACCTTGTCGACATCGAGCCATTTGCGCGTGATCGCCGAGCCGACATCGGCCTTGTTCTGGTGATCGGCATAGACGATCTCGACCTTGATGCCTTTACCGCCGCCGTTGAAATCCTCCGCCGCCATGCGCGCGGCCTCGACCGAGCCCATGCCGTTGGTGTCCTGGAAGATGCCGGAGATGTCGTTGAGCACGCCGACGCGTACGACATTGTCCGAGATCTCACCGGCCCGCGCCGCGCCTGCAAGGCAGACTATTGCGACCAGCGCCAGCGCGCACGAATTCAGCTGCTTCATGATGTCCTTCCCCGTATGTTGCTTGTTTGATTGTTGTCGTTGCGGCTGGAGGTCGTCTCCAGTTGCGAAATCAGCTCTGCCGATCCGGAATGCGCACCACCAGTCCGGCCAGCGCCGGCTGCACCCTGATCTGGCAGGACAGCCGGCTGTTCGGCCGCCGTTCGGCTGCGGTGCCGTCCAGCAGCGCATCCTCATCGTCGGACACGGGATCGAGCTTCCCGGCCCAGGCGTCGTCGACATAGACGTGGCAGGTGGCGCAGACGGCATTGCCGCCGCATTCGGCGACGATGCCGTCGATGCCGTGGGTCAGCGCCGCCAGCATGACGCTGGCGCCGTCCTCGGCCTCCACGCTTTCGCTGCGGTTGTCGGGATGGATGAAGGTGATCATGGTCATGGTACAGCTCGGGCTGGAGTAAAGGTGACCGGCAGGCTCTCCAGCCCACGCAGCGTGTTGTTGTAGCGGCGCTTTGGCTCGCCGCTCATCGTGATGCTCCCGACCTTGCGGGCGAGCGCCGTCAGCACCGCCTCGCCTTCGAGCCGCGCGACGAGCTGGCCGACGCACATGTGGATGCCCGAGCCGAAGCCGACATGGCCGGACACTTTTCGGGTGATGTCGTAGCTGTCCGGCTGCTCCCAGCGGCGCGGGTCGCGATTGGCGCTACCCAAGAACATCAGCACCTTCTCGCCTTCGGGAATCGTGACGCCGCCGAGTTCGACGTCACGCGTGGTGGTGCGGAAGAAGGTCTGCACCGGGCTTTCGAACCGCACGGCCTCCTCGAACGCGTTGCGTGCCAGCGACGGATCGGCGCGCAGCCGCGCCCATTGATCGGGGAAGCGCGCCAGGCAATACACCGCGGCGCCGATGCCGTAGACGGTGGTGTCGAGGCCGGCCGACAGCAGCGAGCGCACCAGCAACGGCGCCTCAGCCGGCGTGATCTCGCCGCTGTCGCTGAAGGCGTGGATGCAGGAACCGAAGCCGCCGGGCGTGAGATTGTCGCGCTGGCACTGCTCCGTGACATAGGCCTGGTGCGGCGCCGAGCGCTCGATCGCCTGCTGGCGCAGCTCATTCGGCGGACCGAACGCGTTGAACACCAGGCTCGCATAGGGAATGAGATGCTCGCGCCCCTCCGGCTTCAGCCCGAGCGCATCGGGAAACACCGACAGCGGATAGGCCTCGGCGAGATCGGGGATGGCATCGAACGAGCCCCGGCCTACAAGCTCGCCGATCTTGGCCTCGGCCGCCGCCATGAAGCCGTCGCGCAGCCGCTTCATGACGGCCGGCGACAGCACCTTGCTCAGCACGGCGCGGGTGCGCGTATGCGCCGGCGGATCCGCCTCGAGGATCAGGCTCGGCGGCCGCCACGGCTTCTCCTTGGCGAAGTCGCTCAAGCCCACGCCGCGGCTGGAGCAGAACGTCTGGGGATCGTTGAGGACGGCATAGACCTCGGCGTAGCGGGCGACGCCGTAGACGTTCCACGCGTCCAGATGGATGACGGGGCCGGCCTCGCGCATCTCCTGATGCGCTGGATAGGGATCGTCGAAGAATTCATATGAGAACGGGTCGATGGCGAGGTGCGGGATGAGCGGCGCCATACCGGCAGCGGGGGAAAGACCTGTTGGGTTCATGCGGAGCTCCCGAAGTTTGGCCTTGTCATGCGGCTTTTCGTATCCGTATGAGTAGCGATGCATGGATGCTGGGGATCATGAGCGAGAAATCCGGGACGCCGCGCAAGGCGCAGCCGCGCGAAGCTGAGGGGCACGGCCTCACGCTCGATCTCGACCGCTATGTGCCGGCCTTCATCACCTTCATCGCCAACAAGCTGTCGAACAGCGCCACCGTGTTCTATCAGCGCAATTTCGGCGTCAACGTCACCGAATGGCGGATCATGTCGCTGCTGGCGATCGAGCCGGGCATCCCGGCCTCGCGCATCTGCAGCGTGATCGGCTTCGACAAGGGGCCGGTCAGCCGCACCCTGGCGCTGATGAAGAGCCGCGGCCTGATCGCGATCCGCGACGACCCGGAGGACGGCCGCAGCCATTCGATTTCGCTGACGGCCAAGGGCCGCGCGACGCACGACAAGGTCATCGTCGCCGCGCTGGAACGCGAGCGGCGTCTGCTCGCCTGTCTCGACAAGGATGAGCGGGAAGTCCTGATAACGCTGCTGCGCCGCATCCACGACAATCTCGACGCCGTCACGGGCGCGAGCTGAGCCACTCCGGCAGGAGCCGCCGAACGGCTGACCCGTCCGCTGCGGCAATCTGTTGGCGCGCGCGCAAGCGGCCGCGCCTGCGGCGAGCAGGCTGCGCATGATGTTCCCGTCCCTTCTTCGAGACGCGGATCATCCCGCGCCTCCGTTGCTGATCGGGTCGATCGTTCCACAGATTAGTTGCTTTAGCAACGATATATTTTCGAACGCATGAGGTCCCGCAGCGCGAAAGCGCCGTCGCACTCGGTCCTTCAAATTCTAACTATCGGCGAAGGCGCGCGGCAATTTCGCCCTGATATGCCGTGTCGGCTGCGCTCCCGATTGCGGCGTGGCCTGCGGGGAGAGGCGGATGCTGGGGTTCATTTTCGGTTTCAATGCGCGTCTCGGCCGTCTGCAATATTTTCTCGCCTCGCTCGGTCTTGCGCTGGTTTCGGTGGTCCTGATCGTGGTCGTGGCCGTCGGTCTTGCCGCCCTCGCCCCGCAGACGTCGGAGCTGACGGTGAGCCTGCCGATCGTGGTGCTGATCGGTCTGTGCCTGGTGGCGAACCTGATGCTGCAGGCGATGCGCTTTCGCGACATCGGCTGGGACCCGGTCTGTGTGATCCCGGCCTGGATCGCCGTCATGGTGCTGGACTACGTGATCGCCGGCCGATTTCCCGAATACGCGGCGACATCATCGCACCACGGCACGTGGGTTGGCGCCCTGGTCAATCTCGGCCTCAGCGTTGCGCTGCTGTTCTTCCCCAGCGGGGCTGACGACGCGCCATCGTCGGGAGCCACGGTGAGCCGCCCGACGTCTGCGTCGTTCCGGACAGCCCGTGGCGCCGGCTCGGCCACCGAGGCACGACTTGCGCGCATCACGGGCGGGGATGCCGATCGGCGCGGGTACTAGGCGGCTACGGCGCCCGGCCTGCTCACCAATTAGGCAAATCGCCTTCGGCATCCACATCCGACCGCCCGACGGCCTGTCGGATGACACAGCAACCCACTGACTCTCAAGATTTTTCCTTATCAGGCCCGCATCCTCGCCGTGTACACAATGGCACATGGCTTGCTACGTTCGCAGCCGGATTGGGCGAAGCGGAGCGCAAGGAAATGGCAGGCCAGAGTTTGGGCTCGGACGAGACGCGGAGCGCCGCGTGACCGAGACCATTGCCGAGATCGTCGCCGCCCATCGCGCCGGCCTGACAACGCCAAGCGACACGATCGCGCGCTGCTACGCCCGGATCCGCGCGCACAACGACCCCGCCATCTTCATCAGCCTGCGCGGCGAGAAGGACGCGCTCGCGGAGGCCGAAACCCTCGCCGACAGGGACAGATCGCTGCCGCTCTACGGCGTGCCCGTCGCGGTGAAAGACAATATCGACGTGGCGGGCCTGCCGACCACCGCCGCCTGCCCCGCCTTCGCCTACACGCCATCTCGCGATTCCACCGCGGTGGCGCGGCTGCGCGCGGCCGGCGCGATCATCATCGGCAAGACCAATCTCGACCAGTTCGCCACCGGCCTCGTTGGCGTGCGCTCGCCCTATGGCATTCCGAAAAATCCGGTGCGCGCCGATCTCGTTCCGGGCGGATCGAGCTCGGGCTCGGCGGTCGCCGTCTCCGCGGGTCTCGTGCCGCTCGCACTCGGGACGGATACTGCGGGCTCCGGCCGCGTGCCGGCAATGCTCAACAACATCGTCGGCCTGAAGCCGAGCCTCGGCATGATCTCGACGTCCGGCCTGGTGCCGGCCTGCCGCACGCTCGACTGCATTTCGGTGTTCTCGCTGACGGTCGACGACGCCGTCGCGGCGCTCTCGGTGCTGGCGGCGCCGGATCCGCTCGATCCGTTCTCGCGCGACCGGCCGCTTGGGGCCGCGACGGCATTTCCCGAGGGCGTGAAGCTCGGCATTCCCCGCCCCGGGCAATTGATCTTCTTCGGCGACAAGGCGGCGGACGCCGCCTATGGCGCTGCCGCCGCGCGCTTCGTCAAACTTGGCGCCGAGCTGGTCGAGTTCGACCTCGAGCCGTTCTACGAGACCGCGCGGCTGCTCTATGAAGGCCCCTGGGTCGCCGAGCGCTATCTCGTGATCCGCGATCTGCTCGCCTCCGATCCCGATGCGATCCACCCCGTGACGCGCGAGATCACCATCGGCGGCGCGCGCGGCAGCGCGGCCGACACCTTTGCCGCGCTTTATCGTCTGCAGGCGCTGCGCAAGGTGGCGGAGCGTACCTTCGCCGATGTCGACGCGCTGGTGCTGCCGACGGCGCCGACCGCCTACACCACCGCGGACGTGCTCGCCAACCCGATCGAGCTCAACAGCCGACTCGGCACCTACACCAACTTCGTCAACCTGCTCGATCTCTGCGGGCTTGCCGTGCCGGCTGCGATGCGCAGCGACGGCATTCCGTTCGGCATCACCCTACTGGCGCCAGCCGGCCGCGATGCGGCGCTCGCCAGTCTCGGGCGCGCCTTCCATGCCGACACGGCGCTGCCGGTCGGCGCCAAGCCGGTCCCGCTGCCGCCGCTCGCTCCCGTGTCTCCGGCACTGCATGGCGACGAGATCGCCGTCGTCGTCGTCGGCGCGCATCTCTCAGGGATGGCATTGAACCACGAGCTGACGAGCCTCGGCGGACGTCTGCTCGAGGCGACGACCACCGCGCCTGACTACAAGCTCTACGCGCTGTCGACCACGCCGCCCAAGCCCGGCATGCTGCGGATCGACGACGGCCAGGGCACGGCAATGGCCGTCGAGCTCTGGGCGCTGTCGGCCGCGAGCTTCGGCAAATTCGTCAACCTCATCCCGCCGCCATTGTCGATCGGCACCATCCGGCTCGCCAACGGCCGCAGCGCCAAGGGCTTCCTTGTCGAGCCTGCCGCCCTCGATGGCGCGCGCGACATCTCGGAGTTCGGCGGCTGGCGCGCGTATATGGCGCAGAAAAGCTGATCGCCTCGCGACTTCGTCACTGCGAGCGCAGCGAAGCAATCCCAGAGCTGCGGTCAGGCCTCTGGATTGCTGCGCGGGCAATGACGGCAACCCGGAAGACGGCGAGCTTAGCTATACCGACACCGCGTAGATCTCGTATTCGCCGCGCACCAGCTCGATGTGCGCCTTCATGGCACTCGCCGCGCCGGCCTTGTCGCCGCGCAGGATGGCCACGACGACGCGGTCGTGCTCGGCATGCGACTTGGCGAGGCGGCCGAGATTGCGGAACTGGGCGCGGCGGAACGGCTGCACGCGCACCCGCGTCGCCAAGGTGATCTCGGCGATGTAGGCATTGTGCGCGCCGGCATAGATCGCGTTGTGGAAGCGCTCGTTGACCTCGTGGAAGCGCTCGGGGTTGCCGGCGTGGCTGAGATTGCGCAGCTCCTCGTGGATGGCTTCCAGCCGCTGCCGCTCGACCGGCGTCATGCGCTGCGCCGCGAGACCGGCGCACAGGCCCTCGAGCTCGGCCATCGCCTCGAACATGCCGGTGAGACGGTCGGCAGACGGTCGCGCCACGACAGCGCCGCGATGTGCACGCGCCTCGATCAGCCCGGAAGTCGCCAATTGACGCAGCGCTTCGCGCACCGGCGTGCGCGAGACGTTGAAGCGCTTGGCGATCTCGGTCTCGTCCAGCGGCGCGCCCGGCGCCAGCGCGCCGCGCACGATCTCATCGGCCAGCTGCAGGCGCAGCTCCTCGGCGCGCGTGATTTTCGCGACGGCAGGCGGCGCGCGGTCGATGCGCTTGATCTCCAAGTCGCGGGCGGACCGCTGGCGCGTTCGCGGCGGTAGATCGTCCAGGCTCATCCTTAGCCGCCCTTTGCTTCATCGATGATGCTGACATGGGCAGCAACGATTCTCCAGCCTTCAGGAAACCGGACCCAGGTCTGCATCTGGCGTCCGACCTTGCCGGGCGCGGTGTCGCGATAGAACAGCGTCGAGGCGACCGCGGCGTCACGGCCGTAAGTGGTGATCACGGTGCGCGCGGTCCGCCGCATCAGTCCAGCCGGCGAGCGCGCGGCGCGAAATGCAGCGATCTCGCCGTAGCCATAGAGGTTCTCGCCGATGCCGTAGCGCAGCGTACGGGCGTCGTGCTTGAACAGCTCGTCGAGCACGGCAACGTCGTTGCCGACCAGCGCCTGTTCGTAGCGCTGGAACTGCGCGGTGACTTCCGCGACGACGTCAGGCAGATCGACTTCCATTCTCCAGAACTCCTCGCGGGGCCGACGCAGCGGCGACGCCAAGCTGTTGCAAGGCGTGGGCCACACGCAATGCGACATGTTCGCACCAGGGCGCCGCGATGATCTGCACGCCGATGGGCATCGGCGCGAGCGGAATCGGGACGGCGACGACGGGAAGCCCGATGAACGAGATCGGCTGGGTATGAATGCCGATATTGGCACGCACCGGCAGTTCGACGCCGTCGAGCACGAAGGTCGCCTGCCCGAGCTTGGGTGCAACGCAGGGCGTTGCGGGCGCGATCAGCACGTCGACGGACTTGAACAGCTCCAGCACCCGGGCGCGGTACCAGCGGCGAAACTTCTGCGCGCGGTCGACCATCGGTGCCGGAATCATCGCCCCCGCAATCAGCCGATCGCGCACCGCCGGATCGAAATCCTGCGGCTGCTTGCGCAAGCGGTCGAGATGCAGCGAGGCGCCTTCGGTCGTGCTGATGACATAGGCCGCGGCGCGAGCACGCGCGGCTTCGGGCACCTCGACGACGTCGGTCGCCCTGAGCGCGGTCGCCACGCGGCTGACCGCCTCGGCGGCCTCCGGAAACAGGTTCTTCTGAAAGTGGCCGCCGGCAATGGCGATGCGCAGGCCATCGAGCCCTTGCGACAGCGAAGCTGAGACCGGCTCCGGCGCGCGCGTGGTGCACGCCGCATCGTCGGGATCTGGTCCCTGCATCACGTCATAGGCGAGCGCGAGATCCTCGACCGAACGTGCGAACGGACCGAGATGATCCAGGCTCATGACGAACGGAAACGAGCGCGCCCGCGACAGCCGGCCATAGGTCGGCTTGAGGCCGAAGATGCCGCAGAACGACGACGGCACACGAATCGAGCCGTTGGTGTCGGAGCCCAGCGCGATCGGCACCAAGCCGCCGCCGACGGCGCTGCCGGAGCCGCCCGACGAACCGCCGCTCATCCGCGTCGGATCATGCGGATTGCGCGACGGGCCGTCGTGCACGTTCTCGCCGGTGAAGTCGTAGGCGTATTCGCCCATGTTGAGCGCACCGACGAGGACGGCGCCGGCCGCCTCCATGCGCTCGATCAGCGTCGCGTCGCGCGTCGCGGGCGCTCGATCACGGTTGATCTTGGAGCCGGCGCGGGTCGGCAGCCCCGCGACGTCGAACAGGTTCTTCACCGCGAACGGCACGCCGGCGAGCGGGCCGATGGGCTTGCCCGCAGCGATGTCGGCATCCACCGCTCGCGCCTTCGCACGCGACCGCTCGGCGGTCACATCCGTGAACGAGTTGAGCACGCCATCGCGGGCCACAATCCGCGCCAGCGCGGCGTCAGTGGCGTCGACGGCCGAGAGCTTGCCGGTGGCGACCGCGGCGGCGACGGCGCTCGCGGTCATCTCGGGAGAACTAAGCGGTGAAGACACTGGCAGGCTCGGCTTCATCAGGCAGGGAGAATTCGTCGACCAGCTTCGCCATCTTCAGCGAGACCTCGAGATTGGCGCGGATGGCCGGGCGCCACGCGTCCTCGATCGGCAGAGCCAATGCACGCCCGACCGCGTCGATGTAATCGTCCAATGGCTCCGCCATCAGCTTTTCTCCTCAAGCTTTCACGCTCAATGCGCCGGCAATGGCGGGTGCGGAATCGCCGTCAGCAACTCCCGCGTATAGTCATCCTGCGGATGACCTAGCACACGTTCGGAGGTGCCTTCCTCGACGATTCGACCCGACCGCATCACGATCACACGATCGCACAACAGCCGCACGACATTCAAATCATGGGAGACAAACAGATAGCTCATACCTAACTGCCGCTTGAGGTCCTGCAGCAGATTGAGCACGACCGCCTGCACGGAGACGTCGAGCGCCGCCGTGGGCTCGTCGAGGATGACGAGCTTCGGGTGCAGTGCGATGGCGCGCGCGATACCGACGCGCGCCTTCTGGCCGCCCGACAATTGGTGCGGAAAGCGATCGAGCAGATTGAGCGGCAGGCCGACCATGGTGGCGAGCTCCTCGCAGCGGGCACGAAGCGCGTCGCGGCCCTTGATGTCGCCGAGCTGCAGGATCGGGTCGGCGATGGCACGCGCCGCGGTGAAGCGCGGATTGAGGCTGTCGGTCGGATCCTGGAACACCATCTGGATCCGGCTGCGCAGCGGAAGCCGGGCAAAGGCCTGCGGCAGGATGTTGCCGATCTCCTCGCCATCGAAGCTGATGCGCCCCGAAGTCTGGTCGAGCAGCCGCATCACCATCATCGACGTCGTCGACTTGCCGCAGCCGGATTCGCCGACCAGGCCAACGCTCTCGCCATGACCGACCGTGAAGCTGATGCCGTCGACGGCGCGGAACATCTCCGGCTCGACCGCCGGCCTCCGTCCGAACAGTTTCGACAATGTCGCCGAGGCGCCCTGGCGCGGATATTCCTTGACCAGCTTGTCGACGAGGAGAAGCGGCTTGGCGCTGCTCGCACTCCGCTCGCCCTCCGCACTCCGCTCGTCACCCCCGGGCTTGACCCGGGGGTCCATCACCTGGAGCGACTCTTGCGAAGATGGATGGATGGCCGGGTCAAGCCCGGCCATGACGGAGGCTGTGTGTGGTGGGGCTGCCACATCCTCCTCCGGCAGCAGATCGCGCAAGGACACGCCGAGGCGCGGCGTCGCGCGCATCAGCTTGCGTGTATAGGGATGCTGCGGGTTGGCGAAGATGTCGGCGGCGCTGGCGGTCTCGACCACCCGGCCCTTCTCCATCACCACGACGCGATCGCAATAGGCAGCGGCGAGACCCAGATCATGCGTGATCAGGATGGTCGACATGCCCCGGCTCTTCGTCAGCTCGACGACGAGGTCCATCACCGCCTTCTGCGTGGTGACGTCGAGACCGGTGGTCGGCTCGTCGGCGATCAGGAGCTGCGGGTTGCAGGCCAGCGCCAGCGCGATGACGACGCGCTGGCACATGCCGCCGGACAATTCGAACGGATAGGCGTGGTAGCGCTCGCGCGGACGCGCGATCTTGACCTGCTCGAGCGCGGCGATCGCCTTCTCGGCGCGATCGGTCGCGGCCGCCTGGACGTGCTGCTTCAGCACATCCTCGATCTGCTGGCCGACTTTGCGGATCGGGTTGAGCGCGGCGCGCGGGTTCTGGAAGATCATCGAGATCTCGCGGCCGCGCAGATCGCGCATCGCGCTTTCCTCGGCCGCCCTGACGTCCACGCCGGAGAACATCACCGATCCCTCGGCGATGCGCCCGGCGCGGTCGAGGATGCGCATCACCGCATAGGACGTCACCGACTTGCCCGAGCCGGATTCGCCGACGATCGCGAGCGTCTCGCCCTTGGCGACGGAGATGTCGACATGCTGCACCGCCTTGACGATACCGCGGCGGGTGGAGAATTCGACCGTGAGATCGCGAACGTCGAGCAGCGGCTGGGCGGTCATCCGTGGCTCCGCTTGTTACGACCGTCATGCGCGGGCTTGACCCGCCTGCGGGGCCGAAGCCCCTTCGGCGCGGCGAAGGCCCGCGCGTCCATCACACTGACGAAGGTGTTCTTGAAGGGATGGATTGCCGGGTCAAGCCCGGCAATGACGGAGTCGTTTTGTGGTGCGCTCATCGCCTTACGTCCTGCGCTGCGGGTCGACGATGTCGCGCAGGCCGTCGCCGAGCAGGTTGAAGCAGAACACCGCGATCATCAGCGCGAGACCCGGGAACAGCGCGATCCACCATTCGCCCGACACCATGAACGAGGCGCCCTCGGCAACCATGATGCCCCATTCCGCCGTCGGCGGCCGCACGCCGAGGCCGATGAACGACAGGCCTGCGGCATTGAGGATGGCGTAGCCCATGGTCAGCGACATCTGCACGATCATGATCGGCATGATGTTCGGCAGGATGTGGCCGAGCAGGATGCGCAGCTCGCTGTTGCCCGACAGCCGTGCCGCCTGCACGAAGCCGGCGTTGCGGCGGACATTGGCCTCGGCGCGTGCCACGCGCGCATAGAGCGGGAAATTCACGATCGCGGTGGCGATGATGATGTTCTGCACGGTGTTGCCGAGCGCGGCGACGATGCCCATCGCCAGTACGAACAGCGGGAACGCCATGATCGTGTCGGCAATGCGGCCGACGATGCGGTCGGTCCAGCCGCCGAAGAAGCCGGCGGCGACGCCGGCGAGACCGCCCAGGAAGAACACGAGCGCGACCGAGGCGATCGCGATGAAGGCGTCGAGCCGGGTCGCGACCACAACGCGGCTGAAGATGTCGCGGCCGAGCTGATCGGTGCCGAACCAATGCGCCGCCGACGGCGGCTTCAGCGCGGACGCGGTGTCGCTGGCCAGCGGATCATAGGGCACGATCCACGGGCCGAAGATGGCTGCAAACAGGATCACGACCAGGAGGCCGAAGGCGAAGCCCGTCACCTTGTTCTCGGCCAGGACATAGCGCGTGTGGCCGATCAGGGCTGTCAGTCCCGTCGTCCGCGAGGGAACGGCGGCAGGCTCGACGGTCGGCGCGACAGTGCTCATCCTTCCAGCCTCACGCGGGGATCGATGACGCCATAGAGAATGTCGATGACGAGGTTCAGGACGACGTACATCACGGCCATCGTCAGCACGAAGCCCTGCACCGGCGCGAAGTCGGAGGCGATCAGCGCCTCGACCGCATAGGAGCCGATGCCGGGCCAGGCGAACACCTTCTCCACCAGCACGTTGGCGCCGAGCAGGAAGGAGAACACCATCGACAGCGTGGTGATGACCGGCAGCATGGCGTTGCGGAACGCATAGGTCACGGTGACCGTCGCGGGCGACAGGCCCGAGGCGCGCGCCGTGCGGACGAATTCCGACGACAGCACCGACAGCATCGAGGCCCGCGTCATGCGCGCGATCGGAGCCAGCGAGAAGATCGCCAACGTCGCGGCGGGCAGGATCAACTGGCTCAGCGCGGAGCGGAACGCCTCGCCGTCACGCGCGATCAGCGTATCGATGAGGTAGAAGCCGGTCACGGGGTCCGGCGCGCTATAAAACACGTCGAGCCGGCCAAGCGGCGCCGGTGACCAGCCGAGCCGGAAGTAGAACACATACACCAGCACCAGCCCGGTGAAGAACACCGGCAGCGAGACGCCCGCGGTCGTGACGATACGGCAGGTATGGTCGATCCACGACCCCGGCCGCGTCGCCGCGAGCACACCGAGCGGCAGCGCGATCGCGACGGATACCAACAGACCGAGCAAGGTCAGCTCGGCCGAGGCCGGCAGTCGGTTGCGAATCTCGCTGGCGACCGGCTGGCCTGTGGTCAGCGAACTGCCGAGATCGCCATGGGCGAGATCGACGGTGTAGCGGAAGAACTGCTCGACCAGCGGCTTGTCGAAGCCGAGCTTCTTGCGGATCTGCTCCACCGCCTCCTTGGTGGCGGCGGGGCCGGCAAAATACGCCGCGGGATCGCCGGGCAAGGCGCGCGTGAGCAGGAAGGTGACGATCACGACGCCGATCAGCGACGGGATCGCGAACGCGAGGCGCTTGGCGATGAGGCTCAGCATGAGCAGCCCCCTGCCCGAATTGGCCCAGACCTGTCCGCGCGGCGCACTCGGCTCCCTCCCCCCTTGTGGGGGAGGGCTGGGGAGGGGGTTGGACCCAGACGGCAGTGGGTGTGGCTACCCCCCTCCCTGCCCCTCCCCCACAAGGGGGGAGGGAATGAGAGAGCTCGGCCCATATTACATCCCCCCATCACTGTCTCACCCCTTCACCAGAGCCCGATAGTCGAGCCTACGGTGGAACCAGTACTGATAGCCGGAGATGTTCTTCTGCATCGCGACGTTGACGAACGGCTGATACAGCGGAATGCGTGGCACCTCGGCGAAGGCGAGATCGACGAAGCCCTTCACGTCGGCATCGTACGTCGCCTTGTCCCCGGCCGCGGCGGCGTCACGCGCGCCGTCGATGAACTTGTCCATCACCGGCGACTTGTAGCTCATCGTGTTGAACACGGAATTGTTGCCG
Organism: Bradyrhizobium sp. HKCCYLRH3059; assembly: GCF_051168035.1. NCBI lineage: Bacteria > Pseudomonadati > Pseudomonadota > Alphaproteobacteria > Hyphomicrobiales > Nitrobacteraceae > Bradyrhizobium > Bradyrhizobium sp. HKCCYLRH3059. Next base: position 173,718 of record NZ_JBNPUF010000005.1, on the reverse strand, counting down.
TGATAGCACCAGTAGAAGAAGTATTCGGGGTAATCGAGCCAGCCCGAGAAGATGTTGGTGAAGAGCGGCATCTCCTTCTTGTTCAGCTCGGTGCGCCAATTGGCGCCGGGCACCTTGTTGATGGTGGTCTTGATGCCGAGCTGGGCGAGGCTCTCCTGCACCAACACGCACAAGGGCTCGTTGACCTGTGCGAAATTGAGGTCGAAGGAGATCGTGGTTTCGAAGCCGTTGGGGTAGCCGGCTTCCGCCAGCAGCGCTTTTGCCTTCTCCATGTCGGTGAAGTACTTGGTCGGCTGCGGCCACGCCACCTCGGTCGCCTTATCCGCCGGCGCGCCGAACATCGGATTGGCAAGGCCGAACATCACGGCATCGATGATCTTCTGATAGGGCATTGCATAGGCGAGCGCCTGCCGGACCTTGGGATTGTCGAACGGCGGCTTGGTCACGTTCATGCCGATATACTGGATGCCGTTCGAGATCGGCAGCGAGATCACGGTATGCTTGCCGTTCGACTTCATCTCCTGGAAGTCCTTGTTCGGCAGCTCATAGGAGATGTCGGCATCCCCGCGCTCGAGCAGCGCGCGCCGGTTGCCGGCCTGCGGCACCATGCGCCAGATCACACGCTTGATCTTCGGCAGCGGACCGCACACCCAGTCGTCGTTGCGCTCCATGATCACTTCGGTACCGGCGGTCCACTTCGTCACCTTGTAGGCGCCGGAACCAGCGGTCTGCTGCTTGGTATATTCGAGCCCCCACGGGTCTTTGTCGGTCGCGTTCTTCTTCACGAGCTCCGAGTTGACCACGCAGGGTACGATGACGGCGAGATCGGGGATCGTCAGCCGGTCCTTCTTCAGAAAGTCGACGCGCACGGTGTGGTCATCGACGATGACGAACTGCTCGGTCTTGGTCAGCGAGCCGGCGCTCATCTGGAAGGTCGGGAAGCCCCCGACGCTGACGGCGCGATCGAGCGACCACTTCACGTCCTTGGCCGTGACCGGCGTGCCGTCGTGGAATTTGGCGTTCTTGCGCAGCTTGAAGGTGGCGGACATGTCGCCGATGGTCATGTCCTCGGCGAGTTCGGGCTTGAACTTGTCGCGGTCGTAGTACGGCACCCCGCCCGGGCCGCTCTTCATCTCGTGGCTGATCAGGCGGTCATAGCAGTTCCAGGACACCTCGTAGCCCGGCACGTTGGTGCCGACGCCGTGGATGTCGAGGTTGTTGGGACCGCCTTCGGACACGATCAGCAGCGTCTCGGACCGCGCGTCGGCCTTGGCGGAAGACATGATGGCCGGCGCCATTGGCAGCGCGGCCCCCGCAGCCAGACCGGACACGGATTTCAGAAAATCGCGACGCTTCATCAAATGCTCCCGAGGATAACGACTGTCGGGAACAGCGATCGCAAGCTTTGTGCCAAGCCCGGCTGAAAGCTAAGCTATTGAAATATCGAGGGGCCTTCACCGAGCGGCACAGCTCAGCGCCCCCAATTGCATACAAAGCTGCATATTTGCTGAGTTTATAATCACCTCAGCTAGCCTGCGACAGATTTACGCAACGCCTGTTGGACCGCCGCCCCGGTTGGGATCACTCCGGCCAGATCAGCGCCTGCAGCTCGTCGAAGTCGCGGACCTTGGCCGGCCAATCCGGAATGCAGATGTGTCGGAGCGGATCGCTGTACTGGTGCAGCAACAGCAGGACCAGCAGCCGTCGCTTCAGCTGCCGGTCGATGTCCTCCAGCGCAAATCCGTAGCCGTCGAACAAGGCACGCACGCGCCCGGGATGACCCGCTGCCATGAAGGCGCTCGGCCCGAGCAGATCATACTCGCCAAAACCGGTCATGACGTCGCCGAAGTCGAACAGCCCGCTCAGCTGCCAGCCATCACCGCTGCGCGTGACGAGTAAGTTCTCCGGAATGTATTCACCGGTCAGGATGACCGGCGGCGGATCCTGCGGCAGCAGTGCTGCGGCCTCGCGCAGGAGATCGTCCAGCCCGGCGAGAAGCGTCGGCGGCAAGCCGAGCCGCTGATGGCGTGCATGACATCCGGCCATCTGCATCCGCAAGAAATCCGACCAGCGCGGACCGAGCGCCAGCAGCTCGCCAGGCGGGACCCGCTGCACGGCGGCGATCAGACGACCGACCTGCCTGAGCAAGAGCTGCTTGTCCCACTCCGGGAGTTGCCGCCACACATCCGAAGCAGGCATGCCGCCGAGCCTGGTCATGATCAGATAGCACCAGCCGTCGCGCTCCCCCTCGTGTCGCAGGTCGGGGGTACGGACGTCGCCGACGCCACCGGCGAGCACGCGCAAGGCCGCCCGCTCGGACTGAAACTTGCCGCGATGAAACGGCGGGAAGACCTTCAGGATCAGTCCGTCGTTCAGCGCGAGGACCAGATTGGTGCCCGCCGCGAACGGAACCAGCCGCGCGTCGTCGTAGCCATGGCCGCGCGCAATATCGCGTGCAGCCGGCAGCCAGCGCGTCACGTCGGCACGGAGGCGCCGGAGCTGCGCGCCATCGGCGACCGGTGGCAACGTCATTTTCAGCGATCCGGGCTCGCGCGCTCGAACTGGCGCAGCAGACGATTGCCGCGGTCGACGGCGGCATCGAGCGCCGCCTGCGCCGGTTTGCGGCCGCTGAAGGCCTGCTCCATCTCGTCCTCGATGGCATCACGGATCAGCACGAACGAGCCGAGCCGCAGTCCGCGCGAATTCTCCGTGGGTGGGTTGAGCGTCACCTGCTCGATCGAGATCGCGGCTCCTGGATTGCGGTCGTAGAAGCCCTGCGCGCGCGTCAGATCGAAGGCCGCCTGGGTGATCGGCAAATAGCCCGTATTCTGGTGCCAAGCGGCCTGAACATCGGGCCGCGACAGATAGGCGAAGAACTTGGCCACGCCCTTGTACTCGGCCGCGGGACGGTCGCGGAGCACCCACAACGTCGCGCCGCCGATGATCGAATTCTGCGGCGCGGCCGCAACGTCAGGCCAGTACGGCATCATGCCGTAGCCGACCTCGAACTTCGAATTCGCCTTGATGTCGGCGCGCGTTGCCGAGGAGCCGATGAAGATGCCGCACTCGCCCTTCTGGAAACGCGGCTCGGCAGCCTGACCGCGGCCGCCATAGTCGAAGACCTTGCTCTTCTGCCATTCCGCGAGCTGGGCGATGTGCCGCGTGACCTGCGGATTGTTGAACGTCAGCACGGCGTCCAGTCCGGCAAAGCCGTTGGCCCGCGTGGCGATCGGCAGATTGTGGAAGGCCGAGAAATTCTCCACGTTGATCCAGGCCGGCCACGACGTCGTGAAGCCGCAGGCGACACCGTTGTCGCGCAGCCGCCGGGCAGCCTTGCCGAGCTCGGACCAGGTCTTCGGCGCCATGCCCGGATCGAGCCCGGCCGCGCGAAACTGATCCTTGTTGTAGTAGAGGATGGGCGTGGAGGCGTTGAACGGAAACGACAGCATGTTGCCGTCGGCGTCGGCATAGGTGCCGGCGATCGCGGGCAGATAGGCCGACGGCGAAAAGCTCTCCTGCTCGTCGCGCATCAATTCGTAAACGGGATAGATCGCGCCCTTGGCCGCCGTCATCGTCGCGGTCGCGATCTCATTGACCTGCACGATCGCCGGCTGGCTGCGCGAGCGGAACGCGAAGATGGCCGCCGTCACGGTCTCCGTATAGCTGCCCTTGTAGCTCGGCACGATGCGGTAGTCGGACTGCGACGCGTTGAAGTCGGCCGCCAGCCTGTCGACCTGCCTGCCGAGCTCGCCCGACATCGCATGCCACCACACGATCTCGGTCGCGGCCTTGGCCGTGCTTGCGCCAACAACCGTCCAGAGCAGGATTGCAAACGAAACAGAACGCAGAAGGACCGTCACCAGGAGGCAACTCCAATTCGATGAATGAATAGGCTCGGGCTGAGATCGCAATCGGACCGAAAAATCAGGTCCAGCAACCCAAGGCTGCAACAAACTATCAGCAAACCATTGACGTGTATCGCTTTGACGTCAGAATGGCCTTATAGCACCTGTTCGGGAGTGCATTGAACCTTTTCATGTCCGGGCCGACCTCATCATCAGGGGGAAAAGTGTTGCCTGTGTACCGCGCCCATCTTTCGTCGATCTCGAGAGTGGACGTCACGCCGGTGCTGATGCGCGCTGAGGCGGGCGCGCGGTACCGCTCGTCCCTTTCACGCCCATCATGCTCGGCGGCGCGACTGGCTGCGCCGCAGCATACAGGCCCGGCTGCGCGCGGCAGAGCGGACGCAGGCAGGCTCCGCACGCCCGGCCCGAGGTAGCGATCGTGGCGCGATCCGAGCAGCGGAAATCCGTCGCGCGGCCGCTCGGTCTGGCGGTCCTGGGGCGGGCACGGATCGTTCGCGCGCTGCGGGCGGTTCCGATCCGCTGGCGCATCCTCTCGATCGCCGCGCTCAACTCGGCTGTCGTGATCGTGCTGGCGGCGCTGATCTGGAACGGCGCGACGGTGCTGGGCACGGCCTGGGACGACGTTCGCCAGGTCCGGGAATCCGACAAGGTGCTGGCCCTGCTCGAAAGCGAGACGAGCCGGCTGCAGAACCTCATTCATCGCTACATCAATCAGCCGAGCCCGGAGCTGTTCGCCGAGATCCTGCTGCTGCGCGAGGCCGTGCTCGGGACGCTGACGACGCGCGCCTCGACCGACCCGATGCTGTCGGGGTCGGTCGAGGAGCTGGAGCGCGTCACCGTGCGTTTCCTGGACGGCTTCGGCGAGCTGCGAAGTCTGCAGGCGACGATCTCCAAGACCTATGAGGAAGAGGTTCTCGGCCCCGCCCGCGACATCGCCGGGCTCTATTCGGTGATCGAAGGCGCGACCGGCCATCGCGACGCGCAGATCTGGCCCTCGCTCGGCAAGTCGCGCGAGGCCTTCACCGCCATGCTGGTCGCGGCCAATTCCTACTACCTGTCGCTCGCGCCCGCCTCCGCCGAGGACGCGCGCCGCAACACGGAGACGATCGAGAAGACCATTCCGGTGATGTCGAGCCTTGCGGACAATGATCTGCAGCGGCTGGCGCTGCAGCGGCTGTCGGCCCGGACCGCGGCGCTGCGCGCGGGATTCTCCAAGCTCACCGATCAGCTCACCAACCGCACCGAACTGCTGCGCAACACCATCGATGCCAGCCAGGCCGAAACCATCGGCGCCATCGACGGCCTGTCGGTGAAGATGCGCCAGCACGAGCAGAAGGCGCAGGCGACGTTCGATCGGACATTGAAGGACATCTCCCGCCGCGTCCTTTCGATCGCGGTGATCTTCCTGGGAGTCATCCTGTCCGCGGGCGTGCTGATCGCCTTGTCGATCCGGCTGCCGCTGCAGCAGATCATGGCCTCGATGCGCGCAATCATGCTGGGCGACTACGACCGCGAGGTCCAGGGCACCGAGGCGCGCGACGAGGTCGGCGCGATGGCCCGCGCCGTCGAGACCTTCCGCGAGAACGCGATCGCCAAGCGCAAGACCGAGGACGAGTTGCGCACCGCGAAGGAAAAGGCCGAGAGCGCGCTGCTCGAGCTCAACGCCGCGCAGCGCAACCTGATCGACGCCGAGCGGCTGGCGGCCCTGGGCGGGCTGGTCGCCGGCGTCGCCCATGAGGTGAACAATCCGATCGGCATCAGCCTGACGGTGGCCTCCAGCTTCGCGCGCCGCGTCGAGATGTTCGAGGCGGCGCTGCGGTCGCCCGAAGGCGGCCTGCGCCGGTCGCAACTGGAGGAGTTCGTGCGTTCGTCGCGCGATGCGTCCGAGCAACTGGTCGCCAACCTGCAGCGCGCCGGCGAGTTGATCCAGTCGTTCAAGCAGGTCGCGGTCGACCGCTCCCATGCGGAGCGACGGACCTTCGTCCTGAGCGAGGCGACCGATCAGATCATCACCAGCCTCAAGCCGGTGCTCAAGCGCGCGCCGATCACGCTGGCGGTCGATGTCCCCGAGGGGCTTTTCATCGACGGCTATCCCGGGTTCTACGGTCAGATTCTCACCAACCTGTTCCTCAACGCCGTCAACCACGCCTTTGCCGACGGCCGCGCGGGCACCATCTCGATCACGGCGCGGCCGCGCGGCACGGATGACATCGAGATCATTTTCGCCGATAACGGGGCAGGCATGCCCCCCGACGTGCAGCGCCAGGCCTTCGATCCGTTCTTCACGACACGCCGCAACGAAGGGGGAACGGGGCTCGGGCTGCATATCGTCTACAATCTGGTGACGCAGCAGCTCGGTGGCCGCATGATGCTGGAATCCCGCGAGGGACAAGGCACCACCTTTCGGATTATCATGCCGCGGGTCGCCAAGGGCGGCGCCGAGACAGCAATGGGTGACGGAACGACGCAATGGCCGAACAGGACGATGTCCTCCAACTGATCGAGGATACCGGTTTCGACGAGGACGACGGTTCGGCCCGGAAATGGAAGATCGCCGTCATCGACGACGACCATGCCGTGCACGAGGGCACCCGCTTTGCGCTGTCGGATTACAGCCTGAACGGCCAGGGGCTCGAAATCCTGTCCGCCTATTCGGCGGCCGAAGGCCGCGCGCTGATGCGGGAGCACACCGACATCGCGGCCGTGCTGCTCGACGTCATCATGGAGACCGACGTCGCCGGGCTCGAGCTCGTCGAATACATCCGCAACGAGATCAAGAACGAGACCGTCCGCATCATCCTGCGGACCGGGCAGCCGGGCCAGGCGCCGGAGCGGCGCGTCATCGTCCAGTACGACATCAACGACTACAAGGCCAAGACCGAGCTCACCGCCGACAAGCTGTTCACCTCGCTGACGGCGGCGCTGCGCAGCTACCAGCAGCTCGAGCGCATGGTGCAGACCCGGCGCGGCCTCGAGATCATCATCGACGCCGCCTCGACGCTGTATGATTTCAAGTCGATGCAGCGGCTGGCCGAGGGCGTGCTGACCCAGATCGCGTCGCTGCTGAACGTGGATTGCGCGGGGATCCTGGTGCTGCGCGACGACGGCAGCCAGACCGACGATTTTTCGGTGCTGGCCGGCTCCGGCTGCTACAGCCGCTTCTCCGGCGCCGTCACCTCGCGCTCGCTCGATCCGGATCTGCGCGACATGGTCGAGGCCGCCTTCAGGCAGCGCAGCAACGAATTCGCAGACCACCGCACCGTGCTCTATGTCCGCACCGGCTCGGGGCGCGAAGTCGTGGTGCTGCTGCAGGCGGAGCGGCCGCTGTCCGAGACCGACCGTTCGCTGGTCGAGATCTTCTCCAGCCGGCTGTCGATCGCCTTCGACAACGTGATCCTGTATCAGCAGCTGCATGAGGCCAACACCCAGCTCGAGGACCGCGTCGCCCAGCGCACCCGCGCGCTGATGCAGGCCAACCGGCGGCTGTCGGCGCAATGGCTGCGGCTGCAGCGCGCCAACGGCTTCAAGAACGAGATTCTCGGCACCGTTGCCCATGACCTGAAGAATCCGCTGGGCGTCATCCTCGGCCGCACGGAAATGCTGACCGAGTTGATCGCGACCGGCGCCTCCGCAGAGGGGATCACCAGCCAGGTCGGACATATCCGCGATGCCGCCAAGCGGCTGACCTCGATGGTCGACCATCTGATCTCGGATGCGATGGCCGACGCCTTCGACATCACCATCCGCCGCGAGCCGGTCGACATCACGGCCCTGATCCACGAGGTGGTCGAGGCCAACCAGCCGCTCGCCCTCAACAAGCAGCAGGTCATCGAGGTCTCGGCGCCGACGCTGCTGTCGACCATGTGCGACATCGACCGGATCCGCGAGGCGATCGACAATCTCTTGAGCAACGCGATCAAGTACAGCCCGATCGGCGGCAGGATCACCGTGAACGCCGCCGATGACGGCGACAACACCATCATCGCCGTCACCGACCAGGGCGCCGGGCTGTCGCCGGAGGATCTCGGCCGCCTGTTCGGGCGGTTCCAGCGGCTGTCGGCCAAACCGACCGCGGGCGAGAGCTCGACCGGGCTCGGCCTGTCGATTGTCAAACGCATCGTCGACATGCATGGTGGCGAGGTGACGGCCAGGAGCGAAGGGCCGGGATCCGGATCGACCTTCACCATCACACTGCCGGCGGCCGAATTGTCATGAGTCAGAGCCAGCACATCATCATCGTCGACGACGAGGCCCCTGCCCGCGAAATGGTGGGTGATTACCTCAAGATGCACGGCTTCAGCGTGACGCTGTGCGACGGCGGCAAGAGCCTGCGCAGCGCCATCGAGACCGGCCCCGCAGATCTCGTCGTGCTCGACCTCAACATGCCCGAAGAAGACGGCCTGTCGATCATTCGCGATCTCAAGGGCCGCACCAACATCCCGGTGATCATGCTGACGGCCACCGCCAGCCCGATCGACCGCGTGGTCGGGCTTGAGCTTGGCGCCGACGATTACGTCGCCAAGCCGTGCGAATTGCGCGAATTGATGGCCCGGATCCGCTCCGTGTTGCGCCGCAGCGGACCGGCCAAGGCTGCGGCGGCCGTCACGGAGACCGCTCCGGCCCAGGCCAAGGACCCGCAATTGGTGCGGTTCGGCACCAAATGGCTGGATCTCGATGCCCAGGCGTTGCGCGATGACGAGGGCAACGAGCACCCGCTGACGGCGTCCGAGTTCGGCCTGCTCAAAGTGTTCGCCGCCAACCCGAAGCGGGTGCTGTCGCGCGAGCGGCTGCTGGAGCTCGCCAATGCCCGCGATGCGGAGGCGTTCGATCGCGCCGTGGATCTTAGAATCATGCGCATCCGTCGCAAAATCGAGCCCGATCCGACCAAACCGGCCGTGATCCGGACCATTCGCGGCGGCGGCTACCTGTTCTCCCCGGCCGGCGAGAAGGCCTGAGGACAGCCGGCCGGCGGCGGCGAAAGCAGCTCCTGTACCCGCATTCCGTTCCGCTTCTTGGAATTGGGCACAATTCCGCCACGAGTGTTTCGCGATGTGCGGCGCGACGAAACATTTCCGCAGGCGCACGAAACCATTTTCCTGTTTTCGTGCAGACGTCCCGAAACGGGCACTCCTTAACAATCCATCCCGTCGAAACGCCGCAAGGGGGCGGCGGAACGGGAGAGTGCCATGCAGAACGTCGTTGCCATCAATTCCGCAGCCAGCCAGGGCATCATCGCCGCCCAGGCGACCACGGACGACATGCTCCTGGAGAGCATTGCCGATGGCGATCGCACCGCGATGCACACGCTTTATGCGCGTCACAATGTGCGGGTCTATCGCTTCATCCTGCGCATCGTCCGCGACACCACGATCGCCGAGGACCTCGTCAGCCAGGTGTTCCTGGACGTCTGGCGCACCGCCAAGCAGTTCGAGGGCCGCTCGCAGGTCTCGACCTGGCTGCTGTCGATCGCCCGCTTCAAGGCGCTGACCGCGCTGCGCCAGCGCCGCTTCGAGGACATCGACCAGGACGAGGTGCGCGAGATCGCCGACGACTCCGACACCCCGGAGACCTCGCTCGAGCGCTCCACCACCAGCGCCATCCTGCGCGCCTGCGTCGCCAAGCTGTCGCCGGCGCATCGCGAGATCATCACCCTGATCTACTACCATGAGAAGTCGGTGGAGGAGGTCGGGCAGATCATCGGCATTCCGCAGAGCACGGTGAAGACGCGCATGTTCTATGCCCGTAAGCACCTGGCCGAGCTCCTGCGCTGTGCCGGCGTCCACAGCCTCGCCGCCTGACCAAGCTTCATTCTCGCCGGGGCTGCGGTCCCGGCGGGTTCCAAAGACGACGACGCATCAAAATCGCCGAACGAAACAATTGAAACAATCGGCGAAATCACCTGGAAAATTTCCGCCGCTAGAACGTTATCCATCAGCCGAGCCTCAGTCCCCCAGCTGATCTCGGTTTGGAGCGAGCAAATTCAAGGATACCTCCACCTTCCAAGGTTGCTCCGAAGACCCGGCGGATGCCCCCGCCGGGTCTTCGTCGTTTGGGACCGCTCACCCCGCCAATAGGGCGATTTGACCATTTGATATCGCGCGTTGCCGGTGCAATCTTCCGTCATGGGGCGGTGCTACAAGCCCCACGGCAATGACGGACGGTGCTGATGTTCGGTTTGGATGCGGTTGAGCTGGCGCGCGCGCAGTTCGCCTTCACGGTCACCTTCCACATCATCTTCCCCGCCTTCTCGATCGGGCTCGCGTCCTACCTCGCCGTGCTCGAGGCGCTGTGGCTGTGGACCGGCCGCGACGTCTATCTCAACGTCTTCAATTACTGGCTCAAGATCTTCGCCATTACCTTCGCCATGGGCGTCGTCTCCGGCATCGTGATGTCCTACCAGTTCGGCACCAACTGGTCGGTCTATTCCGACAAGGTCGGACCGGTGATCGGCCCGCTGATGGCCTATGAAGTGCTGACGGCGTTCTTCCTCGAGGCCGGCTTTCTCGGCGTCATGCTGTTCGGCCTGAAGCGCGTCGGCCCGAAGCTGCATTTCCTGGCCACCCTGATGGTCGCCGTGGGCACGCTGATCTCGGCATTCTGGATTCTCTCGGCCAATTCCTGGATGCAGACGCCGGCGGGCTATGCCGTCAACGCCGACGGCCAGTTCGTCTCGGTCGACTGGCTCGCAGTCATCTTCAATCCGTCCTTCCCCTACCGCCTCGTGCACATGGTGCTGGCGGCCTATCTCACCACCTCGCTCGTGGTCGGCGCGGTCGGCGCCTGGCATCTGCTGCGCAATCCGCATCTGCCGGGCCCGCGCGTGATGTTCTCGATGGCGATGTGGATGGCGGCGCTGGTGGCGCCGCTGCAGATCCTGGTCGGCGATCAGCACGGCCTCAACACGCTCGAACACCAGCCGGTGAAGATCATGGCCATGGAAGGCCATTTCCAGAGCCACAAGGACGGCGCGCCGCTATACCTGTTCGGCTGGCCCGACCAGGCCAAGGGCGAACTGAAATGGGCACTCGGGATCCCCAAGTTCGGCTCGCTGATCCTCAAGCACCAGATCGACGCGCCGATGGCCGGGCTCGACACCGTGCCGCGGCAGGACTGGCCGCCGGTGCCGATCACCTTCTGGTCGTTCCGCATCATGGTCGGCCTGGGCCTGCTGATGCTGGCGCTCGGCCTGTTCAGCCTGTGGGAGCGCTGGCGCGGGCGGCTGTACATCAATCGCGGCCTGCACCGCTTCGCGATTGCGATGGGACCTGCGGGATTCATGGCCGTCATGGCCGGCTGGATCACCACCGAGACCGGCCGGCAGCCGTTCACCGTATACGGGCTGCTGCGCACCACCGATTCCGTTTCGCCGCTCGCGGCCCCGGCCGTGGGTGCCTCGCTGCTCGCCTTCATCATCGTGTATTTCATCATCTTCGCTGCCGGCGTGCTGTACATCCTGCGCCTGATGGCCGAGCCGCCGCATCCCGGCGAGCCGGGCCCGAGCAGCGAGCAGCCGGTCCGCACCGCCGGCATCACGCCGGCCGCCGGCGTCGTGCAGGGAGCCGTCGGATCATGAGCGTCGCCATCGATCTCGCCACCCTCTGGGCCTTCATCATCGCGCTCGCCGTGTTCATCTACGTCGTGATGGACGGCTTCGATCTCGGCCTCGGCATCCTCTTCCCGCTGTTTCCAGGCAAGCAGGACCGCGACGTCATCACCAACACCGTGGCGCCGGTGTGGGACGGCAACGAGACCTGGCTGGTGCTCGGCGGCGGTGGCCTGATGGCCGCGTTCCCGCTCGCTTATTCCATCCTGATGCCGGCGCTGTATGCGCCGCTGATCGCGATGCTGGTCGGCCTGATCTTCCGCGGCGTCGCCTTCGAATTCCGCTGGCGCACCCGCGCCACACGCAATCTGTGGGACATCGCCTTTGCCGGCGGGTCATGGGTCGCGGCGCTCGCGCAGGGCATCGCGCTCGGCGCCATCCTGCAGGGCGTGCATGTCGAGGGCCGGCACTATGCTGGCGGCTGGTGGGACTGGCTGACGCCGTTCAGCCTCCTCACCGGCGTCTCGCTCGTGGTCGGCTACGCGCTGCTCGGCGCAACCTGGCTGATCCTGAAGACAGAGGGGGACCTGCGCGACAAGGCCTATCGCATCAGCTGGGTCCTGCTGTTCGCGATGCTGCTCGCCATTGCCGCCGTCAGTCTGTGGACGCCGCTGCTCACGATCCAATATTCGGACCGCTGGTTCAGGTGGCCGGCGATCATTCTCACCGCGCCGGTGCCGCTCGCCGTCGTCGGCGTCACCGTGCTGATGATGAAGAACCTCGCCCAGAGGCACGATAGCTGGCCGTTCTTTCTCGCGCTCGCGCTGTTCTTCCTCTCCTACGCGGGCCTCGGCATCAGCATGTATCCCTACGTCGTGCCGCAGAGCATCACGATCTGGCAGGCGGCAGCACCCGAACGCAGCCAACTGATCATGCTGCCCGGCGTGCTGGTGCTGGTGCCGCTGATCCTCGGCTACACCGGCTGGGCCTATTGGGTGTTTCGCGGCAAGGTCGGGCACGACAGCGGCTATCACTGATGCGCGCTCCCGAGCCCGCGTCCCTCGCGAAGCGCCTCGCCTGGTTCGTTGCGCTCTGGCTCGCCGGCGTGGCGACCGTCGGCGCGGTGGCCTTCCTGCTGCGGCTCTGGATGAAGCTCGGATGACAACGGGTGCGCCCTGCGCTCACCTTGACTTTGCTGCGAATATGCTCCTGAAATTTGACGGGTGGATTTGATCGGGCAAGCTTCGCAGGGGTCCGTTGAGGAGAGCTTTGAATGCCGAGTTTCCGTCGCCTGCTTTGTGCGGCCAGCGCCATCATCGCGCTGGCGCTGTCCACATCGCATAGTTTTGCCCAGTCCGAGGACCCCGGCGATCAGCCCGGTCTCGTCGCCGATGACGGCTACGAGCTCGATCCCGAATGGCGCAAGCAGGTGGTCTATTTCCGCACCACCGAGCCGCCGGGCACCATCATCGTGTCCACCGCCGAACGCCACCTCTATCTGGTGCAGCCGGGCGGACGTGCCATCCGCTACGGCATCGGCGTCGGCCGTGACGGCTTCCAGTGGCAGGGGCTGCTGTCGATCACCAAGAAGGCCGAGTGGCCGGATTGGACGCCGCCGCCGGAGATGATCCAGCGCCAGCCCTATCTGCCGCGCTTCATGGCCGGCGGCCCCGGCAATCCCTTGGGCGCGCGCGCGATGTATCTGGGCACCACCGTGTACCGCATCCACGGCACCAACCAGCCCTGGACGATCGGCAGCAAGATTTCCTCCGGCTGCTTCCGGCTGGTGAATGCCGATGTCGCCGACCTGTTCGACCGCGTCCCGGTCGGCACCAAGGTCGTGGTGCGGCAGAAGCCGGAACTGTGACGCCGGCGCCCGCCGCCGGACATTCAGCCATCGCTTTGTCCTGACATTTTCTGAAAGAGATTCACCATGCGCACTTTCCGAGGCGGCCTGCTGATCGGGCTCGCCGTCGCCGTCCTCGTCGCGGCGCTCGCCGTCACCTATGAGATGTACGACACCCGCACCTTGAAGCGGACCATCCGCCGCGGCGAGGTGTTGTGCGGCGTCAATGCCGGCCTGCCCGGCTTCTCGATTCCCGACGACAAGGGCAATTGGAGCGGCTTCGACGTCGACTTCTGCCGCGCCGTGGCGGCCGCGATCTTCGATGATCCGAAGAAGGCGAAGTTCGTGCCGCTCGACGCCAACGAGCGCTTCAAGGAGCTGCAGAGCCGCAAGGTCGACATCCTGTCGCGCAACACCACCTGGTCGATGGCGCGCGAGCAGAACTACGACCTGTATTTCCCGGCGGTCGCCTATTACGACGGCCAGGGCTTCATGGTGCCGCGGTCGCGCAAGCTGGAGACGGCGCTCGACCTCAACGGCAGCAAGGTCTGCGTGCAGGATTCCACCACCAACGCGCTCAACCTCGGCGACTATTTCCGCACCAACAACATGAAGTACGAGGAGGTGAAGTATCCCAAGCTCGACGACGTCATCAAGGCGTATGACAGTGGCAAGTGCGACACCTTCACCGCCGACGTCTCGCAGCTCTACGCGCTGCGTCTGACGCTGTCGAAGCCCGGCGATCACGACATCCTGCCCGACCTGATCTCCAAGGAGCCGCTCGCGCCCGTGGTGCGCCAGCGCGACGACGACTGGATGATGATCGTGAAGTGGACGCTGTACGCGATGATCAATGCCGAGGAACTCGGCGTCACCTCCAAGAACATCGACGAGGCGCTGAAGTCGAAGAAGCCGGACGTGATGCGGCTGGTCGGCAACGAGGGCAGCTACGGCCAGGACCTCGGCCTGACCAAGGACTGGGCCGCGCGCGTGATCCGTCACGTCGGCAATTACGGCGAGGTCTATGAGCGCAATGTCGGCAGCGAGTCGAAGCTGAAGATCCCGCGCGGCATGAACCAGCTGTGGAACGCGGGTGGTGTCCAGTACGCGCCGCCGATCAGGTAGAACGCCGGTCGGAATTGTCGGCTTCGCTTCGACTGGTCTCACGCCTCTCGCGACACGAACGGTGCACCCTCTCCCCTTGTGGGAAAGGGTCGTTTCGATGCGCAGCATCGAAACCGGGTGAGGGGTTGCCACGAACTCAGACCTGCATTTTCCGCACCAACCCCTCACCCAAGCAAGCTTGGAGTTGGCTTCTGTGTAGCCCTCTCCCACAAGGGGAGAGGGCGCATTCATATGCGCCGCGAGGGCTGATTTTCCGGTGCTTAGAGCAGAACAAACATCATCATCCCCGCGACGTCTTCCGCGCCCGAGCTTTGCCAAATTCTCCACCCTCCGAAAATCGAGGGCGCAGGGAAGGCCAGGTGCCGACTGGCACCTGCGGCCCGCCTGCGTAAAAAAATGCAGGCGGCAGAACCACAGGCTCAGCCGGGACAACCCGGCCTTCCCTGCGCGACGGTGTTAACGCTTATGGCGCGCTCTCCTCGGTGTCCGGCTTGTTAGCCACCGTCGCCGCCCGGGATCATCACCCGTCGACTTGACGCCAGCATCGGGGCGCCAGGACCACGCGCTTTCACGTCCGCATCGCCATCGTTCGTCGGCGCGATCACTCGCGCTGCGATCCGATGCGTCCATCGCGTCACCGGCCCACGTTTCGTAACGATCGCGAAGCGTCCCTCTTGCGGGCCGTGACGGCGGGGAATGTGCGGCTGATTTGCCCGACGAGACAACGCCCGTCGGGTTGCGACAAAATGGCACGACGGGCACTGCGGATGCTCCCGCAAAGCAATTAGTCCCGCGGATCCATGGCTCTCGCGCGATCTGCCTTAGATGTTCGGGGAGCCACTCACGAGTTCGTGAACTCATCCTCAAATCCAGCCAATCGCAGCGATCGTAACGAGCCTGACCAATCCGGTCGGGTGATGCGGCCCTGCACAACAGGGCGAACAAGGGGTACCGAAATCCCTTTGCGCATCAGCCAACTCATCAGTTCAGTTCACAGGGAAAAACTCGAATGACGCTGGGATTCCGTTCGTTCGTGGCCGGCGCGTTGATGCTGGGCGCGCTCTCCATGTCAGCAGCCGCGGCACGTGCCGCCGATATCGTCGACACCGCCGTCGGCGCCGGTCAGTTCAAGACGCTCGTCGCCGCCGCCAAGGCCGCAGGTGTCGTGCCGGTGCTGAAGAGCAAGGGTCCCTTCACCGTATTCGCACCGACCGACGCGGCGTTCGCCGCGCTGCCGCCGGGCACCGTCGAGGATCTGCTTAAGCCGAAGAACAAGGGCAAGCTCGCCGCGATCCTGAAGTATCACGTGATCCCCGGCGCGGTGAAGGCCGGCGACGTCGCCGGCAAGAAGCTGAGCGTGAAAACGGCGCAAGGCCAGCCGGTGGCCGTCGACGGCACCTTCTTCGGCGTGCAGGTCAACGACGCGCATGTGGTGCAGGCCGACGTCATGGCCTCGAACGGCGTCATCCACGTCATCGACAAGGTGCTGCTGCCACCGGCCAAGACCGCGATGCATCATTGATCGAACGAGAGCGCGCCATCGGTGATGGCGCGCTCTTTTTTTGCGAACTCTGCTGTTGTCGTCGATAGTTACTGGGTACGCCGCGAAGGCGGGGTACCCAGTACCCTGCGGGCTTGTCGGTCAATCACAACTCGCTCGGCGTACTGGATCGTCCGCCTTCGCGGACGATGACAGCTGAGCGTGTGGAGTCGGCGGGTGCCGACAAGCGGCCTTGCTTAGTACCCCCTGAGCTGAGCCAGCTGCGCTGCGTGATAGTTCGCATCGCCGAGCAGCTCCTCACAGACGCGGGCGCGCTTCATGAAGAAGCCGATGTCGAACTGGTCGGTCATGCCCATGCCGCCATGCATCTGCACGCCCTCCTGCACCGCGCGGGTCGCGGTCGCCCCCGCGCGGGCCTTGGCGACGGCCACGGCGGCCGTCGCGCCGGCGGAATCGGCGTCGAGCGTCTGCAGCGCCTTCAGCACCGCGGCGCGGGTGATCTCGATCTCGATATAGAGCTGCGCGGCACGGTGCTGCAGCGCCTGGAATTCGCCGATGGCCTTGCCGAACTGCTTGCGCTCCTTGAGATAGGCAACGGTGCGGCCGAACACCTCCTCGCTCAGTCCCACCATCTCGGAGGCCACCGCGCCCCGGCCGAGATCGAGTACGGCGCTGAGCGTGGCAGCGCCACCATCGACATCGCCGAGCACGTGATCCGCGGTGACCTCGACGTTGTCGAGCGTCACCCGCGCGGCGTTGTGCGCGTCGACCATGATGGTGCGTTCGATCGCCACGCCCTTGGCCTTGGGATCGACCAGCAACAGCGTGAGGCCATCGCGATCGCCAGGCGAGCCCGCACTGCGCGCGACGACGAGCAGGAGATCAGCGACGTGGCCGTCGACCACCATCGCCTTGGCGCCGTTCAGTTTGAAGCCGTTGCCGGAGCGCACGGCCTGCAGGGCGGTGTGCAAAGGACGATGCTTGGCGCCTTCGTCGAGCGCCAGCGCGGCGAGCAGCGCGCCGCTGGCGATCTTCGGCAGATACTCGGACTTCTGCGCCGCCGAGCCGGCGCGGGCGAGCGCCGAGGCTGACAGCACCGACGTCGCCAGAAACGGCGACGGCATCAAGGTGCGGCCGATTTCCTCCATCACGACGCCGGCTTCGACCGCGCCGAGGCCGGAGCCGCCGTGCTCTTCCGGCACGAGCAGTCCGGCAAAGCCCATCTCGGCGAAGGTGGCCCAGAGCTCTTTGGAGAAGCCGGTCTCGTCGCGGCTGTCGCGCAGCTTGCGCAGGTGCGACACCGGCGCGTGATCTGAGATCAGGCCGCGCGCGCTGTCGCGCAGCATCGATTGTTCTTCGGTGAGGAGGAGAGGCATGGCAGATCCCGTTGCAACGATGGCAATCAATTTCGGTCTCGTCATTCCGGATGGCCCGAAGGGCCCGGCCCGGAATCCATACTCACGATCGTGGTTATGGATTCCGGGCTCGCCGCTTCGCGGCGCCCCGGAATGACGGCGAGAGGGGTGAACTACGCCCCCGGCAGATCGAGGATACGCTTGGCGACGATGCCGAGCATGACCTCGGAGGTGCCGCCTTCGATCGAGTTGGCCTTGGTGCGCAGCCAGGCGCGGGGACGCGCGCCTTCATGGGAGCGCTCGCTCTCCCATTCGAGCGCGTCGATGCCGCCGGCCGCCATCAGCAGCTCGTGGCGTCGCTTGTTGAGCTCGGTGCCGTAGTACTTCATCGCCGACGAGAACGCCGGATGCCCCTGTCCCGCCTTGGCGAGATCGACCATGCGCTCGGCGGCGGCGGCAAGCGCGGCCTCGTCGACGTCGAAGGTCGCGATGTCCGCACGTAAGAGCGCGTCGTCGAGCCGCCCCTGCGCATCGCTGCCGACAGAATCTGCCGCGACCTGGCCGAGCGGCCGGCTGCCGCCGCGCTCGCCCATGCCGGAAATCATCGCGCGCTCGTGTTGCAGAAGGTACTTCGCAACGTCCCAACCACGGTTGACGGTGCCCAGCACGTTCGCCTTGGGCACGCGGACATTGTCGAAGAAGGTCTCGCAGAATGGCGAGCGGCCGGAGATCAGGAGAATCGGCTTGGTCGACACGCCCTTCGACGTCATGTCGAACAGGATGAAGCTGATGCCGTCATGCTTCTTCGCCGCCGGATCGGTGCGCACCAGGCAGAAGATCCAGTCGGCGTAGTTGGCGTAGGAGGTCCAGATCTTCTGGCCGTTGATGATGTAGTCGTCGCCGTCGCTTTCGGCCCGCGTCTGCAAGGAGGCGAGATCGGAGCCGGCATTCGGCTCGGAATAGCCCTGGCACCAGCGAATGAGGCCGGCGGTGATCTTCGGCAGGTGCTCGCGCTTCTGGTCGTCCGTGCCGTATTTCAGCAGCGCCGGCCCGAGCATCGAGATGCCGAACGAGGTGATCGGCGCGCGCGCGCCGATCGCCGCCATCTCCTGGCGCACGATCTTGGCCTCCTCGCCGTCGAGGCCGCCGCCGCCATATTCCTTGGGCCAATGCGGCACGGTCCAGCCCTTGTCGCGCATGCGCTCGAACCAGACGCGCTGCGGCTCGGAGGAAAATTTCGCATTGCGGCCGCCCCAGAACGTGTCCTCCTCGGAGGTCATCGGCCGGCGCATCTCCGGCGGGCAATTGGCCTCCAGCCAGGCCCTGGTTTCGCGGCGGAATGTATCAAGATCGGCCATGCCAAGTCCTCACGCGTTTCCATGATTGCTGTCTTTGGAACGACCTAACCTCAGCGCGTCAGGGAATTCAACATCGATGTCGCCGCGGGCGCCCTCGCCTTGCCAGGCGTTCTATGGTCATGATGCCGCCGCGTGAAATACGAGGAAACGAACATGCGCCTGAAACTTCTTTCGCCTGGCGAAATGAGCGCCGACCAGCGCCAGACCTATGACGAGTCGATCGCCAGCAAGCGCGGCTCGCCGCCGCCGCCGATGATGGCCTGGCTGAACAGCCCGGAGATGGCGCGGCACGCGACGCGGCTCGGCGCCTTCCTGCGCTACGACACGGTGTTTCCGGCAGCACTCTCGGAGATCGCGATCCTGGTGACGGCGCGGCATTGGACCGCGCATTACGAATGGTACGCGCATAAGCGTCTGGCGCTGGCCGGCGGGCTCGACCTGGAGATCATCGAGGACATCCGCGACCGTCGCACGCCGGAATTCTCCGATCCCAAGGCACAGATGATCTACGACGTCGCCAAGTCGCTGCATGAGGGCCATGGACTGACGGATGCGCTCTACAAGGAAGCGATCGCGCTGCTCGGCGAACGCGGCCTGGTCGAGATCATCGGCCTGTGCGGCTACTACACGATGGTGTCGATGACGCTGAACGCGTTCGAGTTCGACCTGCCGGAGGGCGAGGTGTCGGAGTTGAAGTGAGAAGCGCGTGAGCTGCGATGCGCCGCTGTCGCCACGATGCCGGTGCACTCCCCTCCCCCTTGCGGGGAGGGGTCGGGGGTGGGGGTCTCCGGGCGCTGCGCGAAGTGAGGTGCGACCTTATCAATC
The DNA here is from genome assembly GCF_051168035.1 of Bradyrhizobium sp. HKCCYLRH3059. NCBI lineage: Bacteria > Pseudomonadati > Pseudomonadota > Alphaproteobacteria > Hyphomicrobiales > Nitrobacteraceae > Bradyrhizobium > Bradyrhizobium sp. HKCCYLRH3059. Next base: position 154,299 of record NZ_JBNPUF010000005.1, on the reverse strand, counting down.
TGCACTGCTATCGGCTCTCAAGGCTGGGCATCCACCGCTCGGCCGAGCGAGAGACTTTGATCCTTGTAATCTGAGAGAGCACGGTTCGTGGACCCCCACCCCCGCCCCCTCCCCGCAAGGGGGAGGGGAGCGCACCGTGGGTGCGGCGCGACCTCGTTACTACTACGCCCGTTTTAGTCAGCCCGCCGCTGCCTCGCGCCGCTTCGACGACCACACCAGTGCAAGCACGCACAATCCCAGCAGCACCGGCGGGAACACCACGAGGTTCACCGCCGACCAGCCGAAATTGGCGAGCAGTTGGCCCGAGGAGAACGAGCCCAGCGCCATCAGGCCGAAGATCAGGAAATCGTTGAACGCCTGCACCTTGTTGCGCTCGGCGGATGTATGTGTCTCCAGCACCAGCGCGGAGGCGCCGACGAAGCCGAAATTCCAGCCGACGCCGAGCATGACCAGGGTGGCCCAGAAGTGCATCGCGGTCAGGCCCGACAAGCCGATGACGGCAGCGACCGCTTCAAGCCCCAGGCCCACCGCGACGATGGCAGGCGCACCAAAGCGCGCGATCAGCGATCCCGTGAAGAAGCTCGGGCCGTACATCGCCACGATGTGCCATTGCAGGCCGAAATTGGAATCCGACACGGTGAGCCCGCACATCTGCATCGCCAAAGGTGCCGAGGTCATCACCAGGTTCATCACCGGATAGGCGATGGTGCCACACAGGGCAGCTGCGATGAAGCGCGGCTGGCGCACGATCTCGGACAGCGGCCGGCCGCCATGGAGATCGGCAGCTTCAGGCTTCGGCAGATCGACGCCGGCGACGATCCCCATCGCGACCAGCGCGACCGCCGCCTGGACCAGATAGCTGAATGCGAACAGATAGGGTTGCCAGACGTCCATGGTCCATTGCACGAGCTGTGGACCGAGCAGACCGGCGAAGATGCCGCCCGCCATCACCCACGACACCGCCTTGGGCCGGAACGTCGCGCTGGCGCCATCGGCCGCCGCGAAGCGATAGGATTGCGCGACGGCGCCATAGACGCCGCCGAGGAACGTCGCCAGGCAGAACAGTGCGAACGAGCCGCGCAAGATGGCGAGGCAGCCGAGCACGCCGGTGACGGCGCCGCAGCCGGTACCGATCAGGAAGGCCGCCCGGCGGCCATAGCGGCGCGAGATCGCGCCGGTCGGCAAGGTGCCGGCGGCGAGGCCAACGACGTACATCGAGATCGGTACCGTCGCGAGCCCGATGTTCGGGGCAATGGTGACACCGACGATCGCGCCGGTGGCGAAGATCACGGCCGAGTTGGCGCCGGTCAGCGCCTGGGCGGCCGCGAGCCGCGCCACGTTACGGCGAGCGCGGGCATCATCGGAGGTGTCTTCGCTCACGGTCAGATCGATCATCTCAGGTATCCGGAGGCGTGGCACGCACGCTCCCGCCTTGCTGGTTCAGCCGCACTATTGCGGGAAGCGCGCGCCCGAGGCAACGGGCGCGAACGGAGACAAGCCATGCGGCAGCGAACGCGCCACGGAGCGTGATTCGACACTCCCGACCTGCCCGGCTAATCAAGCCGGCTGTATTCTCGCGTCAACGGCGCCCGCGGAGCTTGAGCCATGTCAATCGACGATCGTCCGACCATCGCGGCGCCTGATGACGATCCGTATCTGTGGCTCGAGGAGATCGACGGCGAGCGCGCGCTCGCCTTCGTCGCGGCGCAGAACCAGCGCACGCTCGCCGCGTTCGGCGATGCGGCCTTCGAACGCGACCGCGACACGCTGGCCGCCATCCTGGATCGGCCGGACAACATCCCGTTCGTCAGCCGCCGCGGCGGGCTGCTGTACAATCAATGGAAGGACGCGGCGCATCCGCGCGGCTTGTGGCGGCGCACGACGATGGCGGAGTTCCGCAAGGCGCAACCGCAATGGGAGGACCTGCTCGACATCGACCGACTCGCTGCCGACGAAGGCGAGGACTGGGCGCTGAACGGGGTCTCGAGCCTGCCGCCGGCGCATGAGCGCGCCATCCTGAGCCTGTCGCGGGGCGGCAGCGACGCCGTGGTGCTGCGCGAGTTCGACCTCGCGACGAAGCGCTTCGTGACGGGCGGCTTCACGCTCTCGGAGGCCAAGGGCGGCGCCGCCTGGCTCGATGCCGACACCCTGCTGCTGGCGAGCGCGTTCGGCGCGGGCATGGCGACGCCGTCGGGCTACGCGCGGACGGTGCGGCGCTGGCGGCGCGGCCAGCCGGTCGAGCAGGCGGAGGTGATCTTCGCCGCCGAAGGCAGTCAGTCGACATGGGTGCATGTCGGTGTCGATCGCAGCGTCGCGCCGGCGCGGGTGTGGTTTGCCGAGGGCATCGACTTCTTCAACCAATATCTATGGCTCGGTGACGGCGGCGGGGCGCGGACCAGGCTCGACCTGCCGACCGACTGCTGGATGTCAGCGCATGGCGACTGGATGGCCATCAAGCTGCGCCAGCCCTGGACCGTCGGCGAGGTCACCCATCCCGCAGATGTGGTACTCGGTCTCCGGCTCTCGGCATTCCTTGCCGGGCGCCGCGATTTCACCCGCGTGTTCGAGCCCGCGCCGCGACGCGCGCTGCAGGGTCTGTCCTGGGCCGGCGACCGGCTGGTGCTGTCGATCCTCGACGAGCTCAGGGCAAGGTTCGAGGTGTGGACGCCGTCACCGGGGGAGTGGCGCTGCGAGCGGCTTCCCGGCCTGCCGGAGATCGCGACGGTGGACGTCTGGCGTCTCGACACCGACGAGGCCGAAAGCAACGGCGACCTGCTCGCCAACATCCAGGATCCGCTGACGCCGCCGTCGCTGCTACTGATCGAGGGCTTGGCCGCGCCGATCGTGCTGAAGCAGGCGCCTCGCACCTTCAGCGCCGAGGGGCACGTCGTCACGCGACACGAGGCGATCTCGGTGGATGGCGAGCGTATTCCCTACACCCAGACCGGGCCGGCCGAGCTCACAGGCGACGCGCCGGTGCACATGAGCGCCTATGGCGGCTTCGGTCACACGCTCCGTCCGGCCTACAATGCGGCGCTGGGCAAGCTGTGGCTCGAGCGTGGCGGCACGCTCGTGGAGGCCAACATCCGCGGCGGCGGCGAGTTCGGCACCGCCTGGCACGACGCCGGCCGCTATGCGGGCAAGCGGCTCGCGCATGATGATTTCGCAGCGGTCGCCGCCGACCTCGTTCGCCGCGGCGTCACGGTGCCGAAGCGCATCGCGGCGCAAGGCGGCTCCAATGGCGGCATCCTGATCACCAACATGCTGGTGCGCTACCCCGAGCGCTTCGGCGCATTGTTCTGCACCATCCCGCTGATCGACATGCGCCGCTACACCAAGCTGCTCGCCGGCGCGAGCTGGATCGCCGAATATGGCGATCCCGACAGCGACCAGGATTGGAGCTGGTTGTCGACCTACTCGGCCTATCACACCGCAACGCCCGGCCAGCCCTATCCGCCGATCCTGATCGCGACCACGCGGCGCGACGACCGCGTCCATCCCGGCCACGCGCGCAAGATGACCGCCAAGCTGCAGGCCATGGGCTACGACGCCTGGTTCTACGAACCCGCCGCCGGCGGCCATGGCTACGGCACCGACAACCGTGAGCGCGCCAGCTTCATCACGCTGGGCACGCGGTTTCTGGCGCGGCATGTCGGGCTGGCGATGGATTGAGCAGCACTCTCTACCGTCATTGCGAGGAGCCGAAGGCGACGAAGCAATCCAGGGCCAAGACGGAAGTCTGGATTGCTTCGCTTCGCTCGCAATGACGGAGAGGCTCGTCAGGCGAGCCGCGCGAACACCAGGATCATGTTGTTGGCGGGCATTTCCATCCTCTCGCGCAAGGCGAGCCCGTGGCGCGCGGCGAGCGCCTCGAGGTCGGTGATGTCGCGCACGCCCCAGTCCGGATTGCGCTCGCGCAGCGACGTATCGAACACGGCATTGCTGACCGCCGTGTGCTTGCCGTCGCGCTTGAACGGGCCGTAGAGCATCAGTGCGCCGTCCGCCGACAGCGCCTGCCCGGCGCCGGCGAACAATCCCTCCGCCACCGACCACGGCGCGATGTGAATCACGTTGGCGCAGAAGATCGCGGCGAGCTGCGACGGCCCGCCCGCGGCGCGGAACGCCGCCGGCCAGCCGGGATCTGACAGGTCGATGCGCTGGGCATCACGGATGTTGGACAACCCGGCATGGCTGCGCCACGCCGCAATGCTGGCGAGGTGGTTGGCGTTGAGATCGCTCGGCCACCACGTCAGGTCCGGCCGCTGGGAAGCGAAATGCACGACGTGCTGGCCGGTGCCGCTGCCGGCCTCCAGCACGTCGCCGGTCTTGCCCGCCAGCAGCCGTTCCAGCACCGCCCAGATCGCCTGATGGTTGCGGTGGAACGCGGCCGCGTCCAGCCGTCCGTCCGGTTCCACCGGCCGACCGTCCCGGCCGAACTCCACGACATATTCCGCCATGCCCATTCTCCCGGCCGCCCCATGAACGGCCCTCGTTGACCGCGTTGCGGCCACCATAGCTGCATTGTCAGCCGATGGTCTTTATGCTTTGCAGCGCCTATATTGCCGAGATCACCGAGACGTCGGAACTCCACCTTGATCACACCTGTCCTGCGTACCGCCCTGGCGATGGGGCTCTCGCTCGCCATGTCCATGGCCGCTCACGCCCAGTCCGGTGCCGTCGACGGCCAGAAGCTCGCCTTCGACCGCGGCAAGGGCAACTGCCTGACCTGCCACGAGATCAAGGGCGGCGACCTGCCGGGCTCGATCGGTCCGAAGCTGGAGAACCTCACGGCGAGATACGACCGCGCCGAGCTGATCGCGATTCTCAACGACGAGACCAGGCGCAATCCGCTGACGGTGATGCCGCCGTTCGGCCGCAACCGCATCCTGACCGAGCAGGAAATCAGCGCCATCGTCGACTTCCTGCAGACCCTCTGATTCCGTTTGGAGACCGCCATGACTGCCTCGTTCGGCCCGTTGGCCCACCGCCGCCTGTTCCTGAAGGGCGCCGGCCTCGTCGCGCTGATCGGCCTCGGCAACGCCGTGCTGCACGCGACCCCCGTGTTTGCCGCGACCAATGACAACAAATATCCGGAAGACGCCTTCAAGCAGAAGAATGCGGGCGACGCGGTCAAGGCGCTGTACGGCCGCGACCACGAGGCGTCCGACAAGATCAAGCTCGACGCGCCGGAGATCGCCGAGAATGGCGGCGTGGTGCCGATCGCGGTGACGACGTCGCTGCCGAACGTCACCTCGATCGGCTTCATCGTCAGCGAGAATCCGTTCGCGCTGGCGGCGTCGTACCACATCCCCGAGGGCACCGTGCCCGCGGTGGCGAACCGGCTCAAGATGGCCAAGACCTCCAACGTGATCGCGCTCGTCGAATCCGGCGGCAAGCTCTATAGCGCGACCAAGGAGGTCAAGGTCACCGTCGGCGGCTGCGGCGGCTAAGGTCAGGAGATCATCATGGCATCGAGCATCCGCGTCCGCGCCGTCCTGAATGGCGACATCGCCGAGGTCCAGACACTGATTCAGCACCCGATGGATACGGGCCTGGTCAAGGACGCCAAGGGCGAAGTGATCCCGGCGCACTACATCCAGCAGGTCACCTTCGTGCACAAGGACAAGACGGTGTTCCTGGCCGATTGGGGCACCGCGGTGTCGAAGGACCCCTATGTCAAGTTCGCCTTCAAGGGCGCGGCCAAGGGCGACGAGCTCAAGGTGAGCTGGGTCGACAGCAAGGGCGCGACCGACAGCCTGACGGCGACGATCCAATGAGGGTGCCGCGCCTCGCGCTGACCGTGGCGGCCGCGCTCGCTCTCGGCGCCTCCGGCGCTGCGGCCGCGGACAAGCCGAACCCGGCCGCCGACGCCAAGGCGTTCCAGGATTACTTCGTCAAGAAGTTTCCGAAGGTGGCGTTCGACGATTTCGTCAACGGGCCGTATTCGATGAACGCCGACATGCGCAAGCAATGGGAGGAGAAGGAGCAGTTTCCGCCCTACGAGTTCGCGCTCGATGCCGGCAAGGAGATGTTCGCCAAGCCGTTCAAGAACGGCAAGACCTATGCCGACTGCTTCCCGAACGGCGGCATCGGCATCCGCCAGACCTATCCCTATTTCGACGACAAGGAAGGCAAGGTCATCACCCTCGAGCTGGCGCTGAACCGCTGCCGCGAGGCCAATGGCGAGCAGCCCTACTCCTACGTCAAGGACGAGATGGCATCGCTGACCGCCTACATGGCGTACACGTCGCGCGGCAAGCGCTTCGACATCAAGATCCCCGACGACCCGCGTGCGCTCGAGGCCTTCGAAAAGGGCAAGGAGTATTTCTACACCCGCCGCGGCCAGTTGAACTTCTCCTGCGCGAGCTGCCACGTGCAGAGCCCGGGGGAGCGGATCCGCGCCGAGATCCTGGCGCCGGCGCTCGGCATCCTCAACGCGATGCCGATCTACCGCTCGGAATGGAGCGGCATGGGCACGATCAGCCGGCGCTTCGTCACCTGCAACAGCCAGACACGCGCCGTGCCGCTGGAGCCGCAATCGGACGAATACCGCAACCTCGAATATTACCTGTCCTACGTGTCGAACGGCCTGCCGGTTTCAGGACCTGGAGCGCGGCCATGAAAAACGTCACGACAGCAAGCGTCATGAAAAAGATCGTGTTCGCCATGATGGTATCAGCGGTCGGCGCCGGCTCCGCGCGGGCCGCGTCGGAGGCCGACTATCTCGCGGCTGTCGCGGCGGCCGAGAGCGCCAACAAGGAAGCCGGACGTCTGCGCAACCAATGGACCGTGACCCAGGCCGCACTCACCGCTGCGAAGAAGGCAGCGGATTCCGGCAATTTCGATTCTGCGCTGAAGTCGGCGCAGGAGGCCGAGGCGCTCGCCAAGGCCTCGGTCGTCCAGGCCACCAGCGAGAAGCAGCGCTGGAAGGACATGGAGATCCGCTAGAGCATGATCCGGAGAAGTGGCAACCGGTTTTCCCTCGCGACGAACGCCGAAGGCGTTTGTGGAGATCATGCTCAAACAAAGGGATGGATCATGATGCGATTCCGTGGAATCGCATCATGATCTAGGACGCGAGCCATGATTCGGCGCCGGGACTTTCTGAAGGCATCAGTTGTCGCCACGCTCGCCGCGCCGGCGTTGCTGCGCAGCGCCTGCGCCGCCGACACCGTCAGCCTCTACGACATCGAGAAGTTCGGCAACGCGCGCATCCTGCACATCACGGACACGCATGCGCAACTTCGCCCGCTGTTGTTCCGCGAGCCCAGCGTCAATCTCGGCATCGGCGAGATGTGGGGACGGCCGCCGCATCTGGTCGAGCGCGCCTTCCTCGACCGCTACGGCATCCGGCCCGACAGCGCCGAGGCCTATGCATTCACCTCGTTCGAGTTCGAGAAGTACGCCGTCCGCTTCGGCCGGATGGGTGGATTCGCGCATCTGAAGACCCTGGTCGACAAGCTGCGCGCCGATGCCGGCGACCATCGCTCGGTGCTGCTCGATGGCGGCGACCTCTGGCAGGGCACCGGGCTCGCCAATGCGATGCGCGGCGCCGACATGGTGAGCGCCGCCAACCTGCTCGGCATCGACGCCATGACCGGGCATTGGGAATTCACCTATGGCGAGGAGGCGCTGCGCACCAACCTCGCCCGCTTCAAGGGCGAATTCCTGGCGCAGAACGTGTTCCTGACGGAGGAGGCGGCGTTCAACGACGCCAAGGCGTACGATCCCGGATCGGGCCGCGTGTTCAAGCCGGCCACCATCAAGGAGATCGGCGGCGCCCGTATTGCCGTGATCGGCCAGGCCTTTCCCTACGTGCCGATCGCGCATCCGCGCCGCTTCACGCCGGACTGGACGTTCGGCATCCGCGAGGAGGAACTGCAGAAGCTGGTCGATGGCCTGCGCGGCGCCGACAAGGTCGATGCCGTGATCCTGCTGTCGCACAACGGCATGGATGTCGACCTCAAGCTGGCGAGCCGCGTCACCGGCATCGACGTCATCCTCGGCGGCCATACCCATGACGCGGTTCCGCAGCCGGTCGCGGTCAGCAATTCCAAGGGCGCAACGCTCGTCACCAATGCCGGCTCCAACGGCAAATTCCTCGCCGTGCTCGATCTCGACGTCGGCAAGGGCCGCGTCGCCGATGCGCGCTACCGGCTGCTGCCCGTCTACTCGGAGCTGCTGAAACCGGACCCGGCGATGCAGGCGCTGATCGATCAGACGCAGCAGCCGCAGGTCGCGGCCTGGAGCGAGAAGCTCGCGACGTCCGACCGGCTGCTTTACCGGCGCGGCAATTTCGAAGGCGCGACCGACGACCTGATCTGCGCGGCGCTGCGCCGCGAGCTCGATGCCGAGATTGCGCTGTCTCCCGGATTCCGCTGGGGTCCGACCTTGCTTGCGAACCAATCCATCCTGCTCGAGGACGTGCTGGCGCAGACCGCCATCACCTATCCCGAGACCTATGTGCAGCGGATGTCCGGCGCAGAGATCAAGGACGTGCTCGAGGACGTCTGCGACAACCTGTTCAACGCCGACCCCTATCTGCAGCAGGGCGGCGACATGGTGCGAACCGGAGGGCTATCCTACCGCTGCGCGCCCGCCGAGCCGATCGGCCGCCGCATCTCCGATCTCACGCTCGACGATGGCCGGCCGCTGGACGCCCGCAAGAGCTACAAGGTCGCCGGCTGGGCCTCGATGAACGCGCAGGACGGCAAGCCGGTGTGGGACGTGGTGGCCAACCACCTGCGCAACGGCCAACTGGTGCTGGTCGGAACGAACAAGGTCACGCTCTCGGGTGTCGACGGCAATCCCGGATTTGCATCGCAGTCGTGACAGCGGATTGCGCGATGCAATCCGACCTACCGAGCGTTCGCCGCATTGGTGACATCGGGCCGGTCGTGCTAATGCCACGATGATCCAGATCGGAAGGAGGCGCTGATGATCTTCCGCCAATTGTTCGACAGCGTCTCCGGCACCTACAGCTACATCCTCGCCAGCCGCAGCGGCGGCGAGGCCGTCATCATCGATCCCGTGCTGGAGAAGGTCGAGCGCTACTGCCAGCTTTTGCGCGAGCTCGATTTGCGCCTGGTGAAGGCCGTCGACACCCACCTGCATGCGGATCACGTCACCGGCCTCGGCGCTTTGCGCGACCGAACCCATTGCGTCACCATCATGGGCGAGCAGACCAAGGCCGACGTGGTGGCGATGCGTGTCAGCGAGGGCGACCGGATCGCCATCGAGGGCATCAGCCTGGAAGTAATGTACACGCCCGGGCACACCGACGATTCCTATAGTTTCTCGCTGGGCGACCGCGTCTTCACCGGCGACACGCTGCTGATCCGAGGGACCGGCCGCACCGATTTCCAGAACGGCGATGCGCGGCAGCAGTACGACTCCATCTTCAACAAGCTGCTGCGGCTGCCCGACGACACGCTGGTCTATCCCGCACACGACTACAAGGGCGACACCGTCTCCACGATCGGCGAGGAGCGCCGCTACAATCCGCGCCTGCAGGTCAAGTCGGTCGACGACTACGTCGCGCTGATGGCGAATCTGAAGTTGCCGAACCCGAAGATGATGGATGTCGCGGTGCCCGCCAACATGCGCGTCGGGCTGCATCAGGAGGAGTTGGCGAAGCGGGGCCTGTCGCTGTCGGCACGCGAGGCGATCGAGTGCCTGGGACGCCCCGACGTGCTGCTGGTCGATTTGCGCGAAGCCGCGGAGCGCGCCAAGCACGGCACGCTGTCCGGCGCACTGCACGCGCCCTATCCTGCGATCGAGGACAATCTCAAGCCGGGCGGCATGCTGCGCGAGGTCGCCGCCGCCACCGGCCGCCGCATTGTGTTCTTCTGCGCCTATGGCGAGCGCTCGGCGATGGCGGTGCAGACGGCACAGGCGGCGGGGCTGGCGAATACGGCGCATATTGAAGGCGGGTTGGACGCGTGGAAAAAGGCCGGCGGGCCGGTGGTGCCGTAGGAGGTCACGCTCTCCCACCTTTCGGCAGCCCTTGGCGGCGCCCTCACACTCCGCTGTCGTCCCGGGCAAGCCCGCGGACGCGAAGCGTCGGTGGACGCCGACCCGGGACCGATACCGCGTGATCTGTCTTGAGGCAGGCTGCACGTTGAACCTGCATCGTAACAAACATCCGCCGGTGGTTATGGATCCCCGTGTGCGGGGATGACACCGAGGTTGACGATGCGGAGTGGCTCCCTCAGCGCGGATGCATGCAAAGCCGGCACCCTGCCGTGTTTCCTCTACCCCAGCCCGCAAACGCCGGCCGCGGCGCGCAGGTGCCATGCGCGGGCGTTCATGGACAATGAACCGCATTCCGATAGTGTGGCGTTGTGTCGCGCGCGCCCCTGATTTCGGGAGCATCGGCGGTTTGCCGGCAACGCGCCCTCCTTTCCATCGCTGACGCCGGGGGCCAACGGATCGACCATGGCTGACGTTCTCGCCGCACCGCAACATGCTCCGGTCCGGACCGCCTCGCCGCTGCGCACATTGGCGCTGATCTCGCTGGCGCACTGGGTCAGCCATCTGCACATGCTGGTGCTGCCGATGCTGTTTCCCTACCTGAAGGAGAAGCTCGGCGTCGGCTACATCGAGCTCGGCTTTCCGCTCACCGTGTTCGCGGTCGTCTCGGCCCTGACCCAGGCGCCCGTCGGCTATCTGGTCGACCGCGCCGGCGCCCGCCGCATCCTGCTGATCGGCCTGACGCTCGGTGGCCTGTCGCTGGCGATGCTCGGCGTCTACCTGAGCTATGCCAGCCTTGTCGTCTCGGCGGTGCTGCTCGGCCTCGCCAACGCGGTCTACCATCCTTCCGACTACGCGCTGCTGGCCGCACACATGGAAGAGAAGCGCATGGGCCGCGCGTTCGGTGTGCATACCTTCGCCGGCTATCTCGGCGGCGCCGTCGCGCCCGCCGTGATGGCGGCGCTGGTCACCACCGTCGGCGGCTCCGGCGCGCTGATCGCAGCCGGCCTGGTCGGACCGCTCGCCGCGCTGCTGCTGCTCGTCGGCAACGTGCCCGAGGTGCCGCCGCATCCGCATCACACCAGCGCCGACGGCAGCAAGGTCAAACAGCCCAGCCTGCTGACGCCGATGCTGATGCTGCTGACCGTGTTCTTCATGCTGCTCAGCCTGTCCAACGCCGGCATCGCCAGCTTCGGCGTTGTCGCGCTCATGAACGGCTACGGCATCTCGTTCTCGACCGCCAACATCGCACTGACCGCGTTCCTCGGCGCCAGCGCCGTCGGCGTGCTCGCCGGCGGCCAGCTCGCCGACCGCATCCGCCATCACAACCTGGTCGCGGCCGTCGCCTATGCGATCAACGCCGTGCTGGTGCTGATGATCACTTTCATCAACCTGCCGACCGTGCTGCTCACGGCGATCATGCTGGTTGCGGGCTTCATGAGCGGCGTGATCGCGCCGTCGCGCGACATGCTGGTGCGCAATGCCGCCCCGCCGGGTGCCGCCGGCCGCGCCTTCGGCATCGTGTCGACCGGCTTCAACTTCGCCGGCGTGGTCAGCCCGCTGCTGTTCGGCTGGATCATGGACATGAACGCGCCGCGCTGGGTGTTCGGCGCCTCCGTCGTGTTCATGCTGCTGACGATCGTGCTCGCGTTCTTCACCGAGCCGAAAAAGGCCAAGGCGTAGCAGTCTTCGTAGGGTGGGCAACGTGAAGCATGCCCACCGTCCGCCAGAAATCACCGCTGAGAATGGTGGGCGCGCGCCGCCTTGCCCACCCTACGGCGCTCGCGTCACCTGCGCCGGCGCAACGCTGCTGCCTGATCCCCGCGTGTTGACATCATCGCCTTCCCGCCGATGATGCGGCCAACAACAACACCCGGGGAAGACACGCCATGACGCAGCCAGATCTCGTGATCCGCGGCGGAACCGTTGCCGATGGCTCGGGCGGCGAACTCTACGAAGCTGATGTGGCGATTGCGGACGGCCGTATCGTCGCCGTCGGCAAGGTCAATGCGACCGGCCGGGAGGAGATCGACGCGCGCGGCAAACTCGTGACACCAGGCTTCGTCGACGTTCACACCCATTACGACGGCCAGGTGACCTGGAGCCAAGACATCTCGCCGTCGTCGCAGAACGGCGTCACCACCGCGATCATGGGCAATTGCGGCGTCGGCTTCGCGCCGTGCCGGCCGGCCGATCATCAGCGCCTGATCCAGTTGATGGAGGGCGTCGAGGACATCCCCGAACCGGTGCTCGAAGCCGGCATTCCCTGGGAATGGGAGAGCTTTCCGGATTACATGGAGTGGCTCGGCAAGCGTGAATTCGATCTCGACATCGGCGCGCAGCTGCCGCATGCGGCGCTGCGCGTCTATGTCATGGGCGAGCGCGGCGCGCGCCGCGATCCGGCCACCGCCGACGACAACCGCGCCATGGCGGCGCTGGCGCGCGATGCGGTCAAGGCCGGCGCGCTCGGCTTCTCGACCTCGCGCACGCTCAACCATCGGACATCGACCGGTGACTACACGCCGACGCTCAAGGCCGGCGAGGACGAGTTGACGACGATCGCCCAGGCCATGCACGGCGCCGGCCGCAGCGTGCTGCAATTCGTGCTCGACATCTCCACCATCCACGAAGACCTGCCGATGATGCTGCGCATCGCCGACACGACGAAATGCCCGATCTCGTTCTCGGTGACGCAGAACGACCGCGCGCCGCAACGCTGGCGGCAGACGCTGGCCGAAATCAACGCCGCCGCCGCGCGCGGCCTGTCGGTGACGGCGCAGATCGCGGCGCGCCCGGTTGGGCTGCTGCTTGGGCTGGAGTTGTCGCGCAACCCGCTGCAGACGCATCCGAGCTACCAGGCGATCGCGCATCTGCCGCTGGATGAGCGCGTCGCGCGGATGCGCGATCCGGCGCTGCGCGCGGCCATCCTGGGCGAGCAGGCCAGCGCGACCGACGACCCGCTGTTCTTCAAGCCGAACTACGACAAGATGTATCTGCTCGGCGATCCGCCGGACTATGAGCAGCCGCCGGAGCGGTCACTCGGCGCCCAGGCCCGCGCGCGCGGCTGTCGTCCCGAGGAACTGGCCTATGACGCGATGCTCACGGACGGCGGGCGCGGCATGCTCTACGTGCCGTTCCTCAACTATTCCGACGGCAATCTCGATGCCACCTACGAGATGCTGCGCGACCCGCGCAGCGTGCCCGGCCTCAGCGACGGCGGCGCGCATTGCGGCATCATCTGCGATGCCAGCTTCCCGACCTATCTGCTGACGCACTGGACCCGCGACCGCAAGCGTGGCGACAGACTGTCGATTCCCTTCGTCGTCGCCGCGCAGTCGCGCAAGACCGCGCTCTCGGTCGGCCTCGACGATCGCGGCCTGCTCGCACCGGGCTACAAGGCGGACGTCAACGTGATCGACTACGGACGGCTGCACCTGCATCCGCCCAAGGTACATTACGACCTGCCGGTCGGAGGGCGCAGGCTGATGCAGGAGGTCGACGGCTATGATGCGACGATCGTGTCGGGCGTGGTGACGCGCCGCCACGGCGAGGCCACCGGCGCACGCCCGGGACGGCTGGTCAGGGGGGCGCGCCAGCTGAGCTGAGACGTCAACTGGCCGCGGCGACCGTCTCGGCAAGCCTTGCAAGCTCGGCTTGCGCGGCGGGATGCTCGTTGAACCAGGGTGGCAACGAGCGCAGCGCGATCTCGAGTGCCCTGCCGGCCTCGTCTTTGCGGCCGTGCAGGAGATGCCACTCACCGATGTAGAAATAGGCTTCAGCCTGTTCTGGAGCCGTTGCCGCCGCGTTCAACAGCTGCTGCGCCGTCGAACGCTCCATGAGAAGATCGAACACAGGCCAGGGCCACTGCCCCGCCGCCCAGTACGCCGCGAAAGAAGCGAGATCTGGCCTGGCGCGCCCCGGCAACCGAGCCAGCGACAGGTAACGAAACAGGGCCGCATAGGGCTCGAACTCGAGCGCGAGCGATCGTTCCATGTCAGCTGCCGCGGCTTCGAACCTGCCGCGGCAGAACTGAATATAGCCACGTCCCCGATGCATGACCGGGTCTTTGGGCGCGAGGCCGACTGCTGTCGTGCTCTGGGCGATCGCGCGATCCAGATCGCCCTTCACATGATGAAGGTACGCGAGTTCACCATGAGCCGCCGCGAGCCTGGGCTCGAGCGCGAGAGCGCGCGTCTGGTCGTCAATGGCGCCGTCGAAGTCGCCGAGGAATTTGCGTGACACGCCGCGGGCGCCGTAGGTCTGCGCGTTGGGCTTGAGCTTGAGCGCGAGACCAAAATCCTCGATCGAGCTGGCGTAGCTGCCCATGCCCTGGAGCGCCACGCCGCGATTGTGGTAAGCGTAATGGTTGCGCGGGTTGAGCTGAACCACCTTGCTGAAGTGGAAGATGGCGCCCGAGAAGTCCTCGATCGTCAGGCATCGCACGCCGCGCCAGTACTGCAGCATATGAGAGAACAGGCGCATCATGCGGGACCTCACGCGGGTGAATGCGAGGCCGCCTCCTGATGACCCCGGGCGGGGGTTGTATCACGCAAATTCCGGCGCCACACCCTGCTGCGCCTGCAGGCGGGCACGCTCGCTGTTGGGCCAGAGCAGCGCCAGACCCAGCAGGCCGGAGATCACCATGATGACAGCATTGATGGTGAAGCCGGACATGTAGCCTTCGAGCAGGCTGCCAGAGGCCTGGATCATCTTGCCCATCACGAGGGGCGCAACGATGCCGGCGAGCGTATAGAGCGCGCCGTAGATCGCCATGGCGGCGCCGCGCTGCGTGACCGGGGTGAACTCGCCGATCATCGGCGGGCAGACGACGTAGATCGAGCCGCACAATCCCGATCCGACCACGAGCAGTGCGATCTTTGCCGAAGCGGCGTCGACATGCGGCATCATCGCCATCAGCCCGCCGCCGATCACGAGCGGCGTCGCGCCGACCACGCCACGGGCCATGCGCGTGGAGACGCCACGCGCCATCAGCGTCTGCGACACAAAGCCCGTGGTCAGCACCACGCACGCGCCGAAGATCCAGGGCAGGATCGAGATGAAGCCGGCCTGCTGCTGCGAGAAGCCGAGGCCTTTCACCAGGAACGGCGTGAACCAGGTCAGCCCGAGCGACAGCGCCCAATAGGCGCCGAAGGTCGCGGCGACGCAGCCGACGAAGGTCCGCGACGTCAGCAGTTGCAGATAGGGAACGCGCCGCTCGCGCAATCCGGCGAGCTCGACCTCCGCCAGCGGCCCTTCCTTGCCCAGCCACAGCCACGCCACGCTCCACATCAGCCCGACCACGCCGAGTGCGCCGAAGGCATAGTGCCAGCCGTGATTCACGATGATCCAGTTCAGCGCGGGCACGGCGAGGATGACGCCGAAGGCGGATCCCTGTGACAGGATCGCGGTCGGCATCGCCCGCTTCTCATCGGGGAACCATTTGTAGACCGCGTGAACGGCGACGGACGCCGCGGGACCTTCGCCGGCGCCGAGAATGATGCGGCAGATCAGCAGCGTGGTGAAGCCGACGGTGCCCACCATCGGGAATTGCGCGAGCGCCCAGATCAGCGCCAGCACCAGCAGCACCCAGCGCGTCGGCACCTTGTTGACGACGAAGCCGACGACGATCGCCGAGATCGAGAACAGGAAGAAGAAGGATGATCCAAGCAGGCCGAACTGCTCGGCGTTCAGATTGAGCTCGGTCATGATCGGCACGCCGGCGAGCCCGACCACGATCTTGTCGGCGAAGTTCACCAGCATGAACAGGAACAGCAGGAAGGTGATCTTCCAGGCGCCTTTCGGTGTCGCGCTTGCGCGGGATGTGCCCTTCAGCGTCGTTGGCGCGGCCATGGTCCTTCCCCATTCTGTCATGATCCGCCCCTGTCGTCCGGGCGTTTTGACGATGCTACCCACGAAGCGGCTTCGCAGGCAACCGGCTGGCGCGCTAAGTTATTGCTGCAACGCGGGAATCCGCCCTCTTGGGCTGCATCGCGATACCCTCGCAACCTGATTGCGCGCGGCCGGCATCACATCAGGGGCGTCATGAAGAACGAGCGCGTGATGTTCGCGTTGGCCCTTGTTATGTTGTGACGCAACAACCCCGATCATGCTCGTGCTCAGCGTCCGTCATCTCACCAAGTCCTATCGATCCGGCGGCGAGCCGATCCACGTCCTGCGTGGCGTCGACCTCGACGTCTCCTCCGGCGAGCGCGTCGCGCTGACCGGTGAATCCGGCTCCGGCAAGAGCACGCTGCTGCATCTCATCGCCGGGCTCGATGCCGCCGACGGCGGCGACATTCTGCTCGACGGCGTTTCGGTCGGGGCGCTCGACGATTCGGCACGCGCGGCGGTCCGGCGCGAGCGGCTCGGCCTCGTGTTCCAGCAGTTCAATCTGGTGCCGAGCCTGTCGGTTCAGGACAATCTCAGTTTCCAGGCGCGGCTGGCCGGTCGGCATGATCCGGCGTGGCACACCGAGCTCGTCGAGCGGCTCGGGCTGAAGTCGCTGCTCAAGCGCTATCCGGAGCAACTGTCGGGCGGACAGCAGCAGCGCGTCGCGATCGGCCGAGCGCTGGCGGTCAAGCCGGCCCTGCTGCTCGCGGACGAACCGACCGGCAATCTCGACGAGGACACCGCCGACGAGGTGATGGCGCTAACGCGCGACCTCGTCGCGCGCACCGGCTGCGGCTTCCTGATGGTGACGCACAGCGCGCGGCTCGCGGCGATGCTCGACCGCCGCGTCCACCTGCATGGTGGGCGCATCGCATGAGGCGCGCGCTGTGGATTCTCGCCGTGCTGCTCAGCCACTGGCGCCGGCATCCGATGCAGCTCGCGACCTTGCTGATCGGGCTGATCTCGGCGACCGCGCTGTGGAGCGGCGTGCAGGCGCTGAACCAGCAGGCGCGCAGCTCCTATGATCGCGCCGCGGCGATCTTCGGCGGCGCGCGCACGCCGATGCTGGTCGCGACCGACGGCAAGATGCTGCCGCAGAGCGTGTTCGCGGAATTGCGCCGCGCCGGCTGGCCGGTGTCGCCGGTGCTCGAGGGCCGCGTGCAGATCGACGGCCATTCGGTGCGGCTGCTCGGCATCGAGCCGTTCAGCATCCCCCGGGAGGTCGGCAATGCGCCGATGGTCGGGCGCAGCGAGCTCGAGGCCTTTCTCACACCGCCACATCGCACGCTGATCTCGCCGGAGACGCTGGCCGATCTCGGACTGAAAGACGGCACGGCGCCGCGGCTCAGCAACGACGCCCTGCTGCCACCCTTGATGGCGCAGCAGCAGCTCGCGCCCGGCGTGCTCGTGGTCGATATCAGCGACGCGCAGCGGCTGCTCGACAGGCCCGGCCAGATTTCGCGGCTGCTGGTCGGCAAGACGTCGGTCCAACGGCCGCCGTTGCAGTCGTTCGCGGGCGGCCGGCTACAGCTCGTGCAGCCGGAGGCCGAGACCGACCTGGAGCGACTGACCGACAGCTTCCACCTCAACCTCACCGCCTTCGGCCTGCTGTCCTTCGTCGTCGGCCTGTTCATCGTCAATTCCGCCATCGGCCTCGCCTTCGAGCAGCGCCTGCCGGTGCTGCGCACCTTGCGCGCCTGCGGCGTGTCGGCGCGCCAGCTCAACGGCGTGCTGATCGGCGAGCTCATCGCCTTTGCCTTGGTGGCAGGGCTCGTCGGGCTGGTGTGCGGCTACGTCATCGCCGCCGCGCTGCTGCCGAACGTGGCGGTATCGCTGCGCGGGCTGTATGGCGCGCAGGTGCCGGGCGAGCTCAGCCTGCAGCCGGAATGGTGGTTTGCGGGCCTCGTCATCAGCATCGCCGGCGCGCTCGCAGCCGCGACGACCAGCCTGATCAAATCGATGCGGCTGCCGATCCTCTCCACCGCGCAGCCCTATGCGTGGCAGGAGGCGCAGCGGCGCTGGCTGCGCTTGCAGAGCGCGGTCGCGCTCGCCTTCTTCGTCGCCGCCGGCCTGCTGCTGTGGCTCGGGCAGTCGCTGCTGGCTGGCTTCGGCGTGCTCGCGGCGATGATGCTCGGCGCGGCGCTGCTGCTGCCCGCGATCCTGGAGCTGGTGCTGCGGCTCGGCGAGCGCGGCGCGCGCGCGGCGCTGGCGCAATGGTTCTGGGCCGACAGCCGCCAGCAGATCTCGGGCCTGTCGCTGGCGCTGATGGCGCTGCTGCTCGCGCTCGCCGTCAATGTCGGCGTCGCCACGATGGTCGAGACCTTCAGCCGCACCTTCCTGGTCTGGCTCGATGGCCGGCTCGCCGCCGACGTCTACGTCAGCGCCGCGGATGAAGCGCAGGCGCGCGACATCCAGACCTGGCTGCGCGCGCGGCCCGATGTCCAGGCCGTGCTGCCGGGCGGACGCGCCGAAACGCAGTTGGCGGGCGCGCCGATCGACATTCTCGGCCTGCCCGATCACGACACCTATCGCGACCATTGGCCGCTGCTGCAGGCCGGCGACAGCGCCTGGAAGCAGCTGGTGCGCGGCGACGCCGGCTTCGTCAGCGAGCAGTTGGCGCGCCGGCTCCATCTGTCCGTCGGTGACAGCATCGACCTCCCCGCATCCGGCGGCGACTGGCGCATCACGATCGCCGGGATCTATGCCGACTACGGCAATCCCAAGGGCCAGATCACGGTCAACGTCGCCGCGCTGACGCGCCGCTTCCCGGCGACGCCCATCACGCGCATGGCCGTGCGCGCGGCGCCGGCCGACGTGCCGGGACTGATCAGCGCGCTGACCGACAAATTCGGCCTGGACGGCCGCAACGTCATCGACCAAGCCACCGTGAAGCAGGAGTCGAAGCAGATCTTCAACCGCACTTTCGCGGTCACCGGCGCGCTCAACACCTTCACGCTGGGCGTCGCCGCGATCGCGCTGCTGACCAGCCTGCTGACCTTGGCGAACTCGCGGCTGCCGCAGCTCGCACCCTTATGGGCCATCGGGCTGACGCGGCGGCGGCTCGCCGAAGTCGAGCTGTTGAAGACGCTGTCGCTCGCCGGCCTGACCGCGCTGCTCGCGCTGCCGCTCGGGCTCGTCGTGGCGTGGTGCCTGATCGCGATCGTCAATGTCAAAGCGTTCGGCTGGCGGCTGCCGTTCGACGTGTTCCCGCTGCAGCTCATCCGGCTGCTGGTCGTCACGCTGGTCGCGGCGGTGATCGCCTCGTTGCTACCGGTGCTGCGGCTGGCCCGGATGCAGCCGGCCGATCTGGTCAGGACGTTCACCATTGAGCGCTAGAACGACGATCACGCGGCGCGGCCTGATCGGCGGGCTCGGCCTGCTGGCACTGCCGCGCCTCGCACATGCACAGGGCTTTGCGGGCCTGAGCGACAGCGCCGACGGCTTTGCACCGGTGACGCCCGGACGAGAGTTCGGCTTCCCTGCGGATCACGGGCCGCACGACGATTTCCGCATCGAGTGGTGGTACGTCACCGCAAACCTCAACGATAGCAGCGGCAAGGCCTATGGCCTGCAATGGACGCTGTTCCGCTCGGCGGCGCGGCCCGGACTGCAAGCCGAGGGGTTCGACAATCAGCAGCTCTGGATGGCGCATGCCGCGGTGACGCGCGCGGACAGCCATCGCTCCGCCGAGAAATTCGCGCGCGGCGGCGTCGGCCAGGCCGGCGTCGAGGCCAAGCCGTTCCAGGCCTGGATCGATGACTGGCAGCTGCGCGGCACCGCCGCGACCGACGATCGATCGCTGGCGCCGCTCGACATGACCGCCGCCGGGCCGGACTTCTCCTACGCGCTGCATCTGGAGGCGCACCGTCCGGTGGTGCTGCAGGGCATCGGCGGCTACAGCCGCAAATCCGAGCGCGGCCAGGCGTCTTACTATTACAGCCAGCCGTTCTACCGCGCCCGCGGCCAGATCAATTTCGACGACACGCCGGTCGAGGTGACAGGCGTGGCCTGGCTCGACCGCGAATGGAGCAGCCAGCCGCTGGCCGCCGACCAGAGCGGCTGGGACTGGTTCGCGCTGCATTTCTCCGGCGGCGAGAAGCTGATGCTGTACCGGATGCGGCAGGGCAATGGCGACTACACGTCCGGCACCTGGATCACGGCCGACGGCGTCTCGCGCGCGCTCGGCCCCGGGGGCATCGTGATGACGCCAAAGGAGACGGTCGCGATCGGTGAACGCAGGCTTCCGGTCGGCTGGCGCGTCGAGATATCAGCGCTCGGCATCGCCATCGATACCGCGCCGCTCAACTCGAGGGCCTGGATGGGCACCCGCGTGCCGTATTGGGAGGGACCGATCAGCTTCAAGGGCAGCCACACCGGGGTGGGCTATCTCGAGCTGACGGGATATTAACAAGCCGTCATCAGGGGGAACCGCGCATGTATCACTTCACCGCACTCGTCACCGTGCTCGCGCTCATGCTGTATTTCTACATGGGGGTCCGCGTCGCGCAAGCGCGCGCCAGGTTCGGCGTCAAGGCGCCGGCCGTCACCGGCAATCTCGATTTCGAGCGCACCTATCGCGTGCAAGTGAACACGCTGGAATGGATGCCGATCTTCCTGCCGGCGCTGTGGCTGTTCGCGATCTATGTCAGCGACCCGATCGCGGCCCTGATCGGCCTCGTCTGGATCGCGGGTCGCGCGATGTACATGGTGTCCTATGCGAAGGCCGCGGAGAAGCGCGGCCCCGGTTTCGGCGTGCAGGCGCTCGCCGCATCCGTACTCCTCGCCGGCGCGCTGATCGCCATCCTGTGGCGGATGCTGCACGGCTGATTGCTGCACCCATCGCCGTAGTCCCGGCTTTCGCCGCGACGACGGCGATGGTGTGACGATCACTTCGTCAGCGGACAGCCGCTCTCCTTGGCGGTGAAGAACGCCTTGTCGCCGGGCACCGTGGCGAGCTGCTTGTAGTAGTCCCACGGCTTCTTCGATTCCGACGGCTTTTTGACCTCGAACAGGTACATGTCGTGGACCATGCGACCGTTGGCGAGCACCTTGCCCTGCGCGAAGGCGTCGTCGACCGGCAGCTCCTTCAGCTTCGCCGCCACCGCGTCGGAGTCCTTGGTTCCGGCGGCCTTCACCGCCTTCAGATAGGACAATGTCGCGGAATAGGTGCCGGCGTGGATCATGCTCGGCATCCGGCCGGTGCGCTTCATGAAGCGCTCGCTGAAGGCGCGGGACTTGTCGTCGCGATCCCAGTAGAAGCCTTCGGTGAGGATCAGGCCCTGCGCCGCCTCCAACCCGAGACCATGCACCTCGGACAGGGTCATCAGCAGGCCGGCGAGCTTCTGCCCGCCCTTGACGATGCCGAACTCGGCCGCCTGCTTGATCGAGTTGGTGGTGTCGAGGCCGGCATTGGCAAGCCCGATGATCTTGGCCTTCGAGCTCTGCGCCTGCAGCAGGAAGGAGGAGAAGTCCGACGAGTTGAGCGGGATGCGCACCGAGCCCAGCACCTTGCCGCCCTTCGACGTCACGATGTCGCTGGTGTCCTTCTCCAGCGCATAGCCGAAGGCGTAGTCGGCGGTCATGAAGAACCAGGTATCGCCGCCGGATTCGACCAGCGCGCCGCCGGTGCCGACCGCGAGCGCGCGGGTGTCATAGGCCCAGTGGAAGCCGTAGGGCGTGCAGGCATCGCCCGATATGCGCGAGGTCGCGGCACCGACGACGATGTCGATCTTCTTCTTCTCCTTCGACAGATCCTGGATCGCCAGCGCGACCGAGGAGGTCGTCAGCTCGGTGATCATGTCGACACCCTCGGTGTCGTACCAGCGCCGCGCGATCGACGAGGCGAGATCGGGCTTGTTCTGATGGTCGGCGGTGACCAGCTCGACCTTCTGCCCCAGCACCTCGCCGCCGAAATCCTCGATCGCCATCTTGGCCGCTTCGACGGAATATTTGCCGCCGTAGTCGGCATAGACGCCGGACTGGTCGTTGAGGATGCCGATCTTGACCTGCGCCGACGCCGGCGCCGCCGCCAGCAGCGCACCGACGGCCGCAAAAGCCAGCAAACCCGATTTCATATGGTCTCTCCCCGCATGTCTTGGTCTTGAGATGTCATTCGTTGGAATGCGCGCTCATGTTATGCCAGAACCCCGGCCACGCCCATCCCTTCCCGCCTCAGCCAATCGGCTGACAGCCATGTTGAGAGACGCAGGCTCCTCCGCTACATTCGCGTCCAAACAACGAGCCGTCCCGCCGGGATGGTGCGCAGGGAAGGAAACCGCCTGGACGCGTGAGGCAGCACCGTCTGCATCGCGTCGCCATGCCGAGGTGCCGCGGCAGGCGCCTTCCTCCCGCCTGCGCGCCGCGCCGCGGCGAGCTGCGCGCATCGGCAGGAGGACACATGTACACCGGCAAGCACGCCCGGCTGCGCCCATTGCAGCCTGCCTTCATCATGGCCTCGACCGGCGAGGCGGTGACCTATCGCGAGTTGGAAGCGCGCAGCAACCGGCTGGCGCATCTGTTCCGCCAACGCGGCCTGAAGCGGCTCGACCACTATTCGATCTTCATGGAGAACAACAGCCGCTATCTGGAGGCGTGCGGCGCCGGCGAGCGCTCCGGGCTGTATTTCACCTGCGTGAACTCCTACCTCACGCCCGGCGAGCTGGCCTACATCCTCAATAACAGCCGGTCGCGGCTTCTGATCACCTCCCTCGCCAAGCTCGACGTCGCGCGCGAGGCGCTGAAGGAGGCGCCCGACATCGAGCTCTGCATCGTCGCCGATGGCCGACGGGACGAACTTGGCGAGAGCGAGCGGATCGTCGGCCTCGCCGAGGCCACGGCCGGCCTGCCGGCGACGCCGATCGCCGACGAATGCGTCGGCACCGCGATGCTGTACTCCTCCGGCACCACGGGCCGGCCGAAGGGCATCCTGCGGCCGCTGCCCGAGCAGCCGCCGGTTCAGCAGCTTCCGATCTTCGACTTCCTGGAAAGACTGTGGCGCTACCGCGAAGGCATGATCTACCTGTCGCCGGCGCCGCTCTATCACTCCGCGCCGCAGGCCGCGGTCAACCTCACCATCCGCGTCGGCGGCACCGCCATCATCATGGAGACGTTCGACCCCGAGCGCTACCTGCAACTGGTCGAGCAATGGGGCATCACGCATACGCAATTGGTGCCGACGATGTTCTCGCGCATGTTGAAACTGCCGGAAGAGATCCGCACGCGCTATGATCTCTCCTCGCTCGAGGTCGCGATCCATGCCGCCGCGCCCTGCCCGGCACAGGTCAAGGAGGACATGATCAGATGGTGGGGGCCGATCATCCACGAATATTACGGCGCCACCGAAGGCCTCGGCTTCACCGCCTGCGACAGCGCGGAATGGCTCGCGCATCGCGGCACCGTCGGCAAGGTGCTGTTCGGCGACCTGCACATTCTCGATGAGACCATGCAGCCGTGCCCGACAGGAACGGCCGGCACGGTGTGGTTCAAGACGGGATCGCCGTTCGAGTACTTCAACGACCCCGAGCGCACCAAGGAGGCCCGTTCGGCCGACGGCAGCATGAGCACCGTGGGCGACGTCGGCTATGTCGATGCCGACGGCTATCTCTATCTCACCGACCGCGCCACCTTCATGATCATCTCCGGCGGCGTGAACATCTATCCGCAGGAATGCGAGAACCTGCTGATCACGCATCCGAAGGTCGCCGATGCCGCCGTATTCGGCGTGCCCAACCTCGATCTCGGCGAGGAGGTGAAGGCGGTGGTCCAGCCGATGTCGGGCATCATGCCTGGGCCCGAGCTGGAAGAGGAGCTGATCGCGTTCTGCCGGCAGTCGCTGTCGCGGCAGAAGGTGCCGCGCTCGATCGATTTCGAGAAGGAGCTGCCGCGGCTGCCGACCGGCAAGCTCTACAAGCGCCTGCTGCGCGACCGCTATTGGGGCAACAAGACGTCAAGGATCGTGTAGGGCGGCACGACCTCGGATTGATCCTGGTCAAGCGCGCGCGGTGCCGCGCAGCTATTCTCCGCCAATTGCGATCGCAGCACGAGACGACGACATGCGCGCTCATCAAATCATGACCAGATCCGTGATCGCGGTGACGCCCGGAACCCCGGTGGCCGAGGCAGCGCGGATCATGCTGCGCAACCACATCGGCGGGCTGCCTGTGGTCGACGCGTCCGGCACGCTCGTCGGCATGGTCACGGACGGTGATTTCCTGCGCCGCGCCGAGCTCGGCACCGAACGCAGGCAAGGCCGCTGGCTCGACCTCCTGGTCGGCCGCGGCCGCATCGGCGCCGACTTCGTCCATTCCCACGGCCGTACGGTTGGCGACATCATGAGCCAGCCTCCGGTCACGGTCAGCGTCGATGCCAGCCTGGCGGAGATCGCCGAGATCATGGAGAAGCGCAACATCAAGCGTCTCCCTGTGATGAGTGGCGACCGGCTGGCCGGCGTGGTGACCCATACGGATTTCCTGCAAACCGTGGCCGACCTCGCCACTGCCGTTCCAGGCCCCACCCCTGACGATGACGGGATCCGCAACGCCATCCTCGATTCACTCGACCAGGCCGCCTGCAAGCATTGCCGCTTCAACGTCGTCGTCCGCAACGGTATCGCGCATCTCACGGGCGCGGTGCGCAGCGAGAAGGAGCGGGCCACGGCGATCGTGGCGGCCAAGAGCGTCCAGGGCGTCAGGAACGTGCGCGACCACATGTGGGTCTATCCGCCGCCAGAGGACGAGTTCGGCGGCGGTGACATCGTCTCGCTGCAGAACCAGCCGTCGACCGACGACGACCAGCCGCTGTGAGGAGAGCCGGGCGTGCGACGTGCCTCCGTACCATCGCTGCTGCTGCTGGTCCTGCTGTCCGCCCCGGCGGCCGCCGAGGATCTCGATCACGGCCGCCAGCTCGCCGAGCGCTGGTGCGCCGCCTGCCACGCCGTGGCCACAGAGCCGACCAAGTTCCGGCGCGCCCGGCCGTTCGTCGCCATCGCGGCCAGGGATGACGTGACGAAGGAGATGCTGGCCAAGTTCCTCCTGCTTCCCCACGCGACGATGGCCAACAATCCGCTCAGTGCGAATGATGCGGCCGACCTGGCAGGCTACATCCTCAGCCTGAGGAGGTAGTTGATGCGACATTCGCCAATGGGTTGAGCCGCCCCCCCGGTCGGCGGCGTCCGGATGCAAGCGGACCCCTGGCGCCGAACGTTCGGCGGCAATTTAGCAGGATCTCCTGGAACAAAACGCCCATGCCTGCGTTCTCCGTGTTCGCCGTCGTGAGCTGGAGCACGTCGCACGGCCCCAAGGGGGTCTGCTGACGGCAAATCGTCCTGTCCTCGTTGCCGGAAAAACCAACAACAAGCAGCGATCGAGATAGCCCTTGCATTTGTACACAAACAAGTTGGTAATCCGGTGCACGGCGTCTTCTCTGCCGACCTGTTAGCAAGGAGCCTGCGACGTGCACGGAATGCCCGGCGCCTCCCCCGCCCCACGCGTAACCGACGACGATACGGCCTATCTGGCGGCGATCGTGGAGTCCTCGGCCGACGCCATTGTCGGCACCACCGCCGACGGCGTCATCCGCAGTTGGAACGCGGCCAGCGAACGGATGCTGGGGTTCACCGCGGCCGAAATGATCGGCAGATCCGTCTCCGAGATCATCCCCCCCGAGCTGGCGGAAGAAGCGAGCGCCTTGCGCGCCAGGGTCAACGCGGGCGAAGCGATCGAGAGCTTCGAGACCGTCCGGCTGACCAAGCAGGGACGCCCGATCGAGGTCTCCATCACGTTTTCACCGATCCGCAGCAGCACCGGCGTGATTGTCGGCATCTCCAAAGTCATCCGCGATGTCACGCTGTCGAAGAAGACCGAGCGTGCGGCGGCGATGCTCGCGGCCATCGTCGCCTCGTCCTCGGACGGCGTCGTCAGCAAGACGCTGGACGGCACGATCACCAGCTGGAACAAGAGCGCCGAACGCATCTTCGGCTTCTCGGAAGGCGAGATGATCAACCGCTCGATCCGCACGATCATCCCGCAGGAGCGCCAGGCCGAGGAGGACCGGATCCTCGCCACCGTCCTATCCGGCGCGATCATCGACAATTTCGAGACCATCCGGCTGCGCAAGGATGGGGCGCTCATCGACGTGTCGGTGACGGTCTCGCCGGTCCGGGACTCCAGCGGCCGCATCATCGGCGCCTCCAAGATCGTGCGTGACATCACCGACAAGCGCCAGACAAGGGAGCAGTTGCGCACCTTGCTGGCCGAGGTGAACCACCGCAGCAAGAACCTGCTGTCGCTGGTGCAGGCGATCGCCCGGCAGATGACCCGTCACGGCCGCCAGCTCGACCTCAACCGCTTTCTGGAGCGCCTGCAGGCGATCGCGAGCAATCAGGATCTCCTGATCCAGAACGATTGGCGTTTCATTCCACTCGGCGGCCTGGTCCGCTCGCAGCTCGGGGCGTTCAGCGACTTGATCGGCGACCGCATCGCGATCGACGGGCCGCCGATCGAGCTGACGCCGGAGGCCGCGCAGTCGATCGGCATGGCAGTCCACGAGCTCGCCACCAACGCCGCCAAATATGGTGCACTGTCGAACGACGAGGGACGGATCGCGGTCCGCTGGACGCGCATCGACGACAGCTTCGACATGACCTGGGTCGAAAGCGGCGGACCTGAGGTCGCGCCGCCGGAGCACACCGGCTTCGGCAGCCGGGTGATTTCCGATCTGGTACGCGCCGGCCTGGATGGAACGGTCGAGGTCGAGTTCCTGCCGACCGGACTACGCTGGCACCTGAGGTGCCCCCTGCAACGCCTCTGCCGCGACCGTCATCATGCGCGACAGTGAGAAGACTCATCTCCTGATCGTCGAGGACGATCCCATGATCGGCTTCGACCTCGCGGTCGAGCTCGAAGCCGCCGGATTCACGGTCGTCGGCGTGGCGGCGACCGTGCACAAAGCCCTCCATCTGCTGGAGCGGAATCACTGCGATCTCGCCGTGCTCGACGTCAATCTCGGGCAGGAAACATCGGCGCCGATCGCGCGCGCTTTGGTCGCGGCCGGCGTGCCCTTCGTCGCCGTCACCGGCTATTCCGTCGATCAATGCCCGGAAGAATTCGCCACGGCACCGCTGCTGTCGAAGCCGTTCCAGACGTCGCGGCTGGTAGCCGCACTGAAGCGGCAATTGCATCAGTGAAGTCTGTTGCAGCGGGAGACGAGCTTCCGCGTGACGTGGCTGCAGCGGTTGCATCTTCGAGACAAGCCGACCTCTCCCCGCAACTGCCAGCGCAATCGCTTGTGGCGGTCTCCGTCTTTCGACCGTCTGTTTCCACGTCGTCATGGCCGGGCTTGTCCCGGCCATCCACATCGACGTCGCGCCCTGAAAGGACGCAGGCAGGCAACTCACGCCCACCTGCCCGACGGTCAGGCCGCAATCTCCGCCACGATCCGCCCCGTCGTCACCTGGTCGCCCTCGGCGACCTCGATCGCGGTCACCGTTCCGGCGATGCCGGCGGTGTGGACGTGCTCCATCTTCATCGCCTCGAGCGTCACCACCGGCTGTCCCACAGCCACGCTGTCGCCCGGCTTCACCAGCACCGCGACCACACGACCATTCAACGCCGCGCGAACCCTGCCATCACCGCCGCCAGCGGCTGAGGATTGCGGCCTCGCCAACGTCACGTCGCGCAGCGCCAGCGTCTGGTCGCGATGCTGGACGAACAGCCGATCGTTGTCGCGGACGAAGCGGGCGCTCTCGACGATCTCGGCGTGACGAACGCGGATCGCATCATCCGTGAGCGACACGATCTCGAAGCGATGCTCTGCATCGCCACGCGTCACGCGATAGATTCCGTCACGCTCGCGCAGCAGCTCGCACTCGGCCACCTCACCGGCGATCTCGAACCGGAGCGGCGTCGCGAAGGCTGCCGCGAGCGAGCGGCCGCGGCGGACGGGATGCGCGAGCGGATGGCTGACGGAGAGCAGCAACGCACCCAGCGCGAGGTCTGCCGCTTCGACCGCCGGCGCACGCAGCTCGTCACGATGCGCCGCGATGAATGCGGTGGTCGCCTTGCCCGCGGAGAAGGCCGGATGCCGCAGGCAGGACATGAGGAAGGCCCGGTTGGTCGGGACGCCCAAGGCAACGGCCTGCTCCAATCCGGCGATCAGTCTTGCGCGCGCCTCCTCACGAGTCGCAGCATGGCTGATCAGCTTGGCGATCATCGAATCGTAATGGGGCGGGATGTCGGCGCCGGACTCCAGCGCATGCTCGACCCGGATCGTCCCGGGCATCTGCCACAGCGTCATCCGCCCGGACTGCGGCATGAAGTCGTGCGCCGCATCCTCGGAGCACAGTCGCACCTCGATCGCGTGCCCCGAGAAGCTGACCTGCTCCTGGCGCAACGGCAGGGGCTCGCCGGCGGCGATGCGCAATTGCCATTCGACGAGATCGAGTCCCGTCAGTGCCTCTGTCACGGGATGCTCGACCTGCAGCCGCGTGTTCATCTCCATGAAGTAGAATTGGCCGTCGCCGTCGAGCAGGAATTCCAGGGTGCCCGCGCCCTCATAGCCGAGCGCCTTCACCGCCTGCACCGCCACGGCGCCCATGCGCGCGCGCAGCTCCGGCCCGACCGCGGGCGACGGCGCCTCCTCGATCAGCTTCTGGTGCCGGCGCTGCACCGAACAGTCGCGCTCGCCGAGATGGATGGCATTGCCGTGCCGATCGCCGAACACCTGGATCTCGATGTGGCGCGGATTGGCGATCGCCTTCTCCAGGATGACGGTGCCGTCACCAAACGCGGCGGCCGCTTCGGAGCGCGCACTGCGCAGCAAATCGGGGAACGCGCCGGCGTCTGCCACGAGCCGCATGCCGCGGCCGCCGCCACCGGCGACGGCCTTGATCATTACCGGGAAACCAATGCGGCGCGCCTCGCGCAGCATTGCGTCGTCGCCCTGGTCCTCCCCCTGATAGCCGGGTACGCAGGGCACACCGGCGCAACTCATGATCACCTTGGCGCCGGCCTTGTTGCCCATCGCCTTGATCGCCTCGGGCGATGGCCCGATGAACACCAGACCGGCCTCCTTGCACGCTTGCGCAAAATCCTCGTTCTCGGCGAGGAAGCCATAACCGGGATGCACGGCATCCGCGCCCGTCGCCTTTGCCGCGGCGATGATCGCTGCGATGTTGAGATAGGACTGTGCCGGCGGCGGCGCGCCGATGCGGACCGCCTGATCGGCGAGCCGGACATGCGGCGCCTCAAAATCTGCATCGGAATAGACTGCGACCACGCCGTAGCCGAGCCGGCGCGCGGTGCGCATGATCCGCAAGCCGATCTCACCGCGGTTGGCGATCAGCACCTTGTGGAACGGCCTGCGTTGCATTCCCGTCATCTCTCCGCTCATGGCCTGGACACCGAGAACTGCATGCGCTGCGGCTGCCGCGCCTCCGCCTCGCGGCAGATCGCCAGCACCTCCGACAGCACCGCGCGGGTGTCGCGCGGATCGATCACGCCGTCGTCGAGCACGCGCGCCGAAGTCGCAAACACGTCCATCTGGCTGTCGAACACGCCGATGATCTGCGCCTTCATGGCGTCGAGCTTCTCGCGTTCCACCGGCTTGCCGCGGCGCGCCGCGGCCGCTTCGGTCACGATCGCCATCGTCTCCGCCGCCTGCTCACCACCCATCACTGCGGTCTTGGCGTTGGGCCAGGAGAAGCAGA
Source organism: Bradyrhizobium sp. HKCCYLRH3059 (assembly GCF_051168035.1). NCBI lineage: Bacteria > Pseudomonadati > Pseudomonadota > Alphaproteobacteria > Hyphomicrobiales > Nitrobacteraceae > Bradyrhizobium > Bradyrhizobium sp. HKCCYLRH3059. The sequence goes on along the minus strand of NZ_JBNPUF010000005.1, from coordinate 124,736 downwards.
AGCGCGGGTGGAATCCACGGCCGCACATGCCGTAATTGCCCGCCCCGAACGAGGCCCCGCAATAGATCGTGATCTGCGGCACGGTCGCCGACGTCACCGCCTGGATCATCTTGGAGCCGTGCTTGATCATGCCGGCCTCCTCATAGGCGCGGCCGACCATGTAGCCTGTGGTGTTGTTGAGATACAGGATCGGTGTGCGCGTCTGGCAGCAGGCCTGGATGAAGTGCGTCGCCTTGTTGGCGCCCGCCGGATCGAGCGGGCCATTGTTGGTGACGATGCCGATCGCCTGGCCCTCGATGTGGGCATGGCCACACACCGTCGCAGGCCCGTAGTTCGGCGCCATCTCGACGAAGTCACTGTCGTCGACGATGCGCGCAATGACCTGGCGCATGTCGACGGGGCGCTTGTGGTCGAGCGCCATGATGCCGAGCAGCTCCTCCTGATCGTAGCGCGGCGGCTGTACCGGCGACGACTCCCGCGACGGCCGGTCCCAGTTGAGCTTGCCCATGATCTCGCGCGCGATGCGCAGCGCGTCGCGATCGTCCTCGGCGAGATAGTCGCCGAGCCCGGAGATCGAGGTGTGCATCTCGGCGCCGCCGAGCTCCTCCTCGGTGGCGATCTCGCCGGTCGCGGCCTTCAACAGCGGCGGCCCGGCGAGGAAGGCACGGGTGCGCCCGCGCACCATCACGATGTAGTCGGACAATCCGGTCTGATAGGCGCCGCCCGCGGTCGACGAACCATGCGTCACGGTGACGACCGGGAGGCCCGCCGCCGATAGCCGCGCCAGGTTGCGAAAGATGTTGCCGCCGCGGACGAAATCCTCGACGCGGTAGCGCAGCAGGTTGGCACCGGCACTCTCGACCAGTTGCACGTAGGGCAGCTTGTTCTCCAGCGCCAGCTCCTGCACGCGCAGGGTCTTGTCGAGGCCGTAAGGCTGCAGCGCGCCGGCATCGATGCCGGCGTCGTTCGCCGAGACCATGCAGCGCACGCCGGACACGAAGCCGATGCCGGCGACGACGCCGCCGCCCGGCACACTCTTGGCCGGGTCCGGCGTATCGAACATGTAGCCGGCAAGCGTCGATAGCTCCAGGAACGGCGCGCCGGGATCGAGCACCAAGGCGACGCGCTCGCGCGGCAACAACTGGCCGCGCTGATGGAAGCGCTCCTTTGCCGCCGCCGAGGCATTGCGCGTGCGCGCCTCCAGATCGCGCATCCGCGCGATCAGGTCGAGCATGCCGTCACGGTTGGCCTGGAAGGCCGCGCCGGCGGGAGAGATGGTGTTGTCGATCACTGCCACGAACGAGGTTCTCTCTTTTGGCCGTCATTCCGGGGCGCGCGGAGCGCGAGCCCGGAATCCATACTCCCGATGGTGGTTATGGATTCCGGGCCTGGCCCTTCGGGCCATCCCGGAATGACGGCGGAAGTCGTTGATACGGCTCACGCGCTCTTCGCGAAATGCTCGCCATAGGCCTGGCGCAGCTCGACCTTGCGCAGCTTGCCGGTAGCCGTCATCGGCATCTCCTCGAGCACCCGCACCAGCTTCGGCACCTGGAAGCCGCCAAGCGACTTGCGGCAGTGCTCGAGCAGCTCGGTCTCACTGGCCTGCGCGCCGGGCTTGAGCTTGACGAAGGCCGAGACGGCCTCGCCCCATTGCGGATGCGGCAGGCCGACGACGGCGGCATTCTGCACCGCCGGATGCGCCAGCAGGGTCTCCTCGATCTTGACCGAGGCGACGTTCTCGCCGCCGGACTTGATCATGTCCTTCTTGCGATCGAGGAACAGCACCTCGCCCTTGTCGATGACCGCGAGGTCGCCGGTGTGGTGCCAGCCGAACTTGCGGGCGTCCTCGGTCGATTTCGGATCCTTGTAGTAGCCCAGCATCACGTTGGGCCCGCGATGCACCAGCTCGCCGATCTCGCCGGGCGGCAGCAGATTTCCGGCATCGTCCATGATGGCGGTCTCGTTGACGAACAGCGACTCGCCCCAGTAGTTGCCGAAGCGGTCGAGCTGGACCTCGGGCCGCGACATCGTCGTCGCCGGATACATCTCGGTCTGACCGCTGGTCAGCGCGAAGTTCGGACACAGCTCCTTGATCGCGCGCTCCAGCAGCGGCCGGCCCATCGGCGCCATGGTGTAGAGGCAGGTGCGCAGATGCGAAAGATCGAACTCCTTCCGCCGCGGATGATCGAGGATGGCTTGGTACATCAGCGGCAGACCGACGAACACGGTCAGCCGATCGCGTACGATCGCCTCCATGCAGGCGACCGGGTCGAAGCCGCGCATCACCGCCATGCGGCCGCCGACCGAGAGATAGCTGAGCAGCAGCACGTGACCGGCACAGTGGAACAGCGGGAACTGCCCGGTGATCCCGTCGTCGCGCGAGAGCTGCATCTCGATGCAGTTGCTCATGACAGCCATCACCACGGCAAGGTGACAGTGCATCGCGCCCTTCGGCCGCGACGTCGTGCCCGACGTGTAGATGATCATCGCGAGATCGCGATCGTTGATCTCGATCTCGGGCTCGACGTCCGAATGCCCCTGGATGAGGTCGGCGAAGCTGGCAAGCCCCGCGGTCCTCGCCGTGCCGGTGAGATCGACGGCGACCAGCTCGACGCCGCGCTGTTCCAGCGCCGCCCGCCGCTCCGGCTGCGCAAACAGATTGTCATCGACGAGCGCGAAGCGCACCTCGGCATGGCCGAGGATGTAATCCATGTCGGCGGGCCCGAGCATCGTATTGATCGGCACCCAGACGAGACCGGCGCGATGGATGCCGAACAGCGCTTTGACGAACTCGATCGAGTTGTTGCAGACGGTCGAGATCTTCTCGCCCGGCTTCAGCCCCTTGGCGACGAGATGGTTCGCAAACCGGTTGGCATCGCGCTCGAGCTCGGTGAACGTCACCTGACGGGCGCCATCGGTGATCGCCACCCGCTCGGGAAAGCGGCGCGCCGCGCGCTTCAGGAGGTCGCCGATCGCAACCCGGCCGATGCGGCCGGGACCGGACACGCCGCCGGTGGCGTCGAGATTGGTCATTGGTCTGTTCCCTCCCCATTCACGTCATTGCGAGGAGCAGAAGGCGACGAAGCAATCCAGGGCGTCATGCAGAACTCTGGATTGCGTCGCTGCGCTCGCAATGACGGCGTCTGCCTGCGTCAGTTCACCGTGCCGAACATCTGCCGCGCCTCGGCCGGGCTTGCGATCTCGCGGCCGGCGCGCCGCGCGCACGCCGCGATGGCCTCGATCAGCTGGCCGTTCGAGGTCACCTTGGTGCCGTCGGCGAGATAGAACGTGTCCTCCAGCCCGGTGCGGAGATGGCCGCCGAGCTCGGCGCAGTGCTGGTGCAGCGGCCAGATCTCCGCCCGGCCAATTGCCGTGACCTGCCAGTGCGCTTCCGGCAGCTTCAGCTTGAGCAGGATCGGCAGCAGCTCGGGATCGGCCGGCATGCCGGAGGCGACGCCCATCACGAAGTTGTATTCGAGCGGGCCGTCATACATGCCGGCCTGGCGATACATGCCGACGCAGCGGACGATGCCGACATCGAAGCATTCGAATTCCGGGATCGTGTGCGCGTCCTTCATCGCGGCAAGATAGTCCTGGATCTTCTCGACCGAGTTGTCGAACATCATCGGCGGCCAGGCCCAATTGTTGTCGGCCTTGACCTTCAGATAGTTCAGCGAGCCGGCATTGCAGGCCGCTATCTCCGGCCGGGTCTGCCGGATGCAGTCGAGCGCGCCTTGATAGTTCGGTCCGGACACGCCCGAGGTGTGATTGATGATCACGCCGGGACAGGCCTCCCGGATCGCCTGCTGGATCTCGCGGGAGACGTCGACGTCCCAGGACGGCAGATGCCCCTTGCCCGGCGCCTGCTGGCGCAGATGGATGTGCATGATCGCAGCACCCGCGTCATAGGCGCGCCGCGCCTCGCGCGCCATCTCCTCGGGCGTGACCGGCACATGATGCTGCCTGGGATCGGTGAGCACGCCGTTCAGCGCGCAGGTGATGACGGCTTTGTCGCTCATGGCACTCGTTCGATGGGCTGCGCGCAGGCGGCGCTGTGCTGACAGGGTCCGTATATGACGGCCGCACGCCGGGATCTGCTTGCGTTGACTCGCTGGTGACATGCGGCGCAACCGGATATTGCTTTGCATCAAGTCCGCGGCCGGAAACGGCGCTAAGCGGTTCCTGCTTCTCCTCACGGGCGTGCAATGTCGATCGACCCACAACCTGCGCCGATGTTTCCCAATGGCTTGAGCGCGGCGGAGGCAGCGCGCCGGCTGCGGACGGAAGGCTTCAACGAGCTGCCGCAGCCGGGCTCGCGCTCGATCCTGCGCCTCGTCGCCGACGTTCTGAAGGAACCGATGCTTCTCCTGCTGCTGGGCGGCGCCGGCATCTATCTCGCGCTGGGCGACGCGGCGGAAGCGATGCTGCTCGGCGTGTTCGCCTCGGCCTCCGTCTTCATCACCATCGTGCAGGAGGCGCGGACCGAGCGCGTGCTGGAATCGCTGCGCGACCTGTCAAGCCCGCGCGCCCTGGTGATCCGCGACGGCGAGCGCATCCGCATCGCCGGCCGCGAGGTGGTGCGCGGCGATCTCATCGTGCTGGCGGAAGGTGATCGCGTCGCAGCCGATGCGGTGCTGCGGCAATGCGACGATCTGCTGACAGATGAATCGTTGCTGACAGGCGAATCCGTGCCGGTGCGCAAGCGGCCGGCCGCCGGCGAAGCGATGGACGCGGCAACCGTGGCCGGCGGCGACGACCAGCCCTTCGTGTTCTCCGGCAGCCTGGTGGTGCGCGGCGGCGGCATTGCCGAGGTGATGGCGACCGGGCCGCACACGGCGATCGGCAGGATCGGCCAGTCGGTGACCGCCTTGGAGACCGAGACGCCGCGGTTGCGGCAGCAGACCCGGCGCCTGGTGCTGGCGTTCGCGATCGCCGGCGCCATCGTGGTTGCGGTCACGGTCGTGCTCTATGCGGTGTACCGCGGCGGCTGGCTGGAGGGAATCCTCGCCGGCATCGCGCTGGGCATGTCGATGCTCCCGGAGGAATTCCCGGTGGTGCTGACGGTGTTTCTGGCGATGGGCGCCTGGCGCATCTCGCAGGCGCGGGTGCTGACGCGGCGCGCTTCGGCGATCGAATCGCTCGGCGCCGCCACCGTGCTGTGCACCGACAAGACCGGCACGCTGACGCAGAACCGCATGATGGTGGCCAGGCTGGTGCTGCCGGACGGCGGCGTGCTGCAGCCTGCGACGGCGACGCCGGACGCCATCGCACCGCCCTTCCGCGATCTCGTCGCCACCGCCGTGCTCGCCTGCGACCCGCAGTCGCATGATCCGATGGAGCAGGCGCTGCACGCGCTCGGCGCCGACGCCACCGCGGGCGCCACGTTGCAGCGGCGCTACGGTCTGCGCCCCGACCTGCTGGCGATGACCAACGTCTGGTCGCGCGACGGCGCCGGCGTCGTGGCGGCCAAGGGCGCGCCGGAAGCGATCGCGTCGCTCTGCGGCGTCGACGGCGACGAGCTGGCGGCGCTGCAGGCGCGCGTCGAGACGCTCGCCGCCGAGGGCCTGCGCGTGCTCGGCGTCGCCCAGGCGAGCTGGAGCGGCGAGGCGCTCCCCGACACACAGCAGGACTTCGCGTTCTCGTTCCGCGGTCTCGTCGGCTTCGCCGACCCGCTGCGTCCGGAGGTGAAGGATGCCGTCGCCGAGTGCCGCTCCGCCGGCGTCCGCGTCATCATGATCACCGGCGACTATCCCGCGACGGCCACCGCCATTGCGCGGCAGGCCGGGATCGATCCCGAGCGCGTCATCGCGGGCCCCGAGCTTGCCGATCTCGACGACGACGCCCTGGCGCTTGCGGCGCGCGCGCCGACGGCGTTCGCGCGCATCATGCCGGAGCAGAAGCTGCGCATCGTCACCGCGCTCAAGGCCGACGGCGAGATCGTCGCGATGACCGGCGACGGCGTCAACGACGCGCCGTCGCTCAAGGCCGCGCATATCGGCATCGCGATGGGCGGCCGCGGCACCGACGTCGCGCGCGAGGCCTCGGCGATCGTGCTGCTCGACGATGATTTCGGCTCGATCGTCAAGGCGATCCGGCTCGGCCGGCGCATCTACGACAATCTGCGCAAGGCGATGAGCTTCATCCTCGCCGTGCACTTTCCCATCGCCGGGCTGGCGCTGCTGCCGCTCGTCACGGGCCTGCCGCTGCTGCTCGGACCCGTGCACATCGCCTTTCTCGAAATGATCATCGATCCCGTCTGCTCGCTGGTGTTCGAGGCCGAGACCGAGGAAAGCGACATCATGCGGCGGCCGCCGCGCGATCCGCAGGAGCCATTGCTGCCGCGGCCGCTGGTGCTGTGGGGGGCGCTGCAGGGCATCCTGGCGATGCTCACCACGGGCGGCGTCCTGCTGCTGGCACACCGCAACGGCATGCCGGACGACGAGCTCCGCGCGCTGGTGTTCTTCACCCTGGTGTCGGTGATCGTCAGCCTGATCTTCGTCAACCGCTCGTTCTCGAGCTCGCTGCGCGAGGCGCTGCTGCGGCCGAACCGCATGCTGCTGCTGGTGATCGGCTTCGTCGTCGCCGTGCTCGCGACCAGCCTGACGCTACCCGCCGCCGCGGCGCTGTTCCGGTTCGGACCGCTGCACGCCGACGATCTCGCCCTGACCGCGACAGCCGCGCTGACCACGCTGATCCTGCTCGAACTGTCGAAGTTCCCACTGCGCGCCGCGCTCGCGCGGCACGCAGCCAGGAAAGGTCAGGTCAAGGCGACCTCGCCGGCGCGGTAGATCGCGAGATCGCGCGAGCCGGAGAAGATCGCGCGCGGCTTCAGCCCGTAGAAGCGGCGGATCGAGTGGCTGAAATGCGTGGAATCCGGATAACCGATGTCCTGCGCGAGATGCGCCAGGTTGAGGTCCTGGTTGGCGTAGTTGAGCAGATGCCGCGCGCGCTTCCAGGCGCGGAACGAGCGGAAGGAGATGTCGGTCTCCTCCTTGAACAGATGCAGGAAGCGCGACGTCGAGAGCCCGACGGCGGCGGCGCAGCTCTCGGCCGTGGCCGGCTCGCCGGAGAAGCGGCTGATCAGGCCGATCGCCTTGACCACGCGGGGATCGAGCGTCCGCTGCGGCAGCACCTCGCCGAAGCACAGCCGGTCGAACACGGCGCTGGTGACGTCGCCGCTCAGCGGCCGCTGCACCAGCTCCTCATAGGCGGCGCGGATGCGGCCAGCATAGGCCTCCGCCTCGCGGGTGACCTTGCTCGCGAAGCGATCCAAGGTGCCGATCGGCACGCTCTCCGGCTCGATCGTTACGACGATGACGGTCCGATAATCACTCTCGATCGTGTGCGGCCTGTTGGGCGGCACGACCAGCAGCTCGCCGCGACGCTCCTCGCCGCCGTCGGGAATCAGCCGCAGGCTGCCGGTGAGCGCGACGTAGATATGGCACGCGCCCGAGCAGCGCTGGCGCGGACGGCCGAGCAGCCCGGCGTAGAAGACGCGCTCGGGCGTGATCAGCATGAGATGGCCGGAGTCCCGGCGGGTCACATCCATGGTCTTCCTCCTGAGGCGCGGCTCTGTCGGCCGCTTCTTTGGAGAAGAACCATAGCGCAATTCGCGCCCCTGTCATCGGCGACGATTGCCGATTTTTGTCGCGGTTAACTCACCGATCCGAGATGATCGTCATTCCGGGGCGCGCGTGAGCATCGCCCCGGAATGACGTGCCCAAAGCTACGGCCTTACCCGCGGCTCGATGCCCTGCTCCACGCCCGCACGCTGCTCGGCGGCGCGTGCCCGCTGATAGCCCTCGCGCTGCTGCAATCGCACCCAATAGGCAGCCACATTCGGCCCAAAATCCTTGGCGAGCCCAAGCGTGTCTGCGAGACGCAATGCATAGCCGATCACGATGTCGGCCGCGGTGAAACGACCCGCGCACAAGAACTCGGCATTCGCGGTCGCTGCCTCCACGGCGCGCAGCCGTCCCAGGAACCACTTGGCATAATCCGTGGCGACCTGCGGCGAGCGACGCTCCTCCGGCTCGAGCTGAGTGTATCGCAATACCAGCGTCTGCGGGAACGTCAGCGTGGCGTCGGAGAAATACATCCAGTTCAGGAACGCGCCGTAGTCCTTTTCCTCAGGCCCGACCATCAGCGGCGTCGGGCCGTGCTTGATGCCGAGATAATGGCAGATGCCCGAGGACTCCGTCATTTTCGTCTCGCCGTCGATCATGAACGGGATCGTGCCGAGCGGATTGATCGCCAGATACTCCTTCGCCAGCACCCGCGGCGGGAACGGCAGCATCTTCAACTCGTAGTTAAGTCGAAGCTCTTCCAGCATCCACAGCGGGCGGAACGAACGCGCGCCGTCGCAATGATACAGCGTGATCATCAGGCGTTCCCCGCTTTGCCGGTGCCGGGCAAGGTCCCCATCATCTTGCACAGAATGGTCAACATCACCTCGTCGGCGCCGCCGCCGATCGAGCTCAGGCGCGAATCGCGATAGGCGCGGCTGACCGGGGTCTCGTTCATGAAGCCCATGCCGCCCCAATATTGCAGGCAGGCGTCGGTGAGCTCGCGGCCGAGCCGGCCGGTCTTGAGCTTCACCATGGTCGCGAGCCGCGTCACGTCCTCGCCGGCGATCAGCGCCTCCGCGGCCTGGTAGGTCAGCGCGCGCAGCAGCTCGACCTCGGTCTGCATTTCCGCGAGCTTGAAATGGACGACCTGGTTGTCGAGGATCGAGCGACCGAAGGCCTTGCGGTTGCGCGTGTACTCGATGGTCGCGTTGATGATGGACTCATGCGCCTTCAGGCAGGCGGCGCCCGCCCACAGTCGCTCCTCCTGGAACTGCATCATCTGATAGGTAAAACCCTGCCCCTCCTCGCCGATGCGGTTGCGCTTGGGCACCCGGACGTTGTCGAAGAAGATCTGCGCGGTATCCGACGAGCGCATGCCCATCTTGTCGAGCTTGCGCGCGACCTGCACGCCCTTGCTCTTCATCGGCACGCAGATCAGCGACTTGTTGCGATGGACAGGTCCGTCGCTGGTGTTGGCGAGCAGGCAGATGAAATCGGCCTGGGTGCCGTTGGTGATCCACATCTTGCCGCCATTGATGACGTAGTCGTCGCCATCGCCGCGCGCCTGGGTCTTGATCGAGGCGACATCGGAGCCCGCGCCGGGCTCGGAGACGCCGATGCAGGCGACGTAGTCGCCTGAGATCGCGGGCGCCAGGAACTCCTTGCGCACCTCGTCGGAGCCGAACCGCGCCAGCGCCGGCGTCGCCATGTCGGTCTGCACGCCGATCGCCATCGGGATCGCGCCGCAATTGATGGCGCCGAGCTCTTCCGCCATCATCAGCGCGTAGGAATAGTCCAGCCCCTGGCCGCCGAACTCGACCGGCTTGTTGAGGCCGAGAAAGCCGAGGTCACCGAGCTTCTTGAACAGCTCATGCGCAGGGAAGATGCCGGCTTCCTCCCATTCGTCGACGTGAGGATTGATCTCGGCGGCGATGAACTTCTGCAGGATGCGGCGCGGTTCGTCGTGGTCGGCGGAGAAGAGCATGTTTCATTCCCTGTCATTCCGGAGCGATCGCGAGCGACCGAACCGGGAATCTCGATATGGTCTCATTTGACCGAGTCACGCTCGTCATTCCGGGGCAAGGCCGCAGGCCTTGAACCCGGAATCCAGAGATTGCTTTGCGTTCGTTGCAACAACCTCGAGATTCCGGGTTCAGCCCTGCGGGCTGCCCCGGAATGACGTGCTGAGAAGGCGCGCGTCACAATCCCATCTGCCGGCTCGCCAGGTCCTTCATGATCTCCTCGGTGCCGCCGCCGATGGCGTTGACCTTGACCTCGCGATAGATCCGTTCCACGCGGACACCCCGCATGAAACCGGCGCCGCCGAAGATCTGCACGGCTTCGGAGGCGCAGTAGGCCATCGTCTGCGTCGCCTGGTTCTTCATCATGCAGATCTCGGCGACCGGATTGTCACCCTGTTCGAGCCGCCACGCCAGCATTTCCAGCATCGCCTGCGATGCCGCCACGCGCTGCGCCATGTCGACCAGCTTGTGGCGGATGACCTGGTGCTGCGCGAGCGGCTTGCCGAAGGTTTGGCGCTCCTTGGCGTAGGCAATCGCATCGTCGAGGCAGACACGGGCGTAGGCCGTGCAGCTCGCCGCCATGCCCATCCGCTCGCTGTTGAAATTGTGCATGATCAGCTTGAAGCCCTGCCCCTCCTCTCCGATCAGGTTCTCGACGGGCACGCGGCAGCCGTCGAAATGCAGGGTCGCGGTGTCCGACGCCCACCAGCCCATCTTGTCGAGCCTGGTGCGCGTAAGCCCCGGCGTGTCGCCCGGCACGAGCAGCAGACTGACGCCCGCCGGCCCCGGTCCGCCGGTGCGCACCGCGACCGTGATGTAGTCGGCCCGCATCCCGGAGGTGATGAATGTCTTCTCGCCGCTGACGACATAGCGATCGCCGTTGCGGACGGCCCGGGTCCTGAGATTGGCAACGTCTGAGCCACCGCTCGGCTCCGTGATCGCCAGCGCCGAGATCTTGCGCCCAGCCAGAATCTCCGGCAGCACGCGCGCCCTCACCTGCGGCTGCGCGGCGCGCGCGATCGGCGGCGCGCCGATCGTATGGCTCATCAGGCTGGCGCTGATGCCGCCGGCACCCGCACGCGCCAGTTCCTGCGACGACACGATCTTCATGAACTGGTCGGCCGGCACGCCGCCGAATTCCTCCGGGAAGCCGAGCCCAAGCAGGCCGATCTCCGCCGCCTTCAGATACAGCGCGCGCGGAAATTCTCCGGCCTCGTCCCACGCGCTCGCGAACGGCGCGATCTCCTTGTCGACGAAGCGCTTGATGACGTCGCGGAAGGCCTCGTGCTCGGCCGTGTAGAACGGGCTTTTCGTCATGGCGGTGCCGGGAGCATCCTGCTTCGTGCGCTTTCGAAGATGCGCCGGAAACGCCCGTATCAACTTGCGTGGAGTGGCTGACCGGCAAAATCACCTGCGGCGCGCCCGGTCGGCCCGGCCGGCCTCCCACGGCCAGCGCCTGGACGCAAGACAGTGCATTGCACACATCTGCCCACTCGTTGCCGTGAGCGGCCTTCCATGGTCGCCATCGCCGCAAGCCAAGAACAAGAACGACAATCACAAAAATTCAACCAGAGGAAGCCCAGGGAATGTTGCCGATGACGACCAGGACACTGCTCTCATTCGCGGCCGCGGCCGCCTTTTCCGTACTGGCGAGCCAGAGCGCGCTTGCGCAAAAGAAATACGACACCGGCGCCACCGACACCGAGATCAGGATCGGCAACGTCGAGGCCTATAGCGGCCCGGCCTCGGCCTACGGCATCATCGGCAAGACCGAGGAGGCCTATTTCAAGATGATCAACGATCAGGGCGGCATCAACGGCCGCCGGATCAACTTCATTTCCTATGACGACGGCTACAGCCCGCCGAAGACGGTCGAGCAGGTGCGCAAGCTGATCGAGAGCGACGAGGTGTTCCTGGTGTTCAACGCGCTGGGCACGCCGACCCAGACCGCCGTGCAGAAATATCACAACGCCAAGAAGGTGCCGCAGCTGTTCCTGGCCACCGGCGCCAGCAAATGGAACGACCCGAAGGAATTCCCCTGGACCATGGGCTTCCAGCCGAGCTACCGCGTCGAGGCGCGGATCTTCGCCAAGTACATCCTCAAGGAGAAGCCGAACGCGAAGATCGCGATCTTCTATGCCAATGACGATTTCGGCAAGGACTACGTCCTCGGCATCAAGGAGGTGCTCGGCGACAAGGCCAAGACCATGATCGTCGCCGAGGAGAGCTACGAGACCACCGAGCCATCGATCGACTCCCACATCGTCAAGCTCAAGGGCACCGGCGCCGACGTGTTCGTCAACATCTCGACGCCGAAATTCGCGGCGCAGGCGATCAAGAAGATCGCCGAGCTGGAATGGAAGCCGATGCATCTGATGACCGACGTCTCGATCTCGATCGGCGCGGTGATGAAGCCGGCCGGCCTCGAGGCGTCCGAGGGCGTGCTGTCCGCCGGCTATCTCAAGGATCCGTCGGACCCCCAGTGGAAGGACGACGAGGGCATGAAGAAGTTCATGGCCTTCATCGACAAGTACATGCCGGGCGCCAACATCTCCGACGCCAACCTCGCCTATGGCTATGCCGCGGCCCAGACCATGGTGCAGACCCTGAAACAGTGCGGCGACACTCTCACCCGCGACAACGTCATGAAGCAGGCCGCCAGCCTCAAGGACTTCGCGCCGGATACCCTGATCCCGGGCATCAAGGTCAACACCGGCCCGAACGATTTCGCCCCGATCGAGCAGCTCAAGATGATGCAGTTCAAGGGCGGCAAGTGGGATCTGTTCGGCGACATCATCAGCGCGGATGTCGGGGGATAGCAGCGTCGCTGCGGCGCCTCACTCGGAATCGTCCAACGACGCGCCGCATCGCTTGAGCCCCCCTCTCTCTACGCCGACGATCGGCTCCCCTCCCCCTTGCGGGGAGGGGTTGGGGGTGGGGGTCTCCGCACTCCAAAGGCCGTGAAGGGCACAGCGCATTTCGGCGCCGCAACCACCCCCCAGAACAATTCCTTCTCATCACCCCAATACTTCGAGCGGTCTTCGTGGACCCCCACCCCCGCCCCCTCCCCGCAAGGGGGAGGGGAGCAGACTGCCCGTGACGCAACATTCTGCCATCCAAAAACTTCTTGCTATTTTTCCGAATCCATGATCAACTCTCGACATCCCGCCTCACCGCAGAGGGGCGTTGCGCGCGATCGTCACGACACGCGAGGCGGGGATGCGGTGGCCGCGAGAGATCGCAGCGTCTTCTCACGAGGGCGCGGACGAACGATCGCTCGCGGACGTGAAGTCGCAGCGTCCTGACACCCCGAAGCTGGTGTCCAGCGCAATGCGCGCAAGCGCATTGTCGCCATGGTGGCCAACAAGCCGGCGCACCAGGGAGACTGCGTATAAGCGTTCAACCCATCGCGCAGGGAATGCCGGCGTGCTCGGCTTTGCCTGTGGTACCTGCCGCCTGCATTCTTTTCGCAGGCGGGCCATGGGTGAGGCCTTCACCCGGCATTCCCTGCGCCCTCTGCACTGTTTGCGAGGGACATGATCACGACAGGCCTCGGGCGAGTGTCGCCGCGAGGATGCGGCCACGTGTCCATGCTGTTTGAGATGTGAATCTGATCTTTCCTCCGCGTCGTCGGCCAATCGTGTTCGACGATTCATTGCTAATCATCTCTTCGTAGGGTGGGCAAAGCGAACGCCATCAGGCGTTCGCGTGCCCACCATCGGCGCCAGTGTGTGCGGACTACGGAGCCTTGCCCAACCGCCGCAGTCTAGTGAACAGCGCCCCCGCACCACCCACCGCTGTCGTCCCGGACAAGCCGTGACGAGCGCCAGCACGGCGCGGCGCGGATCCGGTATCGATACGCCGCAGCCGGTGTGAGATGCGCGATCGTCATGACCAGCGTGCCCCGAACTGCTCTCTGTGGTTATGGATCCCGGCGTTCGCCGGGATGACAGCGGTGGTCGTTGAGGCGATGCCGTCCACCATTGGCTCCGTCATTGCGAGCGAAGGAAGCAATCCAGGGCCGATTTCGCGACTCTGGATTGCTTCGTCGCTTCGCTCCTCGCAATGACGGCGGTTAGTCGTGTGCCCAAATCTCACGGCACGCCCTGCACGAACAGCGCGAACGGCTCCTCGACCGTCTTGCGCAGGTGCTCGCGATACAGCGGGTAGTGCCGGTCATCCGCGCTGAGCCGGCCGAAGCTCGGCTCATCGACATTGCGCAGCGGCAGCAGCGCGATCGGCGCGGCGATCGGTGTCAGCAGCGAGCCGCGGCCGGCGAGCAAGGTCGTGATGATGCCGTACATCTCGCCGGTAATGGTGGGACGCGACACCGTGATCAGCCGGTGCTGGCCGTGGCGGTTGGTGACGAGGTAGACGAAGCCGGACTGGTTGGGCACGGCGACCTCGCCGAACTGCGTGAACGCCGCATCGAGCCGCGCGCCCTCGCGAAACACCAGCGACGACGCCGCATCGTCCCAGACGATGTCGGTGCGGTACGCATAGACGGCGTCCTTGTCGCCGAATGACGGCCGCAAGGTGACGTAGGTGCCCTCGATCCACTCTACAGCCCGCCGCGAATAGGAGCCGAGGCTGTCGGGTGCAATGCCGCCGCTTGCGGCAGGTGCGGCGAGAGGTGCGCTCGGCGCCTTGCGCAGGGACATGCCGAGCGCCTGCTCGAGCCGGACAATGGTGGCGAGCGTGAACGGGCGGCGGCCGCCGAGGGCCTTCTCCAGGGTCGAGAGGCTCAGCTTGGCCTGCTCCGCCAGCGCCTGCCGCGACATCCGGCGCCGCGCGATCTCCTCGCGGATGGTCTCCGCGACCTGCCGGCTCTGTTCGTCGGAAAGCTCGCTGTTGTCCGGTATCGACATCCTGTCCCCTGCCGCGTGGTGCGCACCTCTTCTAGCAGACGGACAAATCAGCACAAACCCGGACAGATCAGTCGCGCTCTCGACCACCACCGGACATGCGCGGGCGGGCGGCGGCCGAACAAGACCGACCATTCCGCTCGCGGCGCTGGCGCGCTGCGCTCAGTGTCGGCATGCCGAAATTGTTCGTTGCGGAGCCAATGATGAGCGAGACGATGGACCACGATATCAGAAGCAACTCCCATCCGGTCCGGTCGTGGATCGTGACCATGCTGCTATTCCTGCTGCTGCAGGCGGCCGCCGTGCTGCTGGTCGGCTTCACGGCGCTGTTTCTCAGCGTCACCCCTGGCTGGTCCGCCGAAGGGCCGCTGGCGCCGCTGACCAGGCCGGGCGATGCCCGCTCCGGGGCGCTGCTGTTCAAGAGCGACGCCGGTTACGCCGAGGCGCCGCGGCTCGGCATCGATGTCGATATCGTCGTGTCGGGGCCGACGGCGCGGGCGCGCGTGACGCAACTGTTCAAGAACACGAGCTCGCAATGGATGGAGGCGGTCTATGTCTATCCGCTGCCGCCGGACAGCGCGGTGGACACGCTGAAGATGATCGTCGGCGACCGCGTCGTGGTCGGCGACATCAAGCCGCGCGAACAGGCCAAGGTGATCTACGAGCAGGCCAAGCGCGACGGCAAGACCGCGGCGCTGACCGAGCAGGAGCGGCCGAACATCTTCACCAACTCGCTCGCCAATATCGGCCCCGGCGAAACCGTGCTGGTGCAGATCGAATATCAGCAGCCGGTGGCGCAGGCGGCCGGCGAATTCTCGCTGCGGGTGCCGCTGGACGTCGCGCCGCGCTACAATCCGGCGCCGATCGTGCAGAGCGTCGATTTGCGCCCTGATAGCAACGGCTGGGGCGCCGCTGCGAACGATCCGGTACCGGACCGCAAACGCATCTCCCCGGAGGTGCTCGATCCGGCCAAGACTGATCCGGTCAGTCCAACCAGGATCGCGGTGCGGCTGCAGGCCGGCTTTGCGCTCGGCGAGGTCAAGAGCCACCATCACCAGGTGACGATCGACAGCCCCGATGCGAAGACGCGAGTCGTCACCCTGGCCGAGGGCGTGGTGCCGGCCGACCGCGACTTCGAGCTGACCTGGAAGCCGGCCGCTGCGACGATGCCGTCGGTCGGGCTGTTTCACGAGCAGGTTGGCGACGCCGACTATCTGCTCGCCTTCGTCACGCCGCCGGCGGTGGCTGCAACGGCGCAGCGCCCGCAGCCGCGCGACGTCATCTTCGTGATCGACAATTCCGGCTCGATGGGCGGCACCTCGATCCGCCAGGCCAAGGCCAGCCTGCTCTATGCGCTGGGACGGCTGCAGCCGAACGATCGCTTCAACGTGATCCGCTTCGACGACACCATGACGGTGCTCTTCCCCGCCTCGGTGCCGGCCGATGCCGAGCATGTCGGCAGCGCCACCAGCTTCGTGAGTTCGCTGGACGCGCGCGGCGGCACCGAGATGGTGCCGGCGATGCGCGCGGCGCTGACCGATGATGGCAGCGACGGCGACCGCGTGCGACAGGTGGTATTCCTCACCGATGGCGCCATCGGCAACGAGCAGCAGCTATTCGAGACCATTACCGCAATGCGCGGCCGCTCGCGCATCTTCATGGTCGGCATCGGCTCGGCGCCGAACACCTATCTGATGACCCGCGCCTCAGAGCTTGGCCGCGGCGCCTTCACCCATATCGGCTCGGTCGAGCAGGTCGAGGGGCGCATGCGCGATCTCTTCGCCAAGCTCGAGAACCCGATCGTGACCGGGCTCAGCGCGAGCTTCTCGGAAGCCTCCGCCGATCTCACGCCAGCCGTGCTGCCGGACGTCTATCGCAACGAGCCGCTCGTGCTCGCCGCCAAGATCGACCGTCTCGCCGGATCGCTGCAGCTCAAGGGCCGCATCGGCGACCAGCCATGGACCATCACGTTGCCGCTGTCCGGCGCCGCCGAGGGCAAGGGCCTCTCAAAGCTGTGGGCGCGGCGCAAGATCGGCGACGCCGAGGTGGCCAGGACCATGCGGCAGATGACGCCGGAGGAAGCCGACGGCGCCATTCTCAAGCTGGCGCTGGAGCATCAGTTGGTGACGCGCCTGACCAGCCTCGTCGCCGTCGACAAGACGCCGCGCCGTCCCGACGGCGAGCCGCTGAGGCTCGCCGAGTTGCCGATCAACCTGCCGGCCGGCTGGGACTTCGAGAAGGTGTTCGGCGAGCACGGCCGGGTGCCGGCAATGCAGAACGAGCGCCGCGCTGAGGCCAACGGCGACGTCCAGCTCGCCGCGGTGAAGCGACCGGTGGTGCCAGCGTCGCCCGCGACGATCACCCTGCCGAAGACGGCGACCGATGCCGAGCTGAGCATGCTGCTCGGGTTGGGCGTGCTGATGCTCGAACTGATCTGGCTGGTCGCGATCAGGCGGCGAGTTGCCAACTAAGGAGCACGTCATTGCGAGCGAAACGAAGCAATCCAGGGCTCAGGACCCGACTCTGGATTGCTCCGTCGCTTCGCTCCTCGCAATGACGGGAGGAGAGACAATGCCCCGCTTCCTCATCCCTCTCGCGATAGCACTGATCGGCGTCATCCTGTTCGGCCACGGCGCCTTCATCCACGCCAAGGCCGTTCTCGCGCAAGCGCTGCTCGACCGCGCGTTCAGCCAAACCATCGCTACAGGCCATCCGGTGAAGCCGTGGTCCTGGGCCGACACCGTCCCGGTGGCGCGCATCGAAGTGAAGCGCCTCGGCGTCTCCACCATCGCGCTGGCCGGCTCCAGCGGCCAGGCGCTAGCCTTCGGTGCCGGCCATGTCGAAGGCAGCGCCGAGCCGGGCGAGCCGGGCGTCGTGGTGTACTCCGCGCACCGCGACACGCATTTCCGCTTCCTGCGCGACATCAAAATCGGCGACGAGATCGACATCGTCAGGCGTGACGGCAAGACGTTCCGCTATCGCGCCGACGCCGCCCGTGTGGTGCGCTTCGATGCCTCGGGGATCGATCCAGGGACCGACAGCGCCGAACTGGTGCTGTCGACCTGCTGGCCATTCGACGCCCTGACACAGGGGCCGGAGCGTTATGTGCTGCACGCCACAATGATCGCTGCGGGCGAATGAACACGAGCATAGCCGCTCTTGGGAACCAGGCGACGAATGCCCATTTGTCACCCTGCCGCTCCCGTGGGATGATCCCACGGGCTCAGCAAGGCTCACACCCAAGCGCTTCCGACATGCATTCCCAGGTCCAGTATCTGCCAATCACGCCGGCCTTCTTCGCCATCCTGGTGCTGGCGTTCGGCGTCCTGATCGTCCTGATCCAGCTCGGCATCCTGCGCTACGCCTACATGAAGCTCGGCGTCAGCTCGGGCACGGCGATGCTGCTGCTGTTCGGCTCGCTGGTCGGCAGCTATTTCAACATTCCGATCACCATGCTGCCCGGGCAGGTCGCGCGCTCCGGCGAGATCATCGACTTTTTCGGCATGCAATATGTCGTGCCGCTGGTGCATCAATGGCCCGGCACGCTGCTCGCTGTGAATGTCGGCGGCGCCGTGATCCCGACGATCATGTCGACCTATCTCATGCTGCGCTACCAGCTCTGGCTGCGCGCCGCGATCGCGGTGCTGGTGATCGCCGTGATCATCCACGCGATGGCGACGCCGGTGCAGGGCGTCGGCATCGCCGTGCCGGTGTTCGCGCCGGTTGTCGTGACCGCGATCCTGGCGTTCCTGCTGTCGCGCGAATATGCCGCGCCGCTGGCCTATATCGGCGGCTCGATGGGCACGCTGGTCGGCGCCGACCTGATGAACCTCGACAAGATCGGCAGCATCGGCGCGCCCGTGGCCTCGATCGGCGGTGCCGGGACGTTCGATGGCATTTTTCTCACCGGTATCCTGGCGGTGCTGCTGGCCGGCCTCGCCGCGCCCTCCCGGCCGGGCCTTGCGCGCTGAGCTTTCAACCGGGAGACATAGCGGCTAAAATCGAGCAGAGGCAGCAGTGGGCACGGAATGCGCGCGATCAATCTCATCGTGGGAACCCTGACGATCGCGGCCGTCGCGGCCGGGATCAGCGGCGTCCTGATCAAGCAGAAGCATCGCATCGCCGAGCAGCGCAGCATGATGCGCGTCGTGTTCGACGGCGGCTCGGCGGCGGGCCTGCGCAAGGGCGGGCCGGTGAATTTCGACGGCGTGCAGGCCGGGCAGATCCTGTCGATCAATCTGGAAAGCCCGCGCAAGATCGTTGCCATGATCACGCTCGACAAGTCCGCGCCGATCCGCAAGGACACCACCGCCGGCATCGAGTTCCAGGGCCTGACCGGCATCGCCGCGATCTCGCTGGTCGGCGGCGCGCCGACGGCGCCGCCGGTGCCGCTCGATCGCGACGGCGTGCCGGTGCTGACGGCCGATCTCAAGGACCAGGAGACGATGGTCGAGACGGTGCACAACATCGACAAATACGTCGTCAGCAATGCGCCGGCCATCAAGGAGGCGCTACAGAGCTTCGAGAGCGAGACCGCCTCGCTGCAGGCCAAGACCGCGGCGTTCGACTCCGCGATCGACAAGGCCGAGGACATCTTCAAAGGCTTCGACACGCTCGTGACCAAGATCGACGCCGCCATTCCCGGCTTCGCGGACGGCAATCCCGGACAGTTGTTCGATCAGATCAAGTCGATGCGCGAGCTGGTCGACGGCTTTAAGCGCAAATCCGCCAAGGTGATCGACGACAGCCGCAAGACGCTGGTCGACATCAGCGACGGCGCCAATGCGATGAGCGTCAAGTTCGGCGGCCAGCCGGCGGGTCCGGGTCCGCGCCGCGTGCCAGCGTCACGCTGAGGGGCGGGCGCCGCCCCTCGCGTTCGTTCAGTGGCTGATCATCCAGGGCCGCGCCGTCGGAAAGCCCTTGGCGCCACTCTTGGACTTGGTCATCAGCCGCGGCGATTTCTTAGGCCCGCAGCAGCCGCAGCCCGGCCCATGCTTGGCCTTGTACTCGGCCACCGTCTGCGGCGCGTGGCGGCTGCGCTCGTTGGTGGCATGCGCCGTGCGCCGCTCCGCCGGCATGCAGGCGAAGGCGGGCGCGGTGAGGATCACGCGCGGCGCCATGTCCTGGCATTGCGGACAGACCTGCGGCTCATCACATTCGGCCATCGGACGCATGTCCGTGAACGGACCGCATGCATCACAGAGATATTCATAGACCGGCATCGTCTCGTCTCCTGCGCAACAATCATCTCCATCTCACGCGGCGGATGCGGGGCGGCCGATACGCTGCCGTCCCGCACCCATCGCGCAGGGAGAAGAATTACTTGTCCGGCGAGATCGGCATCTGGATGTCGCCCTTGATGTGCTTGATCGGCCCCGCCGACGACGGCATCACGTCGAAATCGAAGATCTCGGTCGGCAGCCACAGGGTGGCGCAGGCGTTGGGCACGTCGACCACGCCGGAGATATGACCCTGCACCGGCGCGGTGCCGAGGATCGAATAGGCCTGGGCGCCGGAGTAGCCGAACTTCTTCAGGTACTCGATGGCGTTGAGACACGCCTGGCGATAGGCGATGTGGACGTCCAGATAGTGCTGCTTGCCGGCCTCGTCGACCGAGATGCCCTCGAAGATCAGGTAGTCGCGATAATTGGGCGTGATCGGCGACGGCTTGAAGATCGGGTTCTTGATGCCGTACTTCGCCACACCATCCTTGATGACGTCGACCTTGATGTGCAGCCAGCCCGCCATCTCGATGGCGCCGCAGAAGGTGATCTCGCCGTCACCCTGGCTGAAATGCAGGTCGCCCATCGAGAGGCCGCCGCCGGGCACATAGACCGGGAAGTAGATCTTCGAGCCGCGCGACAGGTCCTTGATGTCGCAATTGCCGCCATGCTCGCGCGGCGGCACGGTGCGGGCGCCCTCGGCGCCGATCTTGGCCTTGACGTCGCCCTTGGCCTGACCGGCATGCGCGGTCGGCGCGAACGGCGGGTTGGCAAGGCCGGGCACGCGGGTCGGGTTGGTCGCGATCAGCGCGGTCTCGCGCTCGTTCCAGGTCGCGAGCAGCTTCGGATCGGGCAGACAGCCGATCAGGCCGGGATGGATGAGGCCAGCGAAGTTCACGCCGGGCACGTGGCGCGACGAGGTATAGAGGCCCTTGATGTCCCAGATCGACTTCTGCGCCAGCGGGAAATGGTCGGTCAGGAAGCCGCCGCCGTTTTGCTTGGAGAAGAAGCCGTTGAAGCCCCACAGGCTCTCCTTCAGCGGACCGACGTCGAGCAGGTCGACGACCAGGAGATCGCCAGGCTCGGCGCCCTTGACGCCGATCGGGCCGGACAGGAAGTGCACGATCGACAGGTCGATGTCGCGCACGTCGTCGGCGGAGTCGTTGTTCTTGATGAAGCCGCCGGTCCAGTCATAGGTCTCGATGATGAAGTCGTCACCCGGATTGACCCACTCCACCATCGGAATGTCCGGGTGCCAGCGGTTGTGGACCTTGTCGTTCTCGTAGGCCGATTTGGTCAGATCGACCTTGATCAGTGTGTCAGGCATCAGAAGCTCCCCTTGTTACTTGCTTGCACGGAGTGGTTAGACGGACAGATATTTCGAGACCTGCGCAGCATCGACCTGGTCGCGCGGATCGTCGCGGACGATCTCGCCGTTCTCGATCACCAGCACGCGGTCGGCGATGTCGAGCGCAAAGCTCAGCACCTGCTCGGAGACGACGATCGACAGCCCCTTCTCGTCGCGGATGCGCTTCAGGGTGCGCGCCATCTCCTTGATGATCGACGGCTGGATGCCCTCGGTCGGCTCATCGAGCAGCAGCACCTTCGGCTTGGTGGCGAGCGCGCGCGCGATCGCGAGCTGCTGCTGCTGGCCGCCGGAGAGATTGCCGCCACGGCGGCCCTTCATCTCGAGCAGCACCGGGAACAGCTCGTAGATGTCGCCGGGCACCTCGGACTCGCCGGACACGACGAGCCCGGTCTCGATGTTCTCCTTCACCGTCATGGTCGAGAAGATCATGCGGCCCTGCGGCACGTAAGCGAGGCCCTTGGCGACACGCTCATAGCTCTTCAGGCTTGCGAGCTCGGCGCCGTCCATCGCGATCGAACCGCTCTTCGCCGGCAGGATGCCCATCAGCGACTTCATCAGCGTGGTCTTGCCCATGCCGTTGCGCCCCATGATCGCGACGATCTCGTTGGGCGCGACCTTGACGTTCAGGCCATGCAGCACCTCGCTCTGGCCATAGGCGACATGGAGATCGGAGATTGCGAGCATCGGATATCTTCCTATGCAAGAGGGAGTGAGACGGCCGATCGAGCGGCATTGGCACTAAGCTCCCTCCCCCCTTGTGGGGGAGGGTTGGGGAGGGGGGTGGCTCCGGGCGAGACTGCCCGTGTGGACCCCCACCCCCGCCCCCTCCCCGCAAGGGGGAGGGGAGCGCAGCGAGGGTGTGGATCGAGCGATTTCCCGAGCATCGGCTCAGTGCCCCAGATAGACTTCGACGACCTTGGGGTCGTTCTTGACCCGCTCCATCGTGCCCTCGGACAGGATCTGGCCCTGGTGCAGCACGGTGACCTTGTGAGCAATGTCCTCGACGAACTTCATGTCGTGCTCGATGACGAGCACGGAGCGGTCCTTGATGATGCGGTTGAGCAGTTCGGCCGTCTTGGCGCGCTCGCTGACGCTCATGCCGGCGACGGGCTCGTCGAGCATCAGAAGGTCCGGGTTCTGGATCAGCAGCATGCCGATCTCGAGCCACTGCTTCTGGCCGTGGCTGAGCACGGCCGCCGAGGTGTTGAGACGATCCTTGAGGAAGATCATCTCGGCGACCTCCTCGACGCGATCCTTGACTGCGGCGTCACGCTGGAAGGTCAGCGAGCCGAACACGGTGCGGCCGCGCGGAAACGAGATCTCGAGATTCTCGAACACGGTGAGATCCTCGAACACCGACGGCGTCTGGAACTTGCGGCCGACGCCGGCCTGGACGATCTCGTTCTCGCGCAGCCTGGTCAGCTCCTTGCCGCGAAACTGGATCGAGCCGGATGTCGCCTTGGTCTTGCCGCAGATCAGGTCGAGCACCGTGGTCTTGCCGGCCCCGTTCGGGCCGATGATGACGCGAATCTCGTTCTCCTCGACGTAGAAAGAGAGATCGTTGACCGCCTTGAAGCCGTCGAACGAGACGGTGAGCGCTTCGACCGCGAGCAGGAATTCCTTGGGCTGATGACCGATGAGCATCGCTGTCTCCTCACTCTGCGGGGGCGCCGTTGGCGACCAGGCCGCCATTGCCGGATTTCTTGGTGCGGGACGCCAGCAGGCGGTCGATGCGCGGCTGGACATAGTCGCCCCAGATGCCGGCCAGGCCGTTCGGGAAGGCGAGCACGACGGCGATGAAGAGGGCACCGAGACCGAACAGCCAGAGTTGCGGGAAAGTTTCCGACAGGCTGGTCTTGGCGAAGTTGACCAGGATCGTGCCGTAGACCGCGCCGAAGATCGAAAGCCGGCCGCCGACCGCGGTGTAGATCACCATCTCGATCGACGGCACGATGCCGACGAAGGACGGCGACATGAACCCGACTTCCAAGGTGAACAGCGCGCCGCCGACTGCGGCGAACACGGCGGCCGCGCAGAAAGCAAAGATCTTGAAATTGGCGACGCTGTAGCCGGAGAAGCGGACCCGGTCCTCCTGCTCACGCATAGCCACCAGGATGCGGCCGAGCTTGGTCAGGCGGATGAACTGGGCGACGAGGATCGCTGCGAACAGGAAGAACACCTCGACGAAGTAGAGGATGTACTTGGCGTGGTCGGTGCGGATGTCCCAGCCGTGCAGCGTGCGCAGGTCGGTGATGCCGTTGATGCCGCCGGTGTAGCCCTGCTGTCCCACGATCAGGATCGTCATGATCGCCGCGATCGCCTGGGTGATGATTGCGAAGTACACGCCGCCGACACGGCGCTTGAACATCGCAGCGCCGATGATGAAGGCGAAGATCGCCGGCACCAGGATGATCGCGGCGAGCGCGAACGGGAAGCTCTGGAACGGCTTCCAGAAGAACGGCAGCTGCGTCAGCTGGTTCCAGTCCATGAAGTCGGGAATGCCCGGCGTCGACTGGATCTTGGTGTTGGCGACGCTGGAGGCTTCCAGCTTGAGGAACATCGCCATGCAGTAGCCGCCAAGGCCGAAGAACACGCCCTGCCCGAGGCTGAGAATGCCGCCATAGCCCCAGCACAGCACCAGGCCGATCGCGACGAAGGAATACGTCAGATACTTCGCGACGAGGTTGAGGCGGAAGATGTCGAGTGCCAGCGGCAGGATGACGACGAGCAGCAGCAGCAGCGAAGCGAAGCCGATGAGCTCGGAGCGGTTGAAGAAGCGCGTGTTGATGATCATGATCGTGCCTTCTGATTCCCTATTCCCTGCGCGTTTCGGCTATTTGCGGACCTTCAGCGCAAACAGCCCCTGGGGGCGCAGCATCAGGATTGCGACGATCGCCAACAGCGTGAGCACCTTGGCCATCGAGCCGGACATGAAGAACTCCATGGTCGACTGCGCCTGGGAGATGGTGAAGGCCGATGCGATGGTCCCGAGCAGGCTGGCGGCGCCGCCGAACACGACGACCAGGAAGGTGTCGACGATGTAGAGCTGTCCGGCGGTCGGACCGGTCGAGCCGATCATGGTGAAGGCGGAGCCGGCGACCCCGGCGATGCCGCAGCCGAGGCCGAAGGTGTAGCGGTCGACTTTCTCGGTGTTGATGCCGACGGCGCCCGCCATGACGCGGTTCTGCACCACAGCGCGCACCTGCTTGCCCCAGCGCGACAGGAACAGCACGTAGGCCACGACGATCGTGATCAGGATGGTCAAGCACATCACGAACATGCCGTTGATTGGGATCTGGATGGCGTCGGTCGCCTGCCAAGAGCCCATCATCCAATCCGGCAGTTCGACGCCGACCTCGCGCGCGCCGAACACGGAACGATAGGCCTGCTGCAGGATCAGGCTGAGACCCCAGGTGGCGAGCAGCGTGTCGAGTGGCCGCTTGTAGAGACGGCGGATCATCGCCCACTCGACCAGCATGCCGAGGGATCCGGAGGCGATGAATGCGAAGATCATCGCGACGAAGAAGTAGCCGGGGAACAACGAGGGCAGGAAATGCTGGAAGGCGTTCGACGTCATCCAGGTGACGTAGGCGCCGAGGATCATGAACTCGCCATGCGCCATGTTGATGACGCCCATCTGGCCGAAGATGATGGCCAGCCCCAGCGCCATCAGCACATAGACCGAAAACAGGATGAGGCCCGCGAAGCCCTGCATCGCGAAGATGGCCCCGAGGTCGCCGATGGAATAGTCACCGAACATGATCCGTCCTCTCGTGATGCCCTGCTGGAAAATGGATCGGCGCCGGCACAGTGTGTCCGCAGCCAAGATCGTTCTCTCCCCCCTTGTGGGGGAGGGCTAGGGAGGGGGGCCTCCACGACGAGCTGCGGGTGGGGTACCCCCCTCCCCAGCCCTCCCCCACAAGGGGAGGGAGCGCACCTGTCGTGTGGCAAGGACGTCGCTTCATCGGCCTATGGCAACGAAGCGCGCCAGTCGGCTTACTGGTAGCCCTTCGGAAACGGATCGGGCTCGACCAAGTCGGCGGTCTCGTAGATCAGCTCATACTGACCATCTGCCTTGGCGCGGCCGACGCGGGTCTTGGACCAGAGATGGTGGTTCTCGTGGATCCGAACATAGCCTTCCGGCGCGCCCTTGAACTCGATGCCAGGCGAGGCGGCGGCGACCTTGTCGATGTCGAAGCTGCCGGCCTTTTCCACCGTCAGCTTCCACAGCCACGGACCGAGGTAAGCAGCTTGCGTCACGTCGCCGATGACGGTCTTCTCGCCCCACATCTTCTTGAATTCGGCGACGAAGGCCTTGTTGTTCGGATTTTCGAGCGACTGGAAGTACTTCATGCAGGCGTAGGCGCCGGTGATGTTCTCGCCGCCGATGCCGTCGATTTCGTCCTCGGTCACGGAGATGGTGAGCAGCGTCTGCTTCGACATGTCGATGCCGGCCGCCTTGAGCTGCTTGTAGAACGCGACGTTGGAGCCGCCGACGATGATCGCGTAGATCACGTCCGGCTTGGTCAGCTTGATCTTGTTGATGACCGAATTGAACTGGGTGTGGCCGAGCGGGAAGTATTCCTCGCCGACGACCTTGCAGCCCTGCAGATGGCCCTCGATGTGCTTGCGCGCGATCTTGTTCGAGGTGCGCGGCCAGATGTAGTCGGAGCCGAGCAGATAGAAGGTCTTCGCGCCCTTGGTCTTGTTGACCCAGTCGAGGCCGGCGATGATCTGCTGGGTGGCTTCCTGGCCGGTGTAGATGACGTTCTTGGACTGCTCGAGGCCTTCGTAGAAGGTCGGGTAGTACAGCATGCCGTTGTACTGCTCGAACACCGGCAGCACCGCCTTGCGCGAGGCCGAGGTCCAGCAGCCCATCACGGCGGCGCATTTGTCGTTGACCAGCAGCTTCTTCGCCTTCTCGGCGAAGGTCGGCCAGTCGGACGCGCCGTCTTCCTGGATGTACTTGATCTTGCGGCCGAGCACGCCGCCGGCAGCGTTGATCTGCTCGATCGCGAGCTTCTCGGCCTGCACCGAGCCGGTCTCGGAGATCGCCATGGTGCCGGTGACCGAATGCAGAATGCCGACGGTGACTTCGCTATCCGTGACTGCAAGGCCGGTGGTGTTGACAGCGGAGGTTGCGGGGCCGGCGCCGAACGACGGCCGCGGCATCATGGCCAGCGCCGGGATCGCGGCCATTCCCATCAGCAACTGCCGCCGAAGCGGCGACTTGAGGCCCTTTTTCGTTTCGTCTGACATGAGCACCCCATTCATTTGGTTCGAGGACACGCGTTGGGTCAGACGAAGGATGGCGCGGTTTGTGCAACGCACGGATACGCAAGATTGCGTATACTGCACCGCAAAAGCGCGACGTAGGCTCTGCGTAGGTCTTGCGAGGGGCAGGACGAGCATGCGGACAAGCGCTCGCGGGTGAGGAGTTCGAGAGTGGCAGGGCGGCAGCGGATCGACCGCGTCAGGCGCCAGTACAACCAGTGGGTCGCCAACCAGACGTTGGAGGACTATGCGCTCCGTTTCACGGCCAAGAGCGCTCGGCGCTGGTCGGCCGCCCGTGTCGCCAACACCGCGCTGGGCGCGATCTCGTTCCTCGCACTCGAGGCCATCGGCGGCACCATCACGCTGAACTATGGTGTCACCAACGCCACCGCCGCGATCCTGGTCGCGAGCGTGATCATCTTCTGCTGCGGCCTGCCGATCGCCTATCATGCGGCCAAATGCGGCATCGACATCGACCTGCTGACGCGCGGCGCCGGCTTCGGCTATATCGGCTCGACCGTCACCTCGCTGATCTACGCGTCGTTCACCTTCATCTTCTTCGCCATCGAGGCGGTCATCCTGGCTTCGGCGCTGGAGATGTGCTTCGGCATTCCCCGGCCGATCGGCTATCTCATCAGCGCCGTCGTCATCATCCCGCTCGTCACCTATGGCATCACCCTGATCAGTCGCTTCCAGCTGTGGACGCAACCGCTGTGGGTCGTGCTGCACATCCTGCCCTTTGCCGCAATCGCCTATGCCAGCCCGCACTCCTTTGTCGAATGGCAGCAATTTCCCGGCGAGCACGGCGATCCCATGGGCCATCTCGATCTGGCGCTGTTCGGGACCGCGGCAGCGGTCGTGTTCTCGCTGGTCGCCCAGATCGGCGAGCAGGTCGACTTCCTGCGCTTCCTGCCGCGCGACAGCCGCACATCGAAGCGCTCGTGGTGGATCGCGCTGCTGTCGGCTGGCCCCGGCTGGATCGTGCTCGGGGCACTGAAGCTGCTGGCAGGCTCGTTCCTCGCCTTCTTCGCGCTGAGCCACGGAGTCTCCGCCGACCACGCAGCCGAACCCGCGCACATGTATCTGGAGGCGTTCCGCTATGTCTTGGCCCGGCCGGATCTGGCGCTTGCGTTGACCGGCACCTTCGTGATCGTCTCCCAGATCAAGATCAACGTCACCAATGCCTATGCCGGCTCGATCGCTTGGTCGAACTTCTTCTCGCGTCTGACGCACAGCCATCCGGGGCGCGTCGTGTGGCTGGTGTTCAACGTCGTCGTCGCGCTGCTGCTGATGGAGATCGGCGTCTACAAGGCGCTGGAGCAGACGCTGGCGCTGTACTCCAACATCGCGATCTCCTGGGTCGGCGCGCTGGTCGCCGACCTCGTGATCAACAAGCCGCTGGGCCTGCGCCCGCCGCAGATGGAGTTCAAGCGCGCCCATCTCTACGACATCAACCCGGTCGGTGTCGGCGCGATGACGATCGCGACGATCGTCTCGATCAGCGCCTTCTATGGCCTGTTCGGGCCGACCGGAAAGGCGCTGTCGACCTTCGTCGCGCTCGGCGTCGCGCTCGTCACCGCGCCTGCGATCGCCTATCTGACCGACGGCAAATACTATCTGGCACGCAAGCCAAAGCGGAGCTGGCAGAACATCGAGCGGATCCAATGCTGCATCTGTGAGCATCAGTTCGAGCCGGAGGACACCGCCTCTTGCCCGGCCTATGCGGGTCCGATCTGCTCGCTGTGCTGCTCGCTCGACGCCCGCTGCCACGACCTGTGCAAGCCGCACGCGCGGGCACAGGCGCAGGTCGCAGCGGCGCTCAGCGGCATGCTGCCAGAGTCGTTGCTGGCCAAGATCAACTCGCAGCTCGGTCATTATGTCGGTGTATTTCTGACATCGGCCGGGCTCGTCGCACTGACGCTCGGCATGATCTATCTGGAGACCTCGGCGGCGCTCCCGGGCTTCAAGGGCATCATCTCCGACGTGCTGTGGAAGGTGTTCTTCGCCCTATCCATCATCATCGGCGTGGTGACCTGGCTGTTCGTGCTGGCGCAGCAGAGCCGCCGCGCCGCCGAGGCCGAGACGCGCCGGCAGACGCAGCTGTTGATTCAGGAGATCGAGGCGCACAAGCGCACTGACGCCGAGCTGCAACGCGCCAAGGAGGTGGCGGAGTCGGCCAATCTCGCCAAGAGCCGCTATGTCGTCGGCCTCAGCCATGAGCTGCGCTCGCCGCTGAACGCGATCTCCGGCTATGCGCAACTGCTCGAGCAGGACACGAGCCTCGCACCGAAGCCGCGGGACCAGGTCCGCGTCGTCCGCCGCAGCGCCGATCATCTGTCCGGCCTGATCGACGGCATTCTCGATATTTCCAAGATCGAGGCCGGGCGACTTTATCTGTCGCGCGACGAGGTCCGCCTGAGCGAATTCCTCGATCAGCTCGTGGGCATGTTCCGATTGCAAGCTGCGGCGAAGGGCGTCGACTTCGTGTTCAAGCGGCCTGCCGTACTGCCGCTGGTCGTCTATGCCGACGAGAAGCGGCTGCGCCAGATCCTGATCAACCTGCTGTCGAATGCCATCAAATTCACTGGGGAAGGCAGCGTCCGGTTCGTCGTGCATTATCGGAGCCCGGTGGCCGAATTCGAGGTGATCGACACCGGTCCGGGCATCCAGCCTGACGATCTGGAGCGCATCTTCGCGCCCTTCGAGCGCGGCGCGCTCGGGGTTGCGCAGCCGCAGACAGGTACGGGGCTCGGCCTGACGATCAGCCGTCTGCTCGCCGGCGTCATGGGCGGCGACATCAAGGTCGTGAGCAAAGTCGGCGCGGGCAGCACATTCAAGGTCAAGATCCTGCTGTCGGAGGTCACCAACCCGACACGGCATCCCCCGGTGAAGGCGCCGGTGGCCGGCTATCTCGGGCCGCGCAGGACGATTCTGATCACCGACGATGATCCTGTGCATCGCGACCTCCTGCGCGAGGTGCTGACGCCGCTCGGCTTCATCCTGCTGAGCGCGCCCGACGGTCCCGCCTGCCTCGCGCTCGCACAACACTGCCAGCCGGATCTGTTCGTTCTGGACATCTCGATGCCCGGCATGGACGGCTGGACAGTGGCCGAGACCTTGCGCAACAGCGGTCATCATCAGGCCCGGATCCTGATGACATCTGCGAGCGCGCTCGAGGCGCACGGCCGGCCGTTGGCGCAACCATTTCACGACAGCTACCTGATGAAGCCGATCGACATCCCAAGGCTGCTGGAGGCGATACGTCAATTGCTGAAGCTCGAATGGAGCTACCAGACCGATATCCCTGTGGCTCCGCCACGCTGGCGGCCGGACACCGGATCCCGACCCCCGCTCAACTATGTCGAGGAGTTGATGAGCCTCGGCCAGATCGGCTACATCAGGGCCATTCAGCTCAAGCTCGACGAGATCCGCAAGGCGCATCCGGAGCATGCCGACTTCGTCGCCCATATGCGCACGCTCGTTGACCGCTTCGATCTCGATCAGTACATGGCAACTCTGAAGACCTTGCATGCCTATGAGCACTGACAGCAGGAAGCGTGACGTCGCGCTGGTGGTCGACGACTCGCCAGAAACGCTTCGGCTGCTCACCGACGCGCTGGATAGCGCCGGCATGACCGTGATGGTGGCGCTCGACGGCGCGGCCGCGATGCGCATCGTCGACCAGATCACGCCGGACATCATCCTGCTCGACGCGGTCATGCCGGGCATGGACGGCTTCGAAACGTGCCGCAAGCTGAAGCGCGAGGCCGGCCTCTCCAACGTCCCCGTGATCTTCATGACCGGGCTCGCCGATACCGAGCATATCGTGAAAGGACTGGAGGCCGGCGGCGTCGATTACGTCACCAAGCCCATCGCGGTCTCGGAAATGCTGGCGCGCATCCGCGTGCATCTCGCGAACGCCCGGATGACGCAGAGCGCGCGCGCCGCGCTCGACGTCTCCGGCCGCTTCCTGCTTGCCGTCAACCGCGAGGGACGGCTGATGTGGGCAACGCCGCAGGCGCAGAAGCTGCTGTCGGACAGTCTTGGCACCGCCGACGACCTCGTGCTGCCGGAGGCGCTGCGACTCTGGCTGGATCAGGCGCAGAACGGCAAGGGCGGTGCGAAGGCCGCCGCTTCGATCCCGGATCATCCCGAACTGCGCCTCTACTACATGGGCGGAGCCGGGCCCAACGAGTTCCTGCTGCGGCTCGCCAAGGAGTCCTCCGGTGAGCTGCCCAAGGAGTTCTCCAGCGAGTTCGGTCTCACCACGCGCGAGGGCGAGGTGCTGTCATGGCTCTCCAAGGGCAAGACCAACCGCGACATCGCGCAGATTCTGGGACTGAGTCCGCGCACGGTCGACAAGCACCTCGAGCAGATCTACGCCAAGCTCGGCGTCGAGAACCGCACCGCCGCCGCGGCGGTCGCGACGGGGGTGACGCGGCGGGAGGGATGAGGCGGGCCGACCAGCGTGCCCCAACCATCACTGCCGTCCCGCGCAAGCCCTGCGGCGCGAAGCGCCGGCGGGCGCCGACCCGGGACCGATACCGCGTGATGCTGCTTGAGGCGGGACGAAAGTTGACGTTGTGCCCACCACACCTGCCGGTGGCTATGGATCCCCGCTTTCGCGGGGACGACGCCGTCTTTGGAGCGGTACGCCGGCCGTCAAAAGCTCACCCATACACGAACGCCGGATCATCCAGATCGATTGCCGGGATCTGGTCCTTCTCGCTCCAATAGTCCTGGCTGTGCTGCCACTCCGGCTTATCGCCGCGCTTGGGCAGCAGGTGCATGTTGCGCATCATGTAGCCGGGGTTGAAGTTCTCCGGGTCGATCCATGGCAGCAGCGGCATGTTGTGATCCTCCGGGCGCAGCGCTGGCACGACCTTGCTCACGCCTTTTTCCTTCATGTGCGCGAGCAGGCGGCACACGAAATCCGCGACGAGGTCCGTGCGCAACGTCCAACTGGCGCGGAAATAGCCGAACACCCAGGCCAGGTTCGGCACGCCGGTGAACATCATGCCGCGATAGGTCACGGTGTCGGCGAAGTCGAGCGGCTTGCCGTCGATCGAGAATGCGATGTCGCCGAGCACGCAAAGATCGAAGCCGGTCGCGGTGACGATGATGTCGGCCTTGAGCTCGTCGCCGGACTTCAGCTTGATGCCGTCTTCCGTGAACCGCTCGATCTCGTCGGTCACGACCGAAGCCTTTCCGCTCTTGATGCCCTCGAACAGGTCGGCGTCCGGTACGAAGGCGATGCGCTGCCGCCACGGACGGTAGCTCGGCGTGAAGTGCTTGGCGGTGTAGTCGGGTCCGAGGATGGCGCTGATCTGGCCGATCAGCTCCTTCTTCACCTGGTCGGGCTCGGTCAGGCAGCGCTTGGTGAACCAATCCTGTTCGAACAGGATCTTGCGCCTGACGATCTCATGGATCCATTCCTCCTTCACCTGCAGTCTCCGCAGCTCCTCGGCCAGCTCGATCGCATTGCGGCCGATGCGGAAGTAGGTCGGCGAGCGCTGCAGCATGGTCACGTGTGCGCATTGGCCCGCGATCGATGGCAGGATGGTCGCGGCGGTCGCACCGGAGCCGATGACCACGACCTGCTTGCCCGTGAGATCGAGATCCTCGGGCCAGACCTGCGGATGCACGATGCGGCCCTTGAACTCCGCCATGTCCGGCCACTCCGGCGTGTAGCCCTTCGAGTGGCGGTAGTAGCCCTGGCACATCCAGAGGAAATTCGTTGTAAAGGTGGCGGGCTGCTGATCCCTGCCCTTCACCGCCTGCACCGTCCAGAGACCGGTCGCGCTCGACCAGCTCGCCGACACGATGCGGTGGCCATAGCGAATGTGCCGGCCGAGATCGTTCTCCTCGATCACGTCGCCCATGTATTTGAGGATCTCTTCCGCGGTCGCGATCGGCGGCCCGACCCATGGCTTGAAGCTGTAGCCGAACGTATGCAGGTCGCTGTCGGAGCGGATGCCGGGATAGCGGTGCGTCCGCCAGGTGCCGCCGAAGCTGTCCTGGCTCTCCAGGATCACGAAACGCTTTTCGGGCATCTGCCTGCTCAGCTGATAGGCGCTGCCGATGCCGGAGATGCCGGCGCCGACGATCAGCACGTCGAAATGTTCGGTCGCGTGCGAGGACGCGGCCTCCCGGATGGGCGCGATGACGTTCATGTGAGTCCCTGGGCTTTGGTCTTGATGGTGTTTCCTCGCGTGACAGGCTGAACCCGATCACGACGATGGTCAACCCGCGACGGCGAGCCGCAACCCAGCCCTGAACGATCTCAATTTCCGCTGAGCGGTATGCCCCATTGCCGCGCGGTCTGTGCGACCCAATCGCGATAGAGCGTCAGCGGCGTGACGCCGGTCATGCCGCCGCAGCCGGCGCCGAGATTCGGTCCGGTCGACCATGAGATGACGCCGATCAGCACCTGACCCTGCGGCTGCGTCTCGAACGCAGGGCCGCCGGAGTCGCCGGTGCATCCGCCCAGTCCGGACCGCGCGCCTTGCGTCGCCGGATCGACCAGCCGGATCTGCAACGTGCCTGGCTTGCCCGTCGCAACCAACGCAGCCCCACGCACCACGCCGCCGCTCTTGCCGTCGCCGGGAATCGCGACGCCGATCCCTGCGACCGTGAACGCGTTGCCGGCGGCAAGCGGCGGCTGCGGCACGCCGAGCGCCACCGGCACGCGCGCCTCCGCGGGCGCCTCCAATTCCAGCAGCGCGACATCGGCGGTGGCGCGATGCGCCAGGATGGCCTGCACGCTGAAGCTCGGATGCACCGCCACCCGCCGGACCGTCTTGAGAACCGGCTTGCGGTCACGATCGTATTCCACGATGCGGTAATCGAGCCCCGGCGGCACGCAATGCCCGGCGGTCAGCACCAGCTTCGGAGCAATCAGCGCGCCGCTGCAAAAATTGCCGCGCGAGCCGACGATCGTGACCACGGAGCGGCCGATGCCGTCATTCAGCGCCGGCGCGTTGCCGACGATGGCGAGGATTGGCGATGGCGCCAGCAGGACGGCGGCTGCAATGATTGCGTGAGACGGCTTCATCGCGGCAGCAATAGCGGCTGCCGCCGAGGTCGCCAAGTGCGGCGTCCCGTGCTAGCGATCATCCAGGGATCGAGGGAGGACGGGACTGACATGGTCGAGGCGGTGATCTTTGATTTCGGTGGCGTGATGACGACATCGCCGTTCGAGGCATTCGCGCGGTTCGAGAAGGAGCGCGGCTATCCCGTCGACATCATCCGCAACACCAATGCCGCCAACCATCTCGAGAACGCCTGGGCGAAATTCGAGCGCGCCGAAATCGACCTCGAGACGTTTGATAGGTTGTTTGCCGAGGAGTCGCTGGCACTCGGTGGCGCAGCGGTCAGCGGGCGCGAGGTGCTGCCGCTGCTCGCCGGCGATCTCCGGCCCGACATGGTCGAGGCGCTCCGACGCATCAAGGCGGAATGCAAGACCGGCTGCATCACCAACAATCTCCCGGCGAACGCAACCGGCAGCCAGGGCGGCCGCTCGTTGTACGTCGCGGAGGTGATGGTGCTGTTCGATCACGTGATCGAATCGGCCAAGATCGGGCTGCGCAAGCCCGATCCCCGGATCTACCAGATGATGACCGAGACGCTCGGAGTCAGCCCCGCGGACTGCGTCTACCTCGACGATCTCGGCATCAACCTGAAGCCGGCGCGCGAGATGGGCATGACCACGATCAAGGTCGTCAGCGCATCGCAGGCGATCGCGGAGCTGGAAGCGGCGACGGGATTGAGCCTGCGCTGATCGTCATTGCGCGGCGAACTTGCGCCGAAGCAATCCGGAGGCTTCGTGGGATTCTTGATTGCGTCGCTGCGCTCGCAACGACGCTGATCTCAATAGTTCGTCTGTTTGGCCCGCTCCGGAAAAGCCGCCGCCAGTGCTGCGCCGTCGGCCCGCAGCACGCCACGCTCGGTGATCAGCCCGCTCACCAGCCGGGCCGGGGTGACGTCGAAGCCGTAGTTCGCGACTGGCGATCCCGGCGGCACGATGCGCACGGTCTCGATGCGGCCGTCGGCGGTGCGGCCGGTCATCTCGGTCACTTCCTGCGCACTGCGCTGTTCGATCGGGATCTGCCGTCCCTCGGCAACGGCAAAGTCGATCGTGGGCGACGGCAGCGCGACATAGAACGGCACACCATTGTCATGCGCGGCCAGCGCCTTTAGATAGGTGCCGATCTTGTTGCAGACGTCGCCATTGGCGGCGACGCGGTCGGTGCCGACGATGGCGAGATCGACCATCCCATGCTGCATGAGATGGCCGCCGGTGTTGTCCGGGATGACGGTATGCGCCACGCCGTGATGCCCGAGTTCCCAGGCAGTCAGCGAGGCGCCCTGATTGCGCGGCCGGGTCTCGTCGACCCAGACATGGATCGGAATGTCGCGATCGTGCGCGAGATAGATCGGCGCGGTCGCCGTGCCCCAATCAACGGTCGCAAGCCAGCCGGCATTGCAGTGGGTCAGCACGTTCACGACTTCGCCCGGCTTCTTGCGCGCCGCGGCCGCCTCGATCAGCGCGAAGCCGTGCGCGGCGATGCCCTGGTTGATCGTGACGTCCTCGCCGGCAATGTCGACGGCGCGGGAATAGGCCGCATCGCGACGCTCCGACGGCGCCAGCCGGCGCAGCATGGTGCTCATCGTGTCGAGCGCCCATTTCAGGTTGATCGCCGTCGGCCGCGTCGCGATCAGCATCTGGTAGGCGCGGTCGATGCCGGGATCGGAGCGGTCGTCGCGCATCGCCAGCGCCATGCCGAACGCGGCGGTAGCGCCGATGAGCGGCGCACCGCGGACCAGCATGCCGCGGATCGCGTCAGCGGCCTCCTCGCATGTCGTGATCTTCGCCACCACGAACTCGTGCGGCAATCGGCGCTGATCGATCGCGCAGACCGACCAGCCGTCGGAGTCGAGCCAGATGCTGCGATAGTGCCGGCCGTCCACCTTCATGTTCGATCCCCCTCAGCCGCGCAAGATACGGCCTGCGACCGCATCGAGCTTCTTCAGAAGCTCGGGATCGCGCGCCTCCGGCGCAGTGATCAAGGCTGTGTCGAGCGCACGGTCGGAGCCGATCGGGCACGGTTCGTGCTCGCGCGGAAACTCGCGGGCGAGCCGCGAGACCAGTGATTTGGCCTTGTCGGCGTTGGTGGTGAGCACGCGAATGATGTCCTGCACGGTAACGGCGTCATGATCCGGATGCCAGCAGTCGAAGTCGGTCGCCATTGCGACCGTCGCGTAACAGATCTCGGCCTCGCGGGCGAGCTTCGCCTCCGGCATGTTAGTCATGCCGATCACCGAATAGCCTGACGCCTTGTAGGTCATGCTCTCGGCATAGGTCGAGAATTGCGGCCCCTCCATGCAGACATAGGTGCCGCCGCGCACGACCGCGATGCCTTCCGCCTCGGCCGCCGCCGCCAGATGAATGCGCAACCGCGGCGAAACCGGATGCGCCATCGACACGTGGGCGACGCACCCCTTGCCGAAAAACGAGCTCTCGCGCTTGTAGGTGCGATCGACGAACTGATCGACCAGCACGAAGGTACCCGGCGGGAGCTCTTCCTTGAACGAGCCGCAGGCCGACAGCGACACCAGGTCGGTGACGCCAGCGCGCTTCAGCACGTCGATGTTGGCGCGATAATTGATGTCGGAGGGGGACAGCCGGTGTCCCTTGTCATGGCGCGGCAGGAACACGATCGGCAGGCCCGCGATCGTCCCCCGGCGTACCGGCGCCGACGGCTCACCCCAGGGGCTCGCGATCACCTCTTCGCGGGCATCTTCCAGTCCCGGCAGATCATAGATGCCTGAGCCGCCGATAATGCCAAGCACAGCCTTCGTCATGACGTCCCCATCTCCAACCGAGACGAGAATGCCAGCTTTGCGACGAATTGAAAACAGCGACGCGGTGATCCGTGGGGCGTGGCAACTGGATCAGGCAGCCTTGGCTGCCGCCAGCTGACCGCTCACCAGACGCTCCAGCGTGGCGACAGACTGGAAGTTCTCCGGCGTGATCAGCTCCTGCGGAATGGTGAAATCGAACTCCGCCTCAAGCGCCAGCATCAGGTTGACCATGTCCATGGACGTCAGCCCGATGTCGACGAGCTTTGCATCCGCCGTCACGTCGGCGGCCGTGGCGTTCTGCGCGAGGATATCGCGCACGAGCGCCACGATCCTGTGACTGACATCGACATCGAAACTCGGCATGGGGACCTCTTCACTCGCGGCTTGTTCGGGCACGTCGGATCTGATCGACGCTCGCGCAGGGAGATAATGCAATTCGGCGTCGAAAGAGTTACGCCGCAGCCCGTTCCAAGTCTGAACTCGTCTTAACGCTAACGGCTTGGTCTAGAATTCTCGGACCAAAACAACCAGGAATTAACCCCCACCCGTCGATGGCGCGGCGTTTACCCTGAATTTCGTCGACGTATTTGAATCAAATCCATACCCTGCGTGCAGCCCAAAGAAGGCGCAGTGCATCTGTCCTGATCTTGCGAGGACGCACGTGCCGATCTCTCAACGAGACAAAATCCGGAGTATCGATCGGTCATGACTCTCCAGGGAACCGCGCTTCGAAACCCGATCCCCGACGATGGCGAGAGCCTCCTGCTCGATCGCAGCGACATGTTCCTGCAGCGGACCGCCGCTGTTGCCGCGCGGGCCGCCGCGGAAGCCGACGAGGTCGACCGTGACGGCCGCTTCCCGAAGGCAGCAATCGAAGCGTCACGCGAGCACAAGCTGCTCGGGATGCAGATTCCGGTCGAGTTCGGTGGCTTCGGTGCCTCGATTCACGACATTGCCGATGCCTGCTATGCGCTCGGCCGCGCCTGCGCCTCCAGCGCCATGATCTTCGCCATGCACCAGACCAAGGTCGCCTGCCTGGTGCGTCACGGCCGCGGCAGCGCCTACATGGAATCCCTGATGCGCCGTATCGCATCCGAGCAGCTGCTGATGGCCTCGTCCACCACCGAGGGACAGAACGGCGGCAACATCCGCGCAAGCGCTGCGGCCGTCGGCCACGAGAATGGCCGCATCTCGCTGAAGCGCGACGCCACGGTCATCTCCTATGGCGCGGAAGCCGATGGCCTCGTCACGATTGCACGGCGCGCCGACGGCGCCGCCGCCTCCGATCAGGTGCTGCTGGCGCTGACCAGGGACGACTACACGATCTCGCGCACCCTTGGCTGGGAAACGCTGGGCATGCGCGGCACCTGCTCAACAGGATTCGCGCTCGAGGTGAGTTGTCCCTCCGACCGCATGTTCACCGAGCCCTATGAGCGCATCCACGGCCAGACGATGACGCCGTTCGCACATCTGTGCTGGTCGTCGGCCTGGGCCGGCATCGCTGCGGCTGCCGTGGAGCGCGCTCAGCGCTTCCTGCGCAAGGCCGCACGCGGCGCCGGCGGACAGATGCCGCCGGCAGCTGCGCATTACACCGCGGCGAAGATGGCGCTGGCCCGGCTGCGCGCAATGATCGTCACCAACATGGATGCCTTCGTCGCCCATGAGTATGACGAGCGGGCGCTGGGTTCGCTCGACTTCCAGTCCTCCATCACGCTATTGAAGGTGCAGGCCTCTGAACTTGCCGTCGAGACCGTGATGCATGCCATGCGCGCCTGCGGTCTCTCGGGCTATCGCAACGACGGCGAGTTCTCGATCGGCCGCCACCTGCGCGACGTTCTGTCGGCGCCGATCATGATCAACAACGACCGTATTCTCGCAAACATTGCCACGGCCAACTTGATGAGCACGGTACCGACTTCGCTCCATGAATGATCGCGCCGATTGCAGCCATTGCCTCGACCCAGGATTTGCACAATGACGATTCCCGTTCTCCCGCAGTCGCCCGAGATTGCACCCCAGCCGGCCGACGCGCTCGATCATCTGACCGGCGCGCTGTTCCATCGCATGGGCGCGGATGGCGTCTATGCGCGGACCGCGCTGTATGAAGGCGTGGTGGAGCGGCTCGCGACGCTCATCACGCGGCATCGCGAGCCCGGCACGGAGGTCATGCGCTTTCCGCCCGTCATGAGCCGCGCCCAGCTCGAAAAGTCGGGCTATCTGAAGAGTTTCCCCAACCTGCTCGGCTGCGTCTGCGGCCTGCACGGCACCGAGCGGGACATCCATGAAGCCGTGGCACGGTTCGACAAGGGCGGCGACTGGACCACCTCATTGTCACCAGCCGACCTCGTGCTGTCGCCCGCGGCCTGCTATCCGGTCTATCCGATCGCGGCGAGCCGCGGCGCGCTGCCGGTCGGCGGCCTGCGCTTCGACGTCGCGGCCGATTGCTTCCGCCGCGAGCCGTCGCGTCATCTCGACCGCCTGCAGTCGTTCCGGATGCGCGAATATGTCTGTATCGGCACGCCCGACGACGTCTCGGCATTCCGCGACCGCTGGATGGTAAAGGCACAGGCGATTGCGCGCGATCTCGGCCTGTCGTTCCGCGTCGATCATGCCAGCGACCCGTTCTTCGGCCGCGTCGGCCAGATGAAGGCGGTCAGCCAGAAGCAGCAGGCGCTGAAATTCGAGCTGCTGGTGCCGTTGCGCTCGGAGGAGCAGCCCACCGCCTGCATGAGCTTCAACTATCATCGCGAGCATTTCGGCACCACCTGGGGCATCGACGATGCCGACGGTGCGCCGGCGCACACCGGTTGCGTGGCCTTCGGCATGGACCGCCTGGCAGTCGCGCTGTTCCACACCCACGGCATCGATCCGACGCGCTGGCCGTCGCGCGTGCGGGAAGCGCTGCAATTCGAGCGCCAGGCAAGCACCGTCGGCTGACGCCACCAAGCCGCCGGCGAGGGATCGGCAGACCATCTCATGAGCGCGCTCCAGCCACCGATCCGGTGCCGCGAGATCGGAGCCTCCGATCTGGACGCGGTCGCCGATCTCTTGGCGCGCGGCTTTCCCCGGCGCCCCTGCCGCTATTGGTCGAGCGGCCTGCAGCGACAGGCCGCGCGCCCGACGCCCGAGGGCTATCCACGCTACGGCTACCTGCTCGAGCAGGGCGGCAATGCGGTCGGCGTCCTGCTGCTGATCTACAGCAATCGAGGCACACCAGCGCAGCCCCGGATCTGGTGCAATCTCTCGAGCTGGTATGTCGAGCCGGCGTTCCGCAACTACGCGACGATGCTCACCGCGATCGCCCAGCGGCGGCCCGAGGTCACCTACGTCAACATCAGCGCCGCGCGCCGGACCTGGCCGATCATCGAGGCTCAGGGGTTTCGTGCCTATTGTCGCGGCCTGTTGTTTTCCATTCCGGTACTCTCGGCTGCGGGCCAGGGCGCTCGAGTCCAACAGGTCGCGGCAGATGCGCACGCTGTAGACGGCATTCCATCCGACGAAGCGGATCTGCTGATCCGCCACGCCGGCCATGGCTGTCTCAGCATCGTGGTCAGGTCGAAGCAGAGCAGCATTCCCCTGGTGCTGCAGCAGGCGCGCATCCGGCAAGGACGGTTCGCACTGCCCGCCATGCAGCTGATCTATTGCCGCGACATCTCAGACTATGTCGCCTGCGCCGGCGCCGTCGGCCGTTTCCTGCTGCTGCGGGGCCGCGTGTCCGTCATCGTCGACGCCAACGGACCGGTCGCCGGGCTGTACGGCGTCTACACCGAACGCCGCGGCCGCAAGTACATCAAGGGGCCGCAGCCGGCGCGGCTCGGCGATCTCAGCGACACCGAGCTTCCGATCTACGGGTCCTGACCTATGCCGCCGCCCTGGCCTGGTGCGCATAGTCCCAGTACAGCCTGCGCGCACGGCTGAACACCGGACCGATCGGCATCGTCCGCTCGTCGATGCGGATCACCGGCGCGACCTTGGCGAAGTTGCCCGATGAGAATATCTCGTCGGCGTTCAGAAAATCGTCATATCGAAGCGTCGTCTCGACCACACTGACGCCGTCGCCTCGCAGCAATTCGATCACGCGCTGTCGCGTGATCCCGTTGAGGAAGGTTCCGTTCGGCACCGGCGTGAAGACAACGCCATCCTTGACCATGAACACGTTGGCATTGCCGAACTCGGCGACGTTGCCGAGCAGATCCAGCATCAGGCAATTGTTGAAGCCGCGCGAGGCCGCCTCGATCAGCGCGCGCGAATTGTTCGGATAGAGGCACGCCGCCTTGGCGTCGACCGGCGCGCATTCGGCCGTCGGCCGCCGGAACGGCGACAGCGTGATGGCGTTGCCCGTCGGCTGCGGCATCGGCGCCTCATAGATGCACAGGCACCAATTGGTGGTCTCGGGATCGAACAGGACACCACCGCCGGCGCCGTGCTGCGCCCAGTACATCGGGCGGATGTAGAGCTCGGCTCTTGCTGCGAAGCGCGCGACGCCCTCCCGCGCCAGCCCCATCCAGGTCTCGACGTCCACCACGGGTTTGAGCCGGAAATTGATCGCGGACTGATTCACCCGCGCGCAGTGCCGATCGAGATCGGGCGTCACGCCTTCGAATGCGCGCGCCCCGTCGAACACGGTCGATGCGAGCCACGTCGCGTGGGTCCGGACGCCCATGATCGGCGCATTGCCCTCGCGCCATTCGCCGTCGAAGAAGGTCCAGGTCTGCGAGTAACTGACAGGCTTGACAATGTGGGTCATGGCGGCGCTCCCGTTCGGCATCGATCGTATCTGCACTTCTGGCGTGAATATTTTAAGGATTTCCCGGTCGCGACCTGCCGCTCATGATCGATTCACTGCGGATGGGCACAATGCCCGATGCCTTGGTTAACTGGAGCTGTCATGCCGCTCGACCCTCGCGCCCAGCGCCTGCTTTCGATGGTGGCGGCCGTTGTGACGGAAAGCCGGGAGCCTCCGAGTCCCCGGCAACGCCGGCAGTCGCTGGCGAAACTGATGCAGTTCGCGCGCAACGACTGCGGCGCCGCCATCACGCGGGACGGCGATTTCTCCGGTCCCTCCGGGCTGCTTCGTTATCGCCTGTATACGCCTGCAGCAGGCCTGGACGATACCGGG
The DNA here is from genome assembly GCF_051168035.1 of Bradyrhizobium sp. HKCCYLRH3059. Taxonomy (NCBI): domain Bacteria; kingdom Pseudomonadati; phylum Pseudomonadota; class Alphaproteobacteria; order Hyphomicrobiales; family Nitrobacteraceae; genus Bradyrhizobium; species Bradyrhizobium sp. HKCCYLRH3059. The sequence goes on along the minus strand of NZ_JBNPUF010000005.1, from coordinate 83,434 downwards.
ATGCCGCCCGGCTTCGTATACTTTCACGGCGGCGGTCTCGTGGCAGGCAGCATCGACACGCACGACAAGGTCGCCGCCGCGCTTGCCGCCGCCGCCGGCTGCCGGCTGCTCTCGATCGACTACCGTCTCGCTCCCGAGCACACGTTCCCCGCAGCAATCGAGGATGCGATCGCTGCGGTTCACTTCGCCATCGATCACGCGGCCGCGCTCGGCATCGACGGCAATCGCATTGTGATCGGCGGCGATTCCGCGGGCGCCACGCTCGCCGCCGCGGTTTGTCAGCAGGCTGCCGGCAGCACCGGTCTCAGGATCGCGCTGCAATGCCTGATCTGCCCGGTGCTTGATTTTTCCAACCCCTGGCCGTCGCGCGAGTTGTTCGGGACCGGCTATCTGATCGACAGGGCGACCTGGCAGGCCGACCTCGCCGACTATCTGGCCGGCGAGTCCGATGTCGCCAATCCCCTGATATCGCCCTTGTGCCGCGAGACGCTGGCTGGGCTTCCCCCCGCCGTGATCCACACCGCGGAGTTCGATCCGATGCGCGACGAGGGCAATGCCTATGCGGCACGGCTCACGGAGGCCGGCGTCACCGTCGCGCATGTCTGTCACGACGGCATGGTTCACAATTTCCACGCCCTCGGTGCGATCCTGCCGCAGGCGAAGGTCGCACTGGATCTGGTCGGGCAGCAGATCCGGTCGCTCCTGCGTGTCCCTGTTGCGCGCTAATTCGAAGCTCTTCGGCCACATATCGTTAGGGTTATTTCGTCGTTCTTGTCGCGAATTATTGCCCGCTTTACGCCTGCGCTCCTACAACGACACCACTCGCGGAATACGAGCAGCTCGCCGCATTGATCGAAGCGAGCGGGGAGATCGCCGATGCGCAACGAGACGATTGCAATCCACGCCGGCTATGAGCCGGAGGCGACCACCAAGGCCGTCGCGGTTCCGATCTATCAGACCGCCGCCTACGCCTTCGACAGCGCCGATCACGGCGCAGCGCTGTTCAATCTCGAAGCCGAGGGCTATCGCTACAGCCGTATCTCCAATCCGACCACGGCGGTGCTCGAGAAGCGCGTCGCCGAGCTCGAAGGTGGCGTCGGCGCGCTCGCCGTCGGCACCGGGCAGGCGGCACTTCACTTCGCATTCGTCAATCTTGCCGATGGCGGCGGCAACATCGTCTCGGTGCCACAGCTCTACGGCACCACGCACACGCTGCTCGGTCACATCCTGCCGCGCCAGGGCATCACCGGACGCTTTGCCGAAAGCGATGCGTCCGACGCCATCGAGCGTCTCATCGACGAAAACACCAAGGCCGTGTTCGCCGAGACGATCGGCAATCCCGCCGGCAATGTCTGCGACATCGAGGCGCTGGCGAAGGTCGCGCATCGCAACGGCGTGCCGCTGATCGTCGACAACACCGTCGCAACACCGATCCTGCTGCGGCCGTTCGATTACGGCGCCGACATCGCGGTGCATTCGCTGACCAAGTTTCTCGGCGGTCACGGCACGACGCTGGGCGGCATGCTGGTCGACAGCGGCAACTTCCCCTGGAAGGATCACGCCGACCGCTTTCCCGCCTTCACCCAGCCCGACGCGTCCTATCACGGGATGGTCTACACCGATCATTTCGGCCGCAGCGCCTATATCCAGCGCGCGCGCAGCGTCTATCAGCGGACCATGGGCGCGGTGCTGTCGCCGTTCAATGCCTTCCTGCTGCTGCAGGGCATCGAGACGGTCGCGCTGCGCATGGAGCGTCACGTCGAGAATGCACGCAAGGTCGCCGAATTCCTCCGCAACGATCCGCGCGTGGCGTGGGTCAACTACGCCGGCTTCCCCGACAGCTGCTATTATCCCCTGGTCCAGAAATATCTCGACGGTCGGGCGTCGTCGCTGTTCACATTCGGGATCAAGGGCGGCATGGAAGCGGGCAAGGCGTTCTATGACGCCCTGAAGCTCGTCACACGGCTGGTCAATATCGGCGATGCGAAGTCGCTGGCCTGCCATCCCGCATCGACCACGCATCGGCAGATGCCGCCGGACGACCAGCGCAAGGCGGGCGTCCTCCCGGAGACGATCCGGCTGTCGATCGGCATCGAGCACGTCAGCGACATCATCGAGGATCTCGACCAGGCGCTCGCCCAGGCCTGCCCTCGCACGCGTCAGCTGGATGCGGCGGAGTAGAGCGATCAGCCGATGACCCTGCTGTTCGACCGACATCGCAGGATCGCGAGCCCTGCCCTCGCGCCCGCTGAATTCGACGACCGCGGCCGACGCCCGATCGAGCTTTCGATCGGCCTCGTCAACAACATGCCGGACAGCGCCCTGAAGGCGACTGATCTCCAGATCGGCCGCCTGCTGCGGCAGTGCGCGCCGCGGCACGTCCGCATCCGCCTGCACTGCTTCTCGCTGCCCTCCATCTCTCGCTCGCAGGCGGCCAGGAGCCACGTCGCCCAGTCCTACGCCGACATCGGGTCGCTCGATCGGCTCGGCATCGACGGCCTGATCGTGACCGGCGCCGAGCCTGTCGCCGCGGCCTTGCGCGACGAGCCCTATTGGTCGGACCTCGCCTCCGTGATCGACTGGGCCAGAACCAACACGCGCTCGACCATCTGGTCGTGTCTCGCGGCCCACGCGGCCGTGCTGCATCTCGACGACATCGAGCGGCAGCGGCTGGCGAGCAAATGCTCCGGCATCTTCGACTGCGTGAAGGTCCAGGACGACTGGCTCACGCACGGCATCCATTTGCCGCTTCAGGTGCCGCACTCCCGCCTCAACGCCGTCAACGAGCCGCTGCTGGCGGAGCGCGGCTACGACATCCTGACCCGCTCGGACGAAGTCGGCGTCGACATTTTCGCGCGCTCGATGCCGAGCCGGTTCGTGTTCTTCCAGGGCCATCCCGAGTATGACGCGCTCTCCCTGCAGCGCGAATACATGCGTGACATCGCGCGCTTTCTCGCCGGGCAGCGCGACGACTACCCGCGGCTGCCGAAATCCTATTTCAGCGCCGAGAGCGAGGCGGTGCTCAACGCGTTCGAGTGGCGGGCCAAGGAAAGGCGCGACCCGACGCTGGCGGCCGAGCTCCCGGGATTGACGCTGCGGCCCGATCTCGCCGCAGAAAGCGCCGCCCAGACGCTGTTCAGCAACTGGATCGGTCATCTCGGGCAAACCGGATAGCGCCAAGGCCCGCCTTTCATCGGGGCGATCGCGCAATGGCGCGCTATCTGTTAGATTGGCACGGCACACTTCGCTTGCAAGGTTCCGATGGCCCGACGCACCGGCAGCGCCGATCTTCCGCTCCATTCCGGACGCGTCCCGGCCTGGCTCGGCACGCGCATGGCCTCGCTCGGCGCCATCATCACCCAGGCGATCGTGCATCATTACGGCCGCGACGAATTCCTGGCGCGGATGTCGCATCCGTTCTGGTTCCAGTCGTTCGGCGCCGTCATGGGCATGGACTGGCATTCCTCCGGCATCACCACGAGCGTGATCGGCGCGCTGAAGCGCGGGCTGAAGCCGCTGTCCGGCGAGCTCGGCATCTACGTCTGCGGCGGCCGCGGCGAGCATTCGCGCAAGACGCCCGACGAGCTGCGCCTGCTCGGCGACCGGCTCGGCCTCGACGGCGAGGAGCTGGTGCGGACCAGCAAGCTCGTCGCCAAGGTCGACAGCGCCGCGGTGCAGGACGGCTTCGACCTCTATCTGCACGGCTTCTTCGTCACCGCCGACGGCAAATGGACCGTCGTGCAGCAGGGCATGAATGGCGACGCCCGCCAGGCCCGGCGCTATCACTGGCACTCGCAACAGCTCGCGAGCTTCGTCGACGCTCCGCACAGCGCCATCGACGGTCCGGTCCAGGGCGAGATCGTCAACCTCACCGACAAGCGCGCCGCGCCGTCGCGCGACGCGCAGCTCGAGCTGCTCGCCGAGCTCGGCCCCGACCGCGTCGTCTCCGAGTTCGAACGGCTGAGCACGCCGGAGCCGGCGCAGGGCCTGCTGCCGCATCTCGTCATGCCGGCGCATCACGACGTCAGACCGAAGGACGTATTCGCCCGCCGCCTCCACGGCACGCTGGCGGCCGCGGCCGAGCGCGGCCCGGTCGACTTCCCCGACCTGCTGCTGACGCCGGGCGTCGGCGCCCGTACCGTGCGCTCGCTCGCCATGGTCGCCGAGGTCGTGCACGGCGCGCCGTATCGCTTCGGCGACCCGGCGCGGTTCTCGCTGGCGCATGGCGGCAAGGACCGGCATCCCTATCCGGTGCCGATCAAGGTCTATGACGAGACCATCCGCGTGCTCAAATCGGCCGTCGGCAACGCCAAGCTCGGCCGCGACGAGGCGCTGTCGGCGCTGAAGCGGCTCGACGACCAGGCCCGCCGGCTGGAGCGCAGCGCGACCGGCCCCTCGCTCGATGCCTACATCGCGACCGAGCGCGCCGCCTCGCCAGAGCTCGACGGCCGTTCGGTGTTCGGCTGGGAGCGTGACCTCATCCAGCGCACCGGCGAGGCGTAGCGGCATGCCGGCGCGCAGCGCGGGCGTGCTCGCCTTTCGCCGCACCGCCGATGGACTCGAGGTGCTGCTGGTGCATCCCGGCGGCCCGTTCTGGCGCAACAAGGATCTCGGCGCCTGGTCGATCCCGAAGGGCGAGTTCGGTGCCGGCGAGGCGGCCGAGGCGGTGGCGCGGCGCGAATTCGCCGAGGAGCTCGGCACGACGCTGACGGCGCCGCTCGTGCCGCTCGGCGAGATCAAGCAGCGCGGCGGCAAGGTGGTCGAGGCATTCGCCGCCGAAATCGATCTCGATGCCGACAGCATCACCAGCAACGCGTTCGAGCTCGAATGGCCGCCGCGTAGCGGCCACGTCAGGCGCTTTCCCGAGGTGGACCGCGCCGCCTGGTTCGATCTCGCCGAGGCGAGGGTCCGGATCAATCCAGCCCAGGCCGCGCTGCTCGACCGTGTCGTGGCGATCGGCGGAGGGTGAACTGTCACCATCCGCCGCCGACGTCACGCCGCGCGGACGTTGCCGAGGAATCGCCCGGTCTGGGTCTTGAGCTGATCCGACTGGCTGCCAAGCTGGGAGGCCGCGCTCAGCACCTGCGCCGCCGCGGCGCCGACCTGGCCGGACGCCTCGCGCACGCCGACGATGTGCTGCATGACCCCCTGGGTGCCCTGCGCCGCCTGCTGGACGCTGCGGGCAATTTCCTTGGTCGCGGCACCCTGCTCCTCGACCGCGGCTGCGATCGCGTCGGTGATCTCGTTCATCTGGCCGATGGTCGCGCCGATCTCGCGGATGGCGTTGACGGTGGAGCCGGTGGCGTCGCGGATGGCTTCGATCTGGCTGGTGATCTCCTCGGTTGCCTTGGCGGTCTGCGCCGACAGCGCCTTGACCTCGTTGGCGACCACCGCGAAGCCCTTGCCGGCCTCGCCGGCACGCGCCGATTCGATGGTGGCGTTCAGCGCCAGCAGGTTGGTCTGGCCGGCGATGGTCTGGATCAGCGCCATGACCTCGCCGATCTTCTGCGACGCGTGGACCAGCCGGTCGACCATCGCCTCCGTCCGCGTCGCCTGCCCGACCGCGTTCTGAGCGATCGAGGACGACTGCGTGACCTGCTTGGCGATCTCCTGGATCGATGACGACAGCTGCTCGGCGGAGGCCGACACCGTCTGCACGTTCTTGGCGGTCTGCTCGGCGGCCGCGGCCACCTTCGCGCTCTGGTCGGTCGTGCCGGCGACGATGCTCGACATCGATTGCGCCGAGGTCTGCAGCTCGCCGGCGGCGGTCGCGGTGGTCTGGATCACGCCGCCGATCGAGCGCTCGAACTCGTCGGCGATCCGCACCAGCACCGTGCGGCGCTCCTCGGCGGCCTGCTGCTTGGACTGCTCCTGCTCGGCCCGGAGACGCTCGCTCTCGGCGAGATGGTCCTTGAAGATCTGCAGGCTGCGCGCCATGCGGCCGATCTCGTTCCTGCGATCCGTGAACGGCACCTCGAGGCCCAGATTGCCCTTGGTCAGCTCGTCCATCACGGCGCAGGTACGGTCGAGCGGAACGACGACGCTGCGTCCGAGCCAGAAGGCGACGACCGCGGCCACCAGCAGACCTGCGAGCGCGCCGAAGCCGGCCCACAGCGCGCGCTGATAGACGACCGCATCGACGTCGTCGACATACACGCCGGCCTGGATCGCCAGCATCTTGTCGCCGCTGCCATAGGCGCCGACATAGGACATCTTCGGCAGCTCGGTCGTCCCCCCCGCGCGCGGCACCTTGTACTCGACGAAGCCGCCGCCGGCGCGCGCCATGCGCACGATGTCCTGGATCAGGAGCTTGCCGGTGGAATCCTTGAAGTCCCAGCGGTTGACGTTGATGTATTTCGGGTTGGCGTGGACATAGGTCACGCCGGCATCCGACGATCCGGTTCCGTAGACGCCGAGATAGTCGTTGTACGGGCCCCAGCGCATTGCGCCGATCGCGGCGTAGGCCTGCTGCCGCGCCTGCTCCGGCGCCATCTTGCCGGCGGTCGCCGCGGCGTCATAATAGCTCAGCACCTTGACGGCGGACTCGACGAGGTTGCGGACCATGGTCTGCCGCTCCTCGAGAACGGTTCCGCGCAGCATCAGGATCTGCATGGCGGAGACGGCGAACAGTGCGATCGACATCACGGCGATGATCGCCGCGAGACGCTGATAGACAGTCAGGTGTCGCATTTTCTGGTTCTCGTTGCGTGGACTGTATGCACGATACCAACCGTACATTAATGGTTTGCTATCCGTGCCGCCCGAACACTGTCGAACTAATTAGTTTTTGGACGGATCATGTCCACTCACGCGAACTCGAGCCAGAGAACAACCAACCCGAGCTGGGTTGGCGATCGTTCGAATAACATGCGATAATCAGAAGTATCGTCCAAGGGGGACGGCCGGTTCCCTTGCCAGTTCCAGTGGGTCAGGTGTCGAGTTCCCACGGAGTTTCGTCGTCGCGACGCGTCAGGCGCCCGAGCTTTGTGCAGCTCAGCCCTCACCTCATCGAGGGCGCAGGGAAGACCAGGCATCGGCTGATTCCTGCGGCCCCCGTGCGGAAAGGAATGCACGGGGCAGGAACCACAGGTTCAGCCGGGTTTGCCCGGCCTTCCCTGCGCAATGGTGTTACGGCTGCTTCGCACTCTCCCCGGGGACCGGCGTTCTTGCCCCCGTTTGCGGCAACGCGCCAATGGCACGCCGCGCAGGCATCAGCGTCGGGATGCCAGGACCATGCGACTTGACCGTCCGTGCCGGCGCCGCTCGTCAGTCGGCGCCTGCCCGTCCATCACATCCCACCCCAACGCTCCTGACGATGCGCAGCGCCCCTCGTCGATGAGGCGGGACAATCAGAGAGAAGCACGAATTCCGATAAAACGAAAGAACAAAATTTGCGCAAGCGGGCGCGATTGCGCCGATGTCGTTGAGACGGCGAATGAACTTCGTGTTTCGGCGCAGGGGGAATGCGGCATGTCGCGGCGCTCCCGGCGAGCCCATGTCCGGCCCGACGGGCGACTCGGTCGAACGCCTCAGGGAGAGACCGCCGCGCGCGCCGGCCGGCGCTGCCGCAGCAGCAACAGGATGACCACCGCCGCGCACGAGCAGGCCAGGCTCAGCGCCAGCGGCGCTTTGCTGCCGTAGCGGGTCAAGAGCTCGACGAGGATGGGCGCCGACACCGCCGACAGCAGGTTGAGCGGCAGTCCGATCTGGGCGGACGCCTTGGCGAACGCCGCCTTGTCGTAGAACACCAGCGGCATCGTGGCTCGCGCCACGGCGAGCGCGCCACTGCCAAGGCCGTAGATCAGGATGAAGCCGCCGATCGCGGCGTGCGAGCCGTCGCTCAGCATCAGCAGCAGCATCGCCACCGGCAGCGCCAGTCCGGCGACGATCGCGGTGGTGATGCCGTCCCAGCGGCCGCCGCCGAGAAAATCGATGGCGCGGGCGCTGATCTGGATCACCCCCAGCATCGAGCCGAAACCGACCGCCTCGGCCGCCGACAGGCCTTTGGCCTTCAGGAGCTCGATCAGCACGGCCCCCATCCCGAACGCGACGAAGGCGTTGAGGCCGGAGGCGCCGACCAGCAGATAGAACGTGCCGCGCGACGGCGTCGATGCGGGAGCCGACGCCGGCGGATCCGACGACGGCGGCAGATGATCATGGACGCGCCGCGGCAGCAGGAACACGAACAGCGGCAGCGAGACGAGCAGCAGCAGGCCGGCATAGACGAGACAGGTGCTGCGCCAGCCGATATGCGCGGAGAGGGCCGAGGTGACCGGCCAGAAGATGCTGCTCGACAGGCCCGTGACCAGCATCAGCGCGCCGATGGCGCTGCGCGCGCGCAGGCCCGCGATCTCGTTGAGCACGATGTAGGAGGCGGTCGAGAGGGTGGCGCTGCCGGCCACGCCGAGCAGCAGCCAGGCGGCATAATAAGAGAGCGGCCCCTGCGCCGCAGACAGCAGCGCGTAGCCCGGCGCCGCCAGCAGAGTGCCCGCGATCATCACCCGCCGCCCGCCATGCTTGACGAACGGTCGCGCCAGCAGCGGCGAGCACAGCCCCATCGACATGTACAGCACCGTCGTGCTGGCGAAGATCGCCGTCAGCTCCATCTCCAGATCCGCCGCCATGGCCCGGCCGATCACCGCCGGCAGGCTGAGCGTGCCCCAGGCGATCAGCTGGGTGATGGCGAGCACGATCAGGACGCGCAGGAGGGATGGGTCGGCGATGACGGAGGGCATTTCGGGCGGGGGCACTGCACGGAGGTGACGCGCGACGCGCGTTGCAATGATGATTCTAAAGCATTGGCACCGCGCCAGCCCCGCTGTTTCGGAATTGCGCCCCACCGCGGATGAGGGTGCTCGGGCGAAACCATCGCGACATGGCCAATCGCGACATGGCCAGAAGCCGCTTTGGAGGGCACTGGTCACCGAGCCAACGGCTCGGTGCCACGATCCAGAACGTCGAGATATTTGCGATATGCAAAGACGCGGCGACGCTGTCGGCCAGTCACGCACAATCCCCACTTCGGCTAGGCGGTCGAGAGCCTTACCGACGGTTGGAAGCGAGAGTTTGAGCTCTTTCGATGCCGCCTGGATCGTGATGAGGGGCCGTCGCTGTAGCAAGTCGTGCGGTAGGAAGCCACTTCGCGTATTCTTTCTCAATTTGGTCGGGCGCAATCTCGCGGGTAGCCGAAAAGGCAAATATAGCCTTCCCTGGTACCTCTTCGAGGAGGCTGCGTTATACGCAAAATACCACCTAAGATGGCCGGCACGAAAAATAGACGTCTGTTCAACCAATTACCGCGGTTGACGCTCGGCCCTGCGCGGAGACTTTCAGCAGGCCGCGATTTCCACAGGCATGAGAACCTAACGTCCTAGCGGGCGTTCACCTTACGTGCTTTATCAACGATTGATGTGTAAAGTCGTGACATGGCCAAAAGCGACATCCTAGTCTCTCTCGTTCGCGCTGGCGCGGCTGGCGACAAAAGCATGCTGCGCTCAACGGTTGAGGCACTGATGGCCGATGAGCGCGCCAAGAGTCATCATTTGCTTGCTGATCGGCTAGAAAAAGCCTTGCAAGCGGTGGCTGTCACTCCGCCTAGCTTGGTGACTTCAAACCGCGCGCAACAGACCCCCGGCCGCGGTACAATATTGGAACTTACCCCGCGCGTTCGCTTAGATGAGCTTGTGCTTCCGCTACCTGCCCGTGCCGAGGGCCTCCAATTGGTGGAAGAGCACGCGCGCGCCGACGTACTTCGCGCTCATGGCTATGAGCCGCGCCATCGGGTGTTACTCTCCGGGCCGCCGGGAAACGGCAAAACGTCCTTCGCTGAGGCAATCGCGGAAGCGTTAGCTCTTCCGTTTTTCGTGGTGCGCTATGATGCCTTGGTGGGCAGCTACCTAGGCGAGACAAACGCGAGGCTTCGAGCACTCTTTGACTATGCTCGCACACAATCATGCGTTCTCTTCTTTGATGAGTTTGATGCCATCGGAAAGGAGCGGGGCGACGATCACGAAACGGGAGAAATTAAGCGGGTTGTGTCGTTTCTACTCATGCAGATAGATCAACTCCCAAGCTACGTTCTAACCATCGCTGCCACTAATCACGCCGAGTTGCTTGACAGAGCGGTATGGCGTAGATTTCAACTCAAGATCGCATTTCCAGCGCCCAAGACGCAGGAAGTCGCCTCGTTTATGAATACAATCATGGAGCAATGGCCTCAACGCCCCACCAAGACAGCCCTCGACATTGCAACCGAATTGAATGCTAGTTCCTACGCGGAGGCGCGGGATTTTTGCCAGAACATTAGGCGGCGTCAAATCCTAGGCTTGGGTGATGTCACAATTGACACTGCGGTTGCACATGAGCTGGAGCTGTGGGTTGCGCGCGTAAAGCCTGAGAACATCTATGGCGATCGATCCATCGAAGCCACTACTGCGCCTCCAACCAAGCGCGCCCGTCGATCGAAGCCCCGGAAGCCCGCGTAATCCGGGTAGACCGAAGCCATTTTCCTCGCGTCGCAGAGCGCATCGTTCGGCCCTCAATTTCGCCGATTGGAAACGGCACTTAATCGTGATCCGACGGGATTGACTTTAAGAGCCGATCCGTCGGCCCTCGCACCCGAGCGGTTACTTGTCTTCGAGCTTCGCGGCGCCATTGCCACGTTTGCAAACGCAATCCGGAACGTTCCTGGACTTGAGCTAATCGACGAAGAAGAACTAGAAAGCGATGACCAAGACAAGGCCCCCGAGGCTTATCTTCTAGTTCCTGATACTGAGGCATTAAGCAACATTTTGTCCTTATGGCGCCGCTGGATCGCCGGTCAGGAATTGGGTACGGGATTTACACCTTGGCGCGATGTCTTCGCGACCCTCCGCGATCTTCGCGTCTGGGGCCCGCAGGATCGGGTTCAAGAAGGAGACCGGGAAATATTGGCCGACGAGATAGATGACTTAGCGGACGACGATGAAGTTACATTAGAGATTGAGCTAGTATTTAGAGCCGCGGAGGCGATCGCCGTAACCGCAGAACAAGGCGTCGCGGCTAGTATAAATTCGGCAGGCGGCAGCATCGTCTCTCGATGCAGGATCGCAGATATCGCTTACCACGCGCTTCTAGCCAAGCTGCCGGTAGCCGCTGTCCGGAGCATAATAGATCGTTTGCCGGAAGGTATTAGCGGCCTTGATCCGGTGATGCATATCCGCCCGCAAAGCATTGCCACAGGCATCGACGTCAACGACGCGTCGCTCGTAGTGGAAAGCGCGCCCAGCACTTCGACAGAAAAGTCTCCCATTGTGGCGCTTCTCGACGGCGTTCCCGTATCTGAGCATCCACTTCTCCGTGGCCGATTAACTGTAGATGATCTGTTTGGCCTTGAGCCCAACGCGTTGGTAGCGGAACGAACACACGGAACGGCCATGGCGTCGTTGATATTGCACGGCGATCGCAATCTCATGGAGCCAGTGATTGGGCGACGCATACACTGTCTTCCTGTGTTAGGATCAAGCGATCAGTTTCCCCCGGACCGACTGATCGTTGACCTCATCTATCAAGCGGTCTTCGCCATGCGCGAGGGCGAGGACGCGACTGCACCAAACGTCATAATAGTCAACTTATCCTTAGGAAACGCCAGAAAGCCCTTTCACGGCAAGCTATCGCCTTGGGCTCGACTTCTCGATCGATTGTCGCACCGCTATGGTATTTTGTTCGTAGTGAGCGCAGGCAACTACATTTCGCCATTCGAAATTGCGTCGATGGCGACCTTGCGAGATTTCGAGAACGCGTCACCAGCCGATCGCGCTGAACAAACCCTCGGCGCCCTATCGCGTTTAATTACTTCACGCCGATTGCTCTCCCCCTCTGAGACGGTAAACGGCATAACGGTCGGCGCGGCGAACATCGACGCAGTCCAACATGCTGAGCGACGTGGTGCCAGGGGTAGGGTCGATCCATTTTTCCCGCTTCAAATGGCAAACCCCTCCAGCGCGCTAGGCCCCGGATTTGCGAACAGCGTTAAACCCGACATCCTGATGCCAGGATCGCGCGAGCACCTTTCGATGGTTAGCAGTGGTACGACGCTGACAGTGAAGCCGAGCGGCGCTGGAAGGCCTCATGGACTTAAGGTCGCCGCTCCCCCGCGGGAAGGTGGTACGAACTGGGAGCACTTCACGGGAGGAACAAGTGCGGCGGCAGCATTGACGTCTCGACTGGCTCACCGCATCCATGACGCGTTAGAGGATGTCTACAGCGAAACGTTCTTAAGTCTGCCACATCATCAGCGAGCAGTGCTCATAAAGGCGCTGCTCGTTCACACCGCCGCTTGGCCCGCCGATAGCGCAAGTCTAATAAAACAAGTTCTTGGTCCACCCGAAAATCGACAGAGTGTGAGACAGAAGGACAACATTCGGCGCTTTCTTGGTTACGGGTTGGTCGATGCGGATGCTGCGGTTTATTGCGCCGAGGATCGAGCAACATTTTGGGCTGTTGGAATGCTGGGGCAGGAGAAAAGGTGCACCGTAGAAGTCCCCCTTCCGACGTGCCTAAGCGGGCAAGCACTATTGCATTCTCTGCACGCAACGCTTGCGTGGTTTACGCCAGTCCTGCCGGGAAGGCAGTCGTACCGCTCCGTCAAGCTCACCCTGATGGTCCCGGACGATCTAAGCAGTTTCCGGGCCGACGTATCGAGAACTCAACCCGATGCAAATCAGAGCAGCCGCGGGACCGTTTTTTCGCGGCGCTGGGAGGGCCAACGCGCCCCGACTGTCGGGCCTAATGACGCTCTCCAAATTTCCATTCAACGCGAACCCGACCGGGGAGCGAAAGCTGATGAAAACGTACCCTTCGGCCTCGCGGTGTCGATTGCGATGCCCGGCGTCGTTCAACTTTACGATCAGGCTCGCGCCCGCGTTGGCCTCCAGGTCCGGCCTCCTGTACGCCTTTAATATGGTCGGCGGTCACAATAGCCACGACGAAGCGGCGCGATATGCACCAGCCCATCCTAATGCATACTTTGGGGACTGAATTGGGGACAGGCAGCGCCCATATCGATAGATTGGCTATATTTTCAAAGGGTTAGGGCGATTGACTGGCGGAGAGAGTGGGATTCGAACCCACGGTACGGTTTCCCGCACACACGCTTTCCAAGCGTGCGCCTTAAGCCACTCGGCCATCTCTCCGGCGGCCCTCTCTTGGCGGGGTCGGCGGCGTTTTGCAAGCCGGGCGGGGGCTCCGGCGGCAAATTTCCCCCAAATCGCTGATAAAAATCATCAATCCGCCCTGGTTGCGGGCTCGGCCGGGGGCCGCCGCCGCTCACCGGCCGATCGATGAACCGGCCGGCCGGGCGGCACGACCACTGATTTGCAGCCCGTCGGTCCGGCTGCACATGAGGGACCTCGCGATGCCGTCATCCACCCTTGCCCGTCTCGCCGTGCTGCTGGCGGCAGCATTCAGCCTGACTGCCGCCGGCCCGGCGCGCGCCGATCAATGCACCAAGCAGGGCGTCGACGTGACCTGCGACGACGGCCGCAAGGGGATCTGGCAGGGCGATGCGATCCTGTGGCCGGACGGGACCAAGTCCAGCCTGAAGCCGCACCCGTCCGTCATCGTCGGCAACAAGGCCTCGGTGGTGGTGGGACCCGGCGTGTTCGTCGGACAGGGCAACGGCATGGTGCCGATGGACAATCCGAGTTCGCCAAACAAGCTGCGCTGCGCCGTGCTCGACGGCGTCTCCTACTGCCATTGAGCCTCGCCGCCGTGCGGCGGCGCAGTGTAACGCCCGGTTCAGTGATAGCGCGCGCCGGGCGACAGCATGCGGCCGGCCAGAAAACCCGCCGGCGCTGCAGGCAGAGGCTCGATCTCGACCTCGGCCGAGTCACCGTCCTGCAGGGTCTCGACGAAGTCGGCAAACCATTGCTGGATCGAATGGCGGCGCAGCTTCGTCATCATGATCTCATAGCGCATGCGGCGCTCGTTGAGCGGCATCGACAGCGCCATCGCGATCGTCCGCGCCATGCCGTCGATGTCATGCGGATTGACGATCAGCGCCGCGTCGAGCTCGTTGGCGGCGCCGGCGAATTTCGACAACACCAGCACGCCGGGATCGACCGGGCTCTGCGCGGCGACATACTCCTTCGCCACCAGGTTCATGCCGTCGTGCAGCGGCGTGACGACGCCGACCTGGGCGCTGCGATAGAGGCCGGCCAGCACGCCCTGACCATAGCCCTTGTTGAGGTAGCGGATCGGCGTCCAGTCGACCTCGCCATGGCGGCCATTGACCTCGCTGACGAGGCGCGCGACCTCGCTCTGCAGATTGCCATAGGCCTCGATCGATTCGCGCGACGGCGTTGCGATCTGCAGCAGCGACGCGGCGCGCAGCAGGCTCGGGTGCATCGTCCACATCCGGTCGAACGCGTTGATGCGGTTGACGAGGCCCTTGGAGTAGTCGAGCCGGTCGACGCCGATGGCGAGCTTCTCGCCATTCAGGCTGCGGCGCAGCCGCGACACGTCCGGATGCGCCACCGCCTTGGCCGCCTGCTGCGCAAACTTGTCGGCATCGATGCCGATCGGGAACACCGCCAGACGTGTGCGGCCGTGCAGCGACCTGACCACGCCATCACGCACCTGCAAGCCGAGATCGGCGCGGATGCAGGCGGTGAAGTTCTCGCGATCGTCCTCGGTCTGGAAGCCGATTAGATCATAGGCGAGCATCGCGGTGACGAGATCGCGGTGATTCGGCACGCTGTCGATGACGCTGCGCGCGGGCCACGGCGTGTGCAGGAAGAAACCGATCGGGCTCTTGACACCGAGCGTGCGCAACTCCGCGCCGAGCGACAGGAAGTGATAGTCCTGGATCCAGAACAAGGTGTCCTGCTTCTGGAACCGGAGCAGCGCGCGCGCCACGAAGGCGTTGACCTCGCGATAGGACCGATAATCATCATGCGAGACGCTGATCAGATCGCTGCGTGAATGCAGCGCCGGCCACAGCGCCGAATTGGCGAAGCCTTCGTAGTAGCCGGCATAGTGCGCAGCCGGCAGATCCAGCAGCGCGAGCGCGCCTTCACCGATCTGCTCGATCTCCGCGATCGGTTCCGTCTGCGCGCCGTCGCGCACACGTCCCGAAGATCCCACCCAAACTGCCCCCGATTTCTCCACGATGGGCAGCAATGCTGCCGCAAGTCCGCCGGTCATTGGCTCGTTGGCTTTGCCACGTGCCACCCGATTCGAAACCACGACGAGGTTCACAGCTCCCTCCTGTTGGTCATGTCGGTTAACAGCTGTTCATCAATATGGTTCCAGGCCACCCTTTCAACCAAATGAAACCAAATTCGGGCATTCGCGCGGTGTAATCACAGCGTCAATCAAGTCAGAACGTTTCTAATCAAGAGCGACGCATGCAACATGCGAATGCATGGCGGATGGAACTAATAACGCGGCGATACCGAGCCACTGCGCGGACCGCTAGGTCGATGAATTAGTTCCGCCGTCGGCGAGGCGCGCCAGGAACGCGCGCACGTCGTCCGGAGCGTCGAAATGTCCGTCGACACCGAGCGCCCGACGGCCGACCGAGAACGACAGGCCGGCGAAATCCGGCATGATCGCGAACACCGTCTCGTCGGTGACGTCGTCGCCGATGAAGAACGGCTTGCGTCCCTTGAAGGGCGCGTGCCGCATCAGCTCGCGCACGCCGCTCGCCTTGGTGAAGCCGGCATGCTTGATCTCGCACACACATTTTCCGGGCAGCACCTCGATCGGCGCCCCCGGCAACTCGGCGCGGATGCGCGACACCTCCTCGTAGATCGCCTTCTCCGCCTGCGGCGCGAGGCGATAATGCAGCGCCAGCGAGTACCCCTTGTCCTCGAGCAGAATGCCGGGGCTGAGCTTGGCGATCGCAGCGAGCCTGCGCTTCAGCTCCTTGTCCAGCGGCGGCGCCTTGATCGCATCCGCCTCACCGCCGCCGCCGAGCCGCATCTCCGCGCCATGACCGCCGACGGCGGGGTAGACCTCCGGCGCGAAGATGAGATCGATGTCGTTGAGCGAGCGGCCCGAGACCAGCGCCAGCGCGCCGGAGGTTCGTTGCAGCAACGCGTTCAGTGCCTCGGCAAGGCCCGGCGGGACCCACACCTCGCGCGGTGTCGGCGCAAGATCGAGCAGGGTGCCGTCGATATCGAGCAGGATCGCCACCTCGCGAAGATGCGGCACGAGACTCACCGGCGTCGGAACGATCTCGGCGGGCTCCGCCGCAGGAGAACCGATCAGATCGGAGTTGTCGGACATCATCATCTACTCCATGACAGCGAGCGGGCGCGCCACCTGCTCGAGCGATTTGCGCTCGGCCGCGATGGCATAGCGCCAGGCGACGAGCGCCGCCATCAGCATCAGCGCGGCACCGAACAGATAGCCGCCGAACACCGCGCCGCGCGCCCCGCTGTCGAGCAGCGCGCCGAACAGCGCGGGTCCCGCCACGCCGCCGATCCCGGTGCCGATGGCGTAGAACAGCGCGATCGCGAGCGCGCGCACTTCCAGCGGAAAATTCTCCGACACGGTGAGATAGGCGGCGCTCGCCGCCGGTGACGCGAAGAAGAAGATCACCATCCAGGCCGCGGTCTGTGTCGCGGCGCTCAGCACTCCGATCGAGAACAGATAGCCGGTGAGCGCGAGCAGCACGCCGGAGACGCCATAGGTGAAGGTGATCATGGCGCGGCGGCCGAGCGTGTCGAACAGACGGCCGAGCAGCAGCGGCCCGAGCACGTTGCCGGCCGCGAAGGGCAGGATGTACCAGCCGACATGATCGGACTTAATGCCGTAGAAGTCGGTCAGCACCAGCGCGAAGGTGAAGAAGATCGCGTTGTAGAAGAACGCCTGGGCGATCATCAGCGTCAGCCCGACCAGCGAGCGCTGACGATAGACCGAGAACAGCGTATGCGCGACCTCTCGTAGCGGCGTGTGGCTACGCATCCGCAGCCGCATCCTCGGCAATTCCTTTGCGTGCGCCTCGCGGTCGTGGCCGGTGACGTCGCGTTCGATCTCCGCCACGATCCGATGCGCCTCTTCGGGATGGCCGTGAATCATCAGCCAGCGCGGACTCTCCGGAATCCACATCCGCATGACCAGCACGACCAGGCCGAGACAGGCGCCGATGCCGTAGGCCAGCCGCCAGCCGACATCCGGGCTGGCGACATCAGGATCAAGCAGCACGATGGCGCCGACGGCGCCGAGCGCGGCACCCAGCCAGAAGCTGCCGTTGATCATGAGATCGGTCCAGCCGCGATAGCGCGCTGGCACCAGCTCCTGGATCGTCGAATTGATCGCGGTATACTCGCCGCCGATGCCGGCGCCGGTCAGGAAGCGAAACAGCGCGTAGGTCGCGACGTTCCAGGACAGCGCCGTGGCGGCGGTCGCCGACAAATACAGCGCGAGCGTGATGAAGAACAGTTTCCGGCGACCGATGCGATCGGTGAGCCAGCCGAAGCCGAGGGCGCCGATCACGGCGCCGCCGAGATAGGCGCTGTTGGCAAGCCCGATCTCGAGATTGGAGAAATGCAGCGCCGGGCTCTGCTTGAGTGCTCCCGACAAGGCGCCGGCGAGCGTCACCTCGAGCCCATCGAGCACCCAGGTGATGCCGAGCGCCAGCACGACGCGGGTGTGAAAGGCGCTCCAGCGGAGGTCGTCGAGCCGGGCGGGGATGTTGGTTTCGATGATACGATCCTGGCCAGCCGTGTCGCCCGGCGGCGCGCTGGATTGCGGCGCTGACGTGATGACGCGGAGGTGCGGAAAGGATGCCTGTCGGGGTGCCATGGAATCCCAATGCGACGGCGCGGGTCGCACCGCATGCTCGACCGAGAGGATGAAGCAAATGCGGCAATGAAACCCTGCCGCTGCGACCCAACGTCTCGCCGCGCGCCGGGTTCCCGGAAGTGGGGCGGGGTTCGGCGCTCGACCCCCCCCCCGGGGGCGCAGCGTCTCCTGGGTGAGGCCCAGGCGCGCCTCATTTCAGGTGTCGTCCCGAGCAAGCGGGCGGAGCGAGCGCGACCTGGCATACCGCGTGATGCAAGATTGGGGCACGCGATCGATATCGCCCGCCACATATCGGCCGCGGCGTATGGATCCCGGCGTTCGCCGGGATGACAGCGGAGGGTTTGGCCGCGGGCTCGCCAGCGCATCTGCGAGCGGTGTGAAGACCAGCCTGTCGCCGCAAAACTCACGCCGCGCGGATGTTCGCCATGAAGCGGTTGAGCTCCGCGCGCAGGCGGGCGCTTTCCGAGGACAGCGACTGGGCCGAGCGCAGCACCTCCTCCGAGGCCTCGCCGGTCTGGGTCGCGCCGCGATTGACCTGGGTGATATCGGCTGCGGCGGCCTGCGTGCCTGCCGCGACGCTCTGCACGTTCCTGGCGATCTCCTGGGTCGCGCCGCCCTGCTGCTCGACCGCGGTCGCGATCGACGAGGCGATGGTCGAGATCTGGCGGATGGTGCCGCCGATCTGCTTGATCGCGGTCACCGACTCCTGGGTCGCTGCCTGCATGCCGGAGATGTGGTTGGAGATGTCGTCGGTCGCCTTGGCGGTCTGCTCCGCCAGCGACTTGACCTCGGAAGCCACCACCGCGAAGCCGCGGCCGGCATCGCCGGCGCGTGCCGCCTCGATGGTGGCGTTCAGCGCCAGCAGGTTGGTCTGCTCGGCGATCGCGGTGATCAGCTTGACGACGTCGCCGATCTCCTGCGCCGCGCGCGACAGCTTGCCGATGCGCCCGTCGGTCTCCTCGGCCTGGGCGACGGCGGATTCCGCGATGCGGCTGGACTCGCGGACCTGGCGGCCGATCTCGTCGACCGAGGCCGACAGCTCGTCGGTCGCGCTCGCGACCGAGTGGATGCGGCCGGTGGCCTGGTCGGAGGTGCCGCTCACGCGGCTCGCCAGCGACTGCGTGGTCTCGGCGGTGCGCGTCAGGGTCGAAGCCGCCTGCTCGAGGTGCTCGGCCGAGCTCGAGACGTTGGACACGATCGAGCCGACGGCGGTCTCGAACTCGTCGGCGAAGCGGATGAGCTCGGCCCGGCGCGCGGCGCCCGCAGCCTTGTTCTGGGCGTCCTGCGTCGCGGCGTCGCGCTCGGCCTTGGCCACCGCCTGGACCTTGAACTCCTCGACGGCGGCCGCCATCTCGCCGATCTCATCGGCGCGCCCGAGGCCGGGCAGCCGGACGTCGAAATTGCCCGAGGCGAGCTCGCGCATCGCCTTGCACATCGTGATCATCGGCCTGGAAATGCCGTTGCCGAGCATCAGCGCCAGCACGGCGCCGAGCGTCAGCCCGCCGATCGCCAGCATCGCGATCAGCCGCTCGATGTCCGCGATGGTGGTGTTGGCGGCGGCCTCGATGCGCTGCTGGTCGGAGGCGACCTCGGATTTCAGCCCGTTCGACAGCGCGATGATCTCGGTCCCGACGACGCCCATCTCCTGTTCGAGCTTGCCGAGCGCTTTCATGTTCTCCGACAGCTTGATGAAGGCGGCGCGGTACTGCTTGATCAGGTCGCCGAGCTCGGCGACGCGCTGGGTGATCTTCTCGTCATTGGCATAGATCGTCACCAGCGAGGTTTCCAGGAAGCGCGTGCGCGCGATGGCGCCGTCGGCCGTCTTGGCATCGGGCTTGGCGATGTAGGTCCCGACCAGCGCGGACACGGTCAGGTACTGGCCGGTGAGGTCCTTGGCCGTCGTCTGCACGGACGGCAGGCCGGCGAGCGCGGCGGTGTCCGCCAGATCGTCGAACTTGAAGCGGATCTTGTTGCCGATGATGCCGATCTGGTCGGTCGCCAGCTTCGCGTTCTCGCGGGTCAGGGCAACGATGCTCGAGAATGTCTTGGCGAAGGCCTGAAACTGCGCCTGCAGCTTGCCGACCTGCGCCCGCCGCTCGGCACCGGTCGCAGCCATCGATTTGTCGATCGCGGCCTGGAGCGCCTGCTGGGCAGCGGTGGCCGCCGCCTCGTCGTCGGCTTTGCCGGTCAGGGCATAGTATCGGGCGAGAGCCTGGTACGAGACCAGCTCGCGATCGATGGTGCGGGTGGTGTCGGCTTCCGCAACGCTGCTGCGATAGGCCGCCACCGCTGCGGCGACCCGCTCGAACCCCAGATAGGAGAAGCCGATGCTGACGGCGGAGATGGCCAGCACCACGGCAAAGCCCAGGAAGATCTTGCCGCGAAATCGCAGGGTCAGAAAATTGGCACGCCGCGACTGCGGCGCAAGCTGCGCAGACATTCCCACCCCCGACACGCCATTCTTTATATTGGCCAGAAACCAACCGCCCGGCAGCAACGCACCAGAGCGTGATCAAAACTACGTCACAATGGCTAAGGGGCGGTAAATGGGCGGCCTCGGCCTGCGGCCTGCGCTTCACCCGCGCCGGTGCCGCCTCGCGTGGCGTGCCACATGCGACCGAATCGCCGAGGCCGCGCGCAAGACGTCGCAATGACATCAGAGACGAAAATTCGAGTTGCAAAGTCCTGAGGGCGCTGTTTCTAATCAGAATAAGAAAAATTCATCGGGAGGTTACTCGTGTCGACAGTCAAACTGACGGTGAACGGCAAGGCGGTCTCGGTCGAGGCCGAGGATCGCACCCTGCTCGTTCACCTCCTGCGGGATCATCTGAACCTCACCGGCACCCATGTCGGCTGTGACACCAGCCAATGCGGCGCCTGCGTCGTCCATATCGACGGCCGTGCCGTGAAATCCTGCACCGTGCTGGCCGGCCAGGCGGCCGGCGCCAACGTCACCACCATCGAAGGCATCGCCAAGGGTGACGAGCTGCACCCGATGCAGGCGGCCTTCCGCGACAATCACGGCCTGCAATGCGGTTATTGCACGCCGGGGATGATCATGTCGGCCATCGACATTGTGCACCGCCACGGAGGCGAGCTCGACGAGAGCACGGTGCGTGAGGAGCTGGAAGGCAACATCTGCCGCTGCACCGGCTATCACAACATCGTCAAGGCCGTGCTCGACGCTGCCGGACGGATGAAGGTCGCGCAAGCTGCCGAATGAGGCCGGCGAGAGCCGCCGTTTACCGCAATACCGAGACCACGACCGCTGCGCGCGATGGCCGCGGCGGGACAATAGAACTCCGGTAGGGGAGAGATTCGCATGGGTATGGAAGGCATTGGCGCCAGCGTCGTCCGCAAGGAGGACAAGCGTTTCATCACCGGCAAGGGCCGTTACGTCGACGACGTCAAGCTGTTGGGCATGACCTTTGCCCATTTCATCCGCAGCCCGCACGCGCACGCCAAGGTCAAGAGCATCGACTCCTCGGCCGCCGAGGCAATGCCCGGCGTGGTCGCGGTGCTCACGGGCAGGCAGATCGTCGACGACAAGGTCGGCAATCTGATCTGCGGCTGGGCCATCACCTCGAAGGACGGCTCGCCGATGAGGATGGGCGCATGGCCGGCGATGGCGCCGGAGACCGTGCGATTCGTCGGCCAGGCCGTGGCGGTCGTGATCGCCGAGAGCAAGAACCTCGCCCGCGACGCCGCCGAGGCCGTCGTGGTCGAATATGAGGAGCTGCCGGCGGTCGCCGACATGCCCTCCGCGCTGAAGCCCGGCGCGCCGCAGCTTCACCCGGAGGCCCCCGGCAACGTCGTCTATGACTGGCATATTGGCGACGAGGGGGCGGTCAACGCCGCCTTCGCCAAGGCCGCCAACGTCGTCACCCTGGAATTGACCAACAACCGGCTGGCGCCGAACGCGATGGAGCCGCGCGCGGCGATCGCCGAGTACGATGCGGCCGAGGAGCATTTCACGCTCTATACGACGTCGCAGAACCCGCACGTCGCTCGCCTGGTGCTGTCGGCGTTCTACAACATCGCACCAGAACACAAGCTGCGCGTCATCGCGCCCGACGTCGGCGGCGGCTTCGGCTCCAAGATCTTCATCTATCCCGAGGAGATGGTGGCGCTGTGGGCCTCCAAGAAGGTCGGCCGTCCGGTGAAGTGGACCGGCGATCGCACCGAGGCGTTCCTGACCGACGCGCACGGCCGCGACCACATCTCCAAGGCCGAGATGGCGCTCGATGCCGACAACAAGATCCTGGGGCTGCGGGTCAAGACCCACGCCAATTTCGGCGCCTACATGTCGCTGTTCTCGTCCTCGGTGCCGACCTATCTGTACGCGACCCTGCTGTCGGGCCAGTACAACATCCCGGCGATCTATGCCGAGGTGATGGGCGTCTACACCAACACCACGCCGGTCGACGCCTATCGTGGCGCCGGACGCCCTGAGGCGAGCTACCTGCTGGAGCGGCTGATGGAGACCGCAGCGCGTCAGCTCAAGGTCGATCCGGCCGAGCTGCGGCGCAAGAACTTCATCACCCAGTTCCCGCACCAGACCCCCGTGATCATGGCCTACGACACCGGCGACTTCAACGCCTCGCTCGACGCGGCGCTGAAGGCGATCGACTACGCCGGCTTCCCGGCGCGCAAGGCGGCCGCCAAGGCGCAGGGCAAGCTGCGCGGCCTCGGCTTCTCCTGCTACATCGAGGCCTGCGGCATCGCGCCGTCGAAGGCAGTCGGCAGCCTTGGCGCCGGCGTCGGTCTGTGGGAATCGGCCGAGATCCGCGTCAACCCGGTCGGCACCATCGAGGTGCTCACCGGATCACACAGCCACGGCCAGGGCCACGAGACCACCTTCTGCCAGCTGATCGCCGAGCGCCTGGGCGTGCCGATCAGCCAAGTCTCGATCGTTCATGGCGACACCGACAAGGTGCAGTTCGGCATGGGCACCTACGGCTCGCGCTCGGCCGCAGTCGGCCTCACCGCGATCCTCAAGGCGATGGAGAAGGTCGAGGCCAAGGCCAAGAAGATCGCAGCGCATGCGCTGGAGGCCTCGGAAGGCGACATCGTCATCGAGAACGGCGAGTTCAAGGTGACCGGCACCGACAAGTCGATCGCGCTGCCGATGGTCGCGCTCGCTGCCTACACCGCGCACAACCTGCCGGACGGCATGGAGCCCGGATTGAAGGAGACTGCTTTCTACGATCCGACCAACTTCACCTTCCCGGCCGGCACCTATATCTGCGAGCTCGAGGTCGACGAGGCCACCGGCAAGACGTCGTTCGTCAACTTCGTCGCGGCGGACGATTTCGGCCGACTGATCAATCCGATGATCGTCGAGGGCCAGGTTCATGGCGGTCTGGTCCAGGGCATCGGCCAGGCACTGCTCGAGCACGCGATCTACGACAGCAACGGCCAGCCGGTGACGGCATCGTTCATGGACTACGCGATGCCGCGTGCCGACGACGTGCCGTCCTTCAAGCTGAGCCACACCACGACCCTGTGCCCGGGTAATCCGCTCGGCGTGAAGGGCTGCGGCGAGGCCGGCGCGATCGGCGCATCCGCCGCCGTGATCAACGCGATCACGGATGCGATCGGCAACAACAAGCTGGAAATGCCGGCGACGCCGGACCGCGTCTGGCACGCGATCCACGGCAACGCCTGATCGAACGGAGGAGCAACCATGTATCAGACGACTTATCATCGTGCCTCCTCGGTCGACGAGGCGGCGGCGCTGTTCGCCAAGGGCAGCGAAGCCAAGTTCCTTGCCGGCGGTCACACCTTGATCCCGGTGATGAAGCAGCGCCTTGCTGCTCCGTCCGATGTCATCGACATCGGCAAGATCAAGGACCTGATCGGGGTGCAGTTGTCGGGCGACACGCTCGTCATCAAGGCCGCGACGACCTACTACGACATCATGACCAATGCCGATGTGAAGAAGGCGATCCCCGCGATCGCCCATCTCACCTCGGTGCTCGGCGATCCCGCGGTGCGCGCCCGCGGCACGATTGGCGGCTCGATCGCGAACAACGATCCGGCGGCGGATTTCCCGGCGGCGCTGATCTCGCTCGGCGCCACCGTGAAGACGAACAAGCGGTCGATCTCGGCGGATGATTTCTTCAAGGGCCTGTTCACGACGGCGCTGGAGGACGGCGAGATCATCACAGAGGTGTCGTTCCCGGTGCCGGAAAAGGCCGGCTACGCCAAGATGCGCCACCCGGCGTCGCGTTTCGCGCTCACTGGCGTGTTCGTCACAAAGACGAAGGGCGGCGACGTCCGCGTTGCGGCCACCGGCGCTTCGCAGAGCGGCGTGATGCGCGTGCCGGCGATCGAGGCGGCGCTGAAGTCGAACTGGTCGGCCTCGGCGATCGACGGTGTCAGCGTCTCCGCGGCGGGCCTGCTCAGCGACATCCACGGCTCCTCCGACTACCGCGCCAATCTGGTGAAGGTGATGGCACAGCGCGCGGTGCAAGCCGCGGGCTGACCTCACGACGCGGATCATTCCGCGCAACGGCACGACAAATTCCATGCGGCGCGCAGCGATGCGCGCCGTTTTGCTTTGCGGCATACGGCGCGCTTGCGTTGGCCTGATGCACGCGGGACAATCAAAGGATCAGGAAACGCATCGCGCGTGATGATGTTTGATTGATGCGGACAGCAGCCAAGCACACCCACCCTCCCCTGGAGGCGGAGGGTGAAGGTCACGGCGACCATCTTTGTCCGATCGACCTCATCACGCGCCGAAGCACCGCAGGGACAAGACAAACGTGCTCGACAAGACCGCACCACAGACCGAGACCCGCGCCACCGGACCGCTCGCGGGCTTCCGCATCGTCGAGTTCGCCGGCATTGGACCGGGTCCGTTCGCCTGTATGCTGCTGGCCGACATGGGCGCGGAGGTGGTGACGCTCGATCGCGTCGGTGCGCGCAAGACCATGAAGTCGGTCGCCGGCCGCGGCCGCAAGGTGATCGAGCTCGATCTCAAGGACAAGGGGGTCATCCCCCAGGTGCTCGATCTGCTCGCCGGTGCCGACGCGCTGATCGAGGGTTTCCGGCCCGGCGTGATGGAGCGGCTCGGCCTCGGCCCCGAGGTCGTGCTCGCGCGTAATCCGAGGCTCGTCTACGGCCGCATGACCGGCTGGGGCCAGGACGGACCGCTGGCGCATGCGGCCGGTCACGACATCAACTACATCTCGATCACCGGCGCGCTGGCCGCGATCGGACCCAGGGAGCGGCCGGTGCCGCCGCTCAACCTGGTCGGGGATTTCGGCGGCGGTGCGCTCTATCTGGTCGTCGGTGTGCTCGCCGCACTGCTCGAAGCCTCGAAGTCCGGTAAGGGGCAGGTGGTGGATACCGCGATGTGCGACGGCGCGGCCTCGCTGCTCGCGATGTTCTTCGACCTCACCGCGATGGGCCGCTGGACCGAGGGGCGCGAGCGCAACTTCCTCGACGGCGGCGCGCACTTCTACGGCGTCTACGAATGCGCCTGTGGCAACTTCATCTCCATCGGCTCGATCGAGCCGCAGTTCTACGCGCTGCTGCGGCAGCATGCCGACCTCTCCGATCCCGCCTTCGACGCGCAGATGGACCCGCGCGCCTGGCCGGCGCTGAAGGAGAAGCTGGTCGCGGTGTTCAAGCGCAAGACGCGCGAGGAATGGTGCGCGATCATGGAGGGCACCGACATCTGCTTCGCACCGGTGCTGACGATGTCGGAGGCGCCGAAGCATGCGCACATGGCCGCGCGTGGCGTGTTCGTCGAGCGGCACGGCGTGACGCAGCCCGCGCCGGCGCCAAGGTTCTCGCGGACGCCGTCGAATATCCGCGAGCCGGAGGTGACGGAGATCGGCGCTGTGGTAAGCGCTTGGCAGGCAGGGCGTTAAAGCTCGATCGCTGCAGCAGCGCCGATCGAGCGCTGCTCGACTGTTCCGATGTCAACGAGTTGGCTACGCCGTCGCCTCAATCTCAGTGTCGTCCCCGCGAACGCGGGGACCCATAACCACCGGCCGTCCTGAAACGACGATTATCTGTCGCCGTGCCTCATCGACGCACCCTGCGGTATGGGTCCCGAGTCGGTGCCCAACGCCGCTTACGCGCCGTCGGGCTGGCCCGGGACGACAGTTGAGAGTTTGGCGGCAAACTGCCTCCAATCACGCCGTCATTGCCAGCGAAGCCAAGCATTCCAGGGACAGACGGAAGTCTGGATTGCTCGTCGCTCCGCTTCCCGCAATGACGGCCTGCTTCCTTCGCCTACTCCGCCGCCTCCACCTTCAGCACGCCGCGGCGGATCTGGTCTTCCTCGATCGACTCGAACAGCGCCTTGAAGTTGCCTTCGCCAAAACCGTCGTCGCCCTTGCGCTGGATGAACTCGAAGAAGATCGGCCCGATCGCATTGGCCGAGAAGATCTGCAGCAACACCTTGGTGTGACCGCCAGCGACGACTCCCTCGCCATCGATCAGGATGCCGTTTCTCTGCAGGCGGGCGAGGTCCTCGCCATGTTTGGGCAGGCGAGACTCGATGCGCTCGAAATAGGTGTCGGGCGGCGACGGCATGAACGGCAGGCCTGATGCGCGCAGGCCCTCGACGGTGGCGTAGATGTCGCGGGCGCCGCAAGCAATATGCTGGATGCCTTCACCGCGATAGATCTTGAGATACTCCTCGATCTGCCCGGAATCGCCGGCATCCTCGTTGATCGGAATCCGGATCTTGCCGTCGGGGCTGGTCAGCGCGCGCGAGAACAGGCCGGAGGCGCGGCCCTCGATGTCGAAGAAGCGGATCTGGCGGAAGTTGAACAGTTTTTCGTAGAAGCCGGCCCAGACGTCCATGCGGCCGCGGTGTACATTGTGGGTCAGGTGATCGATGTAGTACAGGCCGGAGCCTGCGGGGCGCGGGTCGCGCGCGCCGGTCCACTCGAATTCGAGATCATAGGCCGAGCCCTTGGCGCCGTAGCGATCGACCAGATACAGCAGGCTGCCGCCGATGCCCTTGATGACAGGAACGTCCAGCGTCTTCTGCGATGCGGGCAGGTCGGCCGGCTCGGCACCGAGCGCGATCGCGCGATCGTAAGCCTTGTTGGCGTCGACCACGCGGAACGCCATCGACGGTGCACACGGCCCGTGCGCGGCGACAAAGTCGTGGCCGTGGCTGCCCGGCTCCTCGTTGACGAGGTAGTTGATGTCACCCTGGCGGTACAGCGTGATCGCCTTGGTCTTGTGGCGCGCGACCGCGGCGAAGCCCATCAGCTTGAACAGCGCGTGCAGCTCGCTTGCTTCGGGGTGCGCATATTCGACGAACTCGAAGCCGTCCGTGCCCATCGGGTTGTCGGCGGAGATGGTGGCAGGAGGCGCATCGTGCGGAAATGGACCCATCGGGGGAAGCTCCTTCAGCTTGATGTGCCGATCATCTCCCGAATTCCGCGCACAGGGCATGCAAACCATTGTCATTTTCGCCTGGATATGCACGATCCATGCACGACCAGAGGAAATGGCGCATGATTTCGGTCGACAGCTTCGATCTCCGTATCCTGGCCGCGCTGCAGGACGACGGCCGGCTCACAAACCAGGAGCTGGCCGACATCGCGGCCTGTCGGCCTCGCAGTGCTCGCGGCGCCGGATGCGGCTGGAGCAGGACGGCGTGATCGCGGGGTATCGCGCGCAGCTCGCCAGCCAGGCGCTCGGCTTCGAGCTGATTGCCTTCATCCAGATCACCCTGGCGACGCATTCGCCCGACAACGCGCAGAAGTTTCGCGCGTTGGTCAACCGCGTCGACGACATCCAGGAGGCCTACGCGCTGACCGGCGATTCCGACTATCTGCTCAAGGTGGTGCTGCGCGATCTCAAGAGCTTGTCCGACATCGTCAACAACGTGCTGATGCCGCACCAGAGCGTGGCGCATGTCCGCTCCTCGATCGTGCTCGACCGCCTCAAGGAGAGCGCGAAGCTGCCGCTGGCTTCGCTATCGACCGACTGAGCGTCTGCGGCGCAAATCGAGGGAAATGCGTCCTTCAACATCGCCAGCGCTTTTGCGACAGTGACCGTGTCCCCTGATCTGCGAGACGACCATGGCCCTGCAGCTTCGGCCCAATTGCGAATATTGCGACAAGGACCTGCCGCCCTCGGCAACAGAGGCGTGCATCTGCTCCTACGAATGCACGTTCTGCGCCGACTGCGTCGAGACCAAGCTGTTCAATGTCTGCCCGAACTGCGGCGGCGGCTTTGCGCCCAGGCCGATCCGGCCCAGCCGCGAGTGGCGGTCGGGAGCTTGCGTGACGAAGCAACGGCCGTCCGACACGCGCGTGCATCTGAAATATGCGGCGGAGGACGTTGCGGCATTCGTGGCTGGTGTGAAGGACGTTATGCCAGAGGACCGCTAGATCTTCGTCATAGCGAGCGCAGCGAAGCAATCCAGGGCTGCGGACACGACTCTGGATTGCTTCGCTACGCTCGCAGTGACGCCTACTCCGCCGCCACGATCGTGCCTTCGACCTCGCCGAAGCCGACGCGATAGCCCTGCCCCTGGCACCAGCCGTGCATGATGAGGGAGTCACCGTCCTCCAAGAACGAGCGCTTCACGCCACCGGCGAGCTCGACCGGCTCGGTGCCGTTCCAACTGATCTCCAGCAGGCTGCCGCGCTGGTGCTTTTCCGGACCGGAGATGGTGCCGCTCCCCAGGAGATCGCCGACACTCATGGCACAGCCGGACGAGGCATGGTGCATCAGCTGCTGCACGCTCGACCAGTACATGTACTTGAAATTGGTCTGCGCGATGGTCTGCGCGGCGTTGCTGCCGGAGGCGCGCAAGGCCACGTCGAGGGAGAGATCGTAGTTCTGCGCCTCCTTCTGCTGCAGGTAGGGCAGCGGCGTTGGATCCTGCGTTGGCCCCGACACGCGGAACGGCTCCAGCGCCTCCCGCGTCACCACCCACGGGCTGATCGACGTCGCAAACGCCTTGGCCTGGAACGGGCCGAGGGGCACATATTCCCATTGCTGGATGTCGCGCGCGCTCCAGTCGTTGAGCAGCACGAAGCCGAAGATCATCGCCCCCGCCTGCGCCTCGGTCAGCATCTCGCCGAGCGGCGAGGACTGGCCGATGACGACGCCCATCTCCAGCTCGAAATCGAGCCGCTTGCATGGACCGAAGCTCGGCACGTCGGCGCCCGGCGGCTTCAGCTGTCCGCGCGGCCGACGCACTCGGGTGCCCGACACGACCACGGTCGACGCGCGGCCGTTATAGCCGATCGGCATGTGCAGCCAGTTCGGCTGCAGCGCATTGTCCTTGCCGCGGAACATGACGCCGACATTGGTGGCGTGCTCCTTCGACGAATAGAAATCCGTGTAGCCGGCGACATGGAACGGCAGATGCAGCGTAACGTCGGAGCGCGGCAGCAGCGCCCGGCTACGCAACGGCTTGTCGTCGCGCAGCCGCGGATTGTCCTGGCGCAAGAGGGCGCTGATCGCAGCCCGCGTCTTCGACCACACGGCGGGGCCGAGCGCCATGAAGGCATTCAGCGAGGATTGCGCGAACACCTCATAGGCCGGCGCCAGATCGAGCAGGCCTTCGTCCTCGAGCACCGCGAGGTCGAGGACGACGTCGCCGATCGCCACGCCGACGCGCGGCTTCGGCGAGTCGGCGGCGGAGAACACGCCGTAGGGCAGGTTCTGGATCGGGAAGTCGGAAGACGGATCGACCGGGATGAAGGAGCGGAGCGAGGGATCGTTGGGGTGGGGCACAGTTGTCTTCCTGAGTTCGGACCATGTCTCCGCTCGTCATTCCGGGGCGCGCGCAGCGCGAGCCCGGAATCCATAGCAACGGGCAGATGTGTGGGGCACAGTGGTTGTGGCCGAGCTTTGCATCCCCACGGCCGATCGTGGTTATGGATTCCGGGCTCGCCGCTGCGCGGCGCCCCGGAATGACGGCGGAGGTCGTGGCTACGGCCGGTTCGGATCGAAGCGCTTTTCGAGCCCGTTCCAGCAATCGGCATAGTCCGGCTGCAAGGTGCCGGACTCCGCCGCATGCTTCGTGATGCGCTGGGGAAAGCGAGTTTCGAACATGAAGGCCATGGTGCCTGTGAGCTTGACCGGCTTCAACTCGCCATTGCTGGCGTGATCGAACGCCTCGCGATCCGGCCCGTGCGGCAGCATGCAGTTGTGCAGGCTCATGCCACCCGGCACAAAGCCCTGCGGCTTGGCGTCGTAGACGCCGTAGATCAGCCCCATGAACTCCGACATGATGTTCATGTGATACCACGGCGGACGGAAGGTGTTGTCGGCCACCATCCAGCGCTCGGGGAAGATCACGAAGTCGATGTTGGCGGTGCCGGCCGTCTCCGACGGCGAGGTCAGCACGGTGAAGATGGACGGATCGGGATGGTCGAAGCCGATGGCGCCGACCGGCGAGAAGGTGCGCAGGTCGTATTTGTAGGGCGCGTAGTTGCCGTGCCAGGCGACGACGTCGATCGGAGAATGTTCGAGCTCGGTCTTGAACAGCGCGCCGCCCCACTTGACGTAGAGCTCGGTCGGGGTGTCCTTGTCCTCGTAGGAGGCGACCGGCGTCAGGAAGTCGCGGGCATTGGCGAGGCAGTTGGCGCCGATCGGTCCGCGCTCCGGCAGCGTGAAGGCGCCGCCATAGTTCTCGCAGAGATAGCCGCGCGCCGGCCCCGCCGGGATCTCGACCCGGAACTTGACGCCGCGCGGGATCACGACGATCTCGCCGGGCTCCGCATCGATGCGGCCGAACTCGGTGACGAGCTTGAGGCGCCCCTGCTGCAGGACGAACATCAGCTCGCCGTCGGCATTGTAGAAATGCTGGTCGACCATCGACTTGGTGATGACGTAGACATGCGCGGCCATGCCGGCCTGCGTCGCGGCGTCGCCGGCCGTCGTCATGGTCTGCACGCCCTGCAGGAACGTCACATCGCCCGATGGCAACGGTGTCGGATCCCAGCGCAGTTGCTGCACCGTGATCTCCTGCTCGTGGCAGGGCGCGGTGCGCCACAGCCCGGCATCGACCTTGGCGAAGCGGCCGGAATGCTTCACCGACGGACGGATGCGATACAGCCAGGAGCGCTCGTTGGACCCGCGCGGCGCGGTGAACGGCGAACCCGAGAGTTGCTCGGCATAGAGCCCGTAGGCGCAGCGCTGCGGCGAGTTGCGCCCGATCGGCAGCGCGCCGGGCAGCGCCTCGGTCTCGAACGAATTGCCGAAGCCGGACATGTAGCCCGGCGTCACCTGCCCGGTGGCGCGGTTGAGCTGGTCAGGCGATGTGTTGACGTTCATCATCCTTCTCCTTGCAGGCGGGCCCACATCTCGCGGTCGCGCTCGGCGGTCCAGATCACGGGATCGTCGATGCCGCTGGCCTCGTCATAGGCGCGCGACACGTTGAACGGCAGGCAGTGCTCGTAGATGGCGAAGCTCGAGAATTTCGGATCCATCACCTCGCGCGTCGCCGCCATCGACTCCTTCAGGCTGCGTCCCTTCGCGACCGACATCTCGGCCGCGCCATACAGCGACGTGACGAAGTCGCGCGTCATGGCGATCGCCTCGCGCACGGTGGCCTCGCCCTTCAGCGCATCGCCGCGACCGGGCGCGATCGCCTTGGGATTGAAGTCGCGGATCTCGTTCAAGGTCGACGGCCATTCGCGCAAATAGGCATCGCCGCAATAACAGGCCGAGTGATATTCGATGAGATCGCCGGAGAACATCACCTCGGCGTCCGGCACCCAGGCGACGATGTCGCCGGAGGTGTGGCCCGCGCCGAGTTGGATCAGCTGCACCTCGCGCTTGCCGAGATGGATCGTCATCTCGCCCTCGAAGGTCAGGGTCGGCCAGGTCAGGCCGGGAATGCTCTCGGCGTCCTGGAACAGGCGCGGGAAACGGCCGTATTCGGAGTCCCAATCCTGCTGGCCGCGCTCGACGATCAGCCGGTGCGTCTCCTGCGAGGCGACGATGCCCTGCGCATGATAGGCCGAGGCGCCGAGCACGCGCACGGCGTGGTAGTGCGACAGCACGACATATTTGATCGGCTTGTCGGTGACGGTCTTGACCCGCTCGATCACCTTGTTGGCCATCGCCGGCGTCGCCTGCGCGTCGAACACGATGCAGCCGTCGTCGCCGACGATCACCGCAGAGTTCGGATCGCCCTCCGCCGTGAAAGCATAGAGATCCGGGCCGATCTCCGAGAAGGTGACCTTCTTCTCGGCGAGATCCGTGGTCGATGCGAAACCCTTCGCCATCACTTCATTCCTTGTGTGCGCAGCAGCCTATTGCTGCTGCTGTTGTTGCTGTTGGCCGGCATCCGCCATGCTGCGTTTCGCCAGCGCGATCGCCTCGCCCAGCACACCGATGTCACCGATGTGATTGGCGAGGATCAGGACCAATGCCGCATCGAGATCGGCGCTTTCGAGGTCCGAGAGGCCCCGATGCGCTTCGACAATGGCGCGGAAGGCATCGTCGGGCTTGGCGAAATTGGAGGCGGTCGAGAGCGTCATCGTTGCGGCTTCCTCAGTTCAGGCCGGAGGCGCGGGCGACCGCCGCCGCGATCGCGGCGCGGCGCGGGTGGCGGAAGCGCGCCGCGACATAGCCATCCGGACGCAGCAGATAGGAGGTGCCGGGTTCGGCACCGTAACGCCTGCCCGCGAAGCCCTCGCTATCGGCAAGTCCATTCGGACCGCCGATGCTGACGACACCGACATCGTCGGGTACATCGATCGCCTCACCATTGGCAAAAGACAGCAGGGTGAAGCGCCGGCCCTGAGCATTGAATGCATCGGTAAGGTGAAGGTGCCGTCCGTCTGCCGTCTCGAGGGGCGCATCCGGCATCGATGTTCCCGGACGAGGGCCACTGTGCCAGGCCTCGTCGTCTTCGGTCGACAACGGCGTCTGGTAGACCGAGGGAACCGACAGCCGGCCGCCATTGACCATGCGCTTGCCGAATTCGGTGTCCCTGGCGAGCGCGAGCACCACCTTGCGCAGCCGCGCTTCCTGGTGCGAATTCGGCGCCATGAAATCCGTCGCCCGCGTGGATTCGCGAATGTTTTCGTCGGCGGCCGCGCTTCGCTCCAGATGGTAGGTTTCGAGCAGCGTCGCGGGCGAGGTTCCGCGCAGCACGCGATCGAGCTTCCAGGCCAGATTCTCGGCATCCTCGAGCCCCGAATTGGCACCGCGCGCGCCGAACGGCGAGACCTGATGGGCGGAATCGCCAGCGAAGACGACGCGACCATGAATGAAGCGCTCCATGCGCCGGCACTGGAATTTGTAGAGCGAGATCCATTCGAATTCGAACTGATCATGGCCGAGCATGCGCGCGATCCGGGGCCGCACATTCTCCGGCTGCTTCTCGACGTTGGGATCGGCATAGCGGCTGAGCTGCAGGTCGATGCGCCAGACATTGTCCGGCTGCCGGTGCAACAGCGCCGAGCGCCCGGCATGGAACGGCGGATCGAACCAGAACCAGCGCTCGGTGGGGAATTCGGCCGTCATCCTGACGTCGGCGATCAGGAACTGATCCTCGAACACCTTGCCGGAAAAACCCGCGCCGACCATCTGGCGCAGCGACGAGCGCGCGCCGTCGCAGGCGATCACATATTGCGCCGACAGCCGATAGGGGCCGTCCGGCGTCTCGATCGTCAGCACGACATGATCGTTGCGCTGTTCGAGCGCGGTGACCTTGTTGCGCCAGCGCAGCGAGATCGCCGGCAGCGCGTTGACGCGATCGACCAGATAGGCCTCGGCGTAGAACTGCTGCAGGTTGATGAAGGCCGGCCGCTTGTGCCCGGGCTCCGGCAGCAGGTTGAACTGATAGAGCTCGGACGGACCGTGAAAGATGCGGCCGACGTTCCACACCACGCCCTTGTCGACCATCCGGTCGCCAACGCCGAGGCGATCCCAATATTCCAGCGAGCGCTTGGAGAAGCAGATCGCGCGCGAGCCCTCGCCGATCCGGTCGGCATCATCGAGCACCACGACCGCATGGCCGCGCTGCGCAAGATCGATGGCAAACGACAGCCCGACGGGACCCGCACCCACGACGACGACCGGATGCGCGGCCGGCGTGGCCTGATCCTGGTCTTCGTGCCGATGATAGCCGAACTGAACCTTCGCCTGGCTCGCGCCCTGCCCCGGATTGGCCTGCACCATGGCTTGCTCGCCTTGTGGTTTTCTTGGACTTTCGAAGCGACGACTTTCGAAGCGACCGACATTTCCTCGGGCGAGGCATCTGGCCGTCTTGCCAGATAGTCTCACCTGCAACTATTCTAAAGCCGACGGCTTCGGCCGCGTCAACTCAAAAATCGGAGCGCGATCTTGGCGAAGCCATCTACCGCGGCGTCCAGGCGGCAGGCGAAGCCGGTCGAGGATGACCGAAATGCCGCAGTGCCGCAGGACGACGAGCGGCTCGACCTGTTCAAGTTCGCGCCATTCCGGCTCAACCGTCTGGCCGCCGAGGTCAGCGCGGCGCTCGCCGTCGAATATCGGGAGCGCTACGGGCTCGACATTCCGGAATGGCGCGTGCTGGCGACGCTCGGCTTCCGCCGCGAGGCCTGCAGCGCGCAATATGTCGCAGCGTGCACCCGCACGCACAAATCGACCATCAGCCGGGCCGTGACGTCGTTGCTGGAGCGGCGGCTGATCGAGCGCGTCGAGAACGCCGAGGATCGCCGCGAGTTCCGTCTGCGCCTGACACGTAAGGGCAAGACGCTGTACGAGGAGCTGATCCCGCGTTTGCAGCAGCGCGAGCGCGAAATCATGGCATGCCTGTCCGCCGACGAGCGCAAGACGTTCGACCGCCTGATCGGCAAGATCGAGGCAAGCCTCGATCTGATCCAGACCAGCGAGGAGGCCGATGCGAAGCAGGCCTATTGAGCCGAGCTTCGTCGGGTGGGTAAAGCGCCGAAGGCGACCGGTGCCCACCATCCTTCGTCAAATGACAGCGATGGGCACGGGGGCGCGCGAGACTGCCGTCGACGACGAGCAAGGCGCCACGCGCCTTTGCCGGCCCTACTTGTTAGTCGCCGACGATCGCCGCCGCTCCTCGACTTCGACCACGTCGGCGCCCTCCCCCCGCCAGCGCAAGATCTCCATCGCCAGCACCGGGTGATTGAAGCCCTTGAGATGCAGGTCATCGATCGGCCTGGCATCGACCGACTGTTCGACGACGCCGAACACCCGGCGCGACACGATCACTTGGCCTGCCTTGGCCTCGTCGCACAGCCGCGAGGCGAGATTGGTGACGCTGCCGATCGCGGCGTATTCGAGCCGGTGCTCGAAGCCGACCTGGCCGAGCGTCGCATATCCCAGTGCGATGCCGACGCCGAACCCCAGGCTGTGGCCGCGATTTTTCCAGCGCTCCGTCAATTGGCCGATCTCGTCGCGCATTTCGAGCGCCATCTTCACCGCGCGCGTCGTGTGGTCCTCGAACGGGATTGGCGCATTGAACAGGATCATCACGCCGTCGCCGGCATAGCGATCGAGCGTGCCCTCATATTTGAAGATGAGCTTGCCCAGCGCGGCGTGATATTCACGGAGCACGTTCATCGCCTCTTCGGGCTCGGTCGTCTCGGTAAACGCTGTGAAGCCGCGCAGATCGCAGAACACCACCGTGACCTCGCGGCGGTGGCTTTCCAGCAGCGCATCATGGCCGTCCGACGACGCGATGATCTGCGCCACCTGCGGCGCCAGGAAGCGCTCCAGCCGCCTGATCCGCTCGATCTCCGCCAGTTGCTTCTCGACGCGCTCCTCGAGCGACTTGTTCCATTCGCGCAGCTGCTCGGTCTGCTCGGTGAGCTTTTCGGCCTGCTGCTGCACCGTCGCGTGGGTCAGCGCCAGCTCGCGGCCCTTCTGATCGACCTCGGTGAACAGTCGTGCGTTGCGCATCGCCAGCACGGCCTGGTTGGCGAACGTTCGCATCAGTCCGATCAGGTTCGGCGGGAACGTACCGGCCGACCGGCGGAGCACCACGAGCGCGCCGAGCACGCCCTGCTGATCGACCAGCGGCGTGAACAGCACGGCGTGAAAGCCGGCGGCGACCGCGACGTCGCGCAGCGGGTGATCGGGCGCGTTTTCCAGCTCGGCGATCGCGATCGGCTCGCCGCTGCGCACGGAGTCGGAGAGCAGGCTCGTCCGCTCGTCCAGCACATTGTGCGGGCCGTCCCGGTCGACGCCCTTGGCCTCCACCAGCCTGAAGCGGCGTTCGGCGGCCTCATAGGAATAGATCAGCACGGCGTCGGTCTTGGTGATCTCCAGCGCCCGGGCCGCCACCGTCGGCAGCACCGCATTGAGATCGAGCGAGGAGGCCACCGCGCGGCCAACCTCCTCGAGCACCTTCAGCTCATTGATCGACTGGGCCAGATCCCGCGTGCGTTCCTCGACCTTGGCTTCCAGCACGGCATAGGACTGCGCGAGCTGGCCGGCCATGCTGTTGAACTGATCGGCGAGCTCCTCCAGTTCGTCATGCGTCCTCACCTCGATGCGCTGGGCGAAATCGCCGGCGCCGAGCTTGCGCGCGCCGGCGCGCAACGCGGTGATCGGGATGAGCATGCGTCGCGCCAGCACCGAGCCCGCGAGGATCGCAACCGCAAGGCCGAGCGCGATCAACAGCGCACCGCGCAACAGCTGATCGCGGATCGGCGCCAGCGCGTGAGCCGTGGACTGCTCGAAGAACACGGCCCAGCCGAGCTTGGGCAGCGTCGCGGCCGCCGAGAGCACCGCGTGCCCCTCGCCGTCGGTGCCGGAGGCCAGCGGCTCGCCATCCGGCGTGAGCACCGCCGCGACCTGCGGCAGCTTGGAGAGGTCCTGACCGACCGCCGGTCCCCTCGCCGAGCTCGCCAACACCTGGCCCCGCGGATCGACCACGTAGGCGGTGCCGACCTTGCCGATCTGCGCCTCGGTCATGAAGTCTTCGAGAAAGTCGAGGTCGATGTCGGCCACGGTCACACCGGCATTGAAGCCGGAATGCGCGACCGAGATCGACATCATCGGCTGCGCGCCCTTGAAGGTCACGGCGGAGAAATTGCTTCCGTGCGTGACGGTGTCGGTGAAGCGCAGATCGCGTGACAAGTCGTTGCCCGAGGCAAACGAGATCGAGGTGCGCGACACGCGGAGCTGTTCCCGGCCCTGGCCGTCGAGCTGATACAGCTGCCGCACAGCCGGCGCCTGACTCAGCAGTTGTACATAGTCGGCGCGGCGGAGCTCCAGCGTATTGGCGCTCGCCCGCGTCACCCAGCTGATCTGTCGCTGCAGATCCGAGAGCGCCTGATCGATCCGCCGGGCGCTGGCGTTGGCCTTTTCGGCCATGGCGGCGGTCAGGCTCGCCTTGGTGGACTGATAGCTGATCCAGGTTTCGGTCGCGCCATTCACGGCCAGGACGAACACGACGAGCCCGACCAGCGACACGACGTATTTGGCGAACAGGCCCTGCCGCAACGACCAGCCTCTGTTCTCGACCTCGTTCATCCGGACCCCTCACGCGCATCATCGCCGAGGTCAGCCTCGGACAAGCGCGTCCGCTGCCGTCCTCGCGGCAGCAACACTTTGGAGGCGGGACCGCTCGGGTGCGAGACGGTCCGTCGCCGGCACCCGTTTAGCACAGAATGGCATGCACAGCGGCGACCATGCCGGCGCCCCGCGCCAACTCGTTATTGCTCGGCTGGTCCTGAATCGCATGCACCGCTCGAGGAGATTCTCCGCGGGCTCGGTCGATCGCGGCTATATATTACCTATTGAAGATGCGCTTCAGAACGTCGTTCATCGGCTGGCTGTCCTGCACACCCTCCTGCAAGGGCTCGGCGGGAGCTGCCTCCGCCGCGCCCCGGCCGTCGTCGCCCGGAGGCCGAGAAACAGCGCCGTCCTGAGGCGCAACCAGCGTACGGCCGCGGCTCTTGGCTGGCGGCTGCGCGGCCTGCAGTCCTTGCTGAATCAGATTGCCGATCGCCGATCCGAGATCGCCGCCGAGCAGGTCGGATTGGCCGGCCGCCGGGGCCTGCGCATTCGGGGCTGCCGTTGACGGCGCGCCGTTCGGACCAGCAGCACCGGTGGGCGCAGAATTTCCGATGAGGCCGCCGATGCCGTTGATCAAATTGTTCAGCCCGACCCCGTCCTTGCCGAACAGGCCCTGGCCCATCTGCTTGAGCCTGGCGTAGGCAGCATCCGGATTGTCGAGGATGCCGGCCATGTCGGGGTAGAAGCGCGGCTGACTCCAGGGGCCGTCGATGACGACGGGAATCCCGAGGCCTATCGGCTCCGAGGTGCGGCCCTGCCCCTCGGTCGTCATCACGAGCTTCGGCTCGACCCGCATCGCCAGCGCCCGATTCCCCAGATCGATCGTCCCCGTACCGGTGACTTTGACCAGCGGTCCGACCAAGTTGAGGTCACTGGTGGCGGCCTGCCCGCGCTCGACCTGAAACGAGGCCGAGAGCTGCGTGAGATCGGTCGTCAGTTCCTTCGAATCCTGCCATCCCGACAGCGGATTGGACGTCAATGAGCGGATCATCTGCGCAACGTTGATGCCGCGGATCGCGCCGTCCTGGAACAGCAGGAACGCCGAGCCGCTCAGGTTGCTCATGAGAGCCTGCTGGCTGGCGCCGCTGGAGCGCAAGGCCAGCTTGCCCTGCATCCGCGCATCGAGCTTGTCGAATCCGGCGACGCTCGAGAGCAGCGGCAGCGCCCGGATGCCGACGAGATCACAGTGCATCGCATAGGCCGGATTGCCCGTGGAGGCGTCGATCACGACCTCGCCACTGGCCTGCCCCTCATAGGCGCCGAGATTGGCGACGGTCGCCTTCAGCAGGCCGCCGGCCAGCGAGGCTTCGAGATCGAGCGGACCGAGGCGAGCCCCGGAGAGAACGACATCCGTCGCCGACAGCTTCACGCGCGCATCGACGTAGTTCAGACCCCGCAAGTCGATTGCCGCCGTGCTCCATCCCGACGCGCCGGCAGAGCCCTGCGCGGCAGGCGCTCCCAAGTCGAGCCGGCGAACGTCGAGATCGACCTTCACCAGCGGCTTGCTCGCCAGATCGACCGAGGCCCAGCCGTTGAAATCGCCGTCGCCAAGCGTGCCGCTGAGGCCGTTGATCATCACCACCGGGCCATTCAGCCGAACGTCGGCGCGGCCGGCAAGACTCCCGCGGAATGCAGAAGCCATGTCGATCTTGAAATCGACCGGCAGCGTCTGGCGCTCAATAGGCAGCGCGGGCGCGGCCGCTGTGAGGTCGAAGGTCACCGGACGGTCGCCGGCCCGGGCCGTACCCGTGATCTTGACCTTGCCATCGGACAGAGACGCCGTCGCGCCGATGCCCTCGAGCCGATTCTCGACGCGGTCGCGCGGGTTGGAGAGGACGACGGCGCCGTCCCTGACGGTGACCCGTTCGATCCGGGCCGCAAGCGCCGCTTCCGGCTTCGCCGAGGCACGGCTGCGGGGCCCATTGTCCCGCAGCCGTTCGCGCAGCAACGGCAGATAAAGTGTGGGCTTGTCGATGATGATCTCGCTGATGTCGGGCCGGCCGGACCACAGGCTCGACAGCGCCACGTCGGCCTGCAGCTTGCCGATCGTCAGCCGATTGTTGCCGTCACGCTCCTTCGGATCCTGCAGGGTGATGTCCGTCAGGGTCGCATGCAGCGACGGCCACAGGCTGACGCTCGCCGAGCCGGCGATGCTCAGGCGATAGCCGGTGTCACGCTCGACGCGGTCCTGGATGGCCACCGTGAGGAAGCTCGCCGGAAGTCCAAAAGCCAGCGCCAGAGCCAGCACGACGATGACGGCGCCAATCAAACCGCCTGCGATCTTCAATGCCTTCATGTCGATGTCCCAAGCGCGAGGCGCGAGCGGTCTCCACGGGTTAGCGTGCGGCAATGCCGACCCGGTTCAATCCGAAATTTTCTCGGAACGAAGACCGCTCCCAGCGCGACCAAAATAGTCGGAAGCCCGTGCGTCATTATGTGACTTATGACACACTTCCGCCCGGGGGGTTTCTGTAACTGAGGCTTTGAACCGTTGCCGAAGGTATAGTGATGAGCAAGCAGGCCGAATTTGCGGTCATTCTGAAGATGAACCCGATGTTCGCCGACCTCGGCGCGGACGAGCTGCAGCGAATCTCGAGCCTGTGCCACACCCAGCATCTGTCGTCGGGCGAGGTGCTGTTCCAGAAGGGCGACCCCGGCAATGCCCTGTTCGGGGTGCGGCGCGGCCAGATTCGCATCGAGACCGGTGCCACCGACGGCAGCCGGCTGACGCTCAACTTCATGGGGCCCGGCGATCTGTTCGGCGAGGTCGCCGTGCTCGACGGGCAGGAGCGCACGGCCGACGCCACCGCCGGTGAAGCGACCGAACTGTTCGTGCTTCGCCGCGAGGATTTCCTCAGCTTCCTGGAACGCGAGCCCAAGGTGGCGATCAGGATCATTCAGCTGCTGTGCCAGCGCATCCGCTGGCAGAGCGAGCGAATGGAGGAATCGGTGCTGCAGCCGCTGCCGGTCCGGCTGGCACGCCGGCTGTGCGCCCTGGCGGAGGATTTCGGCTCCGAGGTTCATATCTCGCAGGAACAGCTTGGCGTCTTCGTTGGCGCGGCGCGTGAAAGCGTGAACCGCCAGTTGCAGGCCTGGCGCAAGGACAAGATCCTGGATCTGCAACGCGGCCGCATCCTTCTGCATGACCTGACCAAGCTGAACACGATCGCACGCAACGACTAATTGGCCGAGCGCGCAGCGTCGCTCACCGCAAATTTGTCGATTGCGGGTCCGGTCCATGGCGGGAACCGCCCGCCATGCATCGTTTCGTATCAGCATCGGCCAAACATGATCGCAATTGGGCCACCACGCCTCACAATTTGCGACATGAACTCTTTTTAACAATTCTAACAGGGTTCAATCCGGCAGCGGAGAGTTCCATTTGCTCGCGCGCGGCGGCGCGCGGGGTGGAGCTTTGCGCGCCAGGCAAGCGTGGTTGGAAGTGACGTCATGAGTCTTGCGTTGCCGGCAATCGCCATCGAGGCCAGTGGTTCTGTTGGCCGTTGGCGCAGAGCTCTCGCGGTCTGGATCGACGCCGTGGAGGACGGCTGGGCCGTTCCGGCCTTGATCGTCGGGTTCGTCGCGGTCTGGATGGTGTATTTCTCGATCGCCTATCTCGGGGGCGATCTCCACCAGGACGTGATCGAGACCTGGTCGCTTGGACGCAGCTTCGACTGGGGTTCGACCAAGCATCCGCCGCTGATGGGCTGGGCGGCGTGGGCCTGGACCACCGTGTTTCCGCTGACCAACTGGTCGTTCAACCTGCTGGCGCTGACCAACGCAGCCGTCGGCCTCTTCGCCGTCGACCTCATCACCCGGCGTTTCGCGCGCGGTGACAAGCGGCTGGTCGTGCTGCTGTTGCTCATGCTGCTGCCGGTCTATCAACTGCATGCGCAGCGCTTCAACGCCAACGCCGTGCTGCTGTCGAGCTGGCCGCTGGCGACCTGGTGTTTCCTGCGCTCGTTCGAGACGCGTCACGTCGGCTGGGCCATCGCGGTCGGCCTGACCGGGGCGCTCGCGATGCTCGGCAAGTACTACTCGGTCTTCCTGATCGCGAGCTTTGCGGTCGCAGCGTTGTGCCACGGCGAGCGTCGGGCCTATTTCACCTCGCCCGCGCCGTGGATCGCGGCGCTGTCCGGCCTGGTCGCGCTGGCGCCTCATATCTATTGGCTGGCCACGACCGGCGCCCAGCCGTTCTCGCATGCAATCGAGCATCACGTCGGCAAGACCGCCGTGGCCGCCCTGGTCGAGGGCAGCGGCTTCCTGTTGGCGATGGCCGGCATCGCCGGTATCCCCGGCCTCATATGGCTCGCCATGACGCGGCCTCGCCCCACCCGCGTGCTGAACGATGCGCTCAGCCTCGACTCCGGACTCCGGCTGCTGGCGATGATCAGCATCGGGACCGTGGTGTTCCCCGCACTGGTCTCGATCGTGTTCGGCACCGACATGCCGCCGCTGTGGGGCCTGCAGGGCATCTTCCTGTTCGTCATCGTGATCGTGTGTGGCGCGAGCTATCACGCCCCCCGCGACATCACGATCGATCTCGCCGCTGCGACGATCGCAATCGCCGCATTCGCGGCCACAGTCGTAGCGCCCTTCCATGCAGTGTACCGGAACTACGTTCCGTTGAACGAGGGTCGCAACTTCTACGAGCCGGCCGTGACCGAGCTCGACCGCCTGTGGCAGACGGCATCGAACGGCGTCCTTCCCGCCGTCGGCGGCGATGACGGCCTCGCCTTTGCCGCAGCGTTCTACAGTCCCGACCACCCGCACTATGAAATGGCGCTGGTGCACCCGCATGAGCTGCACCCTCCGTCCGAAGCGCTGACTGCGCAGGGCTGGGCGGCCCTGTGCTACGACACCGACATCTCCTGCATCTCCGGCATGCAAGCCGCGGCGGCGCAGGCGCGGCGTTCGGTGCGGGCCGATTTCACGCTCCGCACCAAGCTGTTCGGCCTGGAAGGCGCCAGCCAGGGCTTCGTTGCCCTGATCGTTCCGCCCGAGACCACCGCGCCAATCGACAGCGCGCCGAACGTGGCCCACGATCTCAGCGCACGCCGCCGCACGCCCTCGACCGCGAACTGAAACAGCTCGTTCCGGCGCGTCATGTCATTCCGCTGCCGGCGACATCGCCGGCGGCGGCTTTGGCTGATGCGCCGCCTCCGGCCCATGGCCGGACTGCGCCTCGTCGGCGGCATCGCCGGAGGAGACGATCAGCTTGCGGCCAAGCCGGGCGAACAACGCGCCGACATCGTCCATCACCAGGAACATCGCCGGAACGAACAACAGCGACAGCACGGTCGAGAACACCAGCCCGCCGATCACCGCCAGCGCCATCGGCGAGCGGAACTCGCCGCCGGCACCGACCGCGAGCGCGCTCGGCATCATGCCGGCCACCATCGCGATCGTGGTCATCACGATCGGGCGGGCCCGCTTCATGCCGGCATCGATGATCGCCTCATCGCGCCTCGTCCCGGCATGGATCGCCTCGACCGCGAACTCGACCAGCATGATCGCGTTCTTGGTGACGATGCCCATCAGCATCATCATGCCGATATAGACTGGGATGGTGAGCTGCTTGCCTGTCAGCATCAGCGCGGCGATCGCGCCACCGATCGACAGCGGCAGCGAGAACAGGATCGTGATCGGCTGCAGGAAGGTGCCGAACAGCAGCACCAGCACGGCATAGACGATCATCAGGCCCGCCGTGATCGCCGTGATGAAGCCCGACGCCAGCTCGTTCAAGCTTTCGGCATCATCGGACGGGATCAGCTTTACGCTGGCCGGCATGCTCTTTCTGACCGGCAGCTCGTCGATCTGCTTGGTTGCATCGCCGAGCGCCGCAAGTCCGACCAGGTCGGCGGCGACGGTGGCCTGCCGCCCGCGATCGTAGCGGCTGATGCTGGTCGGGCCCTGGTCGAGCTTGATGTCGGCGACGACGGCCAGCGGCACGCCGCCCTTTTCGCCGTACTGCCCGAGCGGCACCCGCAACTGTTCGAGGATCTTTACGTCGCTGCGCGCCGCGTCCTCGAGCTGCACCCGGATCGGGACCAGCCGGCCGCCGGCGTCATACTTCGCCAGCGCAGGTCCGACATCTCCGATCGTGGCGACGCGGATCGTCTGCGATAGGCTTTCGGTCGACACGCCCAGACGTGCCGCCAGATCCGCGCGCGGCTGCACCCGCAACTCCGGCCGGTCGAGCGAAGTGTCCGACACCACGTTGGAGATGATCGGAATCCGCTTCATCTGCGAGGCGAGCTCGCTCGCAACGTTGTCGACCAGCTTGGGATCCGAGCCCGTCAGCACCAGCTTGATCGGGCGCAGACCATTTTCGTCGGTGAACCAGAAACGGATGTCCGGAATGGTTTCGAGATCCTTGGTGATCTCGAGCTCGAGCTCTTTCTGGGTGATCTTGCGCTCGGTCTTCGGCGTGTAGTTGACGATCATTCCGGCGCGACGAACCTCCATCGCGCCCTGAAGCCGGCCGCCGTCGACGAACACGCTGCGGACCTCGGGCCGCTTGCGCAGGCGCGCGACGATGTCCTCGGTGACCTTCTCGGTGTAGGCGAGCTGCGCGCCTGGCGGCAGCTCGATCGCGAGCAGCGATCGCGCCGCGTCCTGCGCGGGCAAGAACCCTTGCGACAGCAGCGTCGTGCTCCAGATCGAGGCAGCGAAGATCCCGATGCCGAGCAGCACCGTGACAAAGTAGTGCTTTACCGACCACGTCACGATGCGCTGATAGGCACGCAGGATGAACCCCGGCGGCGGATCGTCGTGCTTGTGGTCCTTGAGGAAGTAGGCCGCCAGCATCGGCGTGACGAAGCGCGCCGCCAGCAGCGAGAAGAACACCTGCACCGAGACGGTGATGCCGAACTGCTTGAAGAACTGTCCGGCGATGCCGGACATGAAGCTCGCCGGCGCAAAGATCGCGATGATGGTGAGGCTGATCGCGATGACCGCGAGCCCGATCTCGTCGGCGGCATCGAGCGCCGCGCGATAGGGCGACTTCCCCATCCGCATGTGGCGCACGATGTTCTCGATCTCGACGATGGCGTCGTCGACGAG
The DNA here is from genome assembly GCF_051168035.1 of Bradyrhizobium sp. HKCCYLRH3059. Taxonomy (NCBI): domain Bacteria; kingdom Pseudomonadati; phylum Pseudomonadota; class Alphaproteobacteria; order Hyphomicrobiales; family Nitrobacteraceae; genus Bradyrhizobium; species Bradyrhizobium sp. HKCCYLRH3059. The sequence continues at coordinate 39,088 of NZ_JBNPUF010000005.1, read as the reverse complement.
AATACCGGTCGACAACGTGATCGCCAGGAACGACACCATGTTCAGCGAGAAGCCGAGAATATCCATCGCCCAGAAGGCCGGAAAGATCGACAGCGGCAGCGAGATCGCCGCGATCACCGTGGCCCGGAAGTCGCGCAGGAACAAGAGCACGATGATGACGGCCAGGATCGCGCCCTCGAACAGGGTCGAGATCGCCGCTTCGTAATTGCCCTTGGTGAAATCGACCGACGTATCGATCAGCTTCAGCTCGACGTCGGGATGGGCGGCCCTGACCTGGTCGATGCGCTTCTGCACCGCGGCGGCGACGACCACGTCGCTGGCGCCCTTGGCGCGCTTGATGCCAAGCGCGACCACCGGCTCGCCGTTGAAGCGCGCAAAGGTGCGCCGATCGGCAATCGTGTCGGTGACCGTCCCGAGATCGGCGAGCCGGACCTCGCCGCCGCCGAACAAGGGAATCATCGTGTTGGACAGCTCGTTCAGCGTCTTGGCGCCGGCAAGCGTGCGGATCGCCTGGTCGTTCTTGCCGATCTCGGCGCGGCCGCCGGCGACGTCCACATTGGTGCCGCGCAGACTCTGGCTGACATTGACGGCGGTGAGACCCATGGCCTGCAGCCGGTCGGGATCGAGCGAGACCAGAATCTCGCGCTCGACGCCGCCGATGCGCTCGACCTGGCTGACGCCGCGCACGCCCTGCAGCTCGCGCTTGACGACGTCGTCGACGAAGAACGACAGCTGCTCCGGGGTCTTGCCCGGTGAGATCGCCGCATAGGTGACGATCGGCAGGCCGATCTTGTCGACGCGCGAGATCAGCGGCTCGGTGACGTTCTGCGGCAGGTCGGAACGAACCCGGGTGACGGCGTCCTTGACGTCGTTGATGGCGCGATCGGTGTTGGTCTCGAGCGCGAACGTAATCGTCGTCACCGACAGGCCGTCGGTGATCAGCGACTGGATGTGGCGCGCGCCCTCGACGCCGGAGACGCCGTCCTCGATGATCTTGGTGACCTGGGATTCAAGCTCCGACGGCGCCGCGCCGAACTGCGCCACCGCGACCGAGATCACCGGAATGTCGGCGTTCGGCAGCCGGGTGACCGCGAGCTTGGTGAAGCTCATCCAGCCCAGGATCAGCAGGATGATGGAGAAGAGGATCGACGGCAGCGGGTTCCTGATCGACCATGCCGAAATGTTCAGTGCCATCAGCGTACCCGCGTGCGATCGATGTCTTCGGCAAACATGGTCTTGATCTGGTCGCCATCGTGCAGCGAGCTGCCGGCGTCGGCCACCACGATTTCACCCTCCGTCAATCCGTCGAGGATTTCAGTCGACGTATCCGACACCAGGCCGACCCGCACCCGGCGGGTCTCGATCGTGTTGCCCTTCACGACCTGGATGGTGAGATGATCGATCGCCGTATTGGGCACGGCGACGCCGCAGCTCCGCCGGGCATCGATATTGGCGCGCGCGAACATGCCGGGCTTGAGCGACGGATTGCTGGTCAGCGCGATGCGCACATGGCCCAGCTGCGTGGTCCGGTCGACCTGCGGCGCCACCACGCGCAGGCGGCCGACAATGTCGGGTAGGTTGTCGCGAGTGATGCGCACCGGCGCGCCCGTGCCGAGCTTCAGGAGATGAACGCTCGGAACTTCGGCGTCGAGCTCCAGCTCGTTGTTCACGGCGATGCGGAACATCGGACCGGCCTGCGGCGAGGCCGGCGCACCGGCGATCGTGCGGACCTCGGTGACGAGTCCTGCGGCCGGCGCACGCAGCGACACCGGCCGGTTCGCGGCCGCCGCCGGCGCTCCCGGCTGCGGCGGTGACGGCGTCAGGCGCGCCAGCTCCTGGTTCTCGGTAACGGTGTCGCCCTCCTTGACTAGGACGTCGATGACCCGCGAGCCTTCCTGATCGGCACCGACCACCGCTTCGCGGCGGGCCACGACGAAGCCGGTGACGCGCACGAGATCTGAGAAGCAGGCCTTCACCGCCTTGGTCACCAGCACCTGGGCCTGCATCGGCGGCTCCTCGGCGGTGTGATGGGGACGATGCTCATACCAGTAATAGCCGGCGAACAGGGCCACGAAGACGACCGCACTGGCCGCGGACTTGAGGGATTTTGGCAGCTTCATCGGCAGGGTGATCCGGTCGGCGCGAGATGCGGGTTATGGATGCTGCGAATTTGGCACGGGGCGCTCCGACAAGGCGATGCGCCCCGCAATCCTGCGGGACGCATCCGGCCACCTCGATCTCCGGCCACGCGACCTCCGACGGCGCTTGATGGACGCGGCGCTACTTGGCCGCCGCCGTCTTGCTCTGCATGTTGACGACCTGAACGCGGCGATTCACCTCGGCGAGCGGCTGGCTCGGATCCTTCAGCTTGCTCTTGCCATAGCCCACCGTCACCAAGTCGGCGCCGGCGATGCCGAACTTCTCGACCAGATAGCGCTTGATCGAATCGGCGCGGCGCTCGGAGAGATCCTGATTGTAGGCCTCGCCACCGGCGGCATCGGTATGACCGGCGACGACGAAGGTCGACCCTTTCAGCTCGGCGTTGGTCAGCGCCCGGCCGAGCGCCTGCACCGACGGCAGCGACTTCTGGCTGATGTTGGCGGAGTTGTAGTCGAAGGTGATCTCGAGGTCGATGTTCGGCTTGGTCTTGGCGACCGCCGCGATCTCCTCGCGCTCGGCAGTGGACAGCGACCGCGTCGAGCGGCCGCGAATGCTCTGCAGGAACTTGTCCTGCTCCGGCGCGACCGCGGGTGTGGCCTCCGACGGCGGCGACATCGACAGTCCCCGGGTCAGCGGCCTCTTCGGCCCGGCCAGGGCGCGGACGATCTGATCCTCACTGACATCATCGGCGGCGAAGGCCGGCATCGCGCTCAGCGACGCGGCTGCGCTCAGAACTGTCACGGCCAGGAGAGCCGTCAGGCCGGCGGTCATGGTCGAATTCGTTTTCGGTGCGGTCATTGCCAATCCCTCCTCACGCGAACTGATCGTCCCGGTCTCCGCCGCGCCCGGCGCGACACCCGGCTGTTCGCTGTTATGTCGGTCCGGCCTGCCGCATGGTTCGAGCCGGCCGGCCGACGCGCGCAACAAATCAGCGCACGCCGTAGGCTTCGAACTCGCGGACGATGTTGGGGTCCATCGCCTTGGCGTTGGCGATGTCGAGCGCCCCCTCCTGCGCGGCGCCGTTACGCTGTTTGGCGAGACCGCGGCCGTACAATGACGACGTCAGCCGCGGGTTGATCTTCAGCGCCGCATCGAAATCGGCGATGGCGTTCTTGACCGCGCCGCTCTTGAGGTTGACCAGCCCGCGGCTATCGAGCGCGTCGACGAAATTCGGCCGCAGCCGCAGCGCCTCGTTGCAGTCGCGCAGCGCAGGTTGCAGCTCGCCGACGACGGTGCGCGCCCAGCAGCGGTTGTTGAGCGCCTCGACGTCCTTTGGATTGATTCGGATGGTGTCGTCGAAATCGCGGATCGCCTGCGCGTAGGCGCCCTTGCTCGCATACACCTGGCCGCGCCGGTACAGCGCGCCGGCATCCTCCGGATTGGCCGCGATCTTGGCGCTCAGGCTCTTGATCGTCGGATCCTCGGCGAACGGATCCTGCGCGGGCGCTGCTGGGGCCGCGGGCGCAGCAGGCGCGGCGGGCGCGACGTTCGCGATCACGGGAGATGGCGCGGGCGCCGGCGGCGCCGGAGCAACCGGCGCGGGCGACGGGGTGTCCACCTTCTGCACCGGCGTCGGCTGCGGCGCGGGCGGAGCCGGCGGCAGCGGTGACGGCACCGGCGGCGCCACCACGACCTGTGTCGGGGTCGGCGCAGGTGCAGGTGCAGGCGCCGGCGCGGCATTGCTCTCGGCCGGCGGCGGCCTGACGCCATTGCCCGGCACGAAGGAGAAGTCCTCCGCCAGCGACGACGAGATCCACGGCACCTGCTCGCTGCGCGAGGCGCGGGTGACGCCGACGCGGGTGCGGTTCAGCGTCTCCTCGGCGGTGAGGTCGGGAACGCGGATCTCCTTCAGGAGCTCCTGCACGAACAGGCTGCGATCGCGCCCGCCATCCGTCACGACAGCGGACAGCGCCGCCGAGTACATCACCAAAGTACCGCTCGGTGCGATGACCGGCGCGAGGCCGGCCGAGGCGGTGCGGAACCTGCGCTCATAGGGATTGCGCCGGGAAGCATCGAGCAGCGCGATCTTCACGCCGGCGCCGCGGCTGTTGATCTCCTGCAGCACCTGCTCGAGGCCGATGCCGTCGCGCCGCACGTCGGCCTCCTGCCAGATCTGCGCATCGACCGGGATCATGTAGCTCTGCCGGCTCGACTGGATGCCGTAGCCGGAGAAGAACAGCAGCGCCACCGAGCCCGGCTTGATCTTGCCATAGAGCCGATCGAGGCCGCGGCGCATCGCGTCGCCGCCGGCATTTTCCAGCGTCTCGACGCTGAAACCGTCACGCTTCAACTCGTCGGTGAGATCGCGGGCGTCGTTGACCGGCTCCTTGAGCGGCGCCTCGGCATCCGGATATTTCGCATTGCCGATCACCAGGGCGAAGCGGTCGCCGGCCGCGTGCGCGGGCCAGGAGACAACGGCCGAAAACGCGACGGAGAACATCAGGCCGAGCGGCAACAGCAGGCGGAAAGTCATCACGATGGCGGTCCAGCGGTCAGCAATCAGGCGCCGTCCAGCTTGCGCCGCGGCGACCATATCCCACGCGTCAGGCATTATCAAATCGCCGTGACGGCACGTCAACCGCTTGCAGAGGTTGACGAATCGTCTGAGGCGGCGACCGCCCGCAGGAGCCTCTTGCGAGCTGCGGGCCATGACACGAGCGGACCATGCAACGATCCCAATGGCTTGAAATGTGAGATGCCTCACGCTGTGTCGCGGCAGCGCAGCGTCCGGTTCGACGAGCACCGCGATTGACCTCGATGCGATTGACCTCGATCCCTGCCGATGGCTCGATGGTGGCCGCGCCCAACCAACGAGAAGGCCATTATGGGGAACGCCGCCGAGATCTACGCGCTGCGCTACGCGACGATGTCGCCGCGCACGCCGCACATGAACTTCCTGCAGCCCGATCCGCACGACAGCACGGCGCAGGACCTCGACTATTTCGTGTGGCTGATCCGCCGTGACGGGCGCGACATCCTGGTCGACACCGGCTTCAACGCCGCGGAGGCCGAGATCCGCCATCGCACCCTGACGCGCGATCCGATCGATGCGCTCGCGTCCTTCGGCGTCGACGCCGCCGACATCCGCGACATCATCGTGACCCATCTGCACTACGATCACGCCGGCAATCTCGACCGCTTCCCGAACGCGCGCTTTCACCTGCAGGAGCGCGAGATGGCGTATGCGACCGGACGCTGCATGTGCAACGGCATGCTGCGCTACCCGTTCACGGTCGAGCACGTCACCACCATGGTGCGCCACGTCTATGGCGAGCGCGTCACCTTCCACAACGGCGACGGCGAGGTCGCGCCGGGCGTCACCGTGCACCGGGTCGGCGGCCATTCCGACGGGCTGCAGGTGGTGCGCGTCGACACCGCGCGCGGCCCGGTCGTGCTCGCCTCCGACGCCGCGCATTACTACGCCAACCTGCAGCGCCGCAGCCCGTTTCCGATCGTGCTCAACATCGGCGACATGATCCAGGGCTGGGAGATCATCGAGCGCCTCGCCGGGCATCCGGATCGATTCATTCCGGGCCACGATCCGCTGGTGACCGAACTCTATCCGCGCGTGAGCGAGGCGGCCGATGCCTACGCACTGCATGTGGCGCCGTCTCGGTCGTTTGCGAGATAGCGGCGCGGCAGGACCAAGTGACGTGACAGGAATGAGCATCGTTTCCGCCATCCCGAGGCGGTGCTGATTTTCTTCGCCGTCATCGCCCGGCTCGAACGGGCGATCCAGGACTCCGAGACGGACAGGCTCAATCACCACGGCCGCGGCGTACTGGACCACCCGCCTGCGCGGGTGATCGACGAAGCGCCGCGCGAACATGACACTTCGGTCTCGCGGCGCGTTTCGCGTCCGAGCTTTACTCATCGAGACACCCTCTTCTGAACAGAGGGCGCAGGGAGAGCCAGGCCTCGGCTGAGGCCTGCGGTCCGCCTGCGAGAAAAAATGCAGGCGGCAGAACCACAGGTACAGCCGGAATGACCCGGCCCTCCCTGCGCGATGGCTTTACGATTTATACGCAGTCTCCTCGGTGACCGGCTTGTTTGTCACCGTGGCGACGACGCGCGCATCACGCGCGCCGCGCGGACCTCAGCGTCGGGAGGCCAGGACCCTGCGACTTCACCGTCCGCAGCATGGCGTACGTCGGCGTGCTCTCACGCTGCGCCCCGCCGCGGCCATCGCATCCCACCTCAACGCGTCGTGACGTTCGCGAAAGCGCCCCTCTTCAATGAGGCGGGACGGGCGGAAGTCTCCACCTGATTTGCCCGACGGCGCAAGCGGTTTCTTTTTTGCAGAAGATCTGGACAGGGCAAATCAGCTTGAAACGGCTAGACAAATTCGTCTTTTGCGACCAAGGATTGAGCGGTATTTCGATGAGACGATTTGGCCGCGATGGGGGCATCCAGCAATTTCGATTTTCTGAGCGGCCAGGACGAGCGGCTGGCCAGGCTCGGCGCGCTCGCTGAACGCTATTTCGTCGATGACGCCCCCTCCACACTGATCAAGCTGCGGCAGCTCGCCGAATTCCTCGCCAAGGAGGTCGCCGCCCGCCACGGCCTGCTGCCGTCCAGCAACGTCAGTTTCGACGAGGTGCTACGCACCTTGCGGCTGCGCGCGATCCTGCCGCGCGAAATCGCCGATCTCTTGTTCAACCTGAAGCGGCTCGGCAATGAGGCGGTCCACGAGGACGTCGGCACGCCGGCGAATGCGCTGTTCGCGCTTAAGATCGCGCGCAGCGCCGCAGTCTGGTTCTACCAGAGCTATGGCGGCAAGCCGAACTTCAAGGCCGGACCGTTCGTGCCGCCGCGGCCGCCGGTCGATGCCACGGCCGCGCTCACGGCCGAGCTGGAGGAGTTGCGCAAGCAGGTCGGCGCCAGCTCCGACGAAGCAGCCAAGGCGCGGCTCAAGCTGCGTGATGCCGAGGAGGCGCGGCTGAAGGCACTGTCCGAGGCCGACGCCATCCGGCAGGACAAGGAGTTCTGGGAGACCTACGCCGCCGAGACCGAGGCCGGGCTGCGCAAGACCGAAGCCGCGCTGAAGGCGGCCCAGGCTGCGGCGGAAGCAGCATCCCCGCAGCAGCTCGATCTGCTGGCGCAACTCGCCAACCGGCAGGCGCAACAGGTCGAACTCGACGAGGCGACGACGCGGCTCTTGATCGACGAGCAGCTCCGCGCGGCCGGCTGGACCGTCGACACCCCGACGCTGCGGCACGCCGCAGGAACACGCCCGCAGCCGGGGCTGGCGATCGCCATCGCCGAATGGCCGACCGACAGCGGCCCGGTCGACTACGCCCTGTTCATCGACGGCCGCTGCGTCGGCGTGATCGAGGCCAAGCGGGGCATCGCCGACGTGCCCGGCCGGCTCGGCCAGGCCAAGCGCTACGCCCGCGACATCCGCCTGCTGCCGGACGAGACCCTTCCGGGCAGCCCGTGGCCGCAGGGGCTGGATCGCTTCCGGGTGCCGTTCCTGTTCGTCACCAATGGCCGGCCCTATGTGAAGCAGTTCGAGACCAAGTCGGGAATCTGGTTCTGGGATGCGCGCCCGACCGGCGGGAATCCCCGCGCGCTGCCGGAATGGTTCGCGCCGCGCGACCTCACCGAACGGCTGGAGCAGACCGAGGATTTCGATGCGCTGGCCGAGCGCGAGCTCGGCGTCACCGGCCTGCGGCCGTATCAGACAGATGCCATCACGGCGGTGGAGACCGCCATCGCCGCGGGCCAGAAGAACATCCTGCTGGCGATGGCGACGGGCACCGGCAAGACCCGGCTCGCCATCGCCCTGATGTACGAGCTGCTGCGGCGGAAGCGCTTCCGCCGCATCCTGTTCCTGGTCGACCGCAATGCGCTCGGGCGGCAGACGCTGGATGCGATGAGCACGACCGACACGGCCGGCTTCCTGAAGTTCGACCAGGTGTTCCCGGTCGCCGATCTCACCAAGAAGTTTCCCGAGGCCACCGACCGTGTCCAGGTCGCCACCGTGCAGGCGATGATCCGCCGCGTCTTCGACGACCCCGACGTCACCAGGCCGACGCCCGGCACCTATGACCTCATCATCGTCGACGAGGCGCATCGCGGCTATACGCTCGATGCCGAGCTGCGCGAGGACGATCTCGGCTTCCGCAATCTCGAGGACTATCTATCCGCCTATCGCCGCGTGCTCGACTATTTCGACGCGACCAAGATCGCTCTGACCGCGACGCCGGCATTGCACACCCGCGAGATCTTCGGCGCGGCCGTGTTCCACTACGGCTACCGGCAGGCCGTCATCGACGGCTACCTGATCGACCACCGGCCGCCGCGGCGCATCACCACGGCGCTGAGCCAGACCGGCATCAGCTTCGAGGCCGGCGAGGACGTCAACATCATCGATCCCCGCACCGGCCAGATCGACCTGTTCAATCTCGACGACCAGGTCAATTTCGAGGTCGCCGAGTTCAACAAGAAGGTGCTGACCCGCCCCTTCAACCGGGCTGTCGCCGATGCGATTGCGCGCGAATGTCCGCCGAGCGAGCGCGGCAAGACGCTGATCTTCGCCAGCCGCGACGATCACGCCGACACGCTGGTCAAGGCGCTTCAGGATGCGCTGGCCGAGGAATACGGCCCGCAGCCGCACGATCTGGTCGAGAAGATCACCGGACGCATCGACAAGCCGCTGGACCGCATCAAGGCGTTCAAGAACGATCCCCGGCCGAAATACGTCGTCACCGTCGACCTGCTCACCACCGGCATCGACGTGCCCGCCATCACCAACCTCGTGTTCGTCCGCCGCGTCAACAGCCGCATCCTCTACGACCAGATGATCGGCCGCGCCACGCGGCGCTGCGACGAGATCGGCAAGGAGTATTTCCGCATCTTCGACGCGGTCGACATCTACGCCAACCTCCAGGATTTCAGCGACATGCGGCCGGTGGTGGTCAACCCCGCGCTGTCGTTCGCAACCCTCGTCGGCGACCTCGAACGTGCCGCGACCGAGGAGGACCGCGCCTTCGTCCGCGACCAGATCGTGGTCAAGCTGCGCCAGCGGCTGAAATACATCGAAGGTCCTGAGCGAGAGACCCTGGAGACCGTGCTCGGCCCGCTGGCCGCGCTGCCCGACCGGCTGCGCGACGCGCCGCCGGGCGAGACGCTGGCGCTGTTCAGGCAGCACCCGCTGCTCGCCGGAATTCTCGACAATTCCAGCCCGAACCGCCCGCGCGACGGCACTTACATTTCCGAGCATCCGGACGAGCTGGTCAGCGTCGAGGACGATTTCGGCGGCCGCGCCAGCCCGGCCGACTATATCGAGAGTTTCGAGACCTTCGTGAAGGCCAACATGAACGTGGCGCCGGCGCTGATCGCCGCAACCCAGAAGCCGCGCGAGCTGACCCGCAAGGAGCTGAAGGAACTCGCCGTCCTGCTCGACGCCAACGGCTTCTCCGAAGCCAATCTGCGCCAGGCCTATGGCCGGGCGCGCAACGCCGACATCGCCGCCCACATCATCGGCTTCGTGCGCCAGGCCGCGCTCGGCGATCCCCTGGTGCCCTACGCCACCCGCGTCGAGAACGGCGTTCAGCGCATTCTCGCCAGCCGGCCCTGGACGGCGACGCAAAGGCGCTGGCTCGAGCGGATCGGCCGTTCGCTGAAGGCGCAGCCGGTCGGCGACCCCGCCCTCCTCGCCGATCCGCTGTTTGCACAGCATGGTGGCTTCGAGGTGATTGATCAGGCCTTCGATCACGGGCTAGGTGACATCCTGAAGGACCTCAACGGCGCGATCTGGGACCACCACGTCGCCTGAGATGGAACGGACATGAATCCAGCAACCGATCTCGTCAACAAGCTGTGGCGGCTATGCGCGATGCTGCGCAAGGACGGCGTCACCTACCAGCAATACGTCACCGAGCTGACCTATCTCCTGTTCCTGAAGATGGCCTCGGAGCAGAAGGACGAGAGCCGCATCCCGGAACAATATCGCTGGGGCGCGCTGAAGTCGGCGCCGGAGACCGAGGTGCTCCAGCGCTACCGGCAGGCGCTGATCGATCTCGGCGACCCGAAGAATGGGGCCGACCTCTCCGTGGTTGCCATCTTCCAGAACGCCGCAACAGTCATACGCGAGCCGGTCAATCTGCGCCGGCTGATTGACGCCATCGACGGCCTGCACTGGTTCAGCAAGGAACGCGATGCCTTCGGCGACACCTATGAGGGCCTGCTCCAGAAGATGGCCGAGGAGACCAAGCGCGGCGCCGGCCAGTATTTCACCCCGCGCGTGCTGATCGAGGTGATGGTCCGGCTGATGCAGCCGCAGATCGGGGAAGTGATCCAGGACCCGGCCGCCGGCACCGGCGGCTTCCTGATTGCCGCTGATCACATGATGCGTGCAGCCAACGACGACTATCACGACTTGGCGGATAACCCACGCAAGGCAGCGTTCCAGCTCCGCCAGGCGCTGCGCGGCATCGAGAACGTGCAGGATACTTACCGCCTGCTGTTGATGAATCTTCATCTGCACAAGATCGATCCGGAGTATCTCGCTCTCGGAGACACGCTGTCGCCGCGGGGCGCAGAGCCGCAATTCAAGAACGCCGACCTGATCCTGACCAATCCGCCATTCGGCCCGGCCGGCGGCCCGCCGACGCGCGACGACCTCACCATCACCGACCGTGTCTCGTCCTACCAGCTCCCCTTCGTCGAGCACTGCATCCGCGCGCTCAAGCCCGGCGGCCGCGCGGCGATCGTCGTGCCCGACAACGTGCTGTTCGACGACGGCAAGGGCAAGCAGCTCCGCCAGCGCCTGATGAACTGGTGCGATCTGCACACCATCCTGCGGCTGCCGACCGGCATTTTCTACGCGCAGGGCGTCAAAACCAACGTGCTATTTTTCGCCCGGAGCACGGAGGAGGCTCCTGCGAAAGATGCCACAGAGGCGGTCTGGATCTACGACATGCGCTCCAGCGCGCCGGCCTATGGCAAGACCAATCCACTGAAGCTGTCGGATTTCGGCGATTTCGTCGCCTCGTTTGGTGACGATGCTTACGGTCGCGCCAAGCGGAAAGATCAGGGCGAACAGGGGCGTTTCCGCCGTTTCACGCGTGCCGAGATCGCAGGGCGTGGCGATAATCTCGATATCACTTGGTTGAAGGACGAGAGCGGTGCTGCCGAGGACGGGCTCGAAGCACCGGAGGATATTGCGGCAGCAATCGAAGTTCATTTATCGGCCGCACTGGAGGAGATCAAAGCGCTATCGGAGCAACTGAGCATTGAGGCGACCTTGTCCACCGACGTTGAGGAGGCGGCGGAGTGACTTTGCCGATTGGGTGGGCTCGATCGACGATCTCCGCGTTCGCCGATACAAAACTTGGAAAAATGTTGGATGCAGCAAAGAACAAAGGAGAGTCGGTTCCGTACCTGCGAAATATTAATGTTCGTTGGGGAGCGTTTGATCTATCTGATCTCTTGGAAATGCGAGCATCACCGACAGAGTTGTCTGATCTAGAAATCAGAAATGGTGACATTTTTATCTGCGAGGGCGGAGAACCCGGCCGATGCGCCGTGTGGCATCAAGGCAAGCGCAAGCTGATCTTTCAGAAGGCACTTCACAGGGTGCGCGTTCTTGACGAGATACAGCCGGACTATGTTGCTAACTATATTCGACACTTCGCAGTCAAACACAAATTTTCAGAATTCTTGACAGGAACAACAATCAAGCACCTACCGCAGGTGGCGCTTCAACGAATAGCTGTGGAATTGCCTCCTGCGGCCGAACAGCGCCGCATCGTCGCCAAGCTGGATGCGCTGTTCGCGCGCTTGGCCCGCGCGCGGGCGGAGCTGGATCGGGTGCCGAAACTTCTCGAACGTCAGAAGACCTCCATCTTGCGCTCTGGTGTTACAGGAAGGTTCACCGCGGACTGGCGAAGCGACAACGCTGGCTTCGATTCGACAGAACAGATGCTCCGTGATGTTCCTGCTCCGCAGCAAGGCCGCGGCGGACGCGATGCGACCGACAAGATCATTCCCGGCACGGCCGGATTGTCAGTCAATGATCCCGGCACCTCCCTTCCGGAAGGCTGGAAATGGGTGTCACTTTTGCGGGTCGCAAAGCAGGAAACCGGACACACACCGAGCCGATCCGAGCCGTCCTATTGGGACGGGGGTATAGCCTGGATCGGCATTCGCGATGCAGGCGCTCATCACGGCCGGCATATCGAATCAACGATACAAACGATCTCACAGGCCGGCTTGAACAATTCGTCGGCGCGCCTGCTTCCGCCGGGCACCGTTTGCTTGTCGCGAACGGCATCGGTTGGATATGTGACAATCATGGCAAAGAGCATGGCCACCAGCCAGGATTTCGCGACCTGGACCTGCACTGAGGCGTTGCTGCCCGACTATCTGATGTACGCCCTGATGGCCGAAGGCGAAGACATCCGCCGTTTCGGAATGGGATCGACTCACACAACGATCTATTTCCCCGAGATACGGGCCTTCCACATTGCGCTTCCTCCAATCGAGGAACAGAAGGAAATCGTTGCACGGATCAAGAAAGCGCTCTCACATGCCGACCGCCTCGAAGCCGAAGTGGCGCGCGCCCGCGCGCTGCTCGACCGGCTGGAGGCGGCGATCCTGACCAAGGCGTTCAAGGGCGAGCTGGTGCCGCAGGACCCGAACGACGAGCCCGCCAGCGTCCTGCTGGAGCGTATCCGCGCGCAGCGCGCGGCGGCGGCGACAGAGCCCCGGCAGCCACGCGGCCGCCGCGCAGTGGCCTCCCGTTCTGCGAAGGCTTGAGAAACTTGCCATGCGCTCCTATTCGATCAAGAGGCTTCGCGAAGCCATCGAGAACCTGAAAGGAACCGCGCGGCAGACGAACCGCGAGTTCGGAAGCACCGACCGTGAGCTCCGGGAAAGCTGGCTCGGCTGGCTGGATGGCTATGACGGGCCCGGCTATTACAACCGCTCGGACTGGGACCGTGACGCGCGCTTCGTCTATCAACACCTGAACAGCGGCCCCGCCATCATCTGGCTGAACGAAGCGGCTGGCGTCGACCCGGAGCTGATCGAACAGGCGCTACGCGCTATCCGCCCCGGCGCCGATCATCCACAAATGCTGGCGAAGATTGTCCGCCAGATCCTGCCTTGGGAGCGGCTGGCCTGGTTGCTGTTCGAGTTCCGATCGTTCGAGATCCCCGAGTTGCTTCGCGCCGTCAAACGGCTGCCAGCGACGACGCCGCAATCTGACAAGCTGTCGAAGGGCGGTTACGAGACGCACAGGGATCACTGGATTGGATGGCTGAAGGAGTACGATGGCCCGGGCTATTATGGCCGCGCCAATTGGGACGTCGATGCACGGTCCGTCTACCAGCGACTGAACAACGGCAATATCATTGTCTGGCTCAACGAGGCGGCCGGCGAAGATCCAGAAATCGTTCGCTTAGCGATCGCGCGGATGGAGCGCGCCGGGACGCGCAAGCAGACGCGGGCCTCGGCTGCGCGGTCCGTGCTACCGTGGGAACGAGCGTCCATGCTGCTTTTCGGTTCGTGACGATCGCGCCCGTTTGCCTTGGCGTCGTCTACCTTGGTCATTGGAGGGAGCTAGATCCGCAAGCGGCAAGGCCGCACGTATATGATGGTGGGCACGGCGCGCGTTGCATCGCGGATCAAACCAAAAGCGTCGGACGCGCGCCTTTGCCCACCCTACGCACTTCGTCGAAGGCGTTGGCGAGGAGCTCCGCTGTGATCTCCACCCACCGCTGTCATCCCGGACAAGCTGCGACGCGCGCCAGCGCGGCGGGGCGCCGATCCGGGATCCATACGCCGCGGCGGTCGTGGAAGCGATCTCTCTTAACTACACGCCTGCCCCGAACTACTCCCTGTGGTTATGGGTCCCGGCGTTCGCCGGGACGACAGCGGAGGTTACCGACGCCGCTCGGCAGATCACACACTGCTGCAGTTCAAGCGAGCGGGATCGCACACCCGCTCAATGCAGCTCCACCTTCGCCTTCTTCGCCAGGTGGTCGCCGAGGAATCGCACGTCCCAATTGGTCAGCCGCACGCAGCCATGCGACTCCGACTTGCCGACCTTGGACGGCTCGGCCGTGCCGTGGATGCCGTAGCCGTTGCCGACCGACAGGCCGATCCAATAGGCGCCGACCGGGTTGTTCGGGCCGGGCTTGATGGTGAACGGCTTGCGCGACTTGACGCCCTTGAACTCGTAGTCCGGATTGTAGCGGTAGTTGGGATCGGCATCCCGCGAGGTGACCTTGAAGGTGCCGTCGGGCGTCGGCTTTTCGTCGCTGCCGACCGTGGCGGGAAACACCGCCACCAGCTTGCCGTCGCGGTCGAACGCCTGCACCGTGCCGGCGTCCTTGCTGATGTCGAGCCGCATGATGTCCGGCGCCTTCTCGTCCGGCCTGATCACATTGGCGACGGCGATCTGCTCGCCCTCCTTGTCGAAGCTGGCCTTCGGATTGAGCGCCGACAGCAGCGCCTCGCTCATGTGGAATTTCTCGGCCAGCGCCTCGCGCGGCGAGGTGTAGCCGAGCGCCGGCAGGTCCTTCATGTCCTCCATGTGCTGTGGCAGCTTCTTCAGGAACGGCCCTTTCACATCGTCACGAGTGATCGTGTAGGAGACGATCGCCGGCGCCTGGTCGCCGCGCAGCAGCGCCTCCCACAGCTCGGGCGTCAGCTTCGCATCACCGGCAAGCTCCTTGGCGCGCGCGAACGCGGCGAGCGCCTTGCGCGCATTGTCGCCGAAGCGGCCGTCGATCTCGCCGGGAGAGACATGCGCGCGATCGAGCAGCACCTGGGCGCGGATCGCCACCGGATCCATCTTCTCCTCGGCAGGCGGCCGCTTGCGCAGCTCGGCGCTGTTGACGGCGTCGGCGGTGAGCTCGGCGGAGACCGCAGGCGTGACGACGACGGCGCAGAGCAGAAGCGGTATCCAGAGCCGAAGCATGGTCGTGAGTCCCAGGTGAAAGACGGCTGACATTCGGCAGCGTCAACGTGGACCCGGCCGAGAAGTTCGGCACCATCGGCTGAACGTCGCGGCATCCTGGCGCGACTACCAGGGACGCGGGTCGGCTGGCCCGGCGGCGGCACGTCTGCTATCCCGGCGACAGCCGTGCAATGAATTGGGTTCGCGAGGATCGGTTTCGGATGGGACATGCCGCAATTGCCGCCACGATGCGCCGGATGCCGATGCTCGCCGCCGCCGGCCTGCTGGCGATGATCCAGGCTGCGGCAGCCGATGACGGCGCGCCGAAGGGCGCCGCGGTCAGCGTGCTCAAGGCGACCAAGGCCTGCTTCGACAACACGGTCGAGGTGTCCGGCATGGTGCTGGCGCGCGACGAGACCGCCGTCAGGCCCGATCGTCCCGGCCTGAAGGTCGCGGAGGTGCTGGTCGATGCCGGCGACACCGTCACGGCCGGACAGAACCTGGCGCGGCTGACGCCGCCGGAGGGCGGCACGATCATGATCCAGGCGCCGGTCGCGGGCACCATCCTGTCGTCGAGCGCCACCATCGGGGCGTTCGCCTCCGGTCGCGGCGAGGCGCTGTTCTCGATTCTCGCCCGCAACGAATATGATCTCGTCGGCCTGGTGCCATCAGCCCAGCTCGGCAAGCTCGCGGTCAACCAGACGGCGCGGATCCGCATCGTCGGGGCCGGCGAGGTCGAGGGCAAGATCCGAAGGGTGGCGCCGACCGTCGAGCCGAACAGCCAGCTCGGCCAGGCCTTCATCGGCATCACCGGCACGGCGCGGTTGCTGGTCAATTCGTTCGGCCGCGCCGTGATCAAGATCGGCCAGAGCTGCGGCGTCGCGGTGCCGCTGACCGCCGTGCTGTACGATCCCGACGGCACGGTGGTGCAGGTGGTCCGGGCTCAGCGGATCGAGACCAAGCGGGTCGAGATCGGCCTGATGGCCGGCGGCCAGGTCGAGATCCGCGACGGCCTCGCCGAGGGCGACGTCGTCGTCACCCGCGCCGGCGCGCTGCTGCGCGAGGGCGACCCGGTGCGGCCGGTGATGGCGAGCAATTGAAAGACGCGACGCCGCAGGGGTCTGAGGGGCACGCGGCCCCACCCTCCCCTGGAGGGGGAGGGTCGTCGCGCGGCGCGCCAGCGTCGTGCGGCGGGGTGGGGTGGAGCCAGAGATGACGGCGCAAGTGGAGAGATCACCCCACCCCGCCCCACGGTTCGCTTCGCTCGCCGTGAGGCGACCCTCCCCCTCCAGGGGAGGGTGGGAGGCCGCCGAGAGGGCGGAGCATCTCAGGCGCGGGACAGGCTAAGCTCAGCTGCCGGCGTTGGCGACGTCGGCACTGAAGCGGATGTCCTCGACCAGCGAGGATGACACGGTCGGCACCTGCTCGCCGTCGGAGCTGCGGGCGATGGCGTTGCGGGTCTTGTTGAACACGGTCTCGGCGCTCGGGCTCTTGCCGAGCTGGTTCAGCAGCTCGGTGACCAGCACGCTGTTCTGGCCCTTCGGATCGTCCAGCACCTTGCCCGGCGTCGCCGACGACAGGATCAGGGCGTTGGCCGGCGCATTGATCGGCGCCAGGCCGTGCGAATAGGCGCGGAAGCGGCGCTCATAGGGATTGCGGCGGGCGGCGTCGATCACCACCAGCTTGGCGCGCGCGCCCTGCTCGCGGACGGTATCGAGCAGGCGCTCGATGCTGGTGCCGTCGCGGCGTACGTCGGCTTCCCGCCAGATCTTGGCGTCGACCGGGATCATGTAGCTCTCGCGTCCGGCTTGGATGGCGTAGCCGCCGAAGAACAGCATCACGACCGAGTCGGGCTTGATCCTGGCCTTCAGGCGCTCGACCGCGCGGGCCATGTCGTCCTTGTTGGCATCCTCGACGACATCGACGTCGAAGCCGTCGCGCCGCAGCGCGCCGGTCAGTGCACGGGCATCGTTGATCGGCTGGACGAGTGGCGCGTTGGCGTCGGGATAGTGACCATTGCCGATCACGAGCGCGAGGCGCGCGCCGTTGCCGGTCGCCACGCTGCTCTGCTCGGAGGCCGCGGCCTTGGGCGCCTCGAGCGAACGCTTGTTCAGGGCAGCATGCGCGCCGATCGCGAGCGACACCGTGCAGAGAAGCGCGGCGGCGATCACGGCCGATCGGCGGGAAAGAGAAGGCTGCCTTGCGGTCATCACGTCAATCCTGGTCCGAGCCTGCCCATCGATGCCAAAGGGGTGCACCCTTTGGTCGCGCTGGCGCCTCTGAGGTTTGAGGGGTTGCGAGACGATGTGTCGTCTCAATGCGCGCAAATTGCGGCGCCGCAACGAAGAAAGGCTTAACCCGAACCCGCGTCCCAAGCAACATCGGAACACCATTGACTTTTCAAGCACTTGAAGAGAAACGCAAATTTAACCATGACGGCGATCTCCAAACGGCCCCGGACGGACCGCCGGGAGACCACATTGCCGCCAAATCCGCCTCCCGCGCCGTGACCGCCGTCACGTTGTCTTTGGCCGTCCAGCGTGTCAGTTTGCCCGATGCATGCGCGTGACGCGCCGTTTGCCGGGCGTCTCGAGCAACGCATGCCGCTCGTCCCGCCTTCGACAACCCGCGAGTCCTCGCTTGAGTTTCCAGTATTTCGCCGGCGCGGCCTGTCGCGCACTGACGGCCCGGAAGGATGGGCCCTCGCTGTACGAGGTCTGCGATCCCATCCTGCGCCGGCCCGGCAGCGGCGACCCGCATCTGTCGAAATTCTACCGGACCGCGCTCGGGAACCCGGCGCTGCGCGCATTGCTGCGCCGTGCCGGCCTGCCCGAGTTGAACGATCCCGCTGTTCTCAATGCGCTGCGCGACGCGCTGGTTCTTGCCCGCGACAATCCGACGCCGGACTGGGAGCAGGTCGGCCGCCCCGTCGCCGATCTGGTCGACAGCGTCGCCTTGCACCACCCTGCCCCGCCGCGCCGGACTGCGGCGGCGGCCATGCCGCCGGCCGGCGAGGTCGATCGCGTGATCCGGGCCTGTGGCGCCGATCTGCTCGGCTCGTTCAGCCGCAATGGCTTCATCCCGACCTATGCCGCCTTCAACCTGATCGGCGATCCCGACATGAAGGGCCGCGAGGTCAAGATGGCGCTGCAGGGGCTCGACGCCCGCGGCTACAAGAACTCGACCTTGCTGTTCAACCTCGCCCGCGTCTTCATCGCGCGATCGCCGGCGGCCGCGGTGATCAATCCGCCGTGGCGCGGCATCGCCGAGCCGATGTGGGGGCCGGTGCAGATCCGCCACCGCTCGGCCTATTACGACGCGTTCTTCACCGAGGCGCTGCTGAGTTATCTGGAGACCGGCCTCGCGTCATCGGAGCAGACAAGCGCGGCGCGCAGCGCCATCGCCGCCATGGTCGAGTTCTGCCTGACCATCAGCCGCGAGGAGGTGCGCGGCGCCGACGGCAAGAGCTACAATGTCGTCACCGCGCTGGCGCCGCCGCCGCATCCGCGCTTCTCGCGCTTCTTCACCCAGATCAAGCAGGACCTCGGCTTCGGCGTCTACGTGCCGGATTGCGACACCACGGCGTGCTCGTTCTCGGCGGCGACGCAGGCCGGCTCGGACGATCCGATGTTGAGCCAGCCGCTGCTGGATTTCTATGCGGGCTACCAGGTGCGCGCCGGCGGCAACGAGCCGCGCGTGACGGTGCCGATCAACGACAACATCGACTATGAGGGCGGTGTCGCGACCTGGATCGACAGCCTGGCCGGCGAGCGGCCCTACGGCAATGATCTCGATCCGACGTTGAACCTCGACGTGCTCGAGGTATCGTTCCGCAATCTCGGGCGCTGGCAGATCCTGGAGACGCAAGCCCGGCTCGACGTCGTCAGGCGGATTGTCGGCTTCCAGCAGCGGCTGGTGCTGAGCGGCGCCTTCGCCGACCCCCGCTCGCACATCTATTATCTGCCGGAGCTGTACTGCGCCTATTTCGGCCGCTGCTACCACGCCTTCATGGCGCTGCCGCCGGCGGCGCGGCAGGCGATCGATCCCGACGGCGCGTTCGAGCTCATTCGCCTGCGCGTGCTGGCCTATGTCGAGGACGAGCTGGTCGGCCGCGAGATGAACCCGTTCGACGCCGCGCTGGCGCTGATCGCGCTCGGCCATCTCGGCGGCGCTGCGGCGAGCTTCGCGCCCGCAGTGCATTGCATCGTGACGTCGTTCGGCGAGGGTGGCCGGCGGCATCCGTACCGCGCCTATGAGTGGAACAAGATGAAGACCCCGACCCGGATCCTGGTCGGCGGCCCCGAGGTGACATCTGCCTTCGTGCTGATGGGCCTGGCGCTGGCGCGGCGGGTCGTCGTGCGGTGAGGGAGTGATGGCGGTCGGCTCCCCTCCCCCTTGCGGGAAAGGGAGCGCACTGCCGTCGAGGTGATAGCTCGAGTCGCCCTTCTCTCAGCCCGCCATCGCGCGAAGTTGAGCGGCTCAGCCAATCACGGCGCTGGAACCGCGGGCCGATCCGCCGCACAATTGCTCCAGCCTTCCCATCCCCAAGGACGACCCGCGCCCGTTGATGTCGATGAAACCAGCTTTGCTTGCGCTCCTCCTGCTGCTGCCCTCCGTCGCGTCCGCGGCCGACATCACCGGGATTCCCAAGATCCGTGAGGCCGATGGGATCACGATCGGGACCACCCGCATCCGGCTCGGCGGCATCGACGCGCCCTCCGTGGACCAGCTCTGCCTCAACAAGAACGGCGAGCGCTGGACCTGCGGCGTGGCGGCGCGTGACGAGCTGATCAAGTACGTCGACGGCAAGAGCTGGACCTGCCATCCGCGCTCGATCGACCGCCGCGGCCGCCAGGTCGCGCGCTGCGACGTCGATGGCGAGGACATCCAGAAATGGCTGGTGCGCAGCGGCTGGGCGCTGGCCTATCGCACCCTCTCGCATGACTACGAGCCCGACGAGGCGGAGGCGCGCGCAGCCAAGGCCGGCATGTGGCAGGGCGCGTTCATCGCGCCATGGGACTGGCGCGTGCGCAACAAGAAGACTGCGATCCTCGGGGCCACCAACCCGCCGGAGGGCGCGCGCAAAATCCTGCTCGCCTCGGCCTCGGGCCCGGTCGCGCCCTCGCCGGACTGCACCATCAAGGGCAATGTCAACGGCGCCGGCGAGTGCATCTATCACACGCCGCAGAGCCGCTGGTACGCGCAGATCAAGATGCACGTCGCCAAGGGCACCCGCTGGTTCTGCTCGGTCGAGGAGGCCGAGGCCGCCGGCTGCCGCGAAACGAGGCGCTGACGGCCCGACCCGCCGGCCTGCCGGGGCATGCCAGCCCCCCGGCTTCTCCGGCTTTTCTTAATGCGCCGCGCCACGTAAAACGACCATGGGCCGGCCGTGTGCGAGAGCCCGTCACCACCCTCAACCGCCAAACCACATCGCCGAGGACACTGACAATGACCGTTCGCGCGGGCCGGGAGTTTCTGGCCATCCCGGGACCCACCACGATGCCCGACGAGGTGCTGCAGGCGATGCACCGCCCCGCGCTCGACATCTACTCCAAGCAGATGGTCGAGCTGACCGACGGCATCATGTCCGATCTCGGCCGGCTGTTCGCCACCAAGGGCAAGACCTACATCTACATCGCCAACGGTCACGGCGCCTGGGAGGCGGTGCTCTCCAACGTGCTGGCGCGCGGCGACAAGGTGCTGGTGCTGGAGAGCGGCCGCTTCGCGATCGGCTGGGGCAATGCGGCGCGCGCGATGGGCGCCGAGGTCGAAGTGCTCCGCGGCGACTGGCGCCGCGCGGTGCGGCCGGCCGAGGTCGAGGCGCGGCTGCGCGCCGACAAGGAGCACAGCATCAAGGCGATCGTGGTGGCGCAGATCGATACGGCGTCCGGCGTCGTCAACGACGTCGAGGCGATCGGCCGCGCCATCAAGGCCGCGGGCCACCCGGCACTCTACATGGTCGACACCGTGGCCTCGCTCGGCTGCATGCCGTTCGAGATGGATGCCTGGGGCATCGACGTCGCGATGTCCGGCTCGCAGAAAGGCCTGATGACGCCGCCGGGTCTCGGCTTCGTCGCCGCCAATGACCGCGCACTCGAGGCGCACAAGCGCGCCAACATGCGCACGCCCTATTGGGACTGGAGCGAGCGCGAGGGCACCGAGCACTATCGCAAATATGGCGGCACCGCGCCGGTGCATCTGCTGTTCGCACTGCGCCAGGCCATGGACATGCTGTTCGCCGAAGGGCTGCCGCACGCCTTCCGCCGCCATGAGCTGTTGGCTGAGGCCGTGCGCCGCGCGGTGGCGAAGTGGAGCGAGGGCCAGGTGATCGGTTTCAACATCGAAGACGCCGCCGAGCGCTCCAACACCGTGACCACTGTGCTGGTCGGCGAAGGTTATGATCCGGCCGTGTTGCAGACCTACTGCAAGGAGCAGTGCGGCGTCGTGCTCGGCACCGGGATCGGCGATCTCCAGGGCCAGGCGTTCCGCATTGCCCATATGGGCCATGTCAACGCGCCGATGGTGCTGGGCACGCTCGGCGTGATCGAAATGGCGCTGGTGGCGTTGAAGATTCCGCACGGCCGCGGCGGCCTCGACGCCGCGATCCAATGGCTCGGCGAGAGCGTGACCCCGTAAAGGACGACATGACCGACTTGAGCACCAAGGCGCCGGTGGCGCCGCGCCATCCGCACAGCTTCACCCGTCACGGCATCACCGTAAGCGACGACTATGCGTGGCTGAAAGACGCGCGCTGGCAGGAGGTGCTGCACGATCCGTCGCTGCTGGATGCTGATATCCGCGCCTATCTCGAGGCCGAGAACGCCTATGCGGAATCCGTGCTCGGCCACACCTCACCGCTGCAGAAGAAGCTCGTCGCGGAGATGCGCGGCCGCATCAAGGAGGACGATTCCTCGGTGCCGTCGCCGGACGGGCCCTACGCCTATTTCCGCAAGTATCGCGAGGGCGGCCAGCACGAGCTGTTCTGCCGGACGCCGCGCAACGGCGGGGCGGAGACGATCGGGCTCGATGGTGATGCGCTGGCGCGAGGCCACGACTATTTCAAGTTCGGCGGCAGCCGGCATTCGCACGACCACAAGCGCGTCGCCTGGAGCGCCGACACCAAGGGCTCCGAATATTTCACCATCCGCGTCCGCGACTGGGATAGCGGCAACGATCTCGACGACGTGGTCGAGGAGACCGACGGCGGTGTGGTGTGGTCACGCGATTGCAAGAGCTTCTTCTACGTCAAGCTCGACGACAATCACCGCCCGATGCAGGTGTGGCGGCATAAGCTCGGCACCAGGCAGGCCGAAGACGCGCTGGTGTACGAGGAGAAGGACACGGGCTGGTTCACCCATGTGCACGAGTCGACGTCGGGCCGGTTCTGCGTCATCGCCGGCGGCGACCACGAGACGTCCGAACAACGGTTGATCGATCTCGACGCTCCCGAGGCGCCGCCACGCCTCGTGGCCGCGCGCGAGAACGGCGTGCAATATTCGATCGCCGATCGCGGCGATGAGCTGTTCATCCTGACCAATGCCGACGGCGCCATCGACTTCAAGATCGTCACCGCGCCGCTGTCTGCGCCCGAGCGCGCCAACTGGCGCGACCTCATTCCGCACCGCGCCGGCATCTACGTGCTCGACCACGATCTGTATGCCGGGCACCTGGTGCGGCTGGAGCGAGCCAATGCGCTGCCGTCGATCGTCATCCGCGATCTCGCATCCGGCGAGGAGCACGCGATCGCCTTCGACGAAGGCGCCTATTCGCTCGACGCGATGGGCTCCTACGAGTTCGACACCACCAATCTGCGCTTTGCCTATTCGTCGATGACGACGCCGTCGGAGGTGTGGGACTACGACATGGTGACGCGCGCGAAGACCTTGCGCAAGCGCCAGGAGATTCCGTCCGGGCACAATCCGGCCGACTACGTCACCACGCGCATCATGGCCAAGGCGGAGGACGGCGCCGAGGTGCCGGTGTCGCTGCTGCACCGGCGCGACCTCAACGCCGATGGCTCGGCGCCGCTGCTGCTCTATGGCTACGGCTCCTATGGCCATGCGATGCCGGCCTCGTTCTCGGCCAACCGGCTGTCGCTGGTCGACCGCGGCTTCGTCTACGCCATCGCCCATATCCGCGGCGGCACCGACAAGGGCTGGGGCTGGTATCTCGACGGCAAGCGCGAGAAGAAGACCAACAGTTTCGACGACTTCGCTGCCTGTGCACGGGCGCTGATCGCGGCGAACTACACCAGCGCCAGGCGCATCGTCGGCCATGGCGGCAGCGCCGGTGGCATGCTGATGGGCGCGGTCGCCAACCGCGCGGGCGAGCTGTTCGCCGGCATCGTCGCCGAGGTGCCGTTCGTCGACGTGCTGAACACGATGCTCGACGATACCCTGCCGCTGACGCCGCCGGAATGGCCCGAATGGGGCAACCCGATCGAGAGCGAGAAGGATTTCCGCACCATCCTGTCCTACTCGCCCTACGACAACGTCGCCGCCAAGGAGTATCCCGCGATCCTCGCGATGGCCGGACTGACCGACCCGCGCGTCACCTATTGGGAGCCTGCAAAGTGGATCGCGCGGCTGCGCGCGACGATGACCGGCGGCGGGCCGGTCCTCCTGCGCACCAACATGGGCGCCGGCCACGGCGGCGCCTCCGGCCGCTTCAACCGGCTGGACGAGGTCGCGATCGTCTACGCGTTCGCGCTATGGGCGGTGGGTCTGGCAGATCGGAGCGTTTGAGCCATGATCGCGCCTGAACACCAATGTCGTCCCTGCGAACGCAGGGACCCATAACCACCGGCGGCAATTGTTGAGCGCGCTGGAGCTACGTCCCTCGTCATCACAACCGCCTGTGGTTATGGGTCCCGGCTCAAGGCCGGGACGACAGCGGAGTATGGGGCCAATCTCGCCTCGCAATCGGCGTCGCATCCGCAACGACAGCCGAGGACGTAGCGGCTACCTGTTGTTCTTCGCGCGCCACGCCGCGAAGTCGGCGGGCGTCTGCGGATCCGTCGCCGGATAGAGGCCGAGGATCGAGCGGCCCTTGGCAACTTCCTCGGTAACGAAATCCTCGAACGCGGTCATCTCGAACGTCTCGTCCGCGATCTCGTCGGCGAGATGGGCGGGGATCACGATGACGCCGTCGGAATCGCCGAGGATGACGTCACCGGGAAACACCGGCGCGTCGCCGCAGGCGATCGGGCCGTTGATCTCGATCGCATGATGCAGGGTGAGATTGGTCGGCGCGCTCGGACGCTGGTGGAAGGCGGGGATGCCGAGCTTGGCAATGTCGGCGGCGTCACGGAAGCCGCCGTCGGTGACGACGCCGGCGACGCCGCGCTGCTGCAGGCGGCTCACGAGAATTGCGCCGGCCGAAGCGGCGCGCGCGTCCTTGCGGCTGTCCATCACCAGCACGGCGCCGGGCGGGCAATCCTCGACGGCCTTGCGCTGCGGATGGCCGCGGTCGCGAAACACCTCGAT
Organism: Bradyrhizobium sp. HKCCYLRH3059; assembly: GCF_051168035.1. Classification (NCBI taxonomy): domain Bacteria; kingdom Pseudomonadati; phylum Pseudomonadota; class Alphaproteobacteria; order Hyphomicrobiales; family Nitrobacteraceae; genus Bradyrhizobium; species Bradyrhizobium sp. HKCCYLRH3059. The sequence continues at coordinate 14,533 of NZ_JBNPUF010000005.1, read as the reverse complement.
GGTGTTGAGATCCTCGCGCGCTGGGATGTAGCGCAAGGTGAAGGCCTCGCCGACCATGGTCGGCTGCGCCGGGCTGAGCGGATGGACGTTCTGGATGCACTGGATGCGCAGGCCGCGCTTGAACAGCGCGGTAGCGACCGTGGCCGTCGAGACGGTCTTGAGCTTGTTGCGGGTGGCGGTGCTGAGTTTGGTCATGTCCTGCTCTCTCCGGTCGTCATTCCGGGGCGCGCGGAGCGCGAGCCCGGAATCCATACTCCCGATCGTGGTTATGGATTCCGGGCTCGCCGCTCCGCGGCGCCCCGGAATGACGGGTGAACTAATAAATCGCTGGCTCGCCGACTGCGGCGCCGAAGCCGGTCTCGAGGAAGTCGAAATCGCAGCCGTCATTGGCCTGCTTGATGTGGCGGGCGAACATCCAGCCATAGCCGCGCTCGAAGCGCGGGGCCGGCGGAGTCCAGGCGGCGCGGCGGCGCGCCAGTTCATCCTCGGGCACGTCGAGATTGATGGTGCGCGCGGCGACGTCCAGCGTGATCAGGTCGCCATTCTTCACCAGCGCCAACGGGCCGCCGACGTAGGACTCGGGCGCGACATGCAGGATGCAGGCGCCATAGCTCGTGCCGCTCATGCGCGCATCCGACAGCCGCACCATGTCGCGGACGCCCTGCTTCACCAGCTTGGTCGGGATCGGCAGCATGCCCCATTCCGGCATGCCCGGCCCGCCCTGCGGGCCGGCATTGCGCAGGATCAGGACGTGATCGGCCGTGACGTCGAGATCTGGATCGTCGATCGCCTTCTTCATCGAGGGATAGTCGTCGAACACCAGCGCCGGGCCGGTGTGCCTGAGGAAGCGCGGATCGCAGGCAGAAGGCTTGATGACGCAGCCGTCCGGCGCAAGGTTGCCCTTGAGCACGGCGAGCGCACCTTCGCGATAGATCGGGTTCGACTGCGGACGGATGACGTCGTCATTGTAGACGCCGGCGCCTGTGATGTTGTCGCCCAGCGTGCGGCCGTTGACGGTCATGCAATCCAGATGGAGATGCTCTTTCATCCTGCTCATCAGGCCGGGCAGCCCGCCCGCGTAGTAGAAATCCTCCATCAGATAGGCGTCGCCGCTCGGCCGGACATTGGCGAGCACCGGCACCTTGCGGCTGGCGGCCTCGAAATCATCAAGGCCGATATCGGCGCCGGCGCGGCGCGCCTGCGCGATCACATGGATGATGGCGTTGGTCGAGCAGCCCATCGCCATGGCGACCGCGATCGCATTCTCGAACGCCTGATGGGTCTGGATCTTCGATGGCGTCAGGTCCTCCCACACCATCTCGACGACGCGGCGGCCGCATTCCGAGCTCATGCGGATGTGCTCGGCATCGGCAGCCGGAATCGACGAGGCGCCGGGCAAGGTCATGCCGATCGCTTCCGCGATCGCGGTCATGGTCGAGGCCGTCCCCATGGTCATGCAGGTGCCGTGGCTGCGGGCGATGCCGGCTTCCATCGCGTTCCAATCAGCGTCCGACAGCTTGCCCGCGCGGCGCTCGTCCCAGTACTTCCAGGCGTCGGAGCCGGAGCCGAGCGTCTTGCCCTTCCAGTTGCCGCGCAGCATCGGCCCGGCCGGGAGATAGATCGCCGGCAGGTTCATGCTGGTGGCGCCGAGCAGCAGCGCCGGCGTGGTCTTGTCGCAGCCGCCCATCAGCACGACGCCATCGACGGGGTGGCCGCGCAAGAGCTCCTCGACATCCATCGCCAGCATGTTGCGATAGAGCATCGTGGTCGGCTTCAACAGCGACTCCGACAGCGACAGCGCAGGCAGCTCGATCGGGAAACCGCCGGCCATCAGCACGCCGCGCTTGACGTCGTCGACGCGCTGCTTGAAGTGCATGTGGCAGGGCTGCGCGTCGGACCAGGTGTTGACGATGGCGATGACCGGACGGCCCTTCCACTCCTCCTGGGCATAGCCCATCTGCATCACCCGCGAGCGGTGGCCGAAGGAACGGAGATCGTCGGGCGCGAACCAGCGCGCGCTGCGCAGCTGATCGGGGCTCTTCTTGTGGCTCATGATTGCGTTCCCCAGGTCAGCACGGTCTTGCGCTCGATGGTGCGGAAGATCAGGTTCTCGACCACGAGACCGATCAGGATCACGGTCAGCAGGCCAGCGAACACCGCGGGGATCTCGAGCAGATTGCGGTTCTCGAAGATGAACCAGCCGAGGCCGCCCTGCCCCGAGGAGACACCGAACACCAGCTCGGCCGCGATCAGGGTGCGCCAGGCGAAGGCCCAGCCGATCTTCAAACCCGTGAGGATGGCGCCGAACGCCGCCGGAATCAGGATTCGGATCACATAGGAGAAGCCGCTGAGACCGTAGTTGCGCCCGACCATGCGCAGCGTGTTCGAGACGCTTTTGAAGCCGGAATGGGTGTTGAGCGCGACGGGCCACAGCACCGAATGGATCAGCACGAAGACGAGACTGCCGCTGCCGAGCCCGAACCAGATCAGCGCCAGCGGCAGCAGCGCGATCGCCGGCAAGGGATTGAACATCGCCGTGATCGTCTCGAGGAAATCGGTGCCGATGCGGGTCGAGATCGCGAGCACAGTCAGGATCGCCGCGAGAACGATGCCTGCGGCATAGCCCATGAACAGCACCTTCAGCGAGGTCCAGACGCGCATCGGGATGGTGCCGTCGCGGACCTTCTCCCACAGCGCCGCGATGGTGTCGGAGAAGGTCGGGAACAGCAGGGGATTGTCGAGATAGCTGCCATAGGCCTGCCAGATCGCGGCGAGCAAGACAATGATCAGGCTCTTGCGCACGAAGCCGTCGTTCCACAGCAGCTCGAGCACGCCGAGCTTGCGCGCGACATCTGCAGGCGCGGCGCTCGCGGCCGACGTATCGCGCAGGATGATCTTGGCTTCAGCCATGGGCGCCGTCCTCAATGCGTCGTTGCAGGTTCGGAGAACAAAAGATCATGGATCTGCTTCTCCAGGCGCGCCGCGCTGCCGTCCTCGGCCGAGACCTTGTCGACGTCGACCACCTCGGCCTTGACGCGGCCGGGATGCGGCGACAGCAGCAGAATGCGGTTGCCGATCTTGATGGCTTCGGCGATCGAATGCGTCACGAACAAGACGGTGAATTTCGTCTCGTTCCACAACTGCAGCAGCTCGTCCTGGCAGGTGCGCCGCGTCAGCGCATCGAGCGCGGCGAACGGCTCGTCCATCAGCAGGATGTCCGGCTCCATCGCCATGCCCCGGGCGATCGCGACGCGCTGCTTCATGCCGCCCGACAGCGTGTGCGGATAGGCATCGACAACGCGCGTCAGCCCGACCTTCTCGATATAGGTGCGGGCGCGGCTCTCGGCCTCCTTGCGCGGCATGCGCCGCGCCGTCAGCAGCGGGAACATCACGTTGGCGAGCACGGTCTTCCACGGCAGCAGCTGGTCGAACTCCTGGAAGATCATCATGCGATCGGCGCCAGGACCGGTGATCTCGCGGCCGTTGATGCGCATCCGGCCCTCGCTCGGCTTGATGTAGCCACCGACCGCCTTCAGCAAGGTCGACTTGCCGCAACCGGACGGTCCCAGCAGCACGAAGCGATCGGAGCGGTCGACGGAGAAGCCGACCCGCTCCGTCGCGGTGATCACCGCGCTGGAGGTCTTGTAGCGCAGGGTGACGCCATCGACGTCGAGCAGCGCGGACATCAGTTGCCCTTCAGATCATGCGCGACCGGCAGATAATAGTCGGTCCAGGCCTTGGGCTGGGTCTTGATGGTGCCGATCTTGGCGAGATGGGCCGCGAACTTCATGGTGCCCTGCGGCTCCAGATTCCATTCCATCATGCCGGGCTCCTTGAGCCAGGCGAGCAGGTCGTCGACCGAGGTCTTGTCGCCGGTGATCTCCTTGTAGATCTCGACCGCCGTCCTGGTATCGCTGCGGATCAGGTCCTGCGCTTCCTTGGTCGCATCGCGCACCGCCTGGATGATCTTCGGATTGGCGTCGGCGAACTTCGTGGTGGTGAAGAACTGCGCCTGGCTCAGCGGTCCGCCCATGACGTCGGGCGAATTCATCACGACATGCGCGCCGGGCACGTTCTTCAATTCGAGGAACGTGTAGGGCGGGATCGAGAAATGATTGTGCACCTCGTGCTGCGGGTTCGACAGCGCCGTATAGGCGTCGGGGTGACCGAGCTGCACGGTGTTGGCGTCGAGCTTGTTCCACTGATCGGCGCCGAACGCCTCGGCGGCCGCGATCTGCAGCACGATGGCCTGGGTCGAGACCTTGACGGTCGGCACGGCGATCTTGTCACTGGGACCGAAGTCCTTGATCGACTTGATGTTGGGATCGCGGCTGATCAGGGTCATCGGCTGCGCCGAGGTGGCGACGATGCCCTTCACGCCACCGCGGGTACGATCCCACAACAGCAGCAGATTGCCGGTGCCGGTGTTGAGGATGTCGACGCTGCCCGACAACAGCGCATCGGTCTGCGCGCCGCCGCCGGAGAAGGTCAGCCATTTGGTGGTGACGCCGGGCACGCCGAGCGCGGCCGCATGCTTCTCGATCAGCTTGTTCTTCTCGATGATGTGGCTCGGCATGTAGAAGATGCCAGGCTGGCGCGACAGCGAGATTTCGGTCTTCTGCTGGGCCTGCGCGGCGTCATTCCAGGCCGCCGCGACCAGCAGCGTGGCCAGCAGGCCGGCGGCTCGTGCGGCCGAGCGCGCGAACTTCTCGAACATGGGACATCCCTCCTCGCGTGCCGGCTCCTTCTTGACGGCCAGCGGAGAGATGCACTAATGCATTAGTGCATCTCTGACAAGGGCTGTTCTCCCCCTGCGACATTCGAGCCGGACGTCCCACCAAATGGCATTGCCCGCGACGCCTGCTGCGGTTCTCCCGCCCGAACGGCTCGATCCGAGCCGGCGCGCGGCACCGCAGGTCTTCGAGCGGTTGCGCGACCAGATCATCGCCCTCGCGCTCCCACCGGGAGCGCCATTGTCGCGGCCGGCGCTGCAGGCCGAGTTCGGCCTCAGCTCGACGCCGATCCGCGACGCGCTGATGCGCCTCGCCGAGGAAGGCCTCGTCGACGTGTTCCCGCAGCACGCGACCCTGGTCAGCCGCATCGATGTTGGTCGGGCGCAGCAGGCGCAGTTCCTGCGCCAGGCGCTGGAGCTCGAGATCGTGCGCCTGCTCGCGCTGCGGCCTGCGGCGGCGCCGATCGACGAACTCCATGCTCTGATCGCCCAGCAGCGGCGATTCGCCAGGGACGGCGACTTCGCGTCATTCACGGTGGTCGACAACGCATTCCACGAGCGGCTCTACACCGCCGCGGACAAGCACGAGCTGTGGACCCTGGTGCGCAGCCGCAGCGGTCACATCGACCGGTTGCGCCGGCTGCATCTGCCCTCGCCCGGCAAGGCGCAGACGATCCTGCGCCATCACAAGCAGATCGTCGATGCGATCGCCGCGGGCCGGCCGAACGACGCGCAGACGCATCTGCGCGAGCACCTGACCGGGACGCTGAGCGACCTCGCGACCATTCGCGGCCGCTGGCCGGACTATCTCAGTGGCTAGCAGCCCCGCCCAATCGGAGGACGTGAGCGGTGTCACGCCGCACGCTGGTCCGCACCGTCTGTCGCGCCACCTGGGATCGCAAATCCTCAGACATGTGCTCAAATATTGTGCATTCGGCGCGAGGACGAGGCGATTATGGAGCGCTCCGTGCCATGCAACTACGGCGCGAGCGCCTCGAATGCAGGCCCGGCGCCCGGATAGTCCACCCTTGTCCCGTACAGGACATCGATCACCGCGCCCCATCCTGCATGTGACTTGCCCGGCGAAACGCTTGCGGCGCGCCGCGAATTGGGCAAAACCTTACAACTGACCGTTGGTCTTGCTGCCAGCCAATCGGGAGATGCGGAGCGTGGCGAAGATTCTGGTCGTGGACGACGATCCGCTCATGCAGCTGACAATTCAGCGCGTGCTCGAACGGGCCGGTCACGTCGTCGGCATCGCGGGCGACGGCCAGAAGGCGCTCGTCCGCTTCACGAGCGAGAGCTTTGACTTGGTGATCCTGGACATCTTCATGCCGGGCATGGACGGGCTGGAGGCGATGCGCTTGATCCTCAAGCACACGCCCGGCGTTCCGATCATCATGACCTCGGGACGTGCCCACACCCCGACCTCTGTGATAGAGCCCGATTATCTTACCATGGCCACGAGGCTGGGAGCGGTGTCCGCATTGCCCAAGCCGTTCAAACCGGCAGCCCTCCTGACGATGGTTTCCGAATGCCTGGCATCGGCAGGCGATCGGGCTGCTCGACCCCGGCCAGGCCAAGATGCTGTTCCGAAATCCTGACGGCCGAACCGAAGGGCTCCTACTCAGCGGCGCGCAGCGCGCGAGCGAGGCGCCGCGGTTCGGCGGCCGCCTCACGCTGACGACGCGGCTGGCCATCGCGATGATCCTGCTGGTCGCGATCGCGGTGTTCGCCGTCGGCTGGCTCGGCTATCGCAGCCTCGAGCGGGCGCTGTTGCCGCGCGCGCTCGATCGAATCGAGTCGCATTCGCGCCTGATGGCGACCGAGCTCGAAAACTATGTCGGCAGCGCCCGGAACGACATCAACGGCTATCGCGCCTCTCCGAATCTGGCAACGTTGATACGCACACTGAAGACGGGAGCTCCCGATCCCCGCGAAGGGCTGCCGGCGCAGTCGTGGCGCGAGCGGGTCGCAACGCGCTACTTCGCCGAGCTGCAGGCCAAGCCGACCTACGCGATGATCCGCCTGGTCGGGATCGAGAACGATTATCGCGAGCTGATCCGGGTCGACCGGCTCGGGCCGGGCAACACGGTTCGGATCGTTCCGGAGAACGAGCTGATCACGCGCGGCGAGCGCAACTACATCAAGGAGACGCTGAGCCTGCCGCCCGGCGGCATCCGGCTCTCGCCGATCATTCTCGACGGCAACACGACGGACCCCAAGACAGGCGTGCCGATGCTGTGCGTCGGCACGCCGGTGTTCGCGCCGGACGGCAAGCCGTACGCGATCCTGATGGTCGATCTCGACATGCGCCCGATCTTCGCGCATCTGCGCATGGCGGCCCGCCCGGGCGCGCAGCTCTATGTCGTGAACGCCCGCGGCGACTATCTCTTCCATCCCGAATCAGACCGGGAATTCGCCTCGAAACGCGGCCGATCGACGCGATGGCAGGACGATTTTCCGACGCTCGCAGGCGCGACCGGCACCGCCGAGGGTTTCGCGCAGATCCTGCACGACGAAGCCGATCGTCCCGGCGGTGTCGCCTTCGCCCCGGCGCTGCTCGCGGGACAGGAATGGGTGGCGGTGATCGAGACGATCCCGAACACCGCCTTCATGGCGCCCGCCCTCGCCATCCGCAAGACGGCGATCGAGGTCGGCCTGATCGCGATGCTGTGCGCGGCCGCGCTCGCCTTCGTGGTCGCGCGCTCGCTGACGCGGCCGATCAACCAGCTGACCCAGGCCGTCGAGGGCGTGGGGCGCGGCGAGGCGGTGAATATCCCGCTCGAGGCGGTCGGCGAGACCGGCGTGCTGGCGCGCGCCTTCGCCCGCGTGCTGGACGAGGTTCGCACCAAGACCGCCGAGCTCGAGCGCGAGGTCCAGGAGCATTACCTGACCGAAGCAGCGCGCGACCATTTCGCCGCCCGCGAACGGCTCTACAGTGCCGCGGTGGAATCGTCGAACGACGCGATCGTGACGCTGTCGCTGGACGGCACCATCACCGCCTGGAATCCGGCAGCCGAGGCCATGCTGGGCTACTCCGCCGAGGAGGCCGTGGGCCGCCTTGCGGATTTCCTCGTGCCGCCCGAGCGCATGGCCGAGGCCCAGGACCTTCTGGCGCGCATGGCCCGCGGCGAGCGGATCCAGCATTTCGAGACGGTGCGGATCCGCAAGGACGGTGAGCTGGTCCAGGTCTCGCTCAGCGTCTCGCCGATCAAATCACCGACGGGCCAGATCATCGGCGCCTCCAAGATCGCACGCGACGTCACCGAGAGCCGCCGGACCGAACTGGCGCTGCGCCAGCAGACCGAGGAACGGCGGCGCATCTTCGAGACGTCGCAGGACCTGATCCTCATCACCGACCGCAATGGCATCCTGGTTCAGGTCTCACCGAGCGTGGAGGCGATTCTCGGCTATACGCCGGCGGAGATGATCGGCCGCAGCGGCGCGGATTTCATCCACCCGGACGATCTACCCAAGGCACGCGAGGAGCTTCGCGCCTCGCGCCTAGGCCTTCGGGCGCGCACCTCCGACTGCCGCTACGTCCACAAGGACGGCCGCGTGGTGACGCTGTCCTGGACCTCGAACTGGTCGGAGCCGGTGCAGCGCCACTTCTTCATCGGCCGCGACATGACCGAGAGCCGGCTGGCGCAGGAGACGCTCCGGGAGAGCGAACAGCTCGCCCGCAACATCGTCGAGACCGCGCTCGATGCCTTCGTCCAGGTCGACGACAACGGGGCCATTCTCAACTGGAACTCCCAGGCCGAGAAGATCTTCGGCTGGTCGCGCGCCGAGATCATCGGCAAGGACGTCTTCGACGTGATCACGGTCGGGGACGTCGGCGAGGAGCTGCGCGCCGCGCTCGGCCGCATCCTGATGACCGGACAAGCGAGCGCACTCGGGGTCGGCCGCCGACGCGAGGTCATGGTGAAGCGGCGCGACGGCCGCGAGTTCAAGGCCGAGCTCAGCGTGACCGCGCTGAAGACCCGCAACGGCTTCGTGCTGAACGGCTTCTTCCGCGACCTCACCGACAAGATCGCGACCGAGGAGCGGATCCGCCAGTCCGAGAAGATGGAGGCGATCGGCCAGCTCACCGGCGGCATCGCACACGACTTCAACAACATCCTCACCGTGATCACCGGCACGATCGAGATTCTCGCCGCGGCCGTGGCCAAGGAGCCGCAGCTCGCCGCGATCACCAGGATGATCGACGAGGCCGCCGCGCGCGGGGCCGATCTCACCCAGCATCTGCTCGCCTTTGCGCGCCGGCAGCCGCTGCAGCCGCGCGAGGTCGACGTCAACACGCTGATGATCGACACGGCCAAGCTGCTGCGGCCGACGCTCGGAGAGCAGATCGAGATCGAGTCCGTCTTCCAGGACGAGACCTGCGTGGCGCATGTCGATCCGAACCAGCTCGCCACGGCGGTCATCAACCTCGCGCTCAATGCCCGCGACGCGATGCCGAATGGCGGCAAGCTCATCCTGGAGACCGGCTGGGCCGACCTCGACGAGAACTACGCGAGTCTCTACGACGACGTGCGGCCCGGTCGCTACGCGATGATCGCGGTGAGCGACAGTGGCAGCGGCATTCCCGCCGCCATCATCGACAAGGTGTTCAATCCGTTCTTCACCTCGAAGGGGCCTGGCAAGGGGACGGGGCTCGGATTGTCGATGGTGTACGGCTTCGTGAAGCAATCGGCCGGCCACATCAGGATCTATAGCGAAGAGGGCCACGGCACCACGATCCGGATGTACCTGCCGCCGGGCAGCGAAGAAGCGATCACGCAGCCCTCGGGCGACGCGCCGGCGATCCAGGGCGGCCAGGAGACGATCCTGGTGGTGGAGGACGACCGGCTGGTGCGCGGCTACGTTCTCGCCCAGCTCCATGCACTGGGCTATGCGACGCTGGAGGCGGCCAATGCCGCCGAAGCGCTGGCGATCACCAATGCCGGAGAGCCGTTCGATCTGCTCTTCACCGACATCATCATGCCGGGGACGATGAACGGCCGCCAGCTCGCATCCGAGATCCAGCGGATTCGTCCGACGCAGCGGGTCCTGTTCACCTCCGGCTACACCGAGAATGCCGTGGTGCATCACGGCCGGCTCGACGAAGGAATTCTTCTGCTGCCGAAGCCGTACCGCAAATCCGAGCTCGCCAAGATGATCCGCAAGGCGCTCGCCGCGACCGAGGCTTGAAAAACCAGGCATGAAAAACGAGGCTTGACCGATGCGGCCCGACCAACGCGGCCTGGCGCTTGCGGTTGCCGCTATTCCAGCTTGAGGCCACGTGCGGGCGGCCCGGCCATCGGCTCAATTGGCGCGCGACGCCGTCATCACGATGCGGATCAGATCGGCCGCGTTGCGCGCGCCGAGCTTCTTCATGATGTTGGCGCGGTGATCCTCGATCGTGCGCGGGCTGATGCCCAGCGTGCGCCCGGCCTCCTTGTTCGAGGCCCCCGCCGTGAATTGTTCCAGGACCTCGCGCTCGCGCCGCGTCAGCGGCTCGCGGCCGGGGAAATGCAGCGAGCCGATCTTCGGCGAGGCATTCTCCTTCTGCCGCCGCGCGAACGCGCCGATCGCCTCGTTCAGACGGGCCACGATCTCACTGCCGCGGAACGGCTTCTCGATGAAGTCGAGCGCCCCGTTCTTGATCGCATTGACGGCCATCGGGATGTCGCCCTGGCCCGAGATCATGAAGATCGGAGCCGGATAGTCCTCGCCATGCAGTTCCCTGAGAATGTCGAGACCGGACTTTCCGGGGATGTGCACGTCGAGCAGGATACAGGCCGGTGTCCTGCTCCGCGCCACCGCCAGGAGCGCGGCGCCGTCCGCAAAACAGATCACTTCATACCCACCTGCCGACAAGACCATCGAGAGGGTGTCGCGCACGGCTGGGTCGTCATCGACGACAAAAATCTCTCCGCGGGAAGTTGTTTGTTCGGCCATGGGCGATTGCTCTTGCAAAGGAGAAGAAACAATGAAAGCGCGTCTTATGATACCATACTCGTCGGGTGCTTTGGGCACCCGTATTTGTACGGTTTATGATCCTAACCCACAAGTAGTAGCTGCAGATCGGTGATCGCCTTCACGAGACCATGATCTGGACACGATCTCAAGGCAGTCGTCTCGGGCAGCATGCTGCCTTGCAAAAACACATCGACGCCGACAGCGTCATGATCGACATCAAACTCTGATCGCATCGGCGTTGCCCGCGTGCACCATGCCCACAGACATGCTCGGCGGCGGACGCGTGCACGGCCCTCAGCCCACGAAAATCTGCACGGCATTTGACACAAGACGTACAGCCGTCAGCCGGCCTTGCCCTCGTTTTGATCAAAGATCGGCGGGATTCGGACGTTGCATAGGATTGTGCGCCCTGGACCGCGGCTTGCGCCGATGCAGCTCTGTCAGGACCGATGCTTCGCGGCAACACTTTCGGCTGCGACGCCGCCCCAGGTGTGAACCACGGGCAGGCCGAGCGCAGTCTTGCCGAGATTCGCCAGGCAGATGCGCAACGCCGCCAGATCGACTGGCTTCGGCAGGCTCTGCAGGTCGATTCCGAGCGAGCGCGCGAACAGCCGGGCCTCAATTCGCTTCGCCGCATCCATGCCGCTGATCACGATCACGGAACCGCCGAAGCGGGTATCTGCGATGACCTTGAGGACCTCGGTCCCCTCGCCATCCTCGAGCATGAGATCGAGCGTCACGCAGTCAAAGCGCTTGTTGCGCACCTCGCGGATCGCATCGCTGCACGTGGCCGCGACCGTCACGGCGTGGCCGGCCTGCTTGGCCGCCAGCGCGATCAGCGTCCGCTGCGCGGCGTCGTCGTCGACGACCAAGAGCTGCAGCGCGCGCCGTTCGCCATCATCGGCGCGCTCCGACCGGCTGGATGCAAGTTCCGAACTCATGACCGGCATTGGCCGTCCCTGGAAAATTTGACCGACGTCATTGTCATACACGTCCGACCCTGCGGCGACGTAAAGCGGCTCTCGGAAAAAAGGCCACGCGTCTTAGGACTTGCGCAGGACCCAGGCTGGCGCGTCTCCTCGTCGCTCCGCGCGCGGAAGTTTCCCGAGCGGCGGGCGAGCAATGCGCCGTGCTGCCGCAAGGCGAACTAGTTGACGGTCGTTTCCTGGCCGGCGGAAGCGTTGCCACGTTTCTTCTTGTTCTTTCCCTTGATGAACTGGATGTCCATCTCGGAGCCGTTGACCCGGACCAGCTCGCAGCGGCGGTAGGCGAGCCCCGTCGAGGACAGCAGCAGAAAGAACTCTTTCAGATTCAATCCCTGGATCGATCCCTCGACCGTCAGCACCGCGTCGGTGTCCGAGATGGCGTTGAGCTGGCAGTCCCTGCGCCAGGTCCCGTCGATGCCCATGATGCAGACATCGTAACCGCGGCTGAAGGTGACGCGCTCCGTACCTTTGTTGTCGTCAGACATCTTCGCGTCCTGCTCTATTGGGCTGCGGGAACATCTAGTTGCCCGCGGCCGCGATCCTGGGCATTCCCGGAGCCGGCGCCTTCGCCGCGGAAGCGATCCCGCTCGGGCGATACAGGCCACGCCGGTCCGCGAGCGGCTTGAACACGTCGGTGAGGCCGACGACGGTCTCCGCAGCACCGAGTACGAGGAAGCCGTCCGGCTCCATCTGCTTGGCGAGCCGGCCGAAGATGTTGATCTTGGTGTCCTGATCGAAATAGATCAGCACGTTGCGGCAGAACACGACGTCGAACGTGCCGAGCTGTGAGAAGTCGTGCAGCAGATTGAGCTGGCGATGCTGGACCATGCCGCGCACGTCGGAATTGATCTGCCAGAGTTCGCCTGCCTGCTTGAAATATTTGACCAGAAGCTGGATCGGCAGCCCGCGCTGCACCTCGAACTGGCTGTAGAGGCCGGCCTTCGATTTCTCCAGCACCTCCTGCGACAGATCGGTGGCGATGATCTCGATGCGCCATCCACTGAGCGCAGATCCCATCTCCTTGAGCGACATCGCCAGCGAATACGGCTCCTGGCCGGTCGAGCAAGCAGCGCACCAGATCCGGATCGACTTGCGGTTGGCGCGCGCCTTGAGGAGCTCCGGCATGATCACGTCGCGAAAATGATCGAACGGGACCTTGTCGCGGAAGAAGAACGTCTCGTTGGTCGTCATCGCTTCGACGACCTGGCTGATCAAGGCGCTCGACCCGTCCTTCAGCTTCTGGACGAGATCGCTGATGCTGGCCAGGCCGGCCTTGCGCGCGAGCGGAAGCAGGCGGCTCTCGATCAGATATTGCTTGTCGGCAGACAGATCGAGACCGGACTTGTCTCGAAGCAGCTTGCGCAGGAACTCATAATCAGGCTGGTTCACGGGCGGCCTCTTCTGGGCAGACGAAGGGATCAGGCGGATTCGGCTGACAGCGCCTGGATGAGACCAACTTCCTGGAATTTGGCGGCCACAATCTCTTTGTCGAACGGCTTCATGATGTATTCGTTGGCGCCGGCGTTCAGCGCGCGCGAAATGTGATCGATGTCGTTTTCGGTGGTGCAGAACACCACCTTCGGGCCTTCGCCGCCCGGCAGCCGGCGCAGGCGCCCGAGGAAATCATAACCGTCCATGACGGGCATGTTCCAGTCGAGCAGAATGGCGTCCGGCAGGCTCTTGATGCAGATCTCGAGCGCCCGCTCGCCATCCTCCGCCTCGACGACGGAGAAGCCCAACTCCTCCAGGATACGGCGTGCGATCTTGCGCACGACGCTGGAGTCATCCACGACCAGACAGCTCTTCATTGTTGTCTCCCCTATGGGACGGTTGACGGGCTAGGCGGCGATTGCTGCCTTCGGCAGGAGTTCGAGCACGCGATCGACGTCGAGAATGACCATCAGCTGGCCGTCGAGGCGGTGCACGCCGCCGGCGAATTTCGCCATGCGCGGGTCGAGATTGACGGGGTTCTCCTCCCGGCCCTCCTCGGACAGCCGCAGCACCTCGCCGATCTGGTCGATCAGGAGACCGTAGGACTCGCCGCGCAGATCGACGCCGACCGCCATCGGCGGCTTGCCGTCCTCGGCGCGGGCAAGGCCGAGCCGCGCCCGCATGTCGACGACGGTCACGATGCGGCCGCGCAGGTTCAGGACCCCGGCGATCTCCGCCGATGACAGCGGCACCCGCGTCACCCGCTCCGGCATGAACACGTCCTGTACCCGGGAGATCGGCAGGCCGAACAGCTGGCCGCCGATCATCGCAGTGACGTATTCGACGGCGGCGCCCTCGGTGGTTTCGATCTTGCTGCTCATCGCACGCTACTCCTGTCCGCTTGCTGTCACGCGGCCCGCCGGTTGGCTTCGGCGCGGGCCCGTTCCTCGATCTGTTCCTTCAGCGCCGCGATCAGGCCGGGCCGGTCGAACTTGGCGATGTAGTCGTAGAGACCCGCCTGGCGGCCGCGCTCGATCGCCGCCGGCGACACCAGCGACGACACCGCGATGACCGGCATCTGGCTCAGGTTCTGGTCGGCGCGGATCGCCTCGGTGAACTCGAAGCCGTTCATCTCCGGCATCTCGATGTCGGTGACGACGATGTCGAAGCTGTGCCCGGAGCGCAGCGTGGCCAGGCCCTCGATCGCCGAGGCCGCCGTGCGCACCTTGTAGCCGGCCGACTTCAACACCGGCGCCAGCATGTTGCGGAAGAACGGCGAGTCGTCGACCAGCAGCACCGACTGCGTCTGCGCGTCGGTGTGCATCTCCTTGCGGATGAACCAGTCGGCGAAGGCCATCGGCAGGAAGTGGCCGACGTCGATCACCTCGGTCGCCTGGCCCTTGATCACCGCCGAGCC